>DATHEF010000053.1:0-20808 GCA_035490435.1 Thermoanaerobaculia bacterium
TCCTCCGTGGCGCCTTCAGGCACCACGGCTAGCATCTCGCTTCCCACGCTGCTGTCCATCCCATACCTCGCTCTCACGGTTGGGAGGAGGGGGGGATTTTTAGGTGATCCACGGGGGGGAATTTAGGACGATCGGTGACAACTTCCCGCGAGAAGGCCACAGCGGCGGGTCGGGAAGGTGAGATCCCCTTCAGCAAGGATGGCTGTCCGGCCCGCCCATATCCCATATCCGGCCTTGCCATCGGCAACGGTATGCCCTCCGACGGAGACGTCACGCGGTCCCCGTGGCCTTCCAAGGGTGTCGTTCAGGACCTTGTGACGTCTCTACCGCCTTCGCCGGAGAGATTCCTATGCCCCTGGGATGACGTAGAATCCTTCCATGCGAGTCACTACCGGAACCGTCGTCAACGGCAGGATCGAAATCCCTGGAGAAGACTTCGCCGAGGGTGTAGTGGTCACGATCCTGGATCCCGAAGACCGGGAGAGCTTCACCCTCGGACCCGAGGCGGAGGCCGAGCTTCTCCTCGCAATCGAGGATGCTGACAGGGTAGAGTTCGTCTCCGGAGACGAGTTGCTCCGGGAGCTTCGCAGAGGTTGAGTTCACATCTCCCGCTACGAATCACACCCCTCGCGCTGTCGCGAAATCCAAGAGGCCTCGTCCAGGGGCGATCTGAATCGGCCGGCTGCTCCCGATTCAAGACTATAGGGCAACTTGACAGTCCTTCCTGGATAGAACAAGACCGTCCATCCAGGCTGGCTTACCGAGTAACTGGGCCTTTGCGTCCCCGCCGAGGCCTAGAAGAACTACCAGCGCTCGATAACTTTGCGCAGCCATCTTCAACTAATCGGATGAAGTCCCGGGCGTCTGAAAAATAACTCCTGAATGCCAACCTCACTTCTTCACTGGTGTCAGCTCGGACCAGAACAATGTCGCGGTCAGGCATCTGCTTTTCTAGCTCAAACAACGCACGTAGCGCTTCGGTAGAATCCCGATAGGTTAATATTTCGAGATCTCGCGGTCCCGACAGAATAAGAATTGCATTTCTCTTCTCTGATACGGCCTGATCGGCAGCGTTCAAGCCTCGCAACGTTGTAAGCAAGGATAGTTCTCGGTCTAGTACTAGAAATTGCCTTACAACCTCAAGATCTTCGAGCTCTGGGAATGGACCCTTCGAATCCTCGAAAGCTCTTGCCAAAATTTCGCTAGAAAGAGCCATTACTTGCTCATAGCGCCTATCTCCCTTTTGGAACTTTGGCTGACTTTCACTAATATATCCGATAACCTCAACAGCTGTGGCCCAGGCATGCTGCACAAGAGTTCTATACTGAATTTCGACGTATAAACCGGCAAGCCTTCGTCCAACACGAGAATTTACATCGTATTCATACACGTCATGTACTCCCCTATAGCCGGTCGACTTGGGCCGCTTTATGTAGTCGTATTTATCTATTTCATTGCGGTGCCTATGGTAGAATCGGGCCTTGTGAAACTCAGACCGAAACGAATAAAGACCCCCAATGTCCTGAAAAATTAGGCGACACCCCGCAATATCATCCATGCGAGCCAACTGCATTCCGGACAATCTTCTCAGCTTATCAAAGATCGTTCGCCTGCGCTTATGCCGCTGAGCTACAGTTATACTTGTTCCACGAGTTCGGTTGCGTAAAATCGCCTGGAATGTATTAAGGACAGCACGGTGAGCGGCTCGCCACTCCTCGATAACTTGGAGATCTTCCGAGGTTAGCCTTCCAGCACGGACATTTTCACCGGCGCGATTTACTCGCGACTTAGAACCGCCCGGGAAGTCACCTCTCTCAATTTCCGGCATGTCTGTTCCCTTCTTCTTATTCTATCGTCTGGTAATTTGAACCCCCACCCCCGCCCCTTCTCTTCCCCATCCATCCGCAGCATCAACATCCCAATTCCCGCCGCACCCTGCATGTACCCCGTCTGAGCGTAGACATACTCCGGCTTCACGCGATGCTCTGCATGAACCCACTTCAAGCCGTCACCGGCGGTCGCGGTAGCGCGATCGAGTATGTTCCTAGCAACGCGACGGGCGAAGCCCGTATAGGCAGCATTGCCAGTAAGCTTTCCAAAATCCAGGAAGAAGTCGGCGACTCCGGCGGAGCCGCAGCACTGGCCGAGGTTGTTCCAGAAGCCGGGGGTCTGGTGCTCGGGGATGCCGCTCGCCAGGATGCCTTTCGCTCCCTTCTTCGCCCAGTTGAGCCAGCCGGCCTTGCCGTCGATCTGGTCGAGGCGGATCCAGAGGCGGGAGGTTCCCACCGGGCCGTGGCACCAGCCGAGGTAGTAGAGCTTCTTGTTGTCCGGCTCGTCGTGGAAGATGAGGCAGGTATCCCCCTCGGTGTTGGCGATGGCCTGGAGGTAGCGCGCTCCGGCGAGGGCGGCGTCGAGAAACTCCTGACGGCCGGTCTCGCGGTGGAGGGTGGCAAGGTAGTAGGCGACTCCCGCGGTGCCGTGGGAGAAGTTGGGCATGAGGCGCTCGAAGCTGGGGTCCATCCGCCACTTGCGACCGCCCCCCTCGGGGATGCCTAGCTCGATCAGCCGCAGCCCGGCCTTCACCGCCAGATCCCGGGAGGCGGAGTCGTCCATCGTTCGCGCCGTGTGCAGGAGGTAGAGGCCGGTCCCGGAGGCGCCGCCGATGATGTCCGTGACCCCGCCCCACTCGACACCTCTGCCGGCGGGCTGCGCGGCGGCGTGGATCAGGTCGCGGCAGCGGACGGCGGCCTTCCGGTATTTCTCGTCGCCGGTCTCCTTGAAGACCTGGCCGAGGGTGAAGCCGAGGCCGGCGACTCCGGTATAGAGGCCGCTCTCTTCCCGGTCCAGACGAATTTTCTCCGGCAGGGAGACGATCAGGGCGTCCGCGCCGGCCACGGCCTCCTCACGGTGCGCCTTGTCGCCGGTGGCCCGGGCGAGCTCCAGGAGGAAGAGAACGATGCCGGCGCTTCCCGTGTAGAGATTCGGGGTAATGTCGAAGCCTTCCGGCCGCTCGGGACCGCTCAGCCAGACGTACCCCTCGGGCGTCTCGATTCGGGCGGTGCGGATCCAGCGGGCCGCGCGGACGGCGGCGTCGAGGTAGCCGGGGGTCGCGGCGGGAGTCTTGGGCGTCTTCCTTTTATCCGTAGCAAGGCCGAGCGAAGAGGCGGCGCCGGCCGCGATCGAGAGACGGAGGAGGTCTCGGCGGGAGATGGGCATCTGAAATAGTGTACCGGGACTGAAGATGCCAGGACTGCTCCGTTTTTAACGGCCCGGCGCTCGTTTTAGCTTCCCCGCCCCAGTTTGAGCCTTCCCAACGCCTTTTTTCGCTTCCCCGATGGCTGGCGAAGAAAGATGGGCGCTTAGGAAACGATCCGTGCCGCCATCCAAGAAAGATGGCGGCTTGGATGACGATCCGGAGCGTTGTCCAAGGAAGATCGGCGCGCGGATCGTTATCTTGAGCGCCATCCAAGGAATTCGAGCGCTGGGATACGATCTGGAGCGTTTCCCAGGAAAGACGGACGCTGGGGTGGCGATTTTGGCGGTTGTCCTGGGATCCGGAAGACCGTCCGCCGGGATTTGGCAGTGGGATGGCGTTGGTGGCCTCGCCGCCCGGGATTGAAATCCCGGGCAGCGGTCGCAGGCTACCAACGCCCCGGCCCCGCCCCTCAGATCCGCGCCACCGTCTCCCGGTAGAACCCTTCCAGAATCTCCTGGTTCCGGCTCTCCACGACCTTGCGCTTGACGCTCATCTTCGGGGTCATCTCGCCCGACTCCACGGAGAGGTCGTGGTCGAGGAGGTGGAAGTCCTTGATCCGCTCGTAGGAGGCGAGGTTGGCGTTGACGGCGTCGATGCCGTCGCGAATGAGCTGCCTGACCTCGGGGCGGGAGGCGAGGTCGGCGTAATCCTTGGACTCGATGCCGTGCTCGCGAGCCCATTTGCCCGTGGTCTCCTCGTTGATCGCGACCAGGGCGACGCAGAAGGGGCGACGGTCGCCCAGCATCACGACCTGGGAGACGTAGGGGCAGCTCGCCTTGAGCTGGCCTTCGATGTTCTGCGGGGCGATGTTCTTGCCGCCGGCGGTGACCAGGATGTCCTTCTTGCGGTCGGTGATGGTGATGAAGCCGTCGGCGTCGATCTGGCCGACGTCGCCGGTGTGGAACCAGCCGTCCGGCTCCAGGGCCTCGGCGGTCGCCTCGGGAAGGTTGTAGTAGCCGCGCATGATGTTGCGCCCGCGCAGCATGATCTCGCCGTCCTCGGCGATGCGGGCCTCGACGCCCTTGAAGGTGCGGCCCACGGTGCCGAACTTGTAGCGCTCGGGGCGGTTGCCGGTGCTGCCGGCCGAGGTCTCGGTGAGGCCGTAGGCTTCGAGGATCAGGATGTCGCAGGAGTGGAAGAACTCGGCGATGGGGCGCGAGAGCGGCGCGCCGCCGGAGATCAGGAAGCGGAGCCGGCCGCCCAGGCGGGCCTTGAGCTTGGAGTAGACGAGCTTGTCGGCCAGCCGGTGCTGGAAGGCGAGCATGCCGGACGGCTGCTTCCCCTGCTGGCGCAGCCGGGAGACCCGGCCGCCCACGTCCAGGGCCCACTGGAAGATCTTGTACTTGACCCCGCCCCCCTCCCGCGCGCCGGTGACCACCCGGTTGTAGACCTTCTCGAAGACGCGGGGGACACCGGCCATGATCGTGGGCCGAACCACGGCGAGGTTGGCGACCAGGTCGTCGACGACGCCGTCGACGGCGGTGGCGACTCCCAGGCGGATGAAGGCCATCTCCAGCACCTTGCCGAAGGAGTGGGCGAGCGGCAGGAAGAGGAGCTGCTTGTCGGTGGGGCCGAGGATGTTCAGCTCGGCGATCGCCTCCCCCTCGAAGATCCAGTTGTCATGGGTGAGCATCACCCCCTTGGGCTTGCCGGTGGTGCCGGAGGTGTAGATGAGGGTCGCGAGGTCCCCGGGGCCGATCGATTCCGCCAGCTCGTCCAACTGGCCGGGGTTCGCGGCGTTCCAGGCCTTGCCCTGGTTCTCCAGCTCGGTGAGGGTGATGGTCCAGCCGTCCGCAACCATCGACTCGCCGTCGATCAGGATGAGATGAGCGACGCCGCTGAGCCGGTCGCGCACTTGGCGGAGCTTCGCCTCCTGCATCGCGTTCTCGACGAAGCAGACGCGCGACCCCGAGTCCTCCAGGATGTAGGCGCTCTCCTCGGCGGTGTTCGAGGTGTAGATCGTCGAAGTCGCCCCGCCGGCCGCGAGGATGCCGAGGTCGGCGATCACCCATTCGGGCCGGCTGGTGGCGAGGATCGCCCCACGCTCCTCTTTCTTGAACCCGAGGTTCAGCAGGCCGCCGGCGACGTTGCGCACGCGGCGGTCGGCGTCGCGCCAAGTCATGGAGTGCCATTGGCCGTCGCGCCGGCCGGACATGGCCTCGGCGTCCGGCGTGGAGGTCACCCGGTGCTGGAACATCTCGACGACGGAACGGAAGGTCGGCTCGTTCATGAGGTCTCCCGGGGAGAACGTGATCCGCGATGCGCTGGGTCGAAAGGATGATAGCGCGTCGGGCGGCCGGGCTACGGGCCGCCTATGGCCCAATCTTGTAAACAAACATCCCGCCACCCAGGTTCGCCACCCGGGGGTAGCGCGCGACCCAGGTGAAGGCCCCAGCCGGGACGGGCACCATCCGCCCGCCGGCGAAGGTCAGATAGCCGTAGCCATGGAGAAAGTTGGCGCTGATGGCGACCAGCCCGGGCTCGCCTGGACGCGGGAAGTACCCCTCGATCCCATAGAGGGCGGGATCGACGTGGCCGAAGTAGACGAGGCCGATGCGGTCGATCCCCTCGCGATCCATGTACTTGCGGAGGCGCTTCAGCCCCTGCCCCCAGTCGAGATTGGAATCGAGCAGGATCTCGTCCCCCCGGCCGCGGGCGAGGAGGTTGAAGTAGTCGATGGTGTCTGGCGTCGCGATTACGGCCGAGAGGGGGTAAATCAGCAGCCCGGCCAGGGCGGCGCGGCGGATGGCGAGGGTCCGTTCCAGGAAGAAGGGGGTCAGACGACTCGCGTAGATGAACAGCAGCGGGAACGCCGACAGGATGTGCCGGATGCCGTAGTTCACGTTGCCGGTGAGGGCCGAGTAGGAGACCAGCAGGATCGCCAAGGGGAGGGCGGCGTAGATCTCCCCTCTTGGGCGTGGCGACCGGAGGCGCACGAACGGGGCAAGCAGACAAGCGATCAGGAACGGCAGCGGCGTCTTGAACAGGAAGCAGACCAGGTAGTAGAGCGGCGTCCCCTGGCGCGACCAGCGGCCGAAGAGGTAGTTGGGGAACTCGCCCGACTCGGCGTCGAGCCGCACGCCGTCGAACCCCACGAGGTAGGGCGCCGGCAGCGGCATCGGGAGCCCGCCCGGAAGGTGGCCGGCGATCCCCTTCATGAAGCGGCTCTGGAACTCGAACGATCCCAGCGGCTTCCCCGTCCCCTGGAAGAGATAACCCGCGTTGAGCACGAGCAGGCTGACCAGGACGATCGCGGCGAGCCCCCCGAGGCGGCGGGCGACGGGGCGTTCTCCCCGCACGAGGGCGATCACCAGCAGCAGCAGCAGGATCGGATAGAGCAGCACGGCCGTGGCCTTGGCGAGCTGCGCGATCCCTAGCCCGAGGCCGGCCAGCAGCAACCGGCTGGGAGTCGGCTGGAGCATCCAGCGATGGAACAGGTAGAGCGCGAGCACCACGAACGTGGCCGTCCCCACGTCCGCGGTGACGATGTGGGAATGGCCGATCAGGGTCGGATTGAAGGCGAAAAAGGTGAGCGCCACGACGCCGGCCGCCGGGCCGTATAGATCCCGCGCCCAGAGATAGACGATCAACCCCATCAGCAGCCCGAGGAGGACGATCGGCAGCCGGCCGAGCAGGAAGAGGCGGTCGAAGACCGGCCGGTTCCGCTGCATGAAGTCGGTGCCCAGGATCCAGGGGTACCAAGCGCTCTCGCGGGCGGGCTTGACCGTGCGGATCTGGGGATCGAGCGGCAGCAGCGGCACCGCCGCCAGCGCCTTGATCAGCGGCGGCGTGCGGGCGGCGAGGTCGAAGTCGCCGGTCTTCAGGTAGAAGTAGCCGACCGGGAGATGGGTGAACTCGTCGACGGTGGGGGAGTCCCAGACCAGGCCGTGCAGACAGAGGATGGCAAAGGCGCCGAGGAGGAGGAGCTTGAGGGCTCGGGGGGTGAGGCCGCGCCGAGCATCACCATGCCCAACGACATCACGCCCAACAGCGTCCTTGGTCACTGGGGCGGCCTGCCCTTCGAGTCCTCACCCTCGGTCCCTCTCCACGAAGTGGAGAGGGAGGGCTTGGACGCACGGGGATTTCGTAGGGGCGGGGCTTGTCCCCGCCCAGCAACGTTGCGGGCGGGGACAAGCCCCGCCCCTACTCTCCTGCTGCCATCAAGGGATTCTCCCCTCTCCACTCCGTGGAGAGGGGCCGGGGGTGAGGTTTCGAAGGGCAGGGCGCCCCAGCCAGCAGGAGGCTTTGGGAGCAGGGGCATGAGCCCCCTACTCCATCTCGAACAGCGGATTGCCCTTGTCGACCGCCTGTCCCGGCTGCACGTGGATCTTGCTGACGGCCCCGTCGTGCTCGGCGCGGATCTCGTTCTCCATCTTCATCGCCTCGAGAACGATGATGCCCTGGCCGGCGGTGACCGTTTCGCCCTCCTGAACGAGGACGGCGACCACGCGGCCCGGCATATAGGCGTCCACCCGCTTGCGGCGCTTGCCTCCCTTGGCGCCGAGGGCCTGGTTGGCCAGATAGGTCAGGGGGTCGACGACCTCGACGGGGCCGGCGCCCTGGGCGGTGCTCACCCAGTAGGTGCCCTCCCCCTGGTTGCGGATGGCGACCTCGTGGTGGCTCCCCTCGATCCGCAGGCTGTGCAGGCCGGCGCGGGCCGGCAGGGAGTCCACATGGTAGGTGCGCTTGCCGAGGGTCACCTCGTAGCCGCCGTCGACGCGGCGCACCTGGACCTTCTCCTCGCGCTTTCCCTGGCGGACGACCAGATCCATGACCTACCCTCCCCCTCGCAGGGAGCCGCGGCGTCCGGCGGTACCCCAGCGCGAGCGCAGGGAGCCCGCGGGCGAGGCCGGGCCGGCGGCGCCCTGCCGGTGCGCCTGTTCGTAGTGGGCGAGCGCCGCGGCAATGAGTGGAAGATCGGCCGCTATGCCGTCTCCTTCCTGCGCCACCGGATGCAGCTCGCCCGAGGCGAGCTTGCGGTCGAGCATGCCGATGTCGAGGTTGCCGGAGCGGAAGTCCGCATCCGCCAACAGGGCGTGGAAGAGGGGGGCGGTGGTGCGGATCCCCTCGACGCGCAGCTCGAGGAGGGCGCGCTCCAGGCGGTTGAGGGCGTGCTCGCGATCGGCCGCCCAGACGATCAGCTTGGCCAGCATCGGATCGTAGTAGATCGAGACTTCCGATCCCTCATAGACGCCGGCGTCCACCCGCACGCCGGGGCCGTCGGGCCAGCGGAGCATCTCGATCTTGCCCGGCGAGGGGGCGAAGCCCTGCCAGGGGTCCTCGGCGTAGAGGCGTACCTCGATGGCGTGCCCGCGCGGCTGGACGTCGTCGAACTCGGGGCCGAGCGGCTCCCCTTCGGCGACCCGGATCTGCGCCTGCACGAGGTCGATGCCGGTGACCAGCTCGGTGACCGGGTGCTCCACCTGCAGGCGGGTGTTCATCTCCAGGAAGTAGAAGTTACCCTCGCGGTCGAGCAGGAACTCGCAGGTCCCGGCGTTGCTGTAGCCCACGGCGGAGGCGGCCTTGACGGCGGCCTCGCCCATCCGGCGGCGCAGCTCGGGGCCGACCACGGACGAGGGGGCCTCCTCCACCACTTTCTGATGCCGGCGCTGGAGGGAGCACTCGCGCTCGCCGAGGGAGACGACCTTGCCGTGGAGATCGCCCATCACCTGGATCTCGACGTGGCGGGGGTCGACGATGAACTTCTCGAGGTAGACGGAGTCGTCGCCGAAGCTCGCGCCGGCCTCGGAGCGGGCGGCGCGGTAGGCGCTCGGCAGCTCGGCGGCGGAGGGGATCATCCGCATCCCCTTGCCGCCGCCGCCGGCCGCGGCCTTGAGCATCACCGGATAGCCGATCGTCTCGGCGGCGGCCGCGGCGCTATCCAGGTCGGGCAGCGGGTCCTTGCCGCCCGGCACGACGGGCACCCCGGCGGCCATCATCAGCCGCCGGCTCTCGACCTTGGAGCCCATGGCGTCGATCGCCTCGGGCGACGGGCCGATGAAGGTGATCCCGGCGTCGCGGCAGAGGCGGGAGAAACTGGCTCGCTCGGAGAGGAAGCCGTAGCCTGGGTGGATGGCGTCGGCGCCGATCTTCACCGCCAGCTCGACGATCGCCTCCGCGCGCAGGTAGCTCTCGCGGGAAGGCGCCGGGCCGATCGGATACGCCTCGTCGGCGAGCAGAACGGGGAGCCCCAGGCGGTCGGGCTCGGAGTAGACGACCGCGCCGCGGATGCCCATCTCCTTCAGGCCGCGCAGGATACGCACGGCGATCTCGCCGCGGTTGGCGATCAGGACCTTGCGGATGCGTTTGCGTAGAATGTTGTCGGCCATGTGAGGGTGGGTATCTTATAGCAGGGCGGCGCGGAACGCTGGCCGCAGGGGCAACTCCGTCTAGACGGTGCCCAAGAGCACGGCTCGGATGTCGTTGACGATCCCGTCCGGGGGAAGGCCTCCCGTCAAGAACCACGAGAGGTATTCATCCACTATGCCGAGCGCCTCTTCATGCAGCTGAAAATCCGTCAGCTCATAAGCTGATCCATGACGCCCAACCGGCTGCAAGTGGTCCAGCCGCAAAATAGATTCATCCCGGCCGGACAAAGGCAGCTTGTCCCACATGTATTGTGGGTACTCACACCTCCTGATCCTTTCCACAAATTCAGGCTTCCAACCTCCGCTCGATCCACCTTGATCCGCACCGTAATAGGGCGCCGCGATGAGAGTAGCGTTGGTTTGGTACCGAGCGGCGCCGGCTCGAAGAGACTTCGGGACTTCCGATCCGCCGGTACTCAAAACCAGGACGGGACGCCTCTTCGCGCGCAGCACCAGCCGTACTTCACCCTGATAGTGAGGGAGTCCCGCCACGGGCAATCTGGCTCCCGCGGGAAGGCTAGCGCCTTGTAGCGGTTCAAACCGGTAGTTGGCGGATTTATGCTCGGTCGCCTCGGATCTCCCCTCAGCGACTAAAATGAAAGGGTGCTGATCCACGTGCGGGACGAATGCCCAGAGGAGACGCCCTCGCCGCACTTGCTGGTCTTGAGCGCGAATCCACCAAGGGCCGCAGTAATGCTGTAGGGAGTCCTCAGGGTATTTCTGGGTCACGGCGCCCCGGAGACTTCCAGACTTCGTCAGAGAAGTGGACCTGCCCCTTTTCCGCGGTCACAGGATCGCCCGCCAGCCCATCGAGCCAATCCTGTCCCATGGTGAAGACTTCGTCGTAACGAGGAGCTGGCTCTGGTGTGACAAGCGTCTTTAAACGACGCCTCTCCTCGAGTCGACCTTTAACCAGAGCCTGCAACTTCTTGACCTTCGTCTTCGACATTTCCGGCAGTTTCGTCTCCGCCGTAGTGACCTGCATCGCTTCTGACTCCACGGCTTCTTCTACCAAGAGATTCAGCGCTTCTCCTGGAGCAGCCCTCAGCATCGGAGGTGTCCGATACACAAAATGCAGGAGGCCCGTGGTATCGCTTCCGTATTGATGGACCGCATGTTTGACTTCTCGTGCTACCGACCAAGGTAGCTTGGGCTCGAGATCTCTCGACAGACACGCGTCCTTCACTCGCCAGCGGACTCCCTCTTCGTTAGCTGTGGCTGAAAATCTTCGTTCACTGGCGCCAATGAAATGGATGGCCGGCTGAATTCGCTGATAGACATCCACCGCCCACGGACCAAATTTATGGAATTTCCAACTTGCGCCGGTAAAGGACTCCCGTTCTGCCCGGGCATACGCAAGATCCGCAAGATAGACAAACTTGAGGAGATGGATCGGACCGAGCTCTCGGTCTCTAAAATCCTCGGCCTCGCCGGCTACCGCCAAGGCATACTGGATGACTAGGTCGACTTTCTTAGAATCCATGTGCCATGGAACCCGCAAGGGGCGTAAGTATGGCGAAACGAATGAGCGGAGTAAAGCCCCTTGGCACTTACTCTAACAGATCCTCCTCAAGGGCAGATTCCTGTTCGGGGCCGCGCTCCTGCCTCATCCGCCGCCCCCACCACCCCAGCCCCGGCACCAGCAGCAGCCCCACCAGCGCCGCCGCCAGCGACCGGTGCAGCGGCGCGCGGTCGACGTACAGCCGCACCCGGTGCTGTCCGGCGGGGACCTCGATGCCGATCCGGTAGGCGTTGGCGGTGCGGACGTCCGCCGGCTTGCCGTCGATGGTGGCGGCGAAGAGGAGGTTGGAACGCTGCACCACCAGGAGCGCGCCGCCTGGACCGGCGTCGATCGCGATGTCGTAGCTCTCGGGGCCGCGGCGGAGGAGCCGCGCGGTGCCCCCTCCCGTCACCGAGGGCGAGGGGCCGGTCCCGAAGACGACGGCGTCGGCGCGCGGATCGAATCCGGGAGCGGTCAGCCGCTTGTAGATGGCGGGGATGTCCTTCTCGCGGAAGACCCGGCGGGCGAGGCCGACCTCGGGGGCGCGATCGGTCACCTCGAAGACCAGCAGCTCGCGGCCGAAGCTGGGGATCCGGGTGAGCAGCCGGGCGTGCGGCGGCACCGGCTCGAGCGGGTGGTTGATCAGCAGCCGGCCCACCCCCCAGGCGGCGAGCAGCTTCAGCCGCTCGGGGTTTTTGGCGCGCTGGATCTCGGTCTGCGCCCGCCGGGCGAGGTAGGTGTCCAGCCCCTCGGGCGAGGTGTTCAGCTCGTAGCGCAGCCCCCAGACCGGACCGCTGAACGGGTAGAGCTCGTAGAACGAACGGCGCTCGAGCCAGCGGGTGTGGGTCTCGGGGAAATGCCCCTCGCGCAGGGTCGACGGGCCGAAGAGATAGTTGTAGTCCGGATGGACCACGAGAAGGTCGGCCGGCACCCAGGCCAGGGCCGGCGGCGGCACGAGATAGGGCTGCACCGCGTCCATCGGGTAGAGCGGGCGCAGGAGCCAGAGCTGCGTCGCGGCGTGGATCGCGATCAGCAGCGCGCCGCCTGCTGCCCACGAGCGCCGGGAGATCCGCAGGGCGATCGCCAGCGCGGCGAGGATGATCAGCGACAGGAAAGCGAGGCCGGCCCAGCGCAGGCGCTCGTTGGCGATGAACGCCGCCGGGCGCGGGATGAAGGAGTTGAGCCAGGCCTCCGCCGGCCGCGGCGCGAAGCTGAGGAAGCCCCAGAACCCGGCGAACGCCAGCGCCAGCGCGGCGAGCAGCCAGCGGAAGAGCCGGCGGGCTTTCTCGTCACGGCCCAGCCGCTCGAATCCCAAGCCGCAGAGGAGCGCCGCGCCGATCGCCACCGGCAGCCAGAACTTGATCGGGTAGCGGAGCGACTTCGCGTGCACGAAGAGCCACGCGGACACCGGGTTGAACCGGCCGAGCGAGAGGAAGGCGCCGAAGGCGATCCCGCCCCAGGCCCAGAGCGCCGGCCGGGTGCGGGGGAGGCCGGAGACGGCGATCAGCATCAGCGCCAGGAGCCCCGGGTAGAGGGAGAGGTAGTAGGGGGGAACGCCGGTGAAGAACTGCATCCCCCAGAAGGAGCCCTTGTCGATCACGTCCGGCCGGCCGAACAGGAAGGGGATCAGCCACTCGGCGGCCTGCCGCGGGTCCCAGCTCGACATGGTGACCGACTGTGGGCTGTAGCCCACGTAGCCGCGCAGCGACACCGGGAAGATGCGCAGGAACTCGACGATCTGCGGCAGGGCGATCAGCGAACCGCAGAAGATCGCCGCGCCGAGCAGGACGGGAACGCTCCATCCCGAGCCCGCCGGCCGCTGCCGCCAGGTCAGTGCCACGGCGGCGGCGGCCAGCAGCAGAGCGAGAGCGGCCGTCTGCGGGTCCCCGCCCAGGATCATCAGCGTCCAGAGCAGGGCGATCCCCGGCGCCAACCATGGGCGCCATTCGGGGCGGCGGACGAGGTCGAGGCAGGCGGCCACCAGTGCCGGCGCCAGGCTCACCCCGGCGATCAGGTTGTAGAAGTTGAGGTGCGAGAGGAGGAAGCCGGAGACCGTCCAGCAGACCGCCGCCGCCCAGGAGGACCGCCGCCCCAGACCCCAGGCGCGGGCCATCCAGTAGAAGGCGAACGGCGCCAGGAGCAGGTGGAGCCAGAAGTGGGCGTTGAACGCCCAGAAGGTGGAGCCCAGGAAGACGAGCAGGTTGTCCGGATAGAACGGCGCAGCGTTGAGATTGCCCGCCAGCGGCTGCCCGCCGGCCCGGTAGGGGTCGATGATCGGGAAGTGACCATGCCGCAGGGCCTCGGCCTGCGACCACTTCATGGGGAAGTGGGAGTTGAGCACGTCGCGCAGGATCAGGGTCTCCGTCCCCCGCACCAGCGGCAGCATGGCGACGAGGAGGAGGATCAGGAGCGGGCCGGCGTAGAGGAGGGCCGTGCGCCAGCGCGGGGGCTCGGCGGCGGGCGGGACCGGCGCTTCAGCCGGTGAGGTCTCCTCGGACATAGGCTCGGACATGGGGGGGAAGAGTAGCAAAGGCGCTCAGAATTGGCTTTTTCCTCCCCCTTCAGGGGGAGGTCAGGAGGGGGCGCCCCAGACAAGGAAACGTCCCGGACTCCGCAACGCCCCCCTCCTGACCTCCCCCCGTTCCGGGTGGAGGAAAAGGCTCCCGGGCGTCAAGCCTGATCCGTGGCCGAATCGCGGCGCCAAGCCATCCCCAAAGCCACCAGGAAAGCCGCCACCGCCACCCCGCCCGCCAACTTCTCCGGCCCGGCCCCGACCGCAACCCGCACGCGGTGGGTCCCCGGCGGCACCTCGACCCCCAGCAGGCTGAGGTTCACGGGGAGGGTCGGCAGGGGCTTCCCCTCGGCGGAGGCGGTGTAGAGCGGCTGAAAGGCGCGGCGGAGGACCAGCAGGCCACCCTGGCCCGCGACGTCGATCTCGATCTCGTCCGGAGTCTCAGCGCGGAGCGCCACCTGGGCGCCGGGGTGGTGGACGACCGGCCGGGCGGCGATGACGTCGGCGACCGGATCGGGCGCGCGGCTGACGAAGCGGAAGGCCTGGCCGGCGCTCCCGGCGGCGACGGCGGAGCGGGGCCACCAGACGGGAGGGGCCGGATCGCGCACCGCGAACAGGCGGCTGGCGCCTTCGGCGGCGCTGAGAGACTGGAGCTTCGTCGTCCCCGGTGCCTCGTTCAGCACCACCGCCTGGACCCCCAGCGCCCGCATCCAGTTGGCGCGGCCGTCGCCGTCCAGAGCCGGGAGATGGAGCAGCACCGAGGCGGAGAGGGGGGAGTAGAGGCCGTCGAGGTCGTGGGCCAGCGGATAGCGCAGGCCGTAGAGAACCCCCGGGGCGGCGCCGAGGTTGAACGCGCTGATGCGGACCAGCGTCAGATAGGAGGGGTCGGAGAGCGGACCGGAGGGGCCCGCGGGCAACACCTCCGCTCCCGGGCCGGCGAGCGGCAGCCAGGGGGACGGAGCGAAATCGGCGACCGGGGCCGTCATCACCAGCCCGGCGAGCGGCAGCAGGGCGGCGAGTTGGGCCGCGGCCAGCCCGGCGGCGCTCCGGCGGCGGGCGGCCAGGGCGGCGAGCCCGAGCAGCGCCGCCGCGAGGACCAGCGCGAGGATCCACGACCCCACCCGCGTCTGTGGGGAGTCGGCCACATGCTCCGGATCGACCCGCCCCGCCGCCAGCCAGTCGGCAATCCGAGATCCGCGCAGGAAGACGACGACCGCCAGGAACAGCGCGCCCCCGGCGCCGAGGGCGGCCCCGATCCAGGCCCGGGGCGCCTCGCGCACCCGTTCGAGCCCCCAGCCGGCGAGCAGGGAGGCAGCGAGCGCGAACCAGAAGAGGAGCTTCTCGGGATAGCGCACGAGCCCATGGGAGAGCAGGGCCAGGGCATCGCCGCCGAACGCGCCGGCCCAGGCGAGGACCAGCCCGGCGAGGGCCAGCAGCGCCCACCCCCGCGCCCGCCGTGCTCCCGCCAGGGCGAGCCAGAGGCCGACGATCCCGAGGTGCAGGGTGAGGATGTACGGCAGCCCCGGCTGCTCGTCCCACGGCCAGTACCCCCCCTTGCCGAGGTCCCAGGGGTGGCCGAAGGGGAAGGGGACGATCAGCTCGAGCAGCCGCGCCAGGCCGAGATGAAAGCGGCCGGCGCCCCCGACGCCGAGCGCTCCGCGCGAGGTGAAGCCGAGGATGCGGGCGGTCGCCACGAGTTGGGGGAGGGCGATCAGCAGCCCGGTGAGCCCGATTCCGAGCGTGGTCAGCGCGCCCCGGCGCGGCCCATGGCGCTGCAGGGCGACCAGCAGCAGCGGGACGATGCCTAGGGCGGCCGTCACCGGCTCCCCCGCCAGCAGGGCCAGGCCGCAAGCGATCCCGCCGAGAGCAACTCCCCGCCGGCCGCCGCGCGCCGCGCCGAGGAGCACGAACGGCCACCAGGCGGAGACGGCCAGCAGGTTGTAGAAACTCAAGGTCGTCAGGATCCACCCCGAGCCGGCGTAGGTGAGCCCGGCGACCAGCGCCGCCGCCCGCCCCTGCCCGAGGGCGCGGGCGAGGGCAGCCATGCCGAGCGCGGCGAGCAGCCAGTGCAGGACGTAGTGGAGATTGAAGGCGCTCCAGAAGGGGAGCGCGAGATAGAGCAGGTTCCCGGGGTAGAACGGCAGCGCGTTGGGGTTCCCCCGGAACGGCTGCCCCAATCCCCAGGTGGGATTGAAGGCAGGGATGCGCCCCTGGCGAAGCTCGGCCGCCCCGAACGCCTTCACCGGCAGATGGGTGGTGAAGACGTCGCGGAAGTAGAGCGTCCGCTCACCCCAAGCCAGGGGGACGGCCGCCCACAGCCAGAGCGCGAGGGCAGCGAAGGCCACGAGGGCGAGGCCGCGGGTCGCCTTCTTTTCCGTTGGGTTCTCCGTCGGGTTCAACGCCTCTCCCATAGAATAGGCCCCGTGATTCGACCACTCCTGCAATCCCTGCGGCCCGCACAGTGGGCCAAGAACGTCTTCGTCCTCGCGCCGCTCGTCTTCGGCGGGCTGCTGCTCAATCGGCAGGTCACCCTGCGGGCCGTCCTCGCCCTGGCCGCCTTCTGCTGCGCGTCGAGCGCCGTCTATCTGATCAACGATCTCCGCGACCGCGAGGAGGACCGCCGGCATCCGCTGAAGCGGCTGCGCCCGCTCGCCGCCGGCACGCTCGGGGTCCCCGCGGCGGTCGCCGCCATGGTCTTCCTGATCGCCGCGGCGGGCGCTCTCGCCGTCTGGCTCGGCCGCCCCTTCGGGACGATCCTGGTCGCCTACCTGGTTCTCAACGTGTTCTACACCCTCTGGTTCAAGCACATGGTGATCCTCGACGTCATGTGCATCGGCATCAGCTTCGTGCTCCGGGTCGAGGCCGGGGCCCAGGCGACGGGGATCGGGGTGTCGCGGTGGCTGTTCCTCTGCACCACCTTCCTCGCGCTCTTCCTCGCCTTCTCGAAGCGCCGCCACGAGATCACCCTGCTCGCCCATGAGGCCTCCGGGCAGCGGCCGGTGCTCGACCATTACAGCCCCGCCTTCCTCGACCAGATGATCAACGTGGTCACCGCCTCGGCCGTGGTCTCCTACGCGCTCTACTCGGTGGCTCCGGAAACGGTGCAGAAGTACCACACCCAGGACCTCGTCTTCACCATTCCGCTGGTGCTCTACGGGATTTTCCGCTATCTCTACCTGATGTACCAGCGCCCGGGGGAGCGCAATCCGACCGAGGCGATCCTGCGCGACGCGCCCTTTCTGATCAACATCGCGCTCTGGGGGCTGACGGTGGTCTGGATCGTCTATGGCCACGAGGCGGGCTTGAAGTAGGATTCCGCGTCATCTTTGCCGATCTACGAGGTCCGACTTGACTGAAAAACTCGCCTCAGCCCCGGTCGCCGTGGTCATCCCGTGCCACAACGAGGAGCTCACGGTGACCAAGGTGGTCGCCGATTTCCGGGCCACCCTGCCGGATGCCCTGATCCTGGTGGTGGACAACGCCTCGCGCGACCAGACCTCCCAGCGGGCGCGGGCGGCCGGGGCGGAGGTGATCCGCGAGCCGCGCCCCGGCAAGGGGTTCGCGCTGCTCTCCGGCTTCCGCCACGCCCACGCCGCCGGCGCCGAGTACTTCGTGATGGTCGACGGCGACGACACCTACCCGGCCGACGACGCGCCGAAGCTGATCGCCGCCGCCCAGGACGGCGCGGAGATGGTGATCGGCACCCGCCTCGCCACCTACGACGAGGGGGCCTTCCGCGCCGGCCACTCGTTCGGCAACTGGCTGTTCATCTTCCTGGTGCGCGTCCTCTTCGGCGTGCGCACGCGCGACCTCTTCTCCGGCTACCGGGTGATCACCCGCCGGTTCCTGGAGGCGACGCCGCTGATCGCCCAGGGGTTCGAGGTGGAGGCCGAGCTGTCGCTGCAGGCGGTGGTGCAGCGCTTCCCGGTGGCCGAGGTGCCGGTGCGCTACCGCGCCCGCCCGAAGGAGAACCCGAGCAAGCTCCACACCTACCGGGACGGCTACCGCATCCTGCTCGCCATCCTGACCTTCTTCCGCGACTACAAGCCGATGACCTGCTTCGGCCTGCTGGCGCTCTTCTTCCTCGCCCTGTCGCTCGCCGGCGGCGCCGTGGTGGTCGCCGAGTTCCTGCAAACCGGCTTGGTGCCGCGCCTCCCCCTGGCGGTGCTCTCGGCCGCGCTGTTCACCCTCGCCGCGCTGTCGTTCACCTGCGGAGTGCTGCTCTCCACGATCAACCGCCGGTCGGCCGAGATCGCGGCATTGATTCCCTGGAAGTAGCTTGAAGATCCTCCTCGTCTACGAGACGGTCTACCCGGATTTCATCGGCGGGGTCGAGAGCCGCAACCACGAGCTGGCGGCGGCGCTCCGGCGGCGGGGTCACGAGGTGACGCTCGCCGGCTTCCGCAAGCCGCGGACGGACAACTCGCCGAGCCCCGGCGTGCAGTCGCTCGGCGAGCTCGCCGGGCTCTACAACGCCGCCGGGCAGCGCAGCACGATGGGAGCGATCCGCTTCGCCCTCACCGTGCCGCGGATCGACGTCAGCGGCTACGACGTGGTCGAGACGGCGAACATGCCCTACCTCCACATCTTCCCGCTGGCGCTGAAGTGCGCGCTGGCCGGCAAGCCCCTGCTGGTCACCTGGTACGAGTACTGGGGAGACTACTGGAAGGGGTACGTCGGGCGGCTCAAGGCGCCGGTCTACAAGGCGATCGAGTGGTGCACGGGGCAGGTCGGCACGGCGGTGACGGCCACCAGCCGCCTCACCCAGGAGCGGCTCGCCGGCCAGCGGCGGGGGGGCGTCGAGCTCGTCCCCTGCGGCATCCACGTCGACGAGGTGCGGCGGGCCTCGGCGATGGACGGCCCGCGCGCCGGGCGCGTGCCGCCGCTGATCTACGCCGGCCGCCTGCTGCGCGCCAAGCGGGTGGACCTCCTCCTGCGCGCGGTCGCCCTGATCGCTCCCCGCCACCCCGGGACGCTGCTGACCGTCTTCGGCGACGGCCCCCACAAGGAGGAGCTGGTCATGCTGGCGGAGGAGTTGGGGATCGGGACCCAGGTCGACTTCCGCGGCCACGTCGAGACCAGCGAGGAGGTCTGGCGCAACCTCGGGCAGGCGCGGATCGCCGTCCAGCCCTCGGAGCGCGAGGGGTTCGGCCTCTTCCCCCTGGAGGCGATGGCGGCCGGGCTGCCGGTGGTCTACTGCGAATCTCCCGAGAGCGCCCTCCCCGAGTTGGTGCGCCACGGCGTCGAGGGGATCTGCACGCCACCGGAGCCCGCCTCTCTGGCCGCCGCCCTCGACCGGCTGCTGACCGACGACGAGGAGTGGCGGCGCCTGCAGCGCAACGCCCTGGAGCGGGCGGCGGGGTACGACTGGGACGAGGTGGCGCGTCAGGTCGAGGCGACGTGCGCGCGGCTAGTGAAGGCGGCGGCGCCCTAATCCTTCATAGGGCAGACCTGATGGTTGGGATCCCACCACAGAAGCACCAGGACACCATTGTCGAGATAGCCGAAGACGCGTTCTGCTCCGGATAGGCGCAGGGAAACGACCTCGTCCAAGCCAAGTCCGATCGCCTCGAGGCGCTGCTGAGCTTCTGGAGTAATGGCCGAGACGCTGATCGAGTGGTTCCGCTTTTTCCCGGTGACCAGGATCTCGCTCCAGGTCATGGTCTCAAAATGAGCCAGCTTCGCTCGAATGGAGAGGAGCGTTTCGGCGTCAACCTTGTGCCAGCCATAAAGATCGGCCAGCTCCATGCTGGCGACCCGCCAGGACGGACGGAGATGGTGATAGCTATGGGGGGCAACAGCGCGGGGGACTTTGCGGGGGTCTGGCTCCAGTGCCGTGATTGGAGCCTTGGGCGACGAAGGGAACTTCCGGTGGCTCGGCTTCTTTTTCCCCACAATCCGCGGGCTCAATACGGATTGCTGTAGTACTCAGCCATCGAGGCGTGAGAGATCTCCCGCTTGCACGGGTCTCCCGGCTCCAAGCCTTTCCGGGTCTGCATCCAGGGAGCCTCCCGATGAGTCAGATCACTGAGCCACTGCGAGGATTTGTCCCCGTAGTAACTCAAGACCGCGTCGATGGTCTCGCGCTGCTTGGGCGTCAGCGTCTCCGGATCACCCTGTGGCCACTCCGCAACTTTGAACATGCCACGGTGGAGCCGGTAGAGCGCCGGCACCACGGGGCCGTTGACCCAGGCCTGGATACTGTCCTTGAACATCGGTTCCTCATCCCAGACGAGAGACCATGCCTGCGAGTAGTAAACCAGCTTCTCCAGCTTCATGGCGGTCATCTCGCCCTTCCTGCGCAAGATGTAGGCTGCTACGTCGTGAGCCGTCGCCATTTCAATCTCCTGGGTTCTTCCATAGGCATAACGAGTATACAACAAGCGTAAGACCGGCGTAATGGGGCGTAAGACCCCTACGAAGCCCCCCGTCCCGACAGCACCACCGGCACCGTCTTCAGCAGGATCTTGAGGTCGAGCAGCGGCGACCAGGAGTCGATGTACTCCAGGTCGAGCTGCATCCAGCGGTCGAAGTCGAGGTCGTTGCGGCCGCTGATCTGCCAGAGGCAGGTGAGGCCGGGCTTCATGGCGAGACGGCGGCGCTGCCAGCGCTTGTACTGCGCCACCTCCTCGGGGATCGGCGGCCGCGGCCCCACCAGGCTCATGTCGCCGCGCAGCACGTTCCAGAGCTGCGGCAGCTCGTCGATGGAGAGCTTGCGCAGCAGCGCCCCCGCCGCGGTCACCCGCGTGTCGTTCTTGGTCGCCTGGCGGACATCGCCCGCATCCTCGGCCACCGTCATCGTTCGAAACTTCAGGATGGTGAACACCTGGCCCCGATAGCCCGTCCGCCGCTGCCGGAAGATCGCCGGCCCCGGGCTCTCGATCTGGATCGCCACCATCACCACCGCCAGCAGCGGCAGGAACAGCAGCAGCCCAAAGGCCGCAACGACGATGTCGAACGCCCGCTTTAAACCGCTCGTGGCGACAGCGAGCTTCGCTTCCCGCATGTCACGACGGAATTCGGCCGTGGCGCTGTAGCGCTCGACCGACTCCTCATCGCGGATGCTCGTCGCATCGAACATTGTCAGCGTTACCCCATCAGCCCTGCGCGACTCTGGCGTGGCCGCATCTGCAGCTTACACGCCCGTAATCTCGCACTGCACAAAAACACC
>DATHEF010000054.1:0-283912 GCA_035490435.1 Thermoanaerobaculia bacterium
AATCTGTGTTGCGGCCTGAAGTTGCGTAGCGAACCCGTGACCTGAAGAACCGTATGCGGTAGTCCCGCACGTACGGGTCTGTGGGGGACCAGGGTGGGTAACCACCCTGGTCTACCCGGCGCGGTCCCCGTGGCCTCCGAAGGGTGTTGTTCAGGACCTGGGAACGTCTCTACCACCTTCGATGAACGGTGTTCCTGGCTCGTGCCGATTGTAATCTTCATAAGGATCTCCGCAGAACCTCCGCCACTCTCTGCTGCTGGGCTTCGATAATGTGCGGATACATCGGCAGCGACAGGATCTCCTTCGCCGCGCGCTCGGCCTCGGGGAAATCCCCCTCGCGGTAGCCGAGATCCGACAGGGCGCCGTGGAGGTGGAGGGGGACGGGGTAGTGGATGCCGGCACCGATTCCCTCGGCGTTCAGCTTGGCCAGCACCTCGTCGCGGTTCTGGACGCGGATCACGTAGAGATGCCAGACGTGCTCGTTGCCGGGGAGGGTCTTCGGCAGCTCGATGGCTTCGATTCCGGCGAGGAGCTGGTCGTAGCGGGCGGCGGCCTGGCGGCGGGCCTGGTTCCAGGCTTCCAGGCGCTTCAGCTTGGCGGAGAGCACCACGGCCTGGAGGGTGTCGAGCCGGGAGTTGAAGCCGATCTCGGGGTGGTGGTACTTCTTCTCGCTCCCCCAGTTGCGCAGCTTGCGGAGATGCGCGGCGACCTCCTCCGACGCGGTGACGACCGCTCCGGCGTCGCCGTAGGCGCCGATGTTCTTGCCCGGGTAGAAGCTGGTCGCGGCGGCCACCCCGAAGGCGCCGCTGGGCTTGCCGTTGCGCCGCGCCCCCTGCGACTGCGCGCCGTCCTCGATCACCGCCAGACTGCGGATCTCGGCGACCTCGGCGATCGCCTCCATGTTGGCGATCTGACCGAAGAGGTGGACGGGGAGCACCGCCCGGGTGCGCGGTCCGATCGAGGCCTCGATGCGGGCGGGATCGAGGAGCTGATACTCGTCGCAGTCCACGATCACCGGCCGGGCGCCCGCCCGCACGACGCCGAGGGCGGTGGCGATGAAGGTGTTGGCCGGCACGATCACTTCGTCGCCGGCGCCCAGGCCCAGCGCCCGCACGGTGAGCTCGATGGCATCCGTGCCGTTGGCCACGCCGATGCAGTGGGGGAGGCCGCAGAAGCGGGCGAACGCCTCCTCGAACTCGCGCACCTGGGGGCCGAGGACGAAGGCGGTGTCCGCGATCACTTTCGCGAAGCCCTGCGCAATCTCGTCGGCGACCTCGGCGTGCTGGGCCTTTAGATCGACGAGGTGGATCGGCTCGTGGCTCATACGGTCTCCTTTCGGCCGTCGTTGCGCAGCGAACGGGAGAGGGCGTCGAGCACGCGCACCGCGCCGGCGCCGCTGCGGCCGCCGGAGATCGGTGCCCTGCCGCTCGCCACACAGTCTAAAAAGTGATCGCACTCGGCCTTGAGCGGCTCGCCGGCCGCCACCTTGGGGATCTGGATGTCCCCTTCGTGGATGCTGGTGCGGAACGAGGCGAAGGTGTCGACGAAGCCGGCCGGCGTGAGCTGATCGGTCACCTGCTTGTCGTAGAGCCGCAGGGGCTCGGCGAGATTCATGTCGTCGAACGTCAGCATCCCTTTTTCACCCACGATCGTGATGTCGCGGACCTTTCTCGGGCTGAGCCAGGAAACGTGGAGGCTGACCATGACGCCCCCCGAATACCAGAGGTTGGCGAAGACGGCATCCTCGATGCCTTCGTTGATCCAGGAGCCCCCCTGGGCGGCGGCCTGGAGGGGGATGGCGCCGAGCCAGTCGTTGGCGATCGCGATGTCGTGCGCCGCGAGGTCCCAGGCGGCGTTGACGTCCATGCGGATCGGACCGAGGTTGGTGCGGACCATCGAGATGTAGAAGAGCCGTCCGAGCCTCCCCTGGACGAGATATTCGCGGACCCGGCGGATGGCGGCGTTGAACAGGAAGACCTGGCCGACCATGAGGATGAGGCCGCGTTGCTCGGCGAGGTCGCACAGCGCGTCGGCCTCCGCGGCGCTGGCGGCGACCGGCTTTTCGACCAGCGCGTGCTTGCCCGCCGCGAGCGCCGCCGAGGCGAGCTCGTAATGCGTGATCGTGGGGGTGGAGATCACCACCGCGTCGACCTCGGGGTCGGCGAAGACGGCGGCCGGATCGGTGGCGATCCTGATTCCCGGATACCGGCTCTCGGCGAGCTTCAGCCGGGCCTCGTCGCGGTCGATCACCCAGACGACCTCGCTGGTCGTGTGGTTGTGGAAGTTGCGGATCAGGTTGGGGCCCCAGTGGCCCGCGCCGATGACGGCGATGCGCAGCATGCGGCGCTTCCTCACGGGTTGGTTGCGGGACGGTCCGGCAGGCGCTCGACAGCGTCCGTGAGCATACTAGACTCCTGCCGGGAGAGTAGAATCGGCGCGCGAATGAGCTCACCCACGGGATCGCGCCTCCGCCGCGCCGCCGCGAGGGCCGTCATGGTCCTGGCCACCTGCCTGCTGACCTTCGGCCTGCTCGAGCTGGCGGTCCGTTTCTTCGTGCCCGGGAATCTCTGGCGGCAGCGCGACGCCAGCGCGGACTGGAGTCCGGATTCCGAGCTGGGCTGGATGCAGCGGCCGAATCTCGACGTCACCACCCGGGCCGAGCAGGGGTGGCTGGTGCGCTACCGGACGAATCCGGACGGCATCACGCCCGCGGGGGCGCGGCGGCCGAAGCCCCCGGGAGTGATCCGGATTCTGCTCTTCGGGGATTCGACGGTCGCCGGCCGGGGGGTGCCCCCGGACCGTGCCGTCCACGCCGATCTGGAGCGCCTGCTGCGCCGGACGGGCCGCAGCGTCGAGGTGCTGAACGCCGGCGTCGAGGGGTACTCCACGGACCAGGAACTGCTCCTGATGCGGCGCCTGATCCCCCTCTACCGTCCCGACGTGGTCGCCTACACCTTGTGCGACAACGATTTCGGCGGCAACGCCTCGCGCGAGGCCTACGGGCTGCCCAAGCCCCGCTTCGTGCTCGGGGCCGGCGGCGTGCTGACCCTGGAGCCCCCTCCGGCGGGGCTCCCGGCCGCGGTGGCCGGCGGCGGTGGCGGGCCGCGGCAATGGCTCCAGCGGTCGGCCTTCTATCGCCTGCTCCAGCCGCGGATCACCGTCCTGCGCGCCCGCCTCGGTGGCTGGGAGCGCCGCAACCTGCTCGGGATCGCCCCCGATTTCTACTACGCTCCCGAGCGGCTGGAGGCGATCGACTGGAAGCTGTTCGACGCTCTGCTCGCCGCGATGGACGGCACCGCCCGGAGCGGCGGCGCCCGCTTCTTCTTCTACTCCCATCCCGCCGTCGCGGAGGTCTGGGAGCCCTTTATCCGGGATACCGAGAAGCGTCTCGAGCTGCCCCCCGGGCGGTACGACCGCTACGCCCTGGAGCGCCGCCTGCGGGGGAGGGCCGCCGGCCTCGGCATCCCCTTCTGCCCGTTGATCGACACTTTCCGGGCCAACGCGGCGCGCGGCCCGTTCCACCTCCTGCCGCGGGACCCCCATTGCAATCCCGCGGGCTACGAGGTGACGGCCGAGGCGCTCGCCCGCTTTCTGGTGTCGTCCGGCCTGCTCAGAAGCGCCACTGAGGCAGGAGCCGCCGCGCCACCGCGCGCACCGTCTGCTTGATCCGCTCGCGCGGACCGCCATAGTCCTTGTGCCAGTGCCCCGCCCGGCCCCGGTAGCGCGGCTCGGCCGGGAACCGGCAGAGCACCCCCGGCTCCGTCTCGAGGCTCTTGGCGATCTCGTAGTAGGCCGCTTCCAGGTTGAGCTCCCCTTCCCTGGCGGCGGCCCCCTCGTGAAGCCGGCGCAGGTGCGCGTCGAAGAACGGGGGGGTAAAGAGAAAGAACCGGGTGTCGCAGTACCGGCCCGCGGCGGGCAGGCCGAACCGCTCGTAGAAGCCGTGGTCGCGCAGGTCGCAGAGGAAGCGGACGTCGGCGGGGACGCGCGCGAGCAGGCCGGTGAGGTTGGCGATCCTCTGCCGGCCGGTGAGCTTGGCCACGTAGCCCGCTTCGGCGAGCAGGCGCGAGGCGGCCAGGGCGCGGTCGATCAGGAGCGACTCGCCGTAGCCTTTACCGAGGCGGCCGGGGAAGTCGTTGCAGTCGAGCTGCACCAGCTCGACCTCCTTGCCCAGGGGGTTGTCGCGGGCCACCGCGCGGAAACGGTCGAGCGGCCAGCCGGAGTTCTCGGCGAGGACGATCCGGCGGACGCGCGGATGGTGGTGGAGCTGGTAGCGCAGGTTCTCGGCGTACTCCGCCTCCCGTTCCTCGGAGGTGGGGGCGGTCACCCCGGGCACGGCGCGATTGACCTTGACGGTCGCGGTGAGCAGCAGCGCCACGCGCTCGAGGTCCAGCCGCTCCCTCACGGCCCGTCCATGGTGAGCACGCCGATGCCGTACCCCTGCTGGTCCGGGCTCTCGATCAGCTCGGCCGAGGGGAGACGGGTGGAGACCTCTTTCCAGAAGCGGCTCACCTCCATCCCCTCCTGGCCGGGATCGGGCATGATGTCGTGGAAGGCGACGAGGCCGCCCGGGCGCACGAGAGGGGAGTAGGCCTCGAAGTCCGCCTTCACCCCCTCGTAGCGGTGGTCGCCGTCGATGAACAGCACGTCGATGGGACGGCCGCCGAGGAGCTTGCGGAGCCGCGCCGCCATGGCTGGATCGTGGGAGTCGCCGCGCAGGAGGACGATGCGCTGATCGTCCCGCGCGAAGGAGCGGTAGAGCGGCTTGCGCCAGGCCTGATAGCCGCCGCCGAAGGAGCCGCCCGGCAGGTCCAGGCTCACCAGGAGGGCGTCGGGAGCCGCGGCGCGGGCAAGCAGGAAGAGCGTGCCGCCCGAGGCGGTGCCGATCTCGACGACCACTCGCGGCCGCAGGGCGGACATGCGGGAGAGGAAGCCGGCGATCTCCACCGGACGCTGCATGGCGAAGACGGGCTGTCCGGGTCCGAGCGGGCGGTCCACCATCAGGGAGATCATCTCGCCGAAATCCGCCGACGCGGGGAGGCGGCGCAGCCGGCGCCAGAGGCTCGCCGTCGTCGCTACCCGGGAGCCCAGGAAGCGGAGGAAGAAGCCGGGTCCGTTGGACCTCAGGATGCGGACGGCCTGACGCCAGGAATCTGCCATGTCGCCTCCGCGGCGGGCGCGGGAGCCGGCGCGGGGTCGAGCCGCCGCGTCGTGGGTTCGATCGACAGGATTACCGACAGCGCGCCGAAGGCGGGCCAGGCCCACAGGCGGGCCGGCAGGATCCGGCGGTAGACGAAGAACAGGGGGGGCAGCGCCGGCACCAGGAAGCGGGGGAAGTCGTGGAACCCCCAGAAGCCGCCGATGGAGACCACGTACAGGGTGTTGGCGAGCAGCCAGACGCCGGCGACGGCAGCGAGATAGCGCTCGGGTCCCGCCGCCCGCAGCCACTGCCGCACCGCCAGGGCGCAGCCGCCGAGCACGGCGATCAGGTGCGCGGCCACGAAGGCCAGCTTCCAGGCCGGCACGTGCGAGGTAAGCGGGATGGTGATCAGGGCCTTGAAGGGCCAAGTCGTGAGATGGTCGCCGTAGGCCGCCGCGCCGGTGTACTGGCGCACGCTCATCAGGGCGTCGCCGAAGCGCCACTGGACGGCCGCCAGCCCGGCGGCCACGGTGAGGCCCGCCGCCGCCGTCAGGATCGTGGGGCGCCGCAGCCGCCGTTCCGCCAGGAGGTCCGCCGCCACCGCGCCGAACATGGCGAACACGGCTACCGGGCGGAACAGTCCGCCGAGGCCGAACGCCACCCCGGCCGCCAGCGATTTGTCCTTGCGGGCGAGCTGGAGCCCGGCGATCGAGCCGAGCAGGCACATCACCTCCGAGCAGATCAGCGAGCCGCTGAACACGTAGGAGGGGGTGAGCGCGGCCATGGCCCAGCCCACCCGGCGGTCCTTGAAATAGAGGGCGCAGAGCACCGCCACCGCGCCGGCGGCGAGCCAGGAGGGGAGGAGGGCCGCCGCCGCGAAGGGGATGCCCAGGAGGTGGAGGCCGGCCATCAGCAGCGGATAGCCGGGAAAGAAGCGGCCGAAAAGGGGGTGGGCGGCGAACTCGGCGTCGGGTCCCAGCCAGGCGCGGGCATTGGCGATGTACTGATAGCCGTCCGCCGCGCGGGCATAGTCGGAGAACGTGGTGCCGGTGAGCCCCGTCGCCACCGCGAACAGGACCACGCGCAGCCCGACCGCCAGGACGGCCATGGCCAGCAACTCGCGGCGGCTCGTTTTCATCTCAGCTCCGCTCTTCATCTCAGCTCCGCCTCACCACCACGTCGCCGAGCACCAGCCTGTCCATGCGGGTGCGCAGGAAGCAGTCGAGGGCCTCTGCCGGGGTGTTGACGATCGGCTCGTTCTCGTTGAAGGAGGTGTTGAGCACCATGGGGACCCCGGTGCGCCGCTCGAAGGCGGCGATCAGCGCCCAGTAGCGGGGATTGGTCCGTTGCGAGACCGTCTGCAGCCGGCCGGTGCCGTCGGCGTGGGTCACCGCCGGCACCCGCGGCCGCTGCTCCGGCCGGATCGGGTAGACCTTGATCATGAACGGGTCGGGGTAGTCGATCGTGAACCACTCGCCCGTGCGCTCCTCCAGGATCGAGGGGGCGAACGGGCGGAACGACTCCCGGCGCTTGATCTTCAGGTTGAGGATGTCCTTCATGTCCGCCCGCCGCGGATCGCCCAGGATCGAGCGGTTGCCGAGCGCGCGCGGCCCCCACTCCGAGCGCCCCTGGTACCAGCCGATCACGTCGCCGCGGGCGATCGCCTCGGCCGTCTCGTCCGCCAGCCGCTCCCCGTCGCGGACGGCCTCGATTTCGATCTCCCCCCAGGCGCCGTCCCGCCCCTCGGAGCCGGGGATCGCCTCGGCGATCGCCCGGCGGCACGCCTCCTCGCCGTAGGCGGGTCCCCAGTAGGAGTGCTCCATGACGAAGCCGTTCCGTGGCGCGCCCAGAATGGCGTGGTGGGCGTAGAGGGCGGCGCCGAGCGAGGTGCCGGCGTCGCCAGCGGCGGACTGGATGTAGACCTCCTCGATGTCCGTGCGGTCGAACAGCCGGCCGTTGGCCAGCGAGTTCATGGCGCAGCCGCCGGCGAGCGCCAGCCGCTTCAGGCCGGTGCGGCGCTGGAGGGCGCGGACGAGGGCGAAGTAGCGGTCCTCGTAAACCTTCTGGAGCGAAGCGGCGAGGTCCTTGTGGCGCTGCGCCAGCCCCTCGCCGGGCTGGCGCGGGGGACCGAGCAGGACGGCCAAGGCCGGGGTGTAGACCAGCCCCAGCTCCGGCGAGCCGTCCTCCCAGGTCATGTCCACCCCCTCCGAGAGATGGCGGAAGTAGCGCAGGTCGAGCGCGAAGGTGCCGTCCGGCAGCGGCGGCACCATCTTCCCGAGGGCCTCGGCGAATCGGGGCTCGCCGTAGGCCGCGAGGCCCATCACCTTGTACTCGTCGCCGAAGCCGGGGAAGCCGAGGAACTGGGTGACGGCGGTGTAGAACAGGCCGAGCGAGTGGGGGAAGTGGACCCTGTCGAGAACCTCGACCGCGTTCCCCCGGCCCACCGCCATCATCGTCGAGACGAAGTCGCCGAAGCCGTCGACCGTCAGGCACATCGCCTCCTCGAAGGGGGAGCAGAAGAAGGCCGAGGCCACGTGCGCCAAGTGGTGCTCGACGGCATGGAGCGGGGGCGCCGGCCCGCCGAAGGCCGCGGCGATGCGCTCCTCCAGCGAGGCGACCTGCCGGAGGTTGCGGGCGCGGCCCAGGGCGCGGCGGAGGCTGCGCGGATGGCTGAGCGCGAGCAGGGCCTTGCGCGCCAGGTAGGCGCGCGGCTGGCGGGCCACGGCAAGCGCGGTGATGCCTCTCAGATCGCCGCCGTTCATCTCCTCCAGGCAGAAGCGGGCCGCCTGCTCGGGGAACCCCGCCCAGTGCTTGATCCGGCGGAAGCGCTCCTCCTCGACGCCGGCCACGAACCGGCCGTCCACCACCGCCGCCGCCGAGGCGTCCGCGTGGTAGGCGGAGAGGCCGAGGATGCGGCTCAAGGCGCCTCCTCCTTCATCAATTCTTCCAACCGGATGTCCACCACCAGCCGGAACCAGAACGCCTGGAGGAAATGGAAGACGAACCCCGTCTTGCCGTCCAAGATGCCGAGCAGGAAGAAGTAGCGGTAGAGGAAGTAGAGCATCGGTCGCACGAACAGCGGCATCCGGTAATAGCGGTCCTTGAGCCAGAGGATTCTCTCGTCCGGGGTGCCGAACAGGCGCGGCGTCGCCTTCCACGACAGGCCGCGGCGCCGGCGCTCCAGCTCTTCCCGGGCGAACGCCTCAGCATAGCGGAGATGCTTCTGGAGATAAAACTGAATCGAATCCTCCTTGAGGTTCCACTCCTCCAGCGGTGCGCGCAGGCGGCCGACCGGGCCGCGCACGTAGACGCGGGTGTCCTGCTCGACCGGATCGAGTCCGGAGCGGCTGCGGCGGAAGAGCTTGAGGATCACCTTGCTGCCATAGCCGCCGAAGCGCAGCGGCTTGCCGCGGAAGATCTGCCGGCGGTGGATGTAGAAACCGTCCTCGCGCACCTCGTCCGGCCGCGCGAGCAGGGCCGCCAGCTCGCTCTTCAGCGCCGGGGTCACCGCCTGGTCGGCCTCCAGGATCAGCACCCAGTCGTTGCGCAGGGGGAGGTTGTCGAGCCCCCACTGGAAGATCCAGGGGATGATCCGGCTGTGGTCGTAGGCGAGGGTCTGGATCTCGGCGTACTTTTGAGAGATCTCGACCGTGCGGTCGGTGCTCTCGGAGTCGAGCACGAAGATCTGGTCCGCGAAGCCGTGGACGCTCTGGAGGCAGCGCTCGACGTTCGCCTCCTCGTTGCGGGTGGTGACGATGACCGAGAGAGGAATCATCGGCATACCCTCTCCCCCGCTTTCAGGAGATGGCGCCAGGTGGCGGCGTAGTCCCAGCGGGCGAGGATCGCCGCGCTCCGCTCGCGCGTCCGCTCGGGGGACAGCGCGAGGGCCTCGCCGATCCGGTGCGCCAGCATGCCGTCGTCCCCCGCCGGATAGACGAAGCCGTTGCCGCCGACCTCGACGAGATCGTAGCCGGCGCCGACCCGCGAGGAGGCGACCACGGGGAGCCCGCAGGCCAGCGCCTCCTGGACGGACACCCCCCAGCGCTCCTCGCGGGCGGCATGGACGAACAGGTCCGACGCCGCGTAGAGGGCCGGCAGCTCGGGATAGGGCACGTAGCCGGGGAAGCGCACCCGCGCCGGCGCCTTCTCGCGGGCGAAGCCTTCGAGCGCCGCGCGGGCGGGGCCGTCGCCGGCGAGCACCAGCCAGACGTCTTCCTCTTTCATCCGGGCGAACGCCCGCAGGAGATCCCAGGGCGCCTCCCGGTGGTTGAACTTGGCGAGGCCCAGCACGACGCGGGCGCCGGCGGGGACGCCGAGCCGCTCGCGGTACGCCGCGCGCTCAGGCTGCCCGAGGCGGGAGCGCTCCGCGAAGCTCTCCACGTCCACCGCGTAGGGGAAGAGCCCGGTGCGCTCGCGCGGCACGCCGAAGGCGCGGAGGTAGTCGAGGGTCAGGCTGCCGGTGCCGAGAAAGAGGTCGTACGTCCGTTTCATATAGGTAGCGAAGAGGATCCGTTTGGCGAGGTTGCGGTAGTAGGAGGTGCCCCAGAGCACCGAGTCGAGGCGCAGGGCGGTAGCCACTCCGGCCCGCCGGGCGATCCGGGTGCCCAGCCGGTAGGTCCCCTGCGTGTAGCCGTTGGCGATCAGCAGGTCGCACCGCCCCGGCCGCAGCCGCTCCGCGAGCCAGCGCGCCGGATCCGCCGCCGGGCAGACCTCGTGAGGGTAGCCGCCCAGCAGGTCGATCCCCCAGGAGACCGGGGCTCCGAGCTCCGGATCGAAGGCCGGCGCCGCGACGTCGCGGCCGGTGAACAGCACGCGGAATTCGTGCTCCGCGTCGCCGGCGGCGAAGCGGTAGAACGGCGCCTCGAACTGGGTCGGGCGTTCGACGAGGAAGGCGATCTTCAAGCGGCGATCCTCGCGTAGAGCTGTTCCATCTCCAGCGCCACCGGCGCCCAGCCGAAGCGCTCGCGGACCGCCTCCGCGCCGCGCCGGCCCATGGCGTCGAGCCGCGCGGGGTCGGCGAGCAGGCCGCGCAGAGCCTCGCCGAGGTCCCCGTCCGCGACGATCCCCGCGCCGGTCTCGCGGACCGTCGCCGCCAGTCCCACCTCGGGGGTGACGGCGACCGGCCGCCCCGCCGCCCAGGCTTCGAGGATCACGTTGCCGAAGTTCTCCGAGCGCGAGGGGAGGACGAGCGCCGCCGTCCGGTGGAGGAGCGCCGCCTTGTCCGCGCCGTGGACGGGACCGAGGAAGACGGCCCTGCCGGCGCCGCGGGCGAGCCGCTCGAGCTCGGGGCCGATCCCTTCTTCGTCGTTGCCGGCCACCGCCAGGACCGCGCCGGGAATTTGCGCCAGCGCGGGGATCAGCCGGTCGAGCCCCTTCTTCCAGGAGAGGCGCCCGAGGAAGAGGAGGAAGGGGGCCCCCTCGACGACGGCGCGGACGGGTGGCGAGAGCGCCTCCAGATCGCCGTCCCAGGGCTCGGGATCGATCCCGTTCGGCACCACGGCGGCGGGGGGGAGCGGGAAGCCCAGCCGGGCCGCGTCCGCGGCTTCGAGAGCGCTCGTGGCGTGCAGGGCGGCCGCCCGCTCGATCGTGCGGCGCTCGGCGAGAGCCAGCCAGGCGAGCTTGCGCCAGCGCCCCCGCGAGCGGATCAGCTCCGGCACCAGCATCCCCCGCGGCGAGAGCACGTAGGGCACGTCCGCCCGCTCGGCGGCCCGCGCCGCGGCGGAGGTGGGCCAGAGGAAGACCGAGTGGAGGTGGACGGCGTCGAAGCGGGCGACCTCGTCGCGCGCCGCCCGTCCCAGCCGCGGGGAGAGATAGAGCCGGGCGGGCGGGAGCACCGGGAAATAGCGGACCTCGACGCCGTCGATCGCCACCGGCTCACCGAGCGGCACCGAAAGCCTCCCCCGGCCGTGCACGTCGGTGGTGAACACGGTCACCTCGTGCCCCCGCGCCGCCAGCGCCCGGCACAGCCCGTGGACGGCGCGGATCGGCCCGCCATGGCGCCAGGCGGGGAGGTAGGTGGGGACCACGTGGAGGAGCTTCAAAGCACCCCCCGCAACAGGTCCACGAGCCGCCGGTGATACGCCGGCCAGGTGGCGGACTCCGCGGCGCGGCGGCAGTCCGCCCGCATCGCGCGGACGGCGTCCGGGTGGGCGGCGCACCAGGCCATCCCGCGGGCGAGCGCGGCGGCGTCCCCCACCGGCACGATCCAGCCGGTCTTCCCCTCGGTCACCAGGTCCTTGGCGCCCACCATCTCCGAGATCAGGACCGGCACCCCCGAGGCCAGCGCCTCCGCCACCACCATCCCATAGGAGTCGTTGCGCGACGGCAGCACCAGGACGTCGGCCCGCCGCAGCTCCGCCGCCAGCGCCGGCTGCGGCATTGCGCTCAGGACGTCGATGCCGACCCCGCCGGAGCCACGGCGGTCCAGCAGGTGGGCCGAGTCGCCCCGGGGTCCCACCAGGCGCAGCCGGGCCGCGGGGGCCTCGGCCCGCACCCGGTCGAACGCCGCCAGCAGCAGATCGAACCCCTTGCGGTGGATCGTCGCGCCGGAGAACAGGAAGGTGAAATCCGCGCCCTCGCGGTCCGCGCCGTCCGGCGAGAATAGCTCGAGGTCGGCTCCCAGCGGCACCGCGTGCACCTTCTCCGGCGGCACGCCGGCGTCGACGTAGGTCTGGCGGGCGAGCTCCGAGACGGTCAGGATCTGGTCGGCGAGCGCGATCTCCGCGTCCTTGGCCGCCACGATCCGGCGGTGGAGGCGAGGCGGATCGGTGGTGCCGTGCAGGCGGTCCTGGGCGGCGTGGTGGATCGACGGCGCGTCGAGCAGGGTGGCGATCCCCCGCCGTCGCGCCTCCCGGAAGGTCGCCAGGGCCGAGATCTCGCAGGCGATCACGGCGTCCGCACCGCTGCCGCTCAAGCCCCGCGCCACCCAGCGGTCGAAGAGGCGGCAGGCGGCGAAGTCGAGCCGCGCGGCGCCGCCGGCCGGCAGCAGGGTGTCGCCCAGCCGCCGCAGGGCCGGGGTCCAGGGGAACCACCGCGTCCGCCCGGGGTCGAGGGGCACCGGGGCGTAGCGGGCGAACCGGGAGCGCAGGCGGGCGGGCACCCGCCGCGCCTGCTCCGCGACCGCCGGCACCCCCGACCAGTAGCCGGCGAGCATCCCCGCGCCGGCCAGCGCGAGCGCCGCCTGATGCGAGTGCTGCCTGCCCGGATGGGTCACCAGGAGCATCGGCTGTCGCGAGGAGCTCATCGCGAGGGCTGCGGCTGCGGTTGCGGAGCGCCGAGCGGGATGCCCGGGCGAGGTAGGGCCGGCGAGGGGGCCCGGCTCGCGGCGCGCTCGGCCAGCAGCCGCTGGCGATCGAGCCGGATCACCAGGAACAGCAGGCCGCCGAAGAACCAGTAGAGCAGGCCGGTGGTGACGTCGAACACGGTGCCGGCCGGGATCGCGGCGAGGAAGACCAGCAGGCCGGCCACCGCGATGGAGCGATGGAAGAGCGTGCGCAGGCGGAAGACCTGCCGGAACGCGAACAGGGCCAGCAGCAGGCGGCCGAGGTAGACGAGAAAGAAGCCGGCCGGGCCGAGCTCCAGCATCACGCGGCCGCTCTCGACCTCGATGAGATGGCCGTTGAGCCAACTGTAGGGGATGAGGTCCTTGGTCACCGCCGTCGCCGCCTGATGGGTGGCGCCGATGCCGTAGCCGAGGAGGCCGGCGTCCGGCAGGGTTGAAAAGGGGGAGGTGAACGGCAGGGAGATGCGACCGTAGACCTCCTCCCCCGAGCCGGCCGTCCGGCCGCGGAAGGCGCCGAAGGCATCGCCCCCGACGACGCCGACGAAGCCGGCGAGCAGGGCCACTCCGATCACCAGCCGGGCGAGAGCCGGTCCGCTCTTCTTCTCCCGCGCCACGGCGAGCCACCAGTAGAGCGGGAAGAGGGCGGCGATGATGACCACCGGGCCGCGCGAGCCGGTCATCAGCATCCCGACGATCGCCAGCCCGAGGGCGAGATAGACCGCCAGGTTGCCGCGGAACCGCCAGCGCGTGGTGGCCAGCGCCGCCAGGGCGAGCATCACGATCGCGGTGAGGTAGGCGGAGTAGCCGCTGATGAAGGAGAACGTCCCGGTGACCCGCACATAGCTCGAGCTGCCGAAGGTCACCGCGGAGATCGGATCGTAGGAGAGGCGGGCGTAGGTGTTCAGGATGCTGTCCGCGGGGCTGAAGAACTGCGCCACGGCCAGCAGGCCGACCGGGATCGAGAGCAGGAGGAAGCGCCGCAGGCCCTGGGCGAGCGCGGCGTCGGTGGGGAACACGGCCGGCACGACGAACAGGAGCGGCACATACAGGAAGTAGGACTTGAAGCCGATCAGGCCGACGAAGAAATTGGGCAACTGTGGATTGAAGATCTCCAGCAGGCCGTAGAGCGCCGCGAGGAGCAGGGTGGCGTAGAGCGCGGGCGCGGGCGGGATCCAGCGATCCCGCAGCCGCCGCTGGTGGGCGAGGAAGCCGCCGTAGGCCGCGAGGAGCAGGGCGTCCTTGACGAAATAGATGATGTCCTGGGCTTCCACCAGCAGCCACTTGCGGACGGCGCCTTCGAGGACCAGGGCCACCATGGCGACCTGGACGGCCCCCCGCCAGCGGCGGAACGCCCAGACCGAGGCGGCGCCGCCGGCCAGGAGGAGAAGCAGGCGAAGATTCACTGCCGGTATCCTGTCATGGCTCGGTGGAGGACCGCGGCGTATTCGCCGCCGATCCGGGTTTCCTCATGGCGGGCGAGGTGAGCGGCGGCGTGCCGCGTCAGGCCGTCGCCGGACCGGGGATCGCGCAAGAGGCCGGCGAGGACTCCCGCCAGGGCCGCGGCGTCGCCGTTGGGGAAGGTCAGTCCGCACGGCCCGATCGCCTCGGGGAGACCGCCGCCGCTGGAGCCCACCACCACGCAACCGCAGGCGATCCCCTCCAGCGCGACGATGCCGAAGGGCTCGTCGTAGCGCGAGGGGACGACCAGGATCCGGTGCTCGTTGAGCAGGCGGACCAGCTCCTCGCCGGTGCGCAGGCCGGCGAAGTCGATCCGGTCCGCGAGGCCCAGCCGGCTCGCCTGCTCCTCGAGGCGGGGTCTCTCGGGCCCCTCGCCGACGAGGGTCAGGCGCGGGGTGAGCCCCGCCGCCGCCAGGAGCGCCAGCGCCTCGAGCAGGATGTCGGCCCCCTTGTCCGAGACCAGCCGGCCGAGGAAGATCAGGTCGCGGCTGCGCGGCGTATCCGGCAGCCGCCGGAAGAGGCCGGCCCGGTAGGTATTGGGGATCACCGTCGAGGGGGTGTCGAGGTCCGCGGCCACGGCCTGGCTGACCGCGATCGAGGCCGCGGCGTGGCGGAGGAGCCGGCGCTTGAGGCGGTCCTGCCAGGCGACGCGGCCGTCGGCCTGCCGGTACCAGCTATGGTGGGAGACCACCCAGGGGCGGCGCGCCAGCAGGAGCGGCCAGAGGCCGCGCAGGCTGACGTTGGCCTGATAGAAGACGTCGCACCAGCGGACCCAGCGCAGCAGCTCGCCGGGGCGGGGCCGGCGGACCACCCGGAACGGGAAGTCGTCGGTCCCGCTCGCCGCCGTGGTGGTGACGACGACGACCTCGAACCCGCGGCGCGCCATCTCGGCGGCGCTGCCGGCGACCTGGATCTCCAGTCCTCCGACCTGAGGGAGGAACGCCGGCGAATAGATCAGCACCTTCATGCCCGGTCCTCCGCGAGCAGGCCGGCGTAGAGCTCCGCCTGGCGGGCGAGCGAGTGCCCGCGGTACCAGTCGCCGGCCGCGGCGGCCACCGTGTCCGGATCGGCCCCGGGACGCCAGAACGGCGGCGGCTCCGGGCCGTCGCCGCCGGATTTCCAGGCGCGGTTCCAGGCACAGACGGGCACCAGGCCGTGGGCGCAGTAGGCGGCGAAGATGGTCGACTTGGCGAGGAAGGACGGGGGGTAGGCGAGGAAGCCGGCGCGCGCGGCCAGCAGGCGGGCGCCGACCTCGGCCGCCGGCAACACGCCCAGCGCCCGCACCGGAACGCCGTCCACCCGGCCGGGAGCGCCGGCGTCCGGCCCGATGTCGAGGATCTCCGCGATCCCCAACTCCCGGCAGGCGGCCTCCAGGCTCGGCCGCAGCTCGCCGTAGGCCCGGCGGCGGGCGCCGGCGCCGCCGAAGACGGCCATGGTGGCGGCGCGGCCGCTCCCCCCCGGCGTCCCGTCGGGCTCGCCGACGGTTGAGAAGACGGGCGCGACGGCGGCCGCCATGCCGGGCGCGAGGCGCGCCAGCAGCCTGGCGTAGAGCGCGAGCGGGGTGAGCAGGCGGTCGCTCAGCCGGGCGAGCCGGGCGGCCAGCCGGCGCTGGTGGGGGGAGAGCCAGAAGGAGCTGCGCCAGGGCGGCCCCGAGGCATAGACCTCGTGGAAGACGGTGACCAGCCGCCCCCCGGCTCTTCCAGCCTTCCAGCGCGCCAGCCCGTCGATCAGGGGCTCCGGGCAGCCGCGCCGCTCGTAGCCGTAGTTGGCGTAGTGCAGGAGGAGGGTGCTGTCCCCGGCCAGCTCCCGCGCGAGGTCCTGATCATCGCGGCCATGGGGGACGAGAAAGCGGGTCGTCCAGCCCGTCCGCTCCTCCAGGGCACCCGCCAGGGCCGCCGCGTACCCGGCCACGCCGCCGGCGGCGGGGGGGAGCTCCGGCACGATCTGCACCACGGTCGGCTCCACGCTCACGCGGCCCTCCCCAGGAGGTGCTCGCGCACGGCGCGCGCCGCCTCCTCCGGGGTGGCGATGCCCCGTGCTCCGCCCTCGCGGCCGAGGCTCCAGCAGGTTCCCGGGTACCCCCACTGCGCCTGGTGCCCTCTGGCGGACGGGAACGCGGGGCCGAGCAGCGCCAGGGTGGGCCGGGAGAAGGCCGCGGCGACGTGCAGCAGCAGGCTGGAGTTGCAGATCACGCCGTCGGCCGCCGCGATCAGGGCGAAGGTCTCGCGCAGCCCCAGGTCGGGGAAGACGCGGGCGCCGGGGCAGGCCACCGCCAGCTCCGCCGCCAGCTTCCGCTCGCGGGGACCGCCGACGATGGCGATCTCCAGTCCGGGCACGTCCGCGAGCTGGCGGAGCAGCGCCGCGAAGCTTTCCGGCGGCCAGCATTTGTCGGGCAGGCCCCCCCCGGGGCCCACGGCCAAGCGCACCCCGCGCGGCGACGCACCGCCCCACAGGCGCTCGCCCGCCGCCTGCTCCTCCGGGCTCAGGAAGAGCTGCGGCCGCGCCGGCGGCAGCTCGGTGGCGCCGAGCAGCTCGGCGAAGCGCAGGGCCGACCGCCCCACGTGCTCGCCGGGACGGAAGCGCACCGTTCGCTGGACCGCCCGGTGGCCGCCGGCGTACCCCTCGACCCCCATGCGCCAGGGGATGCCGGCGCGCAGCAGTAGGAGGGAGCCCCAGGCGCTGCCGAGCACGTCGATCCCCACCTCGAAGCCCCGGCGCGCCAGCTCCGCGGCCTGCGGCGAGCGGCTCAGCCAGCGCAGGCGGCCGAGCGCTCCCCGCGCGGCGTACTTGTTGAACCAGGGCGCGTCGACCGTCAGGACCTCCGACAGGTGGGGGTTCCCGCGCAGCAACTCCAGGCTCCAGGAGCCGACCCCAGCCGCGATCCGGGCGTCCGGAAACCGCCGCCGCAGGGCCTCGAAGAGTGGGGTCACCACCAGCAGGTCGCCGAGGTCGTTGTTGCGCAGCACGAAGATCGACCGCGGGTCCGCCGGCGGCGCGGCGCCGTCCCGGCGCGCCCGGGCCACCCCCGCGGCCAGCCCCTCGAGGGCCCAGCGGCCGGGCAGCCGCAGCGCCCGCCGCGCTGCTCGCGCCAGCTCTTTCACCGCGACTCCCGCGCGATCGCCCGCAGGCGTTCGCGATGGATCCCGGGGACCGCGCAGAGGAGGTTGGCCGACCCTCCCTCCGGCAGCGCGGCCAGCTCCGCCGCCGGATCGCGAAGGAGACGCGCGCCCTCCTGGAGATGGTAGAAGGCGGAGTACCCGAGGCCGGAGAGGAAGCTCACGACGTCCCCCGGGCCGTAGCCGAAGGCCCGCGCCCACTGGTGTGAGATCTCCAGGTGCAGGAGAGGGTGGTCGCGGGCCAGCAGGCCGGCGCCGCCCTGGAGCACGCCCAGCTCGCCCCCCTCGACGTCACACTTGACGAAATGGACGGTGCCGCACGCCGCCGCATAAGCGTCCAGCGTGGTCATCGGCACCGTGAATTCGGTGATCTCCGGCGTTCCCGCCCAGGAGCCGGCGGCCTGCCGGGTCAGCGAAGCCTGGCCGTGGTCGTCCCCCGGCAGAAAGAGGCTCACCGTGCCGGCCGCCGCGCCCACCGCGAGGTTGTTGAGAGTCACGTTGCGGAAGCGTCCCTCGCGCTCCAGGTGGCGGGAGAGGGCCTGGAAGGTGGGGGGGGCCGGCTCGAAGGCGTGCACCTGGCCGCTCCGGCCCACCCGGTGGGAGAAGAGGAGGGTGTAGATCCCCAGATTGGCGCCGACGTCGAGGACCACGTCCCCCCGGCGGACGAGGCGCAGGAACACCCGACGGTCGAGGTCGTGGCCCGGCCGCAGGCGCAGCAGGGCGTCGTAGAGGGATGGCCAGCCGGCGAGGAGGAACTCGGCGTGGGAGCGTAGGCGCGGCATCAGCGGGGCTCCGACACGGCGGCGAGCACCTGCTCTTCGTAGGCGCGGGCGATCGCCGCCCAGTTGAAGCGGGCGTGATAGCCGTTGGCGTCCAGGTCCTCGGCCGGCGGGCGGGGATCGAGCCGCTCCGGCGGCGGGAACGGACGCAGCGCGTCGGGAAAATAGGGGCGCAGGTCCGCCACCGCGCCGGCGGTGGTGGCGAACACCGGCAGGCCCGACTCCAGCATCTCGTTGAGGCAGAGCCCCCACCCCTCGACCTCGCTGGTGAACAGCCCGGCGTCGTGCCCGGCGAGCAGCGCCGGCAGCTCGTCACGGCGGAAGGAGGGAAGCAGGCGGACCTGCCCGGAGCGCAGCCACTCCGCCGGCATCTCCCGCTCCGCCTCCGGCCCGCAGCCGGCCAGCGTGAAACGGTCGTCCGAGCCGGCGCGCTCGGCGAGGAGGCGCAGCAGGGGCGCCGTCCCCTTGTGGGAAACCCAGCGTCCGATCCAGAGGAAGCGGGCGCCCCGCCGCTCCGGCTCCGGCCGCCGGCATCGCCGCACTTCGGCCAGGACGGCCCGCTCGGCGTCCGCCGGGGCGAGGACGTAGCCCCGCAGCTTGGGCTCCCAGCGCGGGAAGGCGCCGGCCATCCAGGCGCGCTCGGCGGCGCCCAGGCAGAGGATCAGCCGCGCCCGCCGCCAGCCGGCGGTCAGCGCGCCGGCGAGGAGGCCGCCGCCCACCATGTGCAGCGCCGTTCGCGGCGAGGGGGGGAAGCGGGCGCCGAGCTGTCGCCGGACCTCGTGCCGGAGGTAGAGCAGCTCCGGCTGCACGTCGCGCACCACCAGGTAGCCGCAGCGCGCCAGCCGCCGGGTCGCCGAGACGGCGGGGGACTCGATGACGTCGAACGGCCCCTCGGCGGCGGCGAAGCGCTCGATCTCCCGCCGCTGCCGTTGGTGGAGGTTCCACCAGCGGGTGTCCGCCGGCAGCGGCTCGGGCGACCAGGCGACCGCGTCGTGGCCGCGCCGCCGCAGCGCCGCCGCCAGGTTGAGAGCGATCTGGGCGGCGCCGGACTCCCGCTCCAGCGCGGGGTGGCTGACGATCAGGATCCGCATCCCGCGTAGGCCTCCAGGCAGCGGTCCACCACCTTATCCCAGGTGAACCTCTGCTCCACCGTCCGCCGGGCCCCTTGCGCCAGCCGCGCCCAGAGGTCCGGATCGTCCCGCAGGCGCAGGATCGCCGCGCCGATCGCCTCCGGCCGGTTGGGCGGCACCAGCAGGCCGTCGGCCTCCGGCGTCACGATCTCGGGGAGCGACGCCGCGTCGGAGGCGATCACCGGGCAGCCGCGGGCCATCGCCTCCACCAGCGCCAGGCCGAACAGCTCGTGCGCCCCCGCCGAGCCGTCCGCGCCGACCGGCGTCGGATGGACCAGCGCCATCGCCCGTCCCAGCCGCTCGACCACCTCCGCGTCGGCGAGCGCGCCGTGGAAGTGGACCTCCTTCCCCCGCGCCAGCTCGCGCAGGCGCTCCAGGTAGCCTGAGTCCACCGCCGGGCCGAGCACGTGCAGAGGGACCCCCGCCGGCAGCCCTTCGATCAGGAAATGAATCCCCTTGTGCGGCAGGACGCGGCCGAGGAAGACGGCGGAGCCGTCGTGCGCCAGCTCGGGGCGCATCGGATACCGCGCGAGGTCCACCCCGCCGTAGATCACCCGGTGCCGGCGGTTGCGGCCGGGGAGGGCGCGCGCGGCATACTCCGAGATCGGCAGGTGGGCCGCGATCCAGCGGGTCTGGTCGATCTGGTAGGCCGGCGTCCAGCCGCCGCCGCCGAGGTCGGAGACGAAGACCCGGCTCCCCCGCAGACGGCCAAAGAGGGCGGCGAGGAAGGTGGGGAGGACGAAGAACTGGTGGCAGTGGACGACGTCCGCCCCGCGCAGCTCCTGGAGCAGGCCTGGCGCGAACGGTGTCACGCGGTCGCGGGTCCAGCTCTCCAGGATCACCCGCTCGTAGCCCGGCCGCGGACTCTCCCGCAGCGCCCGGGGACCGAAGCTGACCAGCTTGACCTCGGCCCGCGCGGCCATGGCGCGCGCCAGCTCCTCGGCGAAGCGCTCGCCGCCGCCGAGCGCCGATTCGGGAGCGAAATAGGTCGGGGTCACGTGGACGACCCTCACTTCCAGTGCACCCACGCCGGCCGGGTGAAGCCGACCGCCAGGATGGCGAGCTGGCCCGCCAGGGCCGCGGCGCCGCCCAGCACGTTGAAGGAGAGGATCCCGGCGGTGGTGGACAGCGGCAGAAACGCCATCAGCCCCGCCTGGACGGCGATCAGGCTCCCCACCGCCAACCCCTGCCAGCGGGTCCACGAGCGGGCGAGGTTGACGCTCACCGCGTAGCCGTCGAGCAGGCTGAAGGCCGCTCCGCCGACCACCAGCAGCAGCTCGCGGTGGAGGCCGGAGTAGTGCTTCCCCAGCAGGAGGAGGAAGAGGCCGGGGGCGATCGCGGCGGCGGCGAGCATCGCCAGCGCCACGGCGGCCAAGGCGGCGCCGAACTGGAGGAAGCGCCGGCGGTAGAGCCGCTCGTCGGTGATCCTCGCCAGGCGCGGCAGGAAGACGACGCCGGTGAGGCTGGAGAAGATCCCCACCAGCAGCCCGAGACGCCCCAGGGCCCCCACCTCGGCGATGTTGCGGGTGCCGCCGAAGGTCGCCGCCAGCCAGATGGTGAGCGGCCCCTGAACGGCGAAATAGAGCGCGCTCGGCAGCGTCGGGAGGAGATAGCGGAGGACCTTGCGCCGGTAGGCGCCGAGGTCGACCGGGGCCGCCGCCGCGAAGACCGGCCGGGCGAGGGAGAACACCAGCGCCGCGGCCGCGGCCGAGGTGAGAACTCCCAGCCAGGCCTCGAGCCGGCCAGCGGCGACCAGGGCCGCGGCCAGCAGCAGGCGCGCCGCCCCGCCGGCTATCTCCGCCCGGTAGGAGAGGCCGTAGCGGTCCGCGAGCCGCAGGGCGAGCACGCGCAGCGAGGCGCCGATCTGGAACCAGACGCAGAGCAGGATGCCGCCGGTCGCCAGCAGCGACTCCCGCAGCCCGAACCCCTTGGCGCCGGCCGTGCTCGGGAAGGCGGCGACGACGGCCACCGCGCCGAGCAGGAACGCCACCCGGCGCAGCGACAGCACCGCCGCGAGGTAGGGCCGGAAGTCCCCCTCCTCCTTGCGCGCCTGGTGGAAGAAGTAGACCAGCGAGGTGGTGCTCCCCAGGTCCGAGACGAAGTTGAAGAAGGTGATCACCGAGAAGGCCAGCGTGTAGAGCGCGAACTCGCGCACCGGCATCAAGTTGACGAACAGGAGTCCGGCCGCGATCCCGGTCAGCTGGGTGAGGGTCTGGGCCGTGAAGTAGGCGGAGAGGATCCGGGTCCAGGTGGCGATCCGATCGCGGATGGGACGCGCCGGGACGAACCCCGCCTCGGCGCTCATCGCGCCGCCACTCCGAACTCCTCCAGCACCCGCAACGCCAGCCACCGCGACCGTTCGCCCGGCCGTTTGGCCGCCAGCTCCGGGCGCATCCACTCGGCGACCGGGATGTAGAACCCCGACTTCGGCCGTGTCAGGACCGCCTCCGGCAGCTCGGGGGCCGCCAGCCGGACGAGCGCCGCCTTCCCCGCGCTGCGGGCGGGCTCGAAGCGGTTCCTGGCGAGACGCTCGCGCAGCCAGGCGTCCACCAGCGGCACCCGCAGCTCGACCGACCAAGCCATCGAGGCCCAGTCGGAGTCGCGCAGGAGCTGGTTGCGCATGTAGCGGGCGGTCTCCAGGACGTGGACGGCCGTCCAGCCGTCCGCGACGTGGCCGTCGCCCGCGGCGAGCGCCCGGGCCGCGTCCGCCACCGGGTCGTAGCGCCGGAGCCCCTCGGCGGCGGCGTCGCGGCCGATCAATCCAGGAAGCTCCTCAGGGAGGAACAGACCCCGGCGGAGGAAATAGGCCCCGGGGAGGGTCTTGCCGTGACGGATCAGCCCGGCGAGCTTCGGGCGGTCCGCCGCGAGGGCCCTGGCGGCGGCGGGCCAGAGCGCGCCCATTCCGGGGAGCCTCCCCATCCGGCATGCCGCCCGTTCCAGCCGGGGGACGTCGGCAAACGAGGGGTAGCTGCCGAAAATCTCGTCGCCGCCCAGCCCGGAGAGCACCACCTTGAGCCCGGCCTCGTGGGCCGCCCGGCTGACCAGGTAGGTGTTGAAGCCGTCGATGCTCGGCTGGTCCATGGCGGCGAGCGCGCCCGTCCAGAGGTCCGCGCAGTCGGCTCGGCCCATCCGGCGCTCGATGTGGCGGGTGCCCAGCCGCCGCGCCACCTCGGCGGCCAGCGGCGCCTCGTCCTGAGGGGTCCCCTCCAGGGTGTCGAAGCGGAGGGTGAACGTGGTGGGGGGCTCCGGCAGATGGCGCCGGGCGAGCGCCGCGATCAGCCCCGAATCGAGCCCCGCCGAAAGGAAGACGGCCACCGGCACGTCCGAGACCAGGTGCGCCCGCACCGAATCCTCGACCGCCGCCGCCGGCTCCATCGCGGTCACCTCGGGATCGCCGATCGGTATGGGCTCGCTGGCGCGGCCGTCGCGAGCCACCAGGAAGTGCCCCGCGGGGAGCGCCCGCACCGCGCGACGGATCGTCAGCGGCTCGGGGACCGATCCCCAGAGCAGGAACCCGGCAACCCCGGCGGGGTCGATCTCCATCGGGATGGCGCCGCCGCGCTCCAGCGCCTTCACCTGCGAGGCGAAGCGGAGGCACCCCCCCGCGGTCGCGACGTAGAGCGGCTTGATGCCGAGCGGATCGCGGGCCAGCAGCAGGGTCTGCTCCCGATCGTCCCAGATCGCCAGGCCGAACATCCCCCGCAGCCGGGGGAGCATGGCGGCGCCGTCGCGGGCGTAGAGCGCGAGCACGACCTCGGTGTCGCTCCGCGAGCGGAACCGCACGCCCTCCGCCTCCAGCTCCCGGCGCAGCTCCGCGAAGTTGTAGATCTCGCCGTTGATCACGATCCGGAAGCGCCCGTCCGCCGAGGCCATCGGCTGCGCTCCCGCGTCCGAGAGGTCGAGGATCGCCAGCCGCCGGCTGGCCAGGGCCACCCGGCCGTCCGCCGAGGTCCAGGCCCCGGCGCCGTCCGGCCCGCGGGAGGTCATGGCATCGCGGGTGCGCAGCAGCTCGTCACGGTCGATCGCCGGCGCCCCCGGGGAGAGGCGGAGGATGCCGTTAATGCCGCACATCGGTCCCCTCGTTCCCAGCGACCAGTCTCTCCAGCAGGGGCTCCAGCCGCTCCTGGAACCGTTCGACCCCGAACTCCCGGCGCCAGCGCTCGAACCCAGCCTCGCCCATCCGGCGGGTCTCGCCGGGGTGATCGAGCAGCCGGGCGAGCGCGCCCCGGAGCTCGTCACGATCGTCGGGATCGGCCAGGAGACCGGTCACGCCCTCGATCACGATCTCCTCGGCGGCGCTGCCGCGGGCGGCGAGCACCGGCTTGCCGGCCCGCATCGCCTCCAGGTAGACGAGCCCGAACCCCTCTCCCCGGCTCGGCATCGCGAAGGCGGCACAGCGACGGTAGAGCTCCGCCAGGGTCGCCTCGCTGGTGAAGCCTGTGAAAACGACGCGGTCCGCCATCTCCAGCCCCGCCGCCTTCGCCTCCAGCCGGCGGCGGTCGTCGCCGTCGCCGGCCACCACCAGGCGGGCGTCGGGGATCCCCCGCAACGCTTCCAGGAGCTGGTCGTGCCCCTTGTAGCGCTCGCGGGCGTCCATCCGGCCGACGATGAGGAAGAAGCCGCGGCCGAGGCGGCCGAGCAGGAGGGCGTCCACCGCCCCCTCGGGCCTGCGCTCCTCGAGGGCGAGAGGGAGGACGGACGCGCCGCCCAGACCCTGGGGGTGGAACGGCCGGGCCCGTTCGAGGGTGTAGCTCGATACCGCGCACCGTACGGTCGCCTTGGCAAGCGCCCGCGCCCGATCCCACCCCAAGGGTCTCCAGACCTCGATGCCGTGCAACTGGACAAGGTAGGGTGACCGCAGCGGGGAGGGCAGGTAGGCCTGCGTGCGCGCCGTTCCGAGGAGGTCGAAGACGTAGGCCGATCCACGGTCGCTCAACTGCCGCTTCCAGACTTCGAGCGCGAGCGCCCGCTGATCCCCCGCGAAACCGCGGACGGGCACGTCGCTGTCAGGGAGTCCGCCGTCCTCGAGCGCCAGCAGGCGGAAGCCCAATCCCCGTCCACGGGCGAAGCCGGCGCACCCGCCGGCCAGCAGGCGGCCGGCCGCGGCGCGACCGCCGCCGTCCAGCCCCAGACCGGCAGAGACGAAGACGAGGTCTCGCCGGGGCCTCATGGGTGCTCCGCCGCGGATATCTCGAGCAGGTGCGAGGGGAACAGATCGACTTCGCGCTTCAGGATCGGCACGTCGGGCTTGCTGCAACTCCGGAGTTCGACAAAATTTTTCTAAGGCGCTGCGGAATTGTTGCAGAAGAAGGGGTTGGAGGCAAGAAAAAGGGTGGCCGCACTCCGCGCCCACCCCGCAAAGCCGTCAGTCCTGTCAGCCTCTGTCAGTTCTGATGGACGATCGGATAGCCCTCGGAGTCCAGCTCGAGCGCGGTGTCCTCCGGCAGGGTGTGCATGGAGCTGATCTCCCAGTGCCCGCCAGCTGGGCGGATCTGGAAGAACCGCCCCTGCCCGTTCGCCGTCTCGACGTAGAAGGTGACTCCGCCGTCCTCATCGGCTTGCATGCGGATCGGCGGCAGGGTGCCGGAGGTGATGTAGCAGATCGCGTTGAAGCTCGCGTGGGCCGGCGCGCTCGGCAGGAAGAGGAGCATCAGGCACAAGACCGAGGTCAGAAAGACGAACCGCAGGATCTTCGACATGTCAGGCTCCTTTGAAGTCGGTCTCGCCAGCATGACGGAGACCCAAGGGAAGACTTGGCTTCAAGGGAGGAGCTTTGCAATTCCGCGGCCGGGCTTACTTCTGTATGTGCATTTGCTTATGGGGGGATACGCCGCGCCGTTTTCCCGGCCTTCTTCGCCGCCGACATCGCCGTTCGCGCCCGCAGCAGCGCCGGCATGTTGTCGCCGATCCAGCGCTCGGCCCGGGAGAGGTTCCGGTAGAGGCGCTCCCGGCGGCGGAACTCGGGGGTGTGGAACATCCGCTTGCCGCCGCGGATCTCGGGGGGCATGTCGGCGTGGAGCATCTCGTGGTAGACCACGGCCTCCACCACGTAGCGGGGGACCTCCGGGTGGTCGAGCACGCGGTGGAGCCGGATCAGCCGGTCCTCGTAGGAGTAGCTGCCGAGCTGCAGGCTGGCGCTCCGCCGGCGCCCGCAGCGGGAGCTGACCGCCGACTTCCCCCAGGTGATCCCCGCCGCCAGCCGCCCCTCGAAGTAGCGTTCGTTGAGATCCGCGAAGAGCTCGCGCAGATCGAGGGCTGCCCCCACCGGCTGGAGGACCACCTTGCGGATGCGGGCGGTGGCGCGATGGGAGGAGAAGTGCTCGCGGATGAGGACCAGCGCCTCGCGGGCGCGGTCGCTCCCCCGCTTGCTCTCGACGAACGTGGCGACCGCCTGCAGCACCTCCTCGGGCGCTGCCGTGAAGGAGTGGTGGATGCGCAGCTCGAGCGGGGCCCGGCTCCCCAGCTTGCCGGCGCGGACGCTCAGGATAGTGCGGCGGTTGTCGGTGAGCTCCAGGGAACGGAGCCGGCCACCGGTCAGGCGGTTGAGCTGGCGGAGGAGCTGGAACCGGAGGGCGCTCGGGTCGGCCGGCGCCGGCTGCACCGCCGCCGCCGCGGGGATCGGCCGCAGCCCGAACAGCTCGAGCTGAACCGGGCGGCCCGCTACCGGGAGGCGTTTCGCGTGGCTCCGTTCAGGCGCGGAGTGCCGCGCATGGGATGGAATCTGTTGCTGCGCCGAGGATCTCGTCGTGCTCATTCGTGCCCCGGAGGCTACCCCAAACCGCGAGTTTACGACTCTACCACAGGGCTCCCCCGCCGTTCAGGCGTCTCCAATCCCCCCCATCGTTCCCCCACGGCCATCGTATGTACGCGGTCCCGGTCCGGGCGGGTCGCGAGAATCTTCTCCAGCACCCTGGGGGCGAGGTCGACCGGCTCGTCCGTGAGGTCGAAGCAACCCCAGTGCATCGGGATCATCGTCCGCGCGCCGAGATCGAGGAACGCCTGGTACCCCTCCTCGGGGTTGGTGTGCTGGGCGCGCATGAACCAGCGCGGCTCATAGGCGCCGATGGGGAGGAAGGCGACGTCGATCGGGGCGAAGCGCCGCCCGATCTCCGCGAAGCCGTGGAAGTAGCCGGAATCCCCGGCGAAGTAGTAGCGCCGGGTGCCGGAGTCGAGGAGCCAGCCGCACCAGAGGCTGGCGTTGCGGGGAGCGCCGAACCGGTTGGACCAGTGCTGGGCGGGCAGGCAGGTGAGGGTCCACCGGCCGTGGCGGACGCTCTGCCACCAGTCGAGCTCCGTGACCCGGCGTCCGCGGTCGCGGAAGAACCCGGCGAGGCCCAGGGGGACGAACCAGGGGATCGTCGCCGGCAGGTGCCGGACGCTCCAGTCGTCCAAGTGGTCATAGTGGTTGTGGGAGAGGACGGCGAAGGCGTCCGGCGGCACGGCGGCGAGCGGGATTCCCGGCGGGCTGAGCCGGCGGGGGAGCAGGGCCCGCTTCCCGAAGTGGGGGTCGGTCAGGAAGACCTCCCCGCCGTCCTGGACCGCGAACGCCGAGTGCCCCACCCAGGTCACCGAGTCGGGAGCCCCCCTGTCCTTCAGATACGCGCCGTCGTTCGCCACCACCGGAATCCGCGGCGGAGCGCTCTTGTCGTACTCCTGCTTCCCCTTCCCGAGCTGCCACCGCAGCACGTCGGCGAGCCGGTTGTTGAACGGCGCCCAGGGATTGAAGAAACGCCCCGGCTCGCCGTGAGGGGCGTAGAGGAGGTCGGTCTCCAGGACCGGCGGGGGTTCAGGCGGCGTACCGGATGATTTCGAGCTCCGCCCGCCCATCGGTCGGAGTGCGAAGATCCTCATCGCGGGCCAGGCCCGGCGGCCAGGAAAGCGGCGCGGATCTCCTCCATTCGTTTGCGGTTCACCCCGAAGTCCCTGCGGCCCAGGCGCGAGGCGGAGCGGAACTCGATCCGTTTGGCCGCGTCGTCGAAGACGAACTCGACGTCGTCGACGAAATGGAAGAACGCCGAACGGCACTCCGCCTTGAGGTGATGCGGCTCCTCGCCGGAGTCGTTCATGATCCGGGTCCGCGGGTAGGCGCGTAGGATCTGTTGCAGCTTCGCGCGCGCCGCGTCGAGCGACCCCGTATAAGGGATCGGGTCCATGTGCTGCGGCCCGGGCGGCGCCTGGGTCGAGACGCAGTTCGGGTTGCGCGGGCAAGGGGCGAGGCGGACGGCCGGGGTGGTCGTGGTGGTGGACGGCATGGACGGATTGTAGGCCCCTTCCGGACGCTACTGCTCTATCATCTGCGGTCCGACGGGAAGGAGAGGAAGACGACATGCTGACGTTGGACGCCCTGATGTTGGATGCCGAGACCCGGGGCGAGCTCTGGCAACGCCTGGTGGAGGCGATCGAGTCCTATCTCAACGGCGTGGGGGAGGCCCGGGTGGCCCCGGCGCTCGATCTCGACGCCATGCGCGGGGCGCTCGCCCCCTTCGACTTCGAGCGGCCGGTCGCCCCCCTGGAGGCGTTCGACTTTGCGGTGGAGAGCCTCTGGCGCTGGCAAGTCCACACCCCGCATCCGCGCTACTTCGGGCTGTTCAACCCGGCGCCGACGACGATGAGCATCGCCGGCGACGCCCTGGTGGCCACCTTCAACCCGCAGCTCGCGGCCTGGAGCCACAGCCCGATGGCGGCCGAGATCGAGCAGCACCTGATCCGGGCCCTCGGGGAGCGCTTCGGCTTCGACCCCGCCCGGGTGGAGGGCACTTTCACCTCGGGGGGCGCGGAGGCGAACCACACGGCGCTGCTCACCGCGCTCACCCGTGCCTTCCCGGAGATCGGCCGCCGCGGCATGCTCGCCGTGCGCAGCCAGCCGGTGCTCTACGTGTCGCCGGAGGCCCACCACTCCTTCCTCAAGGCGGCGCGCCTCTCCGGGCTCGGCACCGAGGCGGTGCGCGAGGTGCGGGTGGACTCCTCTCTGCGCATGTCTCCCGAGGACCTGATGGCCCGCATCGAGGAGGACCGCGCCGCGGGCAACTCGCCGTTCCTGGTGGTCGCCACCGTGGGGTCGACCAGCGCGGGCGCGATCGATCCGGTCGAAGAGCTCGCCCAGGTGGCGGACGAGGCGGGTCTCTGGCTCCACGTCGACGCGGCGTGGGGCGGCGGCGCGGCGCTGGTGCCGGAGCTGCGGCCGGTCCTCGCCGGCACCGCCCGCGCCGACTCGATCACCTTCGATGCCCACAAGTGGCTCTCGGTGCCGATGGGCGCCGGGATGTATTTCACCCGCCACCTGGGGATTCTCGAACGGACCTTCCGGGTGGCGACCGGCTACATGCCGCGCGACGGGTCGGTCCTGCCGGTGGCGGACCCCTACGCCCACTCCATGCAGTGGTCCCGCCGGTTCATCGGCCTCAAGCTCTTCCTCTCGCTGGCGGTCGCCGGCTGGTCGGGGTATGAGGAGGCGATCCGCCGGCAGACGGCGATGGGGGAGCGCCTTCGCGAACGGCTCCGGGCGGAGGGGTGGGCGATCGTCAACGACACGCCGCTCCCCGTGGTCTGCTTCGTCGACTCCGGCAGGGAGGGGCGTTCGGCGCCCTTCCTCGAAGCGGTCGCCGCGGATGTGGTGGGCTCGGGCGAGGCCTGGCTCAGCACCGTGGCGCTGGGGGAGGGGGGGCCTGCCCTGCGGGCCTGCATCACCAATTACAGGACGGGGCCGGAGGACGTCGACGCCCTCGTCGCGGTCCTCGGCAGAGCGCGGGCGCGGCAGGCCGGGGAAGGGTGACCGGCTGATTGGAAGCTGGTAAGCTTTAAGACCCTTCCGGGGCAGGGTGTCACGCCTGCGGCGTTTCCCGCACTTAGGAAGAGGAACGGTTCCCGCCGGCCGGGATATCCTTTGCCGGCTGGAAGAGAATCACCGAATCAGAGGAGGCCACCCGATGAGCTGGGAAGACAGAGAAGACAACACCATCTACAAAGTGGTAGTGAACCACGAAGAGCAGTATTCGATCTGGCCGGCCCACCGCGAGAACGCTCTCGGCTGGAACGACGTCGGCAAGTCCGGCACCAAGCAGGAGTGCCTGGACCACATCAAGGAGATCTGGACGGACATGCGCCCGCTCTCGCTGCGCAAGAAGATGGAAGAGATGGAGCGCGAGCGGCAGAGCGGTCAGGAAGCCAACTGACCTTGAGACCGAGCGCCAATCCCGCGGATCGGTGGCTGGCCTACCGCGATGTGAACCCACGTGCCAGGATGCGCATGTTCTGCTTCCCCTACGCGGGAGGCGGCGCCTCGATCTACCGGGGGTGGGGCGCCTTGTTGCCGGGTGATGTCGAGGTCTGCCCGGTGCAGATCCCCGGCCGGGAGAACCGGCTGCGCGAGCCCTCTTTCGATCATCTGGTGCCGATGGTGCGGGCGATCGCCGATGCCATCGCTCCCCATCTGACCCTCCCCTTCGTCTTTTTCGGCCACAGCATGGGGGCCGCGATCTCCTTCGAGCTGGCGCGGGAGCTGCGCCGGCGGGGGCAGGCCCAGCCGCTGCACCTCTTCGTCTCGGGCCGCCGCGCGCCGCAGCTGCCGGCCCGCGAGGAGCCCATCCATGCGCTCCCCGAGCCGGAGTTCATCGCCAAGCTGCGGGAGCTCAACGGCACGCCGGAAGAGGTGCTCCAGCACGAAGAGCTGATGCGGCTGATCATCCCCCTCCTGCGGACCGACTTCTGCGTCAACGAGACCTACGAATATGTCCAGGAGGAGCCTCTCCAGGCCGGGATCTCCGCCTTCGGCGGGCTTGGCGACGAGGACGTCACCCGTGAGGACGTCGAGGCCTGGAAAGAGCACACTACCGGCCGCTTCCGGATGCGGATGCTGCCGGGGGACCACTTCTTCATCAACGGTAGTGGCAAGGACCTCGTCCTCGAGTCCGTAACGCGAGACCTCGCGGAGCTCTCCACCACGGCACTTCCGCGCGCCTGGTGACCGGTTTTCCTCCACGCTCGCCCGTCTCGCCCCTGGGTCTGGGGCCGGGCGAGATCCATGTCTGGTCGATCCGGCTCGATCCGCCTGTCGCGACCGTCGAGCGGCTGGAGCGGCTCCTGTCTCCCGACGAGCGGGAGCGCGCCGGCCGCTTCCGTTTCGAGAAGCACCGCCGGCAGTACACGGTGGGGCGGGGTGCCCTGCGGACATTGCTGGCAGCATACGTGGGCGGGCGGCCGGAGGCGATCCGATTCCGCTACGGCCACCGCGGCAAGCCTTTCCTGGAGCCGCCGCTCGACGCCGGCGGGCTGCAGTTCAACCTCTCGAACTCCGACGAGCTGGCCCTGGCCGGTTTCGTGATCGGCCCCGAGATCGGGGTGGACGTCGAGTATCTGCGGCCGATGCCGGACTGCGAGCAGATCTCCGAGCGCTTCTTCTCGGAGAGCGAGCGGCAGGTCCTGCGGGGGATTCCGGGCGCGCGCAAGGAGGAGACCTTCTTCAACTGCTGGACGCGGAAGGAGGCCTACCTCAAGGCGGTGGGGGAGGGGCTCGCGGCGCCGCTCGACTCTTTCGACGTCACCCTCGCCCCGGGTGATCCGCCGCGCATGCTCACCCTCGAAGGAGACTCCGAGCGGGCCGCCCGCTGGTTCTTCCACCACCTCCTCCCGGCGGAGAGATACATCGGCGCCGTCGCGATCGAGGGGGGGACGTGGGAGGTGAAGACGTGGAGCTTCGAGCCCGCCCCCGCCTGAGTCACCGTGAGACCGTCGCCGGCGTCTTCTCTTCCTTCTTCTCCACGGCGACCGCCTTGCCGGTCAGCCAAGCCGCCAAGTGGGCCTTCTGTTCCGCCGTGGCGTCGGGGCGCGCCTCCAGCTTCCAGCGGGCCTTGGGCTTCTCCCCGAAGGTGATGGGCAGGCGCACCAGCCGGTCTCGCCGGGCCACCAGCAGGGATGCCTTCTCGCCCGGGCGATAGAACTTCAGCCTCCCCTCCATCCCTTCGGGCGGCACCCGGTAGTCGTCGATGGCGAGGATCTCGTCCCCCACGTTCACCCCGGCCTCGTAGGCGGGGGTCTCGCGCTTCACCACGCTCACGGTGAGCCGGCCGTCCTGGACCACCGCCTCCAGCCCCAGCCAGCCGGCCGGCAGCTCCTGCGGCTCGCCGTCCTTCTTCTCGTCGTCGGCGGCGAAGCGCAGCCCGTACCAGTCGAGCGCTTCCTGGTAGTCGAGCTCCTCGACCGTGTCGACGGCGCGGTGCAGCCAGGCGCCGAGATCGACCCCCGCCACCTCCTCGAACGTCCGCCGGATCTCCTCGGGGCGGAAGCCGCGCTCCCCCGAATAGCGCTGGAAGGCGAGGCGCATGGCATCGTCGAGGCTCCGCCGGCCGCCAGTGGCGCGGCGGATCCTGGCGTCGAGCAGGAAGGCGACGACCTCCCCCTTGGTGTAGTAGCTGACCCCGCTGTTGGGGGTGTTCTCGTCCCGCCGGTAGAACTTGATCCAGGCGTCGAAGGAGGACTCGTCGAGCGGCTGGACCCGGCGGCCCGGGGTGGTCTGCAAGGTCTCGATGGCCTTGCCGAGGTTCTTCAGGTACTCCTTGACGGTGGAGAAGCCCGTCCGGTGCACCAGGAGGTCACCGTAGTAAGAGGTGAACCCCTCGACGACCCAGAGGCCGCGGGTATAGACCTCCCGCTCGTAGTCGAACGGCCCGAGCTCGATCGGGCGGAGACGCTTGCCGTTCCAGGCGTGGAACAGCTCGTGGCTGACCAGCCCCAGCCATTCGAGGTACCCCTCGCGGGTGCGGGTGCGCCAGCGGCTGCTCATCAGGGTGCAGGCGTTCTTGTGCTCGAGCCCGCCGCCGCTCTCGGTGAGGAGGTTGAAGAACACGTAGCGCGGGTATGGGGCCACCCCCCAGAAGGCGGCCTGCCCGCGCACGATCTTCTCCGCGTCGGCCGCCGAGCGGGGGCCGTCCCACACCGAATCCTCCCCTTCGTTGACCAGGAGGTGAGCCTTGCCCGCGACCTCGAACGGGTGGATCCGCGCGTTGCCGGCGTAGATGGGCGAGTCGATCAGGTCGTCGAAGTCCTCCGCCCGGTAGGCGTGCGCGCTGTTTTCTGCGCTGTTCCCAGCGCTGTTTCCAGGCAGCCGGGAGAGCGGGCTCGCCGAAACCTTCCACTCGGCCGGCAGCTCCAGCCGGACGTCGTAGGGGCGCCGCTCCTCTCCCGCGAGGGTCAGGAACGTCGGGGCGCCGTTGATCAGCGCGAAGCCGGTATCGACGAAGTTGGTCCGCACCGACATCTCCCGGGAGTAGACCCGGTAGCGGACTACGATCCGGGGAGCCTTCCGCGTCCCGATGCGCCAGCGGTTCTTGACCGTCTTCTCGATGGACAGCGGCTCCCCCCGTTCGGTGGCGGCCGAGATCCCTTCTACATTGCGGGCGTACTCCCGCACGAGGTAGGAGCCGGGGGTCCAGACGGCCATCGTCAGCTCGACCTCGGGGTGGCCGCCGGTGGGGATCAGCGCCTCGACCTCGACGTAGTGGGTCTGGGGAGCGGGGAAACGCAGGGTATAGGAGATCGGTTCTGGCATGCGGGCTCCATGCAGGTCGGCGCTGCAGAGCGCCAGCGCGAGGACCAGGGAGGTTGTCTTCTTTGGCATCGTGTCGTCCCCGTGAACGGTCGTCAACTTACAAGAGATGGTCCCGAACGCCAAGATGGGGCAGGGCGGGATGGGGGGGGAGATATACTTCGCCCCATGGAGATGACGGCCGGGATGAAGGTGAACGAGCTGCTGGAGCGTGAGGCTCCGGCCCTGTTCCGCGCCCTCTCGCCGCTGGGGCGGCGGGCTTTCGCCGCCGCCGAAGACCCCGCGCGGGCCGCCCACGAGACCCACCCGCCGGACCTGGCCTCGGCCTTCGGCGGTCTCGGCGCGCGGGATCTGGACGCCGCGTTTCACGGCTCGCCCGCCGCCGGGCTGCCCGAGGTGCGGCGGCGCTGGCGGGAGTGGCAGCGCCGGTCGGCGCCCGCCGGGGCTCCGTCCAGTCTGCCGATGGTGACGGTGGGCCTGAGCCATGGTCTCTCCCTGCTGGCGGAGCTCTTCGGCGGCCCCGGCAAGGCGGTCGCCGTCCCGCAGCCGTTCTGGGGCAACTACCGGCAGGCCTTCGGCATGCGTACGGGCGCGAAGCTGCTGACCGCCCCCGCCTACGTCGACGGGCGCTACAACCCCCTGGCTCTCGTCGATGCCCTGGCCGGCCTGCCCCCGGGGGAGCCCGCCGTCGCCCTGCTCAACATCCCCTCGAACCCCGGTGGCTACACGCCCGACCGCGCGGAGCGCCAGGCCACGGTGGAGTCGCTGCTCGCCGAGGCCGAGCGCCGGCCGCTGGTCGTTATCTGCGACGACGCCTACGCCGGCCTGGTCTTCGAGCCGGAGATCCCCCGCGAGTCGCCGTTCTGGGACCTCGCCGGGGCGCACCCGAACCTGATCGCGGTCAAGGTCGACGGCGCCACCAAGGAGTTCTCCTTCTTCGGCGGGCGGGTGGGCTTCCTCACCTTCGGAGCCGAGCCGGAATCGGAAGTGGCGCGCGCGCTCGAGAGCAAGGTGAGGCTGCTGGTGCGCTCGGGGGTCTGCGCGCCGGTGGCGGCGAGCCAGGTGATCCTGTTGCAGGCGCTGCGCAAGGAGGGGATCGAGCACGAGATCGAAGCGGTGCGGCTGCTGCTCCAGGGGCGCTACCGGGCGTTGAAGGGGGCGCTCGCCGAAGTCGACCCCGGTCTCCTGACGGTGCTCCCCTTCAACTCCGGCTGCTTCGCCCTGGTGGCGATCCCCGAGGCATTGGGGATCGACGCCGAGACCGCCCGCCGGCACCTGCTGGCCCGCCACGACACCGGCCTGGTCTCGATCGCTCCGCGCTATCTCCGCATCGCCCACTGCTCGGTGGACGAGGCGGCGCTGCCCGAGCTGGCACGGCGGCTGGGGCGGGGGATCGCGGAGCTGGCGGCCTAGGCCCTTCCTACTTCACCCGCGCCCCATTCTCATCGTAGTCGTAGACCCCGCGGCCGACCTTGCGCCCCAACCGGCCGGCGCGGACGTGCTGAATCAGGATCTGGTTGGGCCGGTAGGCCTCGCCCAGGCTGCGATGGAGGAACTCGAGGATCGACAGGCGGACGTCGAGCCCCACCAGATCGACCATCTCGAACGGGCCCATCGGGTGGTTCAGGCCCAGCTTCAGGGCCTTGTCGATGTCCGGGGCGCTCGCCACCCCCTCCTGGAGCATGCGGAAGGCCTCGTTGCCGATCAGGGCGTTGATGCGGCTGGTGACGAACCCCGGCGCCTCGTTGACCACCACGATCTCCTTGCCCATCCGCTCGCCGACCTCGCGCAGGGCGTCGATCGTCTCCTGCGAGGTCTCTAGCCCGCGGATCAGCTCGATCAGCTTCATGACGTGCACGGGGTTGAAGAAGTGCATGCCGGCGAAGCGCTCGGGGCGCCCCGAGGCGGCGGCCATCTCGGTGATCGAGAGGGCCGAGGTGTTGCTGGCGAACAGGGCGTGCTTCGGGGCGTGCAGGGCGGCGGCGTGGAAGGCCTCGACCTTCAGCGCGATCGTCTCGGGCACCGACTCGATGACCAGGTCGGCCTTCTCCATCGCCTGCGCCAGGTTGTCGTTCAGATGCAGGGCCTGCTTGGCCCGCGCCGCCACCTCGGCGTCGACCTTCTTCAGCTCGACCCCTTTGTCGAGGTTCTTGTGGATGCTCGCCTCGGCCTTCTTCAGAGCCTCGGCGCTGGTGTCGTAGAGATAAGTCTCATAGCCGGCCTGGGCGGCGACGTGGGCGATGCCACGCCCCATCGTGCCGGCGCCCAGCACGGCGATCGTCGAAATCTGCAAGTCCGTGGCCTCTCTTTAAGAAACTGGGATGTTGTGAACGCCGGTCGTCTTGGCGGCCAGGTTGCTCAGCTCGTCGGCGATCGCCAGCGTGTTGCGCACGGCGGAGGCGGCGAGCTCCTGAAGCTCAGTGCTGGTGGCGTGCTTCTCCAGGTACTCCTTGCCGAGGTGGTAGTGGTGGATCTCCTCGACCTGGATCGTCTCGTCGTAGAGCCGTGCGGTCTCGGCGTCGCCCACCGAGAGGCAGAACTTCACGAACTGGGCGTTGCGCACCTTGGCGATCGCCTCGCTGGCGAACGGCCCGGCGGCGATGCGCTCGATCGTGGTGCGCAGCCCGCGCAGGTACTGGTAGAGCGGGCTGTGCCCCTCGGCGAGGGGATCGAAGTCCGTCTGGTCGGCGCCGAGCTCGGCCAGGCGCTGGCTGATCATGCCGTAGTGCTTCATCTCGTCCCCGCACTGCAGGGCGAGGGCCATCTTGGCGTCCACCTCGGGGGTGGTCGGCAGCCAGAAGCCGGCGAGCTCGCTGGCTTCGAGCTCGCTCTTCAGGGCGAGGCGGAGCAGCGTCACCACATCCACGTTCCCCTCCGACTCCGCCTCGAGCGTCTCGGTCTCTCCCAGCCGCGCGAAGAGCTGGTCCATCTCGTCGATCAGTCGCGCGACGAATTCTTTACCGGTCATGAGAAAACCCTCCTCCAAAATCCTGCAGCTATTCTATCCGTCTATCCGCACGCCGAGCCGGTGAAGCCGGGTTCGAGGGTCCGCAGCACCGCCCGCACCGGCGAGGCGTCGAGCCCGGCGAGCCGGAGCGGCAGGGCGATCAGCTCGTAGATCCCCTCCGGGACGCCGTCGAGCACCAGCCCTTCCAGGATGGCGACGCCGCCGTGGAACAGGGCGTGGTGGGCGTCGAGCGTCTTGCTGTCGAACGGGTCGACCGAGGGGGTGTCCATCCCCACCAGGAGGATGCCGCGCTCGGCCAGCAGGGCCGCGAGCTCGGGCGAGAGGGCGGTGAACCGCTCGGGAAAGCTCCGGCGGTCGCGCACGCTCTCGCTCTTGAACAGGAGGCGCCGGGGGTTGGCGAGGTCGATCCCCTCGATATGGCGGGGCTCGATCAGCGGCTGCGGCGGCACCCGCACCACCCGGCAGGGGCCGAGATAGCGGTCGAGCGGCATCTCGGCCATCCCGTCGCCGCGCGGCTCGGTATGAAACGGGGCATCGGCGTGTGACCCCAGGTGAGGGGTGGTGGTGATCGCCGAGAGATTGACGCTGGCGCCATCGGCGATCGACCAGCTCAACCGGGACTGGAACGGAGTGTCGCCCGGCCAGACCGGGGTCTCCGGGCGAATGATGGGCGAGAGGTCGTAGAGCATGGGCGCCCTCCTTGCCCCTCGCATCATAGCGATAGAGGAGCGGGGGGACCAGCGGGGTGTTATCGCCCACCCCGCCTGGGCGGGCGGCGCGCCCAATCGGTCTACGGCTGGGAGATCTTCTCCACCACCCGGCCAACCTCCTTCGAGCTGCCGAGCTCGCGGGCGAGATCCGCCTGGGCGACGATGCCGACGACGCGCCCCTGGCCATCGACCACCGGGACGCGGCGCACCTGCTGGCCGGTCATCACGCGCTCGACGTCGTTGAGGTCGTCGTCCACCTTGACCGAGGAGATGTTCTTGCTCATCGCCTCGCGGACCGGCGTGCTGGGGGCCTGGCCGCGGCCCAGGACGCGGAGCGCGAGATCGCGGTCGGTCACCATCCCGACCAGCTTCATCGAGTCGCGCCCCTCGACCACCGGCAGGCTGCCGCAGTCGTTCTCTTCCATCATCCGGGCGGCGTCCTGGGCGGTGGTGTCGGGGGTGCAGACGGCCGGACTATCGGTCATGATGTTTTGTGCGGTCTTCGAAGCCATGATGTTCTCCTCATTGGAAGGGACCCGCGGAATCGGATCTCCTTTCAGATCACTGCAAAAGGCGGACCGCCGCCGGGCACTCAGAACGTGGCGTGGGCCTTCCCGGCTCCCGCGTAAGCCTTTTCCGGCTCGTCCTTGGGGCGGGTGACCTCTTCCGAGACGACGTAGTGGACCCGGCTGGCCGGGATCAGGAACGTGCGACTGCCGCTCTTGACCTTGACCGGAGCGTTCTTCTCGAGCTCCTTGGCGATCTCCTTCATGGCGGCCTTGGCGTCATCCTCGTCCTCGAAGAAACCGTAGTTCAGGCGGTCGAAGGCAGGCCCCGCCGTCACGCCCGCGGCCGCGCCGGGGGTGAGCACGGGGTCGTGGCGGTTCTCCCGGTTTTCGAGGCCGCTCGGGGTATGCTCGCGGTCCACCAGCCAGATCATCACGCTGTAGGGCATCGCTTCCTCCTTGGAGTCGAGTGCCTCCCGCGAGGCACCGGTACCCGGAGCCGGTTGCAAAATCGTTACCGGCTGCCCTGGTACAGGCCCTGGTGTAGGATAGGGGACCGCTTTCAGCGGGATGGGATAGGAGCCGATTTCATGAGTCAGGAGCCCGAAGTCATCGTCCCTGGGCACGTGCCGCCGGTCGCGCTCGCCGAGCTGGACGACGCGCAGCAGGGCAAGCTCGCCACCATCGCCCACCACGTACGGGGGATTCTGACGGCGCTCGGGCTGGATCTGCAGGACCCCAATCTCGCCGAGACCGACCTGCGGGTCGCCAAGATGTACATCGAGATGTTCGGCGGGCTGGCGGAAGGGGCCGAGCCCAAGGTGACGACCTTTCCCAACGAGGAGGGGTACAGCCACATGGTGATGGAGCAGCAGATCCCCTTCTACTCCATGTGCGCTCACCACCTCGTCCCCTTCTATGGCCACGCCCACATCGCCTACATACCGCGCGAGCGCATCCTCGGACTGTCGAAGTTCGCCCGCATCCTGGAGTTCTACGCCAAGCGGCCGCAACTCCAGGAGCGGCTGACCGAGCAGGTGGTGACCTACCTGGAGCAGAAGCTGCAGCCCCTCGGGGCGATGGTCGTCATCGAGGCCCGACACCTCTGCGTCGAGATGCGCGGGGTCAAGAAGCCTGGTGCGCTCACGGTGACCTCGGCGCTGCGCGGCATCTTCCACCAGAAGCCGGTGCGGGAAGAGTTCCTCGACCTGCTGCGCCGCCATGACTGACTTCCATGATTGACCCAATCGCCAAGCGCGCGCCGCTCCTCCTGCTGCTGGCGCTCCTCGCAGCCGGGTGCGCCGGTGGAAGCGCCTCGGCGCCCCGCTCGGCGGCCGAGTTGATCAACCCCGCTCTGGGGCTGGAATACTCTGGCTGGATGGTGGGAGCGGCCGCGCGCCTCGCCACCCCTGAGGAGATCAACGAGTACCTGACTTTGCAGGACGACCAGCAGGCGGCAGCCTTCGTCGAGCGGTTCTGGCAGCGGCGCGACCCCAGTCCCGACACGCCTGACAACCCGATCCGCCAGACCTTCGACGAGCGCGCCGCCAACGCCGACCGCGCCTACAGCGAGGCCGGCCTGCTCGGGCGCCGCTCCGACCGCGGCATTCTGCGCGTGCTGTACGGCCTCCCCCAGAAGATCGACCATGAGGTATCGCCGGTCCCCAACGGGCCGCCGATCGAGGTCTGGATCTACGGGACGCAGGCGCCCTCCGGGCTCGACGGCAAGCGTCCGTCCCCCGTCTATCGATTCGTGAAGAGCGGCGATCGGACGGTGCTGTACAACGGCCGCGGCGCTTCCGGCCCTTTTCTTCCCCGTCTGGACGGGGGGCCTCCCCAGTAGAGCCCGACAGGAGATCTTCGCCTTGATGAACCAAGCTCGTGCCGTGCTCGCGGGAACCGGGATCTGCGTCCCGCCGCTCGAGGTCGACAACGTCATGCTCTCCCGCATCATCGAGACGAGCGACGACTGGATCCGCGAGCGTAGCGGTATCCGGACCCGTTACTACGTCGAGCCTGGCGTCGGCTCCTCCGACCTCGGCACCGAGGCGGCGCGTGCGGCCCTCGCGGATGCCGGGATCGCCCCCGGCGAGGTGGACTACCTGGTCTGCGCCACGATGACCCCGGACCACTACTTCCCCGGCACCAGCACCCTGATCCAGCAGAAGCTGGGCCTGAAGCCGCTGCCGGCGCTCGACATCCGCCAGCAGTGCGCCGGCTTCGCCTATGGCCTGCAGGTGGTTGACGCGTTGATCCGCGGGGGTGTCGCGCGCACGGTGCTGCTGGTCGGCACCGACGTCCACACCTCTCTGATGCCCTTCTCGGAGCGCACCTTCGAGGTGCTGCACGGCCGCGACCCCGGCCCGCTCTCCGCGGAGGACTTCGAGTGGAACTCGCGCTTCCGGAATCTCCTCGTGCTGTTCGGCGACGGCGCCGGCGCGATGGTCTTTCGGGCCGAGGATGGAGAGAGCGGCACCGGCGGCCGCGGCATCCTCACCTCCGCCCTCTACGGCGACGGCAACCACCGGGACATCCTCTACGTCCCCGGCGGCGGCTCGGCGCGCCGACCGTTCGTCAGCGTCGAGATGATCCAAGCCGCCGAGACGGTGCCGGTGATGGACGGCAAGGCCGTCTTCAAGCTGGCCGTCACCCGCATGCCGGAGGTGACCCAGGAGGTGCTCCAGCGCTGCGGCTACACCACGAAGGATCTGGACCTCCTGATCATGCACCAGGCCAACCTGCGCATCAACGAGAAGGCGCAGCAGATCCTGGGGCTGCCGGACGGCAAGGTCTACAACAACATCCAGAAGTACGGGAACACCACCTCCGCCACCCTGCCGCTCGCCTTTCACGAGGCCCGCCAGGCGGGGCTCGCTCCAGAGGGGGCTCTGGTCGCCTTCACCGCCCTCGGCGCCGGCCTCCACTGGGGCTCGGTGCTGATGCGGGTCTGATCCCATGACGGCTGATCCCATGACGAACGCCGCTCCCGGCTTGATCTCATGACGACCCCCGCCCCCGATCCGGCGACCATCGCCGAATCCATCTCCCGGCGGATCCTCGGCCAGGACGAGGCCATCCGCGAGATGGCGGTGGCCCTCTCCAAGCAGCTCGCCGGCCTGCGGGTGGGCAACATCCTGATGATCGGCTCTTCCGGCACGGGCAAGACGACGCTGATGCGCGCCGTCGAGTCCTATCTCGCCTCGGATCCGGTGCTCACCGCCCGCTCGGCGGTCATCCGCATTCACGCCAACGTCCTCGGCGAGGAGGCGGAGCGGGGGCGTCCGGGCGAGGCCGTGCTCGGCCGCCTGCTCGAGCGGGCGCGCGAGCAGCTCGGGCCCAGCGCCCCGATCGACATGCTGCTCCGCCGGGCCACCTCGGGGCTGGTGTTCGTGGACGAGGTGGACAAGATTCGCTCGCATGTCGGCGGCCAGCCCAACGTCGCGGGCATCCGGGCGCAGGAGGCGCTGCTGACGCTGATCGAGAACGAGGCGGTGCCGCTCGCCCTGCCGGCCTGGGCCGGCGGCGGCGCGAGGACGGTCGACTCCTCCGATCTCCTCTTCGTCTGCGCCGGCGCCTTCGAGGGACTCTACGACGCCGTCTTCAACCGGGTCACGATCGGCAAGGACCGCGGCGCGCTGCAGCCGGTCACCGTCGTCGAGGGCGGGAAGGTGATGGAGAAGCTGGTCTTCAATCTACGCGACTGGCTGCGCAACGAGGACCTCTTCGATTACGGGATGAGCCCGCAGTTCCTCTCCCGCTTCGACGCCGTCGTGCTGCTGCAGGATCTGGGGCAGGACGAGCTGGTCCGGATCTTCCTGGAGACGCCTGAATCCGCCTTCCACCAGAGCCGCGCCTACTTCGAGAGCCGCGGCATCCACTTGGCGATCTCGCCAGCGGCCGTGCGCCGTGTCGCCACCGAGGCCGGCCTCCAGCCCCGCCTGGGAGCGCGGGCGCTGAAGGAGGTCTTCCGCCGCGTGATCCGCGACTACGAGTTCGAGCCGTCGAAGTTCGTCAACGGTGGCGCGCTGCTCATCGACTTGCTGGAGGTCGAAGCGGTGCTTGGGAAGGGCTGACCGGAACTCGGGTCTGCCGGCGCGCGCAGAGCTCCCGATACCGCTCCCGCCGCTTCCGCGCCGTCCAGATCTGCGGGATGAAGGTGAGCAGGAGCAGGCTCGCCGAGGCGGCGGCGAACTGGACGAGGAGGCCCGAGCGGTCGCCGCTCGCCGCGCGGGGGATCAGCGAGGCGAAGTAGGTGAAGACGGTGCAGCCCGGGATCAGGCCGATCGCCGTCGTGGTCAGGAACAGGGCGGGGCGGATGCCGGCCAAGGCGGCGGTGTAGTTGACCAGTGGATAGGGGATCGGCAGGAAGCGGACCCCCACCAGACTCCAGAACCCCCGCCGCGCGATCATCCGTTCCACCCGCCTGAGCCTGTTTCCCAGCAGGTGGCGCACGAAGTCATGCCCCAGCCCACGGCCCACGAAGTAGGTCAGGGAGCCGCCGAGAAAGGTGCCGATGATGTTGTATAGCGAGCCCAGGACCGGGCCGAACACCATGCCGCCGGCGATCATCATCGGCGAGGCGGGCACGAACAGGGGGCAGAGCACGACGTAGGACCCGATCAGCGCCAGCGGCGCCCACCAGCTCTCGCGCAGCCGGGTGAGCAGGGCGGAGACCCGTTCTACGGTCAGATACTGGGCGAGCGGCGTCCAGCGCAGCACGGCGAAGCCCGTGACGACGATCGCCACGAGCACCAGGAAGCGGAGGAGAAGGTGGCGCGGGACCGCCTTCACGTCCGCCCTCGCCAGTGCTCGGGATTGCGGGCATTGTGCAGGATCGCGATCACTCGGATCGTCTCTCCATCGATTCGGTAGAAGATGCCGAACGGAAATCGATCCGTAGCGGCTCTCCGGATTGCAGGACCAACCCTGGGGTACATGGAGGGGTGCTCGCGGATAGACGAGAGGATCGACTCGACAGAGGCGCGGAATGAACGCCCCAGTCCCGGCTGTCTCTCTTCGTACCAGTTGAATGCTTCGCGGAGATCGACCTTGGCCTCGAGGCGGAGGACCAGCCTCATGATCCGGGCCAGAGCTCTGCCTTGACCTCTTCCCAGGTTTGCTCGTCGTTGGGATTCCGCTCGATATTGGCCAGGCGTTCGTCGAGAATCCGTCTCTGCCAATCAGGGATCGAGAGAAAGCGGGTCTCGTCCTCCGGCTCGACGCTCTCCCAAAGGATCTGAGCCAGCTCCATTCTCTCGTCGACAGGGAGCTCTAGAAGCTTTTGGATCTCGGCGCTTTTCATGATCTGAGTTTACCTGGGATCAGGATTTTTCCCGATCTCGGGCCCGCCGGAGAAGAGGAAATCCCGCATGTGGCGGCTGAGGGTTTCCTGGGCGGCGGGCTCCATGAAGTTCAGCCGCAGCTCGTTGATGACCATGACTTCCATCTTCTGCCACTCGGCCCAGCAGTCGGCGCAGATCTTCTCGCGGATCTCCGCCCCGAGCTTGCCGGGGTAGGGCTGACGGGTGAGCGCCGGGGCTTCCGGCCGGCCGCAACGGACGCAATGCACGGTCGCGGACATCAGCGCACCTCCCCGGGGAGGACGATCAGGCTCTCCGAGCGCTCCAGGATCTCTTTCGGCACCCGCACCAGCAGCACCAGGTCGCGGTCGTCCCGGTTGCCCTTGAGGCTCTTGACCACCTCGTCGGGCACCGAGAGCGTCACGTAGGCGGGGCGCTTGGCGTTCTGCCGGGCGCTGTCGGTGACCAGTTGCTCGAGCGGCACCATCTCCACTCGCTCCGGGTACTTCCCCAGCGCGTAGGTCAAGGCTTTCAGTGGGTTCTGATTCGGCATGGGTGGATTCTACACGCGCCGTCTTATTGAGTAGAAAGCGGGGCAGAAACGCCCTGGCTCTCGAGGACCGAGCGGAAATAAGCGATCGTGCTCCGCAGGCCCTCGGCCAGCGGCACCTTCGGCTCCCAGCCGAGCTTCTCGCGGGCCTGGGTGATGTCCGGCTGCCGCGTCTGCGGGTCGTCCACCGGCAGCGGGTTGAAGACGATCGGGCTCGAGCTGCCGACCGCGGCCCTGATCGTCTCGGCGAACTCCAGGATCGTCATCTCGTGCGGGTTGCCGATGTTGCACGGCTGGCGGAGGTCGCTCATCAGCAGCCGCCAGATCCCCTCGACGAGGTCATCGACGTAGCAGAAGGAGCGGGTCTGCTTCCCCTCGCCGAAGACGGTCATCGGCTCGCCGGTCAGCGCCTGCTGTACGAAGGCGGGCACCACCCGGCCGTCACGCACCCGCATGCGCGGGCCGTAGGTGTTGAAGATCCGCACGATCCGCACGTCGACCTGATGGTAGCGGTGATAGGCCATGGTCATCGCCTCGGCGAAACGCTTCGCCTCGTCGTAGACGCCGCGCGGCCCTACCGGGTTGACGTTCCCCCAGTAGGTCTCCTTCTGCGGATGCTCCTGGGGATCGCCGTAGACCTCGGAGGTCGAGGCGAGGAAGAAGCGCGCCCCCTTGGCCTTGGCGAGGCCGAGGCTGTTGTGGGTGCCGAGCGAGCCCACCTTGAGGGTCTGGATCGGCAGCTCCAGGTAGTCGATCGGTGAGGCCGGCGAGGCGAAGTGGAGGATGTAGTCGACCGGCCCCGCCACCTCGAACGGCTTGGTGACGTCGTGCTCGAGAAACTCGATGTCGTTGCGATCGAGGAGGTGCTTGAGGTTCTCCAGCCGGCCGGTCACCAGGTTGTCGACGCAGACCACCTCGTGCCCCTCGGCGAGCGCGCGCTCGCAGAGGTGCGAGCCGAGGAAGCCGGCGCCGCCTGTGATGACCACTCGGCTCATGAGCGCGCCCCCGCGGCGCGGGCCGCCGGCTTGTCCACGGCCTGTGGCCGGAGGTCCGGCACGCCCTCGGGCCGGCCGATCGAGACGTAGCGGAACCCCTCGGCAGCCATGGTCTCCGGCTCGTAGAGGTTGCGCAGGTCGATCACCAGCGGCTCGCGCACCAGCTTGCGCAGGCGGTCGAGGTCGAGCTTGCGGAACTGGTTCCACTCGGTGGCGATGACTACCGCGTCCGTCCCCTCGGCCGCCTCGTAGGCGTCGCGGGTGTAGACCAGGGTGGGGAACAGCGGCTTGCAGGCCGGCATCGCCTCGGGATCGAAGGCGCGGACGGTGGCGCCGCCGTCGACCAGCGCCTGCACGATCGGCAGCGCCGGCGACTCGCGGATGTCGTCCGTGTTCGGCTTGAAGGAGAGGCCGAGGAAGCCGATCGTCTTGCCGGCGATGCCGCCGCCGAGCGCCTGCCCGACTTTCTCGATCATCCGCTTCTGGGTGACCTCGTTGACCTCCAGCACCGCCTCGATGATGCGGAACTTCAGCCCCGAGTCGCGGGCGATCTGGGCCGCCGCGCGGGTGTCCTTGGGGAAGCAGGAGCCGCCATAGCCGGGGCCGGCCTGCAGGAACTTGGGGCCGATCCGGTTGTCGAGCCCCATCCCTTTGGAGACCACCTCGACGTTGGCGCCCCAGGCCTCGCAGATGTGCGCCACCTCGTTGATGAACGAGATCTTGGTGGCCAGGAAGCCGTTAGAGGCGTACTTGATCAGCTCCGCCGTCTCGACGTCGGTGACGATGAACGGCACGTCGGCGGCGTCGAGCGGCGAGTAGACGTCCCGCATCATCTCGGCCGCCCGCTCGTCGCGGGTGCCGATCACCACCCGGTCGGGGTGCATGAAGTCCTCGATGGCCGACCCCTCGCGCAGGAACTCGGGGTTGCTGACCACCGCGAACTTGTGCTTGCTGCCCGCCCCTTCGCGCACGATGGCCTCGATCATCCGGCCGGTGCCGATCGGCACCGTGCTCTTGGTGATGATGATCTTGTAGCCGTTGAGATGCTGGGCGATCGAGGCGGCCACCTCGCGGATGAAGGTGAGGTCGGCCGAGCCGTCCGACTTCGGCGGCGTGCCCACGGCGATGAAGATCGCCTGGGCCTCCTCGATGGCGGGGGCGAGGTCGGTGGTGAAGCGCAGCCGCCCCTCCGCCATGTTCTTCTGGACCAGGGTATCGAGGCCGGGCTCGTAGATCGGCACCTTGCCTCGGGAGAGGGCTTCCACCTTGGAATGATCCTTGTCCACACCCACCACGTTCATTCCGAAGTCCGCCAGGCAGGCGCCTGTCACCAGGCCGACGTAACCGCTACCTATGACGCAGATATTCATCGCTGAAGCTCTCGCTTGGAATGGTTGTCAGGTTCTGCGCGCTTCGGCGCGCTCGCGGTACCAGGAAACGAAACGGTGCAAGCCTTCCCGGATGGGGACCTTCGGGGAGTACCCCAAGAGCCGCGCCGCCTTTGAAACGTCGGCGTATGTGATCGGCACGTCCCCAGGTTGGGCCGGAAGATATTCGATCCGGGGCTCGACGGCAAGCTCTTCAGCGAGCCAGTGAATCAGATCGCGCAGGGAGGTGGTGTCCGCCCCGCCCAGGTTGAGGATCTCGAAGCCGGGCGCCAGCTCCAGGGTCGCGATCAGGCCGTCGACGATATCGTCGACGTAGGTGTAGTCGCGCAGGCTGCCGCCGTCCCCGTACATCGGCACCGTACGCCCCTGCCAGAGCAGGTCGGTGAACTTGTGGATCGCCATCTCCGGCCGCTGCGCCGGGCCGTAGACGGTAAAGAAGCGCAGACAGGCGGTGCGGAAGCCGTAGAGGTGATGGTAGTTGTAGCAGAGCAGCTCCCCGGCCCGCTTGGTCGTGGCGTAGGGGCTGATCGGCTGGTTGACCTCGTCGCTCTCGGCGAACGGGATCTTCTGGTTGATCCCGTAGACCGACGACGAGGAGCCGAAGAGGAAGAGGTCGGGCCCGTGCCGGCGGGCCGCCTCGAGCAGGCGCAGGGTGCCGATGCAGTTGACGTCCTCGTAGAGGATCGGCTCCGCCAGGCTCGGCCGCACCCCGGCCCGCGCCGCCAGGTGGATCACGGCGTCGAAGCGGCCGTCCGCGAACAGGCGGTCGACCAGCGGCTGGTCCCGGATGTCCCCCTCGACCAGGCGGTATTGATTCCGAAGATCGTCGCGGCCGAGCAGCGGCGCCACGTTCTCCCGCTTGCGGGAGGGGTCGTAATAGTCGTTGAAGTCGTCGAGCACCGTCACCCGGTCCCCCCGGGCGAGCAGGCGTCTCGTCAGATGCGAGCCGATGAAGCCCGCTCCTCCGGTCACCAGGATATGAGATGGCATAGGCGAGCTCTAGTTTCCTTCATAGAGGTGGCGGTGTGCTCGAATCGGCTGGCGGAGGGGCGGCCAGGAGCGGTGGGGGAGCCGCCGCGTCAGGCTTGCTCTTCTCCGGCCGGTTCTCCGGCAGCTTGTCCAGCGGCTCCGGCGTCCCGCCCGCTCCCTCGATCGCCTTCGTCGTGTCGATGTAGCGCTTCTCGATCCCCTTCTTCTGCCGGTTGCGGATCAGCCAGCGCAACGCCCGGGACTGGTTGACCCCGACGATGATGTCGTTGACGGCGTCGTAGATCTTGGGATCGTTGATCAGTTGCGCGGCCGTGCCGTTCCCTCTGTCGAGCTTCGCCGAGACGTCGTTCAGATTCTTTACGAACTGCCGAAGCTGCTCGGTGACCTCACGGCCATACTCCTTGTCCTTGACGAGACGAGGAAGCAGGGCGTCGCTCGACTCCAGATCGGCCGTAAATCCCTGCAGATCCCGCGCCACTTGGTGCAGCGCGGCGAGCGTTTCGTTGAACTCGGCCCGGCTGGAGGGGTCGTTGAGCAGGCCGGGGAGGAGCCCCGGGCCGTGCTGGGCCTGGTCGAGCAGGCCCTGGAAGCGGTCGAGCGACTGGGCGATCTGGTCGGCCATGGCGCGGTCGTTGAGCAGCCGGGGGAGCGGCCCCTTGCCGTTCTCGACCGTCAGGGCGATCCGCTGCAGGCTGTCCGAGGCGCCGACCAGCGAGGTCATCATCCGCTTCCCCTCGGGGGTGTCGGTGGTGAGCTCGCCGAGTATCCCCTCGCCGCGCTCCATGCGGCCGAGGATCCGGTTGAGCGAGTGGGTGATCTCGACGACGTTGTCCATCACGTCCTCGCCCGAGGCGATCAGGGCGTCGACATTGGTCGGCTGCGCCGCCAGGATCGCCCCCTCCTCGGGGATCGGCGGGTACTCCGCCGCGCCCGAGTTGATGTCGATGTACTTGTCCCCCAGCAGGCCCAGCGTCTTGATGCGGGCCCGCGAGGCCGGCCGGTTCCCCACCAGGGCTTTCGGGTCCGCCGGTCCGCGCAGGCGCCCCGTGTAGTCGCGCTCGACGCGGATCCAGACCCGGATGTCCTGCTTCTGCGGGTTCTCGGACAGCACCACCTTCTCGATCGCTCCCACGTCCACGCCGTCGAGCTGCACCGGGCTGCCGGGTTTGAGCCCGGAGACCGAGTTGAACTCGACGTAGTAGCGGGTCTTGCGCGAGAAGAGGTTGTTTTTCGAGCCGATCAGGAAGATCCCCGCCGCCAGGACCACCATCGCGGCGAGGATCACCAGGCCGACGCGGATCTCCCGACCTTTAGGCGACATTCTCTTCCTCCTCTTCGCGGCCGGCGAGGAAATCGGCCAGCCGCGGTTCGTTGCTGCTCTCGGCCTCGCGCCAGTCGCCGAGGAAGACGAACTTCCCATCGGCGAGGAGGGCGATGCGGTCGCCCACCCGGCGGGCTAGGGGGATGTCGTGGGTGACCACGACGGAGGTGACGCCGAGCTCTTTCTGAATCGAGTTGATCAGCTTGCCGATCGTCGCCGAGGTGATCGGATCGAGGCCGGTCGTCGGCTCGTCGAACAGCATCACCTCGGGCTCGAGGACCAGAGAGCGGGCGAGGGCGACGCGCTTTCTCATGCCGCCCGAGAGATCGGAGGGCATCTTGCGCTCGATCTCCTTGAGGCCGACCTGGGAGAGCTTGTGCCGCACGGTCTCGGCGATCTCCGCCTCGGAGCTCCGGGTGTGCTCGCGCAGCGGGAAGGCGATGTTGTCGAAGACGTTCATCGAGTCGAACAGCGCGCCGCTCTGGAACAGCATGGCGATGCGCCGGCGGATGGGGAAGAGCTCGCGCTCCTCGAGCGGGGTCAGGTCCGTGCCGTCGAAGACGACCGTGCCGGCCTCCGGCTTCTCCAGCCCGTTGAGCTGCCGCAGGGTGACGCTCTTGCCGGTCCCCGAGCGGCCGAGGATCACCAGGCACTCCCCCTTGCGGATGTCGAAGTCCAGGGCGTCGAGGATCACCCGGTTGCCGTACTTCTTGGTCAGGCCGCGGATCTCGTAGAGCGCTTCCGGCATGTCGTTCCTCGCGATCAGGTCTCGCCGGTCACGCGACCAGCAGGTAGAAGAGCTTGGTGAGGAAGAAGTCGGAGACCAGGACCAGGATGGCGGCGAGCACCACGGTGTTGGTCGTCGCCCGTCCCACGCCGTCGGCGCCGCCGGTGGTGTTGAGGCCGTTGTAGCAGCCGATGATGGCGATGAAGTAGGCGAAGAAGAAGGACTTTCCGATGCCGCTGCAGACGTCGCCGATGGTCAGGTTCTCGAAGACGTCGTTGAGGTAGAGCCCCGGCGTCAGGTTGAGCGTGCCGACGGCGACGATCAGGCCGCCGATGATGCCGAGGGCGTCGCCGATCATCGTCAGGGCGGGGAGCATCACCAGGGTCGCCACCAGCTTGGGGGCGACCAGCTTCTTGACCGGGTCGGCCGCCATCGAGCGCAGGGCGTCGATCTGCTCGGTCACCTTCATGGTGCCGATCTCGGCGGTCATCCCGGCGCCGATCCGCCCGCCGACGATCAGGGCGGTCAGCACCGGCCCCAGCTCGCGCACCAGCGACTTCGAGACCACCGAGCCGATGTAGTACTTGACCCCCAGCGAGGGGAGAGAGAGGGCGGTCTGCAGCGCCAGCACCATGCCGGTGAAGATGGTAGTGATGCCGGCGACGCCGAGCGAGCGGACGCCGATCTGCTCCATCTGGCGCACCCAGAGGCCGAGCTCGTAGGGGGGCGCGATCATGGCGAGGAACGCCCGGCCGGTCAGCATCCCCAGCCCCCCGGTCTGCGCCGCGATGTCCCGGGGCTTCACGAGCGGATGGGCAACCACGCGGCCGCATGCACCGCGCCGAAGGCGAAGTCGGCCGCCGCCAGGGGGAGGAGGCCGCGCAGGTCCGGGCCGAGCAGGGCGGCGGCCGCCAGGGCGACCGCACCCACCAACCGGCCGCCGATCGCCACCGCGATGATCGCGCTGTACCGGCGCGGATCGTGGGCCGCGGCCAAGTAGAGCATCGCGAGCATCGCGAGCAGAGTCGCCAGGATCCAGAGGTAGAACGCGCCGCGGGGGAGCGGCGGCAGCGGCAGGCCGAGCATCCGCGCCGGCACCCCCGGCGCCGCCACCATGAGCGCCGCGAACCCGAGGTCATAGAGGGCCCCGGCCACCAGGCTCGCGCGCAGCAGCTTCAGCAGATGGAACCGGCGGGAGAACGAGCTGGTGACGGTCATAGGCGGGATGGCGAGCCGGTGGCAGTCATAGGCGGGGTCAATTGTAGCAGGAGGCATGCCAGGGGCCGGCCCGGTCTTCGTCCACCGGGATCTCGGGATATGATCCCCCACCTATGGGATTCCCGGGGGGTAGCGCGTATACGATGGTGCGGGACGTGGCCGAGGGGTACCTCCTGGTCACCGAGCGGACCTTCAAGATGATGACCCGCCCGGAGCTCGAACAGCTCACCTTCGAGATCGACCGCCACCTGCGCGAGCTGCGCGGCGATCAGCCCGCTCTCGAGGACCTTCAGGCGATTCAACTGCGGCAGCGGCGCATGCAGCGGCTCAACAGCTCCCTGATGATCCTCCGCAGCTTCCGGCAAAGGCAGAAGATCTGATGACCCCCGAGACCATCCTGAGGGCTGCCGCGGTCCTGGTGCCCTCCGTGCTCGCGGCGCTGCTGCTGGACTGGATGTGCGCCCAGCGCCGCCTGCTCCCCCCGGGGTTCCGAGTGCTCTGGCGGCGCGTGCTCGCCGGGCTGGCCGTGGCCACCCTGCTCGCCATCGGCGTCTTCGCGCCCCTGGGCGGCCTGGGGATGAAGACTTCCACCCCGGACCTCGACAAGGTCACCACGCCGCAGCTCTTCCTGCTACACGTGCTGATGCTGGCCACGATGGGGATCTGGTTCCTCCTCGGCTTCGCCGGCGAGGACGCCCGGCCGCCAGCGCCGGCTCTTTCGGCCGAGCCGCCGCCGCTCCCGCCAATCCCGATGGACGAGGCAGGCGTCATGAACACTCTGGTCGAGCCGTCCCCTGTTCCCCTGGAGATCGCGCCGCCGTCGCCTCCGCTTCCGCCCCTCGGACGGCAGTTCCGGGCGCAGTTCGGCTATCTGGCGCCCAACGTCCCTCGCGAGATCGGGCTGGGGCTCCTGCTCGGCCTCGGCGCCTGGGTCGCCGTGCTCCTGGCGCTGATGGTGGTCGCCGGGGCGGTCTGGGCGCTGTACGGCGAGAACGCCGTCCCCAAGGCGCCGCCGGCGATGATCCCGTTCATCGCCGCGCTGCCGGTTCTGACCCGGTTCATGATCAGCCTCTCGGCCGGCTTCGTCGAGGAGAGCTTCTTCCGCGGCTTCCTGCAGCCGCGCATCGGCATCTTCTTCTCCACGATGTTCTTCGTGCTCGCCCATCTCTCCTATGGGCAGCCGTTCATGCTGATCGGCATCGCGCTGCTGTCGCTGATCTACGCCTTTCTGGTGAAATGGCGGCAGAACCTCTGGCCCGCCATCGCGGCGCACGCCCTGTTCGACGGCGTGCAGCTCCTGGTGGTCGTGCCGCTGGCGCTGCGCGCGCTGGGAGCGGGGAAGGTCGCGGCCTTCCTCTGGTAGACTCCGCATGAGGATCGCGCCCATGCCCGACGAGAACCGTTTTCACCTCGCCATCGGGAGCCGGTTCGAGAACATCGAGCTGGTTCACGTGGTGCTGAAGGACCGGATGCAACAGTTGGGGATCGACAAGGACACCCAGCACTCGGTCGAGCTGGCCATGCGCGAGGCGCTGGCCAACGCCATCAAGCACGGCAACCAGCAGAACCCCGCCAAGCAGGTCCACGTGGACCTCATGGTCGAGAACGACGAGCTGGTGATCCGGGTCGAGGACGAGGGGGTGGGGTTCGACCCCGGCAAGGTCCGCGACCCGCTCGCTCCGGAGAACCTGCTCAACCGGAACGGCCGCGGCATCCTGTTCATGAACAAGTTCATGGACAACATCCATTACGGCTCGAAACCCGACGGCGGCACCGTGGTCACGCTGCGCCGGCGGGTTCCCGGGCCGCAGACCGATATTCCGTCGGAACAGACTTCGCTAGACCCGGAGGAGGGAACTGAATGAAATTCAATACGCGGCAGAACGGCGACGTGACGATCCTCGACCTCAGCGGTCGGATCACCATCGGCTCGGGTGAAGAGGCCCTGCGCAACGCGACGCAGGAGATCCTGAACAACGGCGCCAAGAAGGTCGTCATCCACATGGGTGGCGTCACGATGATCGACTCGAGCGGCATCGGCGAGCTGGTCAGCGCCTACACCACCGCCACCAACCGGGGCGCCAAGCTGAAGCTGGCCAACCTCCCCGCGAAGGTCTCCGACATCCTCACGATCACCCAGCTCATCACGGTCTTCGACGTCTTCGACACCGAGGCCGAAGCCGTCCAGTCGTTTGCCTGAGGTCGCGGCTCCCTCCGCGCTCGCCGGTCCGCTCGCGGTCTGGGCGGCGCGGGTGAACCGCCGCCTGTCTGAGCTTCTCCCTCCGGCCACCGCGCGGCCCGAGCCCGTGCACCAGGCCATGCATTACGCCCTGACCGGCGCCGGCAAGCGGGTGCGGCCGGTGCTCACCCTGGCGGTGGCCGACCTCTTCGGCTGCCGCTCGGAGCCGGTGCTCGACCTCGCCTGCGCCGTCGAGATGGTCCACGCCTGCTCCCTGGTGCTGGACGACCTCCCCGCCATGGACGACGCCGCCCTGCGCCGGGGGCGCCCGACGGTCCATCGGGTGTTCGGCGAGAGCGTGGCCCTGCTCGCCGCCCTGGCGCTGCTCAACCGCGCCTATGCCCTGGTGGCCGAGGCCGCCACCCGCCTGGCTCTGCGCCGCTACACCACCGAGGACGTCGTCCACCACCTGGCGGCGGCCATCGGCAGCGACGGCCTGATCGGCGGCCAGGCCCTCGACCTCCTCGCCAAACCCGAGGAGATGAACCTCGACATCCTCGAATACATCCACAGCCACAAGACCGGGGCCCTGTTCATGGCCGCCGGCGAGCTGGGAGCGATGGCCGCCGAGGCCCGCCGCCGCGACCTCGAGGTGATCGCCCGCTTCGCCAAGAACCTCGGCCTCGCCTTCCAGATCTCGGACGACCTGCTCGACGTCCTCGGCACCCCCGAGGAGACCGGCAAGGACACCGGCAAGGACGCCGGCAAGGTCACCTTCGTGAAGCTCCTCGGAGTCCCCGGAGCCCAGGCCCTCGCCGACGAGCTGCTCGGCTTCGCGGTCGACTCGCTGGCCCCCCTCGGCCGCAAGGCCGATCCGCTGCGGGATCTGGTGAAGTTCGTCCAGCACCGGTCGCATTGAGGCAGAGGGGTCGCCTTGCGCCCCCCGCTCCGACCTTATACCGTTACCCCCCATGAGCAGCGCGCACGACAACCGCCTCCCCCACAACGTTCATCTCCAGTCGAAGCGGCGCGTCGACGTGCGGCGGGTCGACCAGTGCGGCACGCTGGACGAGATCTTCCGCTCCTGCCTGCCGGCGTTCGGCGGCGCCTACCTGCGGCGGGTCTACACCCTGCTGGATCAGGCGATCGGGGCGGGCTGCCCGCTGACCCTGGCGATCGCGGGGCCGGTCACCGTCTCGGGGCAGCACCAGACCTGGCTGATCCCCCTGCTGGAGACCGGCTGGGTGGCCTACCTCAGCACCACGGACGCCGTCTGCTATCACGACGGCCACCGCAGCCTCGACGAGCACCCGAATCCGATCTTCGAGGTCCCGATCTTCGGCGACGACGGCGTGCTGCGCGACGAGAAGACGATCCGCGTCACCGACATGGCCTTCGACGAGGACGTCCTCTTCCAGCAGGACCGCTTCCTGACCGCCTGCCTGCTGCGCCCCGAGTTCCAGAAGTCGATGTCGGGAACCGAGCTGCGCTACCTGATTGGCGGCATCTACGCCGCGCAGGAGGAGAAGAACGCCATCGAGCCCGGGCTGCTCGCGACCTGCCACCGCCTGGCGCTCCCGATCCTGGTCGGCGCTCCCGGCGACGGCAGCCTGTTCCTCAACTCGATGAAGCTGTGGGCGATGCGGCAGGCGGGCCTGCTCGAAAACTACGAGTTCTCGCTCGACCTCCACGCCGAGGTCTTCGAGTCATGCGCGTATCACTACTGGGGGCTGTTCTCCCATCACGCCCACTCGCTCGCCACCCTGATCCTGGGCGGCGGCGTGCCGAAGAACTACAACCTGCAACCGGAGCCGGCGCTCGGCCAAGTGCTGGGGCTCGAGGGGATCCGCGGCTACACGTTCGACGTCCAGATCGTCAGCGCGCCGGTCACCGAAGGGTCTCTCTCCTCCTGCCCGCCGGCCGAAGCCGTGACCTGGGGCAAGGTGGACCGCGACACCTACCAGCAGACCACCGAGAGCGCCCAGGCCGACTACTCGATGGTGATGCCGTTCCTGGTCAAGGCGCTGCTCGACAACCGCGACCGCTACGCCCGCCGGGCGGCGGAGATCGGCGAGGAGGCGCTCTTCAAGGAAGAGCCCAAGGCCGCCGGCTACCTGCGCTCGAGTGACGGCTACCGTCTCTACGATCACCGGGAGACGCTGGTCGCCGAGCTCTCGCGGAGCGTCGGCGAGAACGGCGAGTGGCTGCGGAAGACATTACGCTACCCGTTAGCCTTTGGAGGGAGTCCGATTCCATGAGCAAGACCACAGTCACCCTCCTGCCGGGCGACGGCATCGGCCCGGAGGTCAGCAATGCCGCCGTGCGCGTGTTCGACGCCGCCGGCGCCGAGATCGAATGGGAGCGCCACATCGCCGGCGCCGAGGCGCTGGAGAAGTACGGCAATCCGCTGCCGCCCGAGGTCCTGGAGTCGATCCGCCGCAACTGCCTGGCGCTCAAGGGGCCGATCACGACGCAGGTGGGCAAGGGGTTCAAGTCGATCAACGTGCAGCTCCGCCAGGAGCTCGACCTCTACGCCAACCTGCGCCCGGCGCGGTCGCTGGAGAGCATCCCCAGCCGCTTCGAGGGGGTCGACCTCGTGGTCGTGCGCGAGAACACCGAGGACCTCTATAGCGGCCTCGAGCACATCGTGGTCCCCGGGGTGGTGGAGAGCCTGAAGATCATCACCGAGAAAGCCTCGCTGCGCATCGCCCGCTTCGCCTTCGAGTACTCCCGCCGCCACGGCCGCAAGCGGGTGACCGCCGTCCACAAGGCGAACATCATGAAGCTCTCGGACGGCCTGTTCCTCGACTGCTTCCGCCGCGTCGCCTCGGAGTACCCCGAGATCGTCGCGGACGACCGGATCGTCGACAACATGTGCATGCAGCTCGTCATGCGCCCCGAGGAGTGGGACGTGCTGCTGATGGAGAATCTCTACGGTGACATCCTCTCCGACCTCTGCGCGGGGCTGGTCGGCGGGCTCGGCGTGGTGCCCGGCGGCAACATCGGGCTCGACGTGGCGGTCTTCGAGGCGGTGCACGGCAGCGCGCCGGACATCGCCGGCAAGGATCTCGCGAACCCGCTGGCGATCATGCGCTCCGGGATCATGATGCTCTTCCACATGCACAAGGACGAGGTGGCGCAGCGGGTGCGCCGGGCACTGCGCGACGTCGTGGTCAACCAGAAGATCCGCACCCGCGACCTCGGCGGCGAGGCGACCACGACGCAGTTCACGGACGCCGTCGTGAAGGCGATCGAGAGCGATACGGGCGGGGGAGCCTAGGGACAGGCCAGGCAAAAGGACGTAAAGGACGGAAAGGACTGCAAGGACATGAGGGCCGTCCTTTGCGTCATTGTCGTCCTTTACGTCCTTTTTTCGATTTCCCGCAGCACTATGATCTCACCATGACCGAATCTCTCCGGCCGCCCGAGGTCTTTACCAGCGCCTGCCCGCTCGACTGCCCCGACGCCTGCAGCCTGGAGATCCAGGTGGTGGATGGCCGGGTGGTCAAGGTGGACGGCGACCACCGCAATCCGGTGACGCAGGGGTACATCTGCGCCAAGGTGCGGCGGACGCCCGAGCACCTCTACGGCCCCGACCGGCTGCTTTATCCGGCGCGGCGGATCGGGCCGAAGGGGGAGGGGCGCTTCGAGCGGATCTCCTGGGATGAGGCGCTCGATCTCGCGGCGGCGCGTCTGCGCGAGGCGCGGGAGCGCTTCGGGGGGGAGTCGATCCTCCCCTTCTGCTACGGCGGCTCGAACGGCCTGCTGACCCAGGACGCCACCGACGGCCGCCTCTTCCACCGGCTGGGCGCCTCGCGGCTCGCGCGCACGGTCTGCGCCGCGCCGACCGGCCGGGCGGCGACCGGGCTCTACGGCAAGATGGCGGGAGTCGCCTTCCAGGATTTCCCGCATGCGCGGCTGATCGTCCTCTGGGGGGTGAACCCCTCGGCCTCCGGCATCCATCTCGTCCCGTTCATCCAGGAGGCCCAGAAGGCGGGGGCGCGGCTGGTGGTGATCGATCCCCGCCGGACGCCGCTCGCCAAGAAGGCCGACCTGTATCTCGCGCCGCGGCCAGGGACCGATCTGGCGCTCGCGCTGGCCGCCATCCGCTGGTTCTTCGAGAACGGCCGCGCGGACCTCGCGTTCCTGGCCGAGCACGCGACCGGTGCCGAGGAGCTGCGGCGGCGGGCTCAAGGCTGGACGTTCGAGCGCGCGGCCGAGGTCACCGGCATCTCCGCCGCGGAGATCGAGAGCTTCGTCCATCTCTACGCCGAATCCTCGCCGGCCCTGATCCGCACCGGCTGGGGGATGGAGCGCAACCGTAACGGCGGCTCGGCCGTGGCCGCCGCTCTGGCGCTGCCGGCGGTGGCGGGGAAGTTCGGGGTGCGCGGCGGCGGCTACACGATGAGCAACTCGGGCGTCTGGGGGATCGATCAGGCGCCGGCGATGGCGGAGCCGCCGCCGCCCACCCGCACCATCAACATGAACCTTCTCGGGCGGACCCTGCTGGCGGCCGAGCCGCCGGTGAACGTCCTGTTCGTCTACAACTGCAATCCGCTGGCGACGATGCCGAACCAGGAAGAGGTGCGGCGGGGGCTGGCGCGCGAGGACCTGTTCACCGTCGTCTTCGAGCAGGTCTGGACCGACACCGCCCGCTGGGCCGACCTGGTGCTCCCCGCCACCCACTTCCTGGAGCACTCGGAATTGGTGCGCGGCTACGGCTCGTACCTGCTTCAGCAGACCGGACCGGTGGCCGTGCCGGCGGGCGAGGCGCGGTCGAACCCCGACGTTTTCGGCGCTCTGGTCGAGCGGCTCGGGCTGGCCCGGCCCGGCGATCCGGAGACCGCCGAGGAGCTCACCGCCGCGCTGCTGCGCCGCTTCGACCGGGTGCGCGGCGAGTTGGAGCGGGACGGCGCCGCCTTGCCTGATTGCGGCAACGCGCCCGTCCAGTTCGCCGACGCCTTCCCGCTGACGCCGGACCGCAAGATCCACCTCGTCCCCGAGGCTCTCGACCGCGAGGCGCCGTACGGCCTCTACGCCTTCCAGGAAGAGCAGGGGGACGGCCGCCATCCGCTGGCGCTGATCTCGCCGGCCACCGCCCGCCGGCTCAACTCGACCCTGGGGCAGCTCGAAAAGGGTCAGGTCGCGGTCGAGATCCACCCCCGGGACGCCGAGGCGCGGGGGATCGCGGGCGGCGACGCCGTGCGGGTCTGGAACGATCTCGGCGAGGTGCGGGTGGCGGCGCGGCTCAATCCGGACCTGCGGCCGGGCGTCGTCTACCTGCCGAAGGGGCTCTGGAGCCACAACACGCTCTCGGGCACCACGGCGAACGCGCTCGCCCCCGACACCCTCGCGGATCTCGGAAAAGGCGCCTGCTTCAACGACGCGCGGGTGGAAATCGATAAGATCTCCTGATGCCGCGCTCGCTCTTCGACGACCAGGAACCTCCAGAACCCACCAGCCCGTCACGGGAAGAGACGACGAAGGGGGTGTCCCCCCTGGCCGAGCGGATGCGTCCGCGGACCCTCGAGGAGGTCGTGGGCCAGGAAAAAGTGGTGGGGGAGGGGGGCTTCCTCCGCCGGGCGATCGCCGCCGACCGCGTGCCGTCGCTGATCTTCTGGGGGCCGCCGGGAACGGGGAAAACCACCCTCGCCCGCATCATCGCGACCGTCACCTCGTCGCACTTCGTCCCCTTCTCGGCCGTCACCTCCGGCATCAAGGAGGTCAAGGAAGTGATGGCCGAGGCGGTGCGGCTGCGCAAGTCCCAGGGGCGGCGCACGCTCCTCTTCGTCGACGAGATCCACCGCTTCAACCGTGCCCAGCAGGACGCCTTTCTCCCCTACGTCGAGAGCGGGGATGTGGTGCTGGTGGGGGCCACCACCGAGAACCCCTCCTTCGAGCTCAACGCGGCGCTTCTCTCCCGCTGCCGGGTGATCGTGCTGGAGCCGCTCCGCCCCGAGAGTCTGGCCGAGATGATGCGCCGGGCGCTCGCCGATCCCGAGCGGGGGCTGGGGGAGTCCGGCGTCGAGGCGGATGACGAGGCGCTCGCCGAGCTGGCGCAGCTCTCCTCGGGGGATGCCCGGAAGGCCCTGAACCTCCTGGAGCTGGCGGCTGCCGACTCGGAAGGAGGGCGGATCGACGCCGGGACAGTGCGCCGGGTCGCCCAGCGCAAGGTGCTGCTCTACGACAAGTCGGGGGAGGAGCACTACAACCTGATCTCCGCGCTCCACAAGTCGCTCCGTGAGAGCGATCCGGACGCGGCGATCTACTGGTTCGCCCGCATGCTGGCCTCCGGCGAGGACCCGCTCTACGTCGCCCGCCGGATGATCCGCTTCGCCAGCGAGGACGTCGGGCTCGCCGACCCACAGGCGCTGCCGCAGACCCTCGCCGCCCGCGACGCCTTCCGCCAGCTCGGCTCGCCGGAGGGGGAGCTGGCCCTGGCGCAGGCGGTCGTCTACCTGGCGCTCGCCCCCAAGAGCGTCGCCCTCTACGACGGCTACAAGGCCGCCCGCCGCACCGTCGAGGAGCGCCCGGCCGATCCGGTGCCGCTGGCGATCCGCAACGCCCCCACCCGTCTGATGAAAGAGATCGGCTACGGCACGGGCTACATCTACGCGCCCCATACCGAAGAGGGCGTCGGGGGCATCGACTGCCTCCCGGAATCCCTCCAGGGGGCGCGGTTCTACGAGCCCAAGGGGGAGGGGTTCGAGGCGGAGCTGAAAGAGAGGCTGGAGCGGTACCGCGGGCTGAGGAACGAGGCGAAGAAGAAAAAAGGGTCGTAGGGGCGGTTGGTGCGTCCTGTGGAGAAGCTGACCTCGCGGTGGAGACGCCGACTGTGCGGTGGAGAAGCTTGGGTCGCCGTGAAGAAGCTTACGTTGCGGTGAAGAAGCCTACGTTGCGGTGGATAAGCTTACGTTGCGGTGGATAAGCTCGTGTTGCGGTGGATAAGCTTACTTTGCGGTGGAGAATCTTAGGTTGCGGTGGATAAGCCGGCGTTGCGGTGGATAAGCTCAAGTTGCGGTGAAGAAGCCTAGCTTGCGGTGGATTAGCTTGAGTTGCGGTGGAGAAGCCGAGCTTGCGGTGGATAAGCTTAGGTTGCGGTGAATAAGCCGAACTCGCGGTGGAAAAGCTTGAGTTGCGGTGAATAAGCCGAACTTGCGGTGGAGATGCCGGGGTTGCGGTGGAGAAGCTTGAGTTGCGGTGAAGAAGCTGGCTCTGCGGTGAAGAAGCTGACGCTGGGCGGCCGAAGGGGCCACAGCCCGACGGCCGCCTGAGCGCGACAACCCTACTCCGGAACCCGCTCGTCGAGGATCGCCCCGGCGCGTTCGAGGGCGACCTGCCCGGCGGCCTCCAGCAGGACCGCCAAGGTCTCGGGTGAACGCAGGAGCCCCTCGGCAACATGCAGGGCCTCGGTCAGATTGGGGTCGAACAGCTCCAGATGGCCCACCACCTCGCCGCCGTTGCCGGCCTCGACGGCGAAGCCTGCCGGTCCGGAATCCTTCTGAAGACGGAACGCCGCGTCCCGCCCGGTGCCGGGGAGGACGGCCGCCGCGAGCAGCGCCAGCCAGCGCTGCCGGAATGCCGCCGCCGGCCGGTGTCCGCGCGCGGGGGATTCGCCGGCGCGGAACAGTCCGAAGCCACGGCCGGGCAGCTCCAGGACGCGCCAGGGACCGGCCGCGTCCGCCTCGCCGGACGTCGGCGGCTCGTCGCGCTCGCCGATGCGATGGAGGAAGGAAGGGGAAAACGCGTTACGGGAAGACGGGATAGAATCATCTGAGCTTCGCATGGGACTGTATCTCCTTTGCGGGGTCAGGCTCGGACGTGAGCTGGTAACTCACTCCGGGCCGTTTTCATATTGGACTGGCGGATTCCAGTCCACGAAAATGGGGTAGGGCGCTGCTGGAAAGGGTCGATCGGTGCCGCCGGGCCTCCTTCCGAATCGCGGGGAAGCGTAACGCGCGATAGCGGAAGTGTAGAAAATTGGGCGGCGTAAGTCAAGCGCGAATCGGGTATACTGGCGGCCGCCTTTGGTCCAGAAGCCGCCATTTTTGTAGGGGCGGCCCTATGTGGCCGCCCTGGGGGGCAGGGCGCCCACACAGGGGCGCCCCTACAGGATTTCGCCTCTAAGCTCTTCCATCAACGTGTCAATTCTGCGTTGACAGACTGCTAGGTCGCCCGCCCCTACTTGAACAGCTTCAGGAACACCACGTAGAGCACGAACCCGCTGTCCGGGCCGGCCACCGGCGTGCCCACGTCGAGGTTGACCACCGTCTGCCAGGGGCCGATGAACGTCCCCGCGAGCCCCACGCCGGCCAGGAGCTCCCGGTCGAGCCCGGTGTCCTTGTCGGTGGCGAGGGCGGCGTCGCCGATCGCGTCGAGGCGGAACGCCTGGCCGATCTCGAAGCCGTAGGAGGCATGGCCGGCATAGACCTCCGACGCCCGTACGCTGTTGCTCTGGTAGCCGTGGACGCGGGTGCCGCCGAAGAAGCCGAACTGATACTTGCTGAAGCGGTCGAGGTCCGACCCGCCGGCGTAATCGACCTCGAGCCCGACCTTCTGGAACCTGGGCAGATACCAGTTCTTGCTCGCCGAGGCGTCCCAGCGGAGGAAGTCCCGCTTGGCCTCGCTGAAATCCGGGTTCCCCGGGAGCCCCCAGAGGTCCCACTGCGAGCGGCGGTTGTAGCTGCCGGACGCCGAGAGCCGGTAGCCGAAGCGGGCGAAGTTCGTGTTCAGCGAAAAGGAGTGGGTGATATTGCTGCTCGGCAGCACGAAGCTCTTGGAGGTGGTGTCCGCCTCCGAAAAGTGGAAGTAGAGGGCCTCGTACTCGGCGCCGATCTTGACGAAGTTGCCGAGCGGATGGCCGAGCCGCAGGCTGAAGGTGGCCGGACGCTGCTTGACCGCCTCGTCCTTGAGCTCCTTGCCGTTCTGGTAGATCGTGTCGGTCAGCGGCAGAGCGATGGCGAAGGCGTTGGCCCCGGCGTCGAAACGGCTGCCGAAGAGGCGCGGCTCGGCGATGTTGGCGGTCAGCAGGGCGCCGCCGAACAGGACGTTGACCTGCTTGCCCGTCCCCCTGAAATTGAAGGAGAAGTAGTTGATGCCGGCGATCGGCAGCGGATAGTCCAGGGAGTCGTCGTAGAACAGGCCGCCGGCCCCGAACAGCTTGCTGGCGTCGAACCCCTCCTTGACCACCCGCTCCCCCTGGTCGTTCTTGACCAGGTAGCGCAGCCCCTTGGGGGTGTCGCGCACCATCGTCGCGTCCGAGGCGTCGACCCGCTTGCGCGCCTCCTCGAATCCGGGGCCGTTGATTCGCACGTCGGTGAGGAGGGTCTCGCGCTCCACCACCGTGGCGGCGTTGATCACCGAGAGGATCTGCTGGGCGACCAGCCGCAGCGGCAGCATGTAGCTCTGCGCCGACCACGGGGCGGCCTGCCCGGCGGCATCCACAGGGGAGTAGAAGAGCGTCTCCTCGTTCGACAGCACCTCCCCTTCGAGCCCCACCTGCACGGCGCGGGTGCGCAGCCGGGAGTAGAGCTTCTTGTCGATCCAGACCGAGCCCTGGTAGAGCTTGCCACCGGCGTCCGGGCCGGACGGGGTGAAGTCGACCACCCAGGCGTCGCGGCCGTCGAGGGTGTCCGAGCCGCGCAGGCGGTAGCGGTACTCCTTCGTGAAGTGGATCTCGAGCGGCAGCGCCGCCGCCTTCTCGGGCTGGATCAGCGGGATCTCGGGGAGGGTCTTGCCGCGCCATTTGACGCCGTTGACGTAGAGCGTCTCCCAGGCCCAGTCGGTGCCGGTCTTCGGATCGAAAAAGAACGGCCCCTGGAGCGTCGCCTCGATCGCCTGCGTTCCCGCCGCCGGCTGGAAGCGCAGCGACGTCGTGTTGGTGGCGCTGTAGTGCTCCAGCCGCCGGTTCTGGGCATCCTCGAACGCCTGCAGGCGGCGGAGGATCTCCTCGACCGGGATCTCGCGCTGGGAGGAGACGGTGACCTTCTCCTCGACCCCCTGGCGCTCGGCGGCCGTCGGGCGGTCGAGCCCGAGCACGGCCACCCGTCCGGGCGAGCCCACCTGCAGCACGAGCGCGCCGCCGGCCACCTCACCACTGGGCGGCGGCACCCGCTGGCCGCCGATGGGGAACCGCACCGGCCGGCGGAGCTCCGGCTCGCTGAAGCGGAGCGTCAGGTCCTGGGCTCCCGCCGGAGCGAGGGCGATCACCCGCAGCCCGAGATCCTTGCCGCGCACGAAGGTCCAGGCCCCTTCAGCGCCGGAGGGGGAGGAGCCGGGATCCCAGGAAAGGTCCCCGGTGAATTCGCGGGCGAGGAGGACCAGCGGCGAGAGCACGGGGACGAGCCGCGCCGTCTCCAGAGCGGGGGCCTGGAACAGCGTCAGGTCGATGCCGAGCGTGGAGTCGCGGGCGGCGTCGGCCAGCATCTCGGCGGGATCGGCCGCGATGGGCCGGGCGTCGAGCACCACCGGCCGTCCGGGATCGAGGTTCTGCACCGCGTCGACCGCCGCCTTGAGCGCCTCCGGCGAGGCCGGCTGCAGGGCCACCGCCTCCAGATAGGCCGCGACCTCCTCGGCGTAGAGCACCTGGAGAATCTTGGGATCGGCGGCGAGCGCCTGCGTGGCCACCTTCGCCTGCGTTTGAGCCCCGGTGAGTGTTACGGCGGCGCGCTTCAGGAGGAAGGCGTATTCGGAGGGGGAGAAGCTCCCCGTCTCCGGCCGCCAGACGATCTGGAACCAGGTCCCGGCCGGTGCCTTCGCCGCTATCGCGGCGGCGGCGCGCAATTCCGACTGCAGGCGCTCGGAGCCTTGAGCGAGCGGCGGCGGAGTGCTGAAGACGAGCGACAGCCAGGGCGTCGCGCCGCTGCCGCGGATCGTGGCCGGAAGGCCCGCGTCGGCCATGGCATCTCCCGACAGCGGGGACAGCGGGATCTCCCAGGCGACGAAGAGGGGGCTTCCCGGTTCCAGGCCGCCCGGCTTCAGAGTGCTGGCGACGTCCGGCAGGATCGTCGCCGGTTCGATACGAATGCCGGCGCAGGGCCGGCACGGAAGATTGGCGGCTGACAGGGGGAGAGCAAGGTAGAAAAAGACGCTACCCAGGAAAAGTTGCTTGGCGGAATTCATGGCGGAGAGCATAACAGTCACCCTCCGGGGGGAATTTCTTCACCCCTGGGGCTGAAACCCCAGGGGTGAACTACCGCTTACTCGCCGACCGCGACTCCGTTCAGGGGAGTCGTGGAGAGACCGGGCATGCCCATCCGCTCGCGGATCTTGGCCTCGACTTCGGTGGCGAGATCCGGGTTTTCCCTCAGGAAGGACTTGGCGTTGTCGCGCCCCTGACCGAGGCGGATGTCGCCGTAGGAGTACCAGGCGCCGCTCTTGACGACCAGCTTGTGATCGACCCCGAGATCGACGAGCTCTCCCATCTTCGAGATCCCCTCGCCGTAGTCGATGTCGAACTCGGCCTGGCGGAACGGGGCGGCCACCTTGTTCTTGACCACCTTCACCTTGGCGCGCGAGCCGGTCACCACCTCGCCGTCCTTGAGCGAGGCGATGCGGCGGATGTCGATGCGCACCGAGGCGTAGAACTTGAGCGCCCGGCCGCCGGTGGTCGTCTCGGGGTTGCCGAACATGACGCCGATCTTCTCGCGGATCTGGTTGATGAAGATCAGGCAGGTATTGGATTTGGCGACGATGGCCGTGAGCTTGCGCAGGGCCTGGGACATCAGGCGCGCCTGCAGGCCGACGTGCGAATCGCCCATCTCCCCCTCGATCTCGGCCTTGGGCACCAGGGCCGCGACCGAGTCCACCACCACCACGTCCACGGAGTTGCTGCGCACCAGCATCTCGGCGATCTCGAGCGCCTGCTCGCCGTTGTCGGGCTGCGAGACGAGGAGGTTGTCGATGTCGACGCCAAGCTTCTTCGCGTACTCGGCGTCGAGCGCGTGCTCGGCGTCGATGAAGGCCGCGATGCCGCCCCGCTTCTGGGCCTGGCCCACGACCGAGAGGGCGAGCGTCGTCTTGCCGGAGGACTCAGGGCCGTAGACCTCGACCACCCGGCCGCGCGGGAAGCCGCCGATGCCGATGGCGAAATCCACTGAAATCGAGCCGGTGGAGATCGCCTCGATTCCCAGCGTCTCGCGCTGGCCCAGGCGCATGATCGCCCCCTTGCCGAACTGCCGGTCGATCTGCGCCAGCGTGTTATCGACCGCCTTCAGGCGGTCCAATTTCGTGTCTGCCATGTGCTTTTTTGCTCCTTCAAGTCCCTGGGGATCCCTGGGCTCGTATTCTACGTCGCTTCCTCCGCCGTTTCGCCCCTCCATCATAGAAGACGGTAATGCGGCGGTCAAATCTCTCCGGGATATACTTGCCGGCATGGCCGTGACCCTGCTCGAAGATCTTTCTCTATAATCGCAGCAGCAAACAACTTTCCAGACCCGAGCGTAAGACATCACGATGGAATCCATCGCCGTCGAAACCAGCGACGTGCTCCACGCCGCCGAGCCGATCCGCCGGCTCGAGGAGAACGTCGCCCTCGTCATCCGCGGCAAGCGCGAGGTCATCCGCCTCGCCACCGTCTGCCTGCTCGCCCGCGGGCACGTCCTGCTCGAGGACGTCCCCGGCGTCGGCAAGACCACCCTGGCACAGGCCCTGGCCCGCTCGCTCGGGCTCTCCTTCCAGCGCATCCAGTTCACCAGCGACCTGCTGCCGTCGGACATCATCGGGGTGACGATCTACAACCAGAAGAACCAGAACTTCGAGTTCGTGCCCGGTCCGCTGTTCGCCAACGTGGTGCTGGCGGACGAGATCAACCGCGCGACTCCGAAGACCCAGTCGGCCCTGCTGGAGGCGATGAGCGAGCGCAAGGTCTCGGTCGAGCGCAAGCGATTCTCGCTCCCCGAGCCCTTCGTCGTGCTGGCGACCCAGAACCCGCTGGAGTATCAGGGGACCTTCCCCCTGCCCGAGTCGCAGCTCGACCGTTTCCTGATGTCGCTCTCGCTCGGCTACCCGCCGCGCGCGGACGAGAAGGATCTGCTGCTCTCGGGCGGCGTCGAGGATCTCCTCGAGCACCTCCAGCCGGTCCTCTCGCAGGAGGGGCTGATCGATCTGCAGGCACGGGTGGCGCGCGTCCGCGTCGCCGACAAGCTGGCGGACTACATGCTCTCCCTGGCCGAGGCCACCCGCCATGGCGGCGACTTCCTGCTTGGGGTCTCGACCCGCGGCCTGCAGTCGCTGTTCCGGGCCGCCCAGGCGCTGGCCCTCTGCGAGGGGCGCGGCTACGTCATTCCGGACGACGTGCAGCGCCTCGCCGGGCCGGTGCTGGCGCACCGCATCGCCCTCAAGCGCGGCACGGCCGACCTCGACCAGGCGAGGAAGGCGATCGAACGGGTGGTGGCGGCAACGCCGGTGCCCCTGTGAAACGCTCCCGCCGCGCCGTGCCCGAGGGCATCCGCATCACCACGGTAGGGCTCTGGTACGTGCTCTTCACGGTGCTGGTGGCGATCGCCGCCACCAACACCGGCAACAACGCCCTCTACATGGTGCTGGCGTTGATGTTCTCGACGCTGATCGTCTCCGGGGTTGCCTCGCGCGAGAACGTCCGCGCCCTCGAGGCGGAGCTCGATTCTCCCGGCGAGGTGTTCGCCAACCGCCCCTTCGCGGTGGGCTTCCGGCTGAAGAGTCGGGCCCTCGTCTTCCCGCGCTGGTTCCTCCTCTTTACCCTGTCGCGCTCGGCCCAGCCGCTGCTGATTCCCTACCTGCCGCGCCGGGGCAAGAGCGTCGGCCAGCTCGAGGTGCTGGTGGGCTCGCGCGGCTACCACCGCTTCCCCCACGTCCACGTCTCCAGCCTCTTCCCGTTCGGCTTCTTCCGCAAAGGGGTGCGCTACCGCGTGGACTTCGAGGTGCTGGTCTTCCCCGAGCTGTTCCCGGCCGGCGGCAGCCGCCCCGAGGAATCCGAGCAGTCGGGGGAGGATTCGAGCCGCCGCAGCGGCCGCGGGCACGACCTCTACTCCCTGCGCGCTTTCCGCCGGGGGGACGATCCACGGGGGATCCACTGGAAGCAGACGGCGCGCACGGGCGAGCTGGTCTACACCGAGCGGACCTCCGAGCGCAGCCGCCGGCTGTCGATCCTCTTCGACAACGCGGTGGGAGAGCTCCGGGACGCCGCCGAGAAGAGCCGGTTCGAGCGGCTGGTCAGCGAGGCGGCGACGATCGCCGTCGATCACCTCGCGCGCGGTTATGAGATCGAGCTGGTGACCCGCGACGGCGTGCTGGCCTTCGCCAACGGCCCCCGCCAGCGGCTGGCCATCCTGGAGGCGCTGGCGCTGGTGCAGCCGCTGCCGCGGGAAGAAGAGCCGCTCCATTCCGCCGATCCACGGGCGCCGCAACTGCGCGTCCACCTGGATTCCGAAACCCCGGCGAGGCTGGCGGGATGAGCTTCGCGCGGCAGAAGCGGCTGCTGCTCGGGTGGATGGCGCTGCTCGCCCCCGTCCCGCTGCCGTTCAACGGCGTCGTGGACTGGCCGGCGGTGCTCCTCTACATGGCGGGCGTCGCCTTCTTCCTGCGCCGGGCGAGCCTCGATCCGCCGCGCTGGCTGCCGTCCTGGGGGATGAACGTCCTCGGGCTGGCCTATCTGCCGCTCTTCTTTCTCGACCTCTTCGGCCTCTCCCACGGACTGGTGCGGCCGGTGCTCCATCTCTGCATGTTCGCCCTGCTGGTCAAGCTCTTCGCGATCGTCCGCGAGCGCGACAAATGGCAGGCGTCGATCGGCGTCTTCTTCCTTTTTCTCGCCGCCATGGGCACCAGCGTCCATCCGACGATCGTGGTCTACCTGATCGGATTCCTGCTGCTGGCGCTGGTGCTGCTGACGCGCTTCGCCTTCCTCCATGTCCTGTCCGGCTTCGGCCGCGAGGACCCCGCGCTCGCCCGCATCCCCCTGCGCGGCTTCCTGCTGCTGACCACGGTCACCATCATGGTCGTCGCCGTGCCGATGTTCCTGCTCCTCCCCCGCGTGCGCGCGCCGTTCATCGTCGGCCGCGGCGGCGGCAGCGGCGTCACGCTGGAGGCGGCCGGCTTCTCCGATCAGGTGACGCTCGACTCGATCGGCCGTATCCGCGGCAGCCGCGAGGTCGTCATGCGGCTGCTCGAGGAGGCGGGGTCCGGCGTCGACCGCGAGATGCGCTTCAAGGCCGCCACCTACGACGTCTACCAGGAGGGGACCTGGCGCCGCTCGGTGGGCCGGGGAAATCTGCCGCGTACCCAGGGCGTGCGCTTCCTGCTGGGACGGGAAAAGCCGATCCGCTGGGCGACCATCTGGCTGCAGCCGCTGCACAGCCAGAGCGTTCCCGTGCCGGTCGAGACCGCCGTGATCGAGCCTCGCTCACCGGCGCTGGCGATCGACGCCGGCGGCGCCATCTCCTTCCCGCGGGTCCCGCTCGAGGTCGCCGAATACCGGGTCGGGCTCGCCCGCTCGCCCGTGCTCGCCGGCGCTCCCCCCACGAATTCCGGGGACTTCGCGCTCGACCTCACCGGCCTGACGCCGCGGATCTCCGCCCTGGCGGCCGAGATCATGGGGCAGGGGACCGCCGTCCAGCGTGCCCGGCGGCTCGAGAGCCACCTGATCGACAATTACACCTACACCCTCGATTTCGTGGGGCGCTCGCCCGACAACCCGATCGAAGACTTCCTCTTCCGCTATCACAGCGGGCAGTGCGAGTACTTTGCCTCGTCGATGGTGCTGATGCTGCGTTCGCAGGGGGTGCCGGCGCGCCTGGTGACCGGCTTCCTCGGCGGTGAGTACAACCCTTTCGAAGGGTATTACATCGTGCGGGGGAACAACGCCCACGCCTGGGTCGAGGCCTACCTGCCCGGCACCGGGTGGCAGATCTTCGATCCCACGCCCCCCGCCGGCCGGCCGGCCGCCGGCAGCGAGGGAGCGATGCTGCTGGCCCAGCAGGCCTGGGACTTCATGATCTTCCGCTGGGACCGCTACGTCCTCACCTTCGGCCTCTACGACCAGCTCCGGATCTTCGGCGGCCTGCGGGAGCTGTGGAGCGACTTCTGGGCCCACTTCAAGCGGGACGAGAAGGCGGCGAAGGCGACCCCCTCCTCACCGGGCCTCGATGCGCTCGAGCCCGGCGAGAACAAGCCCGGCGGCCGCCGGGGTCTGCCGGATGTCCCGCTCCCCCTGGCGATCGGCCTCACGCTGGTCGCCGCCGCGGTGTGGGCGCTCTACCTCCGGATGCGTCCGCCGCTGACCGCGACCACCGCCTACCGCCGCCTCCGGCGGCGTCTCGGCAAGGGCGCCTCCCTGGCGGAATCGGTGCCGCCGCTCGCCGTGCGGCGGGAGGCCGCGGCCCGCTATCCGGCCGCCGCGGCGCCCGCGTCCCGCGTCATCGACTTCTACCTGCGCGAGAGCTTCGGCGGCCAGGCGCTGGAGGACGAGGAGCTCGAGGACCTCAAGACCGCTCTGGAAGAGGCGGAGAAGAACATGCGGAAGGCCGGATGAGCTTGCTCTGGCTTTACCAGCTCCATCCGTTCTGGCTCGGCGTCCTGATCGTCGGTGCTCTCGTCGGGGTATCGCTCCTCGGGCTCCGGTTGACCCGCCCCCTGGCGAGAAGGCTTCGTCCCACGCAGAACGACTTCGCCAATTACTTCCTCGCCATCGTCGCGGTGTTCTACGCCGTGCTCGTCGGCTTGATCGCCGTGGCGGTCTGGGGGAACTACACCACGATCGACGGCATCGCCTCCAGCGAGGCGGTCTCCGCCTCCGACGTCTATCGTGACGTCGAGAGCTATCCTCCCCTCGTGGGAGATGAGGTGCGAAGAGAACTGCGGGCTTACGTCAATTTTGTGATCCAACAGGAGTGGCCGGCCCAGCAACGCGGCACCAGAGTGCCACGCGGAGGGCACCTCCTGATGCAACGGATCGCCACTAAGCTGACCACGTTCGAGCCGGGGACGCCCGGGCAGCAGGTCGTCCATGGCCAGACCCTCCGCGATCTCGACGACCTGTTCTCCAATCGCCGGCTGCGCATCGAGGCGGTCGATAGTCACCTGCCCCGCCTGATGTGGCTGGTGGTGCTGGCCGGGGCGGTGATCATGATCTTCATGACCTACTTTTTCAGCGCGGAGAGCGAGCCCCTCCACCGGCTCCTGACCGCCGCCCTGAGCCTGGTGATCGGACTGGTGATTTTTCTGATCCTCGCCCTGGACCGGCCGCTCATCGGGTACGTCAGCATCGATTCCTCCAGCTTCGAGGATGCGCTGACGACGATGGGTGGACCGGCGACTCCCTGATTTTTAGCGCAGCCCCGAAGGCAGACGCGGCGAGGAGATCAGCCGCGCGAACTCCTGCCAGCGCTGCTCCGGATGATCGGCCGTGCCGCCTTCCTTCTCGATGTACTGGCGCACGAGATCCTGGCCGAGGTTGTAGTTGATCACGTAGCTCCGGTATTGATCGATGAAACGGACGCGCTGAGTTGCCCGTTCGGGGGACATCAGCGCGTAGCGCACGAGCCAGGTCTCGGCGTCCTGGCGCGAGATCTCGCCGTTCAGATACTGGCGGGCCGCCTCGTTTCCCGCGTAGCTCAACCCCTGGAGCAGCCGCTGGACCTCGGCGTATCGCGCCGCCTTGCCGGGATCGAGCCCAGCCAGCGGATAGAGCTTCTCGCGTTCGAAAGCCGTCCGCTCCGCGCCGGGGAAGGCGACCTCGATGCCGAAGTTCGCAGTCCCCTCCGCGATCAGCGATTGCGGCGAGAACAGTGGGTAAACCGTAAACTCGACCCAGCCGCGGTCGCGCACCAGGTGCTTTTCTAGCAGCGTGTTGTAGACGTGGTGCCCGGGGTACCCCTCGTGGCAGGCGAGATCGACCGCCCGGTCGATGAAGATCGGCAGATCGGTGTTGACCTGGATCAGGCTGTGGAAGCCCCCCTTGTACCAGTTGTAGCCGCTCCATGACTTGCCTGTCACGTACTCGACGACGAAGCTCTCGCCCGGCGGCAGCTCGACATGCTGGAGCGTGCGCCGCCGGCACTCGTCGATGGCGGCCTGGAAGACCCGGTCGAGGCGGTCGCGGGGGATGACGAATCCCTGCCGGAAGGCTTCGACGCGGGCCGCGAGGGAGCCGTCCCCCGGGACGTTCTTCTCGAGCTGATCGAGGATCTCCTGGAAGTGCGTGGCGCCCTGCGTCGGCGCGACCGCGTCGTAGAGCGCCTTGGATTCCTCGTCGAACGTCATCTTCTTGCCGGCGAGGAGATCGACCCGCGCCACCATCGCCTGGAGCTGACGCTGCAGATACTGGTGGCGGAGGCGGGCGATCTCCTCCTCGCCGGCCGCCGGCGAAGCGGCCGCGAGCTCGGAGATCAGCGCCTCGGCCTCGGCGCGAATCTCGGGAAGGGGGCGTTTTCCGGCCTCGGCCGCGGCGCGCCACTCCGGCGGGCCATAGTAGGCGTCCACATAGTCGGCGTCGTGCTGTCCGACGGCGAGCACCAGCTTGACGTAGGATTCGGCGATCCGTTTCATCGGGTCTTCCTTGTGCGCGGGAGCGGCCTGCCGGGCGGCGCAGCCGGCCAGCAGGAGCGGGATCGTCAGCAGGAGAAGGCGTTGCATGGCGGAGGGGAGCCTAGCATGGGCCTCTGTACAGCCGGCGCGTCAAGGACAGTGGCCCTCGTAAACGTCCTCTCTCGTCCATCCTCGATCGACGTTCGAGGTTGCGGTCTGGTCCTGCTTCCCTTCCCGCTCGCGTTGCCGCAAGGTCGCTCGGTCGAAGCTCTGGAGGCGATCTTCGATGCTCCGCGGATTCCGATCAGGCACGTTGTCCTTGGACATGTACTCTACGGTAGCAAAGAGGTGTAGGACGCGGAAGGCGAGGAGTGGCGGGAAGCGTTACCGCCGCCGCAGAGACGCCCCGCCGTCCGTGGCCTGCGAAAGGATCTTGCAAATCGTCTGGGGCGTCTCTACGGTACGTGGAAGGCTTGGCCCAAGGTGGAGGTTCCGGAAATGCTGGAGAGCTTTTTTGTGAGATCCCCGTAACCTTCATCCATTGCCCTCGCAACACTGTTCCGTAGAGACGCCCCAGACGCTCTACGACACCCTCCGCAGGCCACGGGGACGGCGGGGCGTCTCCGCCGCGGAGATGCCGCTTCGATCGTCCATGCCCCTCGGACGTCGCGAATCTGACACCCCCCGTCAGAACCGGTACGACAGCCCGATCGCCACCACCGGATACAGATCGTAATCGGCCACGTCGTCCTCGATGTCCCTCTCTTCCCGCTGGATGAGGATCTCGAGCGCCTGGCGGGCGGTGGGATCGTTGAGCGGGCTGCCCGCCGGGATGTTCGGTGTCAGGTTCACCCTCCCCTTGCCCTGGAACATCACCCCGGCGTCGACGAAGAATCCGACCTTCCGCCCCGGCGACACCGCATTCCCCCAGCCGAGCCCGACGTAGGGGACGACCGGGTCGAAATCGATCTTGCCGTCCAGCGTGCCGACCAGGGAGACCGGCACCGGCACGCCGCCGATATCGTAGACGCCGGAGGCGGGCGGCAGGCTGTGAGCCGTGACTCGTGTGTCGTTGTAGGCCAGCCCGCCAGTCAGGCGGAAGCCGCGCCCGCCCGGATGCCAGTCGAGGAGGGCGGTGGCCGTGCGCAGCTCGGCCTTGGCGTCGTACTCGATCTGGCTCACCCGGCGGCGATCGTCCGTGTAGTTGAAGCCGTTGGCGCCGAGCCGGGCGTTCCACTGCGGGGAGAGCCCCACCGTCAGCTCGAGCCCCAGGCCCAGGGAGCCGGCCTTGCCGGCGATCGCTACCTCGGCCCGTCCGGGAGAGGCAAGGAAAAGCAGGGCGGCACCGGCCACCGTGAGAATCAACTGCGCTCGCGTCCATCTCGATTTCATCACGATCCTCCTCTCGCGCCCAGAGTCGTCTGCAAAGCAGAGGCCCATCCGCTCCTCAGGCGCGGGTATAGACTCACGAAGCCCCCGGCGGATCGGGGGCGAACCGTCGGAACGACAAGGGAGGTAGCCATGCAGATCGGCATGATCGGCCTGGGCCGAATGGGGGGCAACATGGTGCGCCGCCTGCTCCAGGGCGGCCACGAGTGCGTCGTCTACGATCTCAACCCGAAAGCGGTCGCGGAGCTGGCAGGGGAGGGAGCCTCGGGCGCCGGTACGCTGGATGAATTCGTCGCAAAGCTGCGGACGCCGCGCACGGCATGGATCATGGTGCCCGCCGGCGATCCCACCGAGGGGATGGTGCAGGAGCTCGGCAAGCGCATGGAGAAGGGGGACGCGATCGTCGACGGCGGCAACTCCTACTTCAAGGACGACGTGCGGCGCGGCCAGACTCTGGCGGAAAAGGGGATCTACTACATCGACGCCGGCACCAGCGGCGGCGTCTGGGGCCTGGAGCGCGGCTACTGCCTGATGATCGGCGGCGAGCCGGTGGCGGTCGAGCGGCTCGATCCGATCTGGAAGACGCTGGCCCCCGGGCGCGGCGACGTGCCGCCGGCGCCCGGCCGCGAGGGCAAGCAGGGCACCGCCGAGGAGGGATACCTGCACTGCGGGCCGGTGGGCGCCGGCCACTTCGTGAAAATGGTTCACAACGGCATCGAGTACGGACTGATGCAGGCCTACGCCGAAGGGTTCGACATCTTCCGCAACGCCAACCTGCCGAGCCTGCCGGAAAGGCAGCGCTACGATCTCGACCTCGCCGACATCGCCGAGGTCTGGCGGCGGGGCAGCGTCGTCTCCTCCTGGCTGCTCGATCTGACCGCCAGCGCGCTCGCCGAGAATCCCGATCTGTCGAATTTCACCGGCGTCGTGCAGGACTCCGGAGAGGGGCGCTGGACGGTGCTTGCGGCGATCGAGGAGGCGGTGCCCGTGCACGTGCTCGCGGCCTCGCTGTTCGACCGCTTCCGCTCGCGCCAGGAGCACACCTTCGGCGACAAGGTGCTCTCCGCCATGCGCTACAAATTCGGCGGTCACGTGGAGCCGCATCCGGCGGAGCCGCCGGCGGATGCGAAGAAGGAGAAGCCATGACCTCTCCCGTTGCCGCCGAGGATCGGGACGACAAGATCGAACGGGCAGACGAATGGGTGGGCCACCCGGCGCCCCCGTGCGCGATGGTGATCTTTGGCGCCACGGGGGACCTGACCAAGCGCAAGCTGATTCCGGCGCTCTACAACCTGCTGTCGAACAAGCTGCTGCCCGAGGAGTTCGCCGTCGTCGGAGTCGGCCGTTCGCCGCTTTCGGATGACGAGTTCCGCGGCCGCATGGAGCAGGATCTGCGGGAGTTCGCCACCACCGAGGTCGAGGACGAGAAGCTCGAATGGCTCGCGCGCCGGCTGCGCTACGTCGCCGTCGATCCGGAAAAACCCGAGACGTTCAAGGACCTCGCCGGCACGCTCGCCAAGGTCGACGGGGAGTTGGGCACCGGCGGCAACTACCTGTATTACCTCGCGGTGCCGCCAAGCATATTCGACGACTACGTACGCCTCCTCGGCGACGCGGGCCTGCTGCGCGAGGAGGAGGAGCGCTGGCGGCGCGTGATCATCGAGAAGCCGTTTGGGCACGACCTCGAGTCGGCGCGCGATCTGAACCGGCGGATCCGCGAGGTTCTGGAGGAGCGGCAGATCTATCGCATTGATCACTACCTCGGCAAGGAGACCGTGCAGAACATCATGGCGTTCCGCTTCGCCAACGGCATCTTCGAGCCGATCTGGAACCGCCGCTACATCGATCACGTGCAGATCACCGTCGCCGAGACGGTCGGCGTGGAGGGGCGCGGCGGCTACTACGAGGAGGCGGGAGCGCTGCGCGACATGGTGCAGAACCACATGTTCCAGCTCCTCGCGCTGATCGCCATGGAGCCGCCGGTCTCGTTCGCGGCCGACACGGTGCGCGACGAGCGCGTGAAGGTGCTCTCGGCGATCCGTCCGATCTCGCCGGAGGATGTGCTGCGCCGCATGGTGCGCGGCCAGTACGGCGAAGGGGAGCTCGACGGCGAGCGCGTGCCCGCCTACCGCGCCGAGAAATCGGTCGCTGCCGGTTCGAATACCGAGACCTTCGCCGCGCTCGAGCTGTTCGTCGACAACTGGCGGTGGGCCGACGTGCCGTTCTATCTGCGCACCGGCAAGCGGCTGCCGAAGCGGGTCTCGGAGATCGCCATCCAGTTCAAATGCGCGCCGCTCATGCTCTTCCGCGACACGCCGGTCGAGAAGCTGAACCCCAATCTGCTGGTGATCAAGATCCAGCCGGACGAGGGGATCTCGCTGCGTTTCGAGGGCAAGGTGCCCGGCCCCACGATGCGCCTCGGCACGGTCCGGATGCATTTTCAATATGAGGACTACTTCGGCCGCCAGGCGCACACCGGTTACGAGACGCTGCTCTACGACTGCATGCTGGGGGACTCGACGCTCTTCCATCGCAGCGACATGGTGGAGGCGGGGTGGCGCGTGGTCACGCCCATCCTCGACGTCTGGAAAGCGCTGGCGCCGCGCAACTTTTCGAACTACGCCGCCGGCACCTGGGGACCGAAGGAGGCCGACGAGCTGATCCAGAAGGATGGCCGGAAATGGCGCGGTTGAGCGAGACACCGAACGAGGTCAGGATCTTTGATGATCCTTCCGCGCTGATGCGCGCGGCCGCCGACGAGATCGTGCCCGCCGCGCAAAGCGCGGCCGGCGAGCGCGGCCGCTTCACCTGGGCGCTCGGCGGCGGCTCGACGCCGCGCTCTCTCTATCGTCTCCTCGCTGGTGATCCATACCGCGAGCGCATGCCGTGGAATGCGATCCATTTCTTCTGGGGCGACGAGCGCCACGTGCCGCCCGATCATCCGGACAGCAACTTCCGCATGGCGCGCGAGGCGATGCTCGACGTCGTGCCCGTGCCGCCGGAGAACATCCATCGCGTGCCGGCGGAAGAGCCCGACGCCCAACGCGCGGCGGTGGAATACGAGGCGGCGCTGCGCTCCTTCTTCGCTCTGGCTTCAGGGAAGCTTCCGCGCTTCGATCTCATCCTGCTCGGGCTCGGCAAGGAAGGCCATACGGCGTCGCTGTTTCCAGCGAGCGAGGTCCTTCACGAGCGCGCGCGGCTCGTGGCCGCGCCGTGGGTGGAGGCGCAGAAGACGTTCCGCATCACGCTGACGCCGCCGGTGTTGAATCACGCGCGGCGCGTGATGTTCCTGGTCAGCGGCGAGGAGAAGGCGGAAGCGTTGCGCGCCGTGCTCGAGGGGCCGTGCGAGCCGGAGCGCTACCCGGCGCAGATCGTGGAAGGGGATCGATTGTGGATGGTGGATCGATCGGCGGCTCGCCTGCTGAAAGCCGCCGCGAATCTTTGAGAACCGGCACGACGCTTACGCCGCGGGGCGAGGCGGTTACGCCGTGCTAGGCGACGCTGGAGCAGAAGACAGCAGAGGCAGACAAACCATGAGCCCCGGAAAGAACCAGAACGTCGCCTCCTGAACCTCTCTCATAAAGCCTGCCGGACTGACGGTTCCCGCTACTTCTTGCCCGCGGCTTTCTTGGTCACAGTCTTTTTGGCCACCGTCTTCTTGGGAGCCGCCGCCGCCTTTTTGGGGGCGGTCGCGGTCGCCGTCTTCTTCGCGGTCACTTTCTTCGCGGCCGTCGCCTTCTTGGCCGGAGCGGCCTTCTTGCTGGCGGTCACGGTTTTCTTGGCGGTGCCCGAAGACTTGGCGGCGGTCTTCTTGGCGGCGGGCTTGGCGGCGGCCGCTTTTTTCGGAGCCGCCTTGGCGGCGGGCTTGGCGGCAGTCTTTTTGGCGGCGGGCTTGGCAGCCGCCGTTTTTTTCGCGGCAGTCTTCTTCGCCGGCTTCGCGCTGTTGTTCGTAGCCATTCTCTGCTCTCCTTTTTGTTGATGCCCGCGGTATGGGCAGTGGTATGGCGTTTAGGTTACGCCCACAAGATCTTGTGCGTCAAGAGATTTTACGCCGCAAGAGCTAGCGTCGCGTCCTTGAGCTACGGGGAAAGGCCCGGCGCGCGAGGCGCGCGCCTCCTCGCGAGCGGGCCGCATGCTTCGCGGGCCCCGAGCAAAGGCCCGTAGAATAAGGGTTCGCGGCAGAGGAGAGAGTGGGGGAGCTAGTACGCGTTGAGCCGCAACGCGTAGCGGATCGTCATCCAGAGAATCTTGAAGTCGAGCGACAGCGACCAGTTCTGGATGTAGTAGAGGTCGTACTGGATGCGCTTCTTGATCGACGTGTTGCCGCGCCAGCCGTGGACCTGGGCCCAGCCGGTGATGCCGGACTTCACGCGATGGCGCAGCATGTAGCGCGGGATCTTGTGCTTGAACTCGCGCACGAACGTCGGCCGCTCGGGGCGCGGGCCGATGATCGACATGTCGCCGGTGAGGACGTTCCAGATCTGCGGCAGCTCGTCGAGCGACCAGGCGCGCAGGAACTGGCCGACGCGCGTGCGACGCGGATCGTCCTTGATCGCCCACACCGGACCGCTCGTCGATTCGGCGTCGACGCGCATCGAGCGGAACTTGAGAATCATGAACGAGCGGCCGTCGAGCCCCATGCGTTCCTGGCGGTAGAAGATCGGGCCGCGGTCCTCGATCCAGATGGCGAGCGCGAGGATCGGAAGGACGGGGAGCAGGACGACCAGCGCGGCGAGCGCGATCGCCAGATCCATCCCGCGCTTCATCATGCTGCTCCAACCCTGCAGCGGCATCTGCGAGAGATTGATCACCGGCGTACCGTCGACGTCCTCGAGCGCGGCCTTGATCGTCGCGTACTGGAGGATGTCGGGCACGAGCTTGATCTCGACGCACTCGCGGGCCATCAGGTCGAGGATCTGGAGGATCTTCTTGTGCGCCTCGAGCGGCAGGGTCAGGAAGACCTGATCGATGCGCTGCGCCGCGAGCACCTCCTCGGCCTGGCGCGTGGTGCCGAGCACGGGCACGCCGCAGATCATCGATCCCGTCTTGCCGGGATCGTCGTCGAGAAAGCCGACGACCTCGAAACCCATCTCGCGGTGAGCGAGGATCTTGGTGGTGATCTCGCGCCCCAGCAGGCCGGCGCCGACGACCAGGATGCGCTGCAGGTTGTGGCCGGAGCTCCGCACCCGCCGCAGCACCGAGCGCGCCACCATGCGGGTGGTGGCGACCAGCCCGAGGTCGATCAGCGCGAAGAGGCCGAGGAAGGCGCGGCTATAGGTGAAGTACTCATGGCTGCCGGGCGCCGCGGGCGGCCGGTACCAGGCGATCACCACCGAGAGGAGCACGGTGGCGAGAAGGACGGCGAGGACGATGGTGAGCACCTCGTCGACGCGGCTGCGCCCCCGCCGGCTCTGGTAGAGGCCGTGGAAATAGAACACCACCGGCCAGAGCACGAGCACGAACGGCACCAGGCGCAGGTACGGCCCGAACTCCGGCACGTTCTTGGTGACCGGGATGACCTCGACCTCGAAGCGCAGCAGCCAGGCACCGAGGAAGGCGGCCAGCGTCGCCGCGAGATCGGTGAAGAAGTAGAGTCCGGCCGTCTTCCGGTGGCGTTCTTGGATCAAAGGAGAGGCACCCTCAACTCGGAAACCGACGAGATAGAAGAGTTCGTATGCGATCGGTAAATCGCGAGACAGAGAACGACTCCGCCCGATCGCGCAGGTCCAAAGCATTGAATCCGATCCGGCGGGCTTTGTCAATGGCGTCGCAGAGGGCGGTGGGGCCCTCCCAATCCGGGTAGAGCACTCCGTGCCTGCCGTCCTCCACCACGTCGAGGATGCCGCCGCGGGCCACGGCGACCACCGGCGTGCCGCAGGCGAGCGCCTCGACGGAGGAGATGCCGAAGTCCTCGACCCCCGGCTGCAGGAAAAGGCGGGCGCCGCGGTAGAGGTCGCGCAGCTCCTCGGGAGCGACGTTGCCGAGGAAGTGGACCTGCGAGCCGGCCATTCCCTCCAGCCGCTCGCGTTCCGGCCCCTCGCCGACGATCCGCAGCTCGAGCCCCAGCTTTTCGCAGGCCGCCATCGCCACCTCGACCTTCTTGTAGGGGGCGAGCGCCGACACCGCAAGGCAGTATTCCCGTGGTTTGTCCCCGTGCCTGCTCTTTTCGGCCGGCGCCCCCGGCGTGAAGAACTCGACGTTGACCGGCGGGTGGACCACCTCGGCCGGCCGGCCGTAGTAGGTCTGGATGCGGCGCGCCACGAAACGCGAGTTCGCCACGAACTGGTTTACGCGCGCCGCCGAGGAAACGTCCCAGGAGCGCAGCGCCGAGAGCGTCAGCGAGCGCAGGCGGGCCTTGAGCCCCGTGCGGTTGGGGAAGTAGGCGTGCTCCTGGTCCCAGGCGTAGCGCATCGGCGTGTGGCAGTAGCAGACATGGAAGGCGTCCGGCGGCGCGATCACCCCCTTGGCCACGCAGTGGCTGGAGCTGACGACGAGGTCGAATCCCGAGAGGTCGAACTCCTCGATGGCGGCGGGGAAGAACGGCAGGTAGGTCCGGTAGTGGTTGCGGATACCCGGCGCGCGCTGGAGGAAGCTGGTGCGGATGGAGTGCGACTCGATCGCCGGGCTGACGCTGCCGGGGAAGTGGAAGAGGGTGAACAGCGGGGCGTCGGGGAAGAGTCCGCCCAGCACCTCGATCACCTTCTCGCCGCCGCGCATGCCGGTCAGCCAGTCGTGCACCAGCGCCACCCGCAGCCGGGGGGGCGCCGGGAAGGGGATCGGCGGCGGCGTGGGCGCGATCACGGCGTTTTCCCCGCGATAACCGACTGATAGATCTCGAGCGTCTGCCGCGCCGTCTGGTCCCAGCGGAAATCCTCGGCGCGCTTCGCCCCCCGCTCGATGTAGCCGGCGCGGCGCTCGGGGCTCCCCATCAGATTGGCGATCGCCTGGGCCATGCCGTCGAGGTCGAGGGGATCGACCAGCAGCGCGAACCCCTCCGCGATCTCCTTGAGCGCCGAGGTGTTGGAGGTGATCACCGGCACCCCGGAGGCCATCGCCTCGATCACCGGCAGCCCGAACCCCTCGTAGAGCGTGGGGTAGAGGAACAGGGTCGCCCCCTGATAGATCGCCGGCAGCGCCTCGTGCGCCACGTGGCCGAGCAGGCGGACCTTGTCGCCGATCCCCAGGTACTCGGCGCGCTGGCGGATCTTGAACTCCGACCCCTCGCGGCTGCCGACGCAGAGCAGCGGCGCGTCGAACTGCGCCATCCGCCGGGCCCGCGCGTAGGCCTGGACGACGGTGTCGAGGTTCTTGTGCGGCTTGGCCGGATTGCCCACGAAGAGGAGATAGGGCGGCGAGATCCCCAGATCTCGCTGCCAGCGCACCAGCTCCTCGTGCGGCAGCGGCCGGCGGAAGACGTCCTCGACGCCGTTGTAGACCACCTGGATCTTGCGGCCGTCGACGTCGAAGTGTTGCATCAGGTCCGACCGGGTGTTCTGCGACACGGCGATGATCCGGTCCCCCCGGTTGAGGCTGCGGCGGATCATCCGCTGGGCGTAGAGGAAGGCCAGATTGCTCGGCAGGAACTCCGGGTAGAGGAGGTGGATGATGTCGTGGATCGTCACCACTACCTTCGAGCCCACCCAGGCCGGCAGCACGTAGTGGGTCGAGTGATAGAGGTCGAGCTTGCGCCGGTAGAGATGCCAGGAGAGGGCGATGAGCTCGCGCACCGAGTAGACGGGCGAGCTTTCGAGCGCCACCTGGAAGTTCTCCGGCAGATCGCGGAGCGCCTCGTGGTCGCCCGGCTTGGCGAGCAGGATGTAACGGTTCTCGGAATCGATGGCGGCGAGCGAACGGACCAGGTTCCGCACGTAGGTGCCGATCCCGAAATCCTGGATCTTGCGCGCGTCAATTCCGATCGTATAAGGCAAACGAAATCTCCCGGAGGGGTTAGACGGCGGAATTCTACCCGAGCGCCTCGGAAAACACCTCTTCCATCTCGCGCGCGGCGCGATCCCAGCGGAAACGGGCGGCCCGCTCGACCCCGCGGGCGGCGAGCTCGGCCGCCCTTCCGGGGTTGTCGAGCACGGCCTTGATGCGGGCGGCGATCGCCCCGGCGTCGCGCGGATCGGCGAGCAGGCCGGCGTCGCCCACCACCTCCGGCAAGCTCGAGGTGTCGCCGGCGACCACCGGCACGCCGCAGGCGAGCGCCTCGGCGGCGGGGAAGCCGAACCCCTCGTAGAGCGAGGGGTAGACGAAGACGCTGGCGGCCTGGAAGATCCGCACCAGCCGGTCGCGCTCCACCCGGCCGACCGCCGTCACACCCTCGGGCGCGAGGGCCTGGATCCGCCGGATCAGCCGCTCGCTCCCCCAACCCTTGGGGCCGGCGAGGACGAGCGGCGGCGTCCGCGGGTTCTCGCTCCGCAACGTCGTCCAGGCGTCGAGCAGTCTCCCCACGTTCTTGCGCGGCTCGAGGGTGCCGGCATAGAGCACGTACCCCTCGGGCGCCCCCAGCTCCCGGCGGGTGGCCGCGATCTCGTCGGGCGTTCCCGGCTGGAACTCGGGATCGATCCCGGGATAGACGACGCGGATCTTCTCCGCGCACTGGGGGAAGTGGAAAGCCAGGTCGCGCGCCGTCGCCTCGGAGATCGTTACCAGCCGCCGCGCGGCCTCGAAGGAGGGGCGGAGGAACGGCCGCAGGCTCCAGCGCACCTTCAGCGTGTGCGCCTCGGGGAAGAGCAGCACCGTCAGGTCGTGGACCGTGGCCACCGCCGGCACCGGACAGCGCATCGGCAGCGTGATCAGCGGCGACCAGAAGAGGTCGACGTCCCCGCGCGCCAGCCGCCGCGGCAGCGCGAGCTGCTGCCAGAGCACCCCGAGAGGTGCCTCCTGGCGCTCGATCCCGATCCCCGCCGCCGTAAGCTCCCCGGCTTCCCGCGGCGCGTGGTGGGCCATGCCGACAAAGCGGGAGCCCCCCCGCGCCGCCAGCGCGAGCAGCAGCGAACGGGTATAGACGCCGATGCCGGTGGGAGCGGGAACCAGGGCGCGGAGGTCAACGGCGACGGTTGACAGGTTGGTCAGGGGGCTCGGCATCGCGCGGATTGTACCCGGGACTGCCCGGAGGCGAGGGGCGGGGAATCACGCGCCAGATCTCCACCTGCGGATTGGCCCAGGCGAGATCGAAGTCCTCCGACCGGTGCTCCATCCAGCGCCTCTCCGGATTCTCCCACGGCGAGCGGACGACGACCACGTACCCGATCCCCATTCTTTCGAGATTGCCTCGCCACCGCCGGTACGGGCCGGTGACGTAGGGGTCCACGAGCGGCTCCCCCCAGCGGTAGTACCGGGCTTCGAGAGCCCGGTTCCGCGGCACGATCTCCAGGTCGTTCTGGAAACGGCTGCCATAGAAGAAATAGGGCTGATTGAACCCCGCGTAGGCCACCCGCGCGCCGCGCGTTCCGGCGAGCTCCTCGAGGGCGAGCGCCCCCGGCAGGTTGGCGAATTTCTTCTCTTGATAGGTCTCGACCATCCCGCCCAGGCAAAAGACCACGAACAGGAAAACCCCCGACAGGACCGGGCTCGCGAGACGAAACAGCGGGGCCTGTCCCTCCCCCCGCCTCCAGAACCGCTCCAGCAGGACCCCGGCGGCGACGACCGCGAGGCCGGCCAGCGCGTGCTTCGTTCCGCTCTGCCCGACGTGTCGGACGGCCTGCAGGGTGATCCAGGCGAGCAGGACGCCGCGGACGGGGAGCTCGATCCGGGGTCCGGCTGCCGCCAGCAGCCAGGCGAAAGCCACAGCGGCGAGGGCGATCGCCGGCAGGAAATAGCGGATGTCCCGGTGATCGGGCATTAGGTAGAGGAACTGCAGGAAGATCACCGCCGGCAGCGCGAACGTCAGCGCCGCCCGCCACCGGCGGCGTCCGAGGGCCAGGAAGGGCGCCAGCAGCGCCGCCGGCAGCAGGGTGAAGGGGAAGTAGGAGCCGAAGAGCTTCGACCGCCGGGTCAGGAACTCCCAGACCTGAATGTCGAACTCGGGATCGTCCGCGCGCTCCGAGCTGGTGATCCCTCCCCACCCCGGGAAGATCTCGATGCCGAGGATCTCGACCGGCGCCGGGAAGATCGGGTTGCCGGTCGTCACCGCGTTCCGCAGATACGTATAGCCGCCGGTGACCGCCATCGTGATCGCGAGCAGCACGGCGGCGCCGGCGAGCGTCCGTGCCGGCGCGCGCTCCGCCGGCTCCCGCCGCCGCCGCTCGATCCAGGCCGCCAGCGCCAGCACCACCAGGATCACCGGCGTGAACAGGACGCCGATGTACTTGGTGGCGAGCAGCAATCCCAGGGCGGCTCCGGTCACCACGGCGGTGCCGGGGCGCGGGCGGCGGGCGAGCGCCAGCGCGGCGTCGATGCCCGCCAGGGTGAAGAAAGACGTGCTCTGATCGTTGCCCGCCGAGACCGAGAGGACGGGGAAGACGTGATAGATCCCGGCATAGGCGATCGCCGCGCAGGCGGAGCTCCGGCGCGAGAGGCCCAGCCTGCGGGCGATCGCGGCCACCGCCAGGAAGGAGAAGACGGCGAAGAAGACCTGCGTCCAGCGCGCCGCCACGTCGCTGTCGTGGAAGGGGGCGATCAGCACCCAGGACGCCATCTCCCCCAGGATCGGGTAGAACGGCGTGCTCGGGTCCCCCATCGAGAAGCGGACCATCCGCAGGTCCCCGTAGCGGATCCAGGTAGCGACCGCCGACAGGTGGTACGAAGTGTCGTCGAAGCCGTGAGGGCCCGCCGGCGCCCAGCGCAGCCGCCCCATGTCGTAGAGGCCGACCAGGGCGATCGCCAGTCCCGCCATGATCAGCAGGGCGAGGTCGATCCGCAGCCTGAGCGGAGCTTCCGTAGGGGAGGGGCTCGTCCCCTCCCGGGCGGGGGCAAGCCCCGCCCCTACGTTCGAACCCGGTAGCAGTAGCGACAGCAGGCAGGCCGCCGCCGTCCAGATCAGGAACGGCGCCGGCCGCAGCCAGCCGAAATGCCCGAGCCACGTCGCGGGCACCACCGCGACCCCCACCGCGAACGTGAACGCCGCCACCCCGCGAGAAGCCGGCCCGAAATCCGGCGCCAGCCAGCGGGCGAGGCGTGACCCCACCTCCCAGAGCGCGAGCAGCATCACCACAAGGACCAGCGCCTGGAACGAGCGCCAGGAGTGCGGAATCACCGCTCCCGCGAGGAGGACCGCCGCGATCAGAAGAGGCAGGGCAAGGCGGAGGGCGCGGTCTTTGCGGCCGTTGGACATGGGAGGCGCAGTTTACTTGGAAATGTGTGACGGCTTTATCAGGGCCTTGCCATTCGTGGCGGTCTGCCCTCCGAATCCTCACCCTCGGTCCCTCTCCACGAAGTGGAGAGGGAGGGCCCGCGATCGGAAGGAAAGGTGTCGGGAAGAGGTGTCTTTCTCCCCTCTCCACTCCGTGGAGAGGGGCCGGGGGTGAGGCCTCGAAGGGCAGATCGTACCAACCAGCAAAGACGCCCTGAACCGGCTGACCCTCACGCCCCCACCCCCCAAAACGCCCGCGCCGTCTCCGCCGCCGACCGCCCCCAATCGAAGAGCCGCGCCCGCTCCCGCCCCTTCCGCCGCAGCTCCTCGCGCAGATCGCCGTCCGCGAGCAGCGTGCCTATCCGCTCAGCCCAGAGGTCCGGCCGGTCGGGTGGGGCGTAGAGGGCGGCGTCGCCGGCGACCTCGCGCAGCACCGGCAGATCGCTCGCCACCAGTGGCGCGCCCGCCGAGAGCGCCTCGATGGCCGGCAGGCCGAACCCTTCGTAGAAGGAGGGGAGCGCCACCAGCTCGGCTCTGGCGTAGAGGGCGGCCAACTCGCCCGCCCCCACGTAGCCGAGATGGACCACCCACCCTTCCCGTTCGGCAGTGGCGATCTCCTGGCGGACCTCCTCGGATTTCCATCCGAAGCCGCCGCAGAGCACGAGCGGCGGTGGATCGATCCCCTTTTCCCGCAGCCGTCGCCAGGCGGCGAGCAGGGCTGGGACGTTCTTCCGCGGCTCCACCGTCCCCACGTGGAGCGCGTAGCGGGCCGGCGTCCGAGGCGGCAGGGGAGCGGGCGCGGCTTCGGACAGGACGCCGGTGCCGTGGTGGATCGCTCGCGCGCGGTCCGGCGCCACGCCGATCCCGATCAGCTCCCGCCGCACCGCCTCCGAGGGGGTGAGCAGGAGATCCGCCTCGAAAAGCGTCCGCTCCAGCCGCTCGCGCAGCGCCACCGCCGAATCCGGGCGCACCGCCCAGGGCACCTTGAGCAGCCCGAGATCGTGGATCGTCGCCACCCGGGTCCCGCGGGCGAAGCGGAAGAGCGGGGGAAAGAGGTAGTTCGGCGCGAAGATCACCCGGTTGCCGTCCGCCGCCGCCAGCAGGGGAGCGAGGCGGCGGAGGATCTGGTTCGCCCGCCACGGCGGCACCACTAGACCGTCCGGCGCCTCGTAGAGGACCCGCTCGATCGCCGGCCCCGTCGGAAAAGCCACCACAGGCCGCGGCGCTCCCGGGTCTGACTCCACTAGGCTCTGGCCGTAGAGCCGCAGCCGCAGGTCGTCCCGGTCCGCCAGATGGACGAGGATCTGATGGAGATACCAGCCCACCCCGGTCAGCGCCTCGTAGAACGAGTTGACGTCCACCGCCACCGTCAGGCGGGGCTCCGCGCGGCGGCGGCGGATCTCCCCCGCGATCTCCAGCAGCCAGAGGAACGTGCGGCGGAGCCGGCGCGGGGAGCCGAAGCGGAGGACGGCGCGGAGGAGGGTCAGGGGTGGTGCCCTCCGGGAGAATCAACGTGCCTCTGCCGCCCGGGATTGAAATCCCGGGCTACCCACGGACGCCCCTTCCCGGGGCTCTGCAAGAAAACGGGGTCAGGGAAGTCCCGGAAGGGACGATCGTCGGTAGCCCGGGATTTCAATCCCGGGTGGCGAGACGGCGACCCGGCCCGGCGCGCCAGACGTTTCTCCCTCGGTTTTTCCTTCATTCCGGCGAAGAGTGTATCTTTACGCCGTTTCCGAAAGCTCCGTCCCCACACAGAGCCATGCGTCCCCGACCCGTACTCCTCCTCTGCCCGGCGCTGCTTCTCCTGGCCCTGGCGTGGTCCCTCGCCGGCCTTCGCGCTCCCCTCCCGACGGGCGACGAGGCGACCTCGGTGATGATCGTCCAGAGCCTCTGGCACGATCACGACCTCGCCTATCGCGAGCCGGACCTCGCCCGCGCCGGGCGGCTCTGGGATGGCGGCCCGGCCGGCCTCACCCTGTTCACCAATGACGGCGGCAAGACCCTGCGCTACGGCCGGCCCGTCGCCTATCCGCTGGCGGCGCTGCCGTTCTACGCCCTGCTCGGCCCGCGCGGGATCGCCCTCTTCAACATGGCCCTGTTCCTGGCCATGGCGGGCGCGGCCCTCTGGCATTTTTCCGAAGAGCGCCTCCTCGTCGCCGGATTCTTCTTCGCCTCGGCGGCATTCGCTTACGCGTTCCGGCTGGAGCCCGACGTCTTTCTCATGGCCTGCGGCTTCTTCCCGCTGCTCGCCTGGCAGCGCCTGAGGAATCTCCCCGAATCCGGAAGAGGCCACTTCGCGCTCCTCGCCGGGGCGGGGGTCCTGCTCGGCGCGGCCCTGACGTCGAGCCCGCTGCTCGCGCTGCTCGGACTGCCCATCCTGATCGATCTCGCGGCGCGGCGCCGCTGGCGCGGGCTAGCGGCCCTGATCGCCGCGGCGCTGCTCGCGGCCGGGCTCCTCGCCCTGTTCCAGCGTGCCGGCACGGGGGAGTGGAGCGCCTTCGGAGGCGTCCAGCGCCGCACCTTCGTGGCCCAGTTCCCGCTCGAAAGCCCGCGCGATCTCTGGCAGGGGTACCCGGGGGAGGAGACGCGCCCAAGCCTCGCGACCGGCCTGCGGCTCCTGCCGCGCAACCTCTGGTACCTCCTCGCCGGCCGCTTCACCGGGTTGCTGCCCTACTTCCCCTTCGCTCTCTTCGTGCTCGCCCTCTATCTCGTGGGGCCGAAGGACCGCTCGCGGCATCTCCTGCTGGCCGCCTTGCTGGCCTACGCCGGGCTGGTCCTGATCGGCCACCCTCACGATTTCGCGGGGACCCCGGGTTTCCTCGGCAGCCGCTATCTCGCGCTCGTCTACCCGGCCTTCCTTTTCCTGCCAGGCCGTCTCCAGGCCCGCCGGAGCCTCGCGATCCCCTACGCCGCCGCCGGGCTCTGGACCGCCCTGGCGCTCATGGTTCAAAACCCCGCGGCCGCTCCGGCCTTCCAGCGCCTGCCGCTCGAGCTGACCCTGCTCCCTGGCGACCACCTCCCAGGCTTCTTCACCCGGACCTGGGGGGACGCCGTCTGGATCGTTCCGCAGACGAGCTTCTTTGCCGAGGAGCGCCACCCGCACGGCGTCTGGGTACGGGGCGCGACGCGCTCCGAGGTGATCGTCGTCTCTCCGCGGCCGATCTCGCGGCTCGCCTTCACCGTCTACTCCCTGGCCGCCGACAACGTGCTGACGCTCGACAGCGGCGCCGACCGGATGACCGTCCGCTTCAATACCGACGGCAAGCGCGGCGGCACCCCCGTCGAGCTCGCCGTGACCCCCGTGGCCCGCGACCTCGGCTTCTTCCCCGCCTCCCCCCGCGAGCTCTTCTACCGTTTCACCCTGGAGACCACGGCCGGCGTCGTGCCCGCGCGCGCCGATCCCGCGAGCCAGGACCCGCGCCATCTCGGGGTGTTCCTGGACTTCACGGGCGAGGGTCCGTAGGCGAACCCCTCACCCCCGTCCCGGTCTGGCGGTCGAGCGGCGGCTGCGGGGGTGACCGGGTTCTATCTGCCTATATTTCTTTGCACCGATAAGCTTGCTGGGTTTCTAAAACGGGCGTAGCTTGAAAGGGAGCCTTCAAGCTTCCAGACGACCTGCCCGGAGAGGAAAGGGCTCCTCCTGGCCAGCGCCGCATGGCGGACGAGGCATGGGAGGACCATGGGCTTCCAGACGGACGATCTGTCGCTGCTCGTCCTCGGTATCGAGGGTGACCATCCCCCGGATGCCGGCCAGCCGGCGCTGCCGAATGGAATCCACTGCCGCTGGCTCTTCGCGCCCGAGCAAGGCTTCCCCTGGTTCGGCTTCTACCTCTTCCGCCGGGAGAGTCAACCCCGGCAGCCGCGCTGCCTGAGCCTGGACCTCCGCTCTCTCCGCCCCGGCGCCTCCCAGGGCCTCAGCCTGGAGACGCCTCTCGGCCGTCTCAGCAGCGCCAGGCCTCTCGTCTTCACGGAGGAATTCTCTCCAACCGACACGGTCGAGGTCGACCTCAAGAGTGCCCTGCTGAGGTTCGACCTGCCGGCGGGCGTCCAGGCGTGGCGCGTCGACCTGCGGATCGGCCTGCGCAGCGCGGGCCCGGCGACGGTGAGGACCTGCATCGACTTCCGCACCCTCCCCGTTGGCAGCGCACCGGGCCCGCGGACCGAGAAAGGGGCCGTCTTCGCCACCCAACCGCCGCCGGTCAGCCCGCAGGTCGCTCTGGTGACGATCGCGCAGTGGTCGGCCTCCCTGGTGGGCCTCGTGACCAGCCGCCGGCTCACGATCGACCTCCCCTGCCCGGCCACGAGCGTCGACCTGCTGATCACCAGCCGGATGGACCTCACGATCGAGATCCTCGCGGCGGACGGCCAGAGCCTCGGGGTGAAGAGCTTCGTGTCCGGAGCCTTGCAGCTTGGAAGCGTCACGCTGACCGGCCCGGCGATCGCCAAGGTCGTCCTGACCGGCCTCTCCCCCGACTCGGCCCTTCTGCACCAGATCTGCTGGGAGTGCCCGACGTCCGGAGGGGGGAAGGGAGCTCCGATCGAGGTCGCCGCCCTGGCGGGGACCGCCGCCGTGGCCCAGACGGTCGTCCAGGGGGACGCCGGGCAGGTCGTCGCGACCACGCTGGAAGGCCAGGGGATCACCGCCGTCCAGATCAACCTGGGAAACGCCGGGCTCGTCGACCTCTGCGTCTGGCCGAGCCAACAGGGGGTAACCTTCGGCTGGAGCGAGGTGCCCGGGTTCGCCTATCCACTCTGCCTGCCGGTGGCCCATCCGGACTACCCCTGTCCCGGCAAGCCCGCGGACCTCAACGCGGCCAAGGCCCTGGCCCTGTCGCGGGTGACCTATCCCGCGCCCGTGGGTTGGGACCAGGGCTTTACCGACCTCCACGGCGAGCTCCAGGCGCTCGTCCAGGGCGGGCCGACCGCCGAGGCCATGGCGGCCCGCAAACATCCAGCTCTGCCCGGCCATCCGCTCTCGCCGGCCACCCAGGCGAACGTGCCGTCGCTCCCGGACCTGCATCCGCTGGAGCTGATCCTCCTCGCCAGCCTCCAGCCGGCGGTCGCCCAGATGCTCGGCCTCTACTTCGTGGACACTACGGCGGCGGCGGGCGTGGCCTACGACTACCTCCTGCTGGCCGATCCCACGGGCGTCCTCGGCGGCAGCGCGGCGAGCGCTCTCGCCTGGCTGGCCGCCGCGCCCGATCCAACTCAGGTCGATGCCTTCCTCGTCACCGGTCATAGCGTTCAGCCCCGTCCCTCCATCGCGCCGCCCGCCGCCGGCAAGGCCTACGCCCTCCCCGGACCGGCGGTGCGGCAGATGGACGGCACGCTCCCCGAGGCAGTGGGCGAGGTCGGCCTCTGGTGGCCGCTTCCGCCCGACTCGGACGAGGAGAACCCGGACCAGCTCGTCTTCTACTACCCGCGGCGGGCCTCCCTTGGCGCCGATCCGAATCCCGACCCGCCGGTGACGCCGCCCGCCGACTCGGACTATCAGCCGCTGGCGGACCCCTCGCCGGTCCTCGTCTCCGAGCCCGATCCGCCGGATCCTCCGGTGCCGCCCAACCCGCGCAGCTCGGACTGGCCGCCCCCCTCGATCCCTCTCTACCTGGTGGACGGCAACCTCCCCGAGGGGTGGTACAGCTACCGCTTCATCGGTCAGGATCTCTTCGGCCGCCACAGCCCCCTGGGACCGCCGGCCTCTTGGTTCGACTGGATTCCCGCCGAGCAGCAGCACCACGCCTTCGCCGTGGCCCTGCTCGACAAGACTCCGCCGCCGGTCCCCCTGGGGGTGGAAGCCTGGGCCCTCGACCCCCTCGACCGCTGGCTGCTCGCGGATCAGCCCTACAACGACTGGCGGGCCGCCGTCTCTCCGGACCTCGTCGGCCTCCGCGTGGGCTGGCGCTGGACCTACCTCCAGCAGCTCCAGGCGCCGGACACCCGGGAATTCCGGATCTATTACCAGCCCGGGCGCTGGAACGCTCTCCTGGGGAGGGTCGTGAGTGTCGCCGTCGCCGCGGCCGATCAGAGCGACGTGGACCTCGATCTCACCGATACCCGCGCCGCTGGCGCCTTCGCCGGGGCCCGCCTGCGGGTCGGCAACAACGACTTCGCGATCCTCGGCAGCCAGCCGGGTCCCCAGCTCCGCCTACGGGTGAGGAATGTCGGGGTGTACGACGAGATCCCGCCCACCGCCGGAAAGCCCTGCACCGTGGCGATCCCGGAGGGGCACCCGCTCTGGGCCGACACCGGCTTGGCGGCGAGCTGGGCCAGGCGCCTCGCCGTCGTGCCCTACGAGCCGCCGGTGGACACGGTCTTCGATCCGTCCGAGGACCCGAACGGCCAACCGCTCACGAGCCACAACGACGCCTTCAAAACCGTGCCGGTGGCGGTGACCGGGCAGGACGCGCTCTTCGGGACCGGCCCCGACCTCTCCGGTCTCCAGCCGTGGATCGATCACCTCTGGCTCCAGACCGGCACCGCGAGCGAGGCGCACCGCATCGTGCGCTACGACGCCAACACCCGCACCGTGACCCTGGAGGCCGCTCCGGCACTCGCCGGCCCGTTCGACGCCTGGGTGCTCGGCCGGCCCACCCGCGAGTACGAGATCTTCCTGCCCGCTCCGGACGTGGGGGCCGGGCAACCCTTCGAGCCGAGCCTCGCCGAGCCCGCCGTCTACGCCCAGATCGCGGTGAGCGCCGCGGACGACAAGAAGCACGTGGCGGACGATCCGAAGTGGAACGATTCCGTCCGCTTTGGCAACGAGAGCCGGCTCTCGCCCGCGGCCACGGTCTTCCGCATCCTCCAGAAGCCGCCGCAGGCGCCCGACCTGCCGGATCTCGGCGAGCGGCTCTACGCCACGCCGGCCGACTACCACGACGACTCCTACTCGACCTTCCGCTTCATCGATCCCGGCGCCCCTTTGAAGGTCCACATCCTGCGCGCCGTGGACGACAGCCTCTTCCAGCGAGACTGGCTGATCCGGGAGACGCGGAAGGGGCTCGATCCGGTACCGCCACCGCCGCCCGATCCGCCTGATCCCCAAGCGCCGCAGCCGAAGTTTGAGCACCTGGCCTTTTTCCCCGATGCCTGGGGCTTCTCCAGGCGAAAGGATGCGGCGGACGCCATCAACGCTCTCGCGGGCGCGCCCTATTCTTTGCCCGACGACGCCTGGACCGTGCTGGCGCTTCTCCCCGGCAACGAGAGGCAACCGGACCGGCCAGCCTTGGAGAAACGGGATCTATATATCCGGCGCATCCGGGAAAAGCTCGCGGCCGCGGACACTGACTTCTTCCCGAAGCACTGGAACGATGCTACGCGAGACGACGCGGCCAAAGCCCTCAACGGCATCACCGATCCCGACAGCTATCCCATTCTGCCGGACAACGCCCTGCGCACTCTCGCCGCTCTTCCAAGCAACGAGGAGGTCTTCGCCCAGGTGACTCTAAGTCCTCTCGACATGGCGGACCCGGAGATCCAGGACCGGCTCCGGCCAGATGACGCCGAGACCTACAAGCCCGACTCGGCGCTCCGTGCCTACACCGATACCCTCCCCGGCCGGGCCACCAATCGTTACTTCTATCGTGCGCTTTTCGTGGATGGAGCACAGAACCAGAGCTCGCTGAGCCTTCCGGGGCCGCCGGTGTATCTCAGAAAGGTGGAGCCGCCGCGGGCACCGGTAGTAACGAAGGTGATCGGTGGCGAACGCGAGATTACGATTCAGTGGGCGTGGAATCGGGAACGGGATTTGGCGGAGTACCGCGTATATAGAAGCGACGACGAGGAGAAAGCCGGGGATCTGAGGTTGATGGAGTTGGTGAAGACGCTTACCCCGGCCGAGCTCGATCCCAAGAAATCGGGTCCAGAATGGACTGACAATTCAGACCTGATTGGCGGCCATCGGTACTTTTACCGGCTAACTGCCGCAGACACCTTCAACAATGAATCCTCACCGACGCGAGTGCATGTGGGTATCGCGATGGATACGCGCGTGCCGGCACCGCCGATCTGGATCGAGCAGACATGGCTTCTGCGCTACCAGGCTGATAATACCTTCCTTGACTGGCCACAAGACGGCATCGTGCCTGCTGGTTACAAGCCGGTCCTTCGACTCGTGTGGCAATGCGACACTCCAGTATCGGAGTTTGTTGTCAGGCGTTGGAATGAGCAGGAGCAACTGTGGAAGCAGCCCAATAATATTATGACTCAGACGATCTTCTCCATGGCGCTCGCCTTTATTCTGCTCGACTACGACGTCAACCCGGAGATGTCTAGTATGTATCGACTCAAGGTGAGGTCGTCGAGTGGCGCTTGGTCTGTGGAAGACGCCGTTCTAGCCGTCGGGCCCCGGATTCCGGGCAGCAATAGCTTTTAAGGAGATTTTCTTAGCATGAGCTCTACGTCCCAGTTCTATCTCCCGGTTATTTTGCCGCCCTCCAAGGATGCCAGAAACCCCCCTGCTTACTATTCGAGCATCAAGAAGATGGGAGATACAGGAGTAGAGGTGACGGCCGACCCAGGGGAAACCGATGGATCGCTCGAAATCACAATAACCAACTCGAACCTGAAGCACCCCAGCGAGCAGTTCCCTAATCCGCGACCTCTCTCCTCGGTATTCGCGCCCACATCTGGCTTTGCAAGGTTCTATCCATCCTCCGTCGCTCTTCCGACGCCGGATGGACAACCGATAGCGCCTCCGCCAGGTGTGACTGAGGATCTTGGTAGTATCCTGATTCGAGTTTGGATATCCGACTTCCTCAATTTGATTAAGACGCCATCTACTTCTACGCCACGTATAAACCGCATTGTCATTGGTTGGTTGCAGCCATCAGAGGTTCGGGCTGCGTTTGCGGCCGAGATCGAGAAGTTGGCGAAGCTGAGTGATAAGATCCTCCAAAGAGCCTGGAATGGTGCTACAGGACCGGTCCCCGACGATAAAGATATTCTGAAAAAGGCATTCCTGGAGCGTTTCATGAAGGGAGACGCCGAGATTTTCGTTTCAGCAGGAACCGAGATCGGGTCCGCGGCGCAACTAGCAGGGGCCGTGGCCAAAGTGAAGCTGCAGACGTTCTTCCAGCCTGCGTCTCAGCCACCCGCCGACCAAGCGATTTCCGTTGACGCAGACGATTTGATCGACAATGCCGCCGCCAAGAGTCTGTTTACAGAGCATCCCCTGGTTGAAGCGTCCAATGGCCCCATAACGGTCAAGTTCAAATCTCAATTCACAATCTGGAACGATCAGTCCAGATCGTATGAAGCGCTCGCCAATACGCTTGTCACCCTCATGAAGGATCCTGCCGACAACATCACTGTCGACGCCAAAAGCACCGGTGCAGATGGAAGATATATGGGCGACCTTGAGGCGTCGCTCATGAAGCGCGACTTGATCTTCTTCAGCTACGACACGACCGGCAAGACATTCGGGAGCCATGAATTTGACCGGGACATCGAAACGGAGCCGCATTTGGCGCGGCTGTATTTAAATGGCAATCACGAGAACACGCGGGTATATCGAGCCAGCGAAGAAGTATATCCGCAGTATCGAGATTTTATCGATGCATTGGCGGACAATCAGGACAACGAGGTTTACGAGCGCGATCGCGGGAATGGAGATGTGTGGGACAAGAGCACGATGGCGGTAAACTATAGGTACGCATTCACATTTGCAAGTCAGAAGGGCTTCTTGATGCGTATTCGGGATTCGGAGAAACGCTACAAAGATAGCAGCGCTCTTCCATCGAACAGGTTCACGCTGCTGCTCGAGGGCGATTCCTGGTTGAGCTACCCCCCTGACGGGCACGGCTCGGTCGTACAATACTCCGGCGACATCTATGGACAGTTGGACGGTCTGCTGAGCAATCAAGTGGAAGACCCGAAATTGGCTACTTACATTAGATTCCCACTTCAGCATCATGGAGATCGAATCGACCAAATGTTCGGCGGCGACTCGGATGACGCTACGCGTCAGTGGCAGTTCACTCGCGAGTTTCTAAGGGAATATCGAATTGATGCGATTGTTTGCAGCGCGGGAGGCAATGATTTTGCAGAGCCCGCAATCAGCCATTGGCTGTTGAAACCTGACAAGCTCAAAGATAGCCCGGAGATTGCAAAACAGCTCGCCAAATGCTTCACCGACCCGACTTTCGACCAGACAGGAAGCCGCGGGTACTTCGATCCAACTCGGATGAGCATTCAGAACCTGAGCGCGGATTTCCAGCAAGAGGCGTTGCGCCTGATGGAAAAATCATTCGCCATTTTGCTGAACGATCATCCCTGGAATCAATTTGTGCGGTCGTTCCAGAAGCCCGATCTGAAGTGGGAGAATCTGCCGGGCTGGAAAAATCTCGGCCCTGAAACCCAACCCGTATTTGAAATTGGCAGGAAAGTCGTCGAAAACATCCCGGAATTTACAAATTATCCCGACCCGGATGGCGGTTTGCCCGAGCAACTGTTGGCGACAGTGTTTGACGCGGACAGGTACCGGACAAGATTCGAAGAGGTGACTAATAATTGGAAAATTTTTCTGACAGCAGTGAAGGAGCTCCAGCCTGGTACACCAGTGTTTACCCATACTTATTCCTATCCGTTTTTCAGTCAGGAAGGAACATGGGTTAGGAAAAATAAATGGTTGACAGGACCTTGGTTCAAACCTCGGTTCGAGCAAGCGAAGATCAGCGACTACCGCATCCGATTCATCTGTCTGAAGGCCATGCTGGACAATTACAAGAGCTGCGTTCTCGACGTGCTCAAGGATTCAGATGAATTCCAAGGTATGTTCAACTATGTCGATGTAAGAGCTGATTTCAAGGCCCCCAAGTGGTGGGCCGACGAGATGCATCTCCATTCTGATGGGTTCGAAGTGATCGGCGCGAAGCTCTACAACGAAATTGCAAAAAAATACGGATATCCCCTCGCCGCGGTTCCTCCGACCGAGTAGATTATGACCGCTTTCGCTTTTGCTCCCCTCAGCCGCACGCTGTCCTACTGGCCGAAAGAGCTTTTCGGCGATCCTGGTGGCTTACTCGACGAGATCGGAGTCACCGACTTCAAGGTCCTGACCGACGACGACACGCAAGCCGAGCTCACCGGCACCGTAGCCTGGTTGCGAGAGATCGAGCTCAAGCTGCCGTCGCTGGACGCCATCAGCGTCGCTTTTCTCAGTACAAGCGGTTTCACGCAACTCGATTTCAAGGTGCGGTTGGCCCCCGACTTCCAACTGACCCTCATCAACCTCAAAGCCGCCATCCGGCTGCGCTCCGGGTTCCTCCGACCGGTCCATAAGGACGCCGATGGCAAATGGGTTCCCACGCTGGATAAGCAAGGGCAGCCGGTGCCGGCGGAATTCGAGCTTTCCGGAGCCGATGCGACGGTGTCGGCTGATGGTGACGTAGGGCTGGTCTTCCCGTCAGGCGCACCAAGCTTGTCGCTGCCGCCAATTGAATTCGGCAATTCCGGTCTCGTCCTCGAGATGAGCGGAATCCAGCTCTATCTTTCGGAGAGCCAACCCCCGCCAGCCGGCGCTCACGCGGGCTTCAAAGGTTTGGCCATCGGTCACGCAACCCTGTATCTTTCGGGCGGCATAGGGGTCAGTCACGCGCCGGACACTGTGAGCTTCACGAACCTCCTGATCGGCTCCTCGGGCTTCAGCGGCCGGATTCAGGCCGGTTGGACGACGAGCTATGATCCAGTCGCCGGTACATTTTCGGGTTCTGGAGGCGGCAAGCTGTTCGGGATCGAATTCGGCCTCGAATCCCTCGACTTCACGTTTCAGCAGAACGTCCCGACCGACGCGGCGTTGCACGGCACAATCAAGCTGCCGTTCTTCGATGAGCCTACGAAGGTGGAGATCGGCATCGGAGTGGACGACGGCTTTCACGTCAAGCTGGCAGCTACGGGCACCAACGGCCTCTATAAGCTGACCAAGCCAAACCTGCTCGAGATCGAGCTCGATAGCCTCGCCTTCGAAATCAAAGATGGTCTTTTTACCACTAAGCTCTCCGGCCAGCTCACCCCCCTCTTCGGCAATGACAAGGGCCTCAAATGGCCCACCTTCGACGTCAAAGATCTCACTATCGACTCCAAAGGCCATGTCCACCTTCCCGGTGGGTGGTTAAGCTTGGCCCAGCAGAAGACGTTCGATTTTCATGGCTTCCAGATCGAGATCTCCCAGATCGGCTTCGGCAAGACAGACGACGGTGGCAAGTGGATCGGCTTCTCGGGCGGGCTGCACCTCGTCGACGGCCTCCAGGCTGGGGCTTCGGTCGAGGGGCTGCGGATCACCTGGCACCCTGGCGGCGAGCCGAAGATTACCCTGAACGGCGCCGGGGTCGAGCTTTCGATTCCCGACGTTCTTTACCTCAAGGGGGAGGTGTCATTCCGCGAGATCGAGAATACGGTGACTCACGAGGTAATCCGCCGCTTCGATGGCCACATCCATCTCAGCCTCGAAGAGCCGGAGCTCGAGATCGACGGCACGCTGGTGATCGGCTCGGTCAAGGGGCCGCAGGGGCGGTACAACTTCTTCGCTATCTACGTCGACGCGGATATCCCAGGCGGTATCGCGCTCGCCTCGACGGGACTCGCGATCTATGGCTTCGCCGGCCTGTTCGCGTTGCAGATGGAGCCTGATAAGCACCCAGACGAGATGTGGTTCAGCATCGATCATTCGAAGAGCTTCTTTCACCGCGGCACTCCGGGAATCACCGATATCAAGACGAAGTGGAGGCCCACCAAAGGGAGCTTCGCCGTCGGCTTGGGGATCACCCTGGGCACCCTTCCGGACAGCGGCTATTCCTTCAACGGCAAATTCCTGCTCGCCATCGTCATCCCGGGACCGGTCCTGCTCCTCCAGGGCGCGGCCCAGTTCCTCAAGAAGCGGGTGGGAGCGCAGGACGAGGCGAAGTTCCGCGCCTTGGCCGTGCTCGACGGGCGGGCCGGCAATCTCCTGATCGGGCTCGACGCCGAGTACAAGAAAGGCACGGGCGGGGAGCTGATCGATATCAGCGGCAGCATGGAGGCGTTCTACTCCTTCAACGATCCGATGGCCTGGCACCTCTGGCTGGGTAAGAGAGACCCGCGCTCGCAGCGCATCCGGGCCCTGTTCGCCAAGCTCGTGGAGGCCGACGCCTACTTCATGCTGGACGCCCACCAGCTCGCCCTGGGCGTCTGGTACGGCTTCAACAACGGTTGGAATTTCGGCCCCTTGAGCGTCCGCCTGGAAGCCTGGGTGGACGGCAACGCGCTCGTCAGCTTCAAGCCCAGCCAATTCCACGGCGATCTCTGGCTGCATGGCTTGGTGGACCTCAAGGCCTTCGGCTTCGGCTTCGGCCTCGTCCTGGACGCGAAGATCACGGCGGATCTCTTCAAGCCCTATCACCTGCGGGGGGAATTCAGCGTCGGCGTCAAGCTCCCCTGGCCGTTCAAGAAGAAGAAGCTCGCGGCCAGGATCGTGCTGGAGTGGGGTCCGCGTCCCGAGGCGCCGCCGCTCCCCCTGCCGGTCGCGACCATCGGGATCGAGCACCTGAAGAGCTCGGCTAAGTGGTCGCTGCCGCGCGGCACCTTCCTTCTGCCGAGCTACGACGACGGCGAGGGGTTCCTCACCGCCCCCGGAACGGGCACGGAGCCGTCCGAGGCGGCCGTCCCGCAGGTGCCCGTGGACTCCCGGATCGCCGTCACGTTCGGCCGCTCGGTCCACGACGGAGCGAAGGTGGGGAGCAATCTGCAAGCGATCTATCCTGACTATGAGACGATCGGCGATCCGGGCAGTCCGAATGGCAGCGTCCTCAAAGTCCGCTATGTGCTCGATACGGTGACGCTGGCGCGCAAGGTCGGCAATGGCTGGCAGACGGTGGCGGCGAGCCCGGCGGGCGCGGGCTCCGGTCCGCCCCCACCTCCCCTTTGGGGCCAGTGGTCGGTCGTTCCGCAGCTTCCGGACCAGGGGGGGCCATCTCCCAGGCAAGGCCAGACCAAGCTCCTGCTCGGGGCCAAGACGCCCTTCGAATTCAACCGTCACACCGGCTCTTCCTGGGAGGAGTGGGTCTCGGACGCCCTGCCGGGCTACCCCTGCGTCCCGGTGCAGCCCGGGAAGGAGACCTGCTTCGGCTTCGGAGGGCTCCAGCCGCAGAGCGCCGTCACGTCGCCCTGGACCTTCCCAGGGCCGCCGGCCGTCACCCTCTCCTGGGGCTTCGGTCCGGCCACGGTGGGGACGCGGACCGTCGCCAGGGGCGAAGCCATCCAGAAGATCCCGCTTCTCTGCTTCCCGGAAGCCGCCATGCGGCACGGCATCCGCGTGCAATCGGAGGCTCCAGGGACCCGGTTCCGCCTTCTCCTGGCGCAGACGGATTCCCAGCCTGGTACAGTCTTCGAGCCCCAGCCGCTCCAGCCTGGGCCCAATCCGGGCACTCGCGGGGCCCGCCTCGAGTCCGTGCCGGTTCCGGTCACCCCCGCGCCCCCGGTCGAGCTCCCGGTGGACCCGGGCGTTTTGATCCCCCGAGTGGTCCCGGGTCCAACCCTTCCGGGTCCCGGGGGCCAGGGACCGCCGCGCGAGGTCCCGGTGGACGGCACCGTTGTTGTGCCGAGGGAAGCCATGCCGACCTGCGTCAACGTGCGCGCACGGGCGGCCGGCACCCTCGCCAACCCCTGGAAGGCGGAGGAGGGCGCCCGTTTCACCGTGCGCGGCGCCGACGGCGCTCTCCTTCCCGTCGCCCGGATCGAGCGCTGGGATCAGGGCGAGCTCGGTTTGAACGCCGGCTTCGAGCTCGACATCGATCTCCCCTGCCCCGCCGCCTGGGTGACCCTCCTGGTCACCCACCGCCCGCCCTTTCGCATCGTCGCCTACAACGCGGCCGGCACGGCGGTCGCCACCCACGCGCCCAACGGCACGGGCGGGACCTCGACCGAGACGATCCGCCTCGATGGCCCGGCCATGACCCGGGTCGTGGTCCATGCCTCCGGCAACGAGAAGCTGATTCACCAGGTCTGCTTCCTCTGCCCGCGGCTTTCCGGTCCGCAGGCCACGGGCTTCGGCGCCGACGGCACGTCCTTCGGTCCCTTCGGCTTGGGCGAGGGAGGGATCCAGGTCGTCGGTCCTGAGATCCACGGCGTGGTGATCACCGGCGATGGGCCGCTCTGCCTGGAGCAGGTCTGCGTCACCCCCGATCCCGAGGCCGGGCAGGTAGTGCGGCAGGACGAGAGGATCCAGCACCAGCTCGACGAGCTGGACCATTGGCAGGCGGAGGGGGAGGTGCTCGCGCCGGACAGCTTCTACCGGCTGACCGTCCAGACCCATCTCGATCTGGACCCCATGGCCTCCGACCTGACCGGCGTGCCGGCAGACCGCTCGCCGGTGGAGCACGCCTACTTCCGCACCGGCGGCCCTCCGGGCCTGACCCGGCTCACAACGCCCGAGGGGGTCACCACCGATCCCTTCCAGACCGGGCTGGAGGATCTCACCCGCTACGTGCGGGAGACGACGCCGCCGACCGTGCCGCCGCCGGGGGAGAAGCCGATCCTCTTCAAGCCGTTCTACCGCGCCTACGACGTGGGGGTGGAGTTCAATGAGGACTACGTCGAGCAGATGTACCGCATGGACCGGCGGGACCTCGGCCTCTATCTCTACGACGCCAGCAACCAGCCGGCGCGGGACGGCCTGGGGCGGCTCCTGGCGCTCAGCGGGGAGTGGGGGAAGGCGGAGACGCTCAGCCTGTCGGAGCGGGAGACGCGCTGGATCACGATGATCGACGCCGCCTCCTGCCTGCCGAAGAAGCTCGATCCCCAGACCTTCCCCAAGGACGACGCGCTGGCCTCCTCCGATCCGGGACGCGTGCTCGCTCCCGACACCCTCCACGAAGCGCGCCTGGTGCCGCTGCTGCTGCACGAGAGCTTCCCGGGCGATGTCCTGGGAGGTGTGCCCGACGGCTGGTATGCCGAGGACGCGGGGCCGGGCGGGTCCTCCAGTTGGAAGGTGGGGGAGGCGGGGGAGCCGCCGAGCCGGTTCGTGGAGCAGCTTTCGCCGATCGGCGGCGTGGCCTCGCCGGACCGGCCGGGCACCCTGCTGCTCCTCGCGGGGGCCGCGGGCTGGACGGACTACCGGTTGAGCGTCTATCTGCGGGCGCCGGCCGGGGCCGTGGGCGTCGTGGTCCGCTATCAGGGGCCGGGCACGGGCTACCGCTTCTCCCTGGACGGTCGGGTCCGCCGGATGGTGAAGGGCGGGGCGACCCTCCTGGCCGAGGACCACTTCGCCTACCGGAAGAACCGCGACTCCCTGGTGACGGTCGAGGCGATCGGCGGGTCCCTGCGCGCCTATGTGGACGGCGAGCTGGTCTTCGATATCGAGGACGGGGATTTCGCCGCGGGCGGCATCGGCCTCTACTCGTGCCAGAGCCCCGGGGCGCGCTTCACCGACGTCCGGGTGGACGATCTCGGCAAGGCGGCCCCGGTCGTCTACCGGTTCCAGCTCACCACGTCGCTCTACGCCAACTTCTTCCATCACCTGCACAGCTATCAGGACGAGACCTGGAAGGCCGACCTGGGAACGGACCCCGCCGTGGACGCTCTGCTGAACGAGGCCGTGGCTCCCTCGTTCTCGCCTCCTCCCGAGCAGGAGGCCCGGGCTTACGAGGATCTGGCCCAGCGGGCCTTGGGATCGGCGGCGCGGCAGAATCCGGCACAGGTGGAGGTGACCCGCCTGGAGAAGGCCGGCGCGCCGGTCGCCTTCCTGCTGCGGAGCCCCGAGCCCCTGGCCTGGGACCGCGTCGAATTCGCCCTCTCCGGCACTCCGCGCCACCTCCCGGCGCCGGAGGTGCCCGGAACGGTGAAGCTCACGGACGCCGCCTTCGGCGCGGTCCTGCCCAGCGAGGAGTCCGCCACGCTGCTGCTGCGTGAGGCCACGGACCTCTCCCGGTACCGCGTCGAGCTGCGCGCGCTGCCGGGCGTGCTGGCCGAGCCGGCGGGAGATCCGGTGCTGCTCGCGGAACGGTTCGGCGGCGATCCGGCCACGGCTTTGGCCCGTTTCACGGTGGTGGACCAGGGCACGGCGAACGGCCCTTCGGACTGGCGGGTGGAGGGCGGAGCGCTGATCCAGATCTCGGAGATCGGCGGCGGCGCCGAGCCCGAGCTGCCGGGCACGGTGGCCCTGGCCGGCGATCCCGCGTGGACGGACTACCGTTATATGGCGGACCTGCGCTGCGACTCGGGCGGCGCCCTGGGCGTGGTCTTCCGCTGGGTGGACGCCGACAACCACTACCGCCTGTCGCTCGACGCCGGCCTCAAGTACCGGCGGCTGGTCAAGCGGGAGAAGGGGCAGGTCTCGGTCCTCTGGGAGAGCGGCCAGGGCTACACGGCGGGCGAGCTCTTCCGACTGACCGTCGAGGCGGTGGGCTCCCGGCTGACCGGCTTCCTGGGGGGCGACCGGCTCTTCCAGGTGACCGACGTCACCCACGCCGCCGGCCTGGTGGGCCTCTACTGCGCCGGCAATCCCGACGCCCGGTTCGAGGCTATTGAGGTGCGCCGGCCGTCGCTCGACGCCTATGCGCTGGCGCGGGATCAGTTTGCCGCAGACGACCTCGCCGGTTGGGGGAGGGTCGATGAGGCTCCGGGGTCTCAGGCCTCGACGATGAAGACCGCCGGCGGTGAGCTGATCCTCAGCAGCTTCGTCGCGCAGGGGAGCAGCCCCGACGACCCTGGCACCTATGCCTACACCGGCGAAGGCGGCTGGACGGACGTGATCTACAGCGCGCGGCTGCGCTGCCCGGCGGGCGCCGCGATCGGCCTGGTCTTCCGCGGCCGGGACCTCAAGAATTACTATCGGCTCTCGATGAGTGCCGGATCGGCTCCCTATCGCCGGCTGATCAAGCGGGTGAACGGCGCGGCCACGGTGCTCTGGCAGGACGGCGGCTCGTATGCCCCGGACCGCGCTCACGAGCTGGCGGTGGTGGCCGTGGGCGGCTCGCTGCGAGGATACCTGGACGGCGTCCCGCTCTTCGCGGTCCAGGACGGCGACGTCCCGTCGGGTCTCATCGGGCTCTACGCCCGCGACAATCCGGACGCCCGCTTCTCCCAGGTGCGGGTGCTCGCGGCCGACCGGGCCTTCGCCGGCTGGCTGCTCGACGAGCCGTTCGACGCGCTGGTCCCAGGCCGCTGGAGCTTCTTCGACGCCCAGGAGAAACCCTGGCCGGAGAGCTGGACGATCGAAGCGGGAGCGCTGCGCCCGGCGGGCGCCGATCCCTCCACCCCGCACCTCGCCCTGACCGGGGACCCCGCCGCCGCCGACTACCGGCTGGCGGTGCGCGTCCGCCCCGGAGGCGACGGCGGACTCGTGGGAGCGGCGTTCCGCTACGTGGACGGGGACAACGGTCTGCTCTTCTTCCTGGACGCCGGCAGCGGAGATCAGCGGCTGGTCAAGAAGGTCAAAGGGCAGGAGACCGTCCTCTGGCAGGGGAAGGGGGCTATTACGGCGGGCCGGGAGGTGGGGCTCACCTTCGACGCCGTGGGCGAGCGCCTCGCCGGCTGGCTCGACGGGCAGGAGCTGTTCCGCCTGGACGACGCCGACCTCCCCGCGGGCCGGGTGGGGTTCTTCGCCGCCGGCAACCCGGAGGCCCATTTCACCGAGGTGCGCCTCGCCGCGCCGGAGTGGACGGTCTGGTACGCCTTCGGCGGGGAGGACCGCCTGCCGGCGGGGACCCGCGTGCGCGTCCATGCCGGAGCCGAGGCCGGAGCGGCGTCCTCCGAGGCCGGCGTCGAGCGCCGCTTCGCCGCTCCCCTTGGAGAAGCGGGCCGCCTGCGCTTCCCCTCGGGAGGCGCGGAGCTGCGCGTCGTGGCACCGGCAGGCCCGGGACACCGGCGGACCTTCGTGCCGCCGACGGAGCACGTCCCGCTCGCCAATCCCAAAATGGTGCGGCGGGCGGACGGGACGGGGCTCGTCCTCCTGCCGTTCGGCAACCCCGCGCCGCTGCTCGCGGGGCAGTACCGGGTGGAGCTCACCTGGCACAGGGAGAGGTCCGGACAGGTCCACCCGTTCAGCCAGGCGGGGGACCGGACACCTGAGCGGGCGGTCATCGATATCCCCTGGCAGGCGCGCTAGCCTTCAGGGCGGATGAAGCCCCTCTGTTTCGCCGCCCGACGGGAGAAGAGGGCCGGGGTGATGAGGGCCTGTACGTGCTTTATGATCAACCCCGCATGCCTGACTCCACCCCCGCCCCTCCGCCGGAAGACCTCCGCGTCGCCGAGGTCCTCCAGAAGGTCCGTTCCGGCGTGCGGCAGCGCCGCGCCGAGTCGACCACGCTCGCCGGCGGCGGCGAGGAGACGCGCAGCGGGCTGCTCGCCTTGAAACAGCAGGAGTACGTGCAGGAGCCGGTCGCCTTCTCCCATCGTCCCGGCCTGGGGCGAATGATCGTGCTGGCGCGGAAAGCCTTCTACAAACTGTTCCTCAAGTGGTTCACGCGCCCCGTGCTCGAGCAGCAGAACGGCTACAACCAGGCGGCGGCGCGGCTGATCGAGGATCTCGTGGAGGGCCAGGAGCGGACCGCGCGCGAGCTGCGTCAGCTCAGCGGCCGGATCGAGGCCCTGGAGCGCCGCCTCGAGGAGAAGAACCGTCCCGGCGAGGACGGCGCGTGAAGCCGCGGATCGTCATCTGCGCCACCAAGATCCCGTTCGCTTATGGTGGGGCCGAGATGCTCGTCGACTCCCTGCGCGACGAGCTCAAATCCCGCGGTTTCGAGGTGGACGTCGTCGCGCTGCCCTTCCACTGGCCGACGCGGACCGAGCTGCTGAAAGGCAGCCTCGCCTGGCGGCTGGTGAATCTCACCGAGGCGGCGGGCAAGCGGATCGATCTCGTCATCGCGACGCGCTTTCCGTCCTATCTGATCAAACATCCCAACAAAGTCGTCTGGCTGATCCATCAGCTCCGGCAGGCCTACGACCTGCTGGGCACGCGCTACAGCGACTTCTCTGAAGAGCAGCCGCGGGACGCCCGGGCGCTGGAGATGATCCGCGCCATGGACCGGCGCACCCTCTCCGAGGCGCGGGCCGTCTACACCATCTCGGGAAACGTGGCGGACCGCCTGCGCCGCTTCAATCAGGTCGAGGCCGAGGTGCTCTATCCGCCGCCCAAGCTCGACCGGCTCTACCATTCCGGGGAATCCGGAGACTTCATCTTTTCGATCGGCCGCCTCGATCCGTTGAAGCGCTTCGATCTCCTGATTCGGGCGATGAAGCACACCGAGACCCCCGTGCGCTGCCGCATCGCCGGCACCGGCCCCGAGCGCGAGAACCTGGACGCCCTGATCGATCGCCTCGGCCTGCGCGGCAGAGTCGAGCTCCTCGGCTGGGTGGACGACCGCGACGTCGTCGAGCACTACGCGAGCTGTCTCGGCGTCTACTACGCCCCCTACGACGAGGACTACGGCTACGTCACCGTCGAAGCCTTCAAAGCCGCCAAGCCGGTGATCAGCACCGCGGACGCCGGCGGCGTCCTCGAATTCGTGGAGGACGCCGTCAACGGCTTCGTCTGTCCGCCCGATGCTCCGAAAGAGATCGGCGCGAGGATCGATCAGCTTTATAAAGATCGCGAGCGGGCCCGCGCCATGGGGCTGGCGGGGCAGGGGAGGGTGCGGGAGGTGACGTGGGACCGGGTGATCGAGAAGCTGACGGGCTAGCTGCTCACCAGCTCCAGCAATCTCTCCGGCGGACGTCCCACGACGGCCCGGTCTCCTGCGACGCCGATCGGGCGCTGGAGCAGGGTAGGGTGCCGCGCCATGGCGGCGATGAGCTGAGCGTCCGGCTCGTCGCCGGTGAGGCCCAGTTCCTGGACGGCGGGGTCCTTGGCGCGGAGCATGTCCCTGGGATGCAGACCGAGAAGGGCGAGGACGTCCCGGATCTCGGTTTCAGTCAGCGGGTTCTTGACGTAGTCGCGATAGCGGTACTCGATACCCTTTTCCTCCAGCAAGGCGACCGCCTTGCGGCAAGTTCCTCAGGTACGGCTACAGATCAGATCGATCACAGGCAATCGCCCCCATGAATCAGAGAGTTGGACCCGCGAATTGCGGAACTGGACCCACGGGTCAAAGAGTTGGACCCGTGAATCGTGCCGTCGGACCCGCGGGTCGCGGTGTTGGACCCATGGATCGCGGTACTGGACCCGTGGGTCGCGGTGTCGGACCCGTGGATCACGGTGTTGGACCCGTGGGTCGCGGTGTTGGACCCGTGGGTCACGGAGTCGGACCCGCGGGTCGCGAGATTGGACCCGTGGGTCGGATGACCGAATTCGTGGGTCCGATCCATCAATTCGTGGGTCCCAAACCTTGCGTCGCGCCGTCGTCGGCGGCATTCGTCCAGCCGTACGAGCGCGAAGTTTCCGGAGGCGTTCATGATTCGGGTCCAGGAGCCGCACGAGCCTTACCGATTCTATGCGATGCCTGCCCGTACACCCATACCACGCCGGATCGACAACTCTGCATGAAACGTTTCCCGCCCTGCCTTCACTGGAGGCATGCAGATCGCGGATGAGGCGATCTAAAAATTCAAGGGAGAACCTATCATGCGTAAGGCTCTATTTCTTCTGTCTCTGTTGATTCTCGCCGCCGGCGCGAGCGGGGCCGCTTCCGTCCACGTCATCGATCCGGCTCTCTACGACGTGATGGACCGCTATGCCGGGGACATCGGCGAGCAGCCCATCGCGATCGGACCGCTGGAGAAGAAGGTTCCCAAGGTGGACAAGGCCGAGGGCCAGATCATCGGCACGGTTCTGGAGGTCGATTCTCTCCTCTTCACGTCGAACGGCACGCCGTTCCGGATCGTCGCCCTCCGGCAGAATAAGCCGGTGTCGCAGTTCATCCTGGTCGTCTGCCTCGGCTCCTCGGCGTCCTCCACCTGCGGCGCCCTGCCTGTTGGCAAGCGCGTGCAGTTCACGACCGACCTCCTGGTGGTGCAGGACGGGGACAACGCGGGGTTCCCCCTGCTGATCGTCAAGCGCCTCCAAGTCTGACACGGATTATGATCGGATCCTCTGGGAGGAGCGCGGATCTCCGCGCTCCTCTTTTCATTGGCCCCGTCTTCACACCATGACCGACCGCGTCGAGAGGAGAGGCGCGGCGAGCGTGGCGTCGCCCTGAATCGAAACCTTTTCCCGCGCGACCGCCGGCGGCAGCGCATTGTACAGCAGCCGCCAGGCCGTATCGGGATCGGCCTCCACCCTCACCGCCGGCTCAGAAGCCGCCCCGCGCCAGACCTGCCAGCCCCCGGCCTCCCGGACCAGCGACCAGGCCTCCCCTTCCTCACCGGTGACCTCGAAAACGACCGCCGCACCATCCTCCGCCTTCACAGATGCGTAGGCATGCGGCAACGCGCGGACGGAGAGGTCGAGCAGAGGATGGAGCCAGCGGCGCGCGAGCAGGAGTGGCGCGCCAACCGCATCGCGGATCTGCATCTGGTGGTGCCAGCGCTCGGTGTAGTCCCGGCCGATGTCGAACCAGTTTTCGGACTGGCTCTCGCCGGCCCAGGCGACGGAGAAGAGCGCCGTGTCATGCGGAGGCAGCGCCGCGACCAGCTCGGAGACCGCGGGACCGGTCACCGCGAGGAGGTCGACGAGAACGCGCGGGCTCAAGCGCCGCGACACCGCGACCCAGTCCGCGTTCAACCGGTTGAGGAACCGCACGAGGTCGCCATAGCCGCCGATCGGCTCGTCGGGAGGTGCCAGAAATCCATCGCGATTCACCGACAACTTGCGGAGATCGACGTCGAGGAGATGCGCCGCGACATCGCGGACGCGCCAGTCGCCCGCGACCGTGGGCCGCTCCCAATCCGCGGGCGCAAGGCTGCGGAGGAGATCGATGAGCTCGTCGTGCAGCGGCGGGAAGAGGTCCGCCGTGTCAAGAGGGGAAAGCGGTTCCATGCTCTTCGCCAGAGTTGCTAACCCTCAGGAAGCAACTCCAGCGGTACTGACAATCTCACCGGACTGAAGTGTCGGCGATCTGTAGTGGCGATCCGGCCCAGCTTTAGATGCTCGGCCATCGCGAGCACTGCTGCATCGACGAAGCCAAGCCGCAAGGCCGGATACTTCAGGTTCAACTCTAAAACTCGGGCGTAGCTTTCCTGTGGGAGGTCCACGACGAGGAAAGACTCGTCGACAAGCCCCTCGTAAAGGAGAGCCTGAGCTCCACTTCCGAGGCGTTCGCCCAGAAGGTAGTCGACTTCCGGGAGTATAGGGGCAGGTATGATGATCTCACCGACTTCCGATTCGAAGAGCTTGCGCGAGGCGAGGTGCCATTGATCCCGTCGATCGTAGTAGGCGTAGAGGACTCCGGTATCCAGGAGAATCGCCACTACGGGCGGTCCTTGCCGAATCCCAACTCGCCGAGCACCTCTTCGGCACGTTCCGCTGTATCCGTATACCCACTATCGAAGGCACCGGCTCCCGGCGGAAGCTTTCTTGTCTTGCTGTGCCTTTGGAAGTCCAGCAGAGCACTGTCAGAAGGAGTTACGGTGGCGTGGTCGCCCTCGATCTCCCATTGAAGGACATCGTTGGGTCCCACGCCGAGCTTCTCCCGAACTTCCTTGGGAACCGTAGTCTGGTGCCTGACTGTGATCGTCGACTTCGGCATGAGCACATTCTACGTCAAGGAGGGGACAAGACCCGCCCCAGCCACTCATCCCGATCCCGCCGCGCTTCCTCATTGAAGGAGTGATCCGTGTCGTACCACTTCACTTCCTTGGGATCACTGGCCATTCGGAGATAAGCCGCCGCGTCCCAGGGGGTGATGAGCTCGTCCCGTTTCGCGAACTGGAACAGGAGCTTCGCGGGAGCGGCGCGGCCAACATAGTGGAAGGCGTCGAGGGGTGCCATGGCCTTCACGTAGGCTTGCCGCTGCTCGAGGGTGGCGAGCTCCTGGAAGGCGATGGCCCCTGGATCGGAGTTGTGCTGCATGGCGTGGGTGAGCGAGGGGTAGCCCGCTATCAGGACGAAGGCGACCGGGCGCTTCTCGATGCCCGCGAGAGTGCCCCCTACGGTGGCCCCCAGGCTGTGGCCTACATAGGCTATGTGTCTGGAGTCCACTTCTGGACGAGAAATCAGGAGATCGAAGCCGCGGCGGACGTCCACGATCGCCTGGATCTGCTCCTTGCGGCTCACCTCCGGGTTCCAGGGATTGCCGCCGCGCAGCCCCTTGTTCTCGGGGCGGAGGAAAGGAGCACTGATGGTCAGCGAGACCATGCCGTGATCCTTGGCGAGCGCCACGGCCTCGTCGACGAAGGTCGAGCGGCTTCCCTGGCCCGGATGGAGGAAGAGCACGGCGGGGTGTTTTCCCGGATTCGGCGGCAGGATCAGATAGGCCGGCACGCGTCCGCCCATCGGGCTCGCGTAGGAGAGATCCACGATCTGGACGTCGCCGCGCAGCTCCGTGCCGGCCTCCTTCACGTCCAGCGGAGCCTTGGCGTCATAGTCGAAGAGATCGGCGCCGGGGGGAGGGGAGCTCGTGGCCAGTTCGCGCCGGGCGACCTCGTCAGGGCGCAGGAAAAGCAGGATCTCGCGGCCGACCTCCTCCGGCTTGTCGAGCTGTGCCAAATGGCCGGCGCCAGGGAGGACGATCCGCCGGGCATCGTGGATTCCCGCCTGGAGGGCTCCGGCGTGGGCATGGACGTCGGGGATGTCCGCGGCGCCCACCAGGATCAGGGTGGGGACGTGGATCTCGGCGAGGCGGCCGACGGCGGGGCGGTCCGCCGGGCGGCTCTCCGGAAAGTTGACGGTCAGCGGGCCGGGGTTTTTCGTCAGCAGCTCGCGGAGACGCGCCTGGGCTTCCGGACCGCGGGAGGCCGTGAGGTAGGAATCCTGGACCCAGGCCTCGATCAGCTTCTCCCGGCTCTTCTCCTGGAACATCGGCCGGAAGTTGACCAAGCCCCGGCGCAGGAAGTGCTCGGAGTAGGGGAGGCCGGAGACGACGGGCCCCACGAGCACGAGCGCCTCCACCCGGTCCGGATGGGCGAGCGCGTAGTCCACCGCCAGCCGCGAGCCGTTCGAGCAGCCCACCAGAACGGCGCGGCCGACCTTCAGCGTCTCGAAGACGGCGTGTAGATCATCCACGTCCGAGTAGGAGCCCTTCGGCGGCTCGGAGCGGCCGAAACCACGGCGGTCATAGCGGATCGCCCGGAAGCTCTTCGCAAAGGCGTCGAAGGTCGAGTCCCAGCCGGCGCTGGAGACCAGACCGTCATGAAGGAAGACGATTGGCATCCCCGCGCCGCGCAACTCGTATCCGAGCTTGCCCCCGCCGGGCGCCTCGACGAAGCCGGTGGCGGCTTGGGCGGTCGCGATGGCAGAGATCAGACAAGACGAGAGCAGGCCGAGCAGGAAGGCACGGCGCAGAATCGAGCCGGCGGCACGAGATTCGGGCATGGGATCTCCTTCCCGGGTGTAGACCGCCGGCGGTGGATTCTGGTTCCCGGGGAGCTAGCTCTATTCCTCTCCGACATTGCGGAGCGCCGCCCGGTAGAGCCGCTCCTCGATCCAGAAGCCCCCTTCGGTCCGGAGGCGGTCCAACTCGGTCTGGAGACTCTCGATCTTCCCCTCCAGCCTGGCCCGAATCAGGATTCCAACGGCTCCCGTCTTCTTGAGATCGAAAACAGCCGCAATCCTCCGCGCTTCGGTTTCGTCGAGCAGGACCAACGAAGCCTTGTGCTCAACAGCCAGGGCGATGACCTCGGCTTCGCCATCATCAAGGTCCTGCTTCAGGGATTTCAGCAGGGGTTCGTTGGAGACGGCTCGAACTTCGATCCACCCTTCTCGGAGCGCTGTCTCCACCTCCTGGACGCCCCGCCGGCCGAGCCCTTGTTGGACCACCTCCTGCCAGACCGCATGAGGAATGGCCAGGGTCCCGTAGAAATCTTTCAGGAGGCCGAGCCGGCCGATGGCGGAGAGGTGAATAAGGCTGGAGGAGTCACAGATGACCATGCGCGTAGCTGAGGTCGTCCTGAAGGTCCGTCTCGGTGTAGTGGCGCGGGATCTGACGATCCGACAAGACCTGCTCGAACTGCCACCGCGTCATTCCGGCGAGGATGCGCGCCTTGCCCAGTGAGAGCACGCCTCGCTGGTAGAGCGCCAGGGCCAGTTCCTTCCGGAGCTCCCCTTCGACCTCAGCCGGAGGCAGCTTCACGGCGTCGATAACCTCTGATGGGACTTCCAAGGTCAGCTTTGCCATTTCTCTTTCCTCATTCACAGGGTATCACTATGCGGCATATTGCCGGCGTGGCCTCAGGGCCGCTCGAACACCGCCACCGCGTTCGGATAATCGACCGTCACGCGGAAGAACCGCAACGCCGAGCCGCCGAGGGCCCCTTCCACCTGTCGGTCCATGTATTGGGACATGCCCTGGTGGAAGTTCGGGTCGGGCCGGCGGGTGAACCAGACCGGGCCGACCGTGTAGCCCGCGACCGTCACGGCGGGCACCTCGATCATCGGCTCCCCCTTGACGCCCAGGTCGGCGTTCTCGATGACGCGCCAGGTCGGGTGCTTCTGGCGCCAGGCGTCGAAGTGGACGGCCGCGACGAAGCTGGTCCCCCGCGAGGCCGGTCCCTTGTCGCCTAGCTTGGCGAGCGCCTCGGGGCTCAGCGTGACCGTCGCCCCGGTGTCGAAGAGCAGGTCGAGGGTATCGCCATCGATCGTCGCGGCGATCCGCGGGAAATTCAGCAGCCGCTGCCCATCTTTGTCGGCCTTGAAGCCCAGGCTCACGCGATGCCCCGCGTCAACAGCGGGCAGGCCGCCGTCGGGAAGCCAGAGGAGGCGCCGGCCCGGGTAGTCCCAAGTCCAGACGCGGCCGGCGAACCACCCCTGGCCGAGCATGCCGTCCATCGTGCCGTCCTGCAGCCCTTTCTTCTCCTGGGCCGGCGGCAGCACGGGGAGCCCTCCGCCGTTGTCGATCGGCGGCGGGATCGAGGCCTCCGGGCGGAACGCCGGAAGCTCTACGATTTCGAATTTTTCCGGACCTTCTTCCACTGTCTTCGCCGGTAGACCCAGCCGCTTCACCGCCCCGGAGAGGAGGAACAGCCCGCCACCGGAGTCGGTGTAGAGGCGCAGCGTCTCCCCCTTGGCGGTGACCGGGGTGACATAGAAACGGTTCTCGGTGAAGTCGACGGGCAGCGCGACGGCCTTCTTCTTCGGTGCCTCCGCGGCCAGGAGGGCGCCCGTCAGAGGTATCGCCAGCAGAATGCTGAAAAGGTGAGTTTTTGTGATCATGGCCCAGTGATACGCAGAAGGCCGCGAAAGGATTTGAACCTGACCGGCGCTCCGCCAGAACTTTCCCGATCCCTCCCCGTAGAACCCCTTGACGACAGATGTCGTCACAAGTACCATGACGACAGATGTAGGCAACGGCTGCAGTTCGGGAGAAGAACGCATGAGACCCAAATCCATCGGAGACCAGGAACTGGCGCTCCTGCAGTATGTGGAGGAGCAGAGGGCGGCCACGGTGGGCCAGGCTGCGGAGGGCTTCGGCGCTCCCCGCGGGCTGGCCCGCTCGACGGTGCTCACGATGATGGAGCGGCTGCGCCAGAAGGGGCACCTCGATCGCCGCCAGGTCGATGGGGTCTTTCAATACTTCTCCCCGGCGCCGGCCGGCGAGGTGCTGCGGGACGTGGTGAAGTCGTTCGTCGAGCGGACGCTCGGCGGCTCCGTGTCCCCCTTCGTGACCTATCTGACCGAAGAGGCCGAGGTCTCGGACGCGGATCTTGCCGATCTCGAGGAGCTGGTCGCCAAGCTCCAGTCGAAGCGGAAGGAGGAGGCATGAGCGCCTGGGGTGGCCTCGAGACGCTGGTCGTTACGCTCACGCGGGCGTCGATCGAGGGCGGGCTCTTTATCGCCGGCGTCTGGATCGTCTGCCGCCTCTTGCCGCGCCTGCCCGCCTCGCTGCGGTGCGGGCTCTGGTGGGCGGCGTGCCTGAAGCTGCTGCTGGGGCTGGTCGCGCTGCCGGCGGTGCGGCTCCCCCTGCTGCCGGCCGCGATGAGCGCCGCGCCGGTGGCGGATGTCCGGCCCCTATCTATAAGGACGGTGGACGCCGCCCCCGGCCGGCCCCTCACCCCTGACCCCTCTCCCGTCCCCTCGCCCCCTCCCTCACCGGGAGAGGGGAGCAAGATCGATCTTCGCGAAGTCGGTGCCGCGGCCCTGGTGGCCCTCTGGGTCGCGGGGCTCCTGATCCTCTGCCGGAAGGCGTTCCGCCAGCTCCGGTATACCCGCTGGATCGTCCGCTCCGCGGAGCCGGTGCGCGAGGGTTGGGTGCGCGCGGCGTTCGCGGAGATCTGCGAGCGGCTGGGGATCCGCCGGGCTCCGGATCTGCGCGGCTCGGGCGAGGTGCGGACGCCGCAGGTGACGGGCTTGGCGCAGCCGGTGGTGCTGATCCCCAACTCCGGCTTCGAGCGGCTGACGCCGGCCGAGGTCTCGATGACGCTCTGCCACGAGCTGGTCCACCTGCGCCGCAAGGATCTGTGGCTCGGATGGGTGCCGGCCCTGGCGCACAGGATCTTCTTCTTTCACCCCTTGGCGGCCCTGGCCGTCCGCGAATACGCGATCGCCCGCGAAGCCGCGTGCGACGCCGAAGTGCTCCGAATCCTGGGGTCGGCGCCCCAGGCCTACGGGCGTCTACTTCTCCGGTGGGGTGTGGCCCCGCGAGAGACCGGTCTCGCCGCCGCGGGTGCCTCGCCCTCCCTGCAGAACCTGAAAAGGAGACTTCAAATGCTTCAGCAGAACGATAATAAACGCCGTGTTTCCGGCTGGTGGTGGCTCGCCGGGGCGGCGGTTCTCGCCGGCCTCGTGCCGCTCCGGATCGTGGCGCAGGACCGCGCGGCGGAGGGAACTCCCGTTGCCGAGGTCGCGGAGGCCGCGGAACCGGCGGCGGCTCCGGAGGCTGTAGTGGCTGGGGAACCGGCGCCGGCTCCGGAGGCGATGGAGATTCCCGAGGCTGCGATTGCCGAAGGCGTCCGTGGCGGTGCGGCGGGCGGTATCGAAGAGGGTGTCGAGGGTGGGATTGAGGATGGTGTGGCGGGCGGCGTCGAAGGTGCCGTCGCCGGCGGCGTGGCGGGTGGGGTGGGGCGGTACGCTCCCGTGGTGGCTCCGGCCGCTCCCGCTGTTCCCGGCACTCCCCGGCCCGCGCTGGCACCGCGCGCGGCTCTGCCGGTCCCGGCCCCGGTTCTGACGCCACGGCCGGCCCACGCGCCTCGCGCGGCGAGGTTGCCGGTGCCGACCCCCCGGCCGGCTCTGGCCCCCATGCCCGCTCAGCGGGCGCTGACCCCTACGGCACAGCATCCGGCGCCTCCCGTCCTCCCGGCCCTCCCGGCTCTGCCGCCGGCCCGCGCGTTGCGCCCCGGGGTGGCTCCGCGGCCGGTGGCCATGCTGGCCGGGTCGGGCATGCCGGCTCCGGCCCCACGGGCGGAGGGGTACGCGCGGAGCGCTCCGCCCCCGGCCCCTCCCGCGCCTCCCCGGGCCCCCAGGCCGCCTGCCCCGCCTAAGCACTCCGAGTCCTGGTATCAGCATGGCGCCCACGGCGACTCCTATGTGCTGCTGTACGGCGACGACGATTCGGCGACGATGAGCGGCTCGAGCGATGACCTGAGGCGGGTCAAGCGGATGCGGACCAACTCGCACGAGGATTTCCTCTGGTTCCGCCACGACGGCAAGGAGTACGTCGTCCGCGACGCCGCCCTCCTCAAGCAGGTCAAGGATCTCTCCAAGGCCCAGGGGGAGCTCGGCGGCCGGCAGGGTGAGCTGGGCGGTCGGCAGGGCGCGCTGGGCGCCAAGCAAGGCGCGCTGGGGGCGAAGCAGGGTACCCTCGGAGCCGAGCAGGGGGCCCTCGCCGCCGATCGCGCCCGCCGTGGCGGCGACGCCGACGACCGGGATCTCGAGAGGCGCGAGCGGGAGCTCGACCGGAAACAGGAGGAGCTCAGCCGTCAGCAGGAAGAGCTCGGCCGCCAGCAGGAAGTGCTGGGCAAGCAACAGGAGGAGCTCGGCCGTCAGCAGGAAGAGCTCGGCCGCAAGGCCGAGAGGGAGATGAAGATGCTGATCGAGCGCGCCATCCAGAGCGGAGCGGCGCAGGAGGTCAGGTAACGGCCCGCCCGGGCATTGATGCCCGGGCCCTACAGCACCCCCGCCTCCCGGGCCCGGGCGATCGCCTGGGTCCGGTTGCGGGTGCCGAGCTTGGCGTAGATGTTTTCCAGGTGTTTCTTGACGGTGCTCGGCGCGATGAAGAGCTTGCGGCCGGCGTCGGCGTTGGAGAGGCCGGTGGCGATCAGCCGGAGCACCTCGACCTCGCGGTCGGAGAGCGGCTCGAGCAGATCCTGAACCGGCGATGGCGGGGGAGGCGGGGACGTGGCGGCCACCGGGGCATTCCCGTCCGGTCCGAACGCCTCGGCGAGCCGGCGGGCGTAGTCGGGGGAGACGGTCCCGGGCGCCGCCTGCCGGATCAGCCCCGCGAGCTCCGGCCCCTCGTCCACGAAGGTGCGCACGAAACCCCCCGGCTCGGCCAGGCTCAGAGCCCGGCGCAAGGGGGCCAGGGCTGTCTCCGTCTCTCCTCGGGCATTCCGGATCCGCGACTCCAGCACCAGAATCTCGATGATCGAGTGGATGCGCCCGCTCCGCTCCGCCAGGGCGAGGAGGTGCCGCAGCATGTCGAGAGCGGTGCCGGTCTCGCCGCGGGCGACCAGGATGCGGACGGCGACCAGGAAGGGGAACTCGCGGCGGTGAATCCCCGGGAACTTCTCTTCGAGGCCCTCCCGCCAGCCGTCGAGGAGGCCGGTCTCCCGCGCCCACCGGGTGGCGGCCTCCAGGGCGTCCCGGTCGCCGTCGACCCGGCCGCGGTCGAGCTGGATGCCGGCCCGCAGGGCGTGAATGATCTCCACGAAGCGCGGCTGCCCGGCGCGGCTCATGATCTCCTCGGCGCGGTCGAGGGCGGCGAGGGCGCCGGGGAAGTCCCCCAGCGATTGCAGCACGCGAGCCATGGTGAAGCTCCCCACCAGGAGGCCGGTGGCGATCTCCCCGTGCTTGCCCAGCTCCCAGGCCCGGCTGGCGAGCTCGACGGCGGCCGGCAGGTCGTTCCACTCCCGCCGGATCTCGGCCAGCACGCCGTGCGCCATCGCCGCGCCCGGAGCGTTCCGTCCGCCCCCCTCGGCCAGCCGCAGCGATTGCCGGGCGAGCGCGAGGGCCTCGTGCAGCCTCCCCTGGGTGATCCGGATCTCGGCGAGGTGCCACTCGGAGACCAGGACCCAGAAGGTGTTGCCGGCGCGGCCGTTCGCCGTCCTGGACCTCTCGAAGAGCTGCTCGGCCGCCGCGACGTCGTCGTCGATCAGGTAGGCCATGCCGAGCTCCAGGAAGAGGAAGCCGCGGAGGGTGTCGCTCTCCTCGGGCAGCCGCTCGAGGGCGCGCTCGTAGAGATCGATCGCCTCGCGGGTCCGGCCGGCGACGACGGTGAGGATGCCGCGCAGGATCGCGAGATTACCCTCGATCTCCGGGCTCATTCCGGCCGCGAACGCCTGCTCGGCTGCCCGCACCTGCTCCTCGGCGGCCCGGGCCTCGAGCTGCAGGACGAGCGCCCAGGCATAGGTGAGGCGCAGCTCCGGCCGGCGGTCGAGCCACTCGGCGGGGAGCGAGCGGATCCAGCGGATCACCGTGCCGGCGTCGGCCCGCATCAGCCGCGGCAGGGCGTGCTGCGAGATCAGCTCGGTGGCGCGGTCGAGCGCTCCGGCCGCCAGAGCGTGCTCCAGCGCGTCCTCGGGGTGGCCGTTGGCGGAGTACCAGTCGCCCGCCCGCACGTGCAGCGCCGCCACTCCCGCCTTGCCCACCTTGCGCTCGAGCTGGTGGAGGAGCAGGGTGCCGAACAGGTGGTGATAGCGGTACCAGGTCCGGGTGTCGTCGAGCGGGATCAGGAAGAGGTTGGCGGCGTCCAGGGTCTCCAGGATCTTCTGGCCGTCGTCTCCCTGGGTGACGGAATCGCAGAGCGGGGCCGAGAGGCGGGTCAGGATCGCGGTGTTGAGCAGGAACTCGCGCACCGGCTCCGGCTGGCGGGAGAGCACCTCGTCGGTGAGGTAGTCGAGGACGAAGCGGTGGCTGCCGGTGAACTGCGCGATGAACCCCTCGACATCCCGCCGCCCGGCGAGCGAGAGGGCGGCCATCTGGAGCCCCACGGCCCAGCCCTCGGTGCGCTCCTCCAGCGCCTCGACGTCAGCGGTCGAGAGCGACAGGCCCATCGCCTGGTTCAGGAAGTCGGCGGCCTCCTGAGAGGTGAAGCGGAGATCGCGGGCGCGCAGCTCGGCGAGCTGTCCTCTGGCGCGCAGCCGCGAGAGGCGGAGCGGCGGGTCCACCCGCGTGGCGATCACCAGGTGCAGGCGCGCCGGCAGCCGGTCGAGCAGGAACTGCAAGGTCCTGTGGACCCCCGGGCTGTCGACGGCGTGGTAATCGTCGAGCACCAGCACGAGATCGTCGGCCGCGGCGTCGATCTCGTTCAGCAGCCCGGTCAGGACCGGCTCCAGCTCCTCCGGATCCGGGCTCTGGGCGTGCCGCAGCACGGTCAGGGCGTCCTCGCCCAGGCCGGGCTGGAGCTTCCGCAGGGCGGTGAGGGCGTAGGAGAGGAAGCGGATGGGGTCGTTATCCCCTTCGTCGAGCGACACCCAGGCGACCTGCCGTCCGCCTTGGTGGATCCACTCCGAGAGCAGCGTCGACTTGCCGAACCCGGCCGGGGCCGAGACCAGCGTGAGGGGTCCCGCCGCTCCCGCCTCCATCCGCTCCGTCAGCCTGGGCCGGGGCACCCGGTTGGGGCGCAGGGCCGGGATGTAGAGCTTGGTGGCGAGCAGCGAATCGGGGACCGGAGCGGGCGGGGACGTTTCAGGCATCGGGCGACGGCTGGAGAGTTCTCCCGGAGCATACCAGAGCGGGCCGGCTCCCTCCGCTTTGCATTTTTGCACTTGAACGGAAGTTGATATTGCCCAATGGACGCCTCAACTTACGCCTGCCTGTGGTAAGGTACTGAGGTCCACCGTAGTTAGATCTTCGTCCAGCACCGGAGTTGTACCGCGTCCCGCCTGATCGGCGGTTCATCAGGAAAACCGGTTCCGTGACGAAGCTTGGATGTTGGTAACGCCATCGATGCCGTCCGCAATCGCTGATCTGTTCGCCCGTGGTCTGCCCCTCCGTGGTCGGAGCGCGGGCCTGTGATGTCTTGCCGAGGAGCCTTTCTCATGAATCTCTTGAAATCTACTGTGTCCAGGATCGCTTTCGCCGTTCTCTTCCTGGGGGCCGGCTTCGTGCCCGCGGCCTCGGCGGCGACGTCGACCTTTCAGATCCTCCTGGACCTCGACAACCACCAGAACACCGGCTGCGACGTCGCGACGTTGACCGGGACGTTCAAAGGGGTTGAGCAGATCCTAACCACGACCGTGGTCACGGGCGGCTCCTCGGCGCAGGTGACCGCGGCAACGGTGAAGAGCTGTGTCAGCGGCACGACATTCGGCCCCGCGAGCCCGGTGACCCCGCCGGCCGGCCACCCCCTGCCCTGGCAGGTGGGAGTCAGCAACGGCACGGGCGGCACCAGCGTCATCGAGACCTTCTATCCGCTGAGCCTGTCGCCGGTGACCAAGCCGCCGATCATCCGGCTCGGGGTGCTCGCCTTCGATAACGGCGCCGTCCTGCGGGACGAGCTGTTGAAGACTCAGCCGACCCCGGGCAACGGTCCGCCGATCCTGCTGCAGGGAGTCAGCATCTCCGAGATCCCGACGCTCTCCGAGTGGGGCCTGCTCTTCCTTGGTCTCGTGCTGGCGGTGGCGGCGGTCGCCCTGCTGCGCCGACGCACCGTGATCGCGGTGCTGCTGGCCGTCCTGCTCCTCGGCGCGGCCGGCGTGGCCTGGGCCGCGGTGTGCGACCTCAACGGCACGACCATCGGCGAGTGGAACATCGCCACCCTCCTGGCGAGCGAGCCGATCTCGGACGCGCCGGCCGGCACCGACATGCGGGCCTTCTACGGCTTCAAGGACGCGGCGCTCAACGCCATCTGCTTCCGTATCGATGCACTGCTCCTGTTCAACACGCCGCCGACCGCCAACCCCGACGCTACGACGGTGGTCGAGGACGCCGCCGCCGCCCCGGTCAACGTGCTGGCGAACGACACCGATCCGGATTTGGGGGACACCCTGACCATCCAGTCGGTGACCCAGCCGGCCAACGGCACGGTGGTGATCACCGGCGGCGGCACGGGGCTGACCTACCAGCCTAACCCGAACTATTGCAATACCCCGCCGGGCACCACGCTCGACACCTTCACCTACACGCTGGCGCCGGGTGGCCCCACCACGACGGCGACGGTGTCGATGACGGTGACCTGCGTCGACGACAACCCGGTCGCGGTCAACGACACGGCGACGGTGGCCGAGGACGCGGCGGCGACCCCGATCCCCGTGCTGGCGAACGATATCGACCCCGACGGGGGAGCGATCAGCATCACCGCGGTGACCCAGCCGGCCAACGGCACGGTGGCGATCACCGGCGGCGGCACGGGGCTGACCTACACGCCGAACGCGAACTACTGCAACCTGCCTCCGGGCACGACGCCGGACACCTTCACCTACACGCTGACGCCGGGCGGCTCGACAGCGACGGTGTCGGTGACGGTGACCTGCGCGGACGACGCGCCGGTGGCGGTGGACGATGCCGCGACGGTGGTCGAGGACTCGGGCGCCAACGCGATCCCCGTGCTGGCGAACGACACCGACCTCGACGGCGGCCCGATCAGCGTCACCTCGGTGACCCAGCCGGCCAACGGCACGGTGGTGATCACCGGCGGCGGCACGGGGCTGACCTACGCGCCGAACGCCGACTACTGCAACAACCCTCCGGGCACCACGCTCGACACCTTCACCTACACGCTGACGCCGGGTGGCTCGACCGCCACGGTGACGATGACGGTGACCTGCGCGGACGATACGCCGGTGGCGGTGCCGGACGCGGCGACGGTGGCCGAGGATTCGGGCGCCACGCCGGTCCCGGTGCTGGCGAACGACACGGACACCGACGGCGGCCCGATCAGCATCGCCTCGGTGACGCAGCCGGTCAACGGCACGGTGGCGATCACCGGCGGCGGCACGGGGCTGACCTACACGCCGAACGCCGACTACTGCAACACCCCGCCGGGCACGGCGCTCGACACCTTCACCTACACGCTGACGCCGGGGAGCTCTTCCACGACGGTGACGATGACGGTGACCTGCGTCGACGACAACCCGACCGCGGTGGCCGACACGGCGACGGTGGCCGAGGACTCGGGCGCCAACCCGATCCCGGTGCTGGCGAACGACACCGACCCTGACGGCGGTCCGATCAGCATCTCCGCGGTGACGCAGCCGGCCAACGGCACGGTGGTAATCACGGGCGGCGGCACGGGACTGACCTACCAGCCGAACGCGAACTACTGCAACAGCGTCTCGGGTCCGGCGGACACCTTCACCTACACGCTGACGCCGGGGGGCTCCTCGACGACGGTGTCGGTGACGGTCTCCTGCGCCGACGACGCGCCGGTGGCGGTCAACGACGCCGCGACGGTGGGCGAGGACTCGGGCGCCAACCCGATCCCGGTGCTGGCGAACGACACCGACCTCGACGGCGGCCCGATCAGCATCTCGTTGGTGACCCAGCCGGCCAACGGCGCGGTGGTAATCACCGGCGGCGGCACGGGCCTGACCTACGCCCCGAACGCGAACTACTGCAACACGCCTCCGGGCACCACCCTCGACACCTTTACCTACACGCTGACGCCGGGCGGCTCGACGGCGACGGTGTCGGTGTCGGTGACCTGCGCGAACGACGCGCCGGTCGTGGACCTCGACGCGGACAATAGCCAGGGGACGACCGGCAGCGACTTCGCGGTCACCTTCACGGAAGGGACCCCGGCGGTGCTGCTCGAGGATCCGCTCGATGCGACGGTGACGGACGTGGACAGCGCGACCCTGGCATCGCTGACGGTGACGATCACCAACCTGCTGGACACCGGTAGTGAAGTTCTGACGGCCGACGTGACAGGCACCTCGATCACCGCCAACTACGTTCCCGGTACCGGAGTGTTGACCCTGACCGGTCCGGATACGGTGGCGAACTTCCAGACCGTGCTCCGGAAGATCCGGTACCAGAACACCGACGTCGATCCCGACACGACGCCGCGGGTGATCAACTTCGTGGCCAACGACGGCACCGCCAACAGCAACACGGCGACCTCGACGGTGACCATCGTGGCGATAGACACGCCGCCGACGGCGGTCAACGACTCGGCGACGGTCGCCGAGGATTCGGGCGCCAACGCCATCCCCGTGCTGACCAACGACACCGACCCCGACAATGGTCCGATCAGCATCGCTTCGGTGACGCAGCCGGCCAATGGCACGGTGGTGATCACCGGCGGCGGCACGGGGCTGACCTACGCCCCGAACGCGAACTACTGCAACAGCGTCTCGGGTCCGGTGGACACCTTCACCTACACGTTGACGCCGGGCAGCTCGTCGGCGACGGTTTCGGTGACGGTGACCTGCGGGGACGACGACCCGGTGGCGGTGCCCGACGCGGCGACCGTCCTCGAGGACTCCGGTCCCAACGCGATCCCCGTGCTGGCCAATGACACCGACGCCGACGGCGGCCCGATCAGCATCGGCTCGGTGACGCAGCCGGCCAACGGCACGGTGGTGATCACTGGCGGCGGCACGGGCCTGACCTACGCGCCGAACGCGAACTACTGCAACATGCCTCCGGGCACGACGCCCGACACCTTCACCTACACGCTGACGCCGGGTGGCTCGTCCACGACGGTGACGGTGACGGTGACCTGCGTCGACGACAACCCGACCGCGGTGGCGGATGCCGCGACAGTGGTCGAGGACTCGGGCGCCAACGCGATCCCCGTGCTGGCGAACGACACCGACCCGGACGGCGGTCCGATCAGCATCAGCGCGGTGACGCAGCCGGCCAACGGCAGCGTCGTGATCACGGGCGGCGGCACGGGGCTGACCTATGCGCCGAACGCCAACTACTGCAACACCCCGCCGGGCACGTTCGACACCTTCACCTACACGCTGACGCCGGGAGGCTCCTCGGCGACGGTCTCGGTGAGCGTGACCTGCGTGGACGACAACCCGGTGGCGGTGGCGGACGCGGCGACGGTGGTCGAGGACTCCGGTGCCAACGCGATCAACGTGCTGGCGAACGACACCGATGTCGACGGCGGTCCGAAGAGCGTCACCTCGGTGACGCAGCCGGTCAACGGCACGGTGGTGATCACTGGCGGCGGCACGGGTCTCACCTACGCGCCGAACGCGAACTACTGCAACAGCGTCTCGGGTCCGGCGGACACCTTCACCTACACGCTGACGCCGGGTGGCTCGTCGACGACGGTGACGGTAACGGTGACCTGTGTCGACGATAACCCGGTGGCGGTGGCCGACGCGGCGACGGTGGTCGAGGACTCGGTTGCCAATCCGATCGACGTGCTGGCGAATGACACCGACGTCGATGCCGGTCCGAAGAGTGTGGCCTCGGTGACGCAGCCGGCCAGCGGCACGGTGGCGATCGCGCCCGGCGGCACGGGCGTGACCTACACGCCGAACGCGAACTACTGCAACATGCCTCCGGGCACGACTCCCGACACCTTCACCTACACGCTGACGCCGGGGGGATCCTCGACGACGGTCTCGGTGAGCGTGACCTGCGTGGACGACAATCCGGTGGCGGTGGCCGACGCGGCGACGGTGGTCGAGGACTCGGTCGCCAACCCGATCGACGTGCTGGCCAACGACACCGACGTCGACGCCGGCTCGAAGAGCGTGAACTCGGTGACGCAGCCGGCCAACGGTACAGTGGCGATCACGGGCGGCGGCACGGGCGTGAGTTACACGCCGAACCCGAACTACTGCAACACCCCCCCGGGTACGACGCCGGATACCTTCACCTACACGCTGACGCCGGGTGGTTCCTCGACGACGGTATCGGTGAGCGTGACCTGCGTCGACGACCCGCCGGTAGCGGTCGCCGATTCGGCGACGGTGATCGAGGACTCGGGCGCCAACGCAATCCCCGTGCTGGCGAACGACACCGACGTCGATGCCGGCCCGAAGAGCGTCTCCTCGGTGACGCAACCGGCGAACGGTACGGTGGTGATCACCGGCGGCGGCACGGGCCTGACCTACGCGCCGAACGCCAACTACTGCAACAACCCGCCGGGGACGTTCGACACCTTCAGCTACACGCTGGCTCCGGGCGGCTCGTCGACGACGGTGTCGGTATCGGTGACCTGCGTCAACGACGCGCCAGTGGCGGGCAGCGATACCTTCGACACCATCGGCAACACCGAGTTGCGGGTGGACCTCGGAGCGGGTTCGACGCCTGCAGTGCTCGCGACCACACCGAGTACCTTCGGCGTGCTGAACAACGACAGCGATCCGGTAGAGAACAACGCCATCACCGTCACCGGCATTGTCGGCTGTGCCGACATTACCGCGCCCTTCGGTGACTCGCCGGCCTGCGCCACCGCCAACGGCGGCACGGTCGTCATGCAGTCCAACGGCAAATTCAGCTACAAGCCAAAGGCCGGGGATACGGCGGCCAGCGACACCTTCCAGTACACCATCCAGGACGATGGCGTGCCGGCACCCGCTGGCGCCACAGGGACGGTGACGATCCGGCGTCTGGAGCGTGTCTGGTACGTCAAGAACAACGCCACGGCGGGCGGCCTCGGGCGGTCCCACGATCCGTTCGACACCCTGGCCGAGGCGCAGACGGCCTCGCTGGCGAACGATTACATCTTCGTCTACTTCGGCACCGGTACGACGACGGGTCAGGCCAGCGGCATCGTGCTCAAAAACGGCCAGCACCTGATCGGCGAGTTCGCCGGGCTCAGGATCACCTTCAATCCGGCGATCACCTTCAACGGTGCGGCCGGTACGACCTTCGTGCAGTTGGTGGCGCAGCCTGCGGCAGATGCCTGCTCGGGCAATCCCTGCCGGCCGATGCTCGACAACCCGGCCGCGGGCGGCAACGCCGTCTCCGCGACGGATGCGATCCCGGCCGAGGTCGCGGGCCTGAACCTGGCCGGCAACACGAATGCGATCGACCTGACAACCAACGCGGCCTTCGCGGGCTCGGGCACCTTCGAGATCCGCGACAACGTGGTCCGCTCGACGGGTATCGAAGGGTTCGACATCAACCAGAACGGCACCGGTTCCCTCGAACTCAAGATCAACAACAACGCCGTCACCGCCGGGGTCCGGGGCATCGACGTCCTGCGTACCGCCGGCACCTGCACGATCAGCGGCTTCGCCAACAACGTGATCACCGGTAACACGGGTGGCTCGGGCATCGAGATCACGGGAGTCGTCTTCGACGCAATCCCCGGCCTGCCGATCACTCAGGTCTTGGGCGGCGCCACGACGATCGGCCAGTCCGGTAACGGGGTGTCGACCAACGGCATAGTGCTCACCAACGTCGTCGGGGATCTCGGTTTCGCCGGCCTCGACATCCTCAACGACGCGGGCGCGGGCCTGCGCGTTACCAGCACCGGTGCGCTCAACGCCGCCGCGGGTACGGGCTTCCGACTCAGCGTCGCGTCCGGCACGGGCAACATCGACTCCAACGGCGGCCCGGCGGTCGACATCAGCAACGCGTCACTCAACCTGCCGCTGCTCACCTTCCTGCGCAGCACCAACTCGACCACCACCGGCATCTCGCTGGTGAACGCCTTCGGCGGCGCCGGATCGACCGTGCTCTCGGCCAGTTCCGGTCAGATCGCTGATCCAGTGGGCGCCTCGGGCACAGCCGTCAATATAAGCGGCGGCAACGGCAACATCACCCTCGGCATCCCGGTCATCTCGACCTCCGGCAACGCGATCGCGGTCACCAGTCGGACGGGCGATACGGTCTCCTTCACGGGAACGATCACCGAGAACGGCAGCGGCATCTCGCTGACCAGCAATGGCGGCGCCACGATCAGCTTTACCGGCGCCATCACCGCGATCACCGGCGCCAACCCGGCGTTCACCGCGACCGGCGGCGGCACGGTGACGGCGACCGACACGACGAGCACCCTGACCACGACGACGGGTACGGCGCTCAACGTGGCGAACACGAACATCGGCGCGGGCGGTCTGAAGTTCCAGAGGATCTCCGCCGGCACGGCGGCGAGTGGTCCCGCGAGCGGCATCGTGCTCAACACCACGGGCGCCTTGGGTGGCTTAACGGTGAGCGGTACGGGCTCGGCGGGGTCGGGTGGAACGATTCAGAAGACGACGAGCAACGCCGTCTCCCTCAACGCGACCCAGAATGTGTCGCTGAGCTGGATGAACATCACGAACAACATGGGTAGCGGTGTCTTCGGCGACGACTTGACGAACTTCACGATTGCGAATAGCAGCGTGACGAACAACGGCGACACTCAGAACGGCACCGAAGCCGGCCTGCGTTTCAATGAGTTGTTGGGGACCAGTGCCATCACCAGCACGACCATCACTGGTTCGTCGGAAGACAATGTCCGGATGACGCCGGCGAGTGGCACGCTGACTCTCGGCATCTCGGGCAGCACCATCAGTTCCTGCGCCGCACCCGTGGCCTGCAACGGCCTGTCGCTCATCGCGACCGGCACGGCCGACGTAACGTTCAACGTGACGGGCAGTACGTTCGCCAGCAACAAGTCAAGCGCTTTCCTGGTCAACATCTCCAACAACTCGAAGGCGATAGCGAATGTGTCGGCGAGCAACTTCAACGACAACACCCTTGGCGTGGACCTGTCGAATGCCCTGAACGCCGACCTCACCTTCGACGTAGCTGGCAACACGTTCCTGCGTCAGAACAACAACGCGATCAACATCATCAGTGGGACGACGGCGACGAACGCGGCGCAGTTGCAGGGGAAGGTCAGGAACAACATCATCGGCAACGCCAGCGTGGATTCGGGTTCCCGTGACGCCTTCGGCATTGGCATCGACGCGGACGGCGACGTGGACGCGGTCATCTCGGTGACCAACAACACGATCCAGCACACGGACTTCGAAGGCATCTTCGCGGAGTCGGCTTTCGACGACGACGCGGACGCGGAGACCGGGAAGCTAGACCTGACAGTGACGGGGAACACGGTCGGCGCGCCGGATGACAACTCGGCGTTCCCCATCGGAGCCCTCTACGGCGTACGCCTCGAGTCGCGGCGCACCACGAATCTCTGTCTGGACATTTCGGGCAATGCGGCGGCGAGCACCGGTGGCCTGGAGCGCTTCAGGGTGCGTCAGCGTGACACCTCGACCTTTAGGCTGGAGCGCTTTGCCGGAGCCGGGAACAACGATGCGACGGTGGCCGCGTTCATCGCCGGGCAGAACGCCGGTGGCAGCACCGCTGCGGCTACCCACGCCACCACCTTCACAGGCGTTGCCAACGGTACCTGCAGGAAGCCGTGAGTTAAATTGTTTCAGGGATGAAGAGGAACTGCTCATGAAAAGGAGTGAAGATGGCAGAACCGTTTCTTAGTGAGATCCGGATCATGTCGTTTGTATTTGCCCCCAAGGGTTGGGCGCTGTGCAATGGGCAACTCTTGCCCATCAACCAGAATCAGCCGCTGTTCTCTCTGCTCGGGACGACTTTCGGCGGCGACGGCCGGGTGAACTTTGCCCTGCCGGATCTCCGCGCACGGACGCCGATCCATGTAGGAAGCGGTCATACCCTGGGAGAGCGTGGCGGCGAGCAGGCACATACGCTATCGATCGCCGAGATCCCTACACACACGCACGTGCTCAATGCCTCGTCAACCGCCGGCAACGCGCCCGTGCCGAGCGCTTCCGGCGTTGGGACTATTCTGGCCAGCACGCCCCTGCAGATTTACAACCCGCCGAATAATCTGGTGGCTGCGAATGCGGGGACCGTGACCAACACGGGCGGCAGTCAGGCGCATCTCAACATGCAGCCGTTTCTGACACTGTCGTTCTGCATCGCGCTGATCGGCATCTTCCCGAGTCCGAACTAAAGGAGGCGCCATGGCTCAGCCCTATGTTGGTGAAATTCGGATGTTCGCCGGGAACTTCGCTCCCGCCGGCTGGATGTTCTGTGAGGGTCAGCTCCTGCCGATCTCCGAGAACGAGACGCTGTTCCAACTGATTGGAACCACTTATGGCGGTGATGGGCAGTCGACGTTCGCTCTGCCCGATCTACGCGGACGGATTCCAGTCCACCAAGGCAACGGTTTTATCTTGGCGGAGACGGGCGGAGCCGAAGAGATCACGTTGACAGTCAACCAGATCCCGGCCCACTCGCACCCTTTCCTCGCCTCGTCGGATCCGGCGAGCGACGGAACTCCGACGGGACGGGTTATGGCCTCTTCGCGGACGGCAGGCCAGTTTCTCTATCTCGAGGACACTCCGACCGTGAATATGGCTGCAACCTCCATCTCTTCAGTCGGCGGAAGCCAGCCGCATACCGACTTCCAGCCCTACCTCTGTGTAGACTTCATCATTTCACTTTTCGGCATTTTCCCGTCCCCGACCTAGGAGATCGCCATGGATCCATTCGTCGCAGAGATCCGCATCTTTCCTTTCAACTTCGCACCTAAAGGTTGGGCATGGTGCGACGGGCAGCTCCTGCCGCTTTCCCAGAATACGGCTCTGTTCTCGCTGCTGGGGACAACGTACGGAGGGGATGGTAAGTCGAACTTCGCACTGCCTGACCTTCAGGGGCGCGCTCCCATGCACCCAGGGCAGGGCCCGGGTCTCTCTCTCCACGATCTGGGCGAGACGGGAGGCTCTGAGACCGTGAGCCTGCTTGAGTCGGAGATTCCCGCCCATAGTCATGCCCTGCGCGCCAACAATAACCTCGGTGACACACCTACCGCGTCAGGAAATTCGATTGCGCGATATGCAAACAACAACGTCTATCAGCAGACCGTCAACACCAATCTGGTCTCCATGGCCCCTGAGGCCCTCGCTCCCGCCGGCGGCGACCAGCCGCACAACAACATGCAGCCCTACCTGACGTTCTACTTCTGCATCGCCCTGCAAGGGGTCTTCCCCCCCAGGGGATAATCTCAAGGCGTGTTCAAGGCGTGCCCCGGCTCAGTCGGCTGAGCCGGCGGCACGCCCTTTTGATTTGCTTATTGCAATTATTTTGGAGGCGCGAGATGAGTATCCCTGACAACTCTGAGGCCGACCCACCCTCCCAACTCAGGCGCCGCGATTTCCTGGCACTGGGCTCCGCGGGCCTGCTGATGCCGCTGTTCGGCAATCTGGCCTGGGCCGAGCCCCTGGCCGCCGCTACTACGGCAACCATTCAGCCGATGTCCGTTGGCTATATCGATGGCAGCGAGGAGTACCGCAACCTCAAGTGGCTGCCGCGCAAGATCCGGCGGCCCATGCTCAAGGCGGAAGGTGAGGAGACCGAGGAGTCCCCGGTCATCGTCCCCGCGGCGAGCCTGTTTCAGGCGGACACGTCCCTGCCGGGCCAGCCGTTGCGGATCCGCGTGCACGGCCTCTACCCGCCTATCGCCCTGGACCGCAAGCACAGGCGGGAGCTCCCCCTGGCCATCGATCTCGAAGCGATCTTCCCGTCGCCCGATCCGGCCGACCCCGCGCCTCTGCGGTTCTTCGTCTGGAGCCTGCGGCAGAAGCCGGGCTGGAATCCCAGCCCGCCGGTGAGCTTCCGGTTTCCGGTCGACTGGCAGGTGCTACCCCAGTTCGTGCTCAGAGTCCGGGGAGCTGGGGGTGTCCACAGGGTGCTGCGGACGAAGTTCACCCTCGACAACCAGGCGGGCCAGCCGAAGCTGCGGCGGGGCGTCTACGTCCTGGGGCTCGATCCCGAGTCCTGGAAGTGGGCGGCCAAGCTTTCCGATTTCGCCCGTGTGGCCCCGCCCGAGATGTTCTCGGTGATGATCTCGATGGACCCCGAGCCTGTACCATAAGCAGGAGATGGACCCCCGCATCACCCTCCGTCCGATCGGGCCGGACGACATGGCTCTCCTCCTCCGGGTCTACCGCAGCACCCGTGAGGAGGAGCTCGCCATGGTTGTGGACTGGACCGAGGAGATGAAGGCCGCGTTCGTCCGCCAGCAGTTCGAGGCGCAGCACCTCTGGTATCAAGAGCATTACCAGGGAGCCACGTTCGACGTCATCCTGGTGGACGGCGCCCCCGCCGGCCGGCTCTATGTCCACCGCCGGCCGGACGAGATCCGGCTGGTGGACATCACCTTCCTCCCGGAGTTCCGTGGAAGTGGGCTCGGGAGCTCCCTCCTGCGCGACCTGCTGGCGGAGGGGGAGGCCGCGGGCAAGCCGGTGACGATCCACGTCGAGATTTACAACCCGGCGATGCGGCTCTACGAGCGGCTGGGATTCCAGCCCGTCGAGGACCGGGGTCCTTATCGTCTGATGAAGTGGTCCCCTTCCGAGTAGACTGTCAAGACAGAGCTGACACTCCAAGACTGTGCTGACAGATCAGTAGTTCCTCTCTACAGAGGAACCGATTTGTAGGAGCGGCCCCATAGGGCAACCCCTACAGAATGCCCGTCCAGCCTCGTTTTGACGGAGCCTCCCGGCTCCTTCCCAAGGCCCGACCAAGGACTCTCTTTTTAATATAACTATGCCGCTATAACAGCAGCACCGGTTTTGCATGGCATATCGATGTTCCGGTCCAAGAAGACGATGCAAAGGTTTTTCAGGTAAGTCTCCCCCTAGGGAACTCCGCGTTGAGTCGAAGGTGAATCATGTCTTTGGAGGTCTGTCACTATGAAAAGTTTGCGGTCCGCTGTGCAAATCTGTCTACTCCTGTGCCTGTTTCCCATCTCGACGGGTTTCGCTTCGGCGTCGACCGTGACTCTGAGCGGCAACATCCTGTTCTCTTCTCTGGATGGCTCCGCGCAGGATAGCGACGGCCTCGCCAATGGCATCTTCACAGTCAATGGCGATCTGGTGCTCGACGGCACCATCAACTGCAACGACGACTCCTCCCCTGCTGGGAGCGCCAGCGCCTGCCCGATCCGGATCACCACCTCGGGTGATCTGACGCTGCGGGCCGGAAGCGGAATCTTCGCCGAGAACCGGCGTGGATCCGGCGCGGCGGGGAGCATTCTGCTGACCGTGGGCGGCAACCTGACCCTCCGGGGTCCCTCGGGAGCGCTCCCAGGAGCGATCGTATCGAGCAGCCGGCTCAGCAACGCGGCGAAGCCGGCCGGCTCGACCACATTCTCGGTCCAGGGCGACGTCACGCTGGAGGCGGGCTCCATCGTCGCCGCGAGCACCCCGAACGGATCGGCTGGAACGATCGGGATCACGGCGGACGGCAGGGTCACGGTCGCGGGGCTGGTCGCCTCCGGTCCCAGCCGGCAGGTGCTCGGCACGAAGCTCACCGGCAAGATTCTGGACGACGGCAAGAGCGCGCAGAGCGGCGGGGCGATCCTCATCCGGTCGCACAGTTCCATGGGGATCCAGGTGGAGACGAGTGGCATCATCGTCTCCCAGGGGGAGGCCGCCGGATCGCAGATGGTTCTGCTCGAGGGGTGCGGCCTCGAGATCCGCGGCCTGGTCGCTTCTCTGCTGAAGGGTTCGGGGCCCTCGCAGGTCGTGCTCCGTTCCGGCAAGGGCATCCTGGTCGACGGCCGGGACCTGGGGGTTTCCGGGCCGGCCTCGGGGCGCGGCGGCCGGGTCCGCGCCGATGACATGGAAGGGGGCTCCGCCGGCTACATGGTGGATCTCTTCGCGCAGGGGGACATCCAGGTGCTCGGTCCGGCCCCGGCGTCGAGCCTCGCCGCCGTCAGCTCCTCGCCCGGGACTCAGACCCAACGCTCCGGTGGAGTGATCACCGCGATCTCGCTGGCGGGGACTCTGTCGGCCGCGGGGAACGCTTTCGAGGCAGGCAAGTCGACCGCCGGCAACCAGGGCGGTATCATCGACCTCAAGGCGAGAGGCAACGTGACGCTCGATGGCGCGACTCTCCGCGCCGTCGGAGATTTCAGCACGTCCGCTTCATCCCGCAAGGGAGGACGCCTCTCGGTCCGCTCCTTCCAGGGGGCTCTGAGCTGGACCTTCGGCGTGGGGGACGTGCGCCCGGTGGGCGCGGGGACCCCGGCCGCCACCCGGGGGATGATCAATCTCACCGCTTGCGCCGGCATCGACACCACGGGTACGCAGTTCCCGACGGTCGGGTCCGCGATCCTGCCGTTTCCAACCGAGAACAATGGAGTCTGTTCTCCCGCCGCTCCCACGCTCCCGAGCGGCGAGCCGCCGCTTCAGGTCTGCAACCGCCCGCCGGCGGCCGACAGCCAGACGGTGATGACGGATGAGGACACGCCGGTGACGATCACTCTGACGGGCAGCGAGCCGGACGGCCAGCCGCTGACCTTCACGATCGTCACGCCGCCGGCCCACGGCAGCCTGGGTCCGCTGACCTCGCCCACCGCTACCAGCGTCCAGGTGGTCTATACCCCCGCCCTCGATTACAACGGGCCGGACGCCTTCACCTTCCAGGTCGACGACGGCAACGGCGGCACCAGCACGGCGACGGTCACCCTCTCCGTGAAGCCCGTCAACGATGCTCCGAAGGTCGATGCGGCGACGTTCACGGTGAACGAGAACGCCCCCAACGGGACGGTGGTGGGAACGGCGACCTTCACGGATCCGGACACGGGGCAGGCGCACACGTTCGCGATCACGGCCGGCAATACGGCCGGAGCGTTCGCGATCAACCCCACCACGGGCCAGATCACAGTGGCGAACAGCTCGGCGCTGGACTTCGAAACGACCCCGAGCTTCTCGCTGACCGTGCAGGTAACGGATGACGGCTCGCCGGCGCTCTCCGGGACGGCGGCAGTGACGATCCATATCGCCGACACCAGTGAACCGCCCGTGGTCAACCCAGCGACGTTCACGGTCGCCGAGAACAGCCCCAACGGAACGGCGGTGGGGACGGTGACGTTCACCGATGGGGATGCCGGCCAGACCCACACCTTCTCGATCCTGGGCGGGAACACCGGCGGAACATTCGCGATCAACCCCTCGACGGGCACGATCACGGTGGCGAACAGCGCGGCGCTCGACTTCGAGACCACGCCGGCGTTCTCGCTGACGGTGCAGGTGACGGACAGCGGCTCGCAGTCGGGCACGGCGACGATCACGATCAACGTCGGCAACCTCAACGAGGCGCCGGTGGTCCATCCGGGGACATTCACGCTGAACGAGAACTCCCCCAACGGGACGGCAGTAGGAACGGTGACGTTCACCGACCCGGACGCGGGGCAGGCGCACACGTTCGCGATCACGGGCGGCAACACGGGAGGCGCCTTCGCGATCGACCCCACCACGGGCCAGATCACGGTGGCGAACAGCGCGGCTCTGGACTTCGAGACCACCCCGAGCTTCTCGCTGACCGTGCAGGTGACGGATAACGGCTCGCCGGTGCTCTCGGGTACGGCGACAGTCACGATCAATCTCGCCGATATCAGCGAATCGCCCGTGGTCAACCCGGCGACGTTCGCGGTCGCCGAGAACAGCCCCAACGGGACGGTGGTGGGAACGGTGACGTTCACCGATTCGGACGCGGGCCAGACCCATATCTTCTCGATTTCGGGCGAAGTATTCGCGATCGATCCCTCGACGGGTACGATCACGGTGGCGAACAGCGCGGCTCTCGACTTCGAGACCACGCCGGTGTTCTCGCTGACGGTGCAGGTGATGGACAGCGGCTCGCAGTCGGGCACGGCGACGGTCACGATCAACGTCAGCAACCTCAACGAGGCGCCGGTGGTCCATCCGGCGACCTTCGCGGTGAATGAGAACAGTCCGATCGGCACGGTTCTGGGCACGGTGACCTTTACCGATCCCGACGGGGGGCAGAGCCACACGTTCGCGATCACGGGCGGCAACACGGGAGGCGCCTTCGCGATCGATCCCTCGACTGGCCAGATCACTGTAGCGGGTAACATCGACTACGAGGTGACGCCGAGTTTCTCGCTGACGGTGCAGGTGACGGACGGCGGTTCGCCCAACCTCTCCGGCTCCGCGACGGTCACCGTCGGCGTCAACGACATCAACGAGGCGCCAATCGCGGGAGCGGACAGCTACAACGCTCTCGGCAACACGCAACTCCGAGTGGCGGGGGCGCCGGGCACCGGTCTCCTGGCTACGACGGCGTCGACCGGCGTGCTGGCCAACGACAGCGATCCGGATACCAACCCTGCCTTCAAGAACCTCACTCTCGTCGCGGCGACGGGCACGTCGGCGAACGGTGGTGACTACAGTCTCGCCTCCGACGGCAGCTTCTCCTATACGCCGCCCGCGGGCTTCACCGGCAACGACACTTTCACCTACACGCTGTCGGACGGCGACAACACCGCGACGGGCATGGTGACGGTGACCGTATCCAACCGGGTCTGGTATGTGCGGGACATCGTTGACGAGCGGAATGACGCCGGTGGCGATGGCCGTTCCACCGATGCTTTCGACAGCATCGCGGCGCTGAACGCGGCGACGACCAACAACGGCGACATCATCTTCATCTTCCACGGCAACACCGGCACGACGCCGCTCACTGGTGGCATCACGCTCAAGGATGGCCAGAAGCTATGGGGCGAAGGAATCGGTCTTACCGTGGCACCCTTCGGGACGCTGGTCGAAGCCGGCTCCAAGCCGAGGATCAACAACACCGGTGGTGATGCGGTCTCGGTACCGGCGACGGCGGGCAACCGTCAGAATATTGAAATCCGCGGTCTGGACCTCCAGGGGAGCGGCAACGCCGTCGATGTGACCGCCTCGGGGGCAAACCTCGTCGGCGTCACGATCAGCAACAATACCGTGAGCGGCGCCGGCCTCGAAGGCATCGACCTCAACGCCGGCAGCACCGGCGCCTTTACAGCCGCGCTCAACAACAACGACATCGCCGCGACCGGCAACGGCTTCGATGCCCGCACTTCGGCCGCCACCACGCTGACCCTCAGCTTCACCAATAACGTGGTGGTGTCCAACGCCAGCGGCATCGTGATCGACGGCTCCGGCGGCGGTACCACCACGATCACCGGTTTCGCCAACAACGGGGTGAGTGGCAACACGGTGAGCACCGGCATTGCGATCACAGGAGCCAGGTTCGATGGCACGCCGGGCGGCACCTACGACTTTGTCTCCGGCGGTGCGACGGTGGTCGGCGCTTCGGGTAATGGCGTCGGCGGCTCGGGTATGGTGCTGACCAACGTCTCTGGCGACCTCGGCTTCACCGACCTCGACATCTTCGCGAACGGCGGTGCCGGCCTGCGGGTGACGGGCACAGGGGCCTTCACCGGTTCTGCGGGTATGCAGATCGCCGTTGGCTCCGGAGTGGCGATCTTCGAGGCTAATGGCGGTCCGGCTGTGGACGTGACGAACGCCACGATCAACTTGCAACCTACGAGCATCAAGAGCACCAATAGCCCGACGACTGGCTTGGCGCTCAACAACGTGGGCGGAACGTTCTCGGCGGGCTCGAGCAGCAGCATCAGCAACATCACCAGCGCCGCCGGCACCGCCTTCCAGGTTGGCAGCAGCAGCGCGACGATCAGCTACGCCGGTACGATCAATACGACCACCGGCAAGGGCGTCGACCTCACGAGCAATTCCAGCTCAACAATCGGGTTCACCGGAACCCTGACGCTCAGCACCGGCACCAACCCCGCCTTCACGGCCACGGGTGGAGGTACGGTGACGTCGACCGATACGGCAAGCACCTTGATGACCACGATGGGCACCGCCCTGAACGTGGCGAACACGAACATCGGCGCGGGTGGCCTGAAGTTCCGGAGTATCTCCGCTGGCACGGCGGTGAGCGGCCCGGCGAACGGCATCGTGCTCAACGCCACTGGATCGCTGGGCGGCTTGACGGTGAGCGGCACGGGCTCGGCGGGCTCGGGTGGCACGATTCAGAAGGCCACGGGCAACGCCGTCTCCCTCAACCTCACGCAGAACGTGTCGCTGAACTGGATGAACGTCACGAACAACCTGGGCAGCGGCGTCTTCGGCGACGACGTGACGAACTTCACGATTGCGAACAGCAGCGTGACGAACAACGGCGACACTCAGAATGGTACCGAAGCCGGCCTGCGCTTCAATAAGTTGCTGGGGACCAGCGCCATCACCAATACGACCATCACTGGCTCGTCCGAAGACAACGTCCGGTTGACACCGGCGAGCGGCGTGCTGACGAACCTGGCAATCTCAGGGAGCACGATCAGCGCCTGCGCCGCGCCCGTGGCCTGCAATGGTTTCTCTCTGATCGCGACCGGCACGGCCGACGTGACGCTCAACGTGACGGGCAGCACGTTCGCCAACAACAAGTCGAGCGCGTTCATCCTCAACATCTCCAATAACTCGAAGGCGGTCGCGAATGTGTCGTCGAGCAACTTCAACGACAACACCCTCGGCGTGGACCTGTCGAACGCCCTGAACGCCGACCTCACTTTCGACGTGACCGGCAATACGTTCCTGCGTCAGAACAACAACGCGATCAACATCATTAGTGGGACGACGGCGACGAACGCGGCGCAGTTGCAAGGGAAGGTGTCGAACAACATCATCGGCAACGCCAATATGGATTCGGGCTCTCGGGATGCCTTTGGCATTGGCATCGACGCCGACGGCGACGTGGACGCGGTGATCTCGGTCACCAATAACACGATCCAGCACACGGACTTCGAAGGAATCTTCGCGGAGTCGGCCTTCGACGACGACGCGGACGCGGAGACGGGAAAGCTGGACCTGACGGTGACAGGAAACACGGTCGGTGCTCCCGACGACAACTCGGCGTTCCCTATCGGAGCCATCTACGGCGTCCGCCTCGAGTCGCGGCGTACCACGACCCTCTGTCTGGACATCTCGGGCAATACGGCGGCGAGCACTGGCGGCCTGGAGCGGTTCAGAGTGCGTCAGCGCGATACGTCGACGTTCAAACTGGAGCGTTTTGGCGGAGCCGGGAACAACGACGCGGTGGTTGCCGCGTTCATCGCGGGGCAAAACGCGGCCGGCAGCACCGCGTCGGCTACCCACGCCACGACCTACACGGGTGTTGCCGGCGGCACCTGCAGGAAGCCGTGAGTTGAATCTGGCGGACTGGCCTTAGGAGCGGTTGGGGCTCCGCACCCTTGAGGAGCGGAGCCCTACCGCCTCAACCGCCTCCCCCTCAGTTGAACACGGCCTCGTAGAGCATGCCGCCGGCCTTCGGGTCCGGCCCTACAGGGACGAGGAAGATCTCCAGCGTCCCCATCTGGTCGTGGGTCAACCTGTAGATCTGCTGGGGCAGGATGGGGGTCCTGGGGCCCCGGAAGAGGACCGAGAACGGTTCGGGGCGCGCGCCTGGATGGGGCTCGTGGCGCTTCACCTCCTGCAGCACCACCTCCAGGGGAGCTTCCGCCCCGTACTCGATGTGGAACGGCGTTCCCTGGTGCGCCTCGAACGAGGCCGGCGTCAGATCCTGCAGCATTGAGAAGACCTCCATGGTCCGGCCCATGATCGGGGGAGCCGCTACTCTAGATCAACCCCGCCGGAAAATCGATCGCGCTCCAGGGCATGGAAATTGCTGAAAGGGCTTCTAGCCATGTCTATGAACTCTCAGCAACCACAACCGGCTCCGCTCCTGATCGACACGCACGTCCATTTCCATTCCTGTTTCGACCGCGACGCTTTCCTTGATGCCGCGGCGCGCAACTTCGCGCGGGGCGCGGCCGAGCTCGGGATCGCGGGTCCCGTGACCGGCTGCCTGATGCTCGCCGAGACGGCGGAGGCGCGGTGGTTCCTGCGCTGGCAGCGGCGAGAGGACGGGGTAAAGCACGGTTCCTGGGACTTCGAGCCGGCCTCCGAGCCGGCCGCCCTGATCGCGCGGCGGCGCTCGGACGGCGAGCGGCTGCTGGTGATCGCCGGGCGGCAGGTGCGCTCGCGCGAGGGGCTGGAGGTGCTGGGTCTGGCGACGGTGGAGGAGTTCCCCGACGGCCTCCCCTTCAACGACGCGCTCGCCCGCGTGCGGTGGAGCGGCGCCCTCACCGTGCTCCCCTGGGGGTTCGGCAAATGGTGGTTCTACCGCGGCGCCCTGGTGGAGAGGGTGGTTTGCCGCAAGGAGCGGCCGGGCCTCTGCCTGGGCGACAACGCCGGCCGCCTCGAGCTCGCCGGCCGCCCGCGGCTGTTCCACGAGGCGGAGGCGCGCGGCATTCCGGTGCTCCCCGGGAGCGACCCTCTGCCGCTGCCCGCGCAGGGGGACCGCGCGGGCTCCTACGGTTTTCTTCTGTCGGAGGGTTTCGACGAGCGTCGGCCGGCCGAGAGCCTGCGGCTGGCCCTGCGCGCGCTGAACCGCCCGCCGCGGACCTACGGACGGTGCCGCGATCTGACGGCGTTCTGCCAGGAACAGCTCGCGCTACGGTTGCGTCACCGCCGGCCGTCCACCCCGGCGCCGAGCCTCGCGGCGCCGGCGGAACGGAACGCCGCCGCGCTCTCCTCATGGACACGGTGATCGACCGGGACCTCCGGGCCGCGGCCGCGCGCTCCTACGACCTGCTCGTGGTGGGCGGCGGGATCCACGGGGTCACGCTGGCGCTGGAGGCGGCCCGGCGCGGGCTTGCGACCCTGCTCCTCGAGCGCGGGGACTTCGGCGGCGAGACGTCCTGGAACAGCCTGCGGGTGATCCACGGCGGGCTGCGCTATCTCCAGGCGCTCGATTTCGCCCGCCATCGGGAATCGGTGGCGGAGCAGCGGTGGCTCCTGGACCAGTTCCCCGATCTTGTCGAGCCGCTCCCCTGCCTGATGCCGCTCTACGACCCGCCGCGGGGGGGACGGCTGCGGCGGAAGGCGGCCTTCCGGGCGGCGTTCGCCATGGATGCCCTGCTCGCTCCCTCCCGGGTGCTGCCGCGGGGGAAGCTCCTGGGCGCGGCGGCGACGGTGGATCTCTTCCCCGACGTCGACCGCGATGGCCTGCGCGGTGGCGCGCTCTGGCACGATGCGATGGTCCCGGACTCGCAGCGGCTGATCGTCGAGCTGCTGCGCTGGGCCTGCCACGCCGGCGCCCGCGCGCTCAACTACGTCGAGGCGGCCGAGCTGCAGGTGGAAGACGGCCAGGTGCGCGGGGTGCGCGCGGTGGACCGCGAGTCGGGACGGAGCTTCGAGATCCAGGCCGGAGCGGTGGTGAGCTGCGCCGGGCCGTGGGTCCGCCGCGTCGCCCGCCGCTTCGACCGCGACGTGCCCGGTCTCTTCCAGCCGGTGCTCGCCTTCAATCTGCTGCTCGACCGCGAGCCGCTGGCGACCGGCGCGGTGGCGGTCGCCTCCCGCCAGCCCGGGGGCCAGACCTGGTTCCTCCTTCCCTGGAAGGGGAAGCTCCTGGCGGGGACCGCCTACGCCCCGGCGACGGAGGAGATGGTGCACGACGGTCTGCCGGGGGAGCCGCTGATCGAGAGGTTCCTCGGCGAGCTGAACGCCGCGATCCCCGGCCTCGAAGCCTCCCGTGAGCAGGTCGCGCGGGTGCTCTGGGGGCGGTTGCCGGCGGCGGCCGAGGGTTCGGCGGAGCCGTCCTCACGGCCGGTGATCCACGACCACGGCCAAGCCGGCGGCCCGCGCGGCCTGGTCAGCGTCTCGGGGGTGAAGCTGACGACGGCGCGCGCGGTGGCGGCGAAGGCGCTTCAGGCGCTCGCCGCCGGTGGCGCCCTGCGGCCGGCCCCTCCGGCCGATGTGGCGAGGCCCGAGGCCGATCCCCCCCTGTCACTGACGGAACTGACACAACTCGCCGAGCACGACTGGAACGCCGCCCGCGACCACCTGCGGGGGATCGTGGAACGGCAGTCGGTCGTCCGCCTGGAGGATCTCCTGCTGCGGCGGACCGACTGGGGGATCGACCCCCGGGATACCGAGGCCGCCACGCGCCTCTGTGAGTCGCTGGGCTGGAAGGGCTTCCGTTCCCGAAGAGAGGTAGCCTCGTGAGCGTGGCCCTGACCCGGGATGCCGCGCCTGCCTTGCCCCGGGAGACGCCGGACGTCGAGACCGCGTCCGAGGGGTACGCCCGGCGTTTCGCGGGGGAGGTGGGGCGGTATTTCCTGGACGTTCAGGCGGCGACGGTCCTGGAGCTGCTCGCCCCCTGGCCGGGGGCGCGGGTGCTGGAGGTCGGCGGCGGCCACGCGCAGCTCGCCGGTCCACTGGTCGAGGGGGGCTACAGGGTCACAGTCACGGGGAGCGAGGAGGTCTGCCGCCAGCGGCTCGATAGCTCCCTGCCGCCGGGCGCTTTCGACTTCGAGGTCTGCGACGCCGCGCGGCTGCCGTTCCCCGACCGCTCGTTCGACGTGGTGGTGGCGGTGCGGCTGCTGACCCATCTGGACGGCTGGCGCGCGGCACTCGCCGAGATGTGCCGGGTGGCGCGGCGGACTGTGATCGTCGATTACCCGGACACCCGCAGCTTCAACAAGTTTTACGGCGCCCTCTTCGCCTGGAAGAAGGCGGTGGAGGGGAACACCCGTGCCTTCCGTTCCTTCCAGCCGCGGGAGGTGATCGCCGAATGCGCGCGGCACGGCTTCGGCCGGCCGGAGACGCGCCGGCAGTTCTTCGTTCCGATGGTCGTCCACCGGAAACTTGGGCGGGCCGGGGCCTCGCGGGCGATGGAACGGGCGAGCGTTTTCCTGGGACTGACGCGGGCGCTGGGATCGCCCGTCATTTTGAGAGTACAACGAGAGGAGAGCGTCAAATCATGAGGATTCTGGTCACCGGGGGTACGGGCTTCACCGGCAAGGCGCTGGTGCGGCGCCTGCTCGACCTTGGGCACGAGGTGGTGGCCCTGGACTATAAGGAGGGGCTGAAGACGGCCGAGCTGCGGGATTGGGGGGCGGGGGTCATCATCGGCAGCGTCACCGACGCGGCCGTGGTCCGCCGGGCCATGGAGGGGGTCGAGGTGGTGCACCATCTGGCCGCCGCGTTCCGCGAGATGAACGTGCCGGACACCTACTATTGGGAGGTCAACGTCCAGGGCACGCGCAACGTCCTGGACGAGGCCCTCAAGCAGGGGGTGCGCAAGCTCGTCTACTGCAGCACCTGCGGCGTGCACGGCAACATCGACCACCCCCCGGGCGGCGAGGACGCGCCGATCCAGCCCGCCGACTATTACCAGCGGACCAAGTACGAGGCCGAGCCGCTGGTCCGCACCTTCCACCAGCGCGGCCTGCCGGCAGCGATCCTGCGCCCGGCCGCGATCTATGGCCCGGGCGATCCCGAGCGCTTCCTGATGATCTTCCGGCGGGTCTCCCGCGGCACCTTCCCGATGTTCGGCAACGGCAAGACCCTGTACCACCCGCTCTACATCGACAACCTGGTCGACGCCTTCGTCGCGGCGATGGCGGACGGGGTAGGGGACGGCGAGGCCTACCTGATCGCGGACGACGAGTACCTCGAGATCGAGGACCTGGTGAAGCGGGTAGGGAGGGCGCTCAACGTCGACGTCAAGATCCCGCACTACCCGGTCTGGCCGGTGGTCGCCGCCGGGCACGTGGTGGAGAAGGCATGCCGCCCGTTCGGCATCACGCCGCCGATCTTCCCCCGCCGCGTCGATTGGTACCGCCAGAACCGGGCGTTCAAGATCGACAAGGCGAAGCGCGACCTGGGCTACGAGCCGAAAGTGGGGATCGACGAGGGGCTCCGCCGCACGGCGGACTGGTATCGCCGAGAGGGATATATCTAAAGGCGGATGGAAAAATGACTCGCTGGATTGTGCAGTTTTCCCTTTTGCTGACGCTACTTGCCGCTTTGGGTCCGACCGGTGCCGGTCCGGCGGTCGCCGCCGAAGCCGTACCTCGCCATGGCACGGCCGAGATCGTCCTAAGCTCCAGCGATCTCTACGATGGCGCGGCGGGGGAGCCCAATCCGTTCGACCTCACGGTGACGGCGGAGGTCGTCTCCCCTTTGGGGAAGCGCTTCGCGGCCCCGGGGTTCTTCGACGGCGATGGCGCCGGCGGGCAGCGGGGGCGGGTCTTCAAGGTCCGAGTCGCGGCCGAGGAGCCCGGCACCTGGAACTGGAAGATCGCTAGCGGCGTGCCGGGACTCGGCGGCCGCTCGGGGTCTTTCGAGGTGGCGGGCGTGCTCCCCGGCTTCTTCGGCCGCGGGCCGATCGGGGTGAGCCCTGCCTGGCCTCGGGCCTTCCAGCAGCGGCAGGGGGGGCCGGTGTTCCTGCTCGGCAAGTTCCTCGACGTGGCGGCCCCGCGGCCGATCCAGTTCTCCCACACGATGTTCTCGGAGCAGCTCTCGGACGACGACCGCCAGGCGATGCTCGACCGCCACGTGGCGATGGGACTCAACAAGATCGATATCTACCTCGCCAACCGCGGCGACTACAGCAGCGTCGCCACCACCCCCTGGCTGGGGACGGCGGGGTCGAACGACCGGCGGCGTTTCGATCTCCGGCGCTGGCGCCTGTATGAGGAGTGGGTCGAGCGCCTGCGCGACGCGGGCCTCGTGGCGCAGCTCTGGTTCTTCGCCGATGACTCGGACTTCGGCCGGCTGCCGGACGCCGACCGCCAGCGCCTGCTGCGCTACGGCATGGCCCGCTTCTCGGCGTCGGTGAACACGATGTTCACCCTGGCGCTCGAGTGGCAGGAGGGGTGGCCTGCGTCCCAGGTGCATGGCGACGGCGAGCTCCTGCAGCGGAACAACCCGTGGTCCCGGCTGGTGAGCGTGCATGGCGTCACCGGCGACTTCGCCTTCCCCAACGCTCTCTGGGTGGACTATCTGGATCTCCAGGCGGGCAACGACTCGGGGCATCCGGCGGTTCACGCCCTCGGGCTCGCCAACCGCGCCCGCGCCGCGAAGCCGCTGATCCAGGAGGAGCTCGGGCTGGGGGAGGAGAACGCGGCCAACCGTCAGAAGGCTTGGTCGGCGTTCATGGCGGGGGCGGCCGGCGTGGGGACCGGCGCCGATCTCGCCCATCTGGGGAAGTTCGCCGCCCGCGTCCCGTTCGCCAGCATGGTCCCCGCCGACCGTCTGGTCCTCTCGGGGAACGCCTACGCGCTGGCCGAGCCGAAACGCGCCTACGCCTTCTACCTCTACAACGGCGGAACCGTGCGGGTAAACCTGCGGGGGGCCCCCGGACCGCTGCGCGTCGAGTGGTACGACCCGCGCGCCGGCACCTTCCATCCGCGCCCCCCCGCCGTCGGCGGCAAGGTGAAGGCCTTCGCCGCTCCCTCCCGCGAGGACTGGGTGCTCTACATCTATAAGTAGGCTGGTATAAAGCTTGCTATCTATCCTTCCAGTTTTTTGGGAAGGATGAAGATGAAGACTGCTCGTTCCTTGACTGGCATCTACCTGTGCTTCGCGGCGGCTCTGTCCGCCGCCTCAGCGATCCACGCGACGCCGCTCCATCCGGCCTTCGATCTCCAGGGGCCGGGCCTGTCGATCGCGGTGGCGGGGGCCGGGATGTCGGGGCCGACCGGCCGGTCGAAGACCCTGACCGTCACCGTCGGCGGGCCGGTGGAGCTCGCCCTGCTCTACTGGGCGGGCAGGGACCACCCCTGCCCCGTGGACCCGCCGGGAAGCGGCCAGTGCGTCCTCCCGGAGACCGGGCCCTACAAGGACCAGGTGCTCTCGTTCGGCGGCCTGCTGCTGCCCGGCATTCTGATCGGCTCCGAGGTGCAACCCAACACCAACGCCGGACCGATCAATAATCTCGGCTATTTCGCGGATGTAACCGACATGGTGCGCGCGCGGGGCACCGGGCGCCTCTCCTTCACTGTGGCCGACGGCGATCCGGGGAGCAACCTGGCGGACTTGGACGGCGCCGGCCTGCTGGTGATCTATAGCGATCCCGCCAAGCGGGACCCCGCCCGGGTGATCGTCTATCACGGGCTCGACTTCGCTTACGGCGAGGACCGGACGGCGGGGGGGACGCAGGTGACCGCCCCCTTCACCTTCAATCACGGCGCGTCCCGCGCGACGGACCGTCAGGGCAAGCTGGTGGTCTTCGTCGGCGACGCCGAGGGCATCGGCCTCGACCGCATCGACATCAGCCGCAACCCGAGCCCGACCAACCGGCTGGACGGCTCGTCGGGAGCGCAGTGGGACGCCGACGTCTTTCCGATTATGGTTCCCGCCAGGGCGGGCGCCACCACGGCGCAGATCTTCTCCGAGCCGATCGGCCTCAACCCGGACTCGCTGCTCTGGGTGATGTCCGCGCTCTGGCTGCCGCAGCCGGTCGCGACCGGCTGCTCCGCGGACATCTGGAGCACCCTCTCCGCCGATGCCTGGGCCATCACGGGTACCCGGCCCGAGCAGCGGGTCCGCGACGTGTTCAGGGAGTCGGCTCCCTTCAGCTCGGTGGCGGCGGCGATGCTGCGGACCGCCGTGCGCTTCCGGACCGGCCCGGGGCTTCTCGGCGCGGTCAAGGAGCTGACGCGGGCCGGCATCGCGGCGCTGCTCAACGCCGGCCACCCGCGGGTGGAGTTTCCGCTGACCCAGACGCAGGTGGTCACCAAGGTCGATATGGCTTTGCGTAGCGGCGACGTTGCAACCATTTTCGCCGCGGCCCACGAGCTGGATGCGGCGAACGGCGCGAGCTGTCCGCTGGATTGATTTCTGTTTGCCTACTCCAACTCATCTTCCTCGCCCGAAGGCTCCACCCTGTCCGGGAGAGGCAGTTGTCCGGGCGGCGCCGGCTGGGTGAGGTCGTAGATCCAGACGTCCGGCCCCTTGCCACCCCAACTCGCGGGATCGAAGGTGTGGACCCGCAGCGTCCGGTCGAGCTCCCGGTAGAAGTTGACGAAGGAGGGGAAGCGTTCGCCGCGGCCGTTGACGATGAAGTACTGGCTGCGCGCGAAGCTGTTGCTGACGACGTAGCGGATCCCCTCGCGGCGGTACTCCGCGAGCGGCCGGGGCTGGCGGGAGACCAGGGGGTTCCCCATGTCGAGATCGGCCGCGTTGCTCCGCAGCTCGGCGTCGCTCTTCTCCCGCGGCAGCCACCACTGGTGGCCTAGCGCATCGAGGTTGAAGCCATCCGCCGGCGGATAGCGGCGGAGCAGATCGATCCGCAGCCCCTGGTGCTGGGTGAAGGGGCCCGGCGGCATCGCGCGCAGGGTGGCCGCGAGGCGGTCGGCGGCCGGCCGGCTCTCGTTGAGCGGCGGGCCGTAGTCGTCGAGCAGGATGCGCTCGCCCCGGGGGAGATTGGCCTGCAGCCACCGGTAGGCGACCAGGCGGCTGTCCGGGCGGTTGATCAAAAGGTTTTTCTGGATCGTGGCGATCAGCGTCGGCACGACGGCGGCGGCCACCAGCAGGAGGGCCGCGGCGCGGGCGCGCGGCGGCGGCAGCCGGAAGAGCCCGGTCACGGCCAGCGCTCCCGGCCAGGCGAGCGTCGCCAGCAGCGGATAGAGGGCGTTCAGGTGGCGGGCTTGCGCGTGGTAGGCGGCCACCGTGATCGCCGCGAGGAAGAAGAAGAGGCAGGGGATGAGGACGAGCAGCCCGTACCAGCGCGTCTCGCGGCGGAGGAAAGTCCACGCCAGCCCGAGGAGGGCCAGGAACGAGAAGGCGATCCCCAGCACGTCGCGCGAGGCGACCAGTGCCAGGAAAGCGCCGGCGGCGCCGCGCGCGGTCTCGGCCCCCGGCTTGAACTCCCGGGCGCTGTCCGGATCGTAGCGCGGGGCCGGCTTGGCGCCGAGGCCCAGGCTCTTGGCGATCATCGCGCCGGTGTCGCGCCCCCAGGTGGGGTCGAGGAAGTTGAAGGGGGAAGCGAGGAAGAAGCCGGCCCCGAACAGGACCACGACCAGGGCGCAGCGGGCGATCACCGTCTTCCACGGCGTACTCGAGAAGCCGCGCAGCGTCTCCAGCGCCAGATAGGCCGGCACCAGCACCACCCCGTAATAGTGGGTGCCCATGGCCACGCCGGCCAGCAGCGAGGCGACCACCAGCGGCCGCGGGCGGGGACTTCCGCGGGTGCCCAGGAAGGCCCAGACCGAGAGCGCCATCAACAGGCCGCACGGCACGTCGCTCTTGATCGTCCGCGAGGAGTTGACCATCGGCGCGAGCACGGCGGCGATCGTGGCCCCGGCGATCCCCGCCCAGGGATTGGCGAAGACCTTGCGGCCGATCCGGTAGACCACGTAGACCGTCGCGACGCCGCAGGCCGCCACCAGCAGGCGGCCGATCACCAGGAACGACGTGGGGTTGAACAGGAAGTGCGCCCCGAACTCGGCGGTCGAATGAAAGGCGCCGGTGATCCTGCCGGCCAGGAAGTAGAGGCCGTAGCAGAAGGCCAGGATGTACATCAGGAACGCCGGCTTGTGAAACCAGTGCGGGTTGAGGTCCCCGGTGCCGACGGCCATGGCGCGCCGCATGAAGTGGAGCTCGTCGCCGAAGTAGGAGAAGGGGAGGTCGTGGCGCACCGCCCACAGGCGCAGCGCCGCCGCCAGCAGCAGCACCAGGGCGAGGACGAGCCGCGGGGCCCGGTCCGATACGCTGTCGGGAGCGCTGGGCGCGAGTGGTGGCATCAGCCGGCTCAAGCTTGATGGATGCTGAAGACGGCGCCCATCCCCGCTCCTTCGAGGTCGATCTGGCGAATCAGGGCGAGCCGCTCGAGATCGTAGAGCGCGATGCGGGTCGGCCGCTCGCGATGGTGCTCGGTCTCGCGGAAGCCGTGGCGGATCCAGCTCAGGTTTCGCCGCAAGGTCGTGTAGCGGAGGCGCGAGAAGCCGATCCAGGTTCCCTCCTCCTGGGGGAGGATGCCGCGGCACCAGCCGAGCGGTCGGTCCTCGTCCGGCTCGCTGAGGGAGTTGAGGTCGGACAGGGTCTTCCGCCCCGTCCTCAGGTTGAAGCGGATGACGCACCCCTTGACGGAGGTGAAGTAGAGGTCGTCCCCCTCCAGATGGCCGTCGTGAATCCCCTCGTCCTTGCCGACGTCGAACGGCGGCCGGCCGTTCAGGATCCCGTCCAGCGGGATGGCGTCGCGCTGGTTGAAGCGGGTGACCCAGGGGTGGTCGTCGAGGAAGAAGACGAAGTTCGGATGGGCCTGGTGGGGCTTGGTGGTGGGCACCTTGCGATAGTCGACGTCGGGCGAGAAGCGGTCCCACGGCGAGCCGCCGAGCACGCTGACCAGGTTCAGGAGCTCACCTTCCGGCGACAGCTCAGCCACCGCGTCGAGGCCGGTCACCGCCACGTATAGCCGGCCGTCCGGGGCCGGCGTGACGTGGTGGAGGTCGTTGAAGCAGGGGAGCGAGATCACCCGCCGGATCGCGAAACTGGGGAGATCGCAGATCAGCACCTCGGTCTGGGTGCAGAGGTAGGCGGTGTCCCCCTGGAAGGTGGCCGACTTGAAGACGTGGGAAGGGATCCCTTCCGGGCAGTGCTCCGGCGGCGACTCGTACTCGAGCGCCCGCTCCACCCGGCCCCCCTCGTCGACGCGGAGCACCAGGGCCTTCCTGTATTGCGCCCACTCCTCGGGCTTGTAGAACAGGACCCGTTGCTCGCCGCCCACCACCCAGATCGTATCGGTCATTTTCGATTCCTGAACAGGGCGCTCTCGCGCACCAGCCTGAGGGACCGCAGCCATTGCGCTGGCCGGGTATAGACGAACGTGCTCACGCCGAGCAGGGTCTGCGCCGACCGCACCATGGCGACGTTGATCACGATCAGGGTCACCGTGGTGGCGATGGCGATGCCGTAGCCGCCCCAGCGCGGGGCCAGCAGGAAGCTCAGGATCGCGTTGAGGGCCGCTCCGCCCAGCGTCAGCAGGAGGAGCCGCACGTGATGACCCGCCATCTGCAGCGCGAAGCCGGCACCGCCGGACGCCGAGTCCCAGAAGCTTCCGATGGCGAGGATGAGCAGGATCCCCCAGGCGCCCACATAGGCGTGGCCGTAGGCCAGGCTGATCAGCGGCCGGCCGAACAGCAGCAGGCCGGCGAGGCAGGCGCCCGAGAGGATGGCCACCAGGGTCGCCGCCGTGCGCGCCAGCCCCTCCATCTCGGCCCTCCTGCCGTCGGCGTAGAGCAGCGCGAACTCCTGCGGCACGACGAAGTTGGCGATGCTCGGGATCGCCGCCATGAGCTGCAGCAAGGTGGCCGCGACGCCATAGACCGCCACCTCCTCGTGGGGGCGAGCCCAGGAGAGAATCCAGAGACTCGAGGAGACGAAGATCACCGAGGCGGCGCTGCGCAGGCCCATCGCGGTCGAGGTGCCGAGGATCTCCCGGTATCCCGGCGGCTTGCAGGCGGCGCGCGGCTCGGAGCACTCCTCCGGGGTCGTCCAGAGGAGCGCCACGGAGTAGCAGACAGAGGTGATCAGCAGCGCTCCCACGTAGACGGCGGCCAGCATCTCCCAGGGCTGCTTGAATGCGGAGGTGTAGAGCAGGAGGAAAAAGCCGCCCAGGATCAGGCCGCGCGGGACCAGGTGGGTGAGCGGCGCCGACAGCTTGTAGAGCCGGAACGACCGCAGGTAGCTGTCCACCAGGGAGCCGAAGGAGGCGAGGACGCCGGCCGCCAGCAGGAACCCGGTGGCCTTCGCCAGCTCCGGGGCGTCCAGCTTGCGGGCGACCGCGGGCCAGGCGAGGGCGAGCGGCGGGACGACCAGTGCCCAGAGCACGATCTGCAGCCCGAACAGGCGCCGCCTCAGCACCGCCGTCGTCCGGTCTCCCCCCTGGCCGCGGCTGATCGGCGCGAAACGCAGCGCCGCCGGTCCGAGGCCGAGCTGGAGCGCCATCCCCAGCGCCATGATCGCCTGCTGGAGCAGCATGTAGGAGGCCACGGCCGGCTTCTCCGCCACCCGCACCATCACCATGCCGCTGCCGAAGCCGAGCGCCATGCCGAGGAACTGGCTGACCCCGAAGAGAGCTCCGCCCCGCAGCAACCGGGCGCGGTCCTTGGCGCTGGTCACCGTCTCGTTGCGAGACTCCTCCGGGCCGGGTGCGCCCGGAGGGTTCAGGGGGATCTGAAGGCTCTCTCCACTCACCTGCATTCCTGCCGTTCCCTTTTCCTTTCCGTTGGCTCGACGCGCCGGAGCCATGAGGCTGACGCAAAGCTGATCCGCGCTGAGTGCAAGAACGTTGCCGTTGTCCTCACCGGGGGGCCAGCGCGGCCAGCGCCACCGCGGCGTGCAATCGCGTCAGCGTCTGCCCCTGGATCTTGCAAAGCGGCAGCACGTCTTCATTCCGGCGCAGGATGGAGCGGATCATCTCGTTCCCTGCCCGGATCAGCTCCGGATCCCCGCTCTGCCGGCCGCCCCTCATCAGCAGGGCCACGGTGCCGAACTTCTCGGGGTTGTAGAGCTCGCGGTCCTTGGGCTCGACGGTGGTGAAGGCGCCGCCGATCCGCGGGCCGGTCCAGGTGACGGCGAGGATGCGCGGCCACGGCGCGTCGGGGTTGGCGGCCTTGCCCTTCTCCGCGCCCGGGCCGAGCACGGCGACCGTGCGGGCGAGGGCCGCGAGGATACGGCTGGGCGGCAGCGGGGGCTCGCCGATCGGCGCGTCGCCGGTGTCCCGCTGCAGCCGGTAGAGGTTCTCGGCGTCGTAGAAGCCGTTGGTCCAGGCGGGGCCGGCCTCGTAGACCCCTGGCCCCTTGACCACCTGCTCGCCGAGGAATCCGTAGCTCTTGCCGTCCCGCTCCAGCTCCAGGTACTGCTGGGTGACGGCGCGCGCCAGCCCCGAGCGGTAATCGTCGAGGAAGCTCGCGTCGTCGCTCGCCAGGCCCAGGAAGCGGAAGGCGGCGATCCACTGCGAGGGGGCGCGGCCGGTGAAGCTCGCGGAGTTGTTGTCGGGCGGGTGGGTGGCGGCGCAGGCCGGGCCGTCCGGAGCGCGCGACTTGGACCCCGACGAGCCGCGGGCCGGGCAGAACAGGCGGCGCATGTTGTCGCCCCCACGGCGGACGATGTCCACCACCGTCGAGTCGCCGGTCAGCCAGTAGTAGAGGAAGAGGTTCTCGAAATAGGCATGGGAGCTGTTGAAGTCCGCCCGGTAGGCGTTGTAGCCGGTGGGCGCCTGGCCGCAGTAGAACCACTTGTCGTCGGGGCCGCACTGCATGATCTGGGTGTGGAGCGTGCGCAGGGCGCCGGGGACGGCGAGCTCGTCGAGCCACTCGACCTCCCCCGAGCGCAGTGCCCAGAGCGCCGAGGTCTCGACCGTGTTGTGGTAATCGGTCCAGGTGGCGCACCAGAAGGTGTCGTCCCAGGTCTCGCCCGGCGTCGTGCCGTCCTTGCAGTCGATCTCCCCCGGCTCCCCCTTCTGCCCCCAGTAGCGCGGGTAGACGCCGAAGGTCATCAGCCCGGCCAGCCCCTCGGCCTCGACCCCCGCGACGGTCGTCTTCAGCACCTTCGGGATCAGCTCGTCGTAGGCCGCGAGCTCCTTCGGGAGCTTGCCGGCGGGGACCTCGTCGACCGCCTCGGAGGCGGTGAACCAGGCGGCGTCCGGCCAGGCGCGCAGCGGCCGGTTGAGCGGCGCCCAGACCAGCCGGTCGAGGTCGGCGCGCTTCGCCGCCCCCGGCAGGGCGGTCACCGCCAGGGTCGCGAACATCCCCTGATGATTGGCGAGCCAGGCCTTGCCGTCCGCCAGGTCGATGGCGAGGCGGCCGTCCGCCAGCAGGCGGAGGGCCTGCGGCTCATAGCGGTGCATGTGATCGATCGCCACCGCGACGGAGCCGGCGGGACCGGAGGCGGCGAGCAGGCCGCCGTCCGCCTGCTTCCCCGCGCGGTGCTGGCCGCCGGCCGCCATCTCGAAGTGGAGCGGCGCGGCGCGGCGGTCGCGCAGGGTCTGGCGCAGCGTGGCGAGATCGCTCCCGTCCTCGCCGGCCGCTCTGACCGCCTCCTCCAGGGCGGGCTCCTTGAAGGCGCCGACCACCGTCGCGGTGGCCGGTCTCGGGGCTCCCAGGTCGAGCGTCAGCGTGTCGCGCACCCGCTCGACGAGCACGCCGTCGGGCTTGCCGTCCTTGGTCTTCAGGCACCCGGTGCAGGCGAGGTCCCCCTCCCAGGCCACGGAGTGGCGCACCACCACGGTGGGGGAGCCGGCGGTGAAGACGTAGCGCCGGCGCGAGCCGAGCTGCCCGCCGCCGACCGGCGGCAGATCATAGGCGCCGTCGATCACCACCACCGCCGAGAGCACCCCCTGGGACTCGATCCGCACGTCACGCACCGTCGAGTGCCCCCCGCCGGCGGCCGCCGCCCGCAGCGTCATTCCATTCCCATCCGCGGCGCCGGTGACGACCTTCTTGCCATCCGGCAGGACGATCTCGTCGAACAGCTCCCCCGGCTTGCCGCCCAGCCGGAAGGTGGCGGCTCCGGTCTCCACCACCACCTGCTGTCCTTGGCGGCCGAGGCGCAGCGGCGTGGGCGGCGGCGGATTCGGCCCGGCGGAACCGTCCGCCACCAGGGTGTAGGTGGCACTGCCGCGCGCGGCGACGGTGGCGGGGAAGATCACCAGCACCCACTGGATGGAGGCTGCGGCGTCGTCCTTCCCCGCGTTCCAGCGGGCCAGCGTGTGGAACTCGGCCGGCACCGGCTTGCCGTCCGGCCCCAGGATGGTCAGCGAGCGCGGGTCGTGGACCCCGAGCGAGCGGGGGAGCGGCACCCCCGAGCGCACCACCTCGCCCGCGCGGGCCACACCGGCGGTCTCCCGCACCGCCAGGGCAACGCGGGTGGGGGCGCCTGCAGCGGGGGTGGCGGCCCGCGGGGGGCCGGCCGGTTCCGCCAGCGGGCTCGCCTCGAGGGTGGCGGAACGCTCGGGAGCGGTGCAGGCGAGCGGGAATCCGAGCAGGACGAGGACCGGAAGGATGAGGGGTCTCATGAGAAGCCGCTGGAGTTGCGAAATCCGGACCAGGGCGCCTGGATGTCGCAAAAAGGAAACCCGGGAGGAAAAAATTACTCATCCCCCCAAAAACGAAAAGCCTCCTGAAGGAGGCTCAAAAGAGTACACCGGCCGCTCGCAGCCGGCTCAGCCGGCTTTTCCAAAAGGTCCCGCGATGCCGGATCCGGCGCGCTTACCAGCGCTCGGGGCTGCTGTAGGCCTGCTGGCTACGGCCGCCGGAGGGGCGGTTGTCCCGCGGACGCGCCTCGTTGACGTTGATCTTGCGCCCCATCAGGTCGCGGCCGTTCAACTGCGTGATCGCGGCCTCGGCCTGCGAGGTTTCCGGCATTTCGAGGAAGCCGAAACCCTTGGACTGGCCGGTGACCTTGTCCTTGATGATGGTGCACGAAGAAACCTGTCCGAACTCGGCGAAAGCGTCTCGCAGTTGGTCCTCAGTGATCCGGTAGGGCAGGTTGCCCACATACAAATTCATCGCAAGTCTCCTATATATTGCATGGGTCCGAAAACCTTTCGTAAGCAAAAACGTTGCCTATTCAGGGAAATCGGCCCATGCACCGGCCAGGAGCGTTCCGCTCGCGTCAGCCCAGGGACGGGTAGAGCTGGCGATAGCTGTCGGCCAGCACCAGGATGCGCTTGACGTAGTTGCGCGACTCGTCGAGGTCGAGGGTCTCGACGAAGTCGGCGAGCTGGGCATCGGGCCCCTTCTCCGTCCACAGGCGCTGGATCCGGTTCGGCCCGCCGTTGTAGCTGGCGAGGGCCAGCTCCACGTTGCCGTCGAAGCGGTCGAGCAGCTCGCGGAAGTAGACCGCTCCCAGCCGCACGCTCATGGCGGGATCATAGAGCCCGTCCGGGGAGTAGGAGACCCCCTCTTTCTGCGCCACCTCACGGGCTGTCAGGGGCATGAGCTGCATCAGGCCGCGGGCGCCCACCGGGCTGGTGGCGCGGGGATCGAAGGCGCTCTCCTGGCGGATGATGCCGGCGATCAGGTGGCCCGGCAGGCCGGTCGCCCGGGCGTACTCCCGGATCTGGTCGCCGAAGGTCAGCGGGTAGTAGGCGAAGAGGATCTCCGCCGGCACGCTCGCCTGATAGGGGCCGCCGAGCGCCGGGAAGGCCTCGCGCAGCAGCACCAGGCCGGTGCGCTGCTCCCCCTTGTGGCAGAGGATCAGACCCTTGAGCGCCAGCACGTCGCGCGGGCTGGCCTTGCCGGCCACCAGCTCCACCTCGCGGCTGGCCAGCTCGTCGAGGCCGAGATCGGTGAGCAGCTTGGCGCGGCGCAGCGCCGGCTCCGCCGGCCAGTCCCCCGCCGTCCCCTGGGCGATCTCGGTGACCGCCGCCGAGGCGGTCTCGCCGAGGCGCGTCAGCGCCTGCCGGGCATAGAAGTCGGAGGTGTCCGAGGAGACCACGAGCTGGCGGTAGATCGCGTGCGCCTCCTCGCCCCGCCCGAGCGCCTCCAGGGAGCGGGCCTGCCAGTAGCGGCCGCGCTGCGCGTCGCCGTCCTCCGGGTAGATCTCGGCGAGCACGCTCCAGGAGCGCACCGCCTCCCCGTGACGGCCGGCCTGGTAATCCCGCCAGCCGCGCTCCCACAGGTCGCCGGAGCCGGTCTGATCGAGAGGATCGATCCGCCGCAGCAGGCGCAGGGTGTCGACCGCCGGTTCGAGCAGGTCGGCGTTGACGAAATCCTTGTAGAGGCGGCGCAGGGTGCCGGCCGAGAGCTCTAGTTGAGCGTGGGTGCGCACCAGCTTGGCGAGGGAGACCGCGGCGGCGTCCGCCTCGCCCGCCTCGGCCATCGCCAGCACCCGCTCCCACTCGAGCGAGGCGCGCTCGCCGGAGTCCGCCGGCATCAGCAGGCCGAGGACGCCGAGCGCCTCCCGGCCGTCGCCGCCACGGGTCAGGCTGCGCGCCTGCAGCAGGTGCCACTCGAAGTCGCGCTCCTCATCGGGGATCTGGTTGAGGGTGAGGATCGCCGCCCGCGAGCTGTTGCCGTCGAGGAACGACTGGGCGCGGCGCAGCACGTCCTGGGGGGAGAGCAGAAGCGCCCAGTCGACGCCGCCGTCCGGAGCGCGGAAGGCGTGCACCACCTGCATCGCGTCGGCGGAGAGCGGGTCCGCGATCAGGATCCGGCGGCCCGCCTCGCGCTGCACCTGGGCGTCCTCCAGCTGGCGGCCGATCTTCCAGGCCAGCCGGTCGAGGTCCTCGCCCAGCTTGCCGTCGACCTTCGCCTCGCGGGCGCGGATGATCAGGCCGAGGGCCACCTGCGGCTGGCGGTCGGCGGCGAGCTCGGCCGCCTCCAGGAAGGCGGCCGGCCGCAGCGGTGAATCCGGGTAGTCGGCGATCAGGCGGGTGTAGTGGGCCTGCGCGGCGCCGGCGTCGCCACGCTTGGCGGCGCTCTCGGCGAGCACGTAGAGCCGCCAGTCCTCGAGCGAGCCGCCGGGGGCCGGGGCGGCGGCGAGGAGCTCGCCGGCCAGCCGGGCATTCCCCGCCTGGTGAGCGTAGAGGCCGGCGACGACCTGGGCTTGGGCGGCCTGGTCCGGGTGCTGGGCGGCGATCGAGTCGAGTTGCTGGCGCGCGCCTTGCAGATTTCCCTGGCGCAGGGCGTCGGCAGCTTTGGCGTACAGATTTCCTGGGAGCGTGGGGCGCTGCTGGCGCTCGGACTCCTGGGGGCGAACGGTGAGAGAGGCGGCGGGCTGAGGCGAGCTGATCAGCACCGAGACGGTGAACAAGGAGGAGACGATCAGGAAAAGAGCGGCGAGAGAACGAGCCTTGTACGTCTTCATGGGCCTCCAGTCCGACCAAGGGTGGCGACTGCACGGGTTGTAAAACTCACCGAGACCACCCGAGTCTCGGCTTAATGTCGTCGGGTAAGGTGTCCCCAACACCTTTGCTAACCCTTAGGATACGGGGTGCATTCCCCGATCGTCTACCCCTTTTTGCACAAAATCTCATCTTAGTAGTGGCGTTTCACTCTTTCTCTGTACTGCTTTGTAAGATCTGCTGACTTTTCGCTGCTCGCGGGGGTTCCGGGCGGCCCGCATGTTAGGATCTTTTGCCATGTCGATTCTGGAGCTCCTGGGATTCCGCCGCGGAGGACCACCGCGCGGCGCGAGTGGTGACACGGAAACCGTCCGCGCGATCGTCCGCGAGCTGGAATCGCTGCCGCCGGAGCGGGCTCGCTACCTCGCCGCCTTCGCCTTCATCCTGGCCCGAGTCGCCAACGCCGATCTCGAGATCAGCGACGGCGAGACCCAGCGTATGGAGCAGATCCTCCGGCAGGTGGGGCACCTGACCGAGGAGCAGGCCCGGCTGGCGGTGAGCCTGGCCAAGGCCCGGCATCAGGTGGAGGGGGGCACCGAGAGCTTCCTGGTGACCCGGGAGTTCCGGGAGATCGCGACGCGAGAGCAGTGCGTCGAGCTGCTCGACTGCCTGTTCGCCGTCTCGGCCGCCGACGACTCCATCTCCGGCATCGAGGAGGTGCAGATCCGGCAGATCACCAGCGAGCTCGGGTTGGAGCCCGGCGACCTCGCCGCGATCCGTGCCCGCTGGGCCGACAAGCGGTCGATCCTGCGGGGGCTGAAAGACGCGCGGCATGGGGACCCTCCCGGGTTATGATGCCCCCCGCGAACCGTGGGGTCTCCGCAGGTGGCTGCCCGAAGGCGCTCCGCCCCTTGGCTCGGCTGAGAAATTCCTAGAAAGAGGTAGTCGATGGTGCGTCGGGATCGCGATCGGAGAGCCGCGGGTTGCTTCCTGCGGGTGTTGCTGGTGCTCGTTCTCCTCATCCTCATCGTGGGAGCGTTCGCGGGGTTCTACTCCGGGGCCACCCCGAAGCTGACGGTCGAGTCCGCCCTCAAGGGGATCGGCCGCCGGACGCCGATCCAGATCCGGATCGACGACCCGCAACGGGTCCAGAAGGTCCGCGTCGAGCTCCTCCAGAACGCGGACGTCAAGCCGTTGATGGAGAAGACCTTCGAACCGCAGCCGGCGTGGAAGCTCTGGGGCGCCCCCCCGCCCGTAGTGCTGCGGGTCGACGTCGGCCGCGAGACGGTGCAGGGGCTGCGGGCCGGCGAGGCGACCATCCGGGTCACCGCCGAGCGCGCGGGCTCGCTCTTCCGCCGGCCCGATCCTGTCGTCCAGGAGATCAAGCTGCCGGTGCGACTGTCGCCGCCGACGCTGCAGGTCTCGTCGAGCTTCCATTACGTTAACCAAGGCGGCAGCGAGGTGGTGGTCTACCGGGTGGGCGAGGGGGCGATCAAGGACGGCGTCCAGTCGGGTGACTGGTGGTTCCCGAGCTATCCGATGCCGGGCAGCAATGACAAGCAGATGCGCCTCGCCTTCTTCGCCGTCCCCTACGACATGACGGACACCTCGCGGATCCACCTGATCGCCATGGACGAGGTGGGCAATCGCGCCGAGGTCAGCTTCATCGACAAGTTCACGCCGCGCCCGATGACCACGGATACCATCCAGATCACCGACGCGTTCATGAACAAGGTGGTGCCGGAGATCATGGGGCAGACCTCCGAGGTCTCCGACCAGGGGGACCTGCTCAAGAACTACATCCAGATCAACCACGATCTGCGCCGGAAGCAGGCCGAGACGCTCAAGGAGTTGGGCCGCAAGTCGGAGGCGAAGTTCCTCTGGACCCAGCCCTTCATCCCGATGCCGAACGCCAAGATCACGGCCGCCTTCGCGCAGCGGCGGACCTACATCTACAGCGGCAAGCCGATCGACGTCGAGGATCACCTCGGGTTCGACATGGCCTCGGTGATACACGACGCGGTGCCGGCCTCGAACAGCGGCAAGGTGGTGGTGGCGCGGTTCTTCGGGATCTACGGCAACGCGGTGATCATCGACCACGGCTACGGGCTGCAGAGCCTCTACGGCCACCTCTCCTCGATCGCGGTCAAGGAGGGGCAGATGGTGCAGCGCGGCCAGGAGCTGGGGCGCTCCGGCCAGACCGGCCTCGCCGGTGGCGACCATCTCCACTTCACCATGCTCCTCCAGGGGCTCGCCGTCACCCCCGTCGAGTGGTGGGATCCGCACTGGATCCAGGACCGCATCGCCAGGAAGCTCGGGCCGGCGCTGCCGTACAAGCCGTAAGATGACCGCGGGCCGGGGATCCCGGCCCGCGGCGCTTCATCTCCCGCGACGACGAAAATTCTCCAGTGACGACGGTTTGTCCCCGACGGCAGCGTTCTGCCTCCGGCGATGGCGGTCTGCCTCCAGCGATGGCGGTCTGCCTCCAGCGACGACGGTCTGCCTCCGGCGACGGCGGTCTACCTCCAGGGGCGACGGTCCGTCGTCGTAGGAGAAAAACCGTCGCCGCTGGAGGCAGAACGCCGTCCGCAGAAAATGCTCTGCCCTCCGGGACGACGCTCCGTCGTCGCTAGAGGGAGATCGTTGTCGCTGGAGGCAGATCGTCGTCTGGAGAAAATACTCTGCCTCTCGGGATGACGGTCCGTCGCCGCTGGAGGCAGACCGTCGTCACTGGAGGCAGACCGCCGTCGCTGGAGGATTTCCATCGTCTGGAGACGACGCTCCGCCTCCCGGGACGACGAAGAAATTTCCCGGGATAACAGTCCGTCGTCGCTGGAGAAAAACCGTCGCCGCTGGAGGCAGACCGTCGTCCCGTGACAATGGACGGTCGTTTCGAGACAATGGACCGTCGCCGCTGGAGGCAGACCGCCGGCTGAAGATTATGTAGGGGCGGCCCTATGTGGCCGCCCTCAACCTGCGCCTTCGCCGAAGATTCTGGAACCTCGGAAACCCCGCCCTGGAGGGGCGAGGGCGGGGACAAGCCCCGCCCCTACGGCAAAAAATCTAGATCTCACCCCCGCCGCGCGATCTCGGTCTCGATCTCCGGGATCAGGGCGGGGTTGGCCGCGAGCAGCCGGGTCAGGAGGGGCTTGGGGCGGTTGAAGCGGGTCTCCTCGGGGGCGCCGGTGACGATCGCGCCGCCGGCGGCGAGGACGAGGGCGACGCCGGCCGCTACATCCCACTCGTGCTTGGGGGTGAGCGTCCAGGTGGCATCGACGAGGCCGGCGGCGACGAGGCCCAGCTTGTAGGCGACCGAGCCCATCGGGCGGATCTCGAAGAGGTCCTCCCGGTAGCCCTGCCACTCCCCGCGCTTGACCTCGCTGCGGCTGGCGACCACCCGCGCTCCTTCGAGCGTCGGGCGGGCGCTCACCCCGGCCGGGCGGCCGTTGAGGGTGACTCCCAGGCCGCGCGCGCCGACGATCGTCTCACCCGTCACCGGGTTGCAGATGCCGCCGGCGACCGGCTCGCCGTCCACCACCAGCCCGATTGAGACGCACCACTCGGGGATCCCGGTGACGAACTCGCGGGTGCCGTCGAGCGGGTCGACCACCCAGACGCGCCGCCGCTCGAGGCGGACGTGGTCGTCCCGGGTCTCCTCGGAGAGCCAGCCGTCGCCGTTGCGGGGCAGGAACTCGCGCAGCAGCGTGTCGACCGTGGTGTCGGCCTCGGTGACGGGATCGTCCCCCTGCTTGTGCCGGCTGGCGACCTCGCCGGGGGTGAAGCGCTGGAACGCGGCCCGTGCCCGTTCCAGCGCCTCCTCGATGTGCAGCAGATCCTCGGCGTACGAGGTCTCGCTCACTTCGCCTCCAGGCTCCCGCCGACGTACCCCTCGCGCTCGAGGAAGAGCAGGATCTCCTGCGCCGACTCCTCGGGGGAGAGCTTGGTGGTGTCGATCACCAGGTCGGCGTCAGCCGGCTCCTCGTAGGGGTCGGAGATGCCGGTGAACTCCTTGAGGATGCCGGCGCGGGCCTTGGCGTAGAGCCCCTTGCGGTCGCGCTCCTCGCAGACCTCGATCGGGGTGGCGATGTGCACCAGCACGAAGCCGCCGCCCGGCTCGATCAGCGACCGCACCTCTTTGCGCACGCTGTCGTAGGGGGCGATGGGGGCGCAGATCGCGATGCCGCCGTTCTTGGTGATCTCGGCCGCCACGAAGCCGATGCGGCGGATGTTGATGTCGCGGTGCTCCTTGGAGAAGTTGAGCTCGGAGGAGAGGTTCTTGCGCACGATGTCGCCGTCGAGCAGCGTCACCGGCCGGCCGCCGGTCTCCATGAACTTGACCAGCAGCGCGGAGGCGATGGTCGACTTGCCGGAGCCCGAGAGGCCGGTCATGAACACCGTGAAGCCCTGCTGGAAGCGCGGCGGATGGGTGCGCCGCAGCTCGTCCGCGACCTCGGGGAAGGTGAACCAGGTGGGCAGATCGCGCCCTTCCTGGAGCCGGCGGCGCAGCTCGGTGCCGGAGATGTCGAGGGTGCGCGATCCCGGCGGGATCTCGTCCTGCGGCATATAGGTGTCGAGGTCCTCGACGTAGGAGACCATCTTGAAGGGGACCATCTCGACGCCGAGGTCGTCCTTGTGCTTCTGCATCAGCTCCTGGGCGTCGTAGGGGCCGTAGAACGGCTTCCCCTGGCTGTCGCTGCCGGGACTCGCGTGGTCGCGGCCGACGATGAAGTGGGTGCAGCCGTAGTTCTTGCGGATCAGCGCGTGGAGCACCGCCTCGCGGGGGCCGGCCATGCGCATGGCGAGAGGCAGCAGCGAGAGCTTGGCGGTGTGCTGCGGCAGCCGCGGCATCAAAGCCTGGTAGCACCGCACGCGGGTGTAGTGGTCGATGTCGCCCGGCTTGGTCATCCCTACGGTGGGGTGGATCAGCAGGTTGGCCCGCACCTCTTTGGCGGCGCGCAGGGTCAGCTCGCAGTGGGCGCGGTGCATGGGGTTGCGGGTCTGGAAGGCGACCACGCGGCGCCACCCCTCGCGGGCGAATTCGGCCCGCAGCTCGGCCGGCGTCAGGCGCAGGGCGCGGAAGTCATAGTGGACGGGGAGCTGCATCCCCTCGATCCGGCCGCCCACGGCGACGCTGTTGGTCTTGTGGAGCAGGTGGGCGACCCCGGGGTGGTCGGTGCTGGTGGTGCCGAAGGTCGCCTGGGCGCTCGCCTCGCGGTCGGGCTCCCACATCTCTTCGATATGCAGGGCGGCGAGCATCACCCCCTCGGGGTCGCGCAGCGCCAGCATGCCGCCCACGCGCAGCTTCTCGGCCGCCTGCGGGGTGACGTCGAGCAGGATGGGGATCGGCCACAGGGTGCCGTCGGCGAGGCGCATGCGCTCGCAGACGGAGTCGTGGTCGGCCTTGTTCATGAAGCCGGTCAAGGGGGAGAAACCGCCGTTGAGCAGCAGCTCGAGATCGCAGTACTGGCGCGGCGTCAGATCCCAGGAGGGCCAGTCGCGGGAGGCCGTCTTGAGCTCGGCCGCGCGCTCGGCGTCGGCCATGGGATTGACCAGCTCGCCGCCGTGCGGCGCGATCAGGTGACTGACGGTGAGGCCGTCGGCGGGACGGTCGCGCTCCGGCAGGGGAGTCGGAAAGACAGAGACATTCGACATGCGGTTTCCTCGCGAGATCGGATCGGTTCTGAAGTAATGGGGACTTCGGACAGGCAAACTACTGCCCAGTCCTTATTCAAGGTTGGCGCCAGCCCCAGGGAAGCGCGCGGAAGCGCCCGCACTCAAGAGTGCGGCGCGGAGCTCAAAGGGTGACAGAACGGCAGGCCGGAGCCGCTACGGGCGTGAGGGGGAGGGCTCGGGGTCCTGGTCGGTGACGACCACGCCGATGATGCCGGCGACGGGGGCGAGCAGGACCGCCTTGCGCTGCCAGAAGGCAATGACGCAGGCCCGGCAGACCTCGTCGGAGCGGCGGACGCCGGCTGAGTTGACGCGGGTGACGATGCCGTCGCAGAGGAATCCCAGCACTTTCTTCCCCTGCTGCTTCGGCGAGGTCTCGCCGACGGTCAGGTTCTGGGCGACCCCCTGCTCTTTGGGACCGAGCTGCACCTTGCAGTCCTTGGTGACCGGGACGATCTGGGTCTCGGAACGGGAGACGACCTTGCCGGTGGCGTCGACCAGGGCGCCGTAGATCTCGACCTGCTCGTTGCGCAGCTCCGGCTTGGGCGGCGTCGCCCAGTAGCGGCCGCCGGCCTCGGGCTCCAGGGCCACCCAGTAGAAGTCCTCGTGCTCCCGCCAGCGGAAGTAGAGGCGCGGCGAGAGGCCCGGTCCTGTCGCGGCCGGGGTCACCGTGGCCCGCACCAGACCGTTGTCTTCCGCCGGCAGGCAGCGCGGCTTCTCGACCACGATGGACTGCGCCGTCGCGGCGGTGGCGCCGGCGAGGAGGAGCCCGGCAAGGAGGAAGGTGCTCGCTCTCATTTTTCGATGTCTCCGTTCGAGATGCTCATTCTAACCCGAAATCATCATTTCTACTGGGTTCCCAGGATCTTGCGCAGGTAGGACTCCACGTAGGGGGTCCGCTTGAGATTGGGGAGCGCGCGCTTGAAGGCGGCGGAGGCGGCCGCGGCATCCCCCGACTCGTAGAGCGAGACGGCCATATAGAAGAGCCGCTCGGGCTCCTCCTCGCCGGGATCGCCGCCGCGGCGGAAGTAGAGGGCGGCGTCGCTCCAGCGGGAGATCCGATAGGCCCCCTCGGCGGCCAGGTGCTGCGCCTCTTTCGAGTCCGGGTGCGAGTCGGCCACCGAGCGGGCGAGCTCGAAGGCCTGCCGCAGATCCTTGGAGGGGCGGGGCTCGCCGAGGAGCTGCCGCGCCTGGTCGAGCTGCTTGCGCTCGCTGTCGGTCAGTGGCTTGGGAGCGGGCGGATTCGCCGGCGCCGGGCCCGCGGCCTTCGCTCCGGCCGGCGTGGCGGTCGTGGAGCTGAGGACCGGCGCCGGAGGCGGCGCGGCCGCCGGGGCGCTGGCCACGGGAGCTCCGCTCCTGAGTGGCGACGGGCTCGCCGCCGGCGCGGAGCTCTTCTTCGCCAGGGTCGAGCGGAAGGCCGGCGCCCCCGCGAGCGTGGCGGCGGGGAGGCGAGTGGCCAGCCGGGCCTCGAGGGCGGCGCGCAGATCGGGGGGCAGCTCCCCCTGGCTGTAGCCCTTGAAACGGTCCTCGACCTCCAGCAGCCGCTGGAAGGTCTCGCGGAAACCCGCGGCGTCGCCGGTGCCGTCCTGCGCCAGGGCGAGGCGCGACAGGCAGTCGGCGAGCGGGCGGGGCTCGTCGAGCATGCCGAAGCAGGCCAGGCGCAGCGCGCGCGCCGCGGTCGCATACTCCTTGCGGTCGAAGGCGAGCTGGCCGTCGCGCAGCAGGCCCTGGTAGAACGGGTCGACGGCGGCCTGGGCGGGGATGGGGACGAGCAGCAGACCGAGCAGGAAAAGTTGTTTCATACGGCTTCCGGCAGCGGGCGGTTCTCGACCACGGCCCGCGGATTATCGGTGGTGAGACGGCGCGCCGTCGGTTCGCCCCAACGGCTGGCGACCAGGTCGTAGGCCCGCCGCAGACCGGGCGGACGGCGGCGGGTGTTATGGGAGTCGCTGGCTAGAAAGTGGGCGAGCCCGGCTTCGATCAGGGTCCAGGTGTCGGCCTGGGCACGGCGGCCGAAGTCGCCGGTGACGCTCATCGCGGTCACCTGGGTCTGGGCGCCGAGGGCAACCAGGCGTCCCACCAGTCCGGGATCGGGCGCCAGCCAGGGGATGAACTCGGGGTGGGCGACGATCGGCCGCCAGCCGGTCACCACCAGCTCGTGGACGAGGTGGATGGCCTCGCTCACGGTGCCGTTCGAGTCGAATTCGATCAGCAGGTAGCGGGAGCCGGCGAGCGGCAGGATGCCGCCTCCCGCCGGCAGTTGCTCCACCTCGGGGAGGAGCCCCGAATCGACGTGGATCTCTCCTCCCAGGTAGACGCGGAAGCCGGAGCCCACCTCGTCCTGGAGCTGGTCCGCCAGGGCGGCGAGCTGCTCGCGGTCCGAGTTCCACCATTCGCCGCGCCGCTGGTGCGGGGTGGCGATCATGGCCTCGCAGCCGTCCTCGGCGGCCAGGCGGCACATGGCGACCGCCTCGACGAAGGTGCGGGGGCCGTCGTCGACCCCCGGCAGGATGTGGCAGTGCAGGTCGAGCATCAGGCGGCGGAGCCCGCGCCGGCCTTGCCGGGCTTCTGCGGCGCACCCTCTTCGGCGCCGTAGGACTCATAGTACCGGTAGCGCTTGCCGAGGCCGGTCTGCAGCGAGCGGTAGCGGTTGAGCACCGCGCCGAGGATCCTGACGCCGGACTGGCGCAGGCGGTCGCGGCAGAGCCGCGCCTCCTCGCGGGTGACCTTGCCGCTGCGCAGGGTCAGCACCACGCCGTCCGCCAGCAATCCGATGATCGTGGCGTCGGTGACCGCCAGGGCGGGAGGGGTGTCGATGACGACGAAGTCGAACCGCGCCCGCATCGCCTTGAGCCAGTCGCGCATGCGGTCCGAGGAGAGCAGCTCCGACGGATTCGGCGGGATCGGCCCCGAGGGGGTGAGCCAGAGGTTCGGCACCTCGGTCGGCAGGAAGACCGACTCCGGATCGGCGGTGGCGGTGAGCTGGTTGACCAGGCCGGAGCGGTTGGAGACGCGGAAGACCTGGTGGAGGCGCGGCTTGCGCAGGTCGCAGTCGACCAGCAGCACCTGGCGGCCGAGCTGGGCGAGCACCACGGCGAGGTTCGAGGCGGTCGCGGTCTTCCCCTCGCCGGCGACGGCCGAGGTGACGGCGATCGCCTTGAGCTCGCGCGCGGAGGAGAGGAGCAGGGCGGTGCGCAGCGAGCGGTACGACTCGGAGATCAGCGTCCGCGGCCGCTCGTGGGGCACCAGCTCGATCTGGCTCAAGGGGGCCACGGCGGCGGCCGCCAGCGCCTTCTTCTTCTCCCGCCAGCCGCTGCCGGCCGCCCGGCTCGGCAGCGCCGGGGCCGGCTCGTCCGCCCCCTCGCCGTAGCCGTAGCCATAGGCGGAGTAGCCGTAGGACTTGCCGGACTCCATGAGGTCCTGGATCACCGCGAGGGTCGGCAGGCCCAGCTTGCGCTCGATCTCCTCGGGGGACTTGACCGTGCGGTCGAGGAACTCGATCAGCACGGCGCAGCCGACGCCGAAGAGGAGCCCCAGCAGCAGGCCGTAGCTGCCGTCCTTGCGCAGCGACGGCTGGAAGGGGCCGCCCGGCACCAGCGCCTTGTCGATGATGCGGATGTTCGACTGCCGGGTGTCCTGGAGGCGCACGGCGACCTCGGTCTCCGACTGCTTGCGCATCAGCTCGTCCAAGAGGTCGCGGCGGGTCTGGACCTCGACCTTGAGGTTCGTGTACTCGACCGCCGCCGAGTTCTGGTCCATCGCCTCGCTCTTGAGCTTGTCCAGCTCCTGGTCGAGCTCCTGCTCCTGGCGCGACGCGGTCTGATAGGCGGCCAGGGCGTGGCTCTTGACCTTGTCCACCTGCTCCCCGGTGACCTCTCTCAGGTGCTGGCGGGACTTTTCGATCTCGGCCTTGAGCGAGAGCATGTCCGGGAAATCCGGCTTGTAGGTCTTGAGCTTGGTTTCATAATCCCGCTCGAGCTTGAGGAGCTGCGCCCGCTGATCGCTCACCACTCCGCTCGACAGGCTATCGGACATCGACTCCCGGGGGCCGGTCAGGGCCTCGTGATACTGGGCCTCCCGCTCGATGCGCAGCTTCTTGGACTCCATGTACTGGCCGTTGAGCGCCTCCAGCCGCTTGAGGGTGACGTTGGCGCCGGGATCGAGCGTGACGATGTCGCTGCGGCGGCTGAAGGCCTGGAGCTGGGTCTCCTTGTCCTGGATCTCCATCTTCAGCTTGTCGATCTGCGAGGAGAGGAAGGTGGAGGCCTTGCCGGCGGTGGCGTAGCGGTCTTCCACCCCCATGTCGATGTACGCCTCGGCGAAGGCGTTGGCCGCCCGGGCCGCGAACTCGGGGGAGGCGGCGCGGAAGGAGAGCTGCACGAGCTGGGTGTTGCGCACCGGCTCGACCGCGAGGCCGCCGCGGATCTGGCCGGCGATCCCGCCGAGCACGGCGTCGTCATCCTCGGCGGTGGGGGCATGCACGCGGTCGCGGCCGCCGGTGGCGCCGGGGTTGAAGGCGGGGTCCTCCATCAGGTCGAGGCTCTTGACCACCCGCTCGGCGAGGCCGCGGCTCTGCAGCAGCTCGTACTGGGTGGGGTAGAACTCCATGTTCCAGTAGTTTTCCAGCCAGGGGTTCTGGCCGTTGCTGAACGGCGTCAGGTTGCGGCGCTCGATCTCGATCGTGGTCGTCGCCTGGTAGGCCTTGGGCGTGATCGCGTAATGGATGCCGGCGCCGGTGAGGCCGATCGCGCAGCAGACCGCGGCCAGCTTCCAGTGCCGCCGCAGCATGGCGACGTATTCCCGGAGGTTGAACTCGGACTCGGGCTGGAGGTCGAGCTCGGGCTCGTCGTCGATCGGGACAGAGGTGAGGGGGCTCAAAAGAAGGACTCCTTGACGACGATGACGTCGCCCTGCCAGAGATCGATGTCCGGCTCCTTGCCGGCCAGGATCCGTTTGAAATCGACGTTGATCTCCTGGGGACCGTCGGCGCGGAGCCCCCGCTTGATCAGGATCTTGTTCGAGGCGCGGTTGGTCAGGCCCCCGGCGTGGGCGATGGCGGCCAGGAGGGTGATCCGCTCGCTGCTCTTGAAGGCGAGCGCGCCCGGCTTCGTCACCTCGCCGAGGCAGTAGACGGTCACCTCGACGGTGACCGGGACGTTGATCAGGTCGTTGGCGAAGATCGGGACGTTGATCCGCTGCTCGCCGCGCACCAGCAGGTCGTCGAGATCGATCGTCACCTGGTCCGACAGGCCGTTGTCCGCCCGGCGCAGGATATAGGCCACGTTGCCATGGTTCTCCGTCAGGCCGCCGGCGGCGGTCAGCGCCTCGAGCAGCGTCCAGTGGCCCGAGAAGCCGAGGTTGCCCGGCTGCTTGACCGCGCCGATGATCGAGATCGGCCGCGAGCGGAACTCGACCACCTGCACGTCGACGGAGGCCCGCTGCATGTACTTGTCCTCGAGCAGCTTCTTGACCGTCAGCGCGATCTCGCCCGGGGTCTTCCCCTCCACGGAGACGTCGCCGAGCAGGGGGAAGTTGACCGCCCCGGCTTCGGTGACCCGCCGGTCGCCGTTGAGCTTCTCGTCCTCGTCGACACGGATACGGAGCAGGTCGCGCGGACCGATCCGGTACGCCGGATCGGTGGCTTGCGCCCAGGTGATGGCGACACACACCAACAGCAGAATCGAGAAAGGAACCGCTATCTTCTTCATGATGCTCGTTTTACTTGCGCTTTATGGTACAGCAACACGGCCCCGCGGTCCAGCGGCGGCCGGCTCGCAGCCCTAATGGATTTCCGACAGGTGGATCGTCGTTCCCACCGAGGAGTAGGTGCGGTCGCCGCCGGCCAGGTTGGAATTGAACCGGGAGCGCACCCCCTGCACCCCCAGGCTGATCCCCCGGCGCAGGGCCACGTTCACCCCGGCGCCGTAGGAAGAGATGTTCTCGCGGCGCGCGGCGGCTCCCGCGAAGGCGGTGTAGTCGTCCCTCCCCCCTTCGACGAAGATACGCCCGCTGGTGCGCCGGCCGAGGGCGACGCTCAGGGCGGTGCCCAGCCGCTGGTCGTCGAGGTAGGCATAGACAGGGGAGAGCGAGTAGACGAGGTTCTGGCTGGCGTAGACCGTCGCCGAAAGTCGCGTACCGGTTCCCAGGGTGAGCTGGGCATCGCCGGTCACCTTGTCGTAGGGGATGAACTGCGCCCCCTGTCTGGCGGTGAGCGAGCGGCGGGCGGCGTTGACCTCGAAGTGGAGGAGCCGCCCCTGGAAGCGGATCTGGGTGATCGGCGCCGTGCCGGTGTTCGAGCGGTCGAGAGTGCTGTGGACGAAGTCCACCTGCGAGCGCTCGGCGCCCAGCGCGACCGACCAGGCGGGGTCGGGGCGCCAGCGCACCCCGGCGCGCGCGATCCGCTCCTCGCGGTCGAGAAAGCGGAGCCCCTCGAGGCGGGGCTCGCCCAGATCCTCCACCAAGTGGTTCTGGCGATTGAAAGAGGTAGCGGCGAAGATCGAGAAGGCGCCGGAGAGCTCCAGCTCGCTCAGGATCTCGCCGCCGTCGCGCCGGGAGCTCACCGGCACCGGCACCTCGGGGGTGACGAGCTGCTGCTGCTGCTCGCGGCCCGCCCGCACTTCCAGGGTGAGATGGTTGAAGTAGCCGTAGAAGCCGAGGAGATAGCGGCCGTTGAGCTGCCGCCGCTGGCTCTGGCGCTGCCACCAGACGTACTCGGGCAGCACCTGGGCGGTCCAGGTGGCCTTGGGGCCGTTTCTCAGGTAGGCGCGGAAGCCCGCGCCGACGGTGGCGGTCAGATCGTCCGGCGGCCTCTCGCCGGTGGTGAAGAGGCTGCTCACATAGGCGACGTCGCGCAGCGTGGCCCAGGGGGCCACGCGCACGGGCCCCAACCGGTAGATAGCCAGCTCCAGCTCGCGCTTGAGCTGGTTCTGGCGCGACTCCGAGGGCTCTTGCGGTCCCCCCGGCGGCGTATACTGGAGGAACTGGGCTCCAGCGCTCCTCGCCATCAGGCAGAGAGCCGTCAGGCAAAGGATCAAGGTCATCGAGGCACGGATCTTGAGGCGCATGATCTCCCCCCGGCGGGCATGCCCGTATCCTGCGAGGGCTCCGCTGTGGAACGTGTTTGGGTCGGCGCCATGATACGTCATTCGACCTCTCTTCTCGCCGCATGGCTCGCGCTCGTCCTGCTCTGGGCGCCCCTCGCTTTCGGCGGCGTGACGCCCTGGGCGGGAGCGCTGCTCGCGGGGCTGGCTTTCGGCGCGCTGGCGCTGGCGGCGGTCGCGATGGACGGCCCGCGGTCGCTGCGCCCGGCGGCGCTGCCGGCGGCGGCGCTCGCCGCGATCGCCCTGCTCGGCCTGCTGCAGGCGGCGGCGCTGCCGGCCGGCCTGGTCGCGGCGCTCTCGCCGCGGCACGCGGCCCTGGCCCGGCAGGCCGTGGAGCTGGGGGGAATGGATACGGCGATACCGGCGCGGCTGACGCTCGCCGCCACGGCGACCCAGCGGGCGGCCCTCGGCTGGGCGGCGGCGGCGGCGGCCTTCCTCGCCGCCGCGGTCGCCGGCCAGCGGCGCGAGCACCGGCGCTGGCTGGGCGCGGCGGTGCTCACGGGGGGGCTGTTCCAGGTCTTCTTCGGCGCCCACGACTGGTTTGCCCGCTCGCGGACGCTCTGGGGGGTCGACCTGCACGCCTCGGCCGTGCGCCTGCGCGGCACCTTCGTCAATCCCAATCATCTCGCCGCCTATCTGGAGATGGCGCTGCCGGTGGCCTTCGCCTGGAGCTGGTGGGCGGCCCGCCGCGCCCGCGACGAGCCGCGGGCCGAGCGCCGGGTCCTGCTGATCGCGCCGCCGGCGATGCTCTGGCTCACCCTGTTCGCCGGGCTCTCCTTCACCGGCTCGCGGGGCGGCCTGCTGGCGGCGATCGCCGCCGTCTCGGCGCAGGGAGCGCTCGCGGCCGGATCCCGCCGGCGTCTGTGGATGGCGCCCCTCGGGGCGGCGGCGGCGCTGGCGGGTCTCGGGGCGGTGGCGGCGATCGGCTGGCGCGAGGGGCTCGGGCGCCTGCTCGCCACCTCGGCCGCGGACGGGAGTTGGGGGGCCCGCCTCGTCGAATACGGAGCGGCGCTCGAGCTCTGGCGGCGCTTCCCCCTCACCGGCTCGGGGCTCGGCACCTTCCGCGACGCCTTCCCCCTGGCGCAGCCAATCGAGCTGCGCGGCACCTGGTGGCACCCGCACGGCGACTTCCTGGAGGTGCTGGTGACGGCGGGGCTCGTCGGGGCGGCGCTGCTGGCGGCCGGGGTGTGGGGTCTGGCGCGGCGGCTCGCGACGGTGCTGCGCGAGGGGAGCCGCTCCGAGGACCGGGCCGCGGCCCTGGCGGCGTCCGGCGTCCTGGTTTCCCTCGCCGTCCACGAGTGCCTGGACTTCAGCCTTTCCCTGCCGGGCAACGCGGTGACCCTGGCGGTGCTCCTCGGCGCCGCGACGGCGGCGCGGACCCGCGAGCGCTCAGCGCAGCTCGACCGTCCCGGGCAGGACCTGGGCGCCGTCCAGGCTCTCGAGCACCAGCACGTGGAGCCCGCGCCCAAGCGGCGCCGCCACTTGAAGCACCGGCCGGGCGCCGGCGCCCGGCCGGACCGGAAAATCACCCACGGTCGCACCGTCGAGCCGTAGCTCGACCAGGGCGCCGTTCGCCGGCACCTGATCAAGCGTCACCACGAAGCCGGCCGCGGGCGCGGCGGTCATCATCTCCAGCCGGGCGATGCCCCGGTTCCAGGTCCAGTCGGGGGCGCTCCAGGTCCGCCGGGCGAGCCCGGCGAGCCGGGTCTGGGCCGCGGCCACGCCGCCGGGATCGCCGGCCGCGCGCGCCACCTCGGCCCGCGCCTGCCAGAAGAGAGGCCTTTCCTGCCAGGAGAGGTGCACCAGCGCGAGCGCCTCCCCGGCCTCGTCCACCCGGCCGCGGGCGGCGAGCGCCCGCGCTTTGGTGATCAGGTAGGCCGCCCAGGGTTCGGTGTCCAACCCCTCGGCGCGCCGCTCGAAGAGGCTCGCCCTTGGCAGGTCGCCGGCGAACAGGGAGGCGAGGGCGAGCTGGGAGGGTGCCGGATCGCGCACGAAGTGGACCAGCCGTTTCAGGGCGGCCGGCGGGAGCTCGCAGGTCGCGTACAGGCAGCGGTCGAGCGCGCGGGCGAGATGCGGGGCGAGCCGCCCGGCGGTGGCGCTGTTCACCGGACCCGGGGGGCAGCGCTCGAGGGCCTTGGCGAGGAGATCCAGATAGCGGGCCTCGGGCCGCGCCCCCTCGGCCACCGAGAGGTAGAGCGCCCGCGCCTCGTCGAGCCGCCCGTCGTCGCGCAGGCGGTCCGCCGCGAGGAGGTCGCGCCGCAGCTTGACGAGCAGCGACGCCTCCCGCCGCTGGCGGGCCGCCGCGAACCCCGGCAGGTCGCTGCGCGCGGCGTAGGCCTGTTCGACCCGCTCCCAGGTCGCGGGGTCGTCCGGCAGCACGGCGAACGCCTCGCGCCGGTCGGCGGCGGTGTCGAGCCAGGGGTCGAGCAGGCGGCCGAGGTCCTCGGGCTCGCGGAAGACCTCTGTCAGCAGGCCGCGGGCGATCCCCCGCTTGCGCGGCGAGAGCGCCGGCCAGATCTCCAGGTAGGCGGCGGCGAGGAAGCGCGCCGGCTCCCGCTTGGAGGGCGCCAGGCGCAGGGCGGTCTCGAGCGGCGCCTCCCACTGCCGGTAGGCGGTGAACAGCCGCGGGTCCCGGGCCTGCGACCAGCCGAGATAGGTGGCCGCGCCGGCCACCAGAGCCGCCTCCCAGGAGGCCGGCCGGCGGGCCAGCACCTCGCGGGCGGTCCGCGCGGTCACCGCCATCCGCTCCGCCGTCTCGTGCGCCGCCTGTGCCGCCTGGACGGCGGGGATCCCCTGGTACCGCGCCGGGTCGAGCTCCGCGGCCAGCACCGCGCGGGCGGCCCGCAGGCGCACCCCCTCGGAGTCGGGCTCGCGGCTGAGCGCCGACGCGTCGAGGGTGGCCCCGGCCTCCTCCAGCCAGGCGAACGCCGCCGCCCGCGCCGCCCGCAGGTCCCGGTATTCCGAGACCGCCACCAGGGCGAGGGCGATCGCCACGCCGGCGAGCGAAGCACGCAGGACCGGATCGGTCCATCGGGAGGGCATTGGAAGATGGTAGCAGTATCCTTCTCCCATGCCGCGCCCCCTCCGCTTCCGGCCGCCGCCGCTGGCGATCTCCCCCGAGGTCCGCTGGATGCTGCTGCGCGCCTTCGGCCCCGCCGGCGCGCCATTCCCCGAAACCGTCGAGCCGGCGGCGGCGCTGGCGCTGGCGCGCCGGTTCGAGGTCTCGGCCCGGATCGCCGTCCGCCGGGGGCGCCAGCAGATCGCCGCCGAGCTGGGGGAGGAGGCCGCGGCCGGCTTCGCGGGCGACCGGACGCGGGCCGCCGCCGGCGGCATGCGGCTGATGGAGGAGGTCCGCCGGGTCGCCGGCGTGGCGGCGGACCTCGGCATTCCGCTCGCCTGCCTCAAGTTCGCCGCCCTCGAGGGGACCGGGCTGCTGGCGGCCGGCAGCCGGGGGGCGTGCGACGTCGATCTGCTGGCTCCTGGCGAGCGCGCCGGCGAGCTCTGGCAGGCTCTGCTCGCCGCCGGGTTCCAGAGCTCCGGAGTCCCCGAGGCGGAGCACCAGCTCCCGGCGCTGACCGGGCCGCGGGGGGGCGCGGTCGAGATCCACCGCCACCTCCCCGGTGTCCGCCTGCACGGCGCGGCTTCGGCCAGCTTCGCGGCGCTCGACCGCGCCGGGCTGCTGCGGCCACTGCCGGACCTCCCCGGCCGCTGCGCGGCACCGCTGCCGGAGGTGCTGGCCGCCCACGTCCTGGTCCACGGCCTGGGGCAGCACGGCTACTGGCCGTCCTCCTACTCGTTGCTGACGATGGTGGCCGACCTGCTCGATCTCGGGGAGGTCGATCCCGGGGTGCTGAGCGACCGCGCCGCCGCCTGGGTGGGGCGGGACGTGTCCGCGGCCGAGGCGGCGGCGGCGCGGCGGCTGATCGGGCGTCTGGCGGCCGGCGAGGACCCCGCCGGCTGGCACGGGCCGGAGGAAGAGCTGCTGCGGCACATCCTGGCCGGCCGCCTCGATCCGGAGTACGCCGGCGCCCTGCGGCTGGGGCTGTTCCGCCCGCAGCCGAGCGAGCGGTCCCGCCCGGTCCAGCTCGCCCGCGCGGTGCTCGGCGCCGTCTTCCTCTCCGACGCCCAGATCGACGCCGTCTACGGCACCCCCCGCAACCGCCTCGGCTATCTCGGCCGGCGGCTCGCCCGGCCGTTCGACCTGCTCCGGCGGCTGGGGAGCTACGGGGCGCGGTGGGCGCGGCTGCGGCGGTGAAAAAGCAACCAGGGACTTCAGAGACACCAGGGACAAAGAAATTACCCTTCTTCTCCTATGTCTCTGAAGTCCCTGCTGTCCCTCATGTCCCTTGTTCCGCTTTTCCTGCCTTATATACTCGTCCGCCGTGAAGCCCGCCCGCCGCCCGCCTCTCGACCTCCTCCTGGGCACCTTCTTTCTCTGGCTCCTGGTGCTGGTGCCGCCGCTCGTCTGGGCGCCGGTAGCCAAGGAGTCGTTCCGGCAGCCGAAGCTGCTGGCCGCCGAGTGGCTGGCTCTCGCCTCGCTCGCCTGCCTGGCCTGGGGATTGCGGCGGGTGGAGCGGGTGAGCCTCGCGGACCTCTGGCGGCTGCCCGCCGCGCGCATCGTCCTCCCCCTGCTGGCGGTGGCGACGGCGGGGCTCGGCTTCACCCGCTACCCGCTCCACGTCCGCGAGGCGCTGATCGACCTCTGGATCGGCGCCGCCGCGCTGGTGGGCTGGAGCGCGGCGCTGCCCTCCTCCCGGCTGCGGCGCCTGCTCGGCGGGCTGCTCTGGCCGGCCTTCCTGCTGGCGCTGGTGGGCATCGGCCAGTACTACGGCGTCTGGCAGCCGCTGCGCTTCGCCACCGTCCAGGCCGGCTCGCGGCTCGCCATCACCTCGCTCGCCGGCAACCCCGGCGACCTCGCGGCGTTCCTCGTCCTCCCCTGCCTGGTGGCTCAGGATCTCCTGCGCCGGCGGCGGCAGGCGGGGGAGGGGTGGGGGAGCTCCGGGTCCGTGGGGACGGCGCTGGCGCTGGCGGTCGCGGTCTACGCGCTGGCGCTGACCCAGACCTTCGCCGCCATCGCCGCGCTGCTGGCCGGCAGCCTGCTGCTCTGGGGGGCGGGGCTGCCGCGCCGGCGGGCCGCCGCCCTGCTCGCCGCCGGCGCCGTGGCGCTGGTCCTGCTGGCCGCCGCGGTGCCCCCGCTGCGCCAGCGGGTGCTGGAGAAGGCGCGGCACGTGGCCGAGGGGGACTGGAACGCCGTGCTGACCGGCCGCCTCGACGGCTGGCGCGCGGCGGCCTGGATGTTCGGCCAACATTCGCTCGCCGGTGTCGGCCAGGGCGCCTACCAGCCGGAGTTCGTGCCCGCCAAGCTCGCCCTGCTCGACCGCGGCGTCCCCTTCTTCGCGGCCCAGACGCAGGTCGGCTTCGGCAACGCCCACAACGAGATCCTGGAAGCCGCCGCCGAGTGGGGGATCCCCGGCCTGCTGGCCCTGGCGTGGGGGGGCTGGGTGCTCCTGAGAGCCCTGCGTCGGATGGCGCCGGAGGACCGGGCCCTGGCCTGGGCGGGGACCGCCGCACTCGCCGTGCTCTCGCTGGTCGACTTCCCCTTCCGGGTGGCCCTGGTGGCTTTTCCGGCCCTGCTTTTCCTGGCCTGGGCGTTGCGAGAGGAGACGGCATGAAGGGGGGAACGGCTTCGGCGATTCTCGTCGCCCTCCTCGCCCTGGCGCTCGCCGGCCAAGCCGTCCGCTGGCGCGATCGCATGACGGCGAGCCGCCTGCTGAGAAACGTCGAGGCGCTGACCCTCGCGGTGGCCTCCGGGCAGGTGCCGCCGCGGGCCCTGGCGAGCAACCTCGAGGCGCTCCGCCGGGCGGCGCCGCTCGATCCCCTCCAGGTCGGGATCCCGATCGCCCGCGGTAGCCAGTACTACCTGCTCAGCCGTCCGGAGCCCGCCGAGCAGGCCTACGCCGAGGCGTTGCGCCTCGAGCCCCGGCCCGAGGGGTATCTCGGCCTCGGCCGGGCGCAGTGGCTGGCCGGCCGGCGGGAGGAGGCCCTGCGCAACTTCGGGCTGGCCATCCGCCTCGATCCGCTGCTGGCCTCCGAGTTGCCGGCGGAGGCGCGATGACCGCCGTCTTCGAGGCTCTGCGCAGCCTGGCACGCGAGGGACCCGTCGAGGTGCGCGTGCGTGGGGACTGCATGGCCCCCCTGTTCGCCGACGGCGGCCGCGTGCGGGTCGCCGCCGCCCGCCTCTACGCCCCCGGCGACGTGGTGGTGTTCCGCGCCGCCGACGGCCACTTGGTGGCGCACCGCCTGCTGGGCTATCGGCTTCATGCCGGTGGGCTCGCCCTGGTGACCCGCGGCGACTCCTGCCCGGTGCACGACGCGCCGGTCCCCCTCGCCGCCGTGCTCGGCCGTGTCGAGGCGGCCCGCCCCACGGCCGCCGTCCGCGTCCGCTCGCTGCTCCGCTTCCTGAGCCTCGCGGGCAGAGCGCTCCGCCGGCGGTGGCGATGAGCTTCGGCGACGGTTTCCTCCGCCTTCCCGACCTGTTCCCCGGCCGCCGCGGCGGCGAGCCCTGGGGGGACCGCGCGGTCGCCGTCGACGTCGCCGGCGGCCCCTACCTCTTCACCGGGCTCTCGGCGACGCAGGAGGAGGCGGTCCGCGACCGCTTCGCCGGGCTCTGCCGGGACGCGGACGCGGCGGCGGCCGTCGTCTGTCAGGTCTTCCGCGCGCCGGCCATCGACTTCCTCGACCGCGACGTGCGCGGCTGGGAGTACACGCTCGACATGGAGCATGCCCCCGGCGGCGTGCTCCTCGCCGGCCTGCGGCTGATGGCGCGGCTCGACTGGGCCCCACATCTCGCCGGCGGCCTCTGGACCTGCGAGGGGGCGGGGGAGGAGTGGGCGGCCTCGGTGTTCGAGAACTTCCTCCGGGTGCTCACCGCCTACCGCCTGCTCGCCGAAGGGGGGGCGGTGATCCACAGCGCCGGGGTGACCGGCGGCGAGGCCGCCTTCCTCCTCCTCGGCCCCTCGGGCGCCGGCAAGACCACCGTCTCGCGCCTCTGCCTGGCGCAAGGGGCTGCCGTCCTCTCCGACGACCTGAACGCCGTCCGCCTCGGCGACGGCGGGGTACGGCTGCAGAAGCTCCCCTTCACCGGCGATCTCGGAGATCGCGGAGGCGGGCCCGCCAGCGTGCCGTTGCGAGCCCTGCTGCGGCTGGCCAAGGGGCCGGAGGAGCGCCTGCGCCCACTCTCGCCGGCGGCGGCTCTCGCCGGCCTGGTGGCCGCCTCCCCGTTCGTCAACCGGGACCCCTGGCGGCGGGAGGCGCTGCTCGGAGTGCTCGAGCGGCTCGCCCGCGCGGTTCCGGCCTACGAGCTGACCTTCTCGCTCGCCGGGGACCCGTGGGCTATACTGCGATCGATATCCCGATAAACGAGTCCATGAGCGTCATCACTCCAGCGACCGTTCTCAAGCGGCGGTCCGACATCCGCTACCGCCTCATCGAGGGGGAGGCGGTGGTGCTGCGCCAGTCCGCGGCCGAGGTGCTGGTGCTCAACGAGGTCGGCGCCTCGGTGCTCGAGCTGGCGGACGGCGAGCGTTGCGTCGGTGACTGGATCGATGCCCTCGCCGCCGAGTACGAGGGGGACTCTACGGCCCTCGCGCGCGACGTGCTCGCCTTCGCGGCCGAGCTCGCCGAGGCCGGCCTGCTGGAGCCCGGTTGAGCCTCTCCCGGGTGATCGCCACCGCCTGGCGGGAGAACCTGCTGTTCTCCGTGCTGGTCGAGCTGACCTACCGCTGCAACCTCGACTGCTTCTTCTGCTACAACGATCTGGGTTTGAAGGGGGAGCCGCTCAGCCGCGAGGAATACTTCCGCCTGTTCGACGAGCTGCGGGAGATGCAGGTGCTGAACCTCACCCTCACCGGGGGCGAGCCGCTCGCCCACCCCGACTTCCTGTTGCTGGGGGCACGGGCGCGCGAGCTGGGCTTCGTGGTGCGCATCAAGTCGAACGGCCATGCCCTGCGCGGCGAGCTCGCCCGCCGGGTGCGCGACGAGGTCGACCCCTTCCTGATCGAGATCAGCCTGCACGGCGCCACCGCCGCCACCCACGACCGCCAGACCCGCGTGCCGGGCAGCTTCGACCGCCTGCTCGCCAATCTCCACGAGTTGCGGGAGCTGGGGCTGCGGGTGAAGCTCAACAGCACCCTCACCGCCTGGAACGAGGGGGAGATCGAGGGGATGTTCGCGGTCGCCGACGTCTTGGGCCTGCCGCTCCAGGTCGACCCGGAAGTCACGCCGCGCGACGACGGCGGCCGCGAGCCGCTGCAGGTGACCGCCAGCCGCGAGGGGGTGCTCCGGCTCTTCCGTCTGCAGTTCGAGCGCGGGCGCGCGGTGGCGGCGGGAGCGGTGGGGCAGGTGGAGGTCCAGGTGGCGCGCGGCGGCGACGACGGCACCCTCCCCACGCCGGTCGACAAGCACTGCGGCGCCGGCTCCTCGGGACTGGCGATCGACCCCTACGGCAACGTCTACCCCTGCGTGCAGTGGCGCCGGCCGGTGGGCAACCTCCACGGGCAGGGGCTGCGCGAGATCTGGCGCGGCTCGGCCGGTCTCGCCGAGGTGCGCGATCTGACGGTGGAGGTCAAGGAGCGGCTCGGAGCCGAGGGCGCGGGCGGGCATCTGCTCAACTTCTGCCCGGGCTCGGCCGCCATCCAGGCCGGCACCCCCTTCGAGCTCTACCCCGCGGCGGTGCAGCGCCGGGAGCTTCTGGAGCAGGTGATGGCGGAGGAGGAGAGCGGCGGGAAGCGGACGTTGCTGCCGATCGTGCGGTAGAACACAAGAGACACCAGGGACAGGAACCGCGGCCGTCCCTTGAGGTTTACGAAGAGATCGGGCCCGAGGGGCAGAAGCCGGGGTTCCCCTTGGCGGGCGGGGAGGGAGCGCAGACCGCGGCCACGGCCTCCAGCGGCTCGCGGGAAAGGATGCGCGGACGCTGCCAGGGGCGCTTTGGGCGCGCGCTGCCCTTTCCTGCCGGGGTCTGGGAATTCGAGGTTTCGCTCCGCATGGGCCTCACTGACGCTCGTGTTCGCGAGCATTACCTGGTTTGTGCGTCGCCTTGAGCCTAAGCCTATGTGCCGGATGTGTCAAGGCGGCCGGAACCCGGATCTCCTGTTCTCAAAGCTATTTAGCAGCTCTCACTAAAGCGGCGGCATTTTTACCGGTGGGCTGAAACGGCTCGGTAGATTTTCTATAGCAATTCTTCGAAAAGCTGATCGATCCACGTCCCTGGCGGCCGAAAATGAGAGTAGAAGAAGCTGATCGCGAGATCTTTTCGCTTCCTCCCGCCCGCTGGCCCACCTCTTGCAATTACCCCTGATCGGCTTGGATCAAGGCACACCCGCCGTGAGGCGGGGCCGCAAAGCCAGGGGTCTCCCGCCTGAGATCGCCCGGTCGCCGAAGAGCCCTCAACGGACACGTAGTAACGCGTAGTTCAACAGGGGGGGCAGTGGTGGTCATGGCGCCGGTCATCTCTTCAGTTCCGCTCCGTCCTTCCTCCAGGGCTCCGTAACCCGCATCCGCCACGGATCGGCCCCCGAAGTCTGTTCGATTCGATGGGATTGTTGGTCAACCGATTGGAACGCTGACAAAGGAGAGATATCAATGAGATTCCATCGGCAGTTGATTTTCGTCATTCTCGGATTGCTGGCCTGCGCGACAGCAGCCAGCGCCACGCATCTGGCGCCGTTCATCAACCTGCAGGAGCAGGGCCTGACGCTTTCCATGGACGGCAAGGGGCTGCTGGGCTGGAGCGGCGGCCCGGAGGACCTCACCGTCAACGTCGGCGGCCCCGTCCGCTTCGCCCTGCTCTACTGGGGGGGCCGCGAGCGCCCCTGCACGCTCGATGGCAGCGGCACCAACTGCCCCTACGCGGAGCCGTACAAGGATCAGGTCATCGAGTTCAACGGTACCCCGATCACCGGCACCATCATCGGCACCGAGACCCAGCCGGCTTCGGCCGGCGGCCCGATCCTCAACGTCGGCTACTATGCCGACGTCACCGGGATTGTCGCCGCGGCGGGCACCGGCAGCCAGACCTTCACCTTCGCCGACGGCGACGCGAAGAACAGCCTCTGGCGCCTCGACGGCGCCGGGCTGATCGTCGGCTACCGCGACCTCGCCAACCCGGCGGTCTACCGGGTGGTGATCTGGGACGGCATGGACTTCGCCTATGGGGACGACCCCACGCCCGGCGAGAACCGCGTCACCGCCACGGCCAGCCTGAACCACGGGGCGATGTCCTCGACCCGGAGCGCGGACCTCTACCTGCTCGCGGGGGACGGCGAGCCGACCCGTCCGGACAATGCCACGATCAGCAACAACCCCACCCTCTTCAACTTCCTCAACGCGGCGGCGGGACCGCAGTTCAACGCCGAGCAGATCGGGATCACCATTCCGTCCGGGGTCACGACCACCGACGTGCAACTGAACTCGGCGCCCGCGGGGCAGAACCCCGACTCCCTGCTCTGGCTGATGGTGGCCGTGCGGGTGGGCGTGCCCGACCTGGGAGAGGTGCCGCCGAGCGACGACGACACGCCCCCCACCTGCCCGGCGCGGGTGGTGGCCGGACCGCCGACCCAGCTCATCGTCACCTTCCAGGACACGGACAGCGGCCTCGCCAGCATCGTCGTGACCCAGTCCGACAATGCCGACACGCCGGTGCCCCCCTTCGCCGTCGGCACCACCGACCCGGTGACCGTCACCGCCACCAAGATCAACCAGAGCCAGTCGGCCCACGTGACGATCACGGCGACGGACCTCGCGGGCAACGTCGCGAGCTGCGATCCGGTCATCACGCTGGTCCAGCGTAGCGTCAAGGGCGATCCGCAGCAGGTCCGCCTCCGGGTGCCGCAGGCGGAGAACAAGATCCAGATCATCAACGGTGCTCCCGGATTGCGGACGGTCAACGCCCTGGTCAACGGCGTCAACTTCAAGGTGAGCCGCCTCCGCAACGGCGAGGTGCGCACGATCGACGTCTCCTCGGCAATGCGCCCGGGCAACAAGAACGTCATCTTCTTCAAGGGGCATGGGCCGGTGAAGGGAGCGGCCACCATCGTCATTTCGGACGGTAGCGTCCAGTAAAGCGGCACGGATTTTGAAAGTAAAGCCCGGCATACACCCCGGAGGTCGTATGCCGGGCGCCTTTTCCAGCAAGGAGGAGTGTCCATGGTAAAGAAGGCGTACAGGAAGCCGTCGCTGCGCCGTCTCGGCCTGCTGCGGCAGGTCACCCGTTTCAGTTTCTAGCCGTGCCGGGTCGGCGCCCTACCGGCGAGGTCTATTGCAGGCCTCGCCGGCTTCTGTTTGTCGGCTGCAATGCCCTGGAGGGCTGATGATCGGACCGCAGAACCGTCCCCAGCGCCGGGAGCGCGTGCTCACCCAGCACGCGGCCGGGACCCTGGTCCTGCTGGACCTCGACGGCGGGCAGTACTACTCCCTCGACGAGGTGAGCGCCCGCGTCTGGGAGCTGTGCGACGGCGAGCACGAGGTGGATGGGATCGTGGCGGCGATCAGCACCGAGTACGACGCCCCAGTGGAGACGATCTACGAGGATGTCCTGGCGTTTCTCGAGGAGATGGAGGATGAGAAGCTCCTGGTGGCCAGCCCGGCCTGAAACCGCGACGGCGGACGCCCTGCTGCCGGTCCGCGTCGTCGTCTTCGCCGCGCTGGTGCCACTGCTGCTGCGACTCCGCAAGCTCCCCGACCTGCCCGCCTGGGTCGAGCCGCGGCGGCAGGTCCCGCCGTCCGCGGAGCCGCCGGAGGTCGAGGCGCTGGTGCGGCGGATCGACGAGATCCTGGTCGCCGGCCGTCCGGCCGTCCGTACCGGCTGCATGGTCCGCGGCCTGACCCTCTACCGCTTTCTCCGCCGCGCGGGGGCGGAGGTCTCCCTCCGCTTCGGCGTCGGCACGATCCGCGGCGAGTTCGCCGCCCACTGCTGGATCGTCTACCGCGGCGAGCCGCTGGAGGAGCCGCACGATCCGCGGCCGCTGTTCACCGAGACCTGGCGGATCGAGCCCGCAGCGGGGGAGAGCGCCCGTTGAGCGCCGGCCGCGCCTACCTCCTGCACGGCATCCGCCTGGGCGTGCTCGCCACCGGGGAGGGGGAGCGGGCCGCTGCCGGCATCCACTCGCGCCTCGCCGGCCTGCCACTGGACGGCGGCGCGCCGTATGACGTCACCTTCGAGATCGCGGCCGCCGCGGAGCATGCCTTCGACCGCCCGGCCGCGGGCCGGCCGGTCTACGATCCGCCGCTCGGCGAGGTGGTCTACGACGACGCGGCCGACCAGCTCTACATCGGCTACGGTCCGCGCCTGCGGGTGCTCTGCGATCCCGGCCGCGGCCGGGCGCGCGCCTCGGCGGCGGGGATGGAGGAGGAGGATCTCTGGAGCCTCTCCCATCCGCTCTTCACCCTGCCGCTGGTGGAGCTGCTGAAGCGCCGCGGCCTCTATGGCCTGCATGCCGGCGGCGTCTGCCGCGACGGCCGCGCCCTGCTGCTGCCCGGCACCAGCGGCTCGGGGAAGTCGACCCTCACCCTCGCCCTGGCGCGGGCCGGCTTCGGCTTTCTGGGGGACGACACCCTGTTCCTCGCCTCCCGGCCAGGGGAGGGGGTGCGGATCCTCGCCTTCCCCGACGAGTTCGATCTCACCGAGCAGACCCTCGCCTTCTTCCCCGAGCTCACCGGCCTGTTCGGCGACGCGCCGCGGGCGGGGTGGCGCAAGCGGCAGATCCGGGCCGAGCGGGCCTATGGGGCGCCGGTGGTCTGGGAGTGCGCGCCGGCGGTGCTGGTCTTCCCGCGGGTAACGGGCCTGCCGGCGAGCGAGCTCACCTCCTTGAGCCCCGGCGAGGCGCTGCTCGAGCTCGCTCCCAACGTGCTGCTGACCGAAGCTCGCTCCTCGCAGGGCCATCTGGACGCCCTGGCGGAGCTGGTCGAGCGCAGCGCCTGCTACCGGCTGGCGACCGGCACCGATCTGGAGGCGGCCGTACGGCTGTTGGGCGATTTGATGGAGAGGCCGCTGCGATGACTCGCGAGGACCGCATCCTCTGCCTCTGCGCGCGTCAGGACTTCACCCCCGTACACCTCCAGGCGGTGGAGGAGCTCTGCGCTGGCGGCACTGTAAATTGGGACCGCCTGGCCACGGCGGCGGGGCGGCACGGCGTGCTCCCGATCGTGGGGGCGAACCTCCGCCGGTGCGACCCCGCGCGGACCGGCCTCCCCGCCGATCTCGCCGCCCGCCTCGAGATCGCCATCCTCGAGAACGCGGCGGTCCGCGAGCGCGACGCCGCCCGCCTCGCCGCCGGGCTCGTCCGCCTGCGCGAGGTCGAGCTGGAGGCCATGCTGCTCAAGGGGGCGGCGCTGGCCCTCGCCATCTACGAGGAGCCCTGGGTGGTGACCTCGCAGGACATCGACCTCGTCCTGCGGCCGGGGCCGGGCTGGGAGAAGGGGAAGGGGGAGGAGAAGGCGGTTCGCCGCGCGCTCTACACCCACGGCGTCGAGTGCGATCTCGAGACCCATCACGATGTCACCATGAACGGCGTGCTGCCGGTCGACTTCCCGCGCATCTGGCGCGAGGCGCGGCCGGTCCGCTTCCGCGGCGTGCCCGCCTGGACGATGTCGCCCGAGGACCTGCTGATCTCCCTCGCCGTCAACTGCTGCCGCAAGCACTTCCGCCTCAAGGGTCTGTTCGACGTCGCCGAGACCCTGCGGCGCGGCGAGGCGATCGACTTGCGGCGGCTCGGCGAGCTGGCGCGCGAGGGGCACTGCGAGGGAATCGTCTACACGGCGCTGGCGGTCGCCCGCGAGGCGCTGGGAGCCCCGCTGCCGGCGGGAGCGCTGGAGGCCCTGGGGCTGTCGCGGGCCCGGGCCGCCCTGCTGCGCGCCCTCGTCCGGGCTTTCCCGCGCGCCGGCTCCTTCGTCGAGCCCTCGGGCCGCCCCCTGGCCCTGGCCCTCGCCTATGCCAGCCTCCGCCCGGCCGAGGCCTGGAAGTCGGTCACCTACAGCGCGACCCACCCGGCGAAGCACAAGGGGGAGGACCCCACGGCGCCGGCGTCCGCCGCGGTTGCCCTGTAGAGGAGCCCATCACATCCGCGGGTGCGCCCACAGGCTCCGCGTCCGCGCCCACAGGCTCCGCGTCCGCGCCCATGGACTCTGCGCCTGAGCCCATGGGCTCCGCGCCTGCGTCCATCCCATCCGCGGGTGCGCCCACCCGGTCCCTGTCTCTGCCCTCGCATCCGTGGCTTCCTCCCAACGGTTTTCCGGTCGCGCCCTCTCTTGCCGTGCTCGATCCCAAGAGAGGGCGGTGTCCGCCCTCTGCTTCCCGCTGTCTGCCCTCGCTTGGGCGGAGCCGTCCCTCGCGAGGGCGCTGCCGGGGTAACAGAGGGCGCCGGCATCCCTCTCTTGAGCGCTATCGTCCCTCGCGAGGGCGTGGAGGGGAGAAGAGGGGTCGCTATCGTCCCATCAGAGGGCGGTGTCTTCCCTCTATTGGGCGCAGCCGCGGTACCAGTGGGCGCAGCTGGGGGAGCAGAGGGAATGGCCAGCCCAAGAGAGGGCGGCGCTTGGGCGCGTTTCCTCCCCCGCGAGCACCATGATAGGCAGGGATGCGGATCCTCCGGCGAACGGCTGCGTCCGCTTCTCGAAAAGGAGACACCTGATGAGAAACCGACTGCTCGCTCTCACCGCCGCCCTCGGAATCGCGGCGCTCGCCGCCTGGGCGCCCAACGCCGAGGCCATCGGCTATTGCAGCTCCACCTACTGCGCGGGGAAGCCTTCCACCACCTCCTGCGCCTGCCCGCCGGACACCGACAAGAAGGGCAAGGCGAGCAACTGCGCCGGGTGGAACACCGTCAGCGGAATCGGCTGCTGGTACGGCGCCTAGGAGACGATCATGAAGATGAACAAGAAGCTCGCGCTGCTCCTGCTGCTGCTCGCCGCCCTCTCCCTGGCCCTGCCGGCCCTGGCTTTCCCCCCGCAGTGCACCTGCGGGTACTGCACGCTTCATGGCGGTACCACGACCTGCACCATCGTCTCCCCGTCGGGCAACACCGTCGTCACCTGCGGGTACTACTACCCGCATTACTGCACGGGGACGGGGTAGAGATCCGTTGGTAGCAAGGAGAACATCATGAGAAACCGACTGCTCGCCCTCACCGCCGCGCTCGGCATCGCGGCGCTCGCCTCCTGGGTTCCCAGCGCCGAGGCCACCATCTACTGCAGCGACCTCTACTGCGCGGGGAAACCCGAGTGCGCCGCCTGCCCCTGCCCGCCGGGGACCGACAAGGAGGGCAATCCGAGCAACTGCAGAGATTGGAACTCGATCAGCCAGCACGGCTGCTGGTACGAGTAGGCCGCGCAACCCTCTGACCCTCAGGGACGTACAATGAGGGCGATGGCACGCCACGACGCCCTGATCGCCGAGAAGCGGCGCATCCTCCAGCTCGAGACGCTCTACGATCTGGCGATCGCCCTGCACGCGCAGCGCCCGGAGCAGGAGCTGGTCGACGAGCTCCTGCAACGGGTCTGCGCGGTGCTCGACCCGGGAGCGGCGGTGGCCGTGACCCGCGATGCCTACGGCGGGGCGCGCGGGGTCGCCAGCGTCGGCTGGGTGGACGAGCTGCCGGCGGGGGACGCGATCCTGGCGGCGCCGATCTGGCGCGAGCTGCTGACCGAGGGGCACACGCTCCTCCGCGCCGGCGGCGAGCTGGCCGGCCGCCCCTACGATCAGCTCCTCGCCGCCCCGCTCTCCTACCGCGGCGTCTTCCTGGGCTACGTCGCGGTGCTCGACAAGGAGGTCCGGGGGACCGCCGACCACTCCTTCACCGCCGACGACCGCCGCTTCCTCGATTCGGTCACCGCGCTGGCCGCCGCCGCCCTCGACGCCGCCCGGCAGGTGGAGCGCCTGGAGACCCAGCGCGAGCGGCTGGAAGAGGAGAACAAGGCGCTCAAGGGGCGGCTCGCCCAGGAGGTCGCCGGCCGCCGGATCGTGGCCCTGGCGCCGCCGATGCGCCGCGTGCTGGACGTCATCGAGCGGGTGGCGCCGCGCGGTGTCAGCGTCCTGCTGCGCGGGGAGAGCGGCACCGGCAAGGAGCTGGTGGCCAAGCTCCTCCACCATCTCTCGGGCCGCGAGGGGGCGCTGATCGCCGTCAACTGCGCGGCGCTCCCCGAGTCGCTGCTCGAGAGCGAGCTGTTCGGCATCGAGGGCGGGGTGGCGACCGGCGTCCAGGCCCGGCCCGGCAAGTTCGAGCTCGCCGACCGCGGCACCCTTTTCCTCGACGAGATCGGCGACATGCAGACCTCGCTGCAGGTGCGCCTGCTGCGGGCGCTCCAGGAGCGGGAGGTCACGCGTGTCGGCGGCCGGCGGCCGATCCCGGTGGACGTGCGGCTGGTGGCCGCGACGCACCAGGATCTCGAGGCGCTGATCGGCGAGGGGCGGTTCCGCGAGGATCTCTATTACCGGCTCAAAGGCGTGGAGGTCGAGCTGCCGCCTCTGCGCGAGCGCAAGCAGGACGTCCCCCACCTGGTGCGCGCCTTCCTGGAGGAGTTCTGCCGCCGGGAGGGGATTCCGGTGCCCGCCCTGCGCTCGGAGGCGCTCGCCCTGCTGCTCGCCTACGACTTCCCGGGCAACGTCCGCGAGCTCCAGAACGTCGTCGAGGGCGCCGTCTCCCTGGCCGACGGGGAGATCGACGCCGAGCTGATCCGCTCATTGCTGGTGATGCCTACACAGCCCTCCTCCCCCGAGGCGCTCGACCTCGCGACGCTGGAGCGGCGGCACATCGCCCGTGTCCTCAAATTGACCGGCGGCAACAAGAGCGAAGCCGCGAAGGTCCTCGGGCTCGACCGCAAGACCTTGCAGCGCAAGGGTTTCTGAGTCGTCGCGACAAATTTACCCGGCCGCGACTTTTTGACCCAAATCTCTGCGAACTGCGACAAGATGGGCATTTCGCCGAATCCGACCGCGGCGGAATAGTTCTGTGTGAGGCAAAATGTCGCGGCCAAGTTCGAGACATTCTGGGCGCCAGATCGGCGCTGGGATGTTAAGTGGCTGTAAATAATAGGTTTGAGATGTAGGACGGATTTTGGCGCGGGGTCTGGCAACGCCCTTGCGATAGGGGAGAGGCGATGAGGAGGAACGTCATGCTAGACTCCGTTCGGAAGCACGTCGCCGTCCCTGAGATACCGGTCAAGGTGCTGCTGTCGGTGGGCTCCCTGGCCAGTTTCGGCTGGCTGCTGTCTCAAGACCTGGTCCATCCCATCGTGATCTACGCACTGCAGCTCTACCTCTCCCTTTAGCCTGCGCCTACCGGTCCACGGACATGGCTGAAGGCGTTCTGAGGGAGGTCACGCTGGCGCTGCCGATGGTCCCCGAGATGGAGATCGAGGCGAGCAAGACCGCGACCGCGATTGCCGAGTCGATCCGGATGAGTCCGGATAGAATCGACGAGGTGAGGATGGCGGTAGTGGAGGCTTGCATCAATGCCTTGGAGCACAGCCACGCCTCCGAACGCGAGGTCTTCGTGACCTTCCAGGTCCTGGGCGAGGGGGGAGATCCGGACAAGCTGCGTATCCTGGTCCGCGACAGCGGGATCGGTTTCTCTCCGGACGTGCTGGAGGAGCCCACGATGGCCGGCAAGCTCAAGTCGGTGCGCAAGCGCGGCTGGGGGTTGAAGATCATCCGGGGGCTCATGGACGAAGTCGAGATCCAGTCCGGCGCCGACGGGACCACCGTCGTGATGAGCAAGATGCGATGAAAGCGGGGGCGAGCCGATGACCGAGAGCCTCAACATCACCGTGGACCGCCGGGAGGGACTGGCGGTCATCTACACGGAGGGGTATATCAACAACCAGGGGGGCGAGGAGATCGCCAAGGCCGCCTACAAGCTCCTCGACGAGGGGTACAAGGCCCTCCTCCTCAACCTGGCGGGGACGAAGATCGTCAATTCGATCGGCATCTCCATCCTCATCGAGATCATCGAGAAGATGATCGAGATCGACGGCAAGCTGGGCTTCTGCTGCCTGACTCCGACCATCGAAAAGACTTTCCACATCATGGGCCTCGCGCAGTACGCTCCGATCTTTCCGGACGAGACGACCGCGGCGGCGCAGATGCGGCCCTGACTTCGCGGGAGACATCCATGGAGGGCATGCCGCGCGCCGGCACGGTGACGCACGCCTGGGACGAGCTGCTCGCCCTCTCCCTTGACGAGGCGAGCGAGCGCCAGATGCTGGAGCGGCTGCTCGATCTCTGGCGCCACGAGCATGGCGCGGACGCCGCCGGCCTCTACCTGGAGCGCGGCGGCGCGTTGCAGCAGGAGTCCTCGGTGGGCGGCAGTCTCCCGCTCGTGATCGAGGGGAGCACCCCGGCCGACGGCCTCGGCAGCCTGGTCTTCCCGGGCGGGCGGCTCCTGTTCTCCCCTTCCGGCATGTCGGGTGAGACGGCGGCGAACGATCCGCTGACCCTGCTGCTCGCCTCGGCGCTCAAGAGCAGCCGGCTGAAGCAGGACCTCAAGGAGCAGCAGTTCCAGGTCAACTACCGGGTAGTCGAGCTCGAGGCCCTCTACGACGTGGGGCTGGCAGTGGCCTCGACCCTCGACCTCGACCGCCTCTCGGAGGAGATCCTGCTGCGCGCCGTGTCGCTGCTCGACGCCCGGCGCGGCGCCCTCTATATCCTGGAAGACGGCCGCTACCGCCTGGACCGCACCTTCGGCGGCGAGGCGGCGCCCTGGCTGGTGGGCGAGCACCCCGAGCTGCGCCGGTTCCTGACCGGCGGCGGGGAGGCCCCGGCCCCCCTGCTGCCCGGAGCGCGCTACCTGCTCGGCGTCCCGATCGAGGTCGAGAGCGGCCCCCGCGGGTTGATCGCGGTGGGCGACAAGGAGAGCCGGCGGGGCGTCGGCCCCTTCCTCGCCTCGGACCGCCGCACCCTCTCGCTGTTCGCCAACCAGGCGGCGCTGGCCCTGGAGAACGCCCGTCTCCACCTCCAGGCGCTGGAAAAGGAGCGTCTCGAGCGCGAGATGCACCTGGCGGCCGAGATCCAGCGCCAGATCCTGCCCAAGGGGGCGCCGGTGGTGCCGGGGTACGAGCTGACCGGCTGGTACCGCCCGGCGCGGCAGGTGGGCGGCGACTACTACGACCTCTTCCGCCGCGAGGACGGCCGGGTCGGCCTGGTGCTGGGCGACGTCTCGGGCAAGGGGATGCCGGCGGCGCTGATGGTCTCCACCCTTCATTCCGCTCTCCGCCTGCTGCTCGACCAGACCGGCTTCGGCCCCCTGATGCTCGAGCGGCTGAACCGGCACATCGGCGAGTCGAGCGCCTCCAACAAGTTCATCACCATGCTGCTGGCCGAGCTGAACCCGGAGACCGGCGCGCTCCACTACATGAACGCCGGGCACAACTCGGGGATCCTGCTGCGCCGCGACGGCAGCGCCGAGGAGCTCAAGGCCGGCGGCGTTCCCCTGGGGCTGATTCCGGGCGCGCGCTTCCAGTCCAGCGCGGTGACGCTGGAGCCGGGCGAGCTGGTCTGCATCTACAGCGACGGCATCACCGAGGCCGCCGCCCCCGATTACGAGGAGTTCGGGATGGAGCGCCTGATCGACCTCCTGCGCGCCGAGCGGGACCGGCCGCTGGCCGAGCTGGTCGAAGCCATCGTCCACGCCGTCGGCGAGTTCTCCCAGGGGCTCCCCCAGGGGGACGACCAGACGCTGGTGCTGCTGCGGCGGACGGCCTTGCTAGAATCCCCGGTATGAACCGAAGAATCCTGCTCTCCCTGTTCCTGCTCTGTTTCCCCGTCCTCCTCTTCGCGCAAACCGACAACAAGGCTGCCGCGCCCCCGGCCGTGAAGTGGGCGATCGCCATCCACGGCGGCGCCGGGACGATCCCCAAGGACTTGCCCGAGGCCCAGAAGCAGCAGTACCTCCACTCGCTCGGCGAGGCCTTGAAGATCGGCCAGGGGGTGCTCCAACAGGGGGGCACCAGCCTCGACGCGGTCGAGAAGGTGGTCCGCTTCCTGGAGGACGATCCGCTGTTCAACGCCGGCAAGGGGGCGGTCTACACCCACGAGAAGACCCACGAGCTCGATGCGGCCATCATGGACGGCCGCGATCTCTCCTGCGGCTCGGTGGCGGCGCTCAAGACGGTCAAGAATCCGATCTCGCTCGCCCGCATGGTGAAGGAGAAGTCGCCGCACGTCTTCCTGGTCGGGGAGGGGGCCGAGGTGTTCGCGACGGAAATGAAGGTCGAGCGGGTGCCGAACTCCTACTTCGACACCGCCAAGCGCTACAAGGATCTCCAGGACGCGCTCAAGGAGGAGCCGAAGGAGCATGGCACCGTGGGCTGCGCGGCGCTCGACGTCCACGGCAACCTGGCCGCCGGCACCTCGACCGGAGGCCTCACCAACAAGCGGTTCGGCCGCCTCGGCGACGTGCCGGTGATCGGCGCCGGCACCTATGCCAACAACCGGACGTGCGCCATCTCGGCGACCGGCATCGGCGAGGAGTTCATCAAGCACACCGTGGCGCACGACATCTCGTCGCTGATCGAGTACGGCGGCCTGACGCTGCAGCAGGCGGCGGACCGGGTGATCCACCAGAAGCTCAAGGCCGGCGACGGCGGCGTGATCGGCGTCGGCCGGGACGGCTCGATCGCCCTGGTCTTCAACTCGGAGGGGATGTACCGCGGAGCGGCGGACTCGAACGGCCGCTTCGAGGTCAAGATCTGGGAGTAGCGCTCAAGCGGGGGAGACGCGGAGCCCCGAGCCACCGGTCACCGCCAGCATGGGCGCGGTGGTGGCCCCCAGGAGCCCGGCGCCGGTCGCCACCGGCACCGGCTCGGAGCCGACCGCCAACACACGGGAGAGCAGGGCGGGCAGTGAGTCCTCCCAGATCAGGTCCGGCAGGGACCGGCCAAGCGCGCCGCCGGTGATCCGCCGGGCGCCGCGCGCCACCGCCCGGAAGCGCAGGGCCCGCGGATCGAAGGCCTCGATGGGGTCGAGCGCCGCGATCCAGAGCCCCCCTTCGGCCGCCCCCAGCAGCTCGCCTTCGGAGGTGCCGCCCGGCAGCAGGAAGAGATTGCAGGAGACGGCTTCATCCGGCGCCACCCGCTGCGCGGTGGGGGGGCGGTCGAGCTCGCGGGCGAGGCGGTCGTCGATCGCCGGGGTGAGCGCCACGCCGCCGGCCACCAGGTCGACCGGCCGCGTGGCGGCGCCCAGCAGGTCGAAGGGGAAAGGGAGGCCGCGCGGGTCGGTGGGGTCGTCCCGCAGGTGGATCGCGGGGTGGAAGACCGGCTGCCCCAGCCGCTCGCGCAGGAAGGAGGCGCCGTGGAGGAACGCGTCGGAGGTGAGCGCCTGCCGGTTGAGAAGCTCGACGAGAGTGGCCGCCGCCTCCTGGGAGAGCAGGATGGGGACCGCGCCCTCGGGGGGCGGCACGACCTCGGGGGGACCCTGGCGGCGCCACGCCCGCTCGCGGACCCCGCGCGGGTCGAGCCCGGCGAGCGAGCGCGAGGCCGCCGCGGCACTCCCGGCGCCGGGCTGGCGTCCGCAGATCACCTCGATCCACCCGGCGGTCACCTCGGCGGCGCGGCGCAGGCCGCGGCTGCTGGCGACGGCGATCCGCCCCTCGGACCAGCCGAGCCGGGCGGTCTCCTTCTTGTCTACAGAACGGTTCGCGGGATCGGCCAGGCGCTGCAGCAGGTCGCGGGCGCGGGCCGGCGTCATCCGCGCCAGCTCGGGATCGCACAGCCCGGCGGTGTCGATAGCAATGGTGGAGGCGGCGTCCGCCGGCTCGAGCGGCGGCGGCGAGGGGAGCGCGAGGCGCGCCTGGCCGAGGGCCTCGCGCACCGCGTTCTCGAGCGCGCAGAGGTTGGTGGCGCCGGTGTGGTAGATCCCCGTGCGGCCGGACTCGCGCACCCGCACCAGGATCGACCGCTCGTGCAGCTCGTAGCTGTCACGCCGCCGCTTGCTCGTGCTCTCCTGGCCGCGGCGGGCCTCCAGCCAGGAGATCTCCGTCGCCTCAGCGGGGGAGGTGGCCAGCGCGTGCTCCAGGCGTGAGACGATCTCGGGGAGCGCGACCGGGCCGTCGGGGAACATTCGCGGGAGTGTACATCGACCCCCGCAAAAACATAGCATCCAAGCAGGTTTCCGAATGGCTTGCTCTTTGCACCCCACAGGTACGGCCCGGGTGCAGGAGCCGGGGGAGAAAGTTAAATGTTGCCGAGATTTACGCCGTTTCTGGCTGGTTTGCTTCTCGGGGCGGCGTTGGTTGCCGTCCCGGAGCGTTCCCATGCAGAGGCCTATCGAGAGGACACTGCCGACCTCATCCTGAGTCACGGCGTCTTCTATCCGGTCCAGCCCGCGGGGAAGGTCGAGGGGAGCCTCGCCGTCCGCGGTGGCCGCATCTTGTATCTGGGATCCGATACCGGGGCCGCCAAGTTGCGGGGGCCGAAGACCCGGGTCATCGACCTCGCCGGCCGCGCGGTCACCCCGGGGCTGATCGATGCCCACTCGCACCTGGCGGGACTGGGCGAGGCCCTGGAGCAGGTCGATCTCGGCGGCGCCGCCACCTATGAAGAGGTGGTGCGGCGGGTGCGCGAGGCGGCCCGCGGCCTGCCGGCGGGCTCCTGGGTCCGCGGCCGCGGATGGGACCAGAACCGCTGGCCGGAGAAGCGCTTCCCCACCCACGAGGCGCTGTCGGCGGCGGTGCCGGACCACCCCGTCTGGCTTACCCGCGTCGACGGCCACGCCGCCCTGGTCAACGCCCGGGCGATGGGGATCCTGGGGATCGATGCCGCGATCCAGGACCCCACCGGCGGCCGCTTCCTGCGCGACGAGGCCGGGCGCCCCACCGGCGTGCTGGTCGACAACGCCATGGGCTGGGCCGAGGGGCGGCTGCCCGCGCCCTCGAACGAGGACCGCCGGCGTACGCTGCGCCGGGCCGCCCGCCACTGCGTGGAGCTCGGGCTGACGACAGTGACCGACATGGGGATCGGCGACGGCGACTACCAGGCCTACTCGGCGCTCAAGAAGGCCGGCGAGCTGCCGTTGCGGGCGGCCCTCTTCCTCACCGACGACGCGCCCCTGCTCGCCCGCTGGTTCGAGCGCGGCCCGGAGATCGACCCGGAAGCCCGGCTCACCGTGCGCGGCGTCAAGCTCTACGTCGACGGCGCCCTGGGCAGCCGCGGCGCCGCGCTGCTCGAGCCCTACAGCGACGACCCCGGCAACCTCGGCCTGCTGGTGTCGACCGGCGATCACCTGGAGACGGTCGCCCGCGGCGCGGCGGCCAAGGGGTTCCAGGTCGCCATCCACGCCATCGGCGACCGCGGCGGCCTGGTGGCGCTCGACGCCATGGAGCGGGCGCTCGGCGGCGCGCGCCCCGAGGCGCGGTTCCGCCTCGAGCACTCGCAGGTGCTGCGCCTGGAGGACATCCAGCGCATGGCGCGGCTGGGGATCATCGCCTCGATGCAGCCCACCCACGCCACCTCCGACATGCCGTGGGCCGGCGACCGCGTGGGCAAGCGCCGGCTCGAGGGGGCCTACGCCTGGCGCAAGGTGCTCGCCGCCGGCGGGCGGCTGGCCCTGGGCAGCGACTTCCCGGTTGAATCGGCCGACCCCCGGCTCGGCCTCTACGCCGCCGTCACCCGCCAGGACCTCCAGGGCAACCCGCCGGGCGGCTGGCTGCCGGGCGAGCGGCTGACGCGTGAGGAGGCCCTGCGCGGCTTCACCCTCGATGCCGCCTGGTCGCTCTTCCTGGACCGGGAGGTCGGCTCGCTCACCGTCGGCAAGCGGGCGGACCTGGTGGTCTTCGCCCGCGATCCGATGACGCTCCCGGAGCGGGAGATCGCGCGCGCGGAGATCGACTACACCCTGGTCGACGGCCAGGTGGTGTACGAGAGGGGGAGCTCCCGGTGACCCGGCCGGCCCTTCGGGGCCAACGTTTCAGAACGCTCGGATTCGCGGTTGCGGCGGTGATTGTGGCGATCACCGCGCTGGCCGTGTCCGCCTTCGCCGGCGAAACCTACGAGGCGTTGCGCCACGCGATGGTGGAGCAGCAGGTGCGGCAGCGCGGCGTCACCCAGCCGGAGGTGCTGGCGGCGATGGAGCAGGTGCCGCGCCACCTGTTCGTGCCCGACGCGCTGCGTTCCCAGGCCTACAGCGACCAGCCGCTGGTGGTCGGCCAGGGGCGGACCGTCTACACCCCCTACGTGGTGGCGCTGATGACCTCTCTGCTCGACCTCAAGCGCGGCGGCAAGGTGCTGGAGATCGGCACCGGCTCCGGGTATCACGCGGCGGTGCTCTCGCGGATCGCGCGCACGGTCTACTCGGTCGAGATCGACGAGGTGACCGCCAGCCAGGCGAGCAAGCGGCTCTCCGTGCTGGGCTATCACAACGTCGAGGTGCGCTCCGCGGACGGCTACCAGGGGTGGCCCGACAAGGCGCCGTTCGATGCCATCCTGCTCTCGGCCGCGCCGCCGTCGATCCCGAAGCCGCTGCTTCAGCAGCTCCGGGTGGGCGGCAAGATGGTGGTGCCGCTGGGCGGCGGCTTCTTCCAGGACCTCCTGGTGATCACCAAGGCCGCCGAGGGGATCGAGCGGCGGACGGTGATCCCGGTCCGCCTCTCGCCGATGAAGGGGAAGGTGCGGGATGGCCGCTGAGCGCCGCGGGTTCGTCGCGGTGCTGGCGTTCCTGTGGACGCTCGCGGTGCTCGCCGGAAATCGGCCGATGGCATGGTCGCAGGCGCCGGACGACGATACCGCTCCGGCGCGCCACCGGATGGTCGAGCAGATCCGCGTCCGCGGGGTCACCGACGTGGGCGTGCTCGCCGCCCTGGAGGCGGTGCCCCGCCACCTCTTCGTTCCCGCGGACGAGCGCGGCAAGGCCTACGCCGACCATCCGCTGCCGATCGGCGGCGGCCAGACGATCTCCCAGCCCTACATGGTGGCGCTGATGACCTCGCTGCTCGACCTGCGGCCGGGCGCGCGGGTGCTGGAGATCGGCACCGGCTCCGGCTATCAGGCCGCCATCCTCTCCCGTGTGGCGGGGGAGGTCTATACGATAGAGATCCTCAAGCCCCTGGCCGAGCGGGCGCGCCGCACTCTGACCGATCTCGGCTGCCGCAACGTCCACGTCCGCACCGGCGACGGCTTCCAGGGGTGGCCCAACGCGGCCCCCTTCGACGGCATCATCGTCACCGCGGCGCCGCCGAGCATCCCCGACCCCCTGCTCGAGCAGCTCAAGGTGGGGGGGCGGCTGGTGATCCCGGTGGGCGACCGCGACGCCCTCCAGAACCTCCAGGTCCTCACCAAGCGGGCCGACGGCGGCTTCGACCGCTCGAGCGTCATGCCGGTGCGCTTCGTCCCGATGACGGGCGAGGCCCAGCGCCGGGAAAAGTAAAAAACAAGGGACGGAAGGGACTGCAGGGACACCAGGATACTCTCCTTGTCCCTGAGGTCCCTGAGGTCCCTGTTGTCCCTGCAGTCCCTTGTTTGACGCCACTCCGGGCACGGGCATACCCTTAGGGGCCTCGCAAGAACAGGAGTCGTGGAGTTGGCCGACATACGGCGCGAAAGCATCCTGGGGCTGGACAACATCCGTCTCGACCTGCCCGTGGCCGGTCTCGGCAGCCGCTCGCTCGCCGCGTTCCTCGACTATCTCGGCATGGCGGCGCTCGCGGCTCTCTGGATCATGCTGAGCCTCTTTCTGGGCGGGCTGCTGACGCCGGGGTGGGTGCCGGTCCTCCTCCTCGGCGGGCTCTTTCTGATCCACTGGGGGTACTTCGCGGGACTGGAGATCGGGATGGGCGGCCGCACGCTCGGCAAGCGGGCGCTCCAACTGCGGGTGGTCACGGCCGAGGGGGGCACCCCGGGGGCGGGCGCCCTGCTGATCCGCAACCTGGTGCGCACCATCGACCTCGTCGCCGGCGTCCCGCTGATGGCGATCGACCCGCTCTCGCGCCGGCTGGGGGACCGCCTTGGCGGCACCCTGGTCGTTCACGACCGCCCCCTGGAGGCCGGTCCGGTGCTGGGGCGGGTGCCGCCGGGCTGGGGCGCGCGGGAGCTCGCCGCAGTGGAGAGCTTCCTTGTCCGCGCCGGGACTCTGGAGGATAAGGCGCTGGTGCGGCAGATGGCGGAGCGCATCCTCGGCCGCATCCGGCAGGACGCGCCCGAGATGCTGGCGGGCGCCGATCCCGGAGCCGACCCCATCATGGCAATTCGTCATGCCCTGCAGGTGGAGGAGGGCTGATGGACTACGCCCGCTTCGTCCGCCTGCGGCGGCCGGTCTGGGAGGGGCTCGAGCGGCAGCTCGCGGCTTCCCGGGACCGGCGTGGCCGGGACCTCTCCTATGGCGATCTCGAGGAGATGGCCCTGCGCTACCGCCAGGTGCTGCACGACCATGCCCTCGCCGGCTCCCGCTTTCCCGGCACCGCCGCGGCGCGCCGGCTGCGCGGGCTGGCCATCGAGGGGACGCGCCGGCTGACCGGCGAGCGGGGGGAGCGGACGGGCCTCCTGGGCTTCTTCGCCCGCACCTTCCCGCGCGCCTTTCAGCGCCAGCTCGGCCTCACCGGACTGGCCGTGGCGCTGTTCCTGTTCGCCACCGCGTGGGGGCTGGCGCTCGCCATCCTCCGTCCGGCGCTGGGCCTGAGCCTGCTCGGGCCCGAGGCCGTGCGCGGTCTCGAGGAGGGGCACCTGTGGACCGAGTCGCTGGTCACCACCGTGCCGCCGGCCTACGCCTCCTCCGGGATCGCCACCAACAACCTCTCGGTGGCGTTGACCGCCTGGAGCGGCGGCCTGCTGGCCGGCATCGGCTCGCTCTACGCCATCCTGCTCAACGGCCTGATGCTGGGCGCCACCTTCGGCGTGACGCTCCACTATTCGATGGCCGGCGCGCTGCTCGGGTTCGTCGCCGCCCACGGGCCGCTCGAGATCACCCTGATCCTGGTCGCGGCGGCGGCGGGGCTCGGGCTGGGGCGCGCGCTGGTGGCGGCCGGCGACAAGCCGCGCTCGGCCGCCCTGCGCGAGGCTGGCCGCGACTCCCTCGCCGTCCTGCTCGGCTGCCTCCCCTGGTTCGTGCTGCTGGCCGTGGTGGAGGCGTTCCTCTCGCCCTCGCCGCAGCTTCCGGTCGCCCTCAAGCTGACCCTGGGGCTCACCCTGGAAGGGCTCTTCCTCTTCCTGGCGCTCCGCCCCGTTCCCCGCGAGCCCACCGATGACTGAGATGCCGCCCGGCCCGATGCCGTTCCGCTTCCTGCTCGACGAGGCCGTCTGGCAGGCGCGGCGGCATTTCCGCGCCATCTATCCGGCGATCGCGATCCCGGTGACGATCCTCGCCACCACCGTCGCCGTGGCCCAGGCGGTCTGGTTCGGCAAACTCAAACAGGACCTCGGCAGCCTGGGAACGCCATTCCTGAATCCCGGATACATGGGGCTGATCCTGGTCTACAGCGCCCTGCTGGTGGTCGCCTACAACACCCTTCAGGTGGCGGCGCTCGATGCCGTCGCCGGCCGGCCGGTCGACCTGCGGCGGGCCTGGCGCTTCACCCTGCGGGGGCGGGTGCTGGGCACCCTGGTCCTCTGGTACGTGGCGACCTTCGCCTCGATCTTCTGCTGCTGCCTGCCGGCGCTCGTCGTGGCCCCCCTCCTCCTCCTGGTCCCGGCGGTGATGGCGGACGAGGGGCGGTTCGGGTTCCAGGCGATCTCCCGCAGCGCCCGGCTCACCGGTTACTTCCCGCCGGGGAGATGGTGGGAGAGCCCGCTGGTCAAGGCGCTCCTGCTGCTGATGGTGAGCATTCTCCTCATCTACCTGACGGGTCTGCTGGTGAGCCTCCCCTTCCAGGTGCCCCTGTACATCGGCATGTTCCGCCGGGCCGCCGCCGGCGAGGACATCACGCAGGGCGTCTCCTCCCTGGTCTGGCTGCAGGTGCCGGCGCAGTTCCTGAGCTCTCTCGCCAGCACGGCCATCTATCTCTACTTCAGTTGCGGCATCGCCCTGCTGTTCCATGACACGCGCGGGCGCCGGGAGGGGAGCGACCTTCGCGCGGAGATCGAGGCGGTGTTCCCCGGGGAGCCCGGGCCCTGATCTTCGCCGCGCCGGGAGGCCTGGGGCCGTTTGTGCCCGCGAACCGCGCCCTGATGGAGAGGGTGCTGGCGTCGAGCGGCGTCGAGCGCTCCCCCGTGCCCGCCGAGAGCTCGTACCTGGGCGAGCTCGGCCGGGCCGCCCAGCAGGCCCTGCTGGAGGCGCTGATGAAGGCCGGTGAGGCGCTGCACCTCTCGCCGCGGGTGCTCTGGGCGGCCGTGGCCGTATTCGCCGCCCTCGTCTTCCTGCTGATCGCGCGCGCCGTCGTCGCGCGGCTCCGCCGCCGGGTCGTGGGGGAGGAGACAGAAGCGGTCTCTGCCGGCTTCGCGCCCCGCGCTCCCCTCGACGCCGCCGGCTGGCGCGCCGAACTGGAGCGCCGGCTGGCCGAGGGGCGGACGCCCGACGCCCTCGAGGCCCTCTGGTGGTGGCTCGCGCGCTCGCTGGCCGGGCCGGAGGCAGCGGCGGACTGGACCAGCCGGGATCTGGTGGCGCGCTCCCGCCGGGACGACCTGCGCCATCTCGTGCGCCGGCTGGACGCCTTCACCTACGGACCGCGCCCGCCGGAGATCGAGGATCTCCGCGGCTTGGTGAGCCGGCTGGAGGCGGCGCTGGCGTGAAGGAGCTCCTCCGTAACCGCCTCTTCCTCGGGCTCGCCCTGCTCCTCCTGGTGTGCGTCGCCCTCGTCCTTCTGCTCGGCGCCCCGGGCGAGGCGCGGGGGAGCGCGCTGGCCCGCGGGCCGAACGGCTGGCTGGTGGCCCGGCGGTATCTGGCGGCGCGGGGCGTCCGGGTCTCCCTGCTCGGCGCGCCGCTCGAGCGCTTCGAGGGGGACGGCGTGCTGGTCTCGACCTTCCCCTGGCAGAACAGGACATCGGCCGAGTCGGCTGGAGCGCTCGAAAACCACCTGCGGCGAGGCGGGGATCTCATCCTGGCCTACTCCGGACAGTGGGGGAACCCGGGCGAGCTGATCACCCTGACGGGGTTGGGCCTGCCGCTCGAAGAGGTGCGCAAGGTGACGCTGAACCCCGTGGAGTGGCGGCGCTTCGCGCGCGAGGCGTGGAGCCTGCACCCGGCGGCGGACGCTCCCGGAGCCCTGCCGGTCCACGTCTGGGCGCCCCGCTGGCGGCCGGAGCTCCCGAAGGAGGCCCAGGTGCTGTTCCGCTCGCCGCGCGGCGGCCCCGCGATCGTGGTCCTGCGGCGCTACCACGGCCGGATTTTCCTGCTGCCGGCGGACGCCTTCGCCAACGCCCGGCTGGCGAACGCCGGCAACGCCGGCCTGCTGGAGACCCTGCGGCGCCAGTTGGGGGATCACTGGACGTTCGACGAGTATCATCACGGCCTGATCGCCGGGCAGCAGGTGGAGACCGCGGCGCTCGGCCGGACGCTCGACCTGATCCTCCTGCATCTGGCCGTCCTCTATCTGATCGCGCTCTGGACTCTCTCGCGCCGTTTCGGGCCGGCCTGGAGCGAGCCGCCCGCCGTGACCGGCTCGACGGGCTCCTTCCTGCTCGGACTGGGAGCCCTGCATCACCGTCTGGGGCATCACGCGGCGGCGGCGCTCCGGCTGCTCGAGCGGGTGCGCGAGCTCGACCCCGGCGCCGACCTCCCGGCGGATCTCGACCGCCGCGCCGCCACCGCCAGCCCTCGCGAGCTCGTCGAGCTGGCCCGCGAGGTAGCGGGCCGGCGGACGGGCAAGGATAAAGACATGGAAAGGGATATTGAAAGGAATACGGCCGCATGAATCCGACCGCCGAGACCCCGAACACCGAGCGCCTGATCGCGGCCGTCCAGGAGCTCGCCGCCGCGCTGGAGGGCACCGTGCTCGGCCAGCGGGACACGATCGAGACCCTGCTCGCCGCCTTCATGGCCGGCGGGCACGTCCTGCTCGAGGGGGTGCCGGGTGTGGGCAAGACCCTGCTCGCCCGCGCCTTCGCCTCAGGATTGGGAGCGCGCTTCAGCCGGGTGCAGTTCACCCCCGACCTGATGCCGGCCGATGTCCTCGGCACCAACATCTATGAGGCCGCCACCGGCTCCTTCCGCCTGCTGCGCGGCCCGGTGTTCACCGAGGTGCTGATGGCCGACGAGATCAACCGCACGCCACCCAAGACCCAGGCAGCCCTGCTCGAGGCGATGCAGGAGCGGCAGGTGACGATCGACGGCGTGCCACTGCCGCTGCCGCCCGGCTTCTTCGTCATCGCCACCCAGAACCCGATCGAGTTCGAGGGGGTCTACCCCCTCCCCGAGGCGCAGCTCGACCGCTTCCTGGTGCGGATCGAGATGGGCCTGCCCTCCCCTGAGGCCGAGCTCGGCCTCTACCGCAAGGCGGTGGCGGGGGAGCTGGTCGACTGGGGAGGCAGCCTGCCGGGGGCGGTGCTGGGGCCGCGGGAGGCTCCGGCGCTGCGGCAGGCGGCGCGGCGCGTCCACGTCGCCGATGAGCTGCTCGCCTACCTCGCCCAGCTCGCCGCCGGCGTGCGCCGCGCCCCGCAGATCGACCTTCCCGTCTCGCCGCGTGCCGCCCTCGGCCTGCTCGAAGCCGGCCGCGCCGCCGCCCTGCTCGAGGGGCGGGACTTCCTGGTGCCGGACGACCTCAAGCGGATGCTCGTCCCCTGCTGGGCGCACCGGGTGATCCTCACCCCCGAGGCGGAGCTCGAGGGGTTCACGCCGCGGCGGATCCTGGAGACGGCCGCGGCCGCCGTGCCCGTGCCGCACTGACCCGCAGGACCGGACGGAAGACCGGATGCCCGCTGCCCGCAGTTTCCAGCTCCTGGGGCTCGCGACCCTCCTGCTGGTCGCCTCCTTCCTCAACGAGCGCCTGGCCTGGGCCGCGCTCGCCCTGGACCTGGGAGTGGCCGTGGCGGCCCTGGTCGATCACCGGCGCGCCGCCCGGGTGCCGCTGCGGGCCTCCCGGCGCTGGCCCCCCCTGCTGGTCCAGGAATCTCCGGCCGAGGTCGAGGTGAGTGTCGGGAGCGGCTCCCGCCGACCGGTGACCCTGATCCTGCGCGAGGGGCTCCACCCCGGGCTGGCGGCCGGGCCGCTACGCCGAGAGGTCGTGATCCGCGAGCCCGAGGAGGTCCGCTGGACCTACTCCCTGACTCCCCGGCGGCGGGGGGAGCACCTGGCCGCGCCCCTCACCGCCCGCATCCTCGGGCCCTGGAAGCTCGCCTGGTTCCAGCGCGACCTGCTGCCGGCCGAGCCGGTGCGCGTCTATCCGCAGGTGCGCTGGGACGGCCGGGTCGGGCAGCTCGTCGCCCTCGCCCAGCGCCGCCGCCTGGGGCAGATCCCCCAGCGCATGCACGGCGTGGGGACCGAGCCCTACGCCCTACGCGAGTACCTGCCCGGCGATTCCATCGCCAAGATCCACTGGAAGGCGACCGCCCGGCACGGCCGGCCGGTGACCCGCGAGGACACCTGGGAGCGCAGCGCCCGTCTCGTCGTCCTGCTCGACTGCGCGCGCGCCATGGCCTCGATGGACGGCCGCCGCAGCAAGCTCGACTACGCCGTGGCGGCGACCCTGGCGCTGACCCGGGTGGCGGCGGCGCGCGGCGACCAGGTGACGATCGTGGCCTTCGCCGACCGCGTGCTGCGCACCGTCCGCGTCCGCTCCGGCGGCCGCGGGGCGGCCCTCGCCTACGAGGCGCTCTACGACCTCGAGGCTCAGCTCGCCGAGCCGGCCTACGACCTCGCGGCCGAGGCGACCTTCGACGTCGAGCCGCGCAGCGCCACCGCCGTTCTCTTCACCTCGGTGGTCGACCTCGCGGCGGCCGAGCTGCTGCGCGAATCGCTCCTGCGCCTCGGCCGCCGCCACCGGGTGCTGCTGCTCAACCTGGAAGACCCCGAGCTGCGGGCGCTCGCCGCCGCCGCGCCCGCCACCCCCGCCGCGGCGTTCGCCCAGGTGGCCAGCCTGGAGATCCAGCTCGCCAACCGGCGCCTCGCCCGCCACCTGCGCCGGGGCGGCATCCGAGTGGTCAACACCCCCGCCGACCGCCTCGCCCTGGAAGCCCTGGAGGGGTACCTGGCAATCTTTCGGGGCACAGCCGCCTCAACCGCGGAGCGCTTGTAACGTTTTCCCGCGATCTCTCGCCCAACCTCTGTAACAACGGACAGGTAGTTATCTGTCAACTAACAAGGAGGAGTGGTATGAGATCAAATTTCGGAAGGATCTTCGGAATTCTTCTGCTTGGAGGCCTCCTCGCCGCCTCGGCGCAGGCGCAGCCGTTCGGCGCCTGGGCGCACTTCAGTGGGCCGACCCATGGCTATATCGAGATCCCCCCCAGCGCGGACCTCAATCCCAGCGGTGCCTTCACCGTCGAGGCCTGGGTCTCGATCTCGAACACTACGTCCGGGGAAGACTGCCGGAGCATCGCCGGCAAGGGCTATACGCAGGCTTGGTGGATCGGCCAGTGCAACGTGAGCGGCCAGCCGACCCTGCGCTCTTATCTCGGCGGCCACGGATCGAAGAACGGCGGCATCATCCCGCGGGGCGTCTGGACGCACGTTGCGGTGACCTACGACGGCGCGGCGCGCCGCCACTACATCAACGGCGAGCTCGCGGCGACGTTCGCCGAGGTCGGCGCGCTGGGCACCAGCACCAGCCCGATGCGGATCGGCAGCGACGTGAGCTGGCAGTTTTCCCCTACGGGCTCGATCGACGAGGTGCGCATCTGGAACGTCGCCCGCTCGACCTCGCAGATCCGCAGCAACCTCAACGTGGCGATCGCCGGCCCCACGGCCGGCCTGGTGGGCCTCTGGCGTTTGAACGCCAGCGCGAGTGACTCCGTTGGCGGACATGGCGGCGCGGTCGGGGGCTCCGGCGTCGGCTTCTTCACCTTCCCGGTGACGGCCAGCTGCGGCTCTAGCACCACGGCGGCGCTCTGCCTGAACGGGCGCTTCGCCATCACCACCAAGTGGCGCACCAACTCCACCCCCGGCACCCCGACCGACGGCGACGGGCACGTGGTCGTCGCCGGCTCCAACTCGGGCATCTTCTGGTTCTTCACCTCGGACAACTGGGAGGTGATGGTGAAGTCGATCAACGCCTGCGGCTTCAACAGCCACTACTGGGTCTACTCGGCGGCCACCACCGACGTGTTCTACCGCATGGAGGTCCTCGACGTCCGAGCCGGCGTGCAGAAGATCTACTTCAACTACGCCGGACCGCCGGCTCCGGCGGTGACCGACAGCACCGCGTTCGCGACCTGCCCGTAAGCCATCCTAACGTCGTAAGCTCGAAGGACCCGGGTGACCGGGTCCTTCGTTTTATTTGGGGCAGATTACTGGAGCACGATGCTCGATCTCGACGGTTCCATGGGGGAAGGGGGCGGCCAGATCCTTCGTACTTCCCTCGCCCTTTCGATGGTGACCGGCACGCCGGTCCGCATCCGCAACATCCGCGCGCGGCGGTCCCGGCCCGGGCTGATGCGCCAGCACCTGACCGCCGTCCAGGCGGCGGCCGAGGTCAGCGGCGCCCGGATCGAGGGCGCCGAGGTCGGCTCGCGCGAGATCGTTTTCGCGCCCGGTGAGGTCCGGCCCGGGGACTACCGGTTCGATATCGGCACAGCGGGGAGCTCCACGCTGATCCTCCAGACCGTGCTGCCGGCGCTCCTCCACGCCGGCGGTCCCTCGCGGGTAACGATCGCGGGCGGGACCCACAACCCGCAGGCGCCCCCCTTCGACTACCTGGACCGGGTCTTCCTGCCGGTCCTCCGGCGGATGGGGGTGCGGATCGAAGCGACCCTCGAGCGCCCCGGGTTCTATCCCGCCGGCGGGGGCCGGTTCTCGGTGACGATCGATCCGCCGGAGCGCCTCGCCGGCCTGGAGCTGCTCGAGCGGGGAGAGATCCGGAGCCGCCGGGCGGTCGCGATCCTCTCCCGCCTGCCCCGCCACGTCGCCGAGCGCGAGCTCGACGAGGTCGCGCGGGAGACCGGCTGGGACTCCGCGTCCCTGGAGGTCCGGGAGGTCGACTCCCCGGGGCCGGGCAATATCCTGCTCCTGGAAGTGGAGAGCGCGGCGGCGACGGAGATCTTCGCCGGCTTCGGGGAGAAGAGGGTCCGCGCCGAGGAGGTGGCGGGCCGCGCCCTCCGCGAGATGCGGCGCTACCTCGACGCCGGCGTCCCCGTCGGCGAGCACCTGGCGGACCAGCTCCTCCTGCCGTTCGCCCTCGCCGGCGCCGGCGCCTTTGCGACCCTGCCGCTCTCCCTCCACGCCATCACCCAGATCGAGCTCATTCCGCGCTTCCTCAAGGTACGGATCGAGGTGGCGGAGAGGGAGACCGGGAACGTGGTGGTGCGGGTCGTTTCGCCCTCGCCCGGGATTGAAATCCCGGGCTACCCACGGCCGTCCCATCCGGGACTCCCAGCTTGAGCCCCGGGAGGGGCGACTGTCGGTAGCCCGGGATTTCAATCCCGGGCGAGGTGAGGCTCCGGTGCTTGTTCCTCAGGCTTGAACGCACCTCCTCGACCCGGTAAAGTCTCCGAAATTCCCGTAGGAGGTCCCCTTCGTGTCCAGAACCCCCCTGTTCCGCGTGCTCCAGCGCTCGTTCCGCATGGCCCGGCTCTCGGCGGAGACCGGACGTCCCCCTGACGAGATCGTCGACGAGGCCCGCGAGAACGCTGGGCTCACCCGGCGCCAGCTCCTCGGCGGCACCGCCGCCGCCGCGGGGCTCGCCCTGGTGGGCTGCCGCCCCTTCGCGCCGCCGCCCCGCGAGGCTGTCCGTGGCGGCGGCCGGCGGGTCGTCATCATCGGCGCCGGCATCTCCGGCCTGACCGCCGGCTACCGCCTCTCCCAGCAGGGGGTTGCCGTCCGCATCCTGGAGGGGCAGGACCGCGTCGGCGGGCGGATGTTCAGCCAGCGCGGCTTCTTTCCCGACGGTCAGGTGGCCGAGCTCGGCGGCGAGCTGATCGACACCGGGCACGTGCACATCCGCAAGCTCGCCGCGGAGCTGGAGATCCCGCTCGACGACTTCGTTCTCGACGATCCCGATCTCGACCGCGACGTCTTCTTCTTCGAGGGGCGCCGGATCGTGGAGCACGAGGTCGTGCGCGCCTTCCTGCCGGTGTCGCGGCGGGTGGTGTGGGACCGCTCCACCCTCACCGGCAGTTGGGTCTCGCACGCCGAGCCCAACGGCGGCGAGCGGCTCGACAACACTCCGCTCTCCGAGTGGCTGGCCGGCGCCGGGGCGGAGCCCTGGCTCGCCAGGCTCCTCGACGTCGCCTACACGACCGAGTACGGCCTCGAGATCTCGGAGCAGTCGGCGCTCAACTTCCTGCTGCTGATCGACCCCAACCCGCTCCCCTTCCGCATCTTCGGCGAGAGCGACGAGCGCTTCCACGTGCGCGGCGGCAACGATCTCATCCCAAAAACCCTCGCTGAGCGGCTCGGCGACCGGGTGGAGACGGGGAGACGGGTCGAGTCGGTCGCCCGCCGCTCTGACGGCTCGTACATCGTGTCGGCCGGCGGTGGAGAGCCGGTCACCGCCGATCACGTGGTGATCACCGTCCCGTTCACCATGCTGCGGGGGGAGGGTGGGATCCGTCTCGACGCCAGCCTCGGCATCCCCGAGGTCCAGAAGCGGGCTATCCGCGAGCTGGGCTACGGCACCAACGCCAAGCTGATGGTGGGGTTCTCCAGGCGACTCTGGCGCCAGCCCGAGCCGCCGTACCGCTCCAACGGCAGCACGCTCACCGACCAGCCCTACCAGCTCTGCTGGGAGACCAGCCGCCTGCAGCCGGGAGCCACCGGCATCCTCACCAACTTCACCGGCGGCCGCCACGGCCTGGAACTGGGGGAGGGGACGCCGGAGGAGCAGGCCGGGAAGTTCGCCCGCGAGATCGACCGCGTCTTCCCGGGCGTCGCCGCCACGCGCCTGCCGGAGAAGCAGTCCCGCTTCCACTGGCCGACCTTCCCGTGGACGCGGGGGAGCTACACCTGCTACCGCCCCGGCCAGTGGACCGGTTTCGGCGGCGAGGAGGGGAAGAGAGTCGGCAACCTCCACTTCGCCGGCGAGCACACCTCGGAGAGCGCCTCGGGGTTCATGGAGGGGGGCTGCGAGACGGGGGAGAGGGCGGCGATGGAGGTCCTCGCCGCTCGGGAGAAGGAGAGCTTCGAGGACCTCCGATTGCGGCCTACAGGGTGAGAAAAAAGCTTCTTAAACCCCCGCGCCCACCACCGTGTGCGTCGGGTAATCGATATACCCCTTCTCGCCGCCCATGTAGAAGGTGTCGCGGTCCGGCGAATTCAGCGGCGCCCCCACGGCGAAGCGCTCCGGCAGGTCCGGGTTGGCCAGGAACAGCACGCCGAAGGAGATCAGGTCCGCCTCGCCCGCGGCGAGGGCCGCGTTGCCGGTCTCCCGGCCATAGCCGCCGTTGAGGATGAAGGGGCCGTGGAAGAGCGGGCGCAGCAGCGGCGCGACCGGGGTCTCCGCCCGGGGCGCCAGCGGCTCGACGACGTGGAGATAGGCGAGGCCGAAACGGTCGAGCTCCCGCGCCGCGTAGCTGAACGTCGCCACCGGGTCCGAGTCGCTCATGGTGTTGAACGAGCCGGTAGGGGAGAGGCGCACTCCCACCCGGTCCGCCCCCCAGACTCCGGCGACCGCCTCCGTCACCTCGAGCAGGAAGCGGGCGCGGTTCTCGACCGGTCCGCCGTAGGCGTCCGTCCGCCGGTTCGACCCGTCGCGCAGGAACTGGTCGACCAGATAGCCGTTGGCGCCGTGGATCTCGACGCCGTCGAAGCCGGACGCCAGGGCCTGCCGGGCACCGTGAGCGAACTGCTCCACCACGCCGGGGATCTCGGCGATCTCCAGCGCGCGGGGAACTCCGAAGGGCTTCGGCCCCTCGATCGTGAAAGTCTGCCCCTCGGCCGCGATTGCCGACGGCGCCACCGGCAGCGCTCCGCCCGGCTGCAGCAGCGGGTGCGAGATCCGCCCGACGTGCCAGAGCTGGGCGAAGATCCGTCCGCCGCGCTCGTGGACGGCGTCCGTCACCTGGCGCCACCCCTCCACATGGGCGTCTTCATGAACCCCCGGAGTGCCTGGATAGCCCACGCCCTGCGGCGAGACCTGCGTCCCCTCGGTGACGATCAGCCCCGCCGAGGCGCGCTGAGCGTAGTAGGTGGCCGACGAAGGGCTGGCGACGTTCCCCTCGACGGCGCGGTTGCGCGTCATCGGCGCCATCACCATGCGGTTGCGCAGCGTATAGGGTCCGAGCTGGACCGGCGTCAGCAAAGTCGGATGCTGCTCTATGCTCATGGTCTCCTCCTGAATCGTTGTCGGATTGAAAGTGCAGGGATGAACGTTTCGGGCAAATTTTTTTCAGGCTTCTTTTCCCAGCCGTCCCAGCAGGCCGGTCAGTGCCTTCCGGTCCGCCTCGTCCAGCCCGGCGAATACCTGCCGCTCGGTGGCGTCGACGATCCGGACGGCCTCGGCGTGGCGCTCGCGCCCCAGGTCCGTCAGCGCGGCCCGGATGGATCGCCGGTCGGCGGGATCGGGGAGCCGCTCGACCAGCCGGTCCGCCTCCAGCCGGTCAACAAGCTGGGTGATGTTGGAACGGACGCAACTGCACCGCTCGGCGAGCTGGCTGAGCGGCAGGGGCTCGCCCGTCTCCGCCAGCCTGGAGAGCACGTTGAACTTGGCCAGCGAGAACCCCAGGCCGTCCAGCGCCCCCTCCAGACGCGCCTCCACCTCGTGCGCCGCGCCGATGACCCGGAACACGATCGAGGGGGACGGAGTGGGTGAGTCGTTCATGAGTGAATGATAGACGGATGATGGATTGGAGGCAAGAGGGCGGAGAGGTTAGAATCCCCACCATGAACGCGGCTCGCCGGACTCTCGGCCGCTGGCTGCTGGCGGCGCTCCTCGAGCGGGGTTGCGATCCCACCACGGCGCGCCTGCCGCGGCGGGTCACCAGCATCCGGCCGCTCACCGCGCGCGAGATGGCCGAGCTCAACCCCCTGACCCTCTCGCTCGTCCCCCTCTCGAACCTGCTGCCGCTGCCCCGGCCGGTCCGCCGTCCCGTGTATGAAGTGTAGATACCAGGTACGAGGTATAGGATAGCTGCCGAAAGAGAATCGGTTTTCCAGTCACTCTAACGACAGACCGCGAGGGGAACGGCATGGGTCTCAAAGAAGTCCTGAGCAAGATGAAGATCGTGGAGCTGGATCCCGGGGAGATGGCCACCCCGGCGGCAGCCGTGCCTCCCGTTCCCCACATGCCGTCCGGCAAGCCCGCGGGACCGCCGGCCCAGCCCAGGGATCTCCGGGAGCTCCTTGGCGAGATCCCCGAGGCGCCGGCCATCGACGAGCGCAAGCTTGCCGCCGCGGCGCCGGCGGAGGGTGGCGACGACGAGGTCCCGGACTTCCCGGCCATCTACAAGGCCGCCGGGGTGGTCGATCCGCCCCATGGCTACAGCGCCTACAAGGTGCTGGAGATCTTCGCCTCCCCGGGCTTCGCGTCGCTCGACCTGCGGGCCAAGGCGGCCGCGCTCACCGGGTTCCTCAACATGACCCCTTCCGGGCCGGTGCCGATCACCGACGTCGTCCAGGACGCCGTCCGCCGCGACCAGGCGCTCGACAAGTTCGAGGAGTTCCTGCGCTCCAAGCAGGGCGCGCGCGCCGAGCAGATCGACAAGGAGAACGCCCAGCTCCAGGCGGAGATCGACGAGGTCACCCGCCGCAACCGGGAGAAGATGGAGGCCAACCGGATCGCCATCGAGACCGAGCAGGCCCGCCTCACCCGCTGGCTGGTGCTCAAGCGCGCCGAGGAGCGCAAGCTCTACGACGCCGTCACCCCGTTCGTCGAGAAGAACCCCATCTCGACGGCGGACACCCCCCGTCCGCCGGCGGCGCCCGCGGCCGCTCCGGAAGGGAATCAAGGCTGAAGCCGTCCGCGTCCTCCCCTGGGAAGCATCTTTAGGGAAACATTGAGGAGAAAGCCATGTTCCAGCGTCTCGCCCGAGTCTTCAAGTCGTGGATCGGCTACTTCATCTCCTTCGCCGAGGATCCGGAAGTCATGCTCCAGGAGTCCATCGAGGAGATGCGCAACACCCTGCCCAAGCTCAACCAGATCCTGATCACCACCCGGGCCACGGTCATCCGCCTGGAGCAAGGGAAAGAGGCGCTGGAGCGCCGGGAAAGGCAGCTCGTCAACTCGATCAAGGCCGCCCTCACCGAGGGGAGCCCCGAGTCCCGCCGCCTCGCCGAGGACGACGCCGCCAGCCTGCAGCAGGTGCGCCAGGAGCTGCAGACCACCAACGACCAGCTCGCGGCGGCCTCCAAGGCGTTCGAGAACTCCCAGATCACGGTGCAGGACATCAAGGAGAAGCTGCGGTTGAAGATGGAGGAGAGCCGCAAGGCGATCACCGAGTCGCGCAACGCCTCGGCGCTGCGCAACGCCGCCTCGGCGATCGCCGAGCTCGACACCTACGGCACCGCCGCCACCAACGACAAGTACCTGGACGAGATCCGGCAGAAGTCGGCCGAGGCCAAGGCCGCCGTCGAGGTGGCCACCGGTGGGCTCGACGTCGAGCGGATCAAGAACGAGCGCAAGGCCCGCTCGCTGCAGGCGCAGAGCGTGCTCAACGAGTTCGAGATCGAGATGGGCCTGAAGCAGCCGGACGCCGTGCGCGAGGCCGCCCCTTTCCCGACCGCGGCGACCCCGACGGCCACGCCGCAGAAGCTGCCCGAAGCCGGGTAGCAGGAGATTCGACCGACTATGCCCGAGACCGCCGCCCCGCCCTCGCCGGCCGTGTTCCTCGACTCGCTCCCGCCCTGGGCGTCGGAGCTGGTGCGCGCCATCACCGCCAAGCAGTCGAACACCTTCGTGCTGCACGGCGTGCCGGCCGATCTGATCCCGGTCCGCGGGCCGGCGGGGCTGCGCTTTCTCTCGCTCGACGATTTCCTGGTCCAGCAGCTCTTCGGCGGCTGGACGTCGATCGTCACCTACAACCGCGCCGAAGGGTTCGGCTTCGCCACCCCGGCGGCGCGCAGCCACTTCCAGGACCGGCTGCGCGGCTACGACACCGTCCACGGCACCAACTGGGCGGACTCCCTGCCGCGGGACGCCGCCAACTGCTTCGCCCTCCTCGACTCCTACTTCCGCCTCTGCGCCTCCATGCAGCCCGCCCGCCCCGTGGTGCTGCTGCTGCCGTTCGCGGAAACCATGGTCCCCGCGGCCGAGGTGGCCTACCGCAACCCCGAGGACCGCGCCGTCCTCGTCTATCTGCGGAAGTGGTCGCAGGACCCGGTGCTGCTGGCCAAGAACATCGTCGTCGTGCTGGTGACCGAGAGCCTCGCCGAGCTCGACCAGAAGCTCGTCCGCTCCCATGCCACGCGCGAGATCGAGATCGTCCGCCCCGACGCCCGGGAGCGCCTGACCTATCTCGAGGCCGTGCGCGGGCCGGAGTGGTACGCGTCGAAGTCCGACCTGCCGCCCTCCCGCCTGGCGGAGATGACCGCCGGCATGACCCGCGTGCAGATCGGCCAGCTCCTCGACGGCACCGATGCCAACGGCGATCGCCTGACGCGGGACCGGGCGCGGGACGTCAAGAAGGAGGTCATCGAGACCGAGGGGCTGGGACTGCTGGAGTACGTCGAGCCCAAGTTCGACCTTTCGATGGTGGCCGGCATGCCGGCGGTCAAGGACCGCCTCCGCCGCGCCGCCCGCGCCATCGCCCGCGGCAACCCCGCCGCCGTGCCCATGGGCTACCTCGTCTGCGGCCCGGTAGGGAGCGCCAAGACCTTCCTCGTCGAGTGCTTCGCCCGCGAGATCGGCTTCCCGTGCGTGAAGCTGAAGAACTTCCGCTCCATGTGGGTGGGATCGACCGAGTCCAACCTGGAGCGGATCCTGAAGATCCTCGCCTCGCTCACCCCCGTGGGCGTGGTGATCGACGAGGCCGACGCCGCCCTCGGCAACCGCGACCAGCAGGGGGATTCGGGGACCCAGAACCGCGTCTTCGCCCAGATCGCCGCCTTCATGGGGGACACGCGCAACCGCGGCAAGATCCTCTGGTTCCTGATCACCGCCCGCCCCGACCTGCTGCCGATCGACCTCAAGCGCCAGGGGCGGGCCGAGGAGCACATCCCGCTCTTCTACCCGGAGACGGCGGCGGAGTACGACGAGATCTACCGCGTGATGCTGAAGAAGCTGGGGCTCAAGACCTCCGTGAACACCATCACCGAGGTGGCGACCGAGGACCAGTACCTCGGCCTCTCCGGCTCGGACCTCGAAGCCGTCCTGGTGCGGGCGATCCTGGAAGCCGAGGCCGCCGAGTCCTCGGAAGTGAAGGCCGAGCATCTTCAGAAGGCTTTCGCGGACTTCATCCCCCCCGCCAACTCCCGCGAGCGCGAGATGCAGATCCTCTGCGCCGTCCTGGAGTCCACCAGCCGCGAGCTCCTCCCCGAGCGCTACCGCACCCTCGACCGCGGCGAGATCCAGGCCCGGGTCAACGAGATCAAGCGGGAGTTGCGGCTGATCTAGAATGTGCAGGCACCCGATACCGGAGTGCTTTCCATGCAGGTCCAACCCTCAGGAGGATTCGATGAAATCAGTCCGGCTGCTTGTGATGTCAACGGCTCTTTTGTGCGCGATCGTGGCCGCGGCCCAGGATAAAATGGCTCCCTCGACTCACGTCATGGTCGATGGGGCACAGGTGAAATGGGGCGCGCCGCCGCCCATGCTCGCGAAGGGGGCCCAGTTCGCTGTGCTTTCGGGGGACCCCAGTACGGCGGGCCCGTTCGTAATCCGCCTGAAATGCCCCGCCGGCTACAAGATCGCTCCCCACTGGCACCCCACGGACGAGCACGTCACCGTGCTCTCCGGCACGTTCTCCCTCGGCATGGGGGACACCCTCGATACGAAGGCCGCGAAGTCTCTCGCCGCGGGCGGCTACGCGCTGATGCCGGCGGAGATGCATCACTTCGCGTGGACCCAGAGTGGCGCCACCATCCAGGTGCACGGCATGGGCCCGTTCGTGATCAACTACATCAACCCCGCCGACGATCCCAGCAAGGGGACGCCGGCCCCATAGCTGTCGCGCGATGTTCGAGCCAAGTCCGAGCCCTGCTTCCCCGCCAGGCTCGGCTGGCTCGACGCGAGGTACCCATGCAGATCAAGTTCGTCAGCGTCATGGTGGAAGATCAGGAGAGCGCTCTGCGCTTCTACACGTCCGTCCTCGGCTTCGAGAAGATGGCGGACATCCCCATGGGGGAGTACCGCTGGCTCACGGTGACCTCGCCCGAGGGCGTCGAGGGCGTCGAGCTCGTGCTGGAGCCGCTGGGCTTCCCGCCGGCCCGCGCCTACCAGAAGGCTCTGTTCGACGCGGGGATCCCGGCGACCGCCTTCATCACGAAGGACATCGCCGCCGAGGTCGAGCGCCTCGAGGCCCGTGGAGTCAAGTTCCGCGGCGAGCCCAAGGACATGGGGCCCATCAAGGTCGTGGTCTTCGAGGACACCTGCGGGAACCTCATCAATCTCGTTCAGCCCGAATAGGTTTCTCCGGTTCACCGGAGCCTTCGCCGTGTTGGGGAACCGTACGGCGAAGGACCTCCAGGAACCTTGCGTCACTCGGATTCAGGTCGCAACAGCGACTCGGTAACCGCTCCATTCTTCGGTCCGGCGACTTTCCTGGACGGACGTTGCGTCATATCCAATTACGACGAAGCGAATTCCCGCTCGCCAATCCCAAGGCCATCAAGGATGGTGCATGTTGCCTCGAAGAAGCATCAAAACCAGGGGTTACGCTTCATATCTGCAAAGCTTGCATCAAGCTCGTAACAACACGCATCATTTAAGCTTGTCTTGCAACAAACAAATCGACGATGCATCATATCCAGTGAGTACGCTTCATCTCTGCTGGAGATGAAGCGTACCGGCTGGAGCTGATGCATCGTCTGGAGAGGATGCATCAGCGTCTGGGGACGATGCATCATCTCTGGGGGGTATGCATCATCTCCAGCGGCATTGCGACTGTGTCCCGGTAACTTGCTTCATATCCCGCCACGTCGCGTCACATGCTGAGGAGATGCATCATGGGTGGCGAGGTCGCAACACCGCGGAGGCGTCTGGACCGGCTCGCGGGTCCACAAGGCGTTGGAAGCCGGAGATGAGTCGCCGTAGAACCCGGTGGTACCCTTTCCCTCATGCCCCGCTACGATTTCCTCCTCGAAACCTACGACACCGAGCGGCTGAAGACCCTCTCCGTCTGGTCGCAGTTCCGGGACGAGGATCTCCGCTTCCGCCCGGAGCCGCGGGCGCGGACGCCGCACGAGCAGATGGTCCACCAGTGCGTCAGCGAGGACACCTGGTTCAAGAACATGCTGGAGATCGATCTCGGCGCGCCGGCGCTGCCGGCTGAGGAGACGCGCCTCGCCTTCCTCAAGAGGTACGCCGAGGCCGCCGGCCAGCGTCTCGAGCGGCTGCGCGGGATGCCGGACGACTGGTTCGAGGGCCCCACCCGCTTCTTCGACGTCGAGCGCAGCCGGGCCTGGGTGCTGACGCGGCGGATCGCACACTCGGCCCATCACCGCGGCCAGCTCACCGTCTACCTGCGGCTGCTGGGTTCAGATCTCTATTCGACCTACGGCCCCACGGCGGACACCGGCGGCCTGTTCCAGAACGGCGCCCCGGTGATCTACCGCTACCCGGACCTCGACCGCCTCCTGGAGGCGGAAGCGCGCGGCGGCGACTCCCCGCCGCTGCCCGGGCCGGGCGCCAAGAGCCCGACCGAGCGGCCGGACTGAGGCCCGGTGTCCCTGGTAATCCTTCTTGTGCCCTCCGGCGGAGACGTACCGCCTCCGCCGGAGGGCCGCTCAGGAGCGGTGCGATGCGATCGCCTACGGTGCGCTGAAGTACAGCGAGCCCGAGGTCGTGGTGAAGACGGTGTTGGTGTAGGAGGGGACCTGCGAGCTCACGTTGAGATTGGCGACGGCGTACCACTTCCAGTTGCCGGACGCCTGCGGGCCGGCCACGTAGGTCGAGCACTCGCCCCTCACGTTGGGGCCGCCGCCGTTGTCCTGGCACGGCATGTTCGAGCGCGAGAGCGTCCAACTCGCGGGCTCCGTGCCGCCGAACGGCCAGTACTTGAACCAGATCTGGTAGTTCACCGGGTACGGTTTCCGGTCGACGTCGATGCCGCTCTTCCAGGTGACGGTGTAGGAGCTCCCGACCGCGTTGCCGCTCGGATAGACCGGCGTCGGGTCCAGCGGCCGCGGCGGCATGGAAACCCCGATACCCGACTGACCGCTGAGGCCGAGGTACAGGCGTTTGATCGGCTTGGTGCTGCTCCCCCAATAATCGCTGCTGGCGGCACCCCAGGCGTAGAGGTCGAAGTACTCGTAGGTAGTGGCACTCTGACGGTAGTTGAGGAACACCCAGGCCTGTTTCTGGGCGGTGCCGGGACCGTCGTCGAAGGTGCTGGTGCTGGTGGTCGAACAATGGATGGAGCTGGAGGACTGGCCCGACGGACAGATCTTCACGTAGGACTGACCGGCTGGCCTGGAGACGATGTTGATGCCGTCGGAGGAGCCCAGCCGCGCCAAGGTGCCACAGACGTGGCCGTAGTCGATCGTCGATTCGGGGACGCCGTAGCAGAACGCATGGGCGCTGACGGGCAGGAAGAAAGCCACAGAAGCAACGAGGATGAACAGGATCTTGCGCAAGAGTCCTCCTTTGAGGAAAAAGGGTCCTGATAATGAATGCGACATTCCGGCCCGGATTCGGTCATGGCCTCGCCGCGCTTGCCGGTGATACCCTCCTCGCCATGCCCTGTTACGCCGCCTCATGATCCCCACGGCACAGCGCCGCCCCGAGGAGCGCGGCAAGTGGCGCAACGTCTCGCTGCTCGCGCTGGCCACGCTGCTCGCCATGTCGGTCTGGTTCTCGGCGTCGGCGGTGGTGCCCCAGCTCACCCTGGAGTGGAAGCTCTCCGGCGCCCTGCAGTCCTGGCTGACCACCAGCGTGCAGATCGGCTTCGTGGCCGGGGCCCTGTTGAGCGCCCTGCTCACCCTCTCCGACCGCCTGCCGGCCCAGCGCCTGCTGGCGGTGAGCGCGCTGGCCGCCGCGGCGTTCAACGCCGCCATCCCGCTGCTCGATCTGGAGCCCGGCCCGGCTCTCGTCTGCCGGTTCCTCACCGGCTTCGCGCTCGCCGGCGTCTATCCGCCCGGGATGAAGCTGGTGGCGTCCTGGTGCCGGGAGGACCGCGGCCTCGGCATCGGCCTGCTGGTGGGCGCCATCACCCTGGGCACGGCGGTCCCGCACTTCCTCAACGCCGCGCCCGGGGGCATGCCCCCCTGGCGGACCGTGCTCCTGCTGACCTCCGGGATGGCGGTCGCCGCGGCTCTGATCGGCGGCCTGTTCGTGAGGCCCGGCCCCTATTTCGGCAAATCGCCGCCGTTCGACGCGCGCGCGGCCGTCCGCGTGCTGGCCGACCGCCCGGCGCGCCTCGCCAACTACGGCTATCTGGGGCACATGTGGGAGCTCTACGCGATGTGGGCCTGGGTTCCCCTCTGCCTGCTGGCGAGCTACCAGGAGGCGGGCTGGAGCCCCCGCGCCGCCCGTCTCGCCGGGGCCGCCGCCATTGCCGCGGGCGGCCTCGGGAGCCTGCTGGCCGGCAAGCTGGCGGACCGGCTGGGGCGCACGCGAATCACCGTCGTCAGCTTGGCCGCCTCCGGCGCCTGCGCCCTGGCCGCCGGCTTCGTCTTCCACCGTCCTGCCCTGCTGACCGCCCTCTGCATCGTCTGGGGGTTCGCCGTGGTGGCGGACAGCGCGCAGTTCAGCGCCGCCGTCTCCGAGCTCGCCGATCCGCGCTACGTCGGCACCGCGCTGACCGTGCAGACCAGCCTCGGTTTCCTGCTCACCACCGTGACCCTGCGGATCATCCCGCCGTTGCGCGATCTCCTGGGCTGGGAGCGGGCCTTTGCCCTCCTGGCTCTGGGACCCGCGTTCGGCATCTGGAGCATGCTCCGCCTGCGACGGCTGCCGGAGGCGGAGAAGATGGCGGGCGGGCGGCGGTAGGCGCCCGGGCATTGATGCCCGGGCGCCCACTTGGCCAATCGTCACAGCGTCTTGAGGAACTCCATCAGGTCCCGCTTCTCGTCGTCGGAGAGCTGCGTGCCGTAGAGGTGGCCTTCGTTGGAGTTGCCCTTCACGCTGGTGTCGAGCAGGAATCCATCCGCCTGGGCCTGCGGGCCGTCGTGAATGAATCCGAGGTCGTTGGGATCGTAGACGTTGTACCCCCGGTAGAACTGCTTGGGCCGCTTCTCGACCGGCTGCAGGAGGTCCCAGAGGGTGGGCACGGAGCCGTTGTGCAGATAGGGCGCCCGGGCCCAGGCGCCGTCGATGGGCAGGTTGCTGTAGCCGTCGGTCTTGCGATAGGAATCGAACAGGAACGGCGACTCGTGGATGGAATGGAACGTCGCGACCAGTCCCGGCGTGAAAGAGGCGAGCCGGTGCGGGTCGGTTCCAATCTCGCCGATGGCGGTCACGTTCCCCACTCCCTGGGAGCCGAAGGCGTGACAGCGGGAGCACTGCGCCTGGAAGAGGGCCCCGCCGCGCTCCGCCCGCGCGGCGTCCACCGGGTACGGGAACTTTGGCGCCGGCTGCCCCTTGACGAACTGGGTGACGCGGTTGAAGTCGGAGATCACCACTGAATCCGGAGTGGCGCCGACCGCCATGGCGGCGGCGAAGTTGCGCTCCACGATGTTGTCGTTGTTGCCGTCCCAGTGCAGGTGCATCCCCTCCCGCGCGCGCTGGTTCCAGATCACCGGCAGGTCGACGGTGCCGATGGTGCCGTCGTCCGGAATGTGGAACACCGTGATCTTGGTCGGATTGAAGGTGTCGGTGCGGCCGCGCCCCTGCGGCGGCCGGCTCTTCTGCCAAGAGTAGCCGGCCTGCTGCTGAGCGAGTCCGGTCTTGGCGAACGGGATGATCACCCAGCGGTAGACATGACTCTCGGTCCAGCCGAGCTTGTGCCGCTTGCCGATCTTCTCCAGGAGGTTGTCCGCCGTGAACCGCGGATCGCTGGAGCAGTTATAGAGGAACCACTGGAACGACTCCAGGTCGAGCTCGTGGGCCGAGCCGGCCAGGATGAGCTGCGGGCTGGCCGTCTCCGACGCGCGGTAGCTGGCGGTATGGCAGAGGGCGCAGTTGGGCTCGACGCTGGGATAGCCGATATGCCGCTGGGAGAAGCCTACGGGCATGTCTTTCCCGGGCTCGTAGAGAATGCCGAACGAGGCCCAGCCGTTCTTCTTGCCGGGCAGCAGGTCGGGGCAGACCTCCGGCATCACCTCCCAGAGATAGGTGGGGACACGGTTGGCCATACTCAGGCCGATCGCCCCGTACTTGAACTGATCGGCCGGGTCCGCGAAGACCTGGTCCGGCTCGACCTTCATGAGATAGGTGTAGAGCACGTAGCCCACGCTGCCGAGAGCGAGCAGCAGGACCACCGCCACCGCCGCCACGACGGGCGAGCGGAAGGGCGCGGCCGCCTTCCGGGCTCCCGTCCGGAAGATCCGCGAGAGGTTGGCGGCGCTCAGGCGGTAGGGCTCCGGCAGGCCGCGCTGGAGCAGCACGCCGAGGACCACGGCGAGGAGGCCCTGGATCACTCCGAGGAGGAGCGGCGGGCCGTCGAGGCTCCACCGGCGCCACGCCGCCAGCCAGAACAGGCACCCGATCACCCGCGCGATCACCGCCAGCCATGCGTAGACGTGGTAGCGCAGGGGCCGTGCCGCGGTGGGGACGGCGAAGATCGTCGTCTGGATCAGCAGCAGCCCGGCGTTGCCGAGCCAGAGGTAGGTGTAGGCCATCTTCGAGGCGCCGAGCCAGTCCGCCAGTGTGGTGGGGGAGGCCAGGGCCCAGAGCGCGAACACCAGGTTGGAGGCGACCGAGATCCAGAGCACCCAGCGGAAGCCGTTCAGGGCGGACTCGCTGGCGGCGGGAGGATCGACGACGGCGGGTTCCGGCGGACCCCCCTTGCGGTAGCCGAGCCAGAGCAGGACCAGGAAGATCACCGCGAACGAGCCGTCCAGCATCCAGAAGTTCTGGACGCCGAGGAGGTTCCAGCGCGGGTTCTGCCAGAGCCAGAAGATCGCGGCCAGGGCGCGTCCCACCACCGAGAGCCAGGCGAACAGGCGATAGCGCAGCGGGTGGGCCGCGGCCGGCAGATAGAACATCGTGGCCATGGCCAGCACGACGCCGGCCAGGGCCAGCCAGACGTAGGAGACCGCCGTCGAGCCCGGCCCCAGGGTGGCCTCCAGGAGGTCGGGCACGAAGATCGACGGAATGATGAAGCCCAGGTTGGCCACGACCCCCACCCAGGTAAGCCAGCGGAACCAGCGGAGATAACCGTTCACGAATCGTTCTCCTTTGCGTGCTTCGCGGGAACCTTACAGCGTCTTTTCGAGATGCTCGAGGATCAGCGGATAGGTGTCCCGGACCGCGTGCTGGCCGAAGATGCAGTCGATGTGGCCATAGCCGGGGATCACGAAGCGATCGTAGAGCGACGGGTCGTTCCGGGACTTCAGGAGCTCGACGGTGAGCTCGGTGCTCTCCGGCAGATAGCAGCGGTTCTCGGCGCCGTGAATGAAGCGCATCGGGATCGCCAGCCGGTCGATGTGCGGCATGTAGACGTCTTCGTTGTCATGGGAGACCACCTGCTTCTCGCGCACCATCAATCCCAGGTGCTCGAAAGTCGCCATGTTGCTCACCCCGAACAGCTCGTGCAGGTTGTCGTGGATGCGCTGGCCGAGCTGCTCGTGCTGGTAGAGCAGCGCGTACATGAACGTGATGCGGTGGCAGACCGGGCTGTCGCACTCCTGGTTTGCCGGCATCGGCGGCAGGCGCAGCACCTCGTCATAGATGCGGCTCTTCCAGTCGGCGTTGGAGTCGACGTAGGCGGTGAGGGATTTGATCCCCAGGGCGTCCATCAGGTTCGGGAGGTGGAGGCCGGTCTTGATCCGTGTCGCCAGCGGCGTGATCAGGTTGGTGGCGATCTGCGAGCAGACCACCGAGCGTACCCCCTGCATCCCGGCCAGCAGGCCCATGAAGAAGGTGTTGGCACCGTAGCAGTGCACCACGGCCTGGACGGTGTCGGCGCCGGTGAGCCGCCGCACCTCCGCCACTGCCTCGGGGTGGTCGATGGTGGCGATCTGGTCGCCGTTGGACTGCTGCTGGCTCGCCGGCAGGGCGACGCTGACCCGGAAATCGAACAGCCAGAGGTCGAAGCCCTGGGCGTACAGGAACTCGAGCAGGTTGGTCTCCGGCAGGTCGGTGGAGAAGATCTCGCTCGAGACGCCGGCGCCGTGCACCATCAGCACCGGCCCGCGGGTCCCGCCCTGATAGCGGGTCAGCCGCAGCTCGACGCCGTCGCTGGTGCGGAAATAGTGGATCTCGGGCGCGCCCACCTTCAGCGGGCGCTTTTCGCGTGGCGGCGCGTCCGGATTGAAGTAGGTCTCCGGCACGAAAACGCCGCCGTAGGCGTGGAACAGGACGCCGGCGAAGAAGGTGCCGAAGCGGGCGATCCCCGCGATCTCCGCCTTGCGGTCGGGAGCGTTGGTGACCTCGAGAGTGGTCATCTGGTGCAGGAAGTCGGCGGGCTCGATGTGGAGGATGCCCGTGCCCTCCACCGGGCCGCTCTCGTCGTCCCCTTGATAGACGGTGACGTAGAGCGTGGTCGTCTGCGGCCAGAGGTGCAGCAGGGAGCCGTCGTCCACCTGCTTGAAGCCCTTGAAGAAGAAGGTCTTCCCCTCCTGCGAGCGCAGCTTCATGCGGTAGTCCATGTTGCGCAGGTCGACCCCTTCGGGATTGCTGACGAAGAGGTTGAACGTCCCTTCCGTAACGGTCAGCGGCTGGGCCGACAGCGCGCTGGCCGTAACCGTGCCGGTGATCCCGGCGGCGTGCTCGGGCTGCTCGATCATGGCGTCGAGGTCGTCGGAATCGATGGTCAGCGTGAACTGCATGGCCGAGCCCGACTGCTTGCCCTGCTCCTCCGCCCGCTTGTAGTCGTCCTTCACCGAGGTCGAGAAGTACCCCTTCATGGTCTCGGTGAACCGGATCCCCATTTTTTGTACAGTGGATGAAGCCTGTGCGCTGGATGACGAAAGATCGTTCATATCCTCTCCTCCTGCCCGGAAGGGAGACCGACGCGGCCTCGGGCGAGGCGGCGACGTTTGTCGCGGGTTTATAAACAACAATTTAGCAGACCCGGCCGGCGCTTGTCACGTCCTCCTATGATAGCGTCTTGACGTCAAAACGTCACGACGCTATCCTGAGGGGCATGAGCGATGTCAAGCGGGCCACCGTCTACTTCGATGCCGAGATTCACCGCGCTTTGCGGCTCAAGGCCGCCGCGAATGACCGGACGATCTCGGACCTAGTCAACGACGCGGTGAAGTTGGCGCTCGTCGAGGACGCCGAGGACATCCATGCGTTTGAAGACCGCGCTACCGAACCCGTGCTGGACTTCGAGGAGCTCGTGAAGGACCTCCAGCACCGTGGCAAGATATAGGCTGGTCATCAAGGAGTCCGCGGCGAAAGAGATCGAGAGAGTTGGTCAAAAGCAGGACCGCCAGCGAATCGTCGAGCGGATCCGTTCCCTGGCGGAGAACCCCCGCCCCTTTGGATGCGAGAAGCTCTCTGGCCGCCAGGAGCTCTACAGAGTGCGAACGGGCCGTTACCGCATCGTTTATTCGATCCTCGACCAGGAGCTTGTCGTCTCTGTGGTGAAGGTTGGGGATCGCAAGGGCGTCTACAGGGGAGCTTCGTGATGGGGGAGAGGCCTGCGCCGCCGCCGCTCTCCGGCTGAGGAGGGTCTGATCCGCGAGATCTATATCGTGCTCAATCCGGACAAGCTGGGGCGGGTGGGGGGGGCCGGTCCGGGGTGATGCCCAACCTCTTGCGTCCATCTCTCCGATGAGACATCAGTGGCCTGCGACCTCACCCTCGGTCCCTCTCCTAAAGGAGAGGGAGGGCCTGGCAGAACCGGGGGAGCTCGTAGGGTGCGCACCAGAACGTCCGTTAAAGGTGCGCACAGCGCACCCTACGGGCAACCCGGCGCGGGGTCGTCCTCCTTCTCCTTTAGGAGAAGGAGATAGAGGATGAGGTCGCAGGCCACCGACACTCCCCGGGCGCGCGCCTCACCCCCGCGTTGACGGGATTTCGGCGAGCGGCATAAGCTGGCACATGTCCTCGGTGCCCGGACCAACGATCAAGGGAGATTCCATGACATCCGTCCGACTGCTTGTGACAACAGCGGTTCTGCTCTGCGTCATGCCGGCCGCGGCCCAGGACCACAAGCCCGCCTCCCCTCACGTCATGATCGAGGACGCGCAGGTGAAGTGGAATCCGGCGTCGGGCGCTCTCAGCAAAGGCGCTGAGACGGCCGTGCTCTCCGGCAGTCCCGGAAAGCAGGGTCCGTTCGTAATGCGCATCAGGATGCCCGCCGGTTACAAGATCGCGCCGCACTGGCATCCCACGGATGAGAACGTCACCGTGATCTCGGGCACCCTTTCCCTCGGCATGGGGGAGACCTTCGACGCGAACGCCGCGAAGCCCCTCGCCACCGGCGGCTACGCACTGCTGCCGGCGGAGATGCGTCACTTTGCGTGGACCAAGGACGGCGCGACCATCCAGATCCACGGCATGGGTCCGTTCACGATCAATTACGTCAACCCCGCCGACTATCCTGGGAAGGACGACCCTGGCAAGGAAGCCCCGGCCCCATAGCGCGATGATCGTATTCGAGCACAAATCCGAACCCCTGCTGCCCGCCCGGGCTTTTCTGAGCCGCCTTGCAACCAGCACCGCGATCGGCTTGGCGATCGTGGCGGTGTCGTTGCTGATCGGCATGGTGGGCTATCACGAGCTCGAAAGGCTGAGTTGGCTCAACTCGTTCCTGAACGCCTCGATGCTGCTGGGCGGCATGGGGCCGACCGATCCGATCCGGACGCCGGCCGGCAAACTGTTCGCGGGGCTGTATTCGCTCTATTGCGGCTTCGCGGTGCTGGCGGTCGCCGGGCTGATCTTCGCGCCCGTTTTCCACCGCTTCCTGCATCGATTCCATCTCGAAGGGGAGCAACGGAAGAAGCGCTGAGGAGGGGGGCGCCTCCTCAGGCGATCCAGAAGGCGACCTGGATTCCCGACCAGGTGTCGCCGGACTTCTCGAGGCGGACCTGCCCCCCTTTGGGCCCTCGGGGCGGCCCTTCGTACCAGATCGCGAATCCTCGGCGGCCCTCACGGTCGGTCACGAAGAGGGTGATCTTCCGTTCAGGTAGCAGGAAGGCCGGTGTCGAGCTTCTCCCACCCGCATCGACCAGATTGTCGATGGCGGCGACCACTCCCGGTGGCACGGCGCGTTCCGCGGTGGCGGCCCGCTCCTTCACCTCCTCGTGGAGCTTCGCCAGATCCGCCTCGATTCTCCGGACGCTGTCGGTCAGGCGCGAGGGGAGCCCCGGCGGCAGCTCCATCGCCGCGGCGGGGTTTCCCCAAACCCAGACGGCCTTTTCGGACGCGAACCGGGCCAGGGCGGGGTAGCCCTCCCGCTCGGACAGCCGGCTCAGCAGCAGGAGGGAACCCGCCGGCGCGGAGCGCTCGCTCATGCTCATGATGCCGGTCAGTAGCAGGAACGGGTCGTCGGGCGACGGTCGCAGCCAGCGGGTGAAAAACTCGCGGCGCAGCCGGAGCTCGCGGGTGGTTTCGTTCCGTATGGGCTCCAGCCACTTCTCGGCGGGCGCGGTAGGAGCGGCCGGCAAGGCGGCTTCGAGGGCGGCGGCTCCCCGTAGGTCGCCGGCGAGGAGGTGGGCCGCGACGAGGTTGAGTGCGAGGCCCGTGGCGTCGGCCTTGAAGTCATGCCCGCCGATCGTGGCCTGGATCTCCCGGCCGCTCCTCGCCAGCAACCGGGCGCGCTGGCTCGCGGGCATCCCGCGCCAGGTGTCCACCGCCCGCTCGCCGAGCCCTGCCTCCACCTCGATCTGGAGCAGGCTGGCGCGCACGGCCAGGACGGCATCGCTCTCCCGGGAGTCCAGCCGCCGCAGCGCCTCCTCGAGGCAGGCGATGCGCCAAGGCGTGCTCGTGTTCAGCCGCGACGATTTGATCCAGAGCGCCGGCTGGTCCGGGTGTGCCCTCAACAAAAGGGCGAAGATTCTGTTCTGGGCCGGCGACCACGCGAATTCCTCGGAGTCCACGAGGGCCAGCGCGAGCTGTTCCGGCGCCGCGGATCCGGCGACCAGATCGAGGAGGGCGGGAGAAGGGATCAGGCTCCGGTGGTGGTAGAAAGATCGTACTTCTTCCCGCGCGACCGCGAAGTCCGGGTTTTCGCGCAGCAGGTCCACCAGATCGGATTCCAGGGCCCGCAGCTTCGCCTCGGAGAAGGTCTCCAGGCCGGTCGCGTGCAACTCCAAGTTGCGAACCGCCAGGGAGGCGAGACGTGGCGCGAGATCCGCCGGCACGCCAAGATCCTGTTCCAGCCGCCGCGCGGGCTCCGGCTCGCAGAGGGCGATCCGCTGGGCCGCGGTCAGACTGTCGGGGCGCTGGCAGTACAGGTCCTTCAAGCTCTGCCCGGCATGGATGGGCGCAACGGCGGACCCGATCCCGGCGAGCAGAAGGCCCGCGCGGGTGACGCGACGCAGCTTCTGGAGACGATCTTCCATGCCAGCTCCTCTCAGAGAGTACGTTCCGCCCTTGAGCAAACCTTCTGCCAGCGGGCCGGAACGCATCTTTCCTGGGAGATGGGACGTGGAACGGGGCTCCGGATGTCCTCTGGAAGGACACCGGCGTCCGGCGCGCTGGACGAAATCCATTTTCTGTCGACGGAAAATCTCCGGCGAGATACAACGAGCGCGTATTGACCCACAAGAATCCGGCGGCGAGCGGTGTTCAGCCCGCCGGCCGCATCGGCTTCAGGGCCTCGGCCCACCTGAGCAGCTCGTCGAGCATGTCGGCGGCGGACTTTTGATGGATCTCGTTCGGCACGAAGATGCCGGTGTCGTCGATGTGCTTCGAGAAGAAGGGGATGGGCACCGCTTCCACCAGCGGCATCATCTTCAGGGTGGTGACGATCTGCTTGAGCATCTGCACTGAGCGGATGCCGCCTGAGATGCCGCCGTAGCTGACGAAGCCGGCCGGCTTGTAGTTCCACTCCTTGTACAGATAGTCGAGGGCGTTCATCAGGGACGGCGGCGCGCTGTAGTTGTACTCCGGCGTCACGAAGACGAAGGCGTCGGCCGCCTCGACCTTCGCGCTCCAGGCCTTGGTGTGCGCATGCTCGTACTGTTGCAGGCGGGGGTGAGCCGGCTCGTCCATGAGCGGCAGGTTCTGATCGGCCAAGTCCACCAGCTCGACCTCGAACTTGCCGTGACCCACGGCGAATTCATGGAACCACTGCGCGATGGCGGGGCCCATCCTGCCGGGGCGGGTGCTGGCGATGACGACGTGGAGCTTGAGCATGACGGGCCCCCCTAGGGATGCACCTTTTCGTGCCGGTTCAGCATGTCGATGAACTTCTCGATGCGCCGCGCGCGCGTTTCCGGCTTCTTGGCTTCGTGGACGCGGTAGAGCACGGCGTACCGGTTCGCGCTGTTCAGGGTGGCGAAGAATTTCGCCGCCTCGGGGTTCTTGTCCAGCTCGCGTTGCAGATCCTCGGGCACGGTCGCCTTGCTCTGCGAATCGTAGGCCTGCTCCCAGCGGCCGTCGCTCTGGGCCCTCTCGACCTCCGCCAGGCCCGCCGGTTTCATGCGGCCGGCCTCGATCAGCGCCAGCGCCTTGTCGACGTTGATCTTCGACCACTTGCTCCGCGGGCCGCGCGGCGTGAACTTCTGGATCCAGAAGGTGTCGTCGAACGCCCCCTTCTGGCCGTCGATCCAGCCGTGGCAGAGGGCGACGTCCAGCGCCTCCGCGTAGTTGATCGAGTCGATCCCCGAGGCCTTCTTCGCCATCTTGAGCCAGAGGCCTTTGGACGTCCGGTGGTGCTTGGCGAGCCAGGTTTCCCAATCCCCCTGGGAGGCGAAGGGAAGGATCGGCAGGCCGTTCTTCTCGTCCATCGCCAGGAAGCTTATCCCACGGTAACGAGTTGCCGCCGGTCCGCGCCTAAGAGGTCGTAACTCTGAAACGGGTGAACGATCACCCGCTCATTTCTTGGGAGGTGAGACGTGGCGAGCGAGCAGATCAAGACCCTCAGGCTGGAGTCCATGGACAAGCTCAACATCGACGTCAAGAAGCTGGACCGGCTCCGAGTCAAGGAGCTCACCGACATCCAGCGGGCGCGGTTGCTCGAGGTGCGGCCCGAGGCGCTGAGCAGCACGCTAATCGAGCTGAGGCCCTCGAAGCCGAGCAGCGCCAAGGGGTTCCTCACCTTCTTTTCCTCGATGATGGTGATGTCCAATCCGCTGCCCAGCAATGACATCGCCATCTTCAGCTCGTCGTTTCAGGGCGCGGTCTTTCCGGGCCTCCAGGTCGAGTTCACGCAGATCAAGAAGAACAAGACGCATCTGGTCGAGTTTCACATCACGCTGAACCAGCCCAAGACCTACAAGTTCCGCGTGTTCTCCTATCCGCTGGCGACCTTCCAGGACATCTCGATCGACAAGAGCCAGGTCATCACGGCGCTGGTGCCGAGCTTCGAGGGGATCACCTCCTATGGTGCCGCCCTCCAGCAGCGCAATGCGACCGGCGACGACGCGGGCTGGCTGTTCCACAAGGTCCGCATCACGGCGATCGCCTGACCGGGGGATCATTCGTCCTTGACGCCTTCTTTGGACGGTGCCGTTCCTGTCCTGGCGCGAGGCTGCTAGCATCCGGCATCCTGACGAGGAGAGAAGCCTGATGCCCAGCCTCCGGAACCTGCCGCGCCTGACCCTGATCGCCGTCCTGTTTTCCTCCACCGCGGCCTTCGCGGCAGAGCCCCGCCCTCTGGAGCTGGCGGTCGATGCCACGGACGCCCCGCGCGGGGTGTTCCACTCGCGGCTGACGATCCCCGCCGCGCCGGGGGCTCTCACCCTCGCCTATCCGAAGTGGGTGCAGGGGGAGCACGCGCCGAGCGGGCCGATCATGCAGGTGGCGGGGTTCACGGTCTCGGCGGGGGGTAAGACCCTCGCCTGGCGCCGCGATCCTCTCGACATGTTCCTGGTGCGGGTCGAGGTGCCGGCCGGGGCGCGGGAGGTGGAGGTGGCGCTCGACTATCTCTCGCCTCCCGAAAGTATCGGAGGCGGCGGCTACGGGGAGACCCCCAACGCCACGCCACACCTGCTGATCGTCGACTGGCACGATCTTCTCGTATATCCGCTGGGCACGAGCGCCATGGAGATCCCGGTGCGCGCGAGCCTGCGCCTGCCGGCCGGCTGGCGGTACGACTCGGCGCTTGCGGTCGCGGCCGGCGGAGGGGGGAAGGACGGCGCGGTGACCTTCGAGCCGACCACCCTCTATACGCTGATCGATTCGCCGGTGCTCGCGGGCGAGATCTTCGAGACTCTGGAGATGGGGCCCCCGGAGGCACCGGTCTATCTCAGCATGGCGGCCGATCAGCGCGCCTCGCTGGCGGTGCCCGAGGAGCGGCTGGCCGCCTACCGCCGGGTGCCGGCCGAGGCTCTGGCGCTCTACGGGGCGCGCCACTACCGCGCCTATCACTGGCTTTTGGCGCTCAGCGACACGCTCGATCACAACGGCCTGGAGCATCACGAGTCGAGCGACAACCGCGGGCCGGCGGATATGTTCACGGACGAGGCCCAGCTCCTGCGCCAGGGAAATCTTCTGCCGCATGAGTACACCCACTCCTGGAACGGCAAGTACCGCCGCCCGGCGGGGCTCGCGACCCGCGATCCGCAGGAGGCGCTGCGCACCGAGCTGCTCTGGACCTACGAGGGGCTGACGCGCTATCTGGGGGATGTCCTGCTGACCACGCGGAGCGGCATCCGCAGCGTCGAGCAGACCCGCGAGTACCTCGCCTGGGTCGCCGCCAATCAGGACCGCAACCGGCCGGGGCGGCGGTGGCGGCCGCTGGCCGATACGGCGGAGTCGGTGCAGATCCTCTCCGGCCTGCCCGCGGCGTGGACCACCGCTCGCCGCACCCTCGATTATTACGACGAGTCCGGGCTGATCTGGCTCGAGGCCGACACGATCCTGCGTCAAAAAAGCAACGGGAAGAAATCGCTCGACGACTTCTGCCGCGCCTTCCATGGCGGCGCCTCGACGGGCCCAGCGCTCAAGCCATATACAGCGGATGACCTCTACGCCGCGCTGGGAGCCGTCGTGCCTCATGACTGGCGCGGCTTCTTCGCCGAGCGCGTCTACGCCGTCCAGCCGCGCGCGCCGCTCGGCGGCATCGAGGGCGCGGGGTGGAAGCTGGTCTATACGGACCAGCCGAACGAATTCCAGAAGCTGCGCGCCCGCAGTGGAAAGCGGATCGACGAGAGCTTCTCCCTGGGCGTCTGGCTGAAGGACGACGGCACCATCGACGACATCGTCATCGGCTCGCCGGCCTGGGAGGCGGGGCTGGGACCGGGGATGAAGCTGGTCGCCGTCGGCGGCCGGGCCTGGGCGCCGGAGGCCGTCCCGGCGGCAGTGCAGGCGGCGAAGACGTCGACCGCGCCGATCACCATCGCCGCCCTGCACGGGGACGTGCTCAAGACCTTCCAGGTGAATTATCACGAGGGGGAGCGCTACCCGCACCTCGAAAGGGACGCCTCGCGGCCGGATCTGCTGGCGGCGATCTTGGCGCCGAAGAGCCGGTAGGGGGGATCTCTGTGATTGGAGCGGCGGCGGCCTGCACCCGGGATTGAAATCCCGGGCTACCCACGGTCGTCCCATCCGGGACTTCCTCGCAGAGCCCCGGGGAGGGGCGATTGTCGGTAGCCCGGGATTTCAATCCCGGGCGGCGAGGCTACGGCATCATGAATACCGATTCCCAACTGCGCGACCTCCTCGACCGCGAAGCCGTCCGCGATCTCGTGGTCCGCTTCGCCAACGCTTTCGATCTGCGGGACTGGAGCGCGCTACGGACCTGTCTGGCGGCGGAGATCTTCGTGGACTACTCGGCTTTCCGGGGCGAGCCTTCGAGGACGGTAACGGCGGATTCCTACGTCGCCGCCCGGGCTTCGGCGCTCTCGGCTTTGAAGACACAGCACCTCTCGACGAATCACCAAGTGACGCTCGCGGGGGATCGGGCGGAATGCTTCTCGGCGTTCCTGATCCATCGGATCGCTCCCACAGCGCCGGCGGGAGCGGACACCTTCGACACCGCCGGACACTACTGGCACGGCTGCGCGCGCACGCCGGACGGCTGGCGGATCGATCGTATCCGCCAGACCGTTCTCTGGACGCGTGGCAACCCTGCGATCCACGGCGCGTTCAGCACTCGGGCTTTGACGCCGTCCTGATCAGGCCGTTATTGCCTCTGAGGTTGATCCAGTCGCTCAGGGATCCCGGGGTCGCCTGGAAGATCGCCCAAGGAATGTAGGAAGTGTCGGGCGCCTCGGCCTTGGGTGTTGGGGTTGACGCGGCGACGGCGCCGGTGGCTCCCCCCTGGATTGCCACGCGGGCAAGAGCCGCGAGGTTGCGGTTCCCCGCCTCCGCGAGCATGGCGCCGCCGCAGAGAAACGCGATTAAAACCAGATAGACGGTTGCGATTTTCGTGCGCATGCGCGGCCTCCTTGCCGAAACGTTTTTACCAGTCCCACGATAGCCTCCGCCGCGGCGCGCAACGTAACGGCAACGTAACGTTTCGGGGTGCCGGGCGGGAAATCAGTTACCATCGGATCGGGAACATCGAAGATGACGGCGCGCGTGATTCTGGTGATCGAAGACGATTTTTCCATCCGGCGCGGCATGGTCGCGGCGCTGCGCCATGCCGCGTACGAGGTGCGGGAGGCCGGGGACGGGGTCGCGGGCGCGGAGCTCGCCCTCGCCGGGGATCTGGATCTCGTGCTGCTCGACCTGGTGCTGCCGCGGCGCGACGGGCTGGAGGTCCTGCGGCGCATCCGGAGCGAGGACCCGGCGCTGCCGGTGATCGTGGTCACGGCGCGCGGCGCGGAGGAGGAGCGCGTGCGCGGGCTGGAGATGGGGGCCGACGATTACGTGGTCAAGCCGTTCAGCGCCCGCGAGCTGCTGGCCCGGGTGGAGGCGGTGCTGCGGCGCTCGCCCGGACGGCCGCAGCCGATCCGCCACCTCCGGCTGGCGACGGGCGAGGTGGATCTCGACCGTTGTGAGATGCGGCTCGACGGCGGCGGTCGCGAGGAGCTTTCGAAGCTGGAGGCCGACGTGCTGCGCTATCTGGCGAAGAGCGGCGACCGCCTGGTCTCGCGCGACGAGCTGCTGGCGCGGGTCTGGCAGCAGAAGCCGCATCTGATCGCGACCCGCTCGGTGGACATGACCATCGCCCGCCTGCGCAAGAAGCTGGGGGGCCGGGAGGTGCTGGTCACCGTGCGCGGCAAAGGGTACAGGCTGAGCTCGTGATCCGCCGGCCGCTGCTCGTCGCCGCCGCCTTCGCCGTCAGCGCCCTGGTGCTGTTCGGCGCCCTGGCGCGCATCACCGCGATGACTCTGGCGCTCGAACGGTCGGAGGCGGCGGCGCTCCAGCGCGCCACGCAGGAGGAGAACGTCCGGATCGCGCTCTGGCGCCTGGACGCCACGCTGACGGGGCTGATCGCGCTGGAGAACACGCGGCCGGCAGCGCGGTTCCGTGCGGCGTCTGAACCGGCGGGCCTGCCGCGGGGCCTGGTCCACGCCCGCTTCGAGGTGGGCGCCGACCGCGGGCTGCGCGCCGAGCCGGCGCTGGCCGCGCCGCGCTGGGTGGCGGCGCTGCCGATCCCTGAGCAGCCGCCACGCCCGAAGGCCCCACAGATTCCGAAGGTGCCGGTTCAGCAGGCGCTGCTCGCGCCGGCGCCAGCCCCGGCCCCGAAGAAGCCGGCCGCGCCGGCCGCGCCGGCACAGCCCATGGCGCGGGATCTCGCGATGGTCTTGGCGGGGCACGAGCCCTGGGCAAGCTTCCCGTCGACGCCGGGCATGCCGACCGATCCAATCGACGTCCTCTGCAACGAGGACGGTCAGCAGTTGCAGTACACGCAGGAGGCGCTCAACACCCTCTCCTTCCAGCGCCGCCAGGAGCTCGGCCGGCAGGCCACGCTGGCGCGGCCGGCGAGCGCGCCGCCTGGCGTCGAGGTGGAGTCGGCCTTCGAGGCCCGCTGGCTGGACGGCGATCTGGTTCTCCTGCGGCGCGTCCGCCGCGGCGATGAGCGTCTGCTCCAGGGCTCCTGGCTCGACTGGCCAGCCTTGCGCGCCGTTCTGCTGGGACAGGTCGAGGCGGTCGCTCCCGCGTCCAGCCTGCAGCCGGTGGGCGAGCACGACGGGGCGGACCCCGGCCGGCGGCTGGCGCTGCTGCCGGCGCGGCTGATCCCCGGCCCCATGCTCGAGACGGAGCCGCAGGACTGGACGCCGGTGCGCCTGAGCCTCGCCGCGGCCTGGGGCGCGGCCCTGCTCGGGCTGGTGGGGGTCGGCAGCCTGCTGAAAGGGGCGGTGACGCTCAGCCAGCGGCGCGCCGATTTCGTCTCGGCGGTCACCCACGAGCTGCGCACGCCGCTGACCACCTTCCGCCTGTACACCGAGATGCTGCTCGACGACATGGTGCCCCCGGGTGAGCGGCCGTCCTATCTCGAGACCCTCAAGCGCGAGGCCGACCGCCTCGGGCACCTGGTAGAGAACGTGCTGACCTTCTCCAGGCTCGAACGGCGGGCAGCGGCGGCGCGGGTCGAGAGTCTGCCGCTGGGGGATCTCCTGGAGCGGAGCGTCCCCCGTCTGGTGGAGCGTGCGGCGCAGGCGGGCCTCGCCTTGAACGTGGAGGCCTCTCCCGAGCTGTCCGGAGAGCGGGTGCGCGTGGACCTCGCGAGCGCCGAGCAGATCCTCTTCAATCTGGTGGATAACGCCTGCAAGTACGCTCCCAACCCGGCCCAGCCGACGCTGCGCCTGGCGATCTCCCTGCGGGGGCGCCGCGCGATCGTCCGGCTCCACGACCACGGCCCGGGGATCGAGCCGCGCGAGCGGCGGCGGATCTTCCGCACCTTCCACCGCTCGGCCGCCCGCGCCGCCGGCTCGGCTCCCGGGGTCGGGCTCGGGCTCGCGCTCAGCCGCCGCCTCGCCCGCCAGATGGGCGGCGACCTCCGGCTGGTCGCTTCCCAGGAAGGAGCGGAGGAAGGGGCGAGCTTCGAGCTCCGGCTGCGGAGAAGCTAAAGCCCATGTTGTTCATTTAAGGCATTCTGAATGTAGGGGAGGGGCTTGTCCCCTCCCTCGCCCTGAAAGGGCGACTCCTCAATTTCGCCCCTCCGGGGCGAGGGAGGGGACAAGCCCCTCCCCTACATAGAAAAACTCTAAGAACGCCTTAAATGAACGGCATTGGGCTTGAGCCGCTTCAGCACCAGCACCGTGGTGTCGTCCGCCGGCGGGCCGTCCGAGCCGGCGTAGTGCCGCCAGTCGGCGAAGAGGGCCTCCAGGATCTCGTTGGCCGGGCGATCCCCGAGGGTCCGCAGCAGCTCGCGCGGGCGGTCGTAGCCGTAAGCGTTCCCCTGCCAGTCGGTGGCCTCGAACAGCCCGTCCGAGCAGAAGAGGAGGACGCCGCCGGGGGGGATGCGGATCGGGGTCTCGGTGTAGCGCCGGTCCGGTCCCTGGCCGAGGGGGAGCCCGGAGAGGGCGATCTCGGCGACCTCGCCGTCCGCGGCGAGCAGCGGGAACGGGTGACCGGCGTTGGCGAGGGTTCCCTCGCCGGTGGCGAGGTCGAGGCGCAGCAGGGCCAGGGTGGTGAAGTTGCGGTGGGCGCGGTTGCGGCGCAGCACGCGGTCGACGCTGTGCAGCACGCCGGCAGGGGTCACTCCCGGATGGATGAGGCTGGTCAGGGCGGCGGCCGTCATCGCCTGAGCGATGGCGCAGGAGTAGCCATGGCCGGCCACGTCGCCGGCGGCCACCCAGAGACGCCCCTCCTCGTCCAGGAAGTCGAAGAAGTCGCCGCCGGCCTCGGTCGCCAGCAGCGAGCGCACGGCGATCTCCCACCCCTCGATCGTGGGGGGGCCCTCCGGCAGCAGGCCGAGTTGCATGCGGGAGAGGAGGTCCATCTCGTAGCGCAGGCGATCTTCCTCCTCGATCCGGCGGAGGAAGGCGGGGAGCTGACGCCCCTCGCGCTCGATCTGCTCGGACCGGCTGAGCCCGATCCACCCCAGCGCCAGCAGCGCGGCGGCCGAGCCGGCCGTCACCACGGCGGGCACGGGCAGCCAGGCGAAATGGCGGAGCGAGAAGACCGCGGCCGGAAGAAGGAATGAGGCGATGGCCGTGATCAGCAGGGCGGTGAGGCCGAACCTGCGGAGGACCCAGACCAGGAAGGCGCCCTGGGCCACGGCGATCAGGATCTGGACCGGCCAGGGCTGAAAAGGGGTAACGAACGGCACGACGGCGAGGAAGCCGAGCAGGAGAGCCACCGAGGACGCTCGGCGTTCGGGTAGAAAACGCAGGGTGAGCGCGACGATCGTGGCGGTCACCGCGGCGGTCAGAACGCCGTCGCTGAAGGGGTTCGCAATTTTGAGGACGGGGACGCTCAGGCTCAGGCCGATCGGCCAGGCGCCCGGCAGTGCCGCGACGAGCGACAGGCTCGCAAGGCGGAACCCGGCCAGCAGGGCTCCCAGGCCTAGTCCGTAGAGCAGGGCGCGTCCACCCCGGGGGCCAAGGCGGCGTGCCCGCAGCAGGTCGAGGCTGGTGGTGAACCCGGGCTGGATCGAGCGCAGGAACGATTCGCCGGCCGACCAGGCCGCCACGAGACAGAGCGCAAGGAAAATCGCTCCGGCCGCGTTGCCGGCCCCCTCCTGCCATGAAGCCGCCGCGGCGGCTCCGGCGAGCGTGGCCACGAAGCTGATGGTGGCCAGAAAGAGGCCGTTGGCGAAGTCGATCCGCCGGCGGTAGAGGAGGCGGAAGAAGAGCCATGTCGTGACAAGCACGCAGAGAACGGAGCTCATCACGGGCAGGACGAAGGGGGCGGAATCGGTCCAGCGGTCCTCGTCCGGATGGCGACCGAGGACCTGCCGGCGAAGGCTCGCGGCGCCGCCGTTCCCGATCTTGACGTCGATCCGCTGGGGCGGATCGCTCCCGGGCACGTCGTAGGCGACCTCGGTTTCCCCTTTGAGCGAACGGCGCTCGCCCAGGCGCTCTCCAGGGGCGAGCAGCAGGCGGACCATGGCGTCGATCTGCTGGCGCGGGACCGGCCCTTTCGCACTGAGCCAGCTCAGGGCCAGAGGCTCGCCCCCGGGAGCCAGATCGATCTGGAGACGCCGCGACGACCTCTCGCCGGCCAGGAGGGCCGGGTGGAAGACCGTGATCCGCAGGCCGGCGCCCAGCCTGGTCTGGAGGTCCACCCCGGCACGGTCCAGCCGCTTGGACGTCCGGCTCGAATCCTCGTCCGAATCGTTGTCGGAGTCTTTGCCGGCGAGAAAGACTCGCGGCTTCCCGGGCGTCAGCCGCACGCCGGCCCGAGCGGCCAGATCCCGGTAGCGTTGAACGTAGGCGTCCTTGCTCAGCAGGCCGGAGTGCCATTCGGGGAGCCAGGCTAGCGCCAGCGCGATCCCGCCGGCGAGCGCGAGGGCGCCGAGCCCGAGGGTCAGGAGCGGTCGGAGGATTGGCGGGCGGGGATTCACGGGGTTCGTCGTCCAGTCTCTCATACGATGTCATAGCGGGCCGGGTTGCGCGGTTTGCTAGAATCCCCCCTTCACGCTTCGCCAACCCTGATTCTGGGAATCCTTCGCATATGAATTCGAACGTCCGATCCCTGCTCCTGGTCTTTCTTGCCCTGGCCGCGTTCGCCTCGGCGCCGCTCGCCGCGCAGCAATCTTCCAAGAAGCTGATCATCCTCGGCTTCGACGGCGCCGACGCCAAGCTCACCGAGCGGTGGATGAACGAGGGGAAGCTGCCGAACCTCGCCAAGCTCCGCGCGCAGGGGAGCTTCTCGCCGCTGCGGCCGACGATCCCATCGCAGACGCCGGTCTCCTGGTCCACCTTCTCGACCGGCCTCAACCCGGGCCGGCACGGCGTCTTCGACTTCCTCAAGCGCGATCCCAAGCAGTACAAGCCCGAGTTCGCGGCGGCCCAGGAGGGGCATGCGGCCTTCCTCTTCGGCAAGAACAACGGCTGGGTGCTCGGCCTGATCGCGGCGGTAGTGGTGGGGCTGCTCTTCCTGCTGATCCTCAGGCTTTTCCGGCTCCGTCCGGCCCTGGCGGCGGCGATCGCCGGAGTGCTGGCGATCGCGGCGGGAGTGGGGACGGGGGTCGCGGCGGGTCGGCTACTGCCGGCGGAGCGGCCGATCGCGATCAACAACCAGCATGGCGACACCTTCTGGCAGCTCCTCGGTCAGGCCGGCAAGCGGGTAAAGGTGATGCGGATTCCGGTCACCTTCCCGCCCAAGGAGTTCGAGCACGGCGAGCTGCTCTCCGGGCTCGGCGTGCCGGACCTCTCGCAGCGCATCGGCAAGCCCTTTTACTTCACCTCCGAGCTGTTCTTCACTCCCAAGGGGGGTGGCGACTTCTCCGTCGAGATCGTCGAGCTGGTGGACAACAAGGGGACCATCGAGACCGAGATCAAGGAGGTGCCCGACGAGCTGTTCCACAAGAAGTCGGAGGCCCACTACATCAAGATTCCGATGACCCTGACGGTGGCTCCGGACCGCAAGAGCCTGCGCATCCAGGTCTCGGGCAACGACATCACGCTGAAAGCCGGGGAGTGGAGCGATTGGGCGCACTTCGCCTTCCCCTTCAACTCGCTGATCAAGGCCAATGGCATCGGCAAGTTCAAGCTGTTGGCGCTCGACCCCGAGATCAAGCTCTACCTCTCGCCGCTCGACATCGATCCCACAAACCTGCCGCCGGGCCTCGCCATCACCACGCCCCCCGGCTTCGTCAAGGATCTCACCCGCGAGCACGGCCTGTTCAAGACCCGCGGCTGGATGATCGATACCTGGTCCCCCAAAGCGGGGACGATCGACGAGCAGACCTTCCTCGACGACGTCAGGCAGACGGTGGACAAGGACAAGGAGATCCTCGCCGGCGCCCTGGCGAAGGACGACTGGGACGTGCTCGTCCACTACTTCGAGTTTACCGACCGGGTGCAGCACATCATGTATCGCTTTATCGACCCCAAGCATCCGCTCTACAACGCGGAGGGGGCGGCGAAGTGGGGGGGCTCGATCCTCCAGGCCTACCAGGACATGGACCGCATCGTGGGGGACACCATGGCGAAGCGGCCGGAGGCGGCTCTCATGGTCGTTTCCGACCACGGCTTCACCTCCTTCCGTCGTGGCATGAACTACAACACCTGGCTGGTGCAGAACGGCTTCATGACCCTCAACGGCCAGGACGCCAAGCGGATGAATCTGGAGGACCTCTTCGATCAGGGGAACTTCTTCGTCAACGTCGACTGGTCGAAGACCAAGGCGTATGCGCTCGGCCTCGGGCAGATCTACATCAACGAAGCGGGGCGCGAGGCGAAGGGGATCGTCAAGCCGGGAGATGAGTACAAGCAGGTGGCCGCCCAGATCAAGCAGGGTCTGGAGGCGTTCGTCGACGCCGAGACCGGCGAGCATCCGGTGGCGCACGTCTTCACCCGCGACGAGGCCTATAACGGCGTCTACGATCCGGTGCTGATCCCTGACCTCATCCCGTCGAACAGCGAGGGGTACCGCGTGGGCTGGCAGGACAGTCTGGGCGGCATCGCCAAGACGATCACCGAGCCCAACCTGGACGTCTGGAGCGGCGATCACTGCTCGGTCTATCCGCCGCTCGTTCAGGGAATCCTGTTCAGCAACTTCAAGCTGAACGCCCAGGGTGCCTACATGGGGGACGTGATGCCGACCATCCTCGACTTCTACAAGGTGAAGCCGACGACGAATCTGGATGGGAAGAGTTTGCTGGTGAAGTAGGGGGCGGCGAGAAGGGTCCTCCGCCCCGTCCGGGCATTGATGCCCGGGCGGGGCTTCGCCTTCTGTTGCCTTTTCCTACCGCCCCTCCCTCTCCACCAGGGCCGCCTGTGCCCGCTGCCGTTCGTACTCGGAAGGAATCGAGCGAGCGGCTTCGAGGTAGGCGTCGCGGGGGGCGCCGGAGAGGTTGTACTGGCCGGCGATCTCGACCAGCAGTGAGGCGCGCTCGTAGTCGGACTTGATTCCTCGGGCGGACTGGATCAATCCGAGGAGGGAATCCTGGGAGAGGCTCCCGGTCTTGACCGCCGCGGAGAGGGTCCGGTGGCGCTCGTAGTCGCCGCCGATCGTGTTCGCCGCTTCGGCATAGGCGCGCCAAGCGACGGGGTCGCCGAGCCGGTTTTTTCCGGCCACCGCGGTGAGCAGCTCCGCGCATTCGTAGTCGGACTCGATCCCGTGGGCCGACCGCAGCACCATGGCCAGGGTGGCGGGGGTGAGCCTGCCGCGGCTCACGAGGGCGGTGAGCGCCTGCTTCTGCTCGTAATCGGACTCGATGGACCCCGCGGCCTCGGCATACGCGGTGGACAAGGATTCGGTCAGCGGCTGGGATTCGGCCGCGGCGCTGAGCGTCTGCGAGAGCTCGTAGTCCGACTTGATCTCCCGCCCTGCCTGCCGGAGGACCCGTTCGACGACGGGAGCCCCCAGCTCGCGGTGAGCGAGCAGCTTCTTGAAGTAGATCGCCTTCACGTAATCGCCCGGGATCTGGGAGATCTCGGCGAAGACTCCTTCCGGCCCCTGCTTTTTCAGGATCGTGGCGATCCGCTCGTCGGCGGCGTAGCCGGTGCCGCGGACGAACTGCTGGAGCATGCCCTGGAGCCACTTCTGGCCCGCGGCGTCGAACGGGCGTTCCGTGCCGTCGACCTTCCAGGTATAGACGGGCCGGCCGTCACTTCCGGGCTCGACGTCGAGGCGGCGGGTAGTCCCTCCCATCTCTTCCTCGATGCGCATCTCCGCTCCGCGCGCGAGGCCGACGATGCCGGTCCAGTCCTCGTTGAGATCGATCTTGCCTTCCGTCCGGATCTTGATCCGGTGATCGTCTTCCCGCCATTGGAAGGTCTGGGTGCCGTTGATGTCCTCATGGCTGATCGATCGTGAATGACCGGAGCCGCGCGGCGCGAAGGGCGCCAGGGCGGCCAGGGGGAGCACCACGCAGGCGGCGATCAGCCAGGCTGGGAAGGCGAGGCGGCGCGAGACCCCGCTGCGGTCCCGGCGAGAGTCGAGCACGGCGAGGAGCCGGCCCGCGAGCTGCGAGGGGCGGGCCATGGTGAGGCCGGCGGGCGCGGCGGCCCGGAGAGCGCGCAAGGAGCGGGCGATGTCCAGCAGGTCGCCGGCGTAGTCGGAGGGGCGGGCGCCTGCCGCGAGCACCCGGTCGTCGCAGGCGTGCTCGCTCTCGATCCGCAGATTGCGGGCCGCCATCCAGACCAGGGGGTTGAACCAGTAGAGGGCGCGGACCACCTCGGCGGCGAGCTGCGTCGGATAATCCCGCCGGGCGATGTGGGCGAGCTCATGGAGGAGGACGGCCCGCCGCCGCGGCTCGGGCCACGCCTCGGCCCCGGCCGGCAGCAGCACCACGGGCCGGCGCCACCCCCAGGTCATCGGCATCGCGTAGTCGCCACCCTCGACCAGCGCGACCGGGCGGCCGACGCCCAGCTCGGCGCGGATCTGGCGCAGGAGCCCGATCCAGGCCGCGTCCTCGATCGGCCGCGCGCGCCGCCCCTGCCATCTGACGCGGAGGAGGGCGATCCCGAGCGACCCGAGCACCGCGAAGGCGCCCAGCAGCCAGATTCCAAACGCGATAGCTTGCCAGGAGAGATCCCATCCGCGAGGCTCAGCGCTGGCCTCTGTAAAAGTAGGGGAGGGGCTTGTCCCCTCCCGCGAGGGGGCAGGATCTACCGCCGTGCTGGCAGGAATGCTCGGCCCGGCCGGCATCGCCGCGGCAACCCGTGCCACCTGCGGGAAGCCGGGAAGCGGCACCCGCCACGCGGGCAGCAGAGTGGCGAGCGCCGGGAGGGCGAGCAATCCGGTGAAAGCCAGCCGCCAGACCAGGTGCCGGGCGGCGGAGGAGGAGCGCCTGAGCAGCAGGGCCGCCACGCCGGCGGCGAGGCAGAGGGTGAGCCCCTTGAACGTGGAATCGAGGAGCGCCGCGAGCCAGACGTCGAGCATCACCTTCCCCCTTTCTTGGCATCTTGAATCAAATTGGAGAGGCGGTCGAGCTCCTCGTCGCTCATCTCTCCGGACGACCTGTCGAGGAGAGCGGTGACCGCCTTTTCAGTCGAACCGTCGAAGAACGTCCGCACCAGCCGTTCGAGCGCCGACTCGCGCGCTTCCTGGCGAGGGACGGTGGCGAGATAGAGGTACCGCGGGCCTTCCTGCCGGTGCTCGAGATACCCCTTGGTCTCGAGCTTGCCGATCATGGCCCGCACGGCCGAGTAGCTCGGAGGGTCCGGCATCTCGGCCATCACGTCCGCCACGGTGGCGCTCCCCAATCGGTAGATCGCCTCCATGATTTGCCGCTCGCGGCGGCTGAGGTCGAGATGGGCTGTGGGTCTCATGGGCTCCTTGTGCTACGAAAGTAGCATGATGCTACGGAAGTAGCATCGCGAGGTCAAGCCCTTCGGATTTCGCAACCTGTTGGAGCACCCGTGGCCTGCGACCTCACCCTCGGTCCCTCTCCTCCTGAGGAAATGGATGGTTCTCGAGGTCCGGATGAGCACGGATTTCCTCCACCCGGAACGGGGGGAGGTCAGGAGGGGGGCTTTGCGGAGTCTGCGGGACCGCTCCTTGTCTGGGGCGGCCCCCTCCTGGCCTCCCCCTGAAGGGGGAGGAAAAAGGCCGCTTCCTCGCCACCATCTGCTCGGCCCGCCGAGCTGCCGAAGCTAAAGGAGAGGGAGGGCCTGACAGAACCGATGGAGCCCGTAGGATGTGCTGTGCACACCTTCGAGGTCGTTATGGTGTGCACAGCACACCCTACGGGCAGCCCGTTCGGAGTCGTCCTCCTTCTCCTCAGGAGGAGAGGGACCGAGGGTGCTAAAGTGCGCCCCTCCTAAATTCAGGCTGCTCAGATGCGGACGCACTCATAGTGGTCCCTGTCAACGCACCCACAGTAGCCCTGCTGTCCATCCATCCACTGGCAGGGCGTAGAGGGACCGATGAATCTACAAGCCAGGCCCTGCTTGTAGTCACAGTACTTGTTGAAATCCATGGCATGAGCGTTCGAGAACCAGAAGGTAGAGGCAATAATCCCAGTAAGAGCGGCGAGCCGTAGCGTCTTCTTCATGAATCCTCCTTGAGGGACTGAATTCTACCTCAGCTCGGCTCTTGGCGACGGGCCCCTACACCTCGTCGTCCTTGACCAGCGCCTCGAACTTCGCCTTGTTGGTGGCCTTCATATAGGCCTCATGGGGAGTGATGTGCTTCTGCTCGACGAGGACCATCAGGGCGTCGTCCATCAGTTGCATCCCCTGCGAGCGGCCGCCCTGGATGATCGAGGTGATCATCGGCGTGTTCCCCTCGCGGATGACGTTGGCCAGGCCGGGGGTCTTGAGGAGGATCTCGTTGACCGCGCAGCGGCCTTTGCCGTCGGCGGTCTTCAGCAGGAGCTGCGAGACGACGCCGGAGAGCGACTCGGCGAGGGTGGTGCGGATCTGCGACTGCTCCTCGGCGGGGAAGGCGTCGATCAGCCGGTCGACGGTATTGGCCGCGCCGTTGGTGTGGAGGGTGCCGAAGACCAGGGCGCCCATCTCGGCCGCGGTGATGGCGAGCGAGATCGTCTCCAGGTCGCGCATCTCGCCGACCAGGATCACGTCGGCGTCCTGGCGGATGGCGGCGCGCAGGGCGGTACCGAAGCTCTCGGTGTCGGTGCCCACCTCGCGCTGGGAGAAAACCGAGAGCTTGTTCTGGTGGACGAACTCGACCGGGTCCTCGATGGTGACGATGTGCTTCTGGTAGGTGGTGTTGATCTTGTCGATGATCGCCGCCAGGGTCGTCGACTTGCCCGAGCCGGTGGGGCCGGTGACCAGCACCAGCCCCTGCTGGAAATGGGCGAGGCTGTCGATCGCCTTCGGGAGGTTCAGCTCCTCCAGCGGCACGATCTTCTCCGGGATGATGCGGAAGACGGCGCCGCAGCCGTTCTCCTGGCGCAGGAAGTTGGCGCGGAAGCGGGCCACGCCCTCGAGGCCGTAGGCGAAGTCGAGGTCGCCGCACCCGGTGTACTCCTGCCATTGCGTTTCGGAGGCGATCTCGCGCAGCAGGTCGAGGAGGTCGGCGTCGGAGAGCACGGGCCGGCCGGCGATCGGCTCCAGCGAGCCGTGGACGCGGATGCGCGGCTCGAGCCCGGCCGCCAGGTGGAGGTCGGACCCCTTGTGGTCCTGCAGGTAGTGGAAGAGCTGGTCGATGCGGGCCATGGAATCAGGCCTCCCCCGCGAAGCGCTGCGGGTCGTCGGCGTTGCGCAACGCCTCCTCGCGGGTGATCACCTTGTTCTTGAGCAGTTCGGCGAGCGAGGCGTCGAGCATGTACATCCCCTGCGAGGCGCCGGTCTGCAGCACCGATTTGATCTGAAAAGTCTTGTTCTCGCGGATCAGGTTGCCCACCGCCTTGTTGGCCATCAGGACCTCGAGCGCCGGCACCCGGCCCTTGCCGTCGGCCCGCATCACCAGCCGCTGGGAGACGACGGCGCGCAGCGACTCGGAGACCATGGTGCGGATCTGGTCCTGCTGGCTCGGCGGGAAGACGCCGAGGATGCGGTTGACCGTGCGGATGGAGTTGTTGGTGTGCAGGGTCGCGAGCACCAGGTGGCCGGTCTCGGCGGCGGTCAGCGCCAGCGAGATGGTCTCCAGGTCGCGCAGCTCGCCGATGGCGATGATGTCGGGGTCCTCGCGCAGGGCGCCGCGCAGGGCGCGGGCGAAGGAGCCGGTGTGGGGGCCCACCTGGCGCTGGTTGACCACGCACTTCTTCGAGGGGTGGATGTACTCGATCGGGTCCTCGATGGTGATGATGTGGTCGTGCCGGTCCTCGTTGATGATGTTGAGCAGGGCGGCCAGCGTCGAGGACTTGCCGCAGCCGGCCGGGCCGGTTAGCAGCACCATCCCCTGGTGGTAGTTGGCGAGACGGGCGAGCGCGCTGGGGAGCCCGAGACCCTCCAGGGTCGGTGGCTGCGGCGGGATCACCCGGAAGACGGCATCGACCCCGCGCTGCTGCCGGTAGGCGTTGCTGCGGAACCGCCCCTTGCCCGGCAGGGTATAGGCGAAGTCCACCTGCCCGCGGTCGCGCAGGGCCTCCTGCTGATCGGGAGTGAGGATCTCGTGGACCAGGCGTTCCGCCGTCCGCGCCTGGAGCGGCGCGGGGTCGAGGTCGGACATCTGCCCATGGAGCCGCATCTTCAGCGGGGAGCCGCTGTGGATGTGGAGATCGCTGGCGCCGGCGAGCAGGGCGCGTTCGAGCAACCGGTCGAGAGCGCACGGAGCGTCGAGATCGACGGCGACCCTGGGGGCCGGAGCCGGCGGCGCCGCGGTCACAGGGGCCGCCGGGATGGCCGGCGCGGCGCCCTGGGCCAGGGCGGGCATCTCCTGGACCTCGAGCGCGGGCATCGCCTGGGCCTCCAGGGCCGCGGCGGCCGCCGCCTGCGCCTGCTGCTTGGCAACGTACTCGCGTTGCACCGAGAGGATCTGCGCGACCTGGCGCGGGTTCAGATAGCCCTTGTCGACCAGGATCTCGCCAAGGCTGTGCTGCCCCCCGCGGCTGGCCTGGAATTCAGAGGCCTCGAGGAGCTGCTCGCGCGTGACGAGCTTGTAGTGCAGGGCGATCCGCCCAAACAGGAGATCATCCGAAGCTGGAGCCATTGCTGGGGAGGGTAGTGGAGGGGGCGGGGGGGCGTCAACGGTTGCAGGCCGCCCGGGCATTGATGCCCGGGCGGGGAGGCGGGATCACGGCCCCCGTCCCGCCCGCGCCTCCGACCGGCACCATGGAACTGTTCTAGAATCGCGCACTGCGATTGAATCCTGAAGATCCGGCGGTACGCGCCGAACGGAGGTCACGAGAGTGGACCAGACTGGAACCAGAGGTACCGTCGAAACGAACGAGCGGCCGGCCGGATGGGGGCTCCTCCTCGCCCTGGCGCTGCTCGCCGGCACGCTGCTGCTGTCAATCTTCCACGCCGGTCCTCCCGCCGCGAAGCCGGCGTCGGCTCCGCCGGCGGAGTTCTCGGCCGGCCGGGCGCGGGCGGTGCTGAGCGATCTGCTCGGCGACGGCGCTCCCCATCCGGTGGGCTCCCCGGCCAATGCGCGGGTGCGCGAGAAGATCCTCGCGCAGCTCCGCGCCGTGGGCTACGCGCCGGAGGTTCAGGAGGCCGTCGCCTGCGTCGCCGGGCACTGTGCCCGGGTGAGCAACGTGCTGGCGCGCCTGCCTGGCCGGGAGCCGGGCAAGTCGGTGCTGCTGATGGCCCACTACGATTCGGTTCCCAGCGGTCCAGGCGTCAGCGACGACATGGCGGGCGTGGCCGCCATCCTCGAGGTCGCGCGCATCCTGAAGGCGGGTGCGCCGCCGCGCCACGGCGTCCTCCTGCTGCTCAACGAGGGGGAGGAGGCCGCGCTCCTGGGCGCCAAGGCCTTCGTGGAGCACAGCCCGGCGATGGCCGAGGTGGGAGCGGTGGTGAACCTGGAGGCCCGCGGCACCGCGGGTCCGAGCCTGATGTTCGAGACCAGCGGCGCGGACGCCTGGATGATCCAGGCCTTCACCGCCTATGCGCCGCGCCCGTTCACCAGCTCGCTGTTCTCTACCGTCTACCAGTACATGCCGAACAATACCGACCTGACGCTGTTCAAGCAGCGCCAGATCCCGGGGTTGAACTTCGCCTTCATCGAGAACCCGACGCAGTACCATTCGCCGCTCGACAATCTCGGCGACGTTTCGCCCGAGAGTCTCCAGCATCACGGCGACAACGCCCTGGCGGCGGTGCGCGGGCTGACTGAAGCGGACCTCGCGAACCCGCCCGGGGGGCGGGCGGTGTTCTTCGACCTGTTCCACTCCCTGGTGGTGAGCTGGCCGGCGGGCCTCTCGCCGCTGCTCGGGCTGCTGGCCCTGGGACTGACGCTCGCCGCCGCGTTCCTCGCCCGCCGGCGGGGCCTCGCCGTCTGGGGCGGCTCCTTCATGCTCGGCTTCGCCGCCGCCCTGGCATCTCTGCTCTTCGTGCTGGTCCTGGCCATCGTCTTCCAGATCCTGATCGCCGGGGCCTTTCCCGGCCCCTGGGTGGCCCATCCCGGTCCGGCCATCGCCGTCTTCTGGCTGCTCGCCTTCGGCGGCGGACTAGGGATCGCGGGGTTGATGGGGCGGCGGGTCAGCCTGCCTGGGCTGTGGGCGGGCGTCTGGGTCTCCTGGTCGCTGTTCGGTCTGCTCTTCGGCTTCCTGCTGCCGGGGATCAGCTATCTCTTCGTGGTGCCGGCGCTGGTGGCCGGCGTCTGTGGCCTGGCGTTCGGCGGCTCGGCGGCCGGCCGCACGCTCGGCGCGGTCCTGCCGGTGTTCATGGCGGCGCTCCTCTGGTTCTCTTTCCTGGGCTCGCTCTACCTGGGGCTCGGACTGATGGGGCTGGTGGTCACCGCCGTGCTGCTCAGCGTGATCTTCAGCGCGCTGACCCCCTTGATGGCGGGGGCGGCTCCGCTCTGGCGGCGCTGGCTCCCCCTGACCGCCCTGGGGCTGGCGGTGGTCTGCCTGGTGTGGGCCCGCGTCTCGCCGCCGTTCTCGCCGGCCTCGCAGCGCCCCCTGAACGTGGTGGCGTACGAGGACGCCGTTTCCGGCGAGACCCGGCTGGTGCTGGATGGCGCGCCGCCGTTCCCGCCGGCGATACTCCAGGCCGCCCCCTTCGGCCGGAAGCCGGTGCCGCCCTTCCCCTGGGCGCCCTTCGGGCGCGCCGTGGTGGCGCCGGTGTCACCGCTGGGCGCGCCCGGGCCGGAGCTCGCGGTGCTCGCCGATTCGGTCGTCGGCGGCAAGCGCCACCTGCGCCTGCGGCTGACCTCGCCGCGCGGCGCCCGGGTGGGTGTCGTCTACTTTCCCGCCAAGGCGCAGGTAGAGGCGATCCAGGTCGACGGCGAGACCGTCCCGATGGGGGGGATCGCCAAAAGCGGTCAGCGTGGGCCGGCGCGCCGTCCGCAGCGGGGGTGGCAGGCGGTCACCTACCATACCCTCCCGTCGGAGGGCGGCGTGCTGGACGTCGTGCTCGGCTCCACCCAGCCGAACGATTGGTACGTGATTGACCAGACCTACGATCTGCCTGCTGTCGCCCGGGGGGTGGCCGCGGCCCGGCCGAAGACCGCGGCCACGTTCCAGGAGGGCGACCGCACGGTAGTGAGCCGGAAGGTGACGATCTAGGGGGACTGCTGAAGAACGCCGTAGGGGCGGCCCTATGTGGCCGCTCTGTTCGGAGGCTGCTCTGTTCGGAAAGGGGCAGGGCGCCCACGCAGGGGCGCCCCTACAGGAAAGCTACTGGCCGGCTCTGACCGGGCTGATCGACTCGACCTTGATGGCCTTGCCGTCCGCCTCGCCGGTGACCTGCACCTCCTGGCCGAGGTTGGCCTTGGCCACGTCCTGCTTGTCGAGGCTGTAGATCTTCTTGTCGCCGGTGTTATAGAAAACCAGCTTGCCGCCCTGCGTCAGGCACTTCTCGGCGCAGGCCTTGTGGTCGGCGCTGGCGCCCTTGGCCCCGCAGTGCTCGTCGGTCACCCAGCCGGTCCAGGTACCCTTGGTGCCGGCGCTGGCCAGCACGGCCATCAGGGTGAGCAGAGTAAAGAGCAAGACAGTTGTCTTCTTCATGGGTTTGTTCTCCGTTGGATTGACAGGCCCGCATGGAGCCGCGGATCGTCATCTGAACAAGATCTTAGCACCAGCTTTCAGGGAGTCGAAGATGCCGACCTACCGTATGACCCTCGAGTACGAGGGGACTCGCTATCACGGATGGCAGGAACAGAAGAACGCGCGCTCGGTGTCGGGGGAGCTGCGGCGGGCGATCGAGGAGGCCGGCGGGACGGTCCGCGAGCTGGGCGCCTCGGGGCGTACCGATGCCGGGGTCCACGCCCTGGCGCAGGTGGCGCATCTGCGGCTGGCGCGGCAGGTCGATCCCGAGCCGTTCCGGCGCGCGATCAACGACCGGTTGCCGCCGGACGTCCACATCCTCTCCCTGGCCGAGGCGGCGGACCGCTTCCACTCCCGCCATGACGCGGTCTCCCGCTCGTATCTCTACCAGATCTCCCGCCGGCGCACGGCGCTCGCCAAGCGTTTCGTCTGGTGGGTGAAGCGCCCGCTCGACGAGGGGCGGATGGCGGAGGCCGCCGCGCTGGCGGAGGGGAGGCACGACTTCCGGCTGTTCTGCGAGCGTCCGGCAGAGCAGACGAGCACGCTGGTGGTGGTCGAGAAGATCGAGGTGACCACCGCCGGGGCGCTGATCCTGGTGCGCTTCTCCGCCTCGCACTTCCTCTGGAAGATGGTCCGCCGGGTGGTCGGGACGCTCGTGCAACTCGGCGCCGGGGAGCTCGACCGGCGGGAGTTCGAATCCCTGCTGGCCGCGAAGGCGCCGAAGTCGGGCAAGGGGCTGCCGGCGGAATGGACGGCGCCCCCTTCCGGATTGTTCCTGGAGCGGGTATCGTATAAAGGCGATCCGCCGGTGGGTCCAGTGGAGCCCGTCATCGCGGTTTCGGAAGACGGGTAGCGTGGACCGGGCACGAGGAGCACGATATGACGATACGCCAGAGGGTGACCGTTTTGCCGGGAGGCACTATCGAGATCCATGATCCTCAGCTCCCGGATGGAGCCGAGGCGGAGGTTCTTGTCACCGTTGAGGGTCAGGAAGAGAAACTGTCGCTCGGAGAGTTCGAGCCGGATCCGAGCGTTCCGCCATTCTGGGAAAGAATCCAGCAACTCGGAGCGAGCATTCCTGATGAGGAGTGGGAAAAGGTGCCGAGGGATCTTGCGAAGAACCTCGACCACTATCTTTATGGGGCCCCCAAGGAACAGGAATGAGAGTAGTTTTCGCGGATACCAGTTATTGGATCGCTCTGCTGAATTCGCGTGACTCCCTCCACCATAAGGCATCCACCCTCTCGACCTTCTTACGACGTACCCAGATCGTGACGAGCGAGATGGTTCTCGCGGAGTTCCTCAATGACTTCAGCGGGCGGGGTCCGTATTTCCGTAAAGTTGCGGTGGGACTGGTAGAAGATCTCCGTCGCGATCCCCAGATCGTCATCGTCTCCCAGACGAGCCCTCAGTTTCAGAACGCTCTGTTTCTCTATGCGGAGCGGCACGACAAGACGTGGAGCCTCACGGATTGCGCTTCGTTTCGAATCATGGGCCGGGATGGTCTCACCCGGGCGCTCACGCACGACCACCACTTCGAACAGGCCGGCTTTCAGGCTCTCCTGAGAAACTGACCTCTCTGGGCGGAGGATCGCTCCCCGCGATATCCTGCCTCCGCCATGAATCTTCTCTACACAGCCCACGTTCCCGCCGGCGACGGTCCGTTTCCGGCGATCATCACCCTCCATGGCTGGGGGGCCAGCGCTCATGACCTCCTGGGGCTCGCACCCGTCCTGTTCGACGGCCAAGCGGTGATGCTCTGCCCGCAGGGGCAGGTCGCCGTGCCGTTCGGCGGCGGCCAGTACGGCTACGGATGGTTCCCGCTGCGCGCGGGACAGCCGCCCGACGTCGCGGCGTTCCAGCACGCTGCGGCCGGGCTGCGGGGGTTCGTCGACACGGCGCTCGAGCGCTATCCGATCGATCCGCGGAAGATCGTCGTCGCCGGCTTCAGCCAGGGCGGGATGATGGCCTATGACCTGGCCCTGAGCGACCCGACGCGCTTCGCCGGGGTGATCGCCCTCTCTTCCTGGTTCCCGCCACCGCTGGCCGAGCATCTGCCGAAGCGGCCCGAGCACGAGGGGTTCCCAGTCCTCGTCATCCACGGCACGCGGGACGACCGGATCGACGTCGAGCGCGCCCGCGAATCGCGCGAGGCCCTGCGCCCCTACGGGGTGGCGATGACCTACCGCGAGTTCGACATGGGGCACGAGATCCGCCCGGACGCCCTGAAGGTCGTTCTGAAATGGCTGGACGACAAGGTGTTGAAGAAGGAGTAGAGCAGGGACGACAGAGACGACAGGGACCCTGAAGTCCCTGTCGTCCCTTATGTCCCTTTTCTCTGTTTCTCTGTTTCTTCCTACGCCGTCGCCTCATCTCGGCCGGCTCGGCGGCGTCGAGCCGGCTTCCTCCATGGTCGTGACGCAGATCCGCTCGTAGGCCCGCGTGAGATCGCCTTCGCCGATCTCCTGGTAAGAGGATTTTCGAGATCCGTCTCCAATCTCGAGCATGGGCATCTGGATCAGATCAGCCTGGAGCTAGTGGGTATATGAAAGTGAAAAAAAACCTCCCAGGAAACAGGACTTTGCCTCACTAACTCTGTGCGCCTCCCGTTCCGGAACGGCACAGTGAGGGAAGTGACGATCCCGTCGCGTTGTCTCGAAGCGAGGAAGATCAGGCACCTTATTTACGGTTGTGAAAGTGTGCCCGCGATCGCGCGGTCCCGTGAGGCCGCCCGTCTTCGCTAAAAAATTATTAATGATAAATCGGGGTTGCTTGAAGGTTACGAAGGTTTTCGGGGAGTCGTCATCTCCGTGAAACCGCGCGATCCGGAAAAGGGAGAACGATGATTGAGCCCACGGCAAGGGTGGAGGCCGGCGTGACCACGGTCGCGGGGCTCCTGCGTGCCCGTGCCGCGGAGCGGCCGGAGCAGGTGGCGTTCACCTTCCTGACCGACGGCGAGTCCGAGGGGGGGCGCCTTACCTACAGGGAGCTCGACCGCCGGGCGGCGGCGATCGCGGCGGCCCTCGCGGCGTCGGTCGCTCCGGGCGAGCGGGCGCTGCTGCTCTACCCGCCGGGGCTCGATTTCATCGCGGCCTTCTTCGGCTGCCTGTACGCGGGGGTGGTGGCGGTCCCCGCCTATCCGCCGCGCCCGAACGACCGCTCGCAGTCGCGCCTGCGGGCCATCGGGCGGGACGCGACTCCCCGCGCGGCGCTGACCACCGAGGCGATCCTGGCGGGAGCCGTCGAGCCGCGCGGACTGCTTGCCGTCGCACCGGAGCTGGCCGGCTTGCGGTGGATCCCGACCGATGCCTTGAGTGCGCCGAGCGCCGCGGGGGAGGCGGCCGCCGCCTTCGAGCCGGAGCCGGAGTCGCTCGCCTTCCTCCAGTACACGTCGGGCTCGACGGCGGCGCCGAAGGGTGTGATGGTCACTCACGGCAACCTGCTGCACAACGAGCGGATGATCGGCGCGGCGTTCGGGATGGACGAGGAGTCGGTGGTGGTGGGCTGGCTGCCGCTGTACCACGACATGGGCCTGATCGGGAACGTTCTGCAGCCGCTGCACGCCGGGGGGCGTTGCGTGCTGATGTCGCCGGTGTCGTTCCTGCAGCGTCCGCTGCGCTGGCTGGAGGCGATCAGCCGCTACCGGGGGACGGTGGGCGGGGGTCCGAACTTCGCCTACGAGCTGTGCGCGCGCAAGGCGAGCCCGGAGGCGCTGGCGGGGCTGGATCTGTCGAGCTGGCAGGTGGCCTACAACGGCGCCGAGCCGGTGCGGGCCTCGACTTTGAAGCGCTTCGCGGAGGTGTTCGCGCCGAGCGGCTTCAAGAAGGAGGCGTTCTACCCCTGCTATGGATTGGCGGAGGCGACGCTGTTCGTCACCGGCGGCGTGTCCGGAGTGGCCCCACGGGTGGACGATCGCAGAGTGAGCTGCGGGCACGTGTGGATGGGTCAGCGGCTGGTGGTGGCCGATCCGGAGACAGGGGCCGAGCGCGGGGCGGGGGAGGAGGGGGAGGTCTGGCTCTCGGGTCCGAGCGTGGCGCGCGGCTACTGGGAGAACCCGGAAGGCACGGCGCACGACTTCAACGCTTTCCTGACCACCGGAGAGGGTCCGTTCCTGCGCACCGGGGACCTCGGGTACCTGGCCGGCGGCGAGCTGTACGTGACCGGGCGCCTGAAGGACCTGATCATCCTGCGCGGTCGCAACCACTATCCGCAGGACGTCGAGCTGACGGCCGAGCGGGCGCATGCGGATCTGCACCCCGGGGGCGGCGCCGCCTTCTCCGTGGAGATGGGGGGCGAGGAGCGGCTGGTGATCGTGCACGAGGTGGCTCGCCATCGGAAAGACGGGATCGAGGCGATCGCCGAGGCGGTGCGAGGGGCGGTGGCTTCGGAGCATGAGGTGCAGGCGCAGGAGGTGGTGCTGATCCGCCAGGGGGGTCTGCCGAAGACCTCGAGCGGCAAGGTGCAGCGGCGTCTCTGCCGGCAGCTCTACCTCACGGGGGAACTGCCGGTGGTGGGGAAGAGCGCGCTGGCGGCGGCCGATCCGGCGCCGGAGCTCGCCGCCGGGCTGACCCGCGCGGCGCTGGCGGCCCAGGCGCCGGAGGAGCGCCGGGGGATGCTGGCCGCCTATCTGCGCGAGCGCGCCGCGGCGGCCCTGGGGATTCCGGCGTCCGCGATCTCCTCGCAGCCGCTGACCGCCCTGGGGCTCGATTCGCTGACCGCGGTCGAGCTCAAGGGGGGCGTCGAGGCGGCTCTCGGGATCCCGGTCCCGCTGTCCGATCTCCTGCAGGGGATCGGGGTGGCGGACCTCGCGGAGATCCTGCTCGCCGGCCTCGACGGCGAGCAGGCCGCGGGCGAGGCGCCGCTGCGTTCCCTCTCGCTCGCAGGGAATCTGGATGGAAATACCGATCAGCCGCTCTCGCCGGGGCAGCGTGGGCTCTGGTTCCTGCACCGGCTGGCCCCCGAGGGGGGGGCCTACAACATCGCCGTGGCGGCGCGGACCCGGGGGCTGGACGCGGCGGCCTTCGCGCGGGCGGTTGCCGCCCTGGCCGCCCGCCACGAGGCGCTGCGGACGGTCTTCCCGGTGGCCGGTGACGAGCCGGTGCAGCGGGTGCTGCCGGAGCTTTCCCCAGACATCGAGATCATGAACGTAGGGGCGGGGCTTGTCCCCGCCCGCCTGGACGCGGAAGCCTGGCGGCCGTTCGCGCTGGAGCGTGGGCCGCTGCTGCGGGCGAGGATCTTCAAGGGAGAGGACGAGGAGACGGTCCTGCTGGCCGTCCACCACATCGTGGCGGACTTCGCGTCGCTGGCGGTGATGGCGCGGGATCTCGCGGCACTCTATCGGGGGGAGACGCTGGAGCCGCCGGCGCTGCGCTACGCCGACTACGTCCACTGGCAGGCCGGGGTGCTGGCCGGCCCCCGCGGCGAGCGGCTCTGGGAGTACTGGCGGCAGCGGCTGGCCGGCGTGCGCGACCTCGACCTGCCGGCCGACCATCCGCGGCCGCCGGTGCAGACCTGGCGCGGCGGCGCCCGCGCGGCGGCGATCCCGCCGGCGCTGGTGGCCGCCCTGCGCGAGCTGGGCGCCCGGCGGGGCGCCACGCCGTTCATGACGCTGCTGGCGGTCCTTTCGGCGCAGCTCGCCCGCTACACCGGGCAGGAGGATTTCGCCGTCGGCGCTCCGGTGGCGGGACGGACGCTGCCGGAGCTCGCGCCCCTGGTGGGCTACTTCGTCAACGCCCTCGCCCTGCGGGCCGACCTCTCCGGCGAGCCGGGCTTCGAGGAGCTTCTCGCGCGGACGCGGCGCGCGGCGCTGGAGGGGATGGAGCACGGCGACTTCCCCTTCCCACTGATCGCCGAGCGGCTGCGGCCGGTGCGCGACCCGGCCCGCTCGCCTATCTTCCAGGCCATGCTGGTGCTCCAGCAGGGGCGTCCGCAAGAGCCCCCGGGGCTCGCCGGTTTCTCTCTGGGGGAGGCCGGAGCGCGGCTGGAGCTCACCGGGCTGACGCTGGAATCGGTGCGCCTGGAGGAGCGGCGGGCGCAGTTCGACCTCACCCTGCGCCTGGCCGACGACGGCCGCGGCGGGCTCGGCGTGTCGCTGGAGCACAACGCCGACCTCTTCGACGGCGAGACGGCCGAGCGCATGCTCGGGCATTTCCTGACTCTCCTCCAGGGGGCTGTCGCGGCGCCGGAAACGCCGGTCTGGCACCTCCCCCTGCTCTCGCCGGCCGAGCGCCGGCAGGCGGAGGGGTGGAGCGCGGCACCGCGGGAGGAAGAGGATGAGACGCGGGAGCTCCTCCTGCACCAGCTCTTCGAGGCCCAGGCGGCGCGCACGCCGGACGCGGAGGCGGTGGTCGCGGGAGACCTGCGGCTGACCTACGGCGAAATGAACGCCCGGGCGAACCGGCTCGCCCACCACCTGCGCCGGCTCGGGGTGGGACCGGACGACCGGGTGGGGATCTGCCTGCGCCGGTCCGAGCGGATGATGGTGAGCCTGTTCGCCGTGCTGAAGGCGGGGGGCGCCTACGTGCCCATGGACCCCACCTACCCGCGCGAGCGGCTGGCGCTGATCCTGGAGGATTCGGGGGCGCGCGTGGTGATCGGCGAAGCGGCGACCGCCCCGCGCCTGGCGGCGGAGAGCGGCGCCCGCTGGCTCGACCTCGACGGCATGGACGACTCCGGGGGGATCGCCGCCGAGAGCCCGGAGAACCCCGAGCCGGCAATCGGTCCCCGCAACCTGGCCTACCTTATCTATACGTCGGGCTCGACAGGCCTTCCGAAGGCGGTGGGGGTCGAGCACCGGAGCCCGGTGGCGCTGATGCGCTGGGCGCGCGAGGTCTTCTCTCCGCTGGAGCTGGCCGGCGCGCTCGCCGCGACCTCGATCGGCTTCGATGTCTCAGTGTTCGAGATCTTCGCTCCGCTCTCGTTGGGCGGGCGGATTTTTGTGGTCGAGAACCTGCTAGCCCTCCCCGGCCTGCCGGCGGCCGGCGAGGTGACCATGGTCTGCGGCGCCCCCACGGCGGTGGCCGAGCTGGTGCGCATCGGCAAGTTCCCGTCCTGGGTGCGGACGGTCAACCTCGGCGGCGAAGCAGTGCCGCCGGCGCTGGTCGAGGCGCTCGCGGCGGCGGCCCCCGGGGCGCGCATTCTCGATGTCTACGGGCCTACGGAGGACACGGTCTACTCGGCCTTCTCGCGGCTGGAGCCCGGGCGCCCCGTCATCATCGGCGTGCCGGTGACCGGCACCCGCGTCCATCTCCTGGACGCCCGCGGGGAGCTGGTGCCGGCGGGGATCCCCGGCGAGATGTTCCTGGCCGGCGAGGGGCTGTCGCGCGGCTATCTCGGCCGGCCCGGCCTGACCGCCGAGCGGTTCGTCCCCGACCCGTTCGAGCCCGAGCCCGGCTCCCGCCTCTATCGCACCGGGGATCTCGCCCGCCGGCTGCCGGACGGCACCCTCGACTACCTCGGGCGGATCGACCACCAGGTGAAAGTGCGGGGCTTCCGCGTCGAGCTGGGGGAGATCGAGGCGGCGCTCGTCCGGCATCCGCGGCTGCGTGAAGCCGTCGTGGTCGCCCGCGACGACGGCGACCAGGGGCAGCGGCTGGTGGCCTACGTCGTGCCCGCGGACGTCGCCGCCGCGGAGCTGCGCGGCTTCCTGCGCGACAGCCTGCCGGAGTACATGGTCCCCTCGGCCTTCGCCGGCCTCGACGCCCTGCCGCTGTCGGCCAACGGCAAGGTCGACCGCCGCGCCCTGCCCGACCCCTCTGTCTCTGGGGAAGCGGCCCCGGCCGGAGTCTTCCGGACCCCGGTCGCGGAAATGCTCGGCGGTCTGGCCGCCGAGGTGCTCGGCGTCGAGCGGGTGGGGCCAAACGACGATTTCTTCGCCCTGGGCGGCCATTCGCTGCTCGCCACCCGGCTGCTGGCGAGGGTGTCGCGCCTGTTCGGCGTCGACCTGCCGGTCAGCAGCGTCTTCCTTTACCCGACCGTGGGGGCTCTCGCGGAGCGGATCGCCGAGGCCTCCGGGGGAGCGGCGGCGCCGCCGGTCCGGCCGGCGCCGCGCCCGGCCGGCGGCGCGCTGCCGCTCTCCTTCGCCCAGCGCCGCCTCTGGCTCCTCGACCGCCTGGCGCCGGGGAGCCCCGCCTACCATCTGCCGGGAGCCGTGCGCCTGTCGGGCACCCTCGACCTCGCGGCCCTGGAGGCCGCCCTGGGTGGCGTGGTGAGCCGGCACGAGGCGCTGCGCACCGTCTTCCGCGCCGAGGGGGATGAGCCAGTGCAGGTCCCCGCGGAGGCGCGGGCGGTCGCCCTGCCCCGGGTCGACCTCGCGGCGCTCCCCGCCGCGGTGGCCGGAGCTGAGGCCGGCCGGTTGGCCCGCGCGGTGGCGGTGGCGCCGTTCGATCTCGCGCGCGGCCCCCTCTGGCGCGCGATCGCCCTCAGGATCGCCGCCGGCGAGCACCTGCTGGCGATCACCCTGCACCACATCGTGGCGGACGGCTGGTCGATGGAGATCCTGATCGCCGAGCTGGCCGCCCTCTATGAGGCGTTCGCCGCCGGACGCCCGTCGCCGCTCCCCGCGCTGCCGGTCCAGTACGCCGACTGGGCAATCTGGCAGCGCGACTGGCTGCGCGGCGGCAGGCTGGCGGCGGAGGTCGACTGGTGGCGCCAGCGGCTCGCCGGCTCGACCCCCCTCGAGCTGCCGGCCGACCGACCCTTGCCGGCATCCCGCTCGGGGCGCGGCGGCACGCGGACGGCCGTCCTGCCGGCCGCGGTGTCGGCGGCTCTGGAGCGGCTCGCCCGGCGCGAGGGGGCGACCCCGTTCATGGTCCTGCTCGCCGCTTTCCAGGCCCAACTCGCCCGTTACACGGGCTCCCCCTCGGTGGCGGTCGGCTCGCCGGTGGCGCACCGCGGCCGCGCCGAGGTCGAAGGGTTGATCGGCTTCTTCGTCAACATGCTGGTGCTGCGCACGCCCGTCGGCGGCGACCCCCGGTTCCTGGAGCTGCTGGCGCGGGTGCGCGAGGTCTGCCTGGGGGCCTACGCCCACCAGGACGTCCCCTTCGAGCGGCTGGTGGAGGAGCTGCGGCCGGAGCGCCAGCGGGGGCGCAATCCCCTCTTCCAGGTCGTCTTCCAGCTCGAGCAGCCGATCGCGCTCGAGCGGCTGGGAGCGGCGGCCGCCGAGGTGCGGCGGCTGGAGACCGGAACCGCGAAGTTCGACCTCACCTTGAGCGTGGTCCGCGAGCGCGAGGGCTTCGCGGCCGTCCTGGAGTACGACGCCGATCTCTTCGATCCGGCCACCGCCGACCGCATGCTGGGCCACTGGCGCACCCTGGCGGAGGGGATCGCCGCCGGCCCGGAGGCCCGCCTCTCCGGCCTGCCGCTGCTGGCGCCCGTGGAGGCGGCGCAGCTCCGCGCCTGGAGCGGCGCCCCGGTGGCGGAGCGGTACCCGCGCGAGGCCACGATCCACGGGCTGTTCGCCGAACAGGCCGCCAGGGCGCCGGAGGCGGTGGCGCTCACCGCCGCCGGCGCGCGGATCTCCTACGCCGAGCTCGACGCGCGGGCCAGCCGCCTGGCGGCGCGGCTGTCGGCGGCGGGCGCCGGCCTGGAGACGCGGATCGGCCTCTATGTCGAGCGCTCGCCGGCACTGGTCGCCGGCATGCTGGGCATCCTCCAAGCGGGGGGCGCCTACGTGCCGCTCGATCCCGCCTATCCCGCCGAGCGGCTGGCGTGGATGGCGGCGGACGCCGGGCTCGGCCTGCTGGTCGTCGAGGCGGGCCTCGCCGGCTCCCCCGCGCTGCCGGGCGGGATCCCCCGCGTCCTCGTGGACGCCGGCGGCGAGCTGGTGGAAGGGGGAGGGGATGGCGATTGCGATGGGTGGGCTCCGCTCCCGGCCGGCCCCGGCCCTGGCCCCGAAACGCTGGCCTACGTGATGTACACCTCCGGCTCCACCGGCCAGCCGAAGGGGATCGAGGTGCCCCATCGCGCCGTGGCGCGGCTGGTCCGCGGCGCCGACTATGCCCGCTTCGGGCCGGACGAGGTCTTCCTCCAGATGGCGCCCCCCTCCTTCGACGCGGCGACCTTCGAGATCTGGGGCGCGCTGCTCAACGGCGGGCGCCTGGCCCTGCTCCCCGGCGGCGCGCCGTCGCTGGAAGAGCTGGGCGCGGCGGTGGTCCGCGAGGGGGTGACGACGCTCTGGCTGACCGCCGGCCTCTTTCACTCCCTGGTCGAGAGCCGGCCGGAGGCGCTGCGGGGGGTCTCGCAACTGCTCTCCGGCGGCGACGTCCTCTCGGCCCCCCACGTCCGGCGGGCGCTCGCGGCGCTCCCCGGCCTCACCCTGATCGACGGCTACGGCCCCACCGAGAACACCACCTTCACCACCTGCCACCCGATGCGGGACGCGGACGCGGTGGCCGACCCGGTCCCGATCGGCCGCCCGATCGCCGGCACCACGGTCCACCTCCTGGACGGCGATCTGCGGCCGGTGCCGGCGGGAGTGCCCGGCGAGCTCTACGCGGGGGGGGACGGCCTCGCCCGCGGCTATCGCGGCCGGCAGGACCTGACGGCCGAGCGCTTCGTGCCCCACCCCTTCGCGACCCAGGGGGGCGAGCGGCTCTACCGTACCGGCGATCTCGCCCGCTGGCGGCCGGACGGCACTATCGAGTTCCTCGGCCGGCGCGACCAGCAGGTGAAGATCCGCGGCTTCCGCGTCGAGCCCGGCGAGATCGAGGCGGCCCTCCTGCGCCACCCGGAGGTGGCGGAGGCGGCCGTGGTGGCCCGCGAGGAGGCGGGCGGCAAGGCGCTGGCGGCCTATGTCGTGCCGCGGGCGGCGGGAGCCGTCCTGCCCGCGGACCTGCGCGAGCACCTGCGGAGGCTCCTCCCGGAGCATATGCTCCCCTCCCACCTGACCGCCCTTCCCGGGCTCCCCCTGACCGCCAACGGCAAGGTGGACCGCCGGGCGCTCGCGGTGCGCCTGGGGGAGGAGACGGCGGGAGCCGCCGACCTCACCCTCCCGCGCACCCTGCTGGAGGAGCGGCTGGCGGAGATCTGGCGCGAGGTGCTGGGCGGGGCGCGGGTCGGCGTCCACGACGACTTCTTCGCCCTCGGCGGCCACTCGCTGCTCGCCATCCGCGTGCTGTCGCGGATCCACGACGTGCTGGGCGTCGCGGTGTCGATGGCCGATCTGTTCGCGGCGCCGACCGTGGCCGGGCTGGCCGAGCGCCTGGCGATCGGCGACGAGGAGATCGCCGCCGTCTTCGGGCTGCCCGGGCTGCCGCCGGCGTCGCCGGAGCTCCGCGCTGAGGCCTCCCGGCAGGACTCCGGCGCCGCGGAGCGGCCGCGCACGCCGCTCGAGCAGCGGCTGGCGGAGATCTGGAGCGAGGTGCTGGGCGTCGGCCGGGTGGGCCTGCACGACGACTTCTTCGATCTCGGCGGCCATTCTCTGCTGGCCCACCGGGTGACCCTGCGGATCGCCGAGGAGACCGGGGTCGCCCTCCATCTGCAGACCCTGTTCGAGGCGCCGACGGTGGCGGCCCTGGCGCGCCATGTTTTGGAGGAGCTCTCCGCGGAGCTCGCGGGCGACGCGGCGGCGGAGCGGGAGGCGGAGCTCCCGGCGCTGGCGGAGCAGGCCTACCCGCTCTCCTTCGCCCAGCAGCGCCTCTGGCTCCTCGACCTGATCGAGCCCGGGAGCGCGAAGTACAACGTGCCGGTCGCGGTGCGGCTGGAAGGCGGCCTGGAGACCGACCTGCTGATCCGCGCGCTGGCGGAGATCGTCCGCCGCCACGAGCCGCTGCGCACGGTCTACGCCCGGATGGACGGCGAGCCGGTGCAGGCGGTGCTGCCGCCGGCGGCGGCGGCCGGCCTCGCCTTCGCGCGGGTGGACTTGAGCGGCCTGCCGGCGCCGGCGCGCGACCGGGCGCTGCGGCAGGGGCTGAACGCCGAGGCCGCGCGGCCGTTCGACCTCGCGCGCGGGCCGGTCGTCCGCTTCCTCCTGCTCGACCTCGGGTCGGATCGCGGAACCGACCGGCGGGCGCTGATGGCGACTTTCCATCACATCGCCACCGACGGCTGGTCGATGGCGATCTTCTTCCGCGAGTTGGCGGTCCTCTACGCCGACTTCGCCGCCGGCCGGCCGCCGTCCCTGCCGGAGCTGCCGGTGCGCTACGCCGACTGGGCGGTCTGGCAGCGGCAGGCCCTGGCCGGCGGCGCCCTCGACGCGCAGCTCGCCTACTGGCGGCGGCAGCTCGCCGGCCTGCCGGTGCTGGCGCTGCCCGCCGACCGGCCGCGCTCCGTGGCCACCGGCGACCGCGGCGCCAGCCGGGTGGTGCCCCTGCCGGCCGATCTGGCCGGCCGCCTCCGCGGCCTCGGCAGCGGCGAGGGGATCACCGTCTTCATCGCCCTGCTGTCGGGCTTCGCGGCGGCCCTGGCCCGCCTGAGCGGCCAGGACGATCTCGGGGTGGGCCTCACCTCCGCCGGACGCAGCCGGCTGCACACCGAGGGGCTGATCGGCTTCTTCGTCAACACCCTGGTGGCCCGCGCCCGGCTGGAGGACGACCCGCCGTTCGGGGTGCTGCTACGGCGGGTCCGCGATACCGTGCTGGCCGCCCAGAGGCATCAGGACATCCCCTTCGAGCGGCTGGTCGAGGAACTCCAGCCGGAGCGGGTGGCCGGCCTCACCCCGCTCTTCCAGACCGCCTTCACCTACCTGGCCAGCCCGCTCTCGCCGGTGCCGATGCGGGGTCTCGCCGTCGAGCTGCTGGACGTCGAGGTGGGGGTGGCGAAGTTCGATCTGACGCTGTCGGTCTACGAGAGCGGCGGGCGCCTGAACGGCTGGGTGGAGTACCGCACCGGGCTCTTCGATCCCGCCACCGTCGAGCGCTGGATGGGGCACCTGCGCGTGCTGCTCGAGACGGCGGTGGCCGACCCCGCCCGCCGGCTGTCGGAGCTGCCGCTGCTCTCGCCGGCCGAGCGCTGGCAGGTGGCGGGGGAGTGGAACGCGACCGCTCTGCCGCTCCCCCTGGAGCGCTGCCTGCACGAGCTGGTCGAGGCTCAGGCGGCGCGCACGCCCGACGCTCCGGCGGTGGCCGCCGAGGACGGGGAGCTGACCTATCGCGAGCTCGACGCCCGGGCGGAGCGCCTGGCCCGCCGCCTGCGCCGGGCGGGGGTAGGGCCGGAGGTGGCCGTGGGCCTCTTCGCCGAGCGCTCGGCGGCGATGGTCGTCGGCCTGCTGGGCATCCTCAAGGCCGGCGGCGCCTACGTGCCGCTCGATCCTGGGTACCCCGCCGAGCGTCTGGCCGGCATGCTCGCCGACACCGGCGCGCCGGTGCTGCTGGCGCCGGAAGAGCTGGCCGGGAAGCTGCCGCCGCACCGCGCGCGGGTGCTCTTTCTGGGCCGTATGGAGAAAGCCGAGGACGAGGCCGCCGATGCCGGGCCGCGCGCCACCGCGTCCAACCTCGCCTGCGTGATCTTCACCTCGGGCTCGACCGGCCGCCCCAAGGGGGTGATGCTGCCGCATCGCGGCTTGGTCAACCGGTTGCTCTGGGCGCAGGAGACGTACCGGCTGACCCCCGCCGACGCGATGCTGCTCAAGGCGGCCTCCGGCTTCGACGTCGCGATCTGGGAATGTTTCGCGCCGCTGATCGCCGGCGCGCGGCTGGTCGTCGTCCGTCCCGGCGGCCACCAGGATGCGGCCTATCTCGCGCGCACCATCGTCGAACGCCGGGTGACGGTCGTCCACTTCGTGCCGTCGATGCTGGATCTGTTCCTGCGGGAGGAGGCGGCGGGGGAGTGCCGCTCGCTGCGTCAGGTCTTCTCCGGCGGTGAGGCGCTGTCGCCGGCGCTGCGCGAGCGTTTCCTCGCCCGCTTCCCCGGCGTGCCGCTGGACAACGAGTACGGGCCGGCCGAGATCTCGATCGACGTCACCCGCTGGGTGTGCGCGCCGGGGCAGGACCCGCGGCGGGTGCCGATCGGACGGCCGATCGGCAACATGCGTCTCCACCTGCTCGACCGCGCATCGCGGCAGGCGCCGATCGGCGTTCCCGGGGTGCTGTACGTGGGCGGCGTGGGGGTGGCGCGCGGCTACTCTGGACGGCCGGAGCTGACCGCCGAGCGGTTCGTGCCCGATCCCGAGGGGCGGGGCGAGCGGCTCTACGACACCGGGGACCTCGCCCGCCGGCTGCCGGACGGCAACCTGGAGCTCCTCGGCCGCGCCGACCAGCAGGTCAAGGTACGGGGTCTCCGCATCGAGCCGGGGGAGGTCGAGGCGGCGCTGCTGCGGCATTCGGCGGTGGCGGCGGCGGCGGTGGCGGCGGACCCCGAGGGGGCGCGGCTGATTGCCTGGGTGGTCTCGCGGCCGGGAGTGGAGGCGGTGCCCGCCGCCTTGCGCGACTTCCTGCGTGGCCGGCTGCCGGAGGCGATGATCCCGTCGCTGTTCGTGCCCCTGGATGCCCTGCCGCTGACGCCCAGCGGCAAGCTCGACCGGCGCGCCCTGCCGGCTCCCTCCGAGGCGGCGTTGGCCGCGGCCGGCCAGGCTGGCGAAGACCTCCTCGCGACCCCGGCGGAGGAGCTGCTGGCGGGCATCTGGAGCGGCCTGCTCGGCGTCGAGAGGGTGGGGGGGGCACACGACGACTTCTTCGCTCTCGGCGGCCACTCGCTGCTCGCCATCCAGGCGATCTCGCGGGTGCGCGAGGCCTTCGGCGTGGAGCTGACGCCGGCCGAGCTGTTCGCGGCGCCGACGCCGGCCGGCCTGGCGCGGCGTCTCGCCGAGCTGCGCGGCGAAGACCGCGCCGCCCTGCCGCCGCCGCGGCCGGCGCCGCGCGATCCGGCGGGGGAGCCGCTCTCCTTCGCCCAGGAGCGGCTCTGGTTCCTCCAGCAGCTCGAGCCGGAGAGCTCCGCCGACAACGTCCCCGGCGCGCTCCGGCTGCGCGGCCCCCTCCGCCCGGAGCTGCTGGCGCGGGCCCTGGGGGAGATCGCCCGGCGCCACGAGGCGCTGCGCACCGTCTTCCGGGAGGGTGCCGGCGGCGTCGCCGTGCAGATCGTCCTGCCGCCGTCCGCGGCGGCGCTGCCGGTCATCGACCTGCGCGCCCTGCCGGATGCCGAGCCAGAGGCCGGGCGGCTGCTCGCCGGCGAGGCCCGGCGGCCGTTCGACCTCGCCGCCGGGCCGCTCGCCCGCACCCTGCTGCTACGCACCGGTAAGGAGGAGCACCTGCTCGCGGTCGTCCTGCACCACGTCATCTCGGACGCTTGGTCGCTGCGCATCCTGCTGCGCGAGCTGGCGGCGCTCTACCGGGCGTTCGCCGCCGGCGAGCCCTCCCCCCTCCCCGAGCTCGCCCTCCAGTACGCCGACTTCGCGCGCTGGCAGCGACAGCAGCTCGCGGGGGAGCGGCTGGAAGGGGAGCTGGAACACTGGCGGCGGGTGCTCGCCGGCGCTCCCGAGGTCCTCGACCTGTCGGCGGACCGCCCGCGCCCGGCGGCGCCCACCTTCGCCGCGGGGCGGAGCCCGGTCGTCCTGCCGGCCGCCCTGAGCGCCGACCTCTGCGCCCTCGCCCGCCGCCAGGGGTGGACGCCGTTCATGGTCCTGCTCGCGGCCTTCGACGCGCTGCTCGCCCGGCACATCGGCCAGCGCGACCTAGTGGTGGGGGCGCCGGTCGCCAACCGCAACCGCCTGGAGACCGAGGGGCTGATCGGCTTCTTCACCAACACCCTGGCCCTGCGGCTCGACCTCGCGGGGGACCCCCCGTTCCGCGCTCTCGTCCGCCGCGCCCGCGCCGCCACCCTGGAGGCCTATGGCCACCAGGACCTGCCGTTCGAGCGGCTGGTCGAGGATCTGGCGCCGCGCCGCGAGCGCGGGCTCCATCCCATCTTCCAGGTGATGCTGGCGCTCAACGACGTGCCGTCGCTCGCCCTCCTGGAGCTCCCGGGCCTGGAGGTGGAGGGGGTGGAGATCGCGACGGAAGAAGAGGCTAAGTTCGACCTCACCCTCTTCCTGGCCGAGGGCGCGGAAGGCTTCGCCGGCCACCTGGAGTTCAGCCGCGACCTCTTCGATCCGGCGACCGCCGACCGCCTGCTGGGGCATCTGCTCGTCCTGCTCTCCGGCGCGGTCGCCGCGCCGGAGACCCGCCTCTCCAGGCTCCCCCTGCTGATGCCCCTGGAGCGCGAGCAGATCGTCGCCTGGAGCCGGCCGCCGCTGCCGCGCCGGCAGCCGTGGTGCGTCCACGAGCGGATCGCCGAGCTCGCCGCCCGCCGGCCGGAGGCCGAGGCGGTCGTGGCCGGCGACGGCGAGGGCGAGAGCCTCACCTACGGCGAGCTGCTGCGGCGGGCCCGCCGGCTGGCCGGCCATCTGCGCGGGATGGGGGTCGGTCCGGACGTGCCGGTGGGGATCTTCCTCGACCGCTCGCTCGACCTCCCGGTCGCCATCCTCGGTACGCTGCTGGCGAGGGGCGCCTGCCTCCCGCTCGATCCCGGCTATCCGCCGGAGCGGCTGCGCGCGATGCTGGAGGACGCCCGGGTCCCCGTGGTGCTCAGCGCGCCGGGGCTCGCCGGCGCGCTGCCGGAGGGGGGCCGCCGGGTCCTCCTGATCGCGGAGGCGCTCGCCGGGCCGGAGCCGGCGCCGGGACCGCTCGCCGCCGTCGACCCCGGCAACCTGGTCTACCTGGTCTACACCTCCGGCTCCACCGGCAGGCCGAAGGGGGTCGCGATGACCCACGGCGCGATCTCGGCGATGCTCGACTGGCAGCTCCGCACCTCGCGGGCGGGCGGCGGCCGCACGCTGCAGTTCGCTGCCCTCTCCTCCGACGTCGCGTTCCAGGAGATCTTCTCGACCTGGTGCGCCGGCGGCGCCCTGGTGCTGGTCGCCGACGACGCGCGGCGCGATCCGCCGGCGCTGCTGCGGCTGCTCGCCAAGCAGCGGGTGGAGCGCCTGTTCCTTCCCTTCGTGGCGCTCCAGCAGCTCGCCCTGGCGGCGCGGCTGGGGGAGTTCCCCGCCCATCTGCGCGAGGTGATGAGCGCTGGCGAGCAGCTCTACGTCACGCCGCAGGTGGCCGCCCTGTTCGCGGCGCTGCCCGGCGCGGCGCTCTACAACCACTACGGCCGGTCGGAGACCCACGCCGCCACCTGGCTGCCGCTGGCGGGGGCGCCCGCGGGGTGGCCCGAGCGCCCGGCGGTGGGCCGCCCCCTCGACCACGCCCGCGTCTTCCTGCTCGACGCCGACCTGCGGCCGGTGCCGGTGGGCGTTCCGGGGGAGCTGTTCGTGGGCGGCGCGGGCCTGGCGCGGGGGTACTTCTTCCAGCCGGAGCTGACGGCGGAGCGCTTCCTGCCCGATCCGTTCGACGACGTGGACGGCTGGGAGCCCGGGGCGCGGCTCTACCGGACGGGCGACCTCGCCCGCTGGCGCCCCGACGGCGAGATCGACTACATCGGCCGCGGCGACCACCAGGTGGAGATCCGCGGCCAGCGCATCGAGCTGGCCGAGGTGGAGAGCGCGCTCGCCCGCCATCCGGCGCTGAGCCAGGCCGCCGTGGCGGTGCGCGGCGCCGGCTCGCGCCGGCTGGTCGGCTACGTGGTCTTCCGGGAGGGCGTCGAGCTCCCCGCGTTCGCCGACCTCAGGGCGTTCCTGGCCAGCAGCCTGCCGGACGCCATGGTGCCGTCGGCCTGGATGCGGCTGGAGTCCCTGCCGCTGACCCCCAGCGGCAAGGTGGACCGCCGGTCGCTCCCGGCGCCCGAGGTGGAGGGGGAGGACGACCTCTCCCGCGCGCCCCGCGATCCGGCCGAGGAGCTGCTGGCGGCGATCTGGAGCGAGGTCCTGGGGAGCCGGCGGGTGGGCATCCACGACGACTTCTTCGAGCTCGGGGGGCATTCGCTGCTGGCCACCCAGGTGATGTCGCGGGTGCGGGAGGCGTTCAACGTCGAGGTCCCCCTGCGCCGCCTGTTCGAGGGGCCGAGCGTGGCCGAGCTGGCGCATGCCATCGAGGCCGCTCTCGCCGCCGGCGCTCCGGCCGCCGACGGGCCGATCCCGAGGGCGGGGCGGGACGGCTTCCTCCCACTCTCTTTCGCCCAGGAGCGCCTCTGGTTCCTCGACCGCCTGCAGCCGGGGGAGACGGTCCACAACCTGCCGCTCGTCCTGCGGCTGCGCGGCGAGCTGGACGCCGCCGCCCTGGCCGCCGCCTGCGGCGAGATCGTACGCCGCCACGAGGTGCTGCGCACTGTCTTCGTCGAACGCGACGGCGAGCCCGTGCGGGTGGTGCGGCCGGCCACGACCTGGGCGCTGCCGGCGGTCGACCTCGCCGGGCTGCCGGCGGCGGCGCGGGAGCGCGAGGCGGCGCGGCTCGCCGGTGAGGCGGCGTGGCCGTTCGACCTCGCCCGGGGCCCGCTGCTGCGCACCACCCTGCTGCGGCTCGGGGGGCGCGAGCACGGGCTGCTGCTCGACCTCCACCACATCGTCTCCGACGGCTGGTCGGTGGGGGTGCTGGTGCGGGAGATCGGCGCCCTCTACGCCGCCGCGCTGGAGGGGCGGCCGTCGCCGCTGCCGGAGCTGCCGATCCAGTACGCCGACTTCGCCCTCTGGCAGCGCCGCTGGCTCGCCGGCGAGGCGCTCGACCGCCACGTCGACTACTGGCGGCAGCGGCTGCGCGGCCTGCCGGCGGAGATCGAGCTCCCCGCCGACCGTCCCCGCCCCGCCGTGCCGTCGCACCGCGGGGCGGAGCACCGCTTCGGGCTCGACGGCCGGGCGGCGGCGGCGCTGGCGGCGCTCGCGCGGCGCGAGGGGACGACGCCGTTCATGGTGCTGGCGGCGTCGATGCTGGCGCTGCTCTCCCGCCTGAGCGGCCGCCGCGACCTGGCGATCGGCATGCCGATCGCCAACCGCAACCGCGCCGAGACCGAGGGGCTGATCGGCTTCTTCGTCAACACCCTGGTGTTGCGGGCGGACCTCGCGGCGGCGCCCGGCTTCCTCGACCTGCTGCGCCAGGTACGCGAGACCACCCTTGGCGCCTACGCCCACCAGGACCTGCCGTTCGAGAAGGTGATCGACGAGCTGCAGCCCGAGCGCGATCCGGCGCGGACGCCGTTCTTCCAGGTCATGTTCGCCCTCCAGAACACGCCGCTGCCGGCCGCCGACCTGCCCGGCCTCGCCCTCGCCGCCGAGGAGCCGCCGAGCCGCAACGCCAAATTCGACCTCACCTTCGCCCTCGTCCAGGCGGGAGACGGGCTGGCGGCGGCGATCGAGTACGCGACCGACCTCTTCGATCCGCCGACGATCGTCCGCTTCGCCGGGCAGTGGCGCGAGCTGCTGGCCGCCGCCGTCGAGCGCCCCGACGCTACGCTCGCGGCGCTGCCGCTGCTCGCCGCCGGCCAGCGCCATCAGGTCCTCCAGGAGTGGAACGACACCGACCGCGCCTGGGGGGACGACCCCGCCCTCCACCAGCTCTTCGAGCGCCAGGCCGACCTGCGGCCGGAGGCGCCGGCCGGGATCTGCCAGGGGGAGACGGTCACCTACGGCGAGCTGGAGGCGCGGGCGAACCGTCTGGCCCACCGCCTGCGGGCCCTGGGGGTGCGCCGCGGCGAGCCGGTCGGGCTCTGGATGGAGCGCTCGCTCGACCTGCTCGCCGCCGTGCTCGGCATCCTGAAGGCCGGGGGGCTCTACGTGCCGCTCGACGCCGCCTGGCCGGCCGAACGGGTGGAGTCGATCCTCGCCGGCACCGGCACCCGCGTGCTGGTCGCCGGCCCGGCGCTTCTGCCGGCGGTCCCCGAGGGGTCGGAGCGCCTGCCCGCGCTCGCCCACATCGTCGTCCCCGGCGAGCCGGCGGAGATCTCCTTCCCGGCGACCCGGCCGGCGGCTGCCGGGGGCACCGGCGGCGCGGACGACCCCGCCTACCTGATCCACACTTCCGGCTCGACCGGCGCGCCGAAGGGGATCGTCGTCCGCCACCGCTCGGCGGCGAACACCCTGCGCTGGAACAACGAGACGCTGGGGATCGGGCCGGGGGACCGCCACCTGTTCGTCAACTCGATCTGCTTCGACCTCTCGATTTACGACCTGCTGGGCATGCTCGGCGCCGGCGCCACGGTGCGGGTGGCCACCGAGGAGGAGCTGCGCGACCCCGAGCGGCTGGCGCGGGTGCTGCGGGAGGAGGGGATCACCACCTGGAACTCGGCGCCCGCGGCGCTGCTGCAACTCGTCCCCTTCTTCCCGCCGGCGGGGGAGGGGAGGGAGCTGCGGCGCGTGCTGCTCGCCGGCGACTGGATCCCGCTCTCGCTGCCGGACCAGATCCGCGAGTCCTTCCCCGCCGCGCGGATCGCCAACTTCGGCGGCGCCACCGAGACCAGCGTCTGGTCGAACTGGTATCCCATCGGCGAGGTCGACCCCGCCTGGGCGGGGATCCCCTACGGCCGGCCGATCGCCAACACCCGGTACTACATCCTCGACGCCGGCCTCGCCCCCTGCCCGCCCGGCGTGCCCGGCGACAACTACATCGGCGGCGGCTGCCCGGCCCTCGGCTACGCCGGCCAGCCGGCGCTCACCGCCGAGCGGTTCGTCCCCGACCCCTTCTCGCCGCTGCCGGGGGCCCGCATGTACGCCACCGGCGACCGCGCGCGCTTCGGGCCGGACGGCACGATGGAGTTCCTGGGCCGGGTCGACTTCCAGGTCAAGGTGCGCGGCTACCGCATCGAGCTCGGGGAGATCGAGTCGGCGCTCCTGCGCCACCCGCGGGTGCGCGAGGCGGTGGCGCTGGCGCGCGAGGACGTGGCGGGGGAGAAGCGGCTGGTCGCCTACGTGGTGCCCGCGGGGGGGCCGGCGCCGGTGCCGGCCGAGCTGCGCGAATCCCTGCAGCGGGTGCTGCCGGAGTACATGGTCCCCTGGTCGTTCGTGATCCTCGACCGCCTGCCGGTCACCGCCAACGGCAAGCTCGACCGCCACGCCCTGCCCTCGCCGCGGGAGGCCGCGGCCATGGCCGCGGAGGGGGAAACGGAGGCCTACGTCGCGCCGCGCAGCGAGCTCGAGCGGGCGATCGCCGAGGTCTGGCGCGAGGTGCTGCAACTGGAGCGCGTGGGGGTGCACGACAACTTCTTCGAATCCGGCGGCAGCTCGCTGCTGATCGTCAAGCTCCACGGCCGTCTCCACGAGGCGCTCGGGCGGGAGATTCCGGTCATGGAGCTGTTCCGCCACAGCACCATCGACGCCCTGGCTCGCAAGCTGTCCGAGACGCCGCCGCCGGCGGGCGCCGCGCCGGCGGAAGAGGCGAGGACCGGGCAGACGCGCGAGCGGGCGCGCTCCCGTCAGGATTCGCTGCGGCAGCTCCGGGAGACCCGCGCGGGCCGCCGCGGCAAGACGGACTGAAGACAGAGTGAGAGTGAAAGGAAGAGTTCCCGATGAGTGAATCCAACGATACCTCCCCGGCCCAGGGGATCGCCATTGTCGGCATGTCCGGCCGGTTTCCCGGCGCCGGCTCGCTCGAGCAGTTCTGGCGCAATCTTCGCGACGGCGTCGAGTCCATCACCCGCTTCACCGAGAGCGAGCTGATCGAGGCCGGGATCGATCCCGCCCTGGTGCGCGATCCCGCCTACGTGGCGGCCAAGGGGGTGGTCGAGGGGGTCGAGATGTTCGAGCCCGCCTTCTTCGGCTTCACCCCGCGCGAGGCCGAGCTGATGGACCCGCAGCACCGGCTGCTGCTCGAGTGCGCCTGGGAAGCCCTGGAGGACGCCGGCGTCGATCCCGACCGCTTCCCCGGGCGCGCGGCGGTCTACGTCGGCACCGGCACCAGCTCGTACCTGCTGTCGAACCTGCTGCCGAACGCCGAGGAGCTGCGCCGCGCCGGCACGCTCCAGGTGCTGATCCTCAACGACCGCGATTTCGCCGCCACCCGGCTCTCCTACAAGCTGAACCTGCGGGGGCCCAGCGCCCTGGTGCAGACCGCCTGCTCGACCGCGCTGATGGCCGTCCACGTGGCCTGCCAGAGCCTGCTCGCCGGCGAGGCCGACCTGGCGGTCGCCGGCGGCGTGTCGATCGGCGCGCCGGTCAAGGAGGGGTACCTCTACCAGGAGGGGAGCATCTCCTCGCCGGACGGCCTCTGCCGCTCCTACGACGCCCAGGCGGGCGGCTCGGTGGCGGGGACGGGCGCCGGCATCGTGGTGCTCAAGCGCCTGGCCGATGCCCTGGAGGCGGGGGACACCGTCCACGCCGTCATCCTCGGCTCGGCGGCCAACAACGACGGCTCGGCCAAGGTGGGGTTCACCGCCCCCAGCATCGAGGGGCAGGCGGAGGCGATCGCGGAGGCCCTGCTGATGTCCGGCGTCGATCCGGATACCATCGGCTACGTCGAGGGGCACGGCAGCGCCACCGCGCTGGGCGACCCCATCGAGGTCTCGGCCCTGCGGCAGGCCTTCGCGCAGGCCGGGCATGGCGGCGGCCCGTGCGCCCTGGGATCGGTGAAGAGCAACATCGGCCATCTCAACGCGGCGGCCGGCGTCGCCGGGCTGATCAAGACCGCGCTCGCGCTTCGCCACCGTACGATCCCGCCCAGCGTCCATTTCGAGAAACCGAACGCGCAGGTCGACTTCGGCCCCTTCCAGGTGCCGACGGCGGCCCTCCCCTGGGAGCGCGGGGACTCCCCCCGCCGGGCCGGGGTGAGCTCGTTCGGCCTCGGCGGCACCAATGTCCATGCCGTGCTGGAGGAGGCGCCCGAGCGCGAGCCCTCCGGTCCGTCGCGCCCCTGGCAGCTCCTGCCGCTCTCGGCGCGCACGCCGTCGGCGCTGGATCCCCAGGGCTCCCGCCTAGCGGACCGGCTGGAGGAGGGTGATCTCAATTTGGCGGACGTCGCCTTCACCCTGCAGGCCGGCCGCCGCGCCTTCGCCCACCGCCGGGCGGTGGTCTGCCGCGACGTCGCCGGGGCGGTTGCCGCCCTGCGCGAGGGGCGCGGCGCCGCCGGCGTCTTCGAGGGGGGGCAGCGGCCGGTGGTCTTCCTCTTCCCGGGCCTCGGCGACCACTACGTGGACATGGGGCGCGAGCTCTACGACTCCGAGCCCGCCTTCGCCGCCGAGGTGGACCGCTGCGCGGAGATCCTGCGGCCGCATCTGGGCGCCGACATCCGCGAGATCCTGTTCTCGGCCGGTCCGCGCGCCGCGAAAGATGCCGGCGAGCGCCAGGCCGACCTGCGGGCGATGCTCCGCCGCGGCGGGGAGCCCGGGGACGAGGCCTCCCGCCGGCTCTCCCGCACCGAGCACGCGCAGCCCATCCTGTTCGCCGTCGAGTACGCGCTGGCGCGGCTGCTGATGGCCTGGGGGATCACGCCGCAGGCGATGATCGGCTACAGCCTGGGCGAGTACGTGGCCGCCTGCCTGGCGGGCGTGCTCTCCCTGGAGGACGCCCTGGCCCTGGTGGCGCGGCGGGCGAAGCTGATCCAGGAGCTCCCCGCTGGCGCCATGCTCGCCGTGCCGCTCGCCGAAACCGAGGTGCGGCCGCTGCTCGACGAGCGCCTCGCCATCGCCGCCACCAACGGCCCGCACTTCTCTGTCGCCGGCGGCCCCGAGGAGGCGGTCGCCGCGCTCGAGGCCCGGCTCGCCGCGCGCGGGGTGACCTGCATGCGGCTGACCACCACCCACGCCTTCCACACGCCGATGATGCGGCCGGCCGTGGAGGCGCTCACCCAGCTCGCCGGCACGGTGCGCATGGGGGCGCCGAAGATCCCCTACCTGTCGAACGTCACCGGCACCTGGATCACCGCCGCCGACCTCCAGGACCCCGGCTACTTGGCGCGCCACATGGTCCAGCCTGTGCGCTTTGCCGAGGGGGTGGCCGAGCTGCTGCGCGAGCCCGGCCGCGTCATGGTCGAGGTCGGGCCGGGCGGAACCCTCGCCGCGCTGGTGCGCCAGCACCCCGAGGGGGGCGCCGGCCGGCTCGCGGTGGGGACGATGCGGCGGGCCAGCGAGGAGGGCTCGGATCTCGCCCTGCTGCTCGACGCTCTCGGCCGCCTCTGGGTCGAGGGCGCGCCGTTCGACCCCGAGGGGCTCTTCGCCGGCGAGCGGCGGCATCGCGTGCAACTGCCGACCTATCCCTTCGAGCGCCAGCGGTATTGGATCGATCCACCACGGGGGGGCGCGACATCCGCCGTGACCCCTGAGACGGCGCCGGCGCCGGCCGGCACCCGCCCCGATCCGGCGGACTGGTTCTGGGCGCCGGTCTGGAAGCAGGCGCCGCTGGCGGCGCCCGCCGCCGCCGAGGGGGACAGCGACTGGCTGGTCTTCCTCGATCGCAGCGGCCTGGGCGCCCGGCTGGCCGAGCGGCTGCGGCGCGACGGGCGGACCGTCTCCACCGTCACCGCCGGAGTGGGCTTCCAGGCCGACGGTGAGGCGATCACGATCGATCCGACCCGGCGGCAGGACTACGACAGCCTGGTCCAGCATCTGCGGGCCGGAGGCCGGGAGCTTCCCGCCAGGGTCCTCCATCTCTGGGGGGTGACCGGCGCCGAGCCCAGCTTCGACGAGGCGCAGGCGCGAGGGCTGCTCAGCCTGGTCTTCCTGGAACAGGCGGTGACCGCCGCCGGAGGGGGGAGCTCGCCGGTGCACCTCGCCATGGTGGCCGACGGCCTGCACGACGTAGCGGACGGCGATCCGGTCCATCCGGGCAAGGCGACGGTCCTCGGCGCCGTCAAGGTGATCCATCAGGAGTCGACGCGGCTGACCTGCGCCTGCATCGACGTCGTGCCAGCCCCCGCCGGTTCTCCCGGGGAGGAGCGGCTGATCGATCAGCTCCTGGCCGAGGCGTCGCTGGCGGCCGGCGGCCGGCTCGACGGCGCGGTCGCCTACCGCGGCCGGCGGCGCTGGGTGCGCTCCTTCGAGCCGGTCGGGCTGCCCGGGGGCGACGCCGCTTCGCGCTTGATCGCCGGTGGCGCCTACCTGGTCACCGACGGCGTCCACGGCGGCGGCGCGGCCCTCGCCGAGCTGCTGCTGCGGTCGCTCGGCGCGCGGGTGGCGCTGGTGGTGCCGCCGCAGTTCCCGCCGCCCGAGCGCTGGGAAGGGTGGGAGGGGCTGCCGGCGGTGCCGCCGGGGGCCGACGTCCTCGGCGCCGCGGTGAAACGGCTGTCCGGCCTCGCGGCGGAGGAGCGGGAGCGCCTGCTGCTGGTGCGCGCCGGGTCCGCCGAGCCGGGCGCGGTCCGCACGGCGCTGGCAGAGGCCCGCGCCGCCCTCGGCCCGCTCCAGGGGGTGTTCCACACCGCCGGCGCCTTCACCGGCGGGCTGATCCAGCTCAAGACCGCCGAGGCCCTGCGCGCCGCCGTCGATCCCGCGGCGCTGGGGGCCGAAGCCTGGCTGGCGGCCCTCGTGGCCGAGCCGGAGCCGCCGGCCTTCGTCCTGCTGATGTCCTCGACCCTGGCGTTCACCGGCGGGCTCGGGCAGCTCGACATCGCCGCCGCCGGCGCCTTCCTGGACGCCCTGGCCCGGCGCCATGCCGCCGGGGATGGCCCGTTCGGCCCGTTCAGCCCGTTCATTGTCGCGGCACACTGGGATCCCTACCAGTGGGACGGCTGGCTGATCGCCGCCGCGGCCGGCGGCGCCGGGTTGCAGCCGGCGGAGATCCAGAAGAACCTGGAGGCCTGGAGCATCGCCGCCGGGCGCAGCGGCGAGGCGATGCGCCGGCTGCTCGCCTCCACCCTGCCGCAGGTGATCGTGGCCTCGCGCGACCTGCCGGCGATGATCGCGGAGGCGGACGCGATCACCGCCGACACCCTGTTTGCCCAGATGGCGCCGATGCACCGCGGCGAGAAGGCGCAACGCCCGGGGCTCGCCACCGCCTATGCCGAGCCGCGCGACGAGCGCGAGCGGCAGCTCGCCGCCCTCTGGGAGGAGCTGTTCGGGATCGCGCCGATCGGCATCGAGGACAGCTTCCTCGAGCTCGGCGGCCACTCCCTGCTGGCGATCCAGATGGTGACCCAGATCCGCGCCCTGTTCGAGGCCGACCTGCCGGTGACGGCGCTGTTCGAGGCCCCCACCATCGTCGAGCTGGCGAAGCTGATCGGGCGGGCCAAGGGGGAGGAGAGCGCCGAGGACATCGAGGCCCTGCTGGCCCTGATCGAGGGGCTCTCGCCCGACGAGGCGGCCGAGAAGCTGGCGGCGATGGGGGCCGCGCTGTGAGCGTCGCCGAGCGCCTCTCGGCGCTCACCCCGGAGCAGCGCGCCCTGTTCGAGGCGATGCGCCGCAGGCAGCAGGAGAGCCAGGCTGCCAAGCCCCTCCTGCCGCCGCCGGTGCGCCGGGTCACCGGCCCCACCGCGGCCGGCGACTGGCCGCTGTCGATCGACCAGGAGCGGCTCTGGCGCATGCACCGGGAGAACCCCGCCCTGGTCTCCTGGAACGTCGACGCCGCCAGCCGCATGCGCGGGGAGATCGCGGTGCCGGCGCTGGCGGCGGCCCTGCGCGAGCTGATCCGCCGCCACGCCGCCTGGCGCGCCACCTTCCCGGTGGTCGACGGCCGGCCGGTGCAGCGGATCGTGGAGTCGGCCGAGCTGGACTTCGCGCTGATCAACGTCTCGGCCCTGCCGGCCGAGCGCCGCGAGGCCGCGGGGCGCCGCGCCCTGTTCGACCGCACGCGGGCGGTCTTCGACCTCGAGCGCGGGCCGCTGGTGCGCGCCGCCCTGGTGCGGACGGCGGCGGGGGAGCACTTCTGCCTGCTCACCGTGCACCACATCGCGACCGACTGGATCACCTTCCAGATCGCTTTCCAGGAGCTGATGGCGCTTTACGACGCCGCCCGCGCCGGGGCGCCGAGCCCGCTGCCGGAGCCCGCGCTGCAGTTCCCGGACTACGCCGTCTGGGAGCGCGAGCGGTGGAGCGGCGAGACGTTGCGGGAGTACGCCGAGTTCTGGGGTGCCGAGCTCGCCGGCTTCCCGCTCGCGTTCGACCTCCCCGGCGACCGCCCCCGCCCGCCGGTGCAGAGCCAGCGCGGCGGCATGATCCCGTTCACCTCCGGTCCCGAGCCGGCCCAGCGGCTGCGCGCCCTCGCCCGCCGCGAGGGGGTGACGACCTTCATGGCCCTGCTCGCCGTCGTCGACGCCCTGCTCTTCCGCCTCACCGGCCGGGAGAAGCTGGTGGTCGGCTCCAACAGCGCCAACCGGCCGCGGCCGGAGCTGGAGCCGGTCGTAGGCCTGTTTCTGACCCAGGTGCCGTTCGCCGTCGACCTCGCCGGCGATCCGACCTTCCGCGAGCTGCTCGCGCGGGTCAGGAAGTCCTCCCTCGCCGCCTACACGCATCAGAACCTGCCGTTCGACAAGCTGGTGGAGATCCTGCGGCCGGAGCCCGATCCGAGCCGCAATCCGGTGGTGCAGGTGCTGCTCCTCGTCCTCGCCGGGCAGAGCCACGGCGGCGGCGAGAGCGTCGACTCCGAGGCGGTGCCGCTGTTCGACGGCAACTCGCGCTGGGACCTGATGTTCGGCCTCTACGACTACGACGACCTGGGGTTCTCCGGGCCGGTGGAGTTCAACGCCGACATCCTCGACAACTCGACCGTCGAGCGCTGGCTCGGCCTGTTCCGCCGCATCCTCGACCGGGTGGTGGCCGACCCCGACGCGCGGCTGTCGTCGCTGCCGTCCCTCGCGGAGACCGCGTGAGCGTCGCCGACCGCCTCGCCGCCCTGACGCCCGAGCAGCGGGCGCTGTTCGAGGCGCTGCGCCAGAAGCAGCGCCAAGCCGCCGCGCCGCTGACGCCGCCGCCGGTCGAGCGGGTGAGCGGCCCGCTGGGAGTGGGGGACTGGCCGCTGACCTTCGACCAGGAGCGGCTCTGGTTCCTGCACCAGCTCGCCCCGGAGAGCACCGCCTCCAACCTGATCACGGCGGCGCGGCTCAAGGGGGAGCTGGAGGTCGGGGTGCTGATGGCGGCGGTCCAGGGGGTGATCCGCCGTCACGGCTCCTGGCGCACCACCTTCCCGGTGGTGGAGGGGCGCCCCGTGCAGCGGGTGGCGGCGGAGCCGCGGGCGCGGATCCCGGTGGTCGATCTCTCCGCGCTCCCGGCGGCGGTCCGCGAGGGCACGGCCCTGGCTTTCGCGGCCGCGGAGGTCCGCCGGCCGTTCTGCCTCGAGCACGGCCCGCTGGCGCGGGTCCTGCTGGCTCGCACGGGAGAGCGCGAGCACCTCTGCTTCCTGACCGCCCATCACATCGTCAGCGACATGGTGAGCTTCCAGATCTTCTGGCAGGAGCTCGCCGCCCATGCCGCGATCCATGCCGGACGTCTGGCGCCGCTGCCGGCCCTCCCCGTGCAGTTCGCGGACTTCGCGGTCTGGCAGCGGCGTTGGATGGACGGCGAGGTGCTGGCCCGCGAACTCGACTGGTGGCGGGGGCGCCTCGACGGTTTTCCCCAGGTCCTCGAGCTCCCCACCGACCGTCCGCGGCCGGCGGAGCAGACGGCGCGCGGCGGGCGCTGCCAGGTTGCCCTCGACGCGGCGGCGCTGCGCGCCCTCTCACGGCGCGAGGGGGTGACCCCCTTCATGGCCGTCGCCGCCCTCAGCGCGGCCCTCTTCCACCGCCTCTCCGGGCAGGACCGGCTGATCACCGGCACCCTCAACGCCAACCGCGGCCGGCCCGAGGTGGAGCCCCTGATCGGCTTCTTCCTCACTCAGCTCCCCCTGCCCGTCGACCTGTCGGGGGATCCGACCTGCCACGAGCTGCTGGCCCGCGTGCGTGAAGCGGCGGTCGCCGCCTTCGCCCATCAGCACCTGCCGTTCGGCAAGCTGGTGGAGGCCCTGCAGCCCGAGCGGGATACCAGCCGGATGCCGCTGGTGCAGACCCTGGTGCAGCTCCTCACCCTGCCGGGGGGCGGCCAGGGGCCGGCGGCCGAGCAGGTCGAGGGGCTCGACATCTACGACGGCAACGCGCGTTACGACCTGATGCTCGTCCTCTTCGAGCAGGAGGGCTCGATCGCCGGTCCGCTGGAGTACAACGCCGACCTGTTCGACCGCGCCACCGCGGTCCGCATGGGCGAGGTGCTCGCCGCCATGCTGGCCGCCGCGACCGCCGATCCCGAGCTGCGGCTGTCGGAGCTGCCGGCGTTCAGCGCGGCGGCGCGGCACCAGGTGCTGGTGGAGTGGAACGACACGGCGTGCCCCGAGCACCCCGCGCTGGTGCTGGACCTTTTCGCGGCACAGGTGGCCCGCGCCCCGGAGGCGACGGCCTGGGCCGGCGAAGGGTGGAGCCTCTCCTACACCGATCTCGACGCGCGCTCGAACCGGCTGGCCCGCCACCTCCGGCGGCGCGGGATCGGCCCCGGCGACCGGGTCGGCCTCTGCCTCGAGCGCACGGCCGAGCTCCCGGTGGCCCTCCTCGGGGTGCTCAAGGCCGGCGCCGCCTACCTGCCGCTCGACCTCGCCCATCCGGAGGAGCGGCGCGCCTTCATGCTGGAGGATTCGCGGGCGGCGACGGTGCTCACCCGGGAGAGCCTCGACGCGGACCGGCCGGAGATCGCGCGGGAAGCGGCTTCGCCTCTGCCCCCCATCGCCGGTCCGGACGATCTGGCCTATGTGATCTACACCTCCGGCTCCACCGGCCGCCCCAAGGGGGTCGAGATCCCCCACCGGGCCCTCGGCAACTTCGTCCGCGCCATGCGGCGGCTCTACCGGGTGGACCCGGGCGACGCCATGCCGGCGATCACCACCGCCGCTTTCGACCTCTCGGTCCCGGAGCTCTACCTGCCCATGCTGGGCGGCGGGATGACGCCGCTGCTCTCGCGGGAGACCGCTGGCGACGGCGTGCTGCTCGCCCGCGCACTGGCCGGCACCCGGGCCAGCGTCCTGCAGGCGACGCCGGCCACCTACCGCATGCTCCTCGAATCCGGCTGGGCCGGAGACCCCGGGCTGCTGATGCTCTGCGGCGCCGAGGCGATGAGCCGCGACCTCGCCGGCCGCCTGCTGCCGCTCGGCCAAGGGCTGTGGAACTTCTACGGCCCCACCGAGACCACGGTCTGGTCCACCGCCTGGCGGGTGGAGCCGGACCGGCCGATCGCGATCGGCCGGCCGATCGCCGAGACGCGCGTCTACCTGCTGGACCGCCGGCTGGCTCCCGTCCCTCTGGGCGCCGCCGGCGAGCTGTGCATCGGCGGCCTCGGGGTGGCCCGCGGCTATCTCCGCCGGCCCAGGTTGACGGCGGAGCGGTTCGTCCCCGACCCCTTCGCCGGCTCTCCCGGGGAGCGCCTCTACCGCACCGGGGATCTGGCGCGGCTGCGGGCCGACGGCCTGCTCGACGCCTTGGGCCGGATCGACCACCAGGTCAAGTTGCGCGGCTTCCGCATCGAGCTGGGGGAGATCGAGGACGCCCTGCGTCGCCACCCGGCGGTCGGCGAGGCGGTGGTGCTGCTGCACGAGGACCGCGCGGGGGACCCGCGCCTCACCGCGTATCTCGCCCTCGCTCCCGGCGCCGAGCCGGCGGCGGTGACCGAGCTGCGGCGCTCACTCGCCGAGCGGCTGCCGGATTACATGATCCCGGCCGCCTTCGTGCCGCTGACCGCGCTGCCGCGCAACGCCAACGGCAAGGTGGACCGCAAGGCCCTGGCGGTGATCCGTCCCGCGGGCGCGGGCGCCGCCGGCGGCCCGCGGGTGCCGCCGCGCACGCCGGTGGAAGAGCTGCTGGCCGGGATCTGGTCGCAAGTCCTGGAGGTGCCGGCGGTCGGCGTCCACGACGATTTCTTCGCGCTGGGGGGGCACTCGCTGCTCGCCACCCAGCTCGTGCTGCGGGTGCGCGACGCCTTCGGCGTCGAGATCCCCCTGCGGGCGGTCTTCCAGGTCCCCACCCTGGCCGCGCAGGCCGAGCTGATCGGCAGGGCCCGGAGCGGCGAGGCATCGCCGCCGGGGGCGCGGCCGATCCGCCCCGCCCCCCGCGATGGCGACCTGCCGCTCTCGTTTGCCCAGGAGCGGCTCTGGTTCCTCGCTCAGCTCACCCCGGGCAGCGCCGCCTACAACATCCCGGCCGCCCTCGAGATCCACGGCCGGCTGGACGCCGCCGCCCTGGAGCGCGCCTTCGCCGAGGTGGCGCGCCGCCACGAGACGCTGCGCACCACCTTCGCCTCGCGCGGCGGCCGGCCGGTGCAGGTGATCGCGCCGCCCGCCGGCTGGAAGCTGCCGGTGATCGATCTCTCCGCCCTGCCGCCGGCAGAGCGGGAGGCGGCGCGGCGGACGGAGGAGGAGATCGTGCGGCCGTTCGACCTCGCTCGGGGGCCGCTGCTGCGCACCCTGCTGCTGCGGCTGGGTCCCGGGGAGCACGTGCTGATCCTCACCCTGCATCACGTCGTGGCCGACCTCTGGGCGGCCGGGGTGCTGATCCGCGAGGTGGCGGCGATCTACGCCGGCGGCGATCTCCCCGCGCCCCCCGTTCAGTACGCCGACTTCGCCGTCTGGCAGCGCGAGTGGCTCGACGGCGCGGAGCTGGAGCGCCAGCTCGCCTTCTGGCGCCGCGAGCTGGAGGGGGCGCCGCCCGTTCTCGAGCTGCCGGCCGACCGGCCGCGGCCGTCCATCGAGAGCTTCCGCGGCGCCAGCCTGCCGGTCGCCCTCGGCGGTGAGCTGACCGCCGGTCTCGCCGCTCTCGGCCGCCTGCGGGGGGCGACCCCGTTCATGACCCTGACCGCGGCCCTCGCCCTTCTCCTCTCCCGCTGGGCGGGGCAGGACGACGTCGTGCTCGGCGCGCCGATCGCCAACCGCCAGCGGCCGGAGCTGGAAGGGCTGATCGGCATGTTCGTCAACACCCTGGCGCTGCGGGTCCGCCTCGCCGGAGCCGGCGGCTTCACGGATCTTCTCGCCGGGGTGCGGCGCGCGGCCCTCGACGCCTTCGAGCACCAGGATCTGCCGTTCGAAAGGCTGGTCGAGGAGATTCAGACGCGGCGCGACCTCTCCCGCCATCCGCTGTTCCAGGCGGTCCTCGCCTTCCAGAACGTGCGGCTCGGCGCCGTGGAGGTGCCGGGGCTGGCCCTGGAGCCGCTCGAGCTGGCGAGCGCCACCACCAAGTTCGACCTCACCTTCACCCTGGCGGAGGGGGAAGAGGGCCTGGCCGGCCGCGTCGAGTACGCCTCGGACCTGTTCGACGCCGCCACCATCGAGCGCCTGGCGGGGCACCTGCGCAACCTGCTGGCCGGCATCGTGGCGTTGCCGGCGGCGCCGCTCGCCGACCTCCCCCTCCTCGGCGAGGAGGAGCGGAGCCAGCTCCTCGCCTGGAGCGGCGCCGCGCCGGTCCACCCCCGCGCGGCGACGATCCCCGGCCTCTTCGCCGAGCAGGCGGCGCGCACGCCGGACGCCGTGGCCGTGGTCTGCGGGGACACGGAGCTGACCTACGCCGCCCTTGCCGCTCGCGCCCTGGCCGTGGCCTCCCGCCTGCTCCGCCTGGGAGTGGCCCCGGAGTCGCGGATCGCCCTGGTGGCCGAGCGCTCGCCCGCCCTGATCGCCGGCCTGCTCGGCATCCTCCAGGCCGGCTGCGCCTATCTGCCGCTCGATTCGGAGCTGCCGCTGGAGCGGCTGAGGCTGCTGCTGGCCGGCGCCGGGGCCGGAATCCTCCTCGGCGAGCTGCCGGCCGGTCTCCACCTCGACGGTATCCGGATCGTCACCCTCGACGAGGAGGAGGGTGGCGGGGCCGTGGCTCTGCCCGCGGTCGCCGCCGACCAACTGGCCTACGTGATGTACACCTCGGGCTCGACCGGTAGGCCCAAGGGGGTGATGGTGACCCACGGCAACGTCGTGCGCCTGGTGCGCGGGGCCGACTGGGCCGACCTCGGGCCGGGCGAGACCTTCCTGCAGTTCGGCAATCTGGCCTTCGACGCCGCGACGCTGGAGATCTGGGCACCGCTGCTCAACGGCGGCCGCCTGGCGCTGTACCCAGGCCGCCGCGCCGCGCTCGACGAGCTGGCGGCGGCGATCGCCCACCACGGCGTGACGACGCTCTGGCTGACCGCCGGATTGTTCCACCAGATGGTTGCCGACCGGCTGGAGGCGCTGCGCCCGCTGCGCCAGTTGCTGGCCGGCGGCGACGTGCTGTCGCCGGCGCACGTGCGGCGCGTCCTGGCGGCCCTGCCCGGCTGCACGGTGATCAATGGCTACGGCCCGACCGAGAACACCACCTTCACGACTTGTCATCCGATGACGAGCCCTGCCGGTCTGGACGCCACGGTCCCGATCGGCCGTCCGGTCCGCGGGACGCGGGTGCATGTGCTCGACGCCGCTCTGCAACCGGTGCCGGTGGGGGTCTGGGGGGAGCTGTTCGCGGGCGGCTACGGCGTGGCGCGCGGCTATCTCGGAGCGCCGGAGCTGACCGCCGAGAGTTTCGTCCCCGATCCGTTCGCCTCCGAGCCGGGGGGGCGGCTCTACCGGACCGGCGACCTCGTCCGCTGGCGGCCCGGCGGCGTGCTGGAGTTCCAGGGGCGGCGCGACGGCCAGGTGAAGATCCGCGGCTTTCGGGTCGAGCTGGGGGAGATCGAGGCGGCTCTGGCCCGCCACTCCCAGGTGCGCGAGGCGGTGGTGCTGCCGTGGGAATCCTCCTCGGGGGACCGGCGGCTGGCCGCCTATGTGGTCACGGATGCCGGCACGGACATCGTCACGGACGTGGCCGGGCTGCGGCGGCATCTCGCGGCGTCGCTGCCGGAGGCGATGATCCCGGCCGCGTTTGTGCTCCTCGAGCGGCTGCCGCTGACCGCCAACGGCAAGGTGGACCGCCGGGCGCTGCCCGATCCGGATCCCGCCGCAGCCCGGACGAAGGAGTATCTGGCCCCCGCGACCGCCATCGAGGAGAGCCTGGCGGCGGCGTGCGCCGAGGTGCTGGGCCTCGAACGGGTGGGGATGCGCGATAACTTCTTCGAGCTGGGGGGGCACTCGCTGCTCGCCGTGCAGCTCACCTCCCGGCTGCGCGACCGCTATGGCCTCGAAGTGCCCTTGCAGATGGTGTTCGAAGTCCCGGATCTGCTGGAGCTGGCGAACCGCTTGGTCGTCCAGGTGCTGGCCGAGGTGGGCGATCTCTCCCTGGAAGACCTGCGGGCTCTGCTCGCCGGAGAGCCGCCCGCCGATGGGACGGATGGAGTGGTATGAGTCTCACCGATCGCATCTCCGCCCTCACCCCGGAACAGCGGGCCCTGTTCGAGGCCCTGCGGGAGAAGCAGCGCCGGGCCGCGCGCGTTCAGCCGCTGCAGCCGCCGCCGATCGGGCAGGTGAGCGGCCCCACCGGCGAGGGGGACTGGCCGCTGTCGCTCGACCAGGAGCGCTTCTGGTTCGTGGAGCAGCTCTACCCCGGACGGGCGGGGCTCAGCATCGTCGCTGCCACCCGCATGCGCGGCCGGCTCTCCATCCCATTGATGGCCGCCGGGCTGGCGGAGATCGCCCGCCGCCATGCCGCCTGGCGCACCACCTTCCCGGCCGTCGGCGGCACCCCCGTGCAGCGGGTGGCAGCCGGCGGCGGGCCACGGCTCGCCCTGATCGATCTGACAGCCCTGCCGGCGGCGCGGTGCGAGGCCGAGGTGGCTCTCCTGGTGGCGGTGGACGCGGCCGCCCCCTTCGATCTCGAGCGCGGTCCGCTCGTCCGCTCAAGCCTGCTTCGCCTGGGCGCGGAAGAGCACGTCTGCCTGTTCACCATCCACCACCTGGTGACCGACTTCATCTCCTTCCAGATCGCCTGGGGGGAGCTGGCCGTGCTCTACGAAGCGCTGTCGGCCGGCCGCCCGGCCGTGCTTCCGGAGCCGCCGGTCCAGTACCCGGACTTCGCGGTCTGGCAGCGCGAATGGCTGCGGGGGGAGGTGCTGGAAGATCTAGTCTCCTGGTGGCGCGAGCGGCTGGACGGCTTCCCGCTGGCGCTGGAGCTGCCGACCGACCGGCCGCGTCCGGTGGTGGCGCGGATGCGTGGCGAGCAGCGGCGCGTCGGCGTCCCCCGCGAGCTGGCCGAGGGGCTGCGCGCCCTGGCCCGCGAGGAGGGGGCGACGCTCTTCATGACCGTGCTCGCGGCCACCGCCGCGCTGCTCTGCCGCGACTCCGGCCAGGAGCGGATGATCCTGGGCGCCAACAACGCCAACCGCAACCGGCCCGAGATCGCCGCCGCGCTCGGCTGCTTCCTCACCCAGGTGCCGTTCCCGATCGACCTGACGGGAGATCCGAGCTTCCGCGAGCTGCTGGCGCGGGTCCGCCAGTCGGCGCTCGGCGCCTACGCTCACCAGGACCTGCCGTTCGGCAAGCTGGTCGAGGCGGTGCAGCCGGAGCGCGACACCAGCCGCCAGCCGCTGGTCCAGGCGCTGGTCCAGGTGCTCGACGGCCAGATCTCCGAGGCGAGGCTCGCCGGCATCACCCTCGAGGCGGTCGACTCCTACGACGGCAACGCCCGGTACGACCTGATGCTGACGCTGTTCGACTACCCCGAGGGCATGGCCGGCTCGCTCGAATACGACGCCGACCTGTTCGAGGGCGCCACGATCGAGCGTCTGTTCGCCCGCCTGCGGGCTCTGATGGCGGCGGCGGTGGCCGATCCCGGCCTACGGCTCGCCGCCCTGCCGCTGCTGTCCGCGGCGGAGCGCGACCAGCTCCAGCGCGACGAGCACGCCCCCGCCTTCGACTTCGGACCGGCCGCGGGGCTGTGCGTCCACGACCTGATCGCCGAGCGGGCGCGCCTCGCCCCCGAAGCCGTCGCGGTGGTCTGCGGTGAGGAGCGGCTGAGCTACCGCGAGCTCGACCGGCGCGCCGAAGCGCTGGCGCGCCGCCTGCGGGCCTCGAGCGTCGGCCCCGAGGTGCCGGTCGCGCTCTGCGTCGAGCGCTCGGCCGGGCTGGTGGTCGGCATGCTCGGCATCCTCAAGGCCGGCGGCGTCTACGTGCCGCTCGAGCCGGAGGATTCGACGGCGCGGCTGGGCTTCGTCCTCGCCGATTCCGGCGCGGCGGCGCTGGTGACGCAGGCGGCGCTCGGCGCCAGCCTGCCGGCGGGATCGGACATCCCCCGCGTCCTGCTGGAGGATCTGGACGACCTGGACGTGCCCGCGCTGCCCGGCCGTGCCCCCCTGCCGGACAACCTGGCCTACGTGATCTACACCTCCGGCTCGACGGGCAGACCCAAGGGCGTGGCCGTGACCCACGCCGCCATGGCCGGGCATGCCCTTGTCTGCGCGCGGGTCCATGGGATCGAGCCGGGAGACCGGGTGCTTCAGTTCAACTCCGCCAGCTTTGATCCCGCGGTCGAGCAGACCTGCTCGGCCCTGGTCGCCGGCGCCACCCTGGTCGTCCGCGGGCCCGAGCTCTGGGAACCGGAGGAGCTGACCGCGCGCATTGCCGACCTGGAACTGGCGGTCGTCGACCTGCCCACCGCCTACTGGGCTCGCTGGGCAGCCGCTGAACACCGGGCCGGGGCGCCGCCTCGGCTTCGCCGCGTGATCGCCGGCGGTGAGGAGATGCGCGGCGGGAACGCGCGCCAGTGGCGTCACTCGCCGCTCGCCGGCGTGCTGCTGCTCAACGCCTACGGGCCGACCGAGGCAGTGATCTCCGCCACCCTGCACGAGGTGGGGTCCGATGAGACCGGAGGGGTGCCGATCGGCCGGCCGCTGCCCGGCCGCGTCGCCCGGGTGCTCGGCCGGCGGGGGAGCCGCCAGCCGATAGGCGTGCCCGGCGAGCTCGCCTTGAGCGGGCCGCTCGCCCGCGGCTATCTCGGCCGGCCCGAGCTCACCGCCGAGCGCTTCGTCCCCGATCCGTTCGCCGGGTCCGGGGCGCGCCTCTACCGCACCGGCGACCTGGTGCGCCGCCGGCCGGATGGCGAGCTCGAGTTCCTCGGCCGCGTCGACGACCAGGTCAAGGTCCGCGGCTTCCGCGTCGAGCCGGGGGAGATCGAGGCGGCGTTGCGGGCGCACCCGGAAGTCGCGGCGGCGGTGGTCGTCGCGCGGGCCGAGGCGAGCGGCGAGAAGCATCTAGTCGCTTACTGCGTGCCGGCCGGAGATGCCGCGGCCTGCGCGGCGTCCAGCCTGCGCGAGCACCTGGCGGCGCGGCTGCCGGCCTACATGGTTCCCGCCGCCTTCGTGATCCTGCCCGAGCTGCCGCTCGGCAGCACGGGCAAGGTGGACCGCTCGCGCCTCCCCGCGCCCGAGCGCTCCGCGGGGGAGGCGGGGGAGGCGCCGCGCACGGCGGCCGAGGAGATCGTGGCGGGGATCTGGTGCGAGGTCCTGGGAGTTCCCCGGGTCTCCCGGTCCGCCAACTTCTTCGAGCTGGGCGGCCACTCCCTGCTCGCTACCCAGGTGGTGAGCCGCCTGCGCGCCGCGACCGGCGCCGAGCTGGCGTTGCGCGAGATGTTCCAGGCGCCGACGGTGGCGGCGCTCGCGGCGGCCGTCGCGGCGTCGCTCCTGGCGGGAGGCGGGGTCGCCGCGCCGCCGATCCGGCCCGTGCCCCGCGACGCCGACCTGCCGCTCTCCTTCGCCCAGGAGCGCCTCTGGTTCCTGGACCGCTTGGCGCCGGGCAACGCCGGCTACCACATCCCGCTCGCCCTCGCCGCCCACGGCGACCTTTCCCTGCCGGCGCTGGAGGCGGCGCTCGGCGCCATGGTGCGGCGTCACGAGGCGCTGCGCACCACCTACGTCGCGCGCGGCGACCGGCCGTTCCAGCGGATCGCTCCGCCCGCCTCCTGGACGCTGCCGCTGGTGGATCTCGCGGCGCTGCCGGAGGCGGCCCGGCGCGTGGAGGCGCGGCGCTTGGCCGACCAGGAGGTGGCGCGGCCGTTCGACCTCGAGCGCGACCCCGTGCTGCGCGCCAGCGCCCTCCGCCTCGCTCCCGGCGAGCACGAGCTGCTAATGGTCGTCCACCACATCGCGGCCGACGGCTGGTCGCTCGGCGTGATGGTGGAAGAGATCGTCTCTCTCTATGATCCGCGGACGCCGGGGCTCCCCACGCTCGCCGTCCAGTACGCCGACTTCGCCGTCTGGCAGCGCGAGTGGCTGCAGGGCGAGACGCTGGAACGGCAGCTCGCCTATTGGCGCGAGCGGCTCGCCGGCGCGCCGGCGCTCGACCTGCCGACCGACCGGCCGCGGCCACCGGCGCAGAGCTTCCGCGGCGCCACCCGGATGCACGCGATCGGCGCCCCGGCCACCCAGGCCCTGGCGGCCCTGGCGCGGCGCCACGACGCCACCCTGTTCATGCTCCTGCTCGCCGCGATGCAGACCCTGCTCGGCCGCTACGCCGGCCAGGACGACGTGGTCCTCGGCTCGCCGATCGCCAACCGCACCCGCGCCGAGATCGAGCCGCTGATCGGCTTCTTCGTCAATACCCTGGCTCTGCGCGGGGACCTGGCGGGCGATCCGCCGTTCGGCGAGCTGGTGGCGCGGGCGCGGCGCGCGGCCCTGGAGGCCTACGCGCACCAGGATCTCCCCTTCGAGCGGCTGGTCGAGGAGCTGCGCCCCGAGCGGCGGCTGTCGCACAACCCGATCTTCCAGGTGATGTTCGCGCTCCAGAACACGCCCCTGCGCTCAATCGAGCTGCCCGGCCTCACGTTCTCGCCGGTCGAGTTCGCCTTCCCGGCTACCCGCTTCGACCTTGAGGTCTTCTTCACCGAGTCGGAGGGAGGGCTCGCGGTTCAGCTCACCTATGCCACCGACCTGTTCGACGCCACCACCATCGCGCGCCTGGAGAGCCATCTCGACACCCTGCTGGCGGCGGCGCTCGCCGGCCCCTCGCGGCGGCTGTCGGAGCTCCCGCTGCTGACGGCGCCTGAGCGCCATCAGCTCCTGCTCGGCTGGAACGACACCGCGGCGGCGATCCCAGGCGAGGACCTGGCAGCCCTCTTCGCGGCACAGGCGCGGCTCCGGCCGGATGCCGTGGCCGTCGCCTCCGACGCCGGGGATCTCACCTACGCCGAGCTTGACCGCCGGTCCGCGCGGCTGGCGCGCCGGCTCGCCGCGGCCGGGGTCGGCCCGGAGGTTCGCGTCGCCCTGCTGGCGCAGCGCTCGCCGGCGATGATCGTCGGCCTCCTGGGCATCCTCAAGGCGGGCGGGGCCTACGTCCCGCTGGATCCGTCGTACCCCGCCGACCGGCTCGCCTGGATGCTTGTGGACTCCCAGTCGAACGTCCTGCTCGGCCAGCCGGAACTGCTCGCCGAGCTGCCGGAGGAGGCGGTCGGGACGACGGTCATGCCGCTGACTGCCGATCCCGATGCTTTCGAGGGGCCGGAGCCGCTCGGCCCGCTCCCGGGCGGGCTCGCCTACATGATGTACACCTCGGGCTCGACCGGCCGCCCCAAGGGGGTGGGCGTCACCCATCGCAACATCGTGCGGCTGGTGCGGGAGAGCGGCTTCGCCGATCTCGGCGCGGACCAGGTCTTCCTTCAGCTCGCGCCGATCTCCTTCGACGCCTCGACCCTGGAGATCTGGGCGCCGCTGCTCAACGGCGGGCGGATCGCCGTCTTCCCGCCGCGCCGGCCTTCCCTGGAGGAGCTGGGCGAGACGATCGCGCGCTTCGGCGTCACCTCCCTCTGGCTCACCGCGGGCCTCTTCCATCAGATGGTCGACGACCGCCTGGAGGCCCTGCGGCCGCTGCGGCAGTTGCTGGCCGGCGGCGACGTGCTCTCGCCCCCTCACGTGCGCCGGGCGCTCGAAGGTCTTCCGGGCCTCACCCTGATCAACGGTTACGGACCGACCGAGGGGACGACCTTCACCTGCTGTTTCCCGATCACCGCCCCGGAACAGGGGGTGGAGCCCGTGCCGATCGGCCGGCCGATCGGCAACACGCGGGTCTACGTCCTCGGCCCGGACCTGCGGCCGGTCCCCACCGGCGTCTGGGGGGAGCTCTGCGCCGGTGGCGAGGGGCTCTCCCGCGGCTATCTCGGGAATCCGGACCTCACCGCCGAGCGCTTCGTTCCGGACCCGTTCGCGGCGGAGCCGGGGGGGCGGCTCTACCGGACCGGCGACGTCGCCCGCTTCCAGCCCGGCGGCCGGATCGAATTCCTCGGCCGGCGCGACAGCCAAGTCAAGCTGCGCGGCTTCCGCATCGAGCTGGGGGAGATCGAGAGCGCGCTCGCCCGGCACCCGGCGGTGCGCGAGGCGGCGGTGGTGGCGCGCGACGGCGGGCCGCTCGGCCGCCGCCTGATCGCCTATGTGGTGCCGCGGCCGGCCACGGCGGCGAACGTCGGGGGCGGCGAAGGGCACCAGCATGTAGAGCATTGGCGCGAGCTGTACGAGCAGACCTACGCCAAGGGAGTACCGCCAGAAGGGGACGCCGCCTTCAACCTCCAGGGCTGGAACAGCAGCTACACCGGCGAGCCGATCTCCGCCGGAGAGATGCGCGAGTGGCTGGACGGCACCGTCGGGCGCCTGCTCGCGCTGCCGCACCGCCGGGTGCTGGAGGTGGGCTGCGGCACGGGCCTCCTCCTGTTCCGCGTCGCCCCCGAGGCGGAGCGCTATCGCGGCACCGACTTCTCGGACGTGGCGCTGGCGCAGGTCCACGCCGAGCTTGTCCGGCGCGGCCTGCCGCGGGTCGAGCTGGCCCAGGGGCTCGCCGACGACTGGACCGGCGTGCGACAGGGTGAGTTCGAGCTCGTGGTCCTCAACTCGGTCGTCCAGTACTTCCCCACGGTGGACTACCTGGTGAAAGTGCTCGCGGGCGCGGTCGCGGCGGTGGCTCCCGGCGGCGCGGTTTTCGTCGGGGATGTGCGCAGCCTGCCGCTACTCGAGGCTTTCCACGCCTCGGTGCAGCTGCACCGCGCCGCGGGCTCGCTGCCGGCGGCCGAGCTGGCGCGGCGGGTGGGACACGGAGTCGCGGACGAGGAGGAGCTGGTCGTCGATCCCGAGCTCTTCCTGGCCCTGGCGCGCCGGCTGCCGGCGGTCCGCCGGGTCCAGGTGCTGCTCAAGCGCGGCCGCCACGCCAACGAGCTGACCCGTTTCCGCTACGACGTGATCCTCCACGTCGGCGGTGAAGACACGGAGGCGGGGGGGGGCGAGCCCGGTTCCCGTGCCTGGCAGTCGTTGAGCGGCCTGGAACGGCTCCTGGAGGAGCGGCCCGCGGCCCTGGCGGTCTCCGGCATCCCCAACTCCCGTCTCGCCGGGGAGGTGGCGGTCCTGGAGCTGCTGGCCGGCCGCGAGATGGAGACCGCCGGCGAGCTGCGCGACGAGATCGAACGCCGCGTCCGCGAGGCGGGCGAGGCGATCGATCCCGAGGACCTCTGGACCCTGGCGGACCGCTCTGGCTACGACGCCGACCTCACCTGGTCCTCCGCGGGGGGAGCGGACGGCCGCTTCGACGCTATCCTGCGACGGCGCGGGGCGGGCGTTCCGGCTGGGGTAACGCCCTGGAGGGGTGGGATCGAGGATCTCCCCTGGACCGCCTACGCGAACGATCCGCTGCGCGCGGACCAAGCCAGGCGGCTGGTGCCGGAGCTGCGGCGCGCCCTGGAGTCGGAGCTGCCGGAGCACATGGTACCGTCCGCCTTCGTTTTGCTCGGCGAGCTGCCGCTCACCGACAACGGCAAGGTCGACCGGGCGGCGCTGCCGGCTCCCGAGCGCGCGGCCGAGCCCGCCGAGGAGTGGATCGCCCCGGCCACGCCGCTCGAGGAGCTGCTGGCCCGGGTCGTCGGCGACGTGCTCGGCGTCGAGCGGGTGGGCATGGGGGACAACTTCTTCGATCTCGGCGGGCACTCGCTGCTCGCCACCCAGCTCGTCTCCCGGCTGACGCAGGGGCACGGCGTTCCGGTGACGCTGCAGATGGTGTTCGACGCCGGCAATCTGAATGAGTTGGCCGACCGCATCGTCGAGGCTGAGCTCGCCGACGCCGATCCCGGGCTCCTCGACGAGGCGCTGAGCGAAATGAAGGATCTGTCCCCCGAGGAACTGCAGAAGATGCTCGAGCAAGTGGAAGGCACGGCGTGAGTCTCACCGATCGGATCGCGGCTCTCACCCCCGAACAGCGGGCGCTTTTCGAGAAGCTCCGGGAGACCCAGCGGCAGGCCGCCCGCGCGCACCAGCCGCCGCCGGTCCGGCGGCTGAGCGGCCCTGACGGCGCGGGGGACTGGCCCCTCTCGCTCGACCAGGAGCGCTACTGGTTCATGGAGCAGCTCCGGCCGGGCGGGGCGGGGCTCAACCTCGGGACGGCGACCCGCATGCGGGGCCCGCTTGCCGTGCCGGCCTTCGCGGCGGCGTTCGGCGAGATCCTCCGCCGTCACGCGGCCTGGCGCACCACCTTTCCAGTGCTCGACGGCGGCCCCGTGCAGCGGGTGGCCGTCTCGCGCCGGCAGCAGCTCGCCGTCGTCGACGTCTCGGGCCTGCCGGAGGAAAGACGGGAGGCGGAAGCCCTGCGCCTGGTCGGCGAGGACGCCGCCGCGCCTTTCGACCTCGAGAGCGGTCCGCTGGAGCGGACGAGCCTGGTACGCGTCAGCCCGCGGGACCACGTCTGCCTGCTGACGGCGCACCATCTGATCGTCGATTTCCTCGGCTTCCAGATCGTCTGGTCCGAGCTGGCCGCGCTCTACGCCGCCTTCTCGGCGGGCGGGCCGCTGCCGCCGGAGCCGCCGGTCCACTACTCGGACTTCGCCGTCTGGCAGCGCGAGTGGCTCCAGGGTGAGGTGCTGGCGGATCTGGTCTCCTGGTGGCGGGAGCGGCTGGAGGGCTTCCCCCTGACGTTCGACCTGCCGACCGACCGGCCGCGTCCCGCCGTGATGCGGATGCGAGGCGGGCGGCGGCTGCTGAACGCCTCGCGCGAGCTGTCCGAAGCGCTGCGGACCCTCGCCCGGCAGGAGGGCGCCACCCTCTTCATGACCGTGCTCGCCACCCTGGCGGCGCTGCTCCACCGCGACTCCGGCCAGGAGAAGCTGATCCTGGGGGCGAACAACGCGAACCGGAACCGGCCCGAGATCCAGCCGGTGGTCGGCACCTTCCTGACCCAGGTTGCTTTCCCGCTCGACCTCGAAGGCGACCCGACCTGCCGCGAGCTGCTGGCGCGGGTCCGCCAGTCGGCGCTCGGCACCTACGCTCACCAGGACCTGTCGTTCGGCAAGCTGGTCGAGGCGATGCAGCCCCAGCGGGACACCAGCCGCCAGCCGATCATCCAGACCCTGGTCCAGGTGCTCGACGGCGGCCAGCCCCAGCGGACGGACCTCGCCGGCGTCACCTTCGAGTCGATCGACGCCTACGACGGCAACGCCCGCTACGATCTGCTGCTGACGCTGTTCGACCACCCCGCGGGCCTGTCCGGCTCGCTCGAGTACGACGCCGACCTGTTCGACCCCGCGACCGCCGAGCGTCTGTGCGAGCTGCTCCTGCTCCAGGCCGCGGCGGCGACGGCCGATCCGGACCTACGCCTCTCGGCGCTGCCGGTGCTCACCCCCGCGGCGCGCCACCAGGTTCTGGCCGAGTGGAGCGACACCGCCCGCCCGCTGCCGGGCTGGACGGTGCCCGAGCGCTTCGCCGGCTGGGCCGCGCGCACGCCGGACGCCCTCGCCGTCGCCGCGGCCGGCGAGGAGCTGACCTTCGGCGAGCTCGGCCGCCGCGCGGACGCTCTGGCGCAACGGCTCCGCGCCACCGGCGTGGGGGCGGAGTCGCGGGTAGCCCTGCTGCTCGACCGCACGGCGGAGATGCCGGTCGCCCTCCTGGGGGTCTGGAAGGCGGGAGGAGCCTGCGTGTTGCTCGACCCCTCCTCGCCCCCCGAACGCTTGGCGGCCCTGCTGAAGGATGCCGAGCCCGCGGTCGAGATCCATCCGGGCCTCCGCCTCGAGGCTTCCTCTCCCCGCCAGGAGGATGGCCAGGAGGGGGCCCCGCCCCGTCCCGAGCACCTCGCCTACATGATCTACACCTCAGGGACGACCGGCCTGCCGAAGGCCGTGATGGTCGAGCACGGCAGCCTCGCCGCGGTGCTCGACGTCGTCGCCGGCCGCTTCGGCTTCGCCCCCGGCGACCGGATGCCGCACCTGGCGCGCTTCTCTTTCGACATCTCGCTGTTCGAGCTGTTCGCGCCCCTGCTCGGCGGTGGCGCCTGCGAGATCCTCCAGCAGGAGGAGGTCCTGGAGCCCGCAGCGCTCCTCGCCGCCCTCGCGCGGGCGACCCGGTTCCATGCCGTCCCCAGCCTGATGCGTCAGGTCGCGGCCTCGGCGCGGGCCGCCGGAGCGGAGCGCTTCGCGGGGTTGCGGACGCTGTTCACCGGCGGCGACCTGGTGCCCCCCGATCTGCTGGTGGAGCTGGGGGAGGTCTTCCCATCGGCGGAGGTCGTCGTCCTCTACGGACCGACCGAGGGGACGATCGTCTGCACCAGTCATTCCGTGGCGCCGGAAGCGCGGCCGGAGCGGCCGCTGATCGGCCGCCCGTTCGCCAACGCCGGGATGCGGGTGATCGACCTCTGGGGGGACGCCCCCCTGGGAGTGCCGGGCGAGCTCTGGATCGGCGGCCCGGGGGTGGCCCGCGGCTACTTCCGCCGCGACGAGCTGACGGCCGAGCGGTTCGTCGAGCTGGAGGGGCGGCGGTACTACCGGACCGGTGACCTCGTCCGCCACCTGGCGGACGGCACGCTCGAGTTCCTCGGCCGCACCGACCTGCAGGTCAAGGTCCGCGGCTTCCGGGTCGAGCCGGGGGAGGTGGAGGGGGCTCTCCTCGCGCACCCCGCGGTGCGGGAAGCGGTGGTCGTGGCGCGCGCCGGCAGGGGAGGGGGCGCCAACCAGTTGGTGGCCTACGTGGTCGCGGCCGCGGGCGCCGCGCCGCCGGTCGAGGAGATCCGCGCCTTCCTGCGGACGCGCCTGCCGGAGTACATGGTGCCGGGGATCTTCGTGCCCCTCGCCGCGCTGCCGCTCAGCCCCAACGGCAAGGTGGACCGCAAGGCCCTGCCCGCGCCGGAGCCGGCCGGCGAAGGGCTCGCCGGCTCGACCCCTCCCCGGGACGCCCGGGAGGAGCGGCTGGCGGCGATTTGGCGCGGGGTGCTCGGCCTCGAACGGGTGGGGGTCCACGACAACTTCTTCCAGCTCGGCGGCGACTCGATCCTGAGCATCCAGGTGGTAGCTCGGGCCCGCCGGGAGGGACTCCTCATCTCCCCCCAGCAGCTCTTCGAGAACCAGACGATCGCCGGGCTCGCCGCCGTCGCCGGCAGCGCGGAAGAGACCGGGGCGGCTGCCGAGGGTCCGGTCGAGGGGGAGGCGCCGCTGACGCCGATCCAGCGGCGCTTCTTCGCGGAGGAGCGGCGGGAGCCGTGGCGCTTCAACCAGGCGGTGGTGCTCATCCCCCGCGAGCGGCTGGCCGCGGCGCCGCTGGCGGCCGCGCTCGCCCGTCTCGCCGGGCACCATGACGCCCTGCGGCTGCGTTTCGCGCGCGAGGACGGGGAGTGGCGGCAGGCCTACGCTCCGGCCACCGCGGCGGGAGAGCCGGTGCCGCTCCTCGAGATCGACCTCACGGCCCTGCCGCCGGCAGAGCGGAGCG
>DATHEF010000055.1:0-10058 GCA_035490435.1 Thermoanaerobaculia bacterium
GGTCAAGGAGCAACTCCGGCGCGTGCCGCGCGGCGGGATCGGCTTCGGCGTCCTGCGCCATCTGAGCGCTGACGGCGAGGCTCTGGCCGCACAGCGTGAGCCGGAGATCTCTTTCAACTACCTGGGCCAGCTCGACCGCACTCTGGCGGAGGGCTCGCTGCTGCGGCCGGGGCGCGAGCCGGTCGGGAGCGTGGCGCCGGCCGGCCGGCGGCCGCGGCTGCTCGACGTGGTGAGCTCGGTCCTCGGCGGGCGGCTCCAGGTGTCGTGGACGTACAGCCGGAACCGGCACCGGCGCGAGACCATCGAGGAGCTGGCGCGGAGCTTCCTGGCCGAGTTGCAACGGCTGATCGCGCACTGCCTGTCGCCGGAGGCGGGGGGGTACACGCCGTCGGACTTCCCCCTGGCCGGCCTCGACCAGGCCACGCTCGACCGGCTGGCCGCGGCCCACTCCGACCTCGAGGATCTCTACCCCCTGTCGCCGACGCAGCAGGGCATCCTCTTCCATTCCCTCTACTCGGCCGGCTCCGTCGAGTACTTCAATCACCTCATTTGCAGGCTCGATGGCGGACTGGACATCGACGCGCTCCAGGCCGCCTGGCGGCAGATCATCCGGCGCCACGCCATCTTCCGCACCTCCTTCCTTTGGGACGGGCTCGAGGAGCCTTTGCAGGCCGTACACCGGGATGTCGAGCCCCTCTGGGAGCTGGGCGACTGGCGTGGCCTCACCCCGGCCGAGCAGGAGGCCCGCCTCGCCCGGTTCCTGGAGGAGGACTGCGCCCGGGGCTTCGACTTCATGCAGGCCCCGCTGATGCGCATGTCCCTCTTCCGCCTCACGGCCGACAGCTGGCAGTTCGTCTGGAGCCACCATCACCTGCTCCTCGACGGCTGGTCGCTGCTGGTGCTCTTCAACCAGGGCTTCGAGGCCTATGCGGACGTGGTCCATGGGCGGGAGCCCAAGGGAGTCCATGCCCGCCCCTTCCGTGACTACGTCGCGTGGCTGCGCAGCCAGGACCTTTCGCGGGCCGAGGCTTTCTGGCGCCGGTACCTGGCGGGTTTCTCGATCCCGACTCCGCTGCCACTGGAGCGCGGCGCCGTTCCCGCGCACGAGGGGGCCCGGTACGCGGCCGAGAAGTTGCTCCTCCCGGCGGCGGTGACCGCGGCCTTGCAGAAACAGGCCCGCGGTTGCCATCTGACGGTCAACACGTTGGTGCAGGCCGCTTGGGCGCTGCTGCTCCATCGCTACAACGGGGGCGAGGATGTGGTGTTCGGGATGGTCGTCTCGGGACGGCCCGCGGAGCTGGCCGGCATGGAATCGATGGTCGGTCCCTTCATCAACGCCCTTCCGGTCCGGGTGAGGATCGACGAGGGGGCAGGGGTTCTGGACTGGCTCCGTTCGCTCCAGGAGCAGCAATCCGAGCTGCGGGAGTACGAGTACAGCTCCCTCGTCCAGGTCCAGGGCTGGAGCGAGGTGCCGCGCGGCCGGGCGCTGTTCGAGAGCTCGGTGGCCTTCGACAACTATTATTCTGCCGGCAATTCTGCCGACAATTCGGCCGGCGGCTCGGCCGCGGAGTCCGGCACCGGGCTCGTGATGAGCGGCGGCCGCTACGTCGACTGGAACAGCTATCCGATCAGCTTCGACATCGCGCCGCGGGAGGAGCTGTCGATCTCGGCCAAGTACAACATGGACCGGTTCGACACGCCGGCGGTCCTGCGGATCCTGCGCGACTTCAAGCTGCTGCTGGAGGCCTTTGCCGACGGCTTCGACAAGCGGCTCGCCGACCTCCGGGCCCTTCTCGACGAGGCCGACCGGCAGGAGCGCGCGCGCCGCGAGAAGCAGTACGAGAGCTCGCTCCAACAGAAACTCAAAAACATCCGCCGCCCCGCCGCGGCAAGGGATTGACCAGAAACGAGGTGAATGTGAAAACGCCGACGGAACCACTCCGGATGAAGAGCCTGGGCAGGCTCGAGCGCAGGGGCGTGAGCCTGTCCGACGGTGAGCTGGTGCAGTTCAGCCCCATGGAGCCGGCGGGGCTGCCGCTGGTCCTCCAGCCGGCGGTGCCGGGGGTCGACCTGACCTCCTGGGCGCGGAGCCATCGAGAGCGGATCGACGAGCTGCTCCTGCAGCATAGAGCCCTGCTCTTTCGGGGCTTCGGCGTGAAGTCGGCGGACGAGCTCCACGACTTCGTGGCGGCGAGCTCCTCGGGAGATCTCCTCCAGTACCGCGACCGCTCCACGCCGCGCTACGAGGTGGGCGAGAAGGTCTACGTCTCCACCATCTATCCGGCCGCCGAGAGGATCCGCCCCCACAACGAGGGGACCTACTGGATGGCCTGGCCGCTCCGGATCTACTTCTGCTGCCTGCAGGCCCCCCAGCAGGGGGGGGAAACCCCGATCTGCGATGTCCGCAAGGTCTATCAGCGCATCGATCCCGAGATCCGCAAGACGTTCGAGCGCAAGCGGATCATGTACGTGCGCAACTACAACCAGGGAATCGGGCTCACCTGGCAGGAGGCCTACCAGGCGACCGATCGCGCCGAGGTGGAAGAGTATGGCCGGGCCAACCGGATCGAGATCGAGTGGCGTCAGGACGAGCGCCTGCGCACGCGGCAGATCCGGCCGGCGGTCCGCAAGCACCCGGTCACCGGCGAGAGCCTCTGGTTCAATCACGGCGCCTTCTTCCACATCTCGTCCCAGGAACCGGCGGTGCGGGCGGAGCTCCAGGCCTCCTTCACGGAAGAGGACCTCCCGTACAACACGTACTACGGGGATGGGACGCCGATCGAGGACGAGGTGATCGCGCACATCCGCGAGGCCTACGACCGGGAGAAGGTGATCTTCCCCTGGCTGCCGGGCGACGTCCTGATCCTGGACAACATGACGGTCGCCCACGCCCGTGAGCCCTACGCCGGAGAGCGCAAGGTCATCGTGGCGATGGTCGACCAGCAGACCGGCGAGCAGGCATAGGCAAGAGCGGCCGGCACGGTTTCAACAGTCCCTGAGGAGCAAGATGCAAGAGGCGAAGGTACAAGGTTTCCGGTTCTCTCCGCAGCAGGAGCATCTTTGGGCCGTCCTGCCGCCCGAGGAGGTGGCGCGCCGCGAGGCTCGTTGCGAGGTGCGGATCGAAGGGGCCCTGGATTTCCAGGCGCTGACGACGGCCATCCGCGATCTCGTGGCCCGCCACGAGATCCTGCGCACCCGGTTCCGGTTGCTGCCGGGCATGAAGGTGCCGCTCCAGGTGATCGGAGACGGCGATCCGGTCGCCGTGCAGGAGCACGACCTGCGCGCCCTCGGCGAGATCGAGAGGGGCGCGGCCCTCGAGCGGATCCGCGCCATGCTGGGAGAGCCTCGCGATCTTGCGGACGGCGTGCCGCTACGGATCGCGCTGATCCATCTGGCCCCGGAGGAGCACCTGCTCTTCCTCTCCTTATCCGCCCTCTGCTGTGACGAGGCCGGGCTCGAGAACCTGGTCCGGGACCTGAGCCTCGCCTGGGGCGGCGGCTTCGCGGCCGATCCCGTGCAATACATCGACGTCTCGGAGTGGCACCACGATCTCCTGGCCGGGGAGGAGGGCGCGCCGGCCCGGGAGCACTGGCGCGATCATGGGCTGCCGGCCGCCTTTGCCAGGTCCCTGCCGTGCGAGCTGGCGGCGGGCTCCGGTGCCGCGGTGGCTGCCTGCCGTTTCGCGATCCGTCGCGAGGCGGCGGGCCGCCTCGGAGAGTTGGCGGCCCACCTCGACATCGAGCCTCGGGCCGTCCTGCTGGCCGCCTGGGCGTCTCTTCTTGGGCGCCTGGTCGAAGGGGAGGAGCTGGTCCTCGGCGCCGTGTTCGGGGGGCGCAGGTATGACGAGCTGAAAGAGGTGGTCGGGCTGCTGGCCAGGCACCTGCCGATCCGTATCCAATTCCTGCCAGGGCTCGCCTTCGAGGAGCTGGCGGTCCGACTCGGCGGGCTCCTCGACGAGGCGGAGCCCTGGCAGGAGCCCTTCTCCTGGCAGGATGCGGCGGGGACCGAGGCGGGCGCGGATCCGTTTCTCCCCTTCTGCTTCGCCTTCGTGGAGGAGCCGGAGCCTCTGCGGGCGGGCCCGACGGTCCTCAGGATCCTGGACAGGAGGAGTCTCTTCGACCGCTTTCTGGTGAAGCTGTCCCTGGTGCGCAGGATCTCCGGCTGCGTCCAGGGCGAGCTGCTGTATGACGCCGGCCGGCTCGGAGCGGCGGAGGCCGCCCTCTTGGTCGAGCGCTTCCAGGTGCTGCTGGAGAGCGCCCTGGAGGAGCCAGGCCGGCCCGTGGAGCGCCTCGGTCTGCTCAGCGCCCGCGAGCGGCGCCACGTCCTCGTGGAGCTCAACGATACGGCGGCTGCCCTGCGGCAGGTCGCCGGCATCCACCGGCTCTTCGAGGAGCAGGCCGACCGCTGGTCCGGGCACCCGGCCGTCGTGTTCGGCGGCCGGAGCCTGACCTATGGCGAGCTCGACGTCCGGGCAGGCGAGGTGGCCGCCACCCTGCAAGCGCTCGGGGTCGGGCCCGACACGATCGTCGGCCTCTGCGTGGAACGGTCGCTCGAGCTGGCGGTAGGCATCCTGGGGGTGCTCAAGGCCGGGGGAGCCTATCTCCCCCTGGACCCCTCCTATCCCGCGGAGCGCCTCGGTTTCATGATCGAGGACTCGGGCGCGCCCGTCCTCCTCACCCAGAGCCACCTCGTCGCGGGACTGCCATCCCATCGGGCCAGGGTGGTCTGCCTCGACGGCGAGTCACGACCGTCAGGGCCGGCGCTCTCCCGCGCGCTCTCCATGGCGGCCGGACCTGGCCATCTGGCCTACGTGATCTACACCTCGGGCTCCACCGGCCGCCCCAAGGGGGTCGGCGTCAGCCACGGTAATCTCGTCCAGTCGACCCTGGCGCGGACCGCCTGCTACGACCGGCCGGTGAGGCGGTTTCTCCTGCTCTCCTCCTTCGCCTTCGACAGCTCGGTGGCGGGGATCTTCTGGTCGTTCTCTCAAGGCGGCACTCTGGTGCTGCCCGACGGTGGGCCGCAGCTCGATCCGGAGCACCTGAACGCGCTCATCGCCGGGACCGGGATCACCCACATGCTGTCCCTGCCGTCGCTGCATGGGCTCATGCTCGCGCAGGCCTCCCCGCAACAGCTCGCCTCTCTGGAGACGGTGATCGTGGCCGGCGAGGCGTGCCCGGCGGAGCTCGTCGCCCGTCATTACGAGCACTGCCCGGGGGCCCTCCTCTACAACGAGTATGGCCCGACCGAGGGGACGGTCTGGAGCAGCGTCGCCCTGCTCCCGCGCGAGCTTCCCGGCGGCCGCGTCTCCATCGGCCGGCCGATCGCGAACGCCCGGATCTACCTCCTGGACCGTGAGATGGAACCCGTCCCCGCCGGCCTGGCCGGCGAGCTCTACATCGGCGGGCCGGGCCTCGCCCGGGGCTATCTCGGAAGACCCGAACTGACGGCGGAGCGCTTCGTTCCGGACCCCTTCGGCGGCGAGCCCGGAGGGCGCCTCTATCGCACCGGCGATCTGGCCAGGACTCTGGCGAGCCGCGAGATCGAGTTTCTCGGCAGGCTCGACCACCAGGTCAAGATCCGCGGCTTCCGGATCGAGTTGGGGGAGGTCGAGGCTGCCGTGCTCGGCTTCCCGGGAATCCAGGAGGCGGTGGCGGTGGCGCGGGAGGACGAGCCTGGGGACAAGCGCCTGGTGGCCTATGTCGTGGCCGCCGGGGGAGCGGCGCCCGATCTCCAGGGGCTGCGGGACTCCCTCCGGCAGGCTTTGCCCGACTACATGGTTCCAGCGGCTTTCGTCCGGCTCGACGAGCTGCCCCGGACGCCCAACGGCAAGGTCGACCGCAGGGCCCTGCCGGTCCCGGGCTCGTCCGGGCCGCGGATGCAGGGGGAGCTGGTGGCTCCCCGCACGCTGGTCGAAGAGGTGATGGCGGCGATCTGGGGCGATGTCCTGGGCCTGGATGCGGTCGGTGTCCACGACAACTTCTTCGATCTCGGCGGCCACTCGCTGCTCGCCACGCGCGTGGTCTCGCGCCTGCGCCAAGCCTTCCGGGTGGAGCTGACCCTGCGCGACCTGTTCGCGGCCCCGCAGGTAGGGCAGATGGCCGCGCGGGTCGAGCAGGCCCTCCGGGCGGAGTACCGTCTGGAGGAGAGTCCCCTGGTGCGCGCCGGCCATGACGCCGAGTTCCCCCTGTCCTTCGCTCAGCAGCGCCTCTGGTTCTTCGACCAGCTCGAGCCGGGAACGACGGTCTACAACATTCCGACCGCGGTACGGCTCTCGGGTCCGCTGGACATGGAAGCGCTGCGGCGGAGCCTGGAGGAGATCGTGCGGCGTCACGAGATCCTGCGCACCACCTTTATCGCGGTCGACGGAAAACCGCGCCAGGTGATCGCGCCGGAGCCGGATCTGCCGTTCACGGTCACTGACCTGCGGCGGGCTCCCCGGGACGGGCGCGAAGAGCGGGCGCGGCGCCTGGTCGCCGACGAGGTCGGCCGCCCGTTCGACCTAGCCCGCGGACCGCTGCTGCGGGCGGTGCTGCTCGAGCTGGATGACGAGGACCGGATTCTGCTCCTCACCGTTCACCACATCGTCTGGGACCTGTGGTCGATCAGGATCTGCATCCGCGAGCTCTCGGTCCTCTACGCGGCGTTCTCCCGCGACCAGCCGTCGCCGCTGCCGGAGCTGCCGATCCAGTACGGGGACTTCGCGCGCTGGCAGCGGCAGTGGCTGCAAGGAGAGGTGCTGGAGTCGCAGCTGGCTTACTGGCGCAGCCAGCTGGCGGGGGGATCGGGGGCGCTGGAGCTGCCTCTCGATCATCCGCGGCCGAGCCTGCAGAGCTTCCGCGGGGGACGGCGGGCCTTGCGGCTCTCGCCCGAGTTATCTTCGGCCCTGTCCCGGCTGAGCCGGAGCCATGGGGCGACGCTGTTCATGACGCTCCTGGCGGGCTTCATGGCGCTGCTCAGCCGAATCACCGGCCAGCGGGACCTGAGCGTCGGCACGCCGGTGGCGGGGCGGACGCGAGTGGAGACGGAGGATCTGATCGGGTTTTTCGTCAATACGCTGGTGCTGCGTGTGGATCTGGCGGAGAGATGGAGCTTCGGGCGTCTCCTGGAGCGGGTGCGGGAGGTGTCGCTGGAGGCGCATACCCACCAGGAGGTGCCCTTCGAGCGTCTGGTGGACGAGCTCCATGCCGACCGTGATCTGAGCCGGACGTCCCTGTTCCAGGTGATGTTCACGCTGCAGAACGTGCCGCTGGGGGAGCTTTCGCTGCCCGGCCTGGAACTGGCGCCGGTGGCGGTGGCGGTCGAGACGGCGAAGTTCGACCTGGAGCTGATGCTGGGGGAGACGGCGTCGGGCCTTCAGGGCTGGTGGACCTACTCGACGGACCTGTTCGATCCGGCGACGGTGGCACGGCTCGCGGACCACCTGGAGCGCCTGTTGTCGGGGGCGGTGGCGGCTCCGGAGTCGCCGCTGGAGGCCCTGCCGCTGCTTTCCGCGGCCGAGAGTCACCAGTTGCGGCTGGAGTGGAACGGCGACGCGGCGGCCGGGTCGGGGGACGTTGGGGTCGTCGAAGGACTGGAGCGCCAGGCGGCGCGACGTCCGCAAGCGCCGGCGCTGGTCTGCGGCGGGGAGGTTCTGAGCTTCGGGGAGCTCAACGGGCGGGCGAACGCCCTGGCGCGGCGTCTGCGGTCGCTGGGGGTGGGGCGGGAGAGCCGGGTGGGGCTGTGCGCGGAGCGCTCGCCGGAGCTGGTGATCGGCCTGCTGGGCATCCTCAAGGCGGGCGGCGCCTACGTGCCGCTCGATCCCTCCTATCCCGAGGCGCGCCTGCGCTTCCTGGTGGCGGATTCCGGGATGCGGTGGGTGGTGACCGGAGGGGAGCCGGTGGCGGCGCTGCCGGGCCTGGGGGTGGAGGTGGTTGTGGTGGAGCCCGGGACGGCGGCGGACCTGGCGGAGAAGCCGCGTCCGGAGGATCTGGCGTACCTGATCTACACCTCGGGGACGACGGGAGCGCCGAAGGCGGTGATGGTGGAGCATGCCAGCCTGGCCAACCTGTTGGGAGCCGGCGCGGCGCGGTTCGGCTGGACGGCGCAGGACCGCATGCCGTGCGTGGCGCCGTTCACCTTCGACATCTTCCTGTTCGAGTTGCTGAGCCCGCTGCTGGCGGGCGGGGTCTCGGAGCTGGTGTCGCTGCGGCCGGTGCTCGATCTGGAGCGGCTGATGTCGTCGGTGGCGGAGTCGACGCGCCTGCACGCCGTGCCGACGCTGCTGCGGCAGGTGGTGGAGCGAGCCCGTCCGGAGCCGGCGCGCTACGAGCGTCTGCGGAGGATCTTCGTGGGCGGCGACGCGGTGCCGGCGGAGCTGCTGCGCGACGTGGCGCAGGTCTGGCCGTGGGCGCGGCTCGATGTCCTCTATGGCCCGACAGAGGGGACGGTGATCTGTTCGAGCCATGCGGTGCCGGCCGGTTCGTGGCGTCCGCTGCTGGGCCGTCCGCTGGCCAACATGAGCCTGAGCGTGCGGGACGCCTCGGGGGACCTGGTGCCGGTGGGGGTGGCCGGGGAGCTGTGGATCGGCGGCCGCGCAGTGAGCCGCGGCTATCTGGGCCGTCCGGAGCTGACGGCGGAGAAGTACGTGCCGTCGGCCGGGGGTCGGCAGTACCGGACGGGGGATCGGGGGCGGGTGCTCGGGGACGGCACGCTGGAGTTTCTGGGCCGGATGGACCAGCAGGTGAAGGTGCGGGGTTTCCGCATCGAGCCCGGAGAGGTGGAGTCGGCGCTGACGGCGCAGCCCGGGGTCGAGCAGGCGGTGGTCGTGGCGCGTGCGGACGGCGGCGGGGTGGAGAAGCGTCTGGTGGCCTATCTGGTGGGGGAGGCGGTCGACGTCGGGGCGGTGCGGACGGCGCTGCGGGCGAGCCTGCCGGACTCTATGGTTCCGGCATTGTTCGTGGTGATGGAGGCGCTGCCGCTGACGGCGCACGGCAAGGTCGACCGGGCGGCACTGCCGTCTCCGGAGGGCGAGTCGGTGGCGGCCGGGGGTGGACGGGTAGCGCCGCGGACGGAGCCGGAGCGGGTGCTGGCGCGGATCTGGTCGGAGGTGCTGGGGGTCCCGGAAGTCGGCGTCCACGACAACTTCTTCGATCTCGGCGGCGACTCGATCCTGATCATCCAGATCCTGTCCAGGGCCCAGAAGGCGGGTCTGCGGCTGACGCCGCGGCAGATGTTCGAGCACCAGACGGTCGCCGATCTGGCCCGGGTGGCCTTGGCGGTGATCGGATCGGCCGCCGAGCAGAGCTTGGTGGCGGGCGCGGCACCGCTGGCGCCGGTGCAGCGGTCGTTCCTGGAGATGGATCTCGAGCCGAAGAGCCGGTTCGTGCAGGCGCTGCTGTTCGAGGCCGCCGAGCCGCTGTCGCCCTCCGCCGTGGCATCGGCGATGGCGCTGCTGGTTTGCCACCACGATGCCTTGCGGCTGCGCTTCGTCCGGGAACGGGGAGCCTGGACCCAGCGCCATGCCGAGCCGGCGGAGGCGGAGCCCCTGGTGGCCCGGATCGATCTGTCAGCGCTGCCGGCCGAGGCCCGGCGGCCGCTCGTTGAGACGGTGACGTCACGGCTGCCCGAAGGCTTCGACCTGACGGTGGGCCCGCTCGCGGCCGCCGTGGTCGTCCACCTGGGAGGAGGCGAGGCGGACCGGCTGCTGCTGGCGATCCACCATCTCCTGGTCGACGGCGTCTCCTGGCGCGTGCTGCTCGAGGACTTCGAGCTCGCCTGCCGCGCGGCGGCCGCGGGCCGGCCGGTGACGCTGCCGGCCAAGACGACCTCGTTCCAGACCTGGGCCGAGCGGCTGGCGGAGCACGCCCGGGGCGCGGCGCGGCAGGAGCTGCCGTTCTGGCGGCTGACGGACGCTCCGACGGCCCTGCCGCAGGACGCGCCCGAGGGGGAGAACGACTGGGCCTCGGCGCGGCAGGTTCGGGTCGCGCTGCCGGCGGCGGAGACCGAGGCGCTGCTGCGCCGGGTGCCCGCGGCCTACCGGACACGGATCAACGACGTGCTGCTGGCGGCCCTGGCGC
>DATHEF010000056.1:0-98365 GCA_035490435.1 Thermoanaerobaculia bacterium
CAGTTCCTCGACGAGGCGAAGGGCCTTTTGTCCGCAGACCTCGCACCTCAACGGATCCACGCCGGTGAGGCTTTGGAGCAGGGACTGCCAATCGGACTTCGTGAGCTTCGGTTGCACGGGCCGGCCCGGCAGAACCTCGCGACAGAGAGCCAGAGACGGCTCCCGGTGGCGGTTGGCAAAGAGGCCGAAGTAGCGGATCCTCACGAAGCGGTCCGGCAGGACGTGCAAGAGGAACCGGCGGAGAAACTCCTGGCCCGAGAGCGTCATCTCTCGGCTGCGGTCCCCCGCGGCGTAGTCCTTCCAGGTGAAGACCACGTCCTCGCCTTCCAGGCGCACCAGTCGCCGGTTGGAGATCGCCACCCGGTGGGTATAGCGCGCCAGGTACGCGAGCACCTGCTCGGGACTGCCGAACGGCGGCTTGCAGTAGACCACCCACGACTTGCGGTATAGCGCATCGAGGGCCGGCAGGTGGGAGGGGGGCAAGTCGCCGTCCTGTTCGGCCTGCTGGAGAGCCGCGAGGAATTTTCCCCGGAACAGCTTTTTCAGCACCCGTACCGGAAGAAAGAAATCCGGTCGGCTCCCGACCCACCAGTCGCCGTCGATGGAGAGCCCGCCGCCGGGCACGATGCAGTGCAGATGGGGGTGCAGGGTCAACTTCTGGCCCCAGGTGTGGAGAACGGCCAGCACGCCGATACGAGCCCCCAGGTGCTTGGGATCGGCGGCGATCTCCAACAGAGTTTCCGAAGCACAGCGAAACAGCAGGCTGTACAGCAACCGGGGATGGCTCAATGCCAGAGGATTGAGCTCTTCCGGCAGGGTGAAAACCACGTGGAAGTAGGGCACCGGCAGCAGCTCGGCGCAGCGCGCCTCCAGCCAGCGCTCCTTCTCCAGGCTCTGGCACTTCGGGCAGTGACGATTGCGGCAGGAGTTGTAGACGATCTTGCGGGCTCCGCAGTCGGCACACTCGTAGACGTGTCCGCCCAGGGCGGCGGTCCGGCAGGTTTCGATGGCTCCCAAGGTCCGCAGGTGGGCCCGGCTGAGCTTGCCGTGATTCTGCTCGCGGAAAGCCGGCCCGAAACGACGGACGACATCAGCCATCTCCAGCCCTCTGGAGGAGGCCACGTTGGCCCCGCTACTTTCGGGCGGTCTGGGGCGGACCCTCCTTGGAGCCGGCGTCCAGCCAGTCCAGCGGGCTGACGACTCGGTTCAAAGTCCGGCGGCTGACGTGGATGTAGATCATTGTGGTCTTGAGGCTGCGGTGCCCCAGGAGCTCCTGGATGTACCGCAGATTGGTGCCGCGATCGAGCAGATGAGTGGCGAAGCTGTGTCGTAGAACATGAGCAGTGACCCGTTGGCCAATGCCTGCCTCCGCGGCGGCCTTCGTGATCTCCTTCTGTACCGATCGTGGGTTGAGAGGATCGGCCTTGGTCTGGCCGTAAAACAGCCATTTCTCGGGTTGATCGCGCTTCACGTAGGCGCCAAGAGGAGCGACCAACGTCGAGGCCAGCATGACGTAGCGCTCCTTACCGCCCTTGCCGGCGCGAATGCGAATTCTCATTCCCTTGGTGTCGATGTCGGCAGGTCGAAGCTGAAGCGCTTCTTGCAACCGCAAGCCGCCAGAGTACAGCGTCATGAAGATCACCCTATACTTCAGGTTGGACTCCGCTGCGAGCAGCGCGGCCACCTCCTTCTCACTCAAGGCTTGGGGTAACTGCTTCTTCCGTTTCTGGTAGGGAAGCTCGCCGAGATCGAAGGAACGCCGCAACACCTTGCAGTAGAAAAATCGCAGAGCACAGACCGCCTGGATGATCGATGATTGGCTCAGCTTCTTTTCTCGGATCAGATACAGAACGTAGGCTCGAGCTTCCGGGATTCCCATCTGCTCGGCGGGTCGCTTGCTATACTGGACGAAATTGTAGACCACCCGGAGATAGCATTTCCCCGTCCGCGGACTCATCCCTCGCAACTGCAGTTCCGCCACCATCCGATCGCGCATTTCTCCCATATCCGTGTCTCCTTTCGGGAAGTGAGGCCCGAAAGAGTACTCGGATGGGAGAACTACTGCTCTGAATGTGGTATAGCAAGGATTACGGTGAAGGGAGCTACCGCGTAGCGGTTTTGTTCAACCTATGAATTAACGTTTCACTGCCTCACTCTCAGACTCCTTCTTGCTACCTGCTGAACTCACAGAAGGGTGGCATGACGGAAAGTATGTTACTGATTCCAGGTTACTTGTATCTTATATCTCTTCATCAGGATCGTCAATGCCACAAGGCGAAGACGGGTTTGATGCCGGCAAGAAACCGTAGACTCCTCCTGCTCCCCTGCCTTATCCAGCCCGCATCGAGAAAGAGCTATCTATCACTGACCAGGGAGGTTTGCCCATCTCTCGAAGCGTATAAGACTCCAGGGAGATCGAGGTGCAAGGATGTTTATACGTGCCGATATGCAGGGCTCGGCTTGGGCGACTGGGGCGCCGACATTCCGTCCAATCAGGGAGTTGCCGGAAAGCGACTTCCGAAGGGCGGGAGTCTTATACGCTTGCCAGGGGACAGATAAGGTGTAGCGGACAATCGGTGGGCTGAGCGGCGGTCGCTCCGCCTCGGGAGGCTGACCAACGCGGGACGCCGGACCGAGACGGAGACGCTCCATCCCGGGACGGAGCCGCCGTTGGCAACCCAAACCGGGATTCCTCGCGAGAGATTCATCCCCCGCGCTCGAGGGCGATCCCCTCGGGGCAGGCCATGGCACCGGAGAGGGTGGTGATGCAGGGGACGGAGGCGGAGCCTGCGGGAGCGCCATAGTGGTAGGCTTGCTGCCATGGCAGGCGCCGCGGCCAGGACCCTCTCCAACGCCGAGATCGAAGGCGAGATCCGTGCCTTCGCGGCGAGCGATCCCCGGATTCTGGCGGCCTATCTGTTCGGCTCCCGCGGGAGGCGCGAGGAGACCGAGCAGTCCGACGTCGACGTCGGCGTCCTCTTCCGACAGGAAGTGTCCCTGCACGAGGTTCTTCTGCTCGAAGACGCCCTCGAGCAGCGGCTGGGCCTGCCCGTCGATCTGATCGACGCCGGAAAGGCCAGCGCCTTCCTCGCGCTCGACATCCTCCGCGGCGAGCGGGTCTTCTGCGCCGACCTCGACCGTTGCGACGAGTTCGAGCTCTACGTGATGCGCCGCGCCGGCGACCTCGCGCCTTTCGAGAGGGAGCGCCGCCGGCTCCTGCTCCAGCCATGAGCCCCAGTAAGATCCGGCTCAGGACCGTGACGGCGAAGGCGGAGCTGATCCGCGAAATGCTCGCCGCGATCCAGACTCTGCCCCTGGCCTCCGAAGCCGAGTTCTCCGCGGATCCGCGGATGGTGGCGGCCGGGGAGTCGTTCCTCCGGCGGTCGCTGGAAGGGTTGCTCGACCTCGGCCGCCACGTGCTGGCCAAAGGCTTCGGCAAGGTCGTGCCGGATTACGCCGCGGTCGCCGACGAGCTGGGGGCCCAGGGCATCCTCCCCCTGGAAAGCGCCGCCAAGCTGCGGCTGATGGCGCGCTACCGCAATCGGATGGTGCACTTCTACGACGACGTCACACCACCCGAGTTGTACGGCATCCTCACCAAAGAGCGGCAGGATGTCGAGGAGATCCTCACCGCCGTCCAGCGCTGGCTGGCCGCCCACCCCGAGGCCAGAGACGACGAGCTGTAGTCGCGGGCAGCCATCGCTCCAAGCCCGTCGGACGACGCTCCGCCTCCGCAGACGGTGGAAATCCTCTGGATACAACGGACCGTCGTAGCCAGAGGCAGACCGTCGTACCGCCCGCAAAACCGTCGTAGCCGGAGGCAGACCGTCGTACTGCCCGCAAGACCGTCGTACCGTTACGACGGACCGTCGTAGCCAGAGGCAGACCGTCGTACCGCTCGCAAAACCGTCGTACTGATACGCGGACCGTCGTAGCCAGAGGCAGACCGCCGTACCGCCCGCAAAATCATCGTACCGATACGACGGACCGTCGTAGCCGGAGGCAGACCGTCGTACCCCCCGCAAAACCGTCGTACTGATACGCGGACCGTCGTAGCTGGAGGCGGACCGTCGTAGCTGGAGGCAGACCGTCGTACCGCCCGCAAAACCGTCGTACTGATACGACAGACCGTCGCCCGTGATTTCTTACGGCCGCGACGGCACCCCGCTCACCGTCCGCGCGGTCAGCCCTTTCTTCCCCGTCACCTCGACCTCGATCTTGGTCCAGGCCGGAGGCGGCGCGGTGTCCTTCGGGTAGAAGGCGACGGTGTACTGGCTGCGCAGCTCGGAGAGGATCTGGCCGTAGACGCCGGCGAGGTCCTCGTTGGGGTGGATGAAGTAGACCTGCCCTCCCCCGGCGTCGGCCAGCTTCTGGAACTTCACCGCGGCGGGCTCGGCGAGGAAGCCGCCGTCCTCCCCGCGCTCGGCGCGGGGGTTGGAGACGATCAGGTAGATCGGGACGCCGCTCTCGCGGGCCGCCTTCAGGCAGATCGAGAAGGTGGCGCGCTCCGCCTCGTCGATGCCGTCCGAGTAGACCACCAGCGCCTTGCGCCCCGAGATCCCCCGCAACTGCCCGAGCGAGAAGAAGATCGCCTCCCAGAGCGACGTGCCGCCGTCGGGCTGGAGCTGCTCCAGGGCCGCGGAGACCGCGGTGAGGTCGCGGGTCACCGGCCGCACCAGCCGCGGCTTGGAGTCGAAGTCGATCAGCATCGCCCGGTCGCGGTCGGTGAGGCCGGTCGCGAGGAGGGAGGCGACCGCTTTGCGCACGTCCGGCAGCTTGAGGAACATGCTCGCCGAGCTGTCGATGGCGAGCGCCAGGGTCAGCGGCAGCTCGCCGGCGTTCTCGAAGGCCGAGATCTCCTGCGGCTGGCCGTCCTGGCGGACGCGGAAGGACTCCTTCGGCAGCCCCGGCACCGGCCGGCCGTTGGCGTCGGTCACCACCACGGCGAGCTGGACCAGGCGGACGTCGATCCGCGAGCCCAGGTCGGAGGCGTTGAGGGGCATGGCGTCCTCGGCGGTGGAGCCGTCGTCGAGCCGGGCGGTGACCCGCAGGTAGCCCAGCGGGCGGTTCCGCGGCACGGTGATGCGATGCCGGAACGGCGGCGCGTAGAGGGTGGCCGCCAGCTCGTCGTTCCAGTAGATCTCGACCTTCTCGATCCGCCGGCCGGACGGCGCCCGCACATCGGCCTCGACGTCGACCGGGCCCACGGCCTGGCGCCCGGCGGGCTCGACGATGCGCACGCCGAAGCTCTCGTTGGGATCGTTCAGGCGCACCCAGTCGCGGGCCAGCTCCTGGCCGGCGGCGTTGTAGGCGACCCCCTGGACGATCTGGGGGCGGACGCGGCGGCCGAGGTCCACCTCGGCTTCGCAGGGGACCTGGGCGCAGCTCGCGGCCGTGCGGTCGCCGAGCTTGACGTCGACGCGGGCGATCCCCTTGCCGTCCCCGTTCACCCGCAGCCGGATCTTGCCGGCGAGCGAGGTCCCGGACGGCGCCACCAGCCGGATGCCGGGGCGGGCCACGGAGATCGCGGCGGGCTCGGCCGGCGTTCCGCCGCCCAGGGTCACTACCTGCCCTCCCCAACCGCCTCCGGCCAGGGGCTCCACCAGCACGGCCACGGTCTCGGCCCCAGCCGGCAGCGTCACCGGCAGATGGTAGACGTTGGGCTCCGAACCGGAACGATCGGCGGCGCTCAGGATGTGGTGGAAGGCGGGCTGTTGCCTTCCTCCCTCCGTCAGAGCGGCGACGGTGACGCGGAGCGGGCCGGCGGGGATCTCCGCCGATTCGACACGAAGATCGAGGGTCCCGGCCGCCTGAACGCGCGAGGAGATCTCCAGGCCGATCCCCTCGTCCTCCCCTTCCAGCAGACGGAGGGCGCGTTCGGCGGCCACGAACTCAGGAGTGCCGGCGACGTCCCACCGCCGGGACCGGACCCGGACGTCGGAGCGGGAGGTGCGCACCTCCACCGGGAGCGGCTGGCCGTTCACCGCGCGAGGCGCCTCGTAGCGCAGCTCGAAGCGGGAGCGCAGGCGGGTGAGGGCGGCGGCCAGCGCCGAGGGCTGGGAGAGGACCTCGCCGCCGGTCGCCTCCGCCATCCAGCTCAGCGGCTCCTGGGGCGCCAGCAGGGCCGGCGGCGGGGGTGGCTGGTCTTTCGCCGCCGGCTTCTTTCCGCCGAGGGTGATCGTGCCGCCGATGGGCACCTGGGGAGTCGAGCGCGGGCGGACCCGCCGCAGGTCCGGCAGGGTCGAATCCCCCACCGGCAGGGGGAAGACGATCCAGCCGAGGGCCGCGGCGGTGCGGGCGGTCTCCAGGGCCGTCCTCTCCAGCGCTCCATCCCCCTCGGCGAGAGAGCCGCGGTAGAACTTCGCCGGATTGACGTCGAAGCCGTCGCTCACCAGGAAGACGGCGCGGGGGGTGTCCCCCTCCTGGGCCACCAGCCACTCGGCGAAGGCGTCCTGCTGATGGCGGACGAGGCGCGCCTCGTCCTCGATCCCCTGCGCCGCCCGTTCCGCGGGGTCGGCGCCATTGTCCTTCTCGTCCCGGAAGCGCTGGCGGAGGACGCGGACATCGTCCCTCCCCTCGCTCTCCAGCCAGAGCTTGGAGAGGGCCTCGTCGATGGCCTGGACGTCGCGGGTCGGCCCCGCGGCGACGCGCGGGCGCGGCTCGGCGATCACTACCTCCACGGTGCCCAGGGCGGTGAGGGCGGCCGCCTGCTCGGCGAGGGTGCCCGCCGCGGCGCGCAGGGTGCGGGAGCCGGTGAGGACCCGGTCGACGTAGACCACGATCCGCCAGGGGCGGGAGAGCGGCGCCAGCGAGAGCGCCGGCCGGGTCTGGCCGCCGTCCACGACGGTGAAGTCCCCGGGCTTGAGAGCCCGGGGGATCTCCCCTTTGGGATCGAGGATCTGGACCGGGAGCGCGATCGGAGCGGCGGAGACGGCGGAGGCCATGGGGACAACCGGCGGCGGCGTGTCCGCGGCCGGGGTTTGCACGGGGAGGACAAGAGCGGCGAAAAGAACGAGTGAGGCAATCACGGTCCTATTCTACGCGTCTGGGCGGCTCCCGCAGCTCGGCCACCAGCCCAAGCATCTCCTTCAGGAACGGCCGCAGGAGGGGGAACTGGAAGAGCGAGATCAGCCGCAGGACCAGCTTCACGGTGCGCTCCATCAGCAGATAACTGCGGGCGCACCCCGGCGAGCTGTCGTGGATCCAGAAGAGGATGATCCCCATGTGGTAGATCCAGAGCAGGTTCGGGAGCGCCGCCGCGAGGTCCGGGGTGAGACGGGTGTCCGCCCCCGCCACCACCTCGGCGAACAGCGCGGTCGCCTGCTCCCGGGTCGGCCCGGACTCCTCGCTGAACGGGTTGAGCGGGCTCGCCGGGTCCGCCGCCGTCTTGAAGAGGACGCCGGCGAACCGGTGGTAGGGCATGATCGTGTCGAGCTTGGCCCGCATCACGCCGAGGAGCCGCTCGCGCAGGCCGCGCTCGCGGGCCAGGATCGCGCGGCTCGCCTCCAGGTGCTCCAGGTGGGTCTGCTGGTAGAACGCCTGGATCAGGTGCTCCTTGGAGCGGAAGTAGTAGTAGGCGTTCCCCACCGCCACCCCGGCCCGCTCGGCGATGGCCCGCATAGTGGTCTCGTCGTACCCCCGCTCGCGGAAGAGGTCGAGGGCCGCCTCGAGGATCTGGGCCCGGGTGCGCTCCCCTTTGCGGAGCTTCTTTTCCGCGACAGGGGGGAATTCCGTCGGTATCTCACCCATTATTTTGTCCATCCGGCAGCCTCCGCGATCTGAAAGCGCTGCTTGGAGACCCAGGCGATAATCCGCCGGGCCACGGGCATCAGCTCGGGGGTCGACAGCCGCAGGGCGGCCGAGCGGTACTTCTTGAGCGCCCACAGGCACATCACCCACCCTTTGGCATCCCGGTAGACCTCTCCTCCCCAACCCACGACCGTCAGCTCCGCCAGGGTGGCGTCGTGGTCGAGATCCGGAAAGCGCTTCCGTGCCTCCGCGGATCCGGCCTCGACGAACGCCATGGTGACGTACTTGGGCTGCTCCTCCAGCCACATCCGGACCCGGCGGCAGAGCGCGCACCGGCCGTCGTAGAGGACGGTGAGCACGGCATGCGACGGCTGCGGAAGGCGAGAGCCCTTGGCGGGAGCGGGACCCGCGTAAATCCTCCAGACCACGCGGAAAGCGAGAAATCCACTCACCACCACCGCGGCCAGCCAGATCACGACAGAGAGGAAATCCTTCCAATCGTTCACTTGCGGACGCCCCATCCACCAGGGCAGGAAGACGAGGCAGCCCAGAAGAGCGCCGGCGATGTCCAGAGAGCGGCGGTGGAAGCGCTCCCCCGAACGGAGAAAGAAAATCGTCGGCATCCCCAGGACGAGCATGAAGATGTAGGCCAAGACGAGCGCGGTAAAACCGGCATCCTTGCTCGCCCGCCACAGCTCGAGGGCGGGTCTCGGAGCACCGGCAAGCCGAGCCTGGAGCAGAGCGTTGGCCATGAACACCGGCAGGGCCGCCAGCGGCGCGAGGAGGAAATACAGCAGGGGGCGATGAGGTCTCATCGTTCCATCCTCCGTCCAGGGCTAGCGGCTCACCATCACACAGGCGTCGGGCTCGACTGGCGGCGGCGCGATCTCCAGCACGGCGCGGCGGCGGATGCGGCTGAAGACCAGGAGGTTGAAGAAGTGCATGCCGCCGAGGACCAGGAGCACCCAGCCGACCTTCTGCGACAGCGCCTCGATCGAGCCGCGGGCGTTCGGGACGTCATAGCCGAGCTTGAGGGCGAGCGTCACATAGCCGAAGTTGATGAGATAGAAGCCGACCACCAGGAGATGGTTGACCGAGTCGGCCAGGGATTCGTTGCCGTGGAAGACGTCGACCAGAAAGATCCGGCCGTTGTGGAACAGGGTCCGGGCGACCCAGATGGTGAGGCAGATGCTGATCGCGAGGTACAGGCAATAGGTGACGACGACGGGAGAAGCGAGCGCCATGACATCCCCTCCTGAGAACGAACGCGCTGAATTGAACGCGTTCAACAACAGAGTAGAGGCGTGTCAGCGCCGTGTCAAGAGTTTTTGAACCTGTTCGAATTTGAATCCTGCGCGCGTCACCGCTGGGCCGGAGACGATAGAGACGTTCCAGGTCCTTGACGAGCGTGGTTGGGCATCGCAGATCGGCCCCGTGGGGGCGCCCTCCTTCTCCTCCTAAGTCCGGGACCGCTCCTTGGACATGCCGAGCAGGTCGGCGCGCGCGCTCACCGGTTTTCCTTGTGCGCCTTTTGAATCCGCGGTTGGGGCGACTCATTCTCCCGGTCTTCCAATCGGTTCCAGGGCGGCTCCCACCCGTTCTACGGATATCCGCACCGGATCCACGGGTGCGCCCATTGGGTCCCCGGATCAGCCCACCCGTCCTGCGCTCCTTCGCAAGACCGGGCGGTGTCCGCCCACGGGTTACCGCTACCGCCGATCTGGAGGGCCGTGCCGCGCGACGAGTGGGCGCAAGCGCATCGGGGATGGGCCGGCTCCCGCTTCGAGAGGGCGGTCGCACAGCATCAGCGGGCTGAACTTCCACTCCGCTCCACGGAGTTGTGAAAGCGGTGGGCGCAATCACGGGAGCCGTGGGCGGAGGCGCGGAATCGGTGGGCGCAAGCGTGGAGCCAGTGGGCGCAAGCGCGAGACCGATGGGCGGTGCCGGCCTACTCCTCCGCCGGGCGACACGATGGCTTCATTGAGAGGTCGCCGCTCTCCAGATCCTCAGGCACCGCACGGGCGCGGCCGCGCAACCCGAGCCTGGAAAGGAGCACGTCTGCGAGCAGATGGGCGATCTCGGCGGTGCCTTGGCGGCTCTGGCGGAGGCGGCGCCGTTCGTGGAAGCCTCAGGAGATCCCCATCTTCTCTTCGCGCTCCGTTTCGAAACCGCAAACGATCTGTGCGCGGTGGAGCGCTGGGCGAACGCGGCGGAGCTGCTGTCCGAGGTGCAAGAGCTCGCCGTGCAACTAGGCAACGAACTCGACCTGATCCGCGTGGTCTGGTTGGCGGCGAGGATCGCGGCCGGTCAGGGTAGGTTGGAAGAGGCCATCGCCGGCTTGGAACAGGTACGCCGGGAGTTCACGGTCCGCCAGCTTGCCTATGATGCAGCCCGGGCCTGCCTGGAACTGGCTGCGATCTATCTAAAAGAAGGCCGGAGCGGAGAGGTCAAGGCTCTGGCCCGGGAAATGGCTCCCATCTTCCAGGTACAGGGGATCGCCCGTGAGGCTCTGGCATCTCTATCCCTCTTCCGAGACGCCGCCCAGCGGGAGACCGCAACGGTGGAACTGGCATGGCGCGTCATCACGGAAATTGAAAGGATCAGGCGCTCGGCCCCACGGCTGGAGAATGGTCGGCAGGGTCGGGAGTGACGGCTAAAGGCCGCAGCGGCCGTTAGGGTCGATGTTACAACCCGTGTCGGCTCGGTTCACCGTTGCCGGCGCGGGGGCGCACCGGCCGTCCGGATCGATATGGCAGCCGGTCTTTACCCAGAGGCTCGCCAACGAGGACCAGGCGTGGTTGAGAGCCTTCGAGACCGGCTCGGTTTTCGCGGATCTGGAGTGTCTCTCCACCCGCGGGCCGGCGGCCGAGGCGGCCCAGGGAGCGGCGAGGAGAGCGGCGAGGAAGAGGAGGACGGCGAGCTTGCGGACGGTAGGCATGGGGGCTCCGCTGGAGGCCGGCTCCGCCGCGGCCGCCATGGCCGCGAGGGCCGATCCCGAGAAAAAGTGTACCTGGGGAACATAACCTATTCACGATACCGGGAGGAGCGCAGTCATGGAAAAGAGTGGGGAGCATCCGGATACCCTGCGGCTGGCGGTGGTTTTTCTGCGCTTCTACGCCCGGAAGAGCCAGACCGGGTTCGGCCGGGCCGCCAGGCTGGACCAGGGCCAGATCTCCCGGATCGAGCTGGGTCAGACGGTGCCTTCGGAGGCGGTTCTCCGGCGGATGGCGGCCGCCGTGGGCGTTTCCTGGCCGCTGTTTCTCAACCTTCGCGACTTCTGCGCCGGTTTCCTCTCCGCTACGACGTGCCGCGCCGGGTTTGGAGAAGAAGAGGACGAGCCCCTCGACTTCGGCGAGCCGGCTCTCCTGGCGGTGTGCGCCTACCTGCTGGAAGACGCGGCGGCGGAGGCCGCCACCTCGCCCCCCGGGGCCGGTTTTCCGGAAAAAGGGGAATCCACAAACATGCCCTAGTGCTCCCTACCCCACCGTCACCTCGCCCGTGTAGTGCTGCCGCACCAGTTCGTGGGCTCGCTGCGCGTCCTCGCGCGGCTCGGCGACGCGCTTGAAGAGGGTCTTGTAGGTGAGCTCCAGGGTTTCCAGATCCTGCTCCTGGAGGAGCTTGACCATCTCGTCGATCGCGCGCTGGGAGGCGGCGGGGTGAATGCGCCGCTCGGCCTCGCGCTCCAGCAGGAGGAGCGCGAAGAGGAGCGGCTCGGGGAGCTCGGCCGGCGAGGGCTCCGGCGGGGGCGCCGGAAACTGGGCGCCGGTGACCACCTTCTCCTCGACGGGCGGCGCCTCGGGCAGCTCCGCCGGAGCCGGCCGACGGTCGAAGAAGGGCAGCGAGCGCACCTGGTGGGTGAAGCGTGAGAACAGTCCCACCAGCTCGCGCTCGGAGGAGAAGTTCCCCACCAGGCGCGCGTCGCGCCCGATCTCCAGGCGCTCGGTCTCCTGGAGCACCACGTGGGCCCGCGCCGACTCCTCCAGGTGGAGCGCGCGGGCGCTCACCTTCCAGGCGGTCAGGAACCCCTGCACGTAGCAGGTCTCGGCGCAGCGCACGGTGACCGCCTCGACCTCGACCCCGCGATCGATGCGGATCGAGCCGCCGAGCGATTCGAGAACGCCGTACTTCCCGGAGTTCTGGACCACCAGGTTGCCGGGCGCGTGGATCGAGAGCTGCCCTTCTGGATTGATCTCGATCCGGAGGCCGCGGGGGATGATGAGGGTGGGCGCGACTTCTTCGGCGGTGCTGCGGCTCATGAAGCTCCTGCTTTCCTGCTTGCTTTTGTCGGACCGACCGGCAGCGGCTCGAAGTCGCGCACCGGCGGAGCGGTGCGGGCCGCGAGCAGCAGCCGGTCCTCGTTGGGCCAGCGATGGTCGAGGATGTAGATCAAGGGGTCGACCGGCCGGTAGGTGCCGTCGGCGTCCCTGCGGCGGACCTCGTAGTGGACGTGGGGGCTGGTGACTCCCCAACCGGTGTTGCCCACGGTGGCGAGCAGGTCCCCTCGTTTCACCCTTTGCCCCGGCCGCACCTCGACACGGTCGTCGTGCCCGAAGATGGTAAAGAAGCCGTCGCCGTTCTCGACGATCACCACGTTGCCGTAGCGCCACCACTCTCTGCTGCGCTGGATCGGGACTTGGCCGGCGAAGACGACGACGCCATCCGCCGTGGCATGGATGGGGGTGCCGACCGGCGCCGAGAGATCGACGCCGGGGTGGAACTCGAGCTCGCGGGTGAAGGGGCTGCGGCGCTTGCCGAAGGAGCCGACGAGCACGAACTCCCCCTCGAGAGGGCAGGTGGACGGGGTGACCCGCACCTGGTCCGGGTGCGCCCCCTCGAAAGCGCGGACCGCGCCGAGCGAGCCGTCGAGCCCCTGGAGACGCTGCCGCAAGCGGAGCTGCGACCGGTGAGCCTCCTCGAGCGCCTCGGCGTAGATCGACCGCGGATCGGACTCCGCCGCCGGCGCGCCTGCCCTCTGGGGGCGCGTCAGGGGCGGCAGGCCATAGGCGAGGGAGACCTTGGCCATGCGGAGGTCGAGCTCCTGGGCATGCCGGTCGAGCTCGTCCACGCGGCCGGTCAGCGCCTGCAGCCGCTCCCCCTGGAGACGCCGCTCGGCGAGCAGCCCCCGGACCTCCAGCGGGTTCGCCAAGCTGGCGATGACCCCCGGCGCCAGGGCGGCGGCGAGCGCGACCCCGGCGATATAGAGCAGGGCGACGACGGAGACGGCGGTGAGCTGGCGGCGCGACAGGAAGAGGTAGCGCACCCGCTTGCGGATGTCGCCGGGGTGGATCTGGACCTCCAGGTTCCAACGGGGAGCGACCGCCGGGGCATCCGCCGGCAAGCCGAATCTCATACCGCTTCCGGCCTCACGGGCTGACCGGCTCCGGTGCGGTCGCCTGAAGGGGATTGACCCGCTCGATCGCTTGCTCGCTGGCATGGCGCCGGACGATCGCGAGCAGCTCGCGGTGCACCGCTGGCCCCCCCGCCACGACGTTGCCGCTAGCGAAAGATCCGTCCCCGCCGTCGAGGTCGCTGACGATCCCGCCCGCCTCCCGCACCATCAGGATGCCGGCGCCGATATCCCACGGCGAGAGGCGGAACTCGAAGAAGCCGTCGTAGACCCCGGCCGCCGTATAGGCGAGGTCGAGGGCTGCCGAGCCGCAGCGGCGGAGGGCCTTCGACAGCGGGAAGACGTCGCGGAAGATGCCGAGATAGAAGTCGAGGGTCGGCAGGGCCCGCCAGGGATAGCCGGTAGCCAGGAAGGAACCCTTCATGCCGTCCTGCCCGGAGACCCGCATGGGCCGGCCGTTCCAGGTCGCTCCCCCGCCGCGGACGGCCGTGAAGAGGTTCTCCCCCTCGGGGTCCGCGATCACCCCCACCAGCAGCTCGTCGCCGCGCCGGCAGGCGATGGAGACGCAGTACATGGGCAGGCCATGGAGGAAGTTGGTGGTACCGTCCAGGGGATCGATCAGCCACTCGTACTCGCCGTGCCCCTGGCCCGCGCCGCTCCCCTCCTCGGCGAGGATGCGGTGGTCGGGGAAACGCTTGCGGATCTCGGCGAGGATGGCGGCCTCGCTCTCCTTGTCCGCCTGGGTAACGAAATCGTTCTCCCCCTTGCTCCGCACCTCGAGCCCGGCGTCGCGGAAATAGCTGGAGATGATCCGGGAGCCGGCCTGGGCGGCGGCGAGGGCGGTATCGAGGAGATCGCCGAGGAGATCGTCGTGCATGGCGGCGCCATTATGAAGCAATTTTATGAAGCGGATTGCCGGAAGGAGCTCGCGGACACGGTTTCGCCGTTCCGCCGCACTGTAGAGACGAATTGTCCGTTGCGCGGGGGCGTGCGCTCCGCGGGCGGAAACCAGCAGGAGAGAGTATTGATCCAACCGATCGAGCAGACCCTACCGGTGGTGAATTCCTATAACGAGTGGGATCCCCTCGAAGAGGTCATCGTCGGGGTGGCGGACGGGGCGTGCATCCCCGGCTGGCATGCGGCGATTCAGGCGACGATGCCCAGTTGCCATTGGGATTTCTTCGCCGGGCAAGGCGGCAAGCCCTTCCCCCAGGAGATGATCGACCGCGCCAGACGCGACCTCGACGGCTTCGTGGCGCTGCTGGAGGCCGAGGGGGTGACCGTGCGCCGGCCGGAGGTGGTCGACTACGCACGGCCCTTCGCGACCCCGGACTGGCAGTCCCCGAGCGGCGTCTACGCCGCCATGCCGCGCGACACCCTGCTGGTGGTCGGCGACGAGATCATCGAGGCGCCCATGGCCTGGCGCTCGCGCTATTACGAGGCCAACGCCTACCGCCCCCTGCTGCGCGAGTACTTCGACCAGGGCGCGCGCTGGACCGCGGCCCCCAAGCCGCGGCTCAAGGACGATTTCTACCGCCAGGATTACGAGGAGTCCGGGAAGGATGGGGAGATCGGCTACGTGATCGGCGAGTCCGAGCCCACCTTCGACGCCGCCGACTTCGTGCGCTGCGGCGCCGACCTCTTCGTGCAGCGGAGCCACGTCACCAACGACTTCGGCATCCGCTGGCTGGCGCGCCATCTGGGCCCCGAGTACCGCATCCACCGGGTCCACACCCGCGACAGCCACCCGATGCACATCGATGCCACCCTGATGCCGCTCGCCCCCGGCAAGCTGCTGATCAACCCCGAGCGCGTCCCCAAGATTCATCCACTCTTCAAGTCCTGGGAGGTGCGCGCGGCGCCGGAGCCCTACTCGCGCGAGGACCACATGCTGTGCAGCGCCTGGGTGAGCATGAACGTGCTCTCGCTCGACGAGAGGCGGGTGGTGGTCGAGCGCCACGAGGAGGCGACGATCCGGGAGCTCGAGCGCTGGGGGTTCGAGGTTCTCCCCTGCGAGTTCCGGAGCTTCAACCTGCTCGGTGGCTCCTTCCATTGCGCGACTCTCGACGTCAGGCGGCGGGGCGGCCTCGAGACCTACTTCTAGCGGGAATTACGGTGATTGATAGTACTTCCGCACCGCACCCTCGGCCTGGCGCCCGAGAAAGCGGAAGTCCGCCTCCCCGCCGCTGTCCGACCCCGGAGCGCTGAACGCCTTCCAGAGGAAGGTCCCGGCGAGCCAGGGCTGGCGGCCCAGCGCGCCGAACAGCGACTCATAGGCTGCCGCCTGATCCGCTTCCGAGTACTCGCCCCCCTCGACGTGGGGCTCCATCCAGGCCTCCCGCTTGGCCGCGAACCCCACCTCGGTCAGCACGACGGGCTTGCCGAAGCGGCGCGAGGCCCTCGCCAGCCGCTCCACCACCTGCCGCGCCCCCTGGGCGATCTCGGGCCGGCCCGCTCCGGGCGCGGCGGCCAGCGGAAAGTAGGTGTCGACGCCGATGAAGTCCAGACGATCCCAGAAGCGCACGGTCTCGAGGTCGCCGTACCAGTTGGCGGCGTAGGTCACCCGGCCGGGGAAGAACAGGCGCACGGCGGCGATCAGGTCCCGCCACTCCGTCTCGCGGCCGGTCGTCTTCGACAGCTCGACGCCGGCGCAGAACAGATCGGCCCCGGCCCAGCGGGCGAGCAGCGCGTGGTGGAGGACGTAGCGCCGGTAGCTCTTCCACCAGGCGGCCCAGTCCGCCTCGCTCTTCATCGCGATCTCCCCCGGCCAGGAGGCGCCGGAGACCCAGACGTGGGGCTTCCAGAGCACGTGGATCTTCCGCGCCCGGGCGGCGCGCGCGGCGTGGATCAGGCCGATGTCGGTCTCGCTCGAGGGTCCGCGGTTGAGGAAGCGCAGCTCCGGCCGGTCGGACCCGGGCTGGAAGGCGAAGGGCATCAGAGACACGGCGTTGGCGCCCAGCCGCGCCAGAGCGTCGAGCTGCCGCTCCACCGCCGGCGCCTGATAGCCCCCCTCCAGGCTGTTGAGCATGGCGAGCGAGATCCCCTTGAGGAATTCGCCCCGGGCCGGCGGCGCGGCGGCTGTCTTTTCCTCCCCCTTCAGGGGGAGGTCAGGAGGGGGCGCCCCAGCCAAGGAGAGGTCCCGGTCTCCCGAAAGCCCCCCTCCTGACCTCCCCCCGTTCCGGGTGGAGGAAGAAGAGAGGATCTCCGCCACCTTCTCAGCCGGCGGCGGGTGCGCCAGTTTCGCGGTCAGCGTGCCCCCGGGGAGGCGATCGATGACGGCGGCGGCGGCCGGGGCCGAAAGGAGGGGCGAGGCATCCTCCGGCTCCTCGCGGGCGAGGATCTCCGCCGCGTCCGGGAGGGCGCGGGCGGCGGCGAGCAGGGGGAACCAGTCGGAGTAGGGCTTGCCGTACCAGTCGCGCGAGAGCCAGAGGGCGGCGCCGCGGGCGAGCGCCGGCGGCAGCTTGCCAGCTTGTCCGGCGCGGTCGAGCAGCACGCCGGCCAGAGCGTGGCGGTAGGCCGGCAGATCGTCCGGGCTGTAGACGAGATGGAGATCGGCCCGCCGGCCGCGGACCGCCTCGCCGATCTCCCCCGTGTGGCGCCCCTGCGTGACGTAGTCCGGCTCGACGACGACAGTGATCGGCGAGGAAAGCTCGACCGGCACCCGGGGCGCCATCTCGCCCACCGCCAGACTGAGCTGGATGGCCAGACGGGCGAGCTCGGGGCGCTCCTTCTCCGCGGCGGGAACCAGCAGGCGGACCTGCTCCGCCCCGAGCGTCGCCATCCCCCCGAACGCGCGGTCCCACTCGGCGAGGTCGTCCCGCTCGCCCGCGCGATCGAGGGTCCAGCCGCCGTCCGCCGCGCGCGCCCAGTGACCGCTCCGCTCCATCCAGGGGGTCTCGCGCAGCAGGTAGTCGACCTCGAGCGGAGCGCCGCGACGGCCCCGGCGCTGCCCCGTGATGGCGGAGGCGACGCGGAAGAGCACCTCGTCGGCCATCCGCGTCAGCCCCTCCCCCGGCCGGCCGGCCACGATCCAGGTCGGCTTCTCCGCCCCGGGAACGCGCAGCGCCAGGGCTTGCCCTGACTCCAGATAGCGCGTGCCGCCGAGGACGATCGCGTCGCCGCCGAGCCCGACGGGCAGCCCCTTCACCAGACCGGCCACCGCGGGCGAGACCGGCAGCGCCTCCACCCAGACCACCGCATCCCCGGAGGCCTCCGGCCCCACCTCGACCTGGAGGCCGGGGAGCCGGGGGACGCCCCAGCGGAAGAAGGAGCCCTCCTTGAGCCGCGCGGCGAGGTCGCCGGCGGCGCGGATGGCGAGGGTGGCTGTCTTCGGAGATGGTGCCGGAGAGGGGTCTTGGGGGGTGGCTCCTCCTCCCGGCGAGCAGGCGAGGGTGACCAGGAGGAGGAAAAAGAGCAGGGCCCGGACGGGGGAAGCCACCATCAGGGCTTCGGCTTTTGGGGCCGCGGGCTGAACTCGTCGAACGCGATCTTCCAGGTACCGTCAGCCCCCTTGCGCCAGACACGGAGGTAGTTGGAGGTGTTGATCCAGGGGCTCTCCGGCCCGTCCTCGTGACGCTTCACGAAGCCATAGGTATAGCCGAGGTCCCCCGAGCGGGCGACGCCGCCGCCGAGCGGCTCCCAGGTGACCGGCGCCGTGTTCTCCGCCAGGGCCGTCCGGATCGCCCCCTTGCCGAGGACGGGCTGCCGGCTCACCCGTAGCAGGAGGGCGTCGTCGGTCAGGACCGTCTCGTAGGCCGCGGCGGTCCCCTTCTCCTGGACGGCGGCGGCGAGAGCCCGGTCGGCGTCGAGCAGGGCGGCGCGGGCGGCCTCGGGGTCCACCTTGGGGAGCACGCTCTCCTCCACCCTGGCCGGACCGGTCAGGGAGATGGCGGGGGTCGCCGCCGAGGTCGGCTCGGGAGTGCTCGTGCCGAGATCGAGCAGCGCCTTCCAGGAGCCGTCGGCCTGGCGCTTCCAGATCGTCGCGAACTGGCCGAAGGCGACCGGCTTTTCGCCGGGCTTCGGACGGAAGTCGAAGGGACCGGTATTGAAGCCCAGGTCACCGGCGAGCGAGACCTCCGAATGAACCGGATACCAGGAGAGGAGGCCCGGTCCCGCCGGACGGGCTCGCCAGACCTCCTTGCCGTTCGCCGGATCGGGATTGAACACCACGGAATCGTCGGTGAGGAAAGCGAGGAAGGCCTCACGCGTCCCCTTCTCCGCCGCCAACTGGGCGAACGCCTTCTCCGCCGCCACCACGCCGTCGAGCGCCGCCTGGCGGTCGATCGCCGGCGCGGCGGGCTTCTGGACGGCAGTTTGAGGGCTGGTCTGGGAGCTTGCCTGGGAAAAAGCGGCAGACGAAGCCAGCAGCGACGCGGCCAGCGTGGTCAGCCAAAAAGCTCTTGAATTCATCGGGGTCCTCCTGTTCCGGACGGTCAGGCGAGCGTACGCCGGCCGTCGAGGAACGTAGCGACCGGGTGCCCGTGCAGGGTCCAGCCGTCGAAAGGCGTGTTCTTTCCTTTGCTGCGGAATCCAGCCTTGCTCAGGGTGACCGCCTCGTCGGAGTGGAAGACGGTCACGTCCGCGGGGCTCCCCCCCTTCAGGCTCCCCCCCTCGACCCCGAGGACCCGCGCCGGGCCGGTCGAGAGGAGATGGACGAGCCGCGGCAGGCTCAAGATCCCCGGCCGCACCAGGCGGTCCAGGCAGAGGCTGAGCGTTGTCTCCAGGCCCACGATGCCGAACGGGGCCATGCTGAACTGCACGTCCTTCTCGTCGGCGTGATGCGGCGCGTGATCGCTCGCGATGCAGTCGACCGCGCCGTCGGCGAGGCCGTTGAGCAGGGCGTCGCGGTCCTTGGCCGAGCGCAGGGGGGGCTTCATCTTGGTGTTGGTCGAGAAGCCGCTCTTCGCCACCTCCTCGTCGGTGAGGATCAGGTGGTGGGGGGCGACCTCGCAGGTGACGTTGAGCCCCTGGGCCTTGGCGCGCCGCACCATGTCGAGGCTGCGCGCCGTCGACAGGTGGGCGACGTGGTAGCGGCCGGCGGTGTCCTCGGAGAGGATGATGTCGCGCGCCACCATCACGTCCTCGGAGGCGCCGGGGATGCCGGGGAGGCCCAGCCGGGTCGACCATTCCCCCTCGTGCATGACGCCGCTGCCGGTGAGGGTCAGGTCCTCGGCGTGCTGGATCACCGGGATGCCGAAGTGCTGGGCGTAGAGCAGGGCGCGGCGCATCAGCTCGGCGTTCATCACCGGCTTGCCGTCGTCCGAGATCGCCCGCACGCCGGCGCGCACCATCTCGCCGATCTCCGCCAGCTCCTCGCCCAGCAGCCCCTTGCTGACGGCGCCGATCGGATAGACCCGGGCGAAACCGTGCCGCCGCGCCTCCAGCAGGATGTGCTCAGTCACCGACCGGCTGTCGTTGACCGGGTCGGTGTTGGCCATGCAGGCCACGGCGGTGAAGCCGCCGGCCGCGGCGGCCATCGTGCCGGTGCGCACCGTCTCCTTGTACTCCTGCCCCGGCTCGCGCAGGTGGACGTGGATGTCGATCAGCCCGGGCGCCACCACCAGCCCGGAGGCGTCGAACGTCTCGGCGTCCTTCGGCGGCTTGATACGGCCGTCGAGCCTGGCGACGCGGCCGTCCTCGATCAGCAGGTCGAGCGCTTCGTCGAGGTCCTGGCTGGGGTCGATCACCCGGCCGCCGTGGATCAACAGCTTTGACATGTCAGGCGGTCTCCTCGTGGACGCCGGAGAGCAGATAGAGGATCGCCATGCGCACCGAGACGCCGTGTTTGACCTGCTCGAGGATGACTGAGGAGTCGAGGTTGTCCGCCACCTCGCTCGCGATCTCGACGCCGCGGTTCATCGGCCCGGGGTGCATGATGATGACGTCGTCCTTCGCCGCCGCCAGCCGCGCGGTGGTCAGGCCGAAGAGCTGGAAGTACTCGCGGACCGACGGGAAGGCCATCCGCCCCTGCCGCTCTAGCTGGACGCGCAGCATCATGATCACGTCGGCGTCGCGGATCGCCTCCTCCAGCGAGTAGGCCACCTCGACATCCATCTTCTCCATCCCGACCGGCATCAGCGTGCGCGGCCCGCCGATGGAGACCTGGGCGCCCATCTTGCGCAGCAGGTGGATGTTCGAGCGCACTACCCGGCTGTGCTCGATGTCGCCGACGATGGCGACCTTGAGCCCGGCGAGCTTCCCCTTGTGGCGGCGGATCGTGAAGGCGTCGAGCAGCGCCTGGGTCGGGTGCTCGTGGGCGCCGTCGCCGGCGTTGATCACGCCCGCCTCGATGCGCTTGGCCAGCATGTGGGGGACGCCCGGGTGGGCGTGGCGAATGACCACCAGGTCCGGCGCCATGGCCTGAAGGTTGAGCGCCGTGTCGATCAGCGTCTCCCCCTTCTCCAGGGCGGAGCCCGAGGTCGAGAAGTTGATGTTGTCGGCCGACAGGCGCTTCTCGGCGATCTCGAAGCTCGAGCGGGTGCGCGTCGAGGCCTCGAAGAAGAGGTTGAGCACCGTCTTGCCGCGCAGGGTCGGGACCTTCTTGATCGCCCGCTCGCCGATCTCGCTGAACGATTCGGCGGTGTCGAGGATCAGCCCGATCTCCTCCGGGGAGAGCTCGGCGATGCCCAGCAGGTCCTTGCGGCGCCAGCGGATAGGGGTTTTCGGCGTCATCCGAGCTCCGGGCGCTCCAGGATGCGCACCTGCTCGGTCTCGTCGGTGGAGAGGAATGAGACCTCGATGATCTCGCTCTGCGAGGTCGGGACCTTCTTGCCCACGAAATCGGCCTGGATCGGCAGCTCGCGGTGGCCGCGGTCGATCAGCACGGCGAGCTGCACGATGCGCGGCCGGCCGAAGTCGATCAACTCGTCGAGCGCCGCGCGCACGGTGCGGCCGGTGTAGAGGACATCGTCGCAGAGGACGACCCCGCAGTCGTCGATCGGCCGCGGCAGATGGGTCCCCTTGACCAGCGGCTGCGCGCCGACGGTCGAGAGGTCGTCACGGTAGAGAGTGATGTCGAGGGTGCCGACGGGGACCTTGGCCCCTTCCATCCGCTCGATCTCGGCGGCAATCTTCTCGGCGAGGGGGACGCCGCGAGTGCGGATGCCGACCAGCAGGAGGGAGGAGAGGTCGCCGTGGTGGCGCTCGGCGATCTCCCCCGCCATTCGGCGAATGATCCGAGCCATCTGCTTGGCGTCGAGGATCGTCGTCTTCGGCGTCAGGTTCTTGGCCATGGGCGGGGGGATCTCCAGATCCGCGGCATCGTACGGCCGGGGGCGGGGGGATGTCAATGAAGTTTCTGGTACCCTCCTGGCATGAAGTCGCAGCAGGCGTGGGAGGACGAGGAGCGCTTCTTCGCGGGCGCACGGGAGGCCACCAGGTTCTTCATGGGCGAATCGGACGTACAGCGGGCGCTGGAGAAAGTCGCCCGCCTTCTCGATGAGGACGGCATCCCCTACGCCATCATCGGTGCGATGGCCCTCAACGCCTACGGCTACCGCCGCGTCACGGTGGACGTCGACCTTCTCCTGACTCCGGAAGGCCTCGCGATGTTCAAGGCAAAGCACCTGGGGCTCGGCTATGTCCAGAAGTTTCCGGGGAGCAAGGGGATCCGCGACACCGAGAACGGCGTGCCAATCGACGTCGTCCTCGCCGGCGAGTATCCCGGAGACGGCCTCCCCAAGCCGGTTGCCTTCCCGGACCCCGCCCTGGCCGCCGTGCGAGGCGAGCGGATCGCGCTGCTGCCGCTCCCGCGCACGATCGAGCTCAAGCTCGCCTCCGGCATGACCGCTCCGCACCGGCTCAAGGATCTCGCGGACGTGATCGAGATCATCCGCATCCTGCGGCTCCCCGCCGGACTCGTCGAGGAGCTCGATCCCTACGTCCGCGAGAAGTATCGGGAGCTCTGGGGAGCGGCGCAGGCCGAGGAACGGGAGTAGAGGGCGGTGACCACCCCCGCCCGGGCATTGATGCCTGGGCGCTGGACACCCTCCCCAACTCCCCCTAAGATCTCTTCTCCACCTGCAACCTGGGGAACGCCACAAGCATGGCTCGCAAGACCTCTGTTCCTTCGCAAACGCCCGTCCCTGAGGGCGGCTCCTTCTGGCATCGCAACCGGCGGGAGCTCAAGTTCCTCATTCTCTTCGTGGTGCTGCTCGGCGGGGGCTTCTCGCTGATCTCGCTCAACTGGGTCAATGACCATGTGATCGAGCCCTTCACCGGCGGCATCGCCCACGCCAGCGGCGCGACGCTCAACCTCCTGGGGCAGAACGTCACCCAGACCGGGACGATCCTGCGCAACGCCCGGTTCGCGGTGAACATCCGCAACGGCTGTAACGGGGTCGAGGCGATGCTGATCTTCCTCGCCGCCGTTCTCGCCTTCCCCGCCTCGTGGAAGTCGCGCCTGACCGGCCTCACGCTGGGGATCGTCGCCATCCAGGCGGTGAACCTGATCCGGGTGGTCGCCCTGTTCCTCACCGGGATCTACTTCCCGCGGATTTTCGACACCTCGCACACGGTGATCTGGCAGACCATCGTCATCCTGTTCGGCGTACTGCTCTGGATCTTCTGGGCGAACCGCTTCGCCACCCCGGCCGCGCCGATCGAGCCGGCGACCTGATGGCCGGCCGTGCCACCCGAGTGGTGGCCGCTGAAAAAAACGCGCAGCGAAGCTGGGTCTTCCTGCTCGTCCGCAACGCCCTGCTCGCGGTGGTGCCGGTGGCTCTGCTCTGGATTCTGCTGACGCCCCTCTACAATCGCGTCCTGCTGGAGAGCGCCCAGAAACTGGTCCGCCTCACCGAGTACCCCTCGGTGACGGACCTGCTGCGCAAGGACACCCACTTCGCCTATATCGGCCGGCGCGACTTCCCGCCGGCCAGGGCCCTCGTCCACTCCTTCCGGGTGACCGACGTGCACTTTCACCTGATCATGGTGGGTGTGCTGTTCCTGGCGATCCCCCGCGTCTCCTGGCGGAAACGGCTGGAGAACCTCGGCTGGGCCGCGCTGATCACGATCTTCTTCGACATCTTCCTGATCGTCTTCTACGTCAAGGCCACCTACGCCGTGCAACTCGGCGCCTGGAGCCTCGCCCACTACGGCGCCTTCGCGCGCAACTTCTACGGCCTGGCCAAGCACCTGCTCGACCTGCCGTTCAAGCTGTCCCTCCCCTTCCTGCTCTGGATCGTCTTCTACTACCGGGACCTGAGCGCCGGGATCCGGACCCGCGACTAGGGAGCCGTCACGCAGGAGCCGGTGGCGCTGGGCACCTGGAAGGTCAGGGCCAGCGCGCCCAGGCGCGCGGTGTAGGTGCCGGAAGCCAGCGCGCCGGTGTCACAGCGGGCCATGCCGCCGCCGTTGCAGTCGGGCGTGCAGGTGACCGAGTCTCTGGGCTGGAGGCAGACCAGGGCATCGAGCCGGAAGTCCAGGCCGTCGTGCTGCACGGCGCAGCCGGCGTGGACGACCTCGGTACAGAGCGACGAGAAACACCCCTGGGGAGTCACGGTGAAGTGGGCCGGCTGGCCGGCCGCCGTCGGTCCGACGCAGAGCTGCCCCGCCGCCACCGGCTGGCCGGCCGGGCAGCGGTCGGCGACGCAGAGGCCGCCGAGGTGCGTGGACTGGAAGCCGACGCTGAACCGCCCCTGGGCGCTCGACACCTGCCCCACCCAGGCCTGAGCATAGGGATCGGGCGACGCGTTCACGAACGAGGAGAGATCGGACAGGAGCCAGCCGAAGTCGAACGGCACGGGCAGATCCGGCCCGCCGATCCGGACCCGGGTCGCCGCGCCCGGGAACGGAGTGAGGACCACGACCGGCGGCGGGATCCCGGGGAACGTCTGATTCGCGAGCACGGGATTTTCTTCCTCGTCGAAGACCAGCAGCTCCTGCTGAGTCTGCGGAAACCCGGCGGGCCGGGTACCGCACGGGAAGGGACTGCCGGCCCAGGGCACGCTTCTCCAGGCGATGAGATCGGTGCCGCCGTTGAAGGGTCCGCCGTTGAGGTAGCGCGAGGCCCAGGCGGTGGCCAGGGGCTCGCGGCCGTCGGCTCCCGAGCCCTGGACGTAGCGGCCGTAGAAAGTGCGGCTCCCCGGACCGAAGCGGTCGGGGCTGGCCTCGATCCGCACCAGGCTGTCCCCCTGGGCGAAGCGGCCGCCTGGATCGACCTGGAAGAAGTCCCCCCAGAGGACGTTGTCAGAACCGGCGACGCCGTCCGGACCGAAGTAGCCCGGATCGCTCGGCCGCAGCGGCGTGCAGCGCTTCACCACGTCGACGGTGACGTAGCCCCGGACCACCTGAGGCTGGTTGCGGTCGACGCCGGCGCACTGATCCTGGAAAAGGGAGGACGGCCGGCCGGAATGGGCACGCTGAAGGGAGTCCGCAAGGCTCGCGGGGAGGGGCTGCAGCGGCAGACCCTCGCAGCCGGGGAACGAGACGTCGGAGAAGGAGAACTCCCCCTGCGGGCTGTAGATATCGGACGGATCCCGATCCTTGTCCGCCGTCCGCGGCAGCGTGCCGGTGGCGAAGATGTCCCGCAGGTTGATCGTCTGCACGTCGTAACCGGTCAGATAGACGTCGAAGGCGAGGGTGGGCACGGCGAGGTCGGTCCACAGCACCACGTGCGCGAGCACCGCCTTGTCGCCCGCGTTGTTGACGGAGAACAGGGTGGTGCGGCCGGCCGGGTTGGCGAGGTCCACCTCGAAGTACGGCAGCAGCAGGGTGGCCGCGGGCGCGTGGTCGATCGCGCAGAGGTCGGCCCGAGCGGGCGCGGCGGTCGTCAGAGCCACGGAGAGCAGGGCGAGAGCGGCGATGCGTTTCATGTCGCTTGTCCTCAGTGGTTGGGGGAAAAGGGGCTGTCCGTCTCGGGGCTGCAGCCGCTGTCGCGCGGGTCGGCCTCGTAGCCGACGCTGAAGGCCCCCTGGGCCGTATGGATCGAACCCAGCCAGGACTGGGTCGCGGCCGGCAATCCCACCTGCGAGGTCTTCATGTCGAGGTAGAGCCAGCCGAACTGGAACGGCACCGGCAGGCTCGCGCTCCCCACGGCGATACGCCCCGCCTCGGCCGGGAATGGCGAGGACAGGATCGGACATAGAACCTGGCAGGAGGGAACGACCGGGTGCTCCTCCTCGTCGAAGATCACCGTCCGCTCGAGCTCCCAGGGGAAGGGATACCAGGAGGGCGGATGACCGCAGGCGAAGGGCTGATTCCGCACGCGGCTGTCGCGCCAGTAGATCAGGTCGGTGCCGCCGGTGAAGGCGCCGCCGTCGAGGTAGCGGCTGTCCCAGACGGTCGGCAGCGGCTCGCGGCCGTCGGCTCCCGAGGCGCCCACATAACGCTCGTAGAAAGTCGGCCGGCCCGCGAACCGCGCCGGGTCCGACTCGATCCGCACCAGGTTCTCCCCCTGCGCGACGTCGCCCGCCGGATCGATCAGGAAGAAGTCCCCCCATAGCACGTTGTCGTTGCCCGCCACGCCGTCCACGCCGAAGTACCCGGGATCGGCCGGCGTCAGCGTGGAGCATTGCCGCGCCACGTCCACCGTCACGTAGCCGCGGGCGATCTGGTCTCCCAGCGCCTGCGCCGCGCACTTCCCCTCCAGCAGCGGCGAGGAGAGCCCCTGATGGGACCGATTCAGATGCTCGACCATCGCGGCGGAGAGCGGCACCGGCGGCAGCAGCCCGGCACAGCCCGGGAAAGTGGCGTCCTGCGAAAGATCGCCCTGGGGGCTCAGGGTATCCGCGGGATCGCGGACGCTGTCCGCCGTCACCGGCAGGCGGCCCCCGAGGATGTCGCGGAGATTGAGCGTCTGAATGTCGTAGCCGGTCAGATAGACGTCGAAGGCCAGAGTCGGCACGCCGAGGTCGGTCCACAGCACGACGTGGGCCAGCGCCGCCTTGTCGCTCGCGTTGTTGATCGACATCAGGGTCGTCCGCCCCGCCGCGCTCTTCAGGTCGACCTCGAAGTACGGCAGCAGGAGCGTCGCGGCCGGCACGACGTCCACCGCGCAGGTCTTCGCCACGGCCGGCCGGGGGGTCGCCGCCAGGACCGGGAGCATCAGGAGCCACACCAGCAGAAGTCGTCGCATAGCCGCCTTGCAGGTAGAGCGCAACTGTCTTATGTCACCTCAGCATTTCATGGTTGCGGGCGGGGGTCAAGAATCGAGTCAATAATTGAGCCGCCGCGCGATCCAGTCCCGGAACGGGTTCGGCTTGCTGCCGGGCTCGCTGTAGGTGTAGGCGAGGAGGATCCTCTCCCCCTCTTCCAGCAGGGTGACGCCGCGATGGAGCACGCGGCCGCCGCGCATCACCAGCAGGTCGCCGGGTCGGGTGGCGACGGAGCTCCGCGGGAACAGCGAGAAGATCTGGGGGAAGGCGTAAAACGGGTAGAGCAGGAACCGCAGCCACCATGAAAGGCCCGGGGAGATGAACTGGGTCTGGCCGTCGTTGGTGTTCTCGAGGGTCACCAGCGCCACGTAGGGGTGGCCGTCGAAGTGCCAGCGGAACCCGTGGTCCCGCCGCTCGTAGGCCTGGACGCGCATCGCGCGCCGCGAGCTGCCCAGGGGGACCAGGGGCTTGTGAGCGAAGTCCTCGGCGAGCAGCCGCACCCGCGTCTCCCCGAACTCCTCGATGTCCGTCAGGCGCTCATGGATCTGGTCGCCGTCGATGACCCGGTAGCGCGGGCCGAGGCCGCCGCGGCCGTGGACCTCCGTGAAGAGCTCCTGGCGATCGGCGACGAGCCGCCGCAGCCGCGACAGCTCCTCCGCGGTCGCGAAGCCGGGAACGTGGCGATAGCCTTCCATCTCTCCTCCTTTTACCTCAATCCGCTTTTCTTCAAACGATAGACATGGGCGTTCGGGTCCGCGTAGACGGGCTGGAACCAGCGCCGGAAGGCGGCGTCCTCGGGAAAGGGCAGATCAAGGCCCTGATGAGTGGTCAGGAGATGATCGGCGCCCAGCCGGCGCAGCCGTCCATGGAGGTCCTCCGGACCACGCAGGCCCGGCAGCATGCGGTCGAACCTCCCGGGACCAATCCAGTCGCCGAGGAAACGCCCCTTCGCGTAGTAGGTCATGTTCTCGGCATGGAGAGCCCAGAGCGCGTAGCCGCTACCCAGGACCCGGTTCAGGTAGGCGATGGCCGGATAGACGGGCTGCCACCGCGCGAGGTAGGCCTCCCGCTGATCGTGGGTCAGCGGCAGGGGGCCCTGGCGATGGAACCGGTAGAAAGTGTAGAGCCACCCCGGCAGGAAGCATGCTACGCAGAGCCCCGCGGTCAGAACCGCCTGCCGCCTGGGCCCCCGCCGCAGCCAGGGCAGGACCGCGCCGGCCGTCGACAGGCTGAGCAGCGGCGTGGCCGGGACCAGGTAGCGGCTGTCGGCGGGGAGCGCGAGGCAGGCGAACGCATAGACCGCCGCCAGGGCCAGCAGCCGGCGCTGCCGGGAGTCCCGCACCGCGGCCAGCAGGGCGATCGGCAGCGCGGCCAGGTAGACCGGGGAGAAGGGGGGCTGGACGCCGTACCGGGCGCGGTTGAACACGACGTCCCAGGGGAGCCTCACCAGATCGAACAGCCGTTTTCCCAGGAGCGCCCCGGGGGTGACCTCTTGTTTAGGGGTGAGAAAGCTCCGAAAACGGATCGGCGCCCAGTCGCCGACATCGAAGACCCGCGGGAAAAAGGGGAAGACCGGATCGCCGGTCCAGGCGTAGATCCGCCCGTACCAGGGCGCCAGCGCGGCGGCGGCGACGGCGCTGAACAGCAGCGCGGAGACCCAGCGGGCTCGGGTCCCCCTCTCCGGAAAGCGTCCGAGCAGGACCGTCAGACCGATCACTCCGAGGAAGAACAGGCCGAGGTACTTGACGTCCGCCGCGGTGGCCGCAAACAGGGCCGAGAGCACCAGCCACCGCCGCTCCCCCGAGTCCCGCCAGCGCCTGACCGCGTAGAGCGCGGCGGTGGCGAACAGGGTGAGCCCGGCCTCGATGTAGCCGCTGCTGGCGAGGTGGGCCACGATGGGGGCGCCCAGGAAGACCGCCGCCGCCAGCCAGCCGGCCGCCGCATGATCGTCTCCTGGTGACACGAACGCGTCCCGCCCCCAGGCCCAGACCAGGGCCGCGGTGAGCATCGTCAGCAGCCACTGCACGCCGTGGGCGGCGAGGTCCGGGGCGAAAAGCATCACGAGGGCGAACAGCATCTCGTTGGCCTGCGGGAAGACCGGGAAACGCAGGTCGGCCAGGAAGGGGACCCCGCCGGACTCCACGAACCCCCGCGCGAAGGGGAGGTGGTACAGAGTGGCGTCGAACGCCGTGGGCGGGTAGAGGGCCAGAAGGAAGAACGGGAGCAGGCCTGCCACGGCCAGAACGACGTGCCGCCATCGCGGCGCGGTCATCATCCCCCACAACATCCCCCACAACCCGCGCCAGACCGGAATCCCCAGCAGGTGGATGGCGGCGAGGACCGCCAGCATCGGCGCCGGCCGCAGGAGCCCGACGAGACCCAGGAGCAGCCCCAGGTGGGCGAGGACCGCCAGCCCGCAGGCCATGGGGACCGCCCACCGCTCCACCGGCCGCTCCAGCTCACCGGTCAGGAGCCGGCCGAGGACGAGAGCGGTGACGGCCAGCACCAGGACGGCGAGCACGGACGCGGCGATCATCGGCTCAGGGCTTGTCGGCGATCCAGGTGAGGAGATAGCCGAAGCGGCCGGGCCAGCGCCAGCGGGTCTCCAGGTACTGGAAGGGGGCGAGGAACAGGGGGCTCAGCCGGTACAGAGGGATGCCCCGGGTGTAGAAGAAGAGGTCCGCCATCCGCAGATAGCCGGGCAGGGTGAGGATCCCCGTGCGCTCGATGGGCCGCAGGCCGGCGCTCTCGAGGTCCCGCCGCAGCTCGCCGGAGCTGAAGGACTTCTCCGGCGCGTAGAGGTACTGGCCGAAGGCGTCGAGAATCCAGACCATCAGCGGCCGCAGGAAGACGTTCCACTTGTGCGGCACGCCGACGATCGCCCGGCCGCCGGACCGCAGCACCCGGTGGATCTCCCGCAGCGACTGCGGGTACTCGTCGATGTGCTCGATGGTCCCCATGGTGTAGACGACGTCGAACGAATCGGCGGCGAACGGCAGCTCGCGGATGTCGGCCCGCAGCAGCGCCAGCGGGCCCCCTTCGGCCAGAGCGTTGCGGCGCGCCCGCTCGGCTACCACCCGCGAGAGGTCGAGACCGACGACCTCCGCCCCGCGCGAGCGCATCCAATCCAGGATGCGGGTGTTGAACGCCTCGTTCCAGAGGTCCAGCTTGAGGACCCGCTTGCCCCGCAGGTCCCCCACCGCGTGCTCGATCAGCGCGATCTCGCAGCGGCGGTAGTACTGAGTGCTCGGCGCGGCGACGAAGTCGCGGACTGAGGCGGCCACCTTGTCCCAGGAGCGGCGCTGCCGCTCGCGCAGGGAGGGCTCAGCCGCCTCCTCGAACCGGAACGCCGGCTTTGCGGTTTCAATCTCAATCATCTTCCTCCCTTCATCCCTTCATGAGTAGCAAGCCAATCGAGGGTCCGGACTAGACCTTCCATCAGAGGCAAGGGCTGATAACCCAGTTCCCGTCTCGCTTTGACAGAGCTGAAGCGCCATTCCCGCAGTAGATTCCGAACGGCGGTAGCATAGCCCGCTCCGGCGTCCTGGCGGTACAGCCGGTCGACGATTCCGGCGATCCCCAGCGCCGCGCCGGCCGGCAAAGGCAAGGCGAGGCCGCCGCCCACCCGCTCGGCAAGCTCCCGCGGCGAGATCTCCTCCCCGCCGAGGATGTACTCCTCCCCCACCCCGCCGCGCTCCTCGGCGGCCAGCAACCCGCCGACCACGTCGTCCACGAAGACCAGGTCGCGGACCTGCCGCCCCCCCGCCAGCCAGATCCGCGGCCCGCCGCGCAGCAGGCGGCGGATCTCGGAGGTGACCCGGTTGGGGCGCGACGGGTGATCGGGACCGAAGACGATCGAGGGGCAGACGGTGACGGCCGGCAACCCCTCGCGAGCCAGGGCGCGGAGGCCGAGGACCGCCTCCGCCTTGGAGCGGATGTAGGACGAGGAGAAGTCGAGCTCATCCGCCTCGGTGCGCGCCTTGCCCGCCTCCGAGGATCCGTAGATCAGCGCGGTGGCGACGTGGACGAACTTTGCGACTCCTCGCTCCCCGGCCACCCGGGCCAGGGCGAGGGTGGCCGCGACGTTGACATCCTCCATGTCGCGGACGCGGGCTCGCGGCTGGTTGCGCACGCCGGCCAGGTGGAAGACCGAGCCGCCCGGCGGCACCAGCGGAGCCCAGGCGGCCGGATCGCGGAGATCGCCGGCGGCGATCCGCAGCCCGGGATGGCGAAAATCGGCCAGGCTCTCCGGGTTGCGGCAGAGGGCCACCACCGGACGCCCCTGGGCCAGCAGGGCGGCGACTAGCGGACGGCCGAGGAATCCCGACGCCCCGGTGACCAGGGCCGTACCCTTCAGCGCTCCACCCCCGCCGGCTCCCCCTGGAGAACCATGGGGTGCAGGAGATGATCGATGCCACCGGCCTCGCGGACGAGGCGCACTCCGCCGTCCTCCTGGAGCATGTAGACCGCGGGCGGCAGGCCGGCGTAGGGGCTGGCGCGCGAGATCGAGTAGGCGCCGGCGTCGCAGAAGGCGAGAGCGTCCCCGGGCTCCAGGAGTGGCAGCCGGCGCCGGAGGTCGAGCACGTCGAGCGTGTTCAGGGTGCTGCCGGAGAGATGGTAGAAGCGGTCATCCTTTCCATCCACCCCATCCGCGGGCCGGACCAGCGGCAGGATGCGCCGGGAGAACAGCAGCGGCGACTCGGGGAGGAAGTTGCGGCTGGCGTCCAGGAACGCCCACTTGCCCGTAACCCCCCGGACGCGGGAGACCAGCACCGCCGCGTCGCCGACGATCGAGCGCCCCGGCTCGGCGGCGAGCATGGGTCGCTCCGGCAGCCGCGCGGCGTCCACCAGCTCACGAAACCTGCGCTCCAGCCCGGCGGCGAACTCCTCCTGCCGCTCCGGTCCGCCGGCGGCGCCCGGACGGTCCCGCCAGCGCGCGAGCAACCGGCGGGGGCCGACCTTCCGCAGCGAGAGCGAGGGGATTCCGCCTCCGAGGTTGACCTCGCGGATTGCGACGCCGGTCTCGGCGGCGACCCGCTCGAGCAGCGCCAGCACGCCGCGGAAGACCCGGCTGAAGCCGGCGAGCGACGACTGCTGAGTGCCGAGATAGAAATTGACCGCCGCCAGCTCGATCCAGGGAGAATCGGCGAACCGCCGGGCGGCGTCCAGGACCTCGGCGGCGCCAAACCCGAGCCGCCGGTTGAGGCGCTCCAGGGGCGACAGGAGCAGCCCCCCCTCCTGGCGCAGCCGCAGCGACACCTTGACGCGCCGCCCGGCCCGGATCGCGGCTTTTTCCACGAGCTCCAGATCCTCCGGGCGGTGGACGTGCACCAGGGGCACCCCGGCGGCCAGCACCGCGCTCAGCTCCTCCGGCAGGAGCACCGGACGCGCGTAGGCGATCCGCTCCGGCGGAAAGCCGCAGCGCAGCGCCAGCTCGACCTCGGCCGCATGGCTGGCCAGCAGGTAGCTGCCGCATCGCGCCAGCGTCTCCAGCACCGCCGCCTCATGGTTGGTCTTGGCGCAGTAGCGGAGGACGGCTCCCGCCAGCCCCCTCTCCAGGGCCTGGTAGTTGGCCCGCAGCCGAGCTTCGCTGATCAGGAAGAAAGGGGTGCCGAGCCGCTCGGCGAGGCCGGGCATCGGCACCCCCTCCATGCACAGGACGCCGTCCTGGTAGCCCAGAAAATCCATTGCCGGGACGATAGCACCGGCGCCGGCCCGGTCCACAGGCCCTTGCCGGTTGGAGCGTCCCCCCACCCCGAATCCTCACCCCCGGCCCCTCTCCCACCGCACTCCCCCCGACCGGGAGAGGGGGGACTTTACTGAGAAGGCGTGGCTCGTAGGATGCGCTGTGCGCACCAGAAACGATGATGGTGCGCACAGCGCACCCTACAAGCGAGGTCTCTACCGTCAAGCTCCCCTCTCCCGGTCGGCGGGAGGGCGGTGGGAGAGGGGCCGGGGGTGAGGATTCGGGGTGGGGGACGTAACGAAGGGCGCCAGCCTTTGCTTACGGCAACAAGGGCGCGACCGGCGAGCAGGCGCTGTCGAACGGCGTGGCGCTGAAACCGGCGCTGTACTGCCCCTGCGCCTTCATGATCGTGGCCATCCAGGACTGGCGGATGTCTCTCCCCTCCGGGCTCGCCGGGTTTGGGGAGTTGAGATCGAAGAAGAGCCAGCCGAAGTTGAACGGCACGGGGAAGGCCGCGCTGCCGACGTGGACCTTGTTGGCCTCCGCCGGAAAGGCCATCGCTCCCGGCATGGTCGGCGGCTGCCCGGGGATCACCGGCGTGAGGGGTATCACCTGCGGCTGCTCCTCCTCGTTGAAGGTGACCTCCCGGCTCCACTGCAGCGGGAAGCCCGCCGGCTGCGTGCCGCAAGGGAAGGGCCTGACGATCCGGCCGCTGTCGCGCCAGGCCACCACGTCCGTGCCGCCCGAGAACGTGCCGCCGTTGACATAGCGGGAGGCCCAAGTGGTGGCCAACGGCTGCCTGGCGTCCGCGCCCGACATCCCGACGTAGCGGCCGTAGAAGGTGAGATCCCCCGGCTGGAAGACGCCTGGGAAAGCCTTGATGCGGACCAGGTTCTCCCCGTCGGAGTATTTGGCGGCCGGGTCTACGTAGAGATAGTCCCCCCAGAGGACGTTCTGATTCGTGGCGACGCCCCCGGGGCCGAAGTACCCGGAATCACTCGGAACCTTCAGGGTGCAGTCGCCGACCGTGTCCATGGTGACGTAGCCGCGGATCCGGCCGTCCCTGAGGTCCTGGCCGGCGCAGCCGCCGAGTACGCTCGAGAACCGTCCGGTGTGGGCATCCTCCAGGTGGACCACGAGAGCAGCCGGCAGCGGCTGATAAGGCAAGGTGCCCGAACAGCTCGCGAAGTTGAGGTCCTGCGAGTACTCCCCATGCGGGCTGATCACGTCCTGTGGGTCCTGGAGATCCGACGCGGTGCCCGGCAGATTGCCGTGGAAGATGTCTCGCAGGTTGATCGTCTGGACGTCGTAACCCGTCAGGTAGACCTGGAACCCGAGCGTCGGAACTCCGAGGTCCGTCCAGACGACGACGTTGGCGAGAACCGCCGCCGCGGAAGCATTGTTGATCGAGAACAGCGTCGTCAATCCCGAAGGGTTCGCGGGATCGACCTCGAAGTAGGGCAGCAGGAGGGTCGCCGCGGGCCTCTGATCGATCGAGCAGGGGTCGGCGGCCCGGGCCGCCGGCGCGGTCACGATCAGCAGGAGAAAAGCGGTGAGAAAAAGGGTGGAGGCCGACCTCCACTGCGCGAGCGAGTCGTACAGCCGATCCATGGTCGCCTCCTTGGGGAGAAAGAGGATCGTTTATGCGCCTTCAACATATCACCACCTGAAAGCGAACCGCAAGAGGAAGTTGCATCGCCATAGCACGGCTTTCTTAAAAAGGCCACATCTAGTGGCCCTTTCCTCCCCTGCCCCATCACCTTGTGGGCGTTATCATCTCTCTGCTAAGCTCACTCCCTAGCCAGAAGGAATCCCCAATGCTAAGAGTCGAGCGCCTCGAGATCTCCGGCTTCAAGTCCTTTGTCGATCCTGTGGAAGTCCGTTTCGCCGGCGGCATCACCGCTATCGTCGGCCCCAACGGCTGCGGCAAGAGCAACCTCTCGGAAGCGATCACCTGGGTGCTCGGCGAGCAGAGCGCCAAGACCCTGCGCGGCGGCACCATGGAGGACGTCATCTTCAACGGCTCCGACAGCCGCAAGCCGCTGGGAATGGCCGAGTGCGTGCTGACCCTGCGCACCGACCTCTCCTTCCCCGGCGCCGAGGACGGCCGGATCACCATCGGCCGGCGGGTCTTCCGCGGCGGCGAGGGGCAGTACCGGCTCAACGGCAAGGTGACGCGCCTGAAGGAGGTCAAGGACCTGCTGATGGACACCGGCCTCGGCATCCGGGCCTACTCCGTCATCGAGCAGGGGAAGATCGGCATGATCCTCTCCGGCAAGCCCCAGGAGCGGCGCAAGCTGATCGAGGAGGCGGCCGGCATCACGCGCTACAAGGCGCGCAAGGGCATCGCCGAGATCAAGCTCCAGGAGGCGATGTCGAACCTGCTGCGGCTCGACGACGTGATCTCCGAGGTCGAGCGGGCCCTGCGCTCGCTCAAGCGTCAGGCCGGCGCGGCGCGGCGCTACCAGGAGAAGGAGAAGGAGTATCGCGAGCTGCTGGAGGCCGTGCTCCTCGGCCGCTGGGCGGCGCTGGCGGCTCGGCTGGACGAGCTGAAGACGCGCCTCGAGGAGACTACCTCGCGGGAGGCCGGGCTCGCCGCCGACCTTCACCGCGACGAGGCCGCCCTGGCCGCCGGGCGCGAGCGGCTGGACGAGCTGGCGCGGCGCATGGCCGAGCGCCACCAGAAGGTGGCCGAGCTCGGCGCCCTGATCGAGGGGCGGCAGGAGTTCCTGAAGGCCAACCGGCTGACCGTGCAGGAGCTCGGCGAGCGGGCGGCCCAGGGGCGAGCCCTCGCCGAGCGTCGCGAGGCCGAGATCGCGGCCCACGGCGAAGTCCTCGAAGACCTCGAGGAGAAGCGCCGCGAGCTTACCGGCGAGCGCGAACAGGCCGCCGCCGCCGTCGACGAGGACGAGCGGCAGATCTCCGCCGCCGAGCGCGACCTGAAGCAGGTCTCCGCCCGCGTCGACGGCTTCCGCTCGCAGATGCTCGCCGCCGGCGCCGAGATCACCGCCGCCAGGAACCGTGCCCAGCAAGCGCAGATCGAGCAGGAGAAGGGGAACTTCCGCCGCCACCGGATCGACCAGGAGATCGCCCAGCACGCCTTCGAGGTCAAGCAGGCCGCCGAGGTCCTGGAGATGTCGCGCTCCAAGGTGACGTCGACCGAGTCCGCGCTCGACACCCGCAGCGAGGAGCAGGAGAAGGTGGCCGACCTGCTGGAGGCGACGATGCGCCGCGAGGCCGAGGCCTCCGAGAAGAAGCGGTCGCTGGAGAACCAGCTCTCCGGCGCCCGCCAGCGCCAGCGCATCCTGGCCGAGCTCCAGCGCGCCCACGCCCAGCGCCGGGCCGCCCTGGAGAAGGCGCTCGCCTCCGCCGGCATCGACGTCCCCGTCTACCTAGCCAGCCAGGCCAAGGCCGTCGAGGGTTGGGAGCGCAGCCTCGACATCTACCTCGGCACCCTCGCCGACGCCGTCGTGCTCGACCCCGGCGAGAGCGCCCGCGGCCTCGCGCAGGCCCTGGCCGGCCGCTCGGCCGCCGTGCTGATCGAGCGCCAAGCCGGCGCCCCCGAGGCCTGGCCGGTGGTCGATGATTCCGCCGTCATCCTCTCGCTCGCCGAGGCCCTGGGGCTCTCCGACGATCTGGCCAGCGCCCTCCCCCCCGCCTTCCTGGTGCGCACCGCGGCGGACGCCGAGCGGCTCGCCCGCCAGCACCCCGGGCTGGCGTTCCTGAGCCGCGAGGGGCTGTGGGTGGAGGCCGGCACTTTCCACGTCGAGGGGGAGATCGCGAACCCCGGCGTGCTCGAACGCGGCAGCGAGCTCGCCGCGCTGGGCAAGCAGATCCCGGATCTCGAGGCCCAGCTCCGCGACGCCGGCGCCCTGCTCGACCAGCTCATCGCTGAGCGCGCGCGGCTCGCTAAGGAGTCCAACCGGCTCCAGGGCGAAGTGGCGCAGCTCCGCCAGGAGCTGGCGGTCGGCAAGGCGCGCATGGAGGACGCCGCGGCCCGCCATCGCCGCCTCTCCACCGAGGCCGAGCAGCTCACCGCCGAGCAGTTGGAGATCGCCCGCGAGATCGAGCGCGCCGGCGAGAAGCGCGAGCGGCTCCAGGAGGAGCTCGTCTCCGCCGAGGCGCGCGGCACCGGATTGCAGGAAGACTTCGAGCGTGCCCAGGCCGAGCTCGAGGCCGCCAAGGGGAACCGCGAGGGGCTGCGCACGGCGAGCGCCGGCCGCCGCGGCCGCCTCGAGCTGCTCGACGAGCGGCTCGAATCGCACGACCGCGAGATGAACCGCCTGCGCGGCGAGTTGGAGCGGGGGTTGAGCCAGATCGCGGCCTGGCGGCAGGACGCCGACAAGCTCGTCAGCCGGCGCACCGAGCTGGAGCGGGCGATCGAGAAGGCGCAGACCGATCTCCAGACCGCCTTGGAGCAGCGCGCCGCCGCCGAGGAGGGGGTGCTCGAGGAGCAGGAGAAGCTCGACGTCCACCGCCAGGAGATCCGCCTGCTCGAAGAGCGCATCGCGGGATTCCGCGAGCGGCGCGACGCCGTGCGCTCCGAGGTCGAGGAGCTGCGGGTCGCCCAGGCGAGCGTCAAGCAGGACGCCGAGCACCTGGCGCTGACCTTCCGCGACGAGTTCAGCCGCGAGGATCAGCCGGCCGAGCTGCCCGAGACCCCGGGCGAGCCGCGGGCCGACCTCGCGGAGCTGGAGGCCGAGCTGGCGCGCACCAAGGCGGCGCTGGAGCGGCTGGGGCCGGTCAACATCCTGGCCGTCCAGGAGCACGACGAACAGGAGGAGCGTTTCGAGTTCCTCACCACCCAGCGCGCCGACGTCGCCAACTCGGTCGACAGCCTGAAGAAGACGATCAAGGAGATCAACGAGGCCTCCGGCGAGCGGTTCAACGCCACCTTCGTGGAGGTCAACAAGAACTTCGGCGAGATCTTCGCCCGCCTGTTCCGCGGCGGCGAGGCCGAGATGCGGCTGCTCGACGAGGACGATCCGCTGGAGAGCGGCATCGAGATCCTCGCCCGCCCGCCGGGCAAGCGGCTGCAGAACCTGATGCTGATGTCCGGCGGCGAGAAGGCGCTGACCGCCATCGCGCTCCTCTTCGCGCTCTTCCGCACCAAGCCCTCGCCGCTCTGCATCCTCGACGAGGTGGACGCGCCGCTCGACGACGTCAACACCACCCGTTTCATCGACCTGCTGCAGGAGATGGCGCAGAACACCCAGTTCATCGTCATCACCCACAACAAGCTCTCCATGGAGATCGCCTCGCGCCTCTACGGCGTCACCATGGAAGAGAAGGGGGTCTCGAAGCTGGTGTCGGTCGAGCTGGAAGAGGTCCAGCCCGAGGAGCGGCAGACGGCGTAGGCGGCATGACCCTCCGCTGGACCGACCGCCACTTCGCCTTCAATCTCTCCGAGGAGCTCTTCCCTGTGGTGGTCGAGCGCCTGCGGGGGACGCCGGCCCGGATCGAGGACAAGGTCCGGGACCTCTCCCCCGCTCTCCTGACCCGCCGCGACGGCAATGCCTGGTCGATCCAGGAGCACATCGGCCATCTGCTCGACCTCGATGAGTTGCACGCCGGCAGGCTGGACGACTTCCTGGCCGGTGCCGAGGTGCTTCGCGCCGCGGACATGACGAACCGCAAGACCCACGAGGCGGGCCATAACGAGAGGCCCGTCGCCGATCTCCTGCGGGATTTCCGCCGCGAGCGCGAGCGCTTCGTCGCCCGCCTTGACGCCTGGGATGAGAACCTCGTCTCCCTGACCGCCCTCCACCCACGCCTGAACCAGCCGATGCGGGTGATCGACATGGCCTTCTTCACCGCCGAGCACGACGATCACCATCTGGCCCGGATGACGGAGTTGATAAGGCTAGATTAGGGCGCCACGGCCTGATAGGAGTCGCCGATCCGCACCTCGTCGTAGAAGACGTGGTTGGTGGTCGGGAACCCCTTGCCACGGTAAAGGCCGAGCCGCAGGTAGTTGGATGAGGGGTTATAAAGCGTCGGGCCATACATCTTGCCCGCGGTGAACGGGCGGCCGTCGAGCCAGGCTTCGACGAAGCCGTCCTTCCGGGTCGACCATCTGACGTGGAAGACCAAGTCGACCCAGGCTCCGCCCCGGATCGGCCGCTCCCCGAGCGTGCGGGAGGGCGCTTTGGGAGAAGCGTGGCCGATCAGGGTCAGATGATGCCGTCCGCCCTTGGGCGAGAGGTGCAGGATCAGCGGCGGCGGGCCCGACACCTTGGGATGCTCTCCCGGAAACGACGCTTCCGCCGGCCGATGGTGCCACTGGCCGACGACCTGAAACTTTTCGCCGGGAGGATCGGCGTAGTCGGCCGGCACGAAGAAGCTCCAGCCGTACCACATCTCGCCCCCCTGGCCGCCGTGGACGCGCTCGATCTCCTTGTCCCCGACCTTGAGTTCGGCGCGCTCCTTCCGGGCGGCGAAGTCCCCCGGTGCCACGGTGAAGCGCACCGCGTAACGCCCCTTCCGGACCGGCTGCGTAACCACCGTGATCGAGTCGCGGCGCACCCGGTCCCAGAGCCACCCCTGCAGCCCGCCGGTCTCGAAGTCGCCGCAGAACCAGACGCCCCGGCGCGGCGCGGCGGCCCCCACCGGAACAATGGCCAGTGAGGTGCAGATCGCGAGAAGCGGAAAGGCCCCTGCTAGTCGCTTCATGGGTCTCCTGAATGGTGGACTTATCTACGACCAGTCTACCAAGACACGCGGACAGCTCAAATCGCGAGCTGCCCGCGTCCGCAGGATTCACCAATTAGTAGTAGATCGGGGACAAGCGGTCGCCCGACAGGTTGAGTCAGCCGCTACCGCTTCGATCCTCCCCGCTTCTTGGGGGGCTCGGCGGCGTTCGCGGCGTCGGGAACCGCCACCCGGACCGGCGGGGCGGAGCGCTTGGGGGGCTTGCGGTCGGCGAGCGAGACCGGCTTCTCCTTGGACCTTTCGCCCGAGAGGCTCGCCTTGAGGGCCGACATCAGGTCGATGATCTCCCCCTGCGGCGCCTCCTCGGGCGCGGCCGCGATCTCCTCCCCTCGAACTTTGCGATCAATCAGCTCGCGCAGCTTCCGGCGCTGGGAGTCCTCGTAGGCTTCCGGGTGGAACTCCTCCGTCGCCCCCTGCGCGATGAGCTGCACCGCCAGATGGAGCTCCGACGCCTTCACCTCGGCCGCGTCGCCGACCGGCACCTCGGAGAAGCTCCGCAGCTCGTCCGCGTAGCGGAGCTGCTGCATGATCAGACCGGTCTCGTAAGGGCGCAGCAGGACGAGCTGATCCTTGCCCCGGGCCCGGTAGCGGGCGAGGGCGGCGCGGCCGGTCTCCTTCATCGCCTCGGCGAGCAGGCGGTAGGGGCGGTCGCCCCCCTTGTCCGGGCCGAGATACCAGGACTTCTCGAAGTAGACGGGGTCCACCGTGGCGAGCGGCAGGAACTCGGCGATCTCGATGGCGTTGCTGGCCTCCGGCTGGAGCGCCTTCAGCTCCTCCTCCGAGAACAGGACGTACTGCCCCTTGGCATGCTCGTAGCCGCGGGCGATGTCGTCCTTCCCCACCACCTCGTTGTCCACCGGGCAGACGTACTGCTGGCGGAGACGCGAGCCACACTTCCTGTGCATCATGTTGAGCTGGATGCCGGCCGCGCTTTCGCCGGTCGAGTACAACTGGATGGGAATGCTGATCAGACCGAAGGCGATCGTGCCGGAGGCGAACGGGCGGGCGCTCATGAATCGAGTATTATAGCCCAAACCGTGGCCGATGGAAGCGACAAATTCCGTGATCGCAGTTCTTCAGGGGCGTCCTCCGTACCGTGAAGGCACGCTCGCGCCCGCGCGCCGCTGGTCCGGACGGCGGAGCCCGCGAGGGCGATGACGCCGTCCAGGAGACTGTCCGCGAGCTCTCCCGGCTGGGAGCCCCGCGCGCGGCGGTCGATCCAGCCGCGGTCGAGCTGATGAAGCCGAGGTCGCACGAGCGGCCGTTCAGCCGCGAGGGGTGGACCTTCGAGCTCAAGTACGACGGCTTCCGTCTGCTCGCGGCCGGCGGCGGCGGCACGGCGTTGCTCGGCTTCAAGCGCGGCCGCGACGCCACGGCGACCTTCCCCGAGATCGCCGGCGCGCTGGCCGCCCTCCCCTACCGCGGCCTGATCCTCGACGGCGAGGTGGTAGTGCTCGACGAGCAGGGACGGCCGAGCTTCCAGCGGCTCCAGCGCCGGATCGCCGACGGGAAATCGGCCGGTCCGGCGCTGCTCTTCGTCTTCGACCTGCTGGCCTGCGAGGGGTTCGATCTCCGTCCGCTGCCGCTGCGCGAGCGCAGGGCGCTGCTCGACCGCATCCTCGCCGATCCTCCGGGACCGCTCCGCCCCACCGTCTGCGTGCCCGAGCGGGGGGAGCAGCTCTTCGCCGCCGTGCGCGAGCTGGGGCTGGAGGGGGTGGTCGGCAAAAGGCTGGAGTCCCCCTACCAGGGAGGTTACTCGCCGGACTGGCTGAAGGTGCGGGGGGACCGCGCCGGCGACTTCGCGGTCGTGGGCTTCGAGCCGGTCGCCAGGAGCGGCGACGGGTTCCGCAACCTGCACCTCGCCGTCCGCAACCGCACCGGGGGGTGGGACTACGTCGGCCCCGTGGGCAACGGGCTTCCCGGCCGCGAATCCGCCGAGCTCTACCCCCGGCTCGACGGTGCCCGCCGGCCGGGGCCTGTGACGCCTTTGCCGCGCGGGGCCGGCATCGTGCCCGTCGAGCCCGAGGTCGTGGTCGAGGTCCGCTACCGGGAGGTCACCGCGGCCCGGCGCCTCCGCCTGCCGATCCTGCTGCGGGCACGGGACGACAAGGCCGCCGGCGAGTGCTACCTGCCGGGCGAGGAGCCCGAGCCGGACGAGGCGCCTCGGGCGCCGGCGCGCTCCACCCCTTCGGACCGCTTCACCCATCTGGACAAAGTGCTCTGGCCCGATGAGGGGATCACCAAGGGGGAGCTGATCGAGTACTACCGTGCCGCATCGCCCTGGATGCTTCCCTTCCTCGCCGACCGCCCGCTGGTGCTGGAGCGTTACCCCCATGGCGTCGGCGATCTCTCCTTCATCCAGAAGAGCGCTCCCCGCGGGCTCTCGAAGCGCCTGCGGACGGTGACCGTCCCCTCCGAGGACGGCAAGACCCACGACTACGTGCTCTGCGACGACGTGGAGGGGCTGCTCGAGCTGGTCAACCTGGCGACCATCCCCTTCCACGTCTGGTCGAGCCGCGCTCCCGGCCTGGACCGGCCGGACTGGTGCATCCTCGACCTCGATCCCAAGTCGGCGCCCTTCGCGCACGTCGCGGCGATCGCCCGCGCCCTGCGCGACCTCTGCGGGGAGATCGAGCTCCCCTGCCACGTCAAGACCAGCGGCGGCAGCGGCCTGCACGTCCTGCTCCCCACCGGCGGCCGGCTCGGCCACGAGCAGAGCCGGCAGCTCGCGGAGCTGCTGGCGCGGGTGGCGGTCTCCCGCCTGCCGGCGATCGCCACCACCGCCCGCTCGCTGCGCGCCCGGGAGGGCAAGGTCTATCTCGACGTGGTGCAGAACGGCCGCGGCCGGCTCCTCGCCGCCCCTTACGCCGTGCGCCCCCGCCCGGGGGCCCCGGTTTCAACGCCGCTCGATTGGAGCGAGATCGACGACTGCCTGGACATCCGCGCCTTCAATCTGCGGACGCTCCCCCACCGCCTCGCCGGCCTCGCCAGGGACCCGCTGCTGGCGATCCTCGACGAATCGCCGGACCTCGAACACAGCCTTCATCTGCTAGGCCGGCGTCTGGCGGAGTGAAAAAGGGGAAAAGGCGGGCGACGCCCCGCGACGGGCTCAGCGCGCTATGGGATCGATCCGCGCCGAAGGGACGGCGGGTGTTAGGATCTCCTGGAGAAGACGAGGAGGAATGGCGCCGGATCGAACCCATGAGCTGCTGATTACGAATCAGCGGCTCACCGGCGGTCCGTAGACGCCGCTCTGCTCTTCGTCGAGAGCGAAGATGAAGATGATGGCAGAGGAACTGCTGCAGCGGATCGATATCAATCCACAAGTCATGTTGGGCAAGCCCGTCATCCGGGGTACTCGGATTACGGTGGAGATCATCCTTGAGCAGATCGTAGCCGGCAGCTCGACGGAAGAGATCCTGGCGGAATACCCTCAGCTCTCCCGCGAAGACGTGCTCGCGGCGGTCGCCTACGCCCGCGAGGCCCTCAGCACGGACGAGATCATTCCCCGGATCTAATTCGGGCGATGAAGTTCCTGGCCGACGAAAATCTGGAGCGCTCTATCGTCGAGAGGCTTCGGGAACCAAGGTAGTGCCTGACACCTCCTAAGTACCAGCCAACATAGATATGGACACGTTAGAGCGCTTAACAAACCGGCCCAACGGGCCGGGAGAGCATAGACCAGGGCTGGGGCCGCAGGCCGATGCCCTGGGAGGATGGGGAAAACAAACCCAAGCGGCCTGTAAGGTCGCGAGAGCTCCGCTCGCCGTTTACCCGAGGGTCTCGCGGCCTTTCAGGCCACGTGGAGATTGGGCCTGCTTACCCAGGGCATCAGCCCTGGGCTGGGCTCTGCCGGCCCGTTGGGCCGGTTTTTTGGGTGGCTCCTCACCCAGCTCATCTGGTGACTCCTCATCTCCCTCGGTCAAAGACGCCAGCTCAGCCTCGATGGCCGCGCGTTGCACATCATCGCCAACCCTAGTGAGCGCCTCACTATAACGCTGCAACATTACCTTGAACATCTCGCCATGCGCTCTCGGGCTCTCCTTCTTAAGCGACCGAGCCAAGAGGACGCCCTCGCCGAATGTCGCCGCAGCGGCTTCGGCCATGCCTGCACCCAAATGGTGCTTCCCGAGTACCGACAACGTATTCGCAAATCGTCGCGCCCAGGCACAAGGCTCCTTGCGATGCAATCGACGATAAATATCACTCGCCTCCTCCGCAGCACCGACAGCATCCAGAGGCAAACCATTCCTCGCCAGCGCCAGCGACAGATTGCTTAACGCCCGCGCGAGATCGGGTTTGAAGCGATCGGGAAGACGCGCGCTCTGCGTCCGCCGGATCTCCACGGCCTCTCGGCCTGCGCTGACCGCCTCGTCGATGCGACCGCCGTCTAGGAGACGCAGGAGCTTGTTGTTCAAGCCTTGCGCGAGCTCGGACTCATATAGTTCCGGATGCTCAGTCGCGAGACGCCGAACGATCGCCACGGCCTTGTCTGTCGCGGCCAGCGCGCGGGCGGCCTGTGCAGTCGCCGCCAACACTAAGGAGAGATTGCTGAGGGTGCGTGCGTGAGCGGCGGCATACCGCTTGGGAGACTCGGCGGCGAGTCTCTCCAGGATTGCTTCTGCCTCCACGCCGACAGTGACGGCTTCCTCGTGCCGGCCCAAGTCGCCGAGCAGGGTCTGCTGGGCATCCAGGACCGTGGCCAACTCAGACTCGTGTGCTGCGGGAGTCCGCGCGGCGAGACGACGGTGGTAGATTGGTACGGCCTCCTCAATAGACGACAGAGCCGCGTGACTGTCACCGAATGCCCTCTGTTGGGCCGAGAGATTGTTCAACGAACGGGCGAGGCTCAGTTCGTGCCCCTCCTCGGGGGCGTTCATTGCGAGATGACGGTAGATGCCTACCGCGCGTTCGATGGTCTCGATCGCCTCCCGGCGCTGTCCGACAGCCAAAAGGTGTACCGCCAGATTGTTCAAGTTGTGGGCGAGATCGGACTCATACCGCATTGGCAGAGCTGTCGCCAGCCGTTCATGAATGGTGATTACTTCACGAAGGAGTGAAAGCGCCTCCTGCGGTCGCTGAAGATCTCCCAACAAGTTGGCCGCGTTGTTCAAAGTGATCGCAAGAGCCGTGTCATAGCGCGCTGGGTCCCTCTGCGCAAGACGCCTGCGGATGTCGATCGCCTCTTGCGCCACAAGCAGCGCCTCGTCGTATCGCCCCTTGGCCCTCAAGTGGCTGGAAAGAGTGGTCAGCGCACGCGCTAACTCCGGCTCATGGGTTTCAGCGTCATGCCGCGAGAGTTCGCGGAGAACGTACACAGCTTCTTGAACGACCGTCAACGCGTCGTCTTCCCGTCCCACCTCGGCCAATCGATTTGATAGATTGTTCAGCGCGAGGGCCAGACTTGCAGTGTAACGTTGTGGATCACGATTTGACAGCCGGCGATAGCCAGCCACCGCCTGCTCGCCAGCCGTCAACGCGTCCTGGGTACGCTCAATATGAGGCAGCCAGATCGACAGGTTATGCCGCGCGCTTGTCAGATCCGCCTCGTATCGTACGGGTTCAGCGGATGCTAGTTCTTCATAGAGGAGAACAGCGTCGGTCGCCACTGTGACCGCATCCTCGAAGCGACCTTCTTGGGCTAGTTGCAGAGACACGCGATTCGCGAGTTGCGCAGCTGCAGGAGAACCTGCAGGGCGTTGCGCACGAAGCACGTCGGCCACTGAGATTGCCAGTGCCGTCAGTGCGGATGGCACTGGCACGATTGATAGAAGCGGTTCCAACGCACCGGCTCTGGCATCACGGCCGCTCACCATATCGGTGAACCAGTTTCGCGCCTCGCGGTACGCGCGCGCGCCCTCTACACGAAGAATGTCGTACAGCACGCGATCGACCTGTCGGGCCCAGGATGGGGCGCGCACCTCTGTACGATTCGGCGGCATCGCCCCGTACAGCGTCGTCCAGATCCACTCTGACACCGCCAGACGGTTCTGATAATCGCGGCCCAGCGTCATCCAAGTATGAACGGCCGCGAGCACATCGGGCTTCGGGCTGATCCAGCACCCCTTCTCCCACCAGGGTGATCGCCAGATCTTGTGCATAACCTCATGGGGAGCGGGCAGACTCAACTCCACCGACGGCTCGGCAAGTCGGCGAAGCGTCGCGTCATCCAGGTTTCCGCTGAGCGCTGAGAGCGCAGAGAGACGTTCCGCGACAAACGGATCGAGACCGAGTCCCTCCGCTGTGTTACGCATGCGATCGAGCTCCCGCTCCACCAGTGCCTCCAGCACCTCGCGCGCAGAAAGAGATGACAGAGGCCGCTTCATCAAGACGACATGGACCACAGCGGCGAGGATGAAGAGCGGCAGCGCGTGAAGTTCCGGCTCGCCCTGAACCCATGTACCGAACTCCGTCAGCGCCGAGCCTGAAGGGCGCACGTTCAAGTGAGAGGCCAACCGATGATACGCGTCTTCGAAAAGTTGCCGTGCCTCGCCTGCGTTCAGAGAGCCCATCTCAACATTTTGGCGCGTAAAGAATCGTCGAGCACGACTCTTGCTCAACTCGAGATCCCAGTCTACGGATTCCTGGCGAGATAGAAGCAGGATGCGAACGGGGGCTGGTAGGTTGGAGAAGATCGACAGCTTACTGAGCAGCCGGACGGTCTCTTCACGGCGTTCTTCGGGATAATCCACGACTACGAACAGTCCCTTTGTTCGAATGGGCGGAATGTCCACAAACCCGGGCGGCGCGAATCCCGCTGTCCAGCCCATTCCTCTCAAAATGCGTGCCACTTCGAATGCGAGTCTCGTCTTTCCAGAGCCGCCAGGTCCGATTAGGAAACGGAAACGAGGACGTTCGGGATCAAGCGCAGTCTGTGCCCATTCGAGCAACTCAGCCCGCTGGCTGTCGCGTCCAACAAGTTGCTCTGCAAGGCCGGATTCCCAATGGAGAAGGCGGTAAACATCCAGATCTTCTGCAGGCGGCAGTCCGACGCTTGGCAGGAACAATCGTGATTCGGGACTCGACGGTGTATCAGCGGCCAGCCGTGGAATGGCGGAGGCACGAGAGAAGAGGACTGGGGTGGCCCACTCGGCTGAGGCGGGAAAGTCACGGAGAATCCTCAGGCGACCTTCGCCCACGGCGGCGTCGATGGAATCTCCCGCCGCCAGGCTTTTGTAGAGCTCTGCGCCGAAAGCGCTCGCCGCCCGATCCGAGATGGGAAACTGCATCGCCACTACGGCGGAAATGCCGGTTCGCAGCAGAGCGGCGGCGACTCCCCCGAAGGGACTGGGGGAGGCCGACCGCGCCGTTTGGCAGGCATTCAGGACTACCATATATAGTGAGGGGAGATGATTGGCGAGTACCGTGCCGCTCACCCGCGCCGCTCCTCCCTCCGCGTCTTCCAGATACAGGAACCCCTCGCCGGTCTTGGCTTCGAATTCCCCATGGCCAAGGAAGTGGAGGACGTGAAAACCTCCAGACAGGAGCGCCTCGTGCAGCGCAGCCAGTGTCGGTCTGGCGAGGGACACGACCTCTAGGCGGTTCTGCCGTCCATTCAGTTCCACCAGAGCCCGCCGCTCCCGCTCGAGGTGGGGGAGCGGCTGGAGCCTCGATCCGCGTGGCTGGGCGGTGACCACGAGCACCCGCAACGGGTCCACGAGAGGCGGTCGGCTACCGGGCAGCGGCAGGACCAGATAACGGGCGATAGAAACCCGCCGTCCGCGCCCGAGGAACCTGCCGACATCAGCCTGATACAGCAACTCCCAGGGCAGATCATGGACCGCCAGGAGCCGCGGATCGCCCAGATCCATCTCCAGTTTTATGCGGAGCCCGACGTTCTGTTGTAAGTCCAGTTGCCCCATACACCACTGGTAAAGACCGTGGACTGACCTAGGGAAGAGCGCTTCGAAGAGTTGAGTTCCGATCCACTCCTGGCTTTTGGCCATTGCATTGGAAGGGCTGGCAAGGTCGCGGAAGGCCACCTCGTCTTCGCTCTCCACCAGCCGCTCGAAAGACTGTGCGGTGCGCTCGACCTCTTGCCTGACAGCTGGCAGCACGAAGGGCTCGTTGGTCTCCCCAGCCGGCGATCTCACAAGCCGGACGATCAGACCACCCCCATCGGTAAGATCGAGTCGTAGCACGAAGTCGAGGTAGTCCATCTGAGGCTCCTGTAAGCTATTCAGGCTCGGCAGAGTCTACGTCATCTATAACCTGACGTCGGGAGGACGTCGAAAGAGAGAAGTTGGCGGATGGACAGAACGCCGCACGAGCACCTGGGACAGAGTCCGCCGCTTCCCCCCTCCCCGGGGAAGCCCCCAGTGTCGACATGCAACCGAGTTCTCCTCGACCTTGCATGAGGCAGCGGCGCATCCGGAATACAGCTTCGGAGCTTAAGGATCAATCTGCCAAGGAGTGAGCGGCCCCAGGATCGCCAAAAGGGCAGGCACATCCCGGGATGCCGCCTGCCAGACTTCCCGGGGATCGGTCCCTTCGTAAGGGTGGATCAGCCGATCTCTCATGCGGCTCATGTCCTTCCAGGGGATCTCCGAGTGCCGCTCCTGGAACTCCTTGAAGAGCCTCTTGGCTGCCTCCCCCAGGATCAGGATTTGGAGAATGACAGCGGATTGGGTCTTGAGATCGGCGCTGAAATCGGCGAAGTCCTGCCCCGCGATGAACTCCTGAATACGCCGGCCCGCGACGATCATGTCGAGGACGGTCGCGGGATCCCGATCAAGCGGCATAGAGGGCTCTGGCAGTACTCAGGATCTCTTGCCGACGGATCCAGTTGGGGCTCGCCTCGACCGCCGTCCGGCTCACCAGATCCACCTCGCGGCCCAGCACCTCGCTGAGCTCCCGCTCCATCCTCGCGTGGTCGAGCAGGCTCCAGTCCGCATCGGGAGCGAAGCGCACCAGCAGATCGACGTCGCTGTAGGGGCGGAAGTCCGCTCTCAGGGCCGAGCCGAAGAGGGAGAGCTCGACGATCTTCCAGCGGTGGCAGAACTCTTCGATGCGGTCGGTGGGCCAGGACAAGGAGAGAGACATGCCTTCTCCTTCGGGAGACCTTGAAATCATGGAGCCGACGGTCGGATTTGAACCGACGACCTGCTGATTACGAATCAGCTGCTCTACCCCTGAGCTACGTCGGCTTGGACGGACACCTTGGAAGGAAACAGGGTCTCCGCGAAGCGGAGGCGTATTGTAGGGCATCCACCCGGTCAAGGCAACGCCGTCCCTCCTGGGGCTGAACTCTGCACCTTGTACCTTGCAGGGCAACTCCCCAGGAGGATCGGTGATGCGAGTTCTAAAGTTCGGCGGCACTTCTCTAGGCAACGCGGAGCGGATGCGCGGCGTGGCGGACATCGTCGCGCGCCAGGCTCCTGAAGGACCCCTCCTGGTGGTGGTCTCGGCGGTCGGCGGCGTCACCGACGCGCTGCTGCGCGGCGCCGAGCAGGCGGCGGCCGGCGGTTCGGTGGTGCCCCCCCTCGCCCGCTTCCACTCCGTCCATCGCGAGATCCTCGAAACCCTGCGGCCCGAGCTCGGCGCCGCCCGCGCCGCCGAGGCCGAAACCGAGCTCGGCGTCCTCGACCGGGAGCTGGAGAATCTGCTGCGCGGCTTCGGCCTCCTCCGCGAGTGCCCGCCCACCGCCCTCGCCCTCCTCTCCTCGCTGGGCGAGCGCGCCTCCTGCGCCGTAGTCTCCCGCCTGCTCGCGGCGCGCGGCCTCGACGCCCGGCTGCTCGATCCCAAGGCGCTGATCCGCACCTGCGGTCCGCCGCTGTCCGCCGCGCCCGACTGGCCGGCCACCCGCGAGGCCTTCACCCCCCTGCGCGAGGAGCCCCCGGCGGTCGCCCTCCTGCCCGGCTTCTTCGGCGGCGACGCCAACGGCCGCGTCAACCTCCTGGGGCGCGGCGGCTCGGACTACTCCGCCGCCATCGCCGCCTGGGCCCTCGACGCCGAGCTGCTGGAGATCTGGACCGACGTCGACGGCATCTACAGCGCCGACCCCCGGCTGGTCCCCCGCGCCGCCGTGCTCTCCGAGGTGAGCTACGAGGAGGCCATGGAGCTCTCCTTCTTCGGCGCCAAGGTGCTGCACCCGAAGACCATCCAGCCGGCGCGCGAGAAGAGGATCCCGGTGCGGGTGCGCAACAGCTTCTCGCCCGATCATCCCGGCAGCCTGGTGCACGACGGCGCCGCCCCCGCCGCCAGCGGCGCCCGCGGCCTCACCTTCCTGCCCGGCGTCTCGCTGGTCGACGTCACCGGCTCCGGCATGGCCGGCGTGCCCGGCATCGCCGCCCGGGTGTTTCAGACCATGGCCTCGGCCGGCATCTCGGTCATCCTGATCACCCTCGGCTCCAGCGAGTGTGCGATCTCCTTCGCGGTCGCCGACTCCGACGGCCCGCTCGCCATCGCGGCGCTGCGCGAGGCCTTCGCCGCCGAGCTCACCGCCGGCCTCCTCGATCCGATCCACATCCGGCCCGGCTGCGCCATCGTCTCGCTGGTCGGGGACGGCATGCGCGACCGGCTGGGAGTCGTCGGCACCTTCGCCGGCGCCCTGGCCGACGTCGGCGTCAACATCGTCGCCCTCGCCCAGGGGTCCACCGAGCGCAACATCTCGGCCGTGGTGGCGTCGGCGGATGCCAGCCGGGCCGTGCGCCACATCCACGCCCAGCTCTTTGAGCGCCGGCCCGAGCTGCAGCTCGTGGTCTGGGGGGTGGGCAACGTCGGCGCCAAGCTGCTGCGCAAGATCGGCGAGCACCAGGCCCGTCCGGGGCGGCGGGTCGACCTCAAGCTCTGCGCGGTGGCCAACTCGAAGCGCTGCGCCTTCAACCCCGACGGACTCGATCCGGCGGCCTGGGGCCCCTGCCTCGACGCCGCCACCCTCCCCTCCTGCCTCGACTCCCTGCTGGAGGAGCTCGGCCGCGCCCGGCTGCTCAACCCCGTGTTCGTCGACTGCACCTCCGACGGCAAGGTGGCCGCCGTCTACGGCCGCCTGTTCGAGGCGGGCCTGCACGTGGTGACGGTGAACAAGAAGGCCAACAGCGCTCCTTACGAGGACTATCTCCATCTGCACGAGACCAGCGAGCTGCTCAAGCGCCGCTTCTTCTACGAGACCAACGTCGGCGCCGGCCTGCCGGTGATCGGCACCCTCCAGAGCCTGCTGAAAGGCGGGGACCGGGTGCTGCGCCTGGAGGCGATCCTCTCGGGCTCGCTTTCCTTCCTGCTCGGCGCGCTGGAGGACGGCATGCCCTTCTCCCAGGCGGTGCGCGTCGCCCGCGACCGCGGCTTCACCGAGCCCGATCCGCGCGACGACCTCTCCGGGCTCGACGTCGCCCGCAAGCTCCTCATCCTGGCCCGCGAGCTGGGCGCCGCGATCGAGCTGGCGGACGTCCAGGTCGAGGGGGTGCTGCCGCCGGACTTCGACCCCTCGGGCCCGGTCGACGAGTTCCTCGACGGCCTGCCGCGGCTGGACGCCCTGTTCGAGGGGCGGCGCGCCCGGCTGGTCGAGGAGGGGAAGGTGCTGCGCCACGCCGCGGTGATCGAGGCGATCGACGGCAGCTACCGCTGCCGCGTCGGCCTGGAGGCCGTCGGCCCCGAGCATCCGCTCTACGCGGTGCGCGGCGGCGAGAACGCCTTCTCGTTCGTGACCGAGCACTACCAGCCGACGCCGCTCGTGGTGCGCGGCTATGGCGCCGGGGGCGAGGTCACCGCGGCCGGGGCGCTGGCCGACCTGCTCCGCGTCGTCTCCTGACAGCGCGTGAGCCTGGCGAGGCGTGAAATGATGCGGTCCCTATGACACTGCGCGCCTACGCCCCGGCCAGCATCGGCAACTTCGCGGCCGGCTTCGATCTGATGGGCGCGGCCCTCGCCCCGCTCGACGGCTCCCTCTGGGGGGACGTCGTGGGGGCGGAGACCGCGGACGAGCCCGCGCTCACCGTCTCCGGCCCCTACGCCGGGGTGCTCCCCGCGGACCCGCGGCACAACCTGGTGCTGCGCACTTACGAAATCTTCCGCAAGGAGCTGAGCGGCCGCGGCATCGAGGTGCCGGCGATCGCCTTCCATCTGGAGAAGAACCTCCCCCGCTGCAGCGGCCTGGGATCGAGCGCCTCTTCGGTGGCGGCCACCCTGGCCGCCTGCCAAGCCCTGCTGGACTCCCCCCTCGCCGCCGCCGAGGTCTGGACCCTGGCCGGCCGGGCCGAGGCGCTGGTCTCCGGCTCGCCGCACCTGGACAACGTCATTCCCTGCCTCGCCGGCGGCCTCCAGCTCTTGGTAGCGGAGGGCGACGGCCTTCCCGACGCGCGCGCGCTCCCCTGGCCCGAGGATCTGGTGCTGGTGATGATCTCCCCAGACTTCGAGCTGTCGACCCACCAGAGCCGGCAGGCCCTCCCTCGCCGCTTCGACCTCGCCCGGTCCGTCGCCTTCGCCGGCAACCTCGCGGGCTTCATCCACGCCCTCGACACCGGCGACCGCGACCTGCTCCGCCGCTGCCTGCGCGATCCGCTGGCCGAGCCCCACCGCGCGGCGCTGGTGCCGGGCTTCCGCGCCGCCCAAGCGGCGGCGATGGCGGCGGGCGCCTGGGGTTGCACGCTCTCCGGATCGGGGCCGGCAATCTTCGCTGTGGCCGAATCGCCAGCGCATGGCCGCGAGGTGGCCGACGCCCTCCAGGGCGGCCTGCGCGGCGCCGGCCTCGACTCGACCGCCACGCTCTGCGGCCTCGACCTCCAGGGAGCGAGGGTCATTTCATGAGATTGATCAGCACCCGCGACGCCGGCACGAGCGCCACCTTCCGCGAGGCGGTCCTGGCGGGGATCGCCCCGGGCGGCGGCCTCTGGCTGCCCGCTCCCCTCCCCCGCTTCGATGACTGGGCGGAGCTGCTGGATCTGGACTGGGGGCGCCGCTGCGAGGTCGTGATGGACCGCCTGCTGGCCGGCGAGCTCGGCCGCGAGCCGGTCGCCCGCGCCGTGCGCGACGCCCTCGACTTCCCGGTGCCGATGGTCGAGGTCCGCCCCGGTGTCTTCGCCCTCGAGCTGTTCCACGGGCCGACCCTGGCCTTCAAGGACTTCGGCGCCCGCTTTTTCGCCGCCGTGCTCGACCTGGTCCGCGATCCTGATCATTCGGTCAAGCATCCGGTCACCATCCTCACCGCCACCAGCGGCGACACCGGCGCGGCGGTGGCGCAGGCGTTCTGGAAGCGCGAGGGGGTGCGGGCCGTGGTGCTCTATCCGCGCGGCCGGGTCTCGGCTCTCCAGGAGCGGCAGTTCGCGACCCTGGGGGAGAACGTCACCGCCCTCTCCGTCGACGGCGCCTTCGACGATTGCCAGGCGCTGGTGAAGGCCGTCTTCGCGGACGCGGAGCTCTCTGCCCGCCACGGCCTCACCTCGGCGAACTCGATCAACGTCGCGCGCCTGCTGCCGCAGACCCTCTACTACGCCGAGGCGGTAGCGCAGCTCCGCCGCCGGGGAATCGCCGAGCCGCCGGTGATCGCCGTGCCGAGCGGCAACTTCGGCAACCTCTGCGCCGGGCTGCTGGCGCGAGCGATGGGCCTGCCGGTGAAAGCCTTCATCGCCGCCACCAACGCCAACAACACCGTCCCCGACTACCTGGACACCGGCACCTACAAGCCCCGCCCCTCCGTCGCCACGATCTCGAACGCCATGGACGTCGGAGCCCCCAACAACTGGGAGCGCATCGAGCACCTGTTCGAAGGGGATCTGGGAGCCCTGCGCCGCGTCCTGCGCTGGGGCGCGAAGACCGACGCCGAGACCGAGGGGACGATCCGCGATCTGCACGCCCGGGGCTACCTCGCCGATCCCCACGCCGCTGTGGCCTACGGAGTCCTCGCCGGTCGCCTCGCTCCGGGCGAGACCGGCGTCTTCCTCGGCACTGCCCACCCCGCGAAGTTCCTCCCCATCTACGAGGCGATGAGGATCGACGTGCCGATCCCGGAGTCGCTGAGCGCCCTGCTGGACCGGCCGCTGCTGGCGCGGGAGATTCCGAACGAGGTGGGAGCGCTGGTGGCGGCGCTGGAGGGGTGATCCAGCGCCGCCACCAGCTACCCCACCGAGACGCGGCGGCCGTCGACACCCTTCACCAGGTTTGACATGTTCTTGGCTGCCGTCAGTTCACGAAGGAGATCGGTTTCTCCTTCAGCACCTTGTCGACCTTCGCTCGCAGCTCGTCGCTCAATGTTGTCGTGTCGATCCTACCCAGCGCCTGCCAGACTCCAAGCCGGTCAAAGGCATTCCCAATCTCAAACTGTTTGAGCAGAATGTTGATAGCGGCCGGGCTCTGGATTCTCGCCAAGCCATCGATGATGCTGATGGAAAAGCTTGATTTTCTGGCCAGTGCTTCCTGCATACAGGGAACCGCGGCTGCACTGTCAAAACCAGCAACGGCTTCGCGGCCATCGTCGGACCAGGCGAGGAGCGCGGAACGCGCGGCGACCGCGAACCGGCGAAGCGCGGCGCCCGGCGTGGTCGGAGCGATCAGCAGATCCCGGCTGTCTCCGTGCTGTTCGACGAAGGCGAGCTGCCCGCCGTCCGGGCTCCACAGCAGCGGTGGGTGGATCACGTTCCCCTTGGCGCCCTGGTAGACGATCCTGCCGTCGATCTCCACACAGTCCCCCTCCTTGGGCTCGGGACCGAAATGAGGGATCCAGCCGATGGCCGCCAGTCGCGAGCCGGCGGGCGACCAGAAAAACCACTTTCCAGGTTGGCTGGAGAGCAGCGCGCCGGAACGCGGGTCGATCTGCGCCATCACCACCGTGTCCGGATCGATCCGGCCCTCGTCGGTGATGAGATCGGTCCGCGGCCAGGCGAGGCCGACGATCTCACGCCACAGCAGGAAGTCCTGGGACGACGGCTGGATCTGGCGCGGCTTGCCGTTCCCCTTTTCGACTCCCCGCACGATGAGCCGGAACGGGGTGACCGTACCGGGCTTCACCTCCTCCACGGCGGCCAGGCGGTCGCCGGCAGGGGCCCAGGATACGAAGACCGCCTTCGGATGGGGCGGCAAGAGCGTCCGCGCATGATCTCCGCTGAGGACCGTAACCCTGCCGTCCGATCCGAGAACGGCGAGCCGGCCCGGGCCGCCGGGGGCCGCCGCGGCGAGGAGAAGAACAAGAAGCCAGGAGGCACGCATGGGTCAATAGCCCTCGATTGGCACGATCGGGTTGGCCCAACCGCCGCCGCCCGAGGAGCTTCAGGCGAGTGAGACGTCTCCGCGCTCGGCTCCGCGGCTCGCAAGGACAAGCCAGACGCCGAAACCGATCATCCACGCCGGCAGCAGGTAGTTGTTGGCTTCCGCCACAACGCTTACGGCCGGCGTCACATTGCGCCACATGCCGATCAGGCCCAGGACGCCCGTTGCGATACCCCACCCACCGAGCCAGCCGGGCGCTCGTCGATGCCGCAACAGACCGATCCCGGAAAGCACGAAGAACACGCTGAAACCGAGCTCGCCCATGAATTCGCCCACGAAATTGCCCAGGTAGCGGTTCAATCCATCGAACACCGCGGCGAGCACGAGGCGCTCGCCGCCGCCGGCCGCGCCCCAAGCGCTGGCAAGCTCCCAGTGCACACTCGGCCAGCGCATGAGCCCCAGCACCATGCACACCGCCGCCAGAAAGGCGAAGAGCGCTCCCACCCGCATCGGGCCCGCGGCACGCTCACGGAGAGCCTCGAACGCGCTGACACCCGCTGGAATGAAGACCAGTGGGAGCACACCGTAAAGAGCCCAGGCGGCCCGCCCCGTCGCACCGGTCGCCAGCAGGGCTGGGAGCACATCCTGGGCTTTGCCGTCGAGAACCTCCGGATACTGAAAACGAGCGGCGAGATACGAAAACACGCCGAGAAACGCGAGAGCGCCTCCGATGAGAGCCATGCCGCCGGCAAAGATCGTCCCCCCCGCCTCGCTGCCAGCCCTTCGGCTTTCCTGAGTCGACATCCGCTCTCCTTTTCGAGACACCTACGGTAAGAGGGCGAGCGGCGAAACCGCCCCGAGCCCTGCAATGACTTCCGCGCACTCTGCTTTGTTCGTCGTAGTATAGCTCACCCCCTCGGGGCTCCTGACCAGCGACCCTACAATATCCGCCCCCCCTCATCCGTCTACAACCGTAGATGAAGACCGCGGCGAGCCTGGAACCCATGCTTCTCGCCGAGCTCGAGCTGGCGGTCGACGAGTTGCCGGAGGAGCAGCGCGAGGTGTTCGTCGCGCACGAGCTCGAAGGGCGCAGCTTCAAGGCGATGGCCACCGAGACCGGCGTGAGCGTGAATACGCTGCTATCCCGCAAGCGCTATGCGGTGCGGCATCTGCGCGAGCGATTGCAAAGCATTTACGACGAATTCAGGAAAGCGTGAGGAACCCAAGATGAGAAAGCGATGGATTGTCCTGGCCCCGATAGCTCTGCTGGGTATTCTGCTCTTCATGGCCATCGGCGGCGGAATCGTGATGCAACTATGGAACTGGCTGCTGCCGCCACTCTTCGGATGGCACCCGGTGACCTTCTGGCAAGCTCTTGGGCTTCTGGCGCTGTGCCGTATCCTCTTCGGCGGATTCGGACGCCACGGTTCCGGTCGCTCCGACTTCCGCCGCCGCCGGGCCGAGCGCTGGGAGCGCATGACGCCTGAGGAGCGGGAACGCTTCCGGAAGGGCGTGTGGGGACGTTGCGGCTTCGCGCCGATGCCCGGAGAACGCGGAGTCTCAGATTGATCAGCCAAACCGAAACCGAAGCCGCCGCCCGGAGAGCCCGGACGGCGGCGAAGGGCTGATTCCTCAGAACGGCGCTGTCGGGGCCTTCTGAAACTTTCCGGTCACGTCCCCCGACAGCTCGATGTTGTCCGGATTGAGGATCATCACCGAGGCGCCGGGGGCCAGCTTGAACTTCGAGAGGCTCGCCCAGAACACGTTGGGGCTTGTCGTCAGCTCGAAGAAGTAGCGCTGGTCGGTGAGATTGGTCACGGTGCGGTACTCAGTGTTGTAGATACCAAAGCCCTGGTAGGGCGCGCCGAACGGAACCGACGCGTTGCGCACGATGGCCAGCACAGCCGCCACCGCTTCGCGCTCGTTCTTCGGTTCAGGGAGCAACGCGGTGAAGTAGGCGGCGCGCTGGAAGCGATCCTGCGGCCTGACGTTGCCGGGCAGGGGGGTAGCGCTGCTGGGCTTGGAGAAGTCATGCTCCTTCAGCAGCGCGAGTTGCACGTCGTAGAGCGGTTCGTTGGTCATGATCCGGTACTCGCGGCCGTGGTGCACGATCCGTTCACCGTTGGCGTACTCGATGATCGCGGAGTCGCCGCTCGCATCCTCGATCGCCAGGTGTACGTTGGCCTTGTGGCCGTGCGCCTCCACCGTCACCACCTGGATGGTGTCGAGCAGCGCGAGGGCTTCGTCGACGTTCGCCGCGTTGTCGAGCAGGAACTGCGCCCACAATCCGGCCTGCACGGCGGGCTTGTCGACAACTCGCGGACCGAAGTCGGCATCCTTAAGGTAAAGCATATGGGCGCCCAAGCCGCGCTCGTTGAACCCGTCGGCGGAGCCGATTCCATAGATCGTCGTTACGAGGCTGCCATATTTTGACGTCCACCGGGCCGGGTTGGCGCTGACGACCACCTCTGAGCCGGCACGACCGCCGTCGCGCTTCATACCCCGCGGCAGGACGGTGAGCACCGGCTCGGTGGTTTCCGGCCAGTCCATGGAACGTCCGACGACGACGGCGGGGAGCTTGTTGTTGTTCCACAGGACGCGCGTACAGGCATCGGCAGCCGGTTGCCACAGGAGAAGCCCTGCCGTGACGGTAACCAGTGCGCCGCATACGGCCCGGCGGACGGAGCCCGTGACCGAGCCGTTGTTCATCGAGCTGATCCTCTGAATACTTTCACTCATGATTTCTCCCTCTGGTTTTTCGCGGCGCTTGCACCCTCCGGCTCAATAGCCGATGACCTGTCGTGTTCGCCGTGATGTCTACGAGTTGACAAACGCAAGGGATGTGCCAGGCAAACCCTAGAAAGAAAAGAGCTTAGTAAAGGTTGTCAGCGACAGCCCCGACTGTCGGGCCGGGCTCTCCGACAACCTCCGACAACCTCGGCGCCCCTGGAGACGAGACGTGTTACCGTTGGCGCACGCGTTGCAACAAGCGTTGGAGAAAGACGTTCGCAACCAAAAGGAGAACGATCATGGCCAACTATATCTGGCAGTTGGGAATCGATTGGAACGCGATTGAGACCGAGGGCATGGATTGGAACATGACTGAGCCCGCGGAAGTGAGTTACCTGCGCGGAGGCCTCGTCGGCGAGGACGACAAGGCCTTGCCGGGCACCTCGCCGGTGCAGAGCGGCGACACTATTATCTTCCGGATCTTCGATGTGAGCTCATCCGGGGTTGTGCGACAGGTGGCCAGTATCGACTCTTTCTTCATCCGTACCCAGGCAGCGGTCAAGGACCAAGGGTTCGCCAACCCGTTGAGCGACCAACGACCCGCGATCGCGTCGCTGGACGAATCGACGCCGCAGAGCTCACTTTTGGGGCCCGCTTACTGCTCCTGGGCCTCGCAGGAGGTTACAGTGGAGGCTCTGCCGGAGGGGGTTCCTGTGGGGCGTTTTCTGCTGACCGTTCAAGTGAAGGCGCGTGGGACTGACGGCGTCGTGCGCCTTTTCAGCCATGACCCCGAAATGGTTGTAGGGCCGAACGGCTAGCCCGATTCCATTTTCTCCTCACGGAGCGGTCGAAGTGGGGACCAGCCGAACCAGGAGTCTGTGATAGCGCACGTCACCGCGGAGCGCGAGAAGCTCCGGATCGCGCTGTGCTTCGGCCAGGGGATAGCCGTTGTGCAGTGCCTTTTCGAGCATGGCGAGCGCCGGCTCGCGACGGCCGCAGACCTCGTCGGCGACCACGATCCGGTACTGGCCGGCGCCGTCCTTCTGCGCCAGCCGCTCGATCTCCCCGCTCGCTGCGAGGGCGGGCTTGCAGTCCCCGCGCTTGGCCAGGTAGAGGGCGCGCCGGCTCAGGAGGGTGGCATCCTGCGGCGTGGCGCGAAGCCGGTCTGCCAGAAGTTGGAGAGCCCGCGAGTAGGCCTCGCGGGCCCTGGGTTGGCCCTCGGGCAGAAAGCGACAGGCGTCCCCGAGATTGCCCCAGAAGAGATAGTCGTTGGCCCCTCCCGGCAGCTCGAGCGCCTGCTCGTAGGCCTGGGCCGCCTGCGGGTAAAGCCCCTGGGCGAAGTAGAGGCCCCCCAGGTTGGAGTAGAGCGACGGTTGGGGCTGGATCTCCAGCGCTTTCTGAAACTGGGCGGCAGCCTTGGCCAGGTCGCCCTGGGTATAGTAGGCCACCCCCAGATTGCGGTAGCCCGCAAAGCCATCGGGAGCCAGGCGGATGCTGCTCTGGAAGGCCGCGATGGCGGGAGCGACGCGGCCGGTGCGCAAGTAGAGCGCGCCCAGGGCGTCGTAGAACTGGCGGTCGGGATGCAGGGTGATCGCACGCTGAAACGCGGCTTCCGCGAGGTCGAGCTGAGTACGGGCCTCGTACAGAGTGCCGAGGGCGTACTGAGCATCGGCGTTCCCGGGTTCGAGCTGGATCGCCTTTTCGATCTCCCGGGTGGCCTCGTCCAGACGCCCGAGCGAGGTGTAGACCAATCCCAGGCTCACCCGGGCCGACGCCAGATAGCCGTCGAGCGCCACCGCCCGCTCGGCCAGCGGCACGGCCTGATCCAGCCACATCCGGTCCTTGCTCTGACTCACGAACTTGAGCTGGCAGGCGCGCGCCAAGGCGGCGTGGGCCGCCGCGTGGTCAGGCGTGCGGCCGATGATCCGCCGGAAGTCCGCGATCGCCTCGTCGAGGTTGCCCGGCGTGTCGTAGCGGCGCAGCGCCGCCTGCCCCTGCTCGTAGAGCTCATACGTGCCGGCGGTGCGGTGCGGGGTTGGAAGGCGCCCGCCCTGCCAGGCGAGGGCCAGGGTGAGAAGGAGCCCGCCGGCGAGGAAGCCGGCAGAGCGCAGGAACACCCGGCGGCCGCGTGGGAAAGTCGCGCTGGACCCCTCGAAGTCCGCGGCCCGCGGCCGTCCCTCGATTAATGTGGCCTCGTCGTCCGTCGGTGGACCGGGTGCGCGATCGGCCGGGGACGGTCGCGGCGCCGGCATAGCGGTTGTTGCTTCTTCGAGGTGGGCAACAACCTCGCCGGCATTCCGGGGACGGGCGTTCGGCTCCTTTTCGAGCAGCCGCTCGATCAGCGTGGAGACCTCGGCCGGGATCTCCGCGCGCAGCCGCCGCGCCGGCAGCGGGCTGTAGCTGCACACGCGGGCCAGGGTCGCCGCGGCGGAGGCGGCGCGAAACGGCGCTTCTCCGGTGAGCATCTCGTAGAGCAGCGAGCCCAGAGAGAAGAGGTCCGAGCGGGGATCGAGCGGCAGCCCCAGGGCCTGCTCGGGCGACATGGCGTAGCTGGTGCCCACCACCGTCCCCGGGTGCGAGAGCGTCACTTCCTGCTCCACCCCCTCGGGAGACAGCGCCCGCGCGATGCCGAAGTCGAGGACTTTGGCGTGACCCGCCGCGGTGATCATCACGTTGCCCGCCTTGAGATCGCGATGCAGGATCCCCTCCGCATGGGCGGCGGCGAGCCCGCCGACGATCTCGCTCCCCCACCGCAAGGCGCTCTGTATGGAGAGAGGACCGGCGGAAAGGAGCTGGCGCAACGTCTTGCCCACCACCAGCTCCATGACGAGCCAGTCGCCTTCCGGAGATTCCACCAGATCGTAGATCTGGACCACGGCGAAATGGGTGAGCCGGGCGCCGGCCTCGGCCTCGCGGCGGAAGCGCTCGCGCGCCCCCGGCTGGTCCAGGATGTGCGGCAAGATATGTTTAACCGCTACCGGCCGCTTCAGCCGCCCGTCCCAGGCGCGCCAGACCTCGCCCATGCCGCCGGCCGCGAGCCGCTCGACGAGGCGGTACGGCCCTACCGCTTCGGCCGGCATCCACTCCTCCCCGCTCATGACAGCTTCGAGGGGCTCTGGGGGATCGCGAGCAGCCCGAGCTGTTTCATCCGGCGCCGGATTCCGGCCTCCGAAACTTGCAGCATTGCCGCCATTTCGCGCTGGTTGCCGCCGCAGCGCTCCCCGGCCGCGGCGATCTCCTCACCGCTCAGGTCCATCGCCTTGCGTGTGCCCGGAAAGGTGTCGAGAAGAAAGTAGAGCGAGGGGCGTGAGATGCCGAGCTGGCGGGCCGCCGCCCGGGGCTGCCAGCGGTGGGCCGCGAGGGCCGCGAGCAGCTCCTCTTCCGAGACGTCCTGAGGACTGCGGAAGACCGCCCGCGCCGGCGTGGGTGGGACCGGCGGGGCCGCCATCCGCCCCGGCGCCGTCGGCAGTCTCTCTTCGCGCAGCAGATCCTCGATCGCCGAGGGTAGCTGGGTCTCCGCGGCGTCCTCCCCGGCACCACGGCTGTCGATCGCCAGAGCGCGGGCGACGTTGCGCAACTGGCGGACGTTGCCGGGCCACGGAGCCGCGGCGAAACGGGCGATCCACGCCGCGGGAGGCCAGGGCTGCGCATCCGGACCGGGATCCGCCAGGCGACGCTCCTCTCCCACCACGGCGAGCTCCTCGCGCAGGAAGTGAAAGAACAGCCGTCCGATGTCGTCGCGCCGCTCGCGCAGAGGGGGGAGGCGGATCGCGTATCCGCCCAGGCGGTGCAGGAGCGGAGCCCGGAATCGTCCGGCGGCCACCGCCTGCTCGAGATCGGCATCCGTGGCGGCGACGACGCGCACATCGACGCGCGCCGTCTCTTCACTCCCCAGCGGCTGGAGCTCGCCGCTCTCCAGGGCGCGCAGCAGCAGCGGCTGCACCTCCTGGGGAGCCTCGCCGATCTCGTCCAGGAAGAGCGTGCCGCCGTGGGCGCGGCGGAAGTAGCCCCGCCGCGCGTGCTCGGCACCGGTGTAGGCTCCTCGCGACGCCCCAAAGAGCTCGGCGGCGGCGAGAGACGCCGGGAGGGCGCCCATGTTGAGCGCCAGGAAAGGCCGGTCGCGCCGGCTGCTCGCGCGATGGAGGGCCGAGGCCACAAGCTCCTTTCCGGTTCCCGATTCGCCGCGCAACAGCACCGGGATGTCGAAGTCGGCGACCCGCGCGACCTGGCGACAGAGGTCGAGAAGCGAATCGCTCAGGCCCACCAGGCCGTAGCGTGGCAAGCTGTCGGGAAAGACCGGGCGGAAGCGATGAAGCAGGAGGACCACGCGGCCGGCGAGCAGCAGCACCACGCCGCGATCCACCTCGGCGGCCGAGAATCCAGCCTCGCCGCCGACCGGCTCCTCGTTGGCGGCGAGAGACATGGGCGAGTCCCCCCGGAGCAACGTGACGCCGCCGCCCGCCGCCGGCCGTAGGAGCCAGGGACGGCGGCTGAGATAGGGCACGGCAAGGGGCCGGGGAGCCAATTCACCCGGTGGGGAGAACTCCGGTTCCGTCCGCGACAGGAACATTTCCCGGCCCGACGACAGATCGAGCAGAGCCGCCCGCTCGCCGACTCGTTGGATCTGAGGGTGCCCGAGGATCGTCAGGCCGGGAACGGTGGGTAGAAGCGGGGGCTTACCCGTGGGCGCCGACCACGTCTGGGTTTCCAGACGGTTCTCCCTCTTGGGCACCATCCTGCGTGACCTCCCTATCTTCTTTCTTCGGGTTGGGCCACCACTTTAGCTGCTTCGCAGGGGGAGGTCAACGGCGCCGGCAGCCCCAGGCCGCCAGGCGGGCAGGGCCGCAGGCCTCGCCGTCCCCCCCGCGGCGAGTCGAAGACGTTACGGAATCAGTTCTTCTTCTGGTGGATCCTCTCGCATCAAGTCCTCAAAGCTGAGCCCTACTGAATTATCTGGCCGCCGTTCGCGAAAGGTGCGCAGGATCTCGGCACCAGCTTCAGTGTCGCTGTACTCCGCGGCAGCAAGAACATCACGATATTCATTATTGGCCATCCTGATCCACCGCTTCAGGTTCTCCAGGGAACCAGCGCCCAGAATGAGAATATCCATCTTGACCCTGTCCGGCTCTGGGCCTGAATAAGCATCCAGCTCGGAGAGGACGTGCTCAGCCTCAGCAGGGTACTCAGAGTAAACTCGGCGAATCACCTTTTTTCGCGTCCCATCCATAGCTCGCCCTCCCGGGAACATCATACGTATCAGTGCCGCGACCAGCAACAGCCCGATGAACGGCGCTAGAATCTGCATGTCTTACTCCTTACGCTTTTGCCATCTGCTCCACGCGAACCAAAGGACAGGGAGAAGGATGAGCACGTCGATACAACTGACGATGACGCGCAGGCCCAACCGACACTCGACTTCGCTCGGATACTGGGAGAGAATGGGCACCCCCAGAAAAGACACCGTCTCCTTACACTGAATGTGCGTGCTAAAAAACGCGGCCCAATTCGCAATGGCCAGCAAGCACACCACGATGGCCCGCACCGTCGCGTGGGCGAAACCGGGACGGCCCAGACCGGCGGCGATCATATGCATACCACCCAAGATAAATACGGCAGGTGCCAGCATCGCCATCCAGATGGGCCAGGCGGGATTGAGGCCCTGCGGGTACGCATAAATCAGGTAGCCGCACCCAAGACCGACGATCAGGGTAACGATACCGATGAAAACGAGACCACGTTCCATGCGATGCCTGCTCCTTTAGAGTCCCTGTCTAATCTCCCAGCTCTCGCTCCGCCATCATGACACGATCAGCGCCTCATGCCAGGATCTCCACGTATCCGTCGGTTCCATGCGACCCAGGCAAAAAGGCAGCCCTCCGCATTTCATGCCGGAGGCGGGACTCGAACCCGCACGCCTTACGGCGAAAAGTCAACGGCCCCGGGGTTTCCCTCCGGGGCCGTTGCGTTGCCATTACCGGGCTCCGTCTCGCGAGGAGCCTGCAGAGGAAGCTATCTTACTGAGCGCACGCGTACCACCAACTGTACCCTTCGCAAGCCCCTTCGGAAAAGACAGTCGTGGTAACGCAGGCCCATCCGCTTTCACCGCCGCCTTGCGCAGCGGCAAGTTGATTCCCTTCGAGTTGCCTGAGTGTTTCGGCTTTAAGCACGAGCTTCTTCCGGCGCAGATCCTTCTTCATCTCTTCCTCCTTGTTTGGCGGACTTCCCTAATAGAGAGGTGCGCGGGGCCGGCGAAAACGAGCCACGGGCGCTCTTACTCTCCGAACGACGAGTCGACCACGGCCCCGCATGGCCCGGGGCTTGCCGCAAGCCCCCGTGGCTGGCATAATCTGGAAGTGGGGAGGGACAAGAGTTGCGCATCCCTTCTCGTTCCGGCCCGCCGTCGCTGCCAGCCGCTTCTACCTTGGCTCGGACGACCCGGAAAACGCTCAAACCAGCGGCCCCCAACACAAAAAGTTGGTAGTTTCCGCCGAAACCTGGCACTCAGGAGGAGTAGCTGTTCATGTCTTATCGCCTACGCTCTATCGCCACCTCGCTCATCCTGCTCATCGCAGGCTTCCTTATAGTCGCGCCCGCGTCAGCGGCGGGTCTCATCGTCGATGCCGGTGCGCCGAACGGCAGCGACGACACGGCTACGCTGCAGGCCATCCTGGATACGGGAGATGTCGTCTCGCTGCGCCCGGGGCAGACGTACCGCCTCTCGGAAAAGCTGGACATCACCCAAAGCAACTCCGGCATCCTCACGACCGGCACTCCGGCCGTGCTCTATCTCAAAAACACGTTCAACAACGTCGAACCGCTCCAGATGTGGGATACGGCACGCGTCGACTCGATCGCGATCCGGGCGGAAGGGAGCCTAGGAGCTCTGCTGAATAATATTCGCCTGGAAAACTTCAAGATCGACAAGCAATACCTCGACGGTACGTACGTGAGCGCCGTCTGGTTCCGTGGCGTGAAAAACAGCAAGATCGTCAACCTCGATATCACGGGCTTCGCCCTCGGGCCGATCGTCGCTCTCGATTCGGTCGACAACGTCAACATCCGCGGCTGTTACATCCACGACTCGTGGGCGACCTACGTCAACTCGTACGCCAAGTTCCCCCAGCTCTCGGGGATCGTCGTCGACGATAACAAGCTCTCGAGCAGCGGCAAGGCGGTCGGATCGACCGGCGTGACCATCGCGAGGAATACGATTTCGCGGCTGCGCTTCGGCAGCAACCTCTACAACCTGCAGCGCGGGCAGTTCCCGGGAATGAGCGGGACCAGTCCCGTCGGATACCAGACCGACGGGATCACGCTGGTACCCGGCGGCAGCGGCGCGGTCATCGTCGGGAACGTCATCGAGAACGTGGGCGAGGGGATCGACTGCATGGCGCGGAACGCGGTGATCCGCACCAACAAGGTCCGCGACATCTTCGACTGGGGCGTCAAGTTCGTGCACGGGGCGAAGAACGGCCTCGTGGAGGACAACGACATCGGCGCCTCCGGAACCGGTTCGATCGTCGTGTCCGGGACCTCGGAACCGAGCTACGGCGACACGACCGGCCAACTTATTCGGAACAACCGCATCACGCAGGTAGGTGGTCTCGACGCCTTCTGTGGCTCAGCGGTTCCCGCGCCGTATCAGATCTTCTCGACCTGCCCGACGGTCCCCACAGCGGCGGCGTTCTCCGTCATTCCCAACGGCGGCGTGGGCTGGCCCCGTTACAACCTGTTTTCCGGCAACACCGTGACCGCCGTGCCCGCCGACGCGCGGATGAAGTACCTCATTCGCATCGATGCGCCCGCGGACTACAGCCTGTTCTTCGCGAACATCTTCTCCAACCAGACGGGCCGGACGATCGGCAATCAGATCCAGGCGGGCGTCGTCGGTACGATCATTGATGCGTCCGCGATCAACGTTGTCCTCGCCGACTTCAACGGTGACGGCTTGGACGACTGGTTCGTGGACTGGAAAGTGAGCGGGCAGAATTACCTGTATCGGCAAAACAGAAATGGGACGTTCACGCGGTCTGACAATCTGATCAACCCCACCGGGATCAACGGAAACCCCGACAACCTGCTCAGCGGTGATTTCAACAACGACGGGAAAGCCGACGTGCTGTTCCATTGGAAGAGCGCCGGGACCAACCGCCTGTTCCTGAGCAATGCCCTGGGCTCGTTCGACAAGGTGGACGACCCGATGAGCGTCTCCAACGTGGGCGGCAATCCGGACGACGCCCTCACCGGCGACTTCAACGGCGATGGCGCTACCGACATCTTCTTCTACTGGCGTCAGCCCGGCACCAACCGCTTCTATTACGGCGGATCGGGCGGTGCCTTCACCGAACGCCTCGACCCGATCCCGATCGCGGCCATCAACAGCACTCCCAACAAGGTTGTGGTCGGCAATTTCGACGGCGATACGAAGAGCGACCTCCTGTTCTTCTGGAACGACGGAACGAATCGCTTCTACTATGGCACGGGCACCGGCTCGTTCGCCAAGGTCGACGGTCCGATCCCTGCCAGCGGGATCAATGGCTCGCCGCAAACCGTTATCACACTCGATGCAAACCAGGATGGGCGGGATGACCTGCTCTTCTGGTGGCCGGCCGGCGAGTTGCGGCGGATGTATCTCGGCCAGGCAAATCGAACGTTCCTCAGCGAATAGCGGCAGGGAGGACAGACGGCGGGAGGAGGGTCCTCCCGCCGTGCGGGGAAACGAGGTGCCGGGGCCGGTCGCTCAGAACTGCGACCAGAGGAACTGGTTCGTGACCTCGTGGTGGTACTGCACCTCGGAGGCCTTGATGTGGGTGCCGAGAGCCTTGGGGCAGCGTTCGGCCTGGGCGAGCTTGATCTCGGCGAACTTGGCGTGCACCTCCTCCCCCATCACCTCCTGCATGAACCGGCTCCCCTTGAACAGCCGGATGGCGTCGTAGATGTTGTCCGGCAGGAAGCGGGTACGCGGCCGCTTGTCCCCCTCTTCCTCGCTCTGGGGGCCTTCGAGCCCGGTCTTGAGCAGGGTGTAAATCGCCAGGTACGGGTTGGCGTCGGGAGCGATGGAGCGCACCTCGACGCGTGCCGAGCGCTCGTTGCCGAGGGGGATGCGCACCATGGAGCCGCGGTCGATGGCCGAGGCCTTGATCTGGTTGGGCGCCTCGAAGTGCGGGTCGAGGCGGCGGTACGAGTTGACGCTCGAGTTGAGCACCAGACAGATGTCCGAAGCGCTGGCCAGGAGGCGGCCGATGAAGTCCCAGCCGGCGGCCGAGAGACCGTCCTTGCCGTCCTTCTCGTAGAAGAGATTGGTCGACTGGCGGGTCACCGAGAGGTTGGTGTGCATGCCCGAACCGTTGACGCCGGTCACCGGCTTGGGCAGGAAGCACGCCGTCATCCCCAGGCGCGCCGCGACCTGCCGGGAGAGCAGCTTGTAGAGCTGCACCTGGTCGGCGGCCACCGAGGCCTCGGTGTAGCTGTAGTTCATTTCGAACTGCGAGGGCGCCACCTCCGGGTGGTCCTTCTCGTTGGCGAAGCCCATGGCCCTCTGCACCTCGGCGGCGGTGTCGATGAACTGCCGCAGGGCGTCGCCCGGCAGCGAGTGGTAATAGCCGCCTGTGGAGATAAAGTCGAAGCGGCCGGTCTCGTGGTAGGAGCGCTCCGCGTCGCAGCCGCGGAAGAGGAAGCCCTCGATCTCGTTGGCGGCGTGGGCGACCGTGCCGTCCTTGGCGTACAGCTTGTCGGTGTACCCCTTGAGCAGGGCCCGCATGTCGGCGCTGTACGGGCTGCCGTCACGCTCGTGGACCTCGCCGAAGGCCAGCACCTTGCCGGGGCCGAAGATGTCCGACGGCAGCCAGTAGAAGGCCGGCCAGTCGATCGCCAGTCGCAGGTCCGACTCCTGCTGCCGCGAGAAGCCGCGGATCGACGAGCCGTCGAAGGTCAGATTGTCCGCCGACTTGAGCAGGAACTTCTTGTCATAGTCCAGCATGTGCAGCCGGCCTTCGAGGTCGGTGAAGCACACGGTGACCGCCTTGATGCGCTTCTCGTCGTTGAGATAGCGCATCCGCTGTTCACGGACCACGTCAGCGGGCCGCCGGGCCAGGCGCTCCTCCTTGGCCTCGAGGTTCATCTCCTCCATCTGGTCGTAGGGGATCTCCAGAAAGTCGCGCAGCCCCGGATGCGAGGCGCGGGGCGCTGGCCGCGCCATCTCCTCCAGCTTCTCCGGGGTCATGGCTGCAAGCGCATCGGCTCGGCTCGGTTCAGTTGGGCGCATAGATTCCCTCCTTTGGATCGGCATTCCACCATTTGGAGCTAGATTCTACGCGAAATAGCCTAACTGTCAAGGTATTTAGGCTAAACATAAGCCAGCATAACTTAAGTACGGACCTGGGACCCGATTGCGCTCCTTGGCTGGCGGGTTGCTCTTCTCTTGCGCCATCCCTAAGCTATTGATGTGAAGAAAAATTTCAATATCTCCGAACGGCTCGGGCCTCGGGCAATTCAAGCCCGCCGACCCGGCCTCGTCAGGAGCCGATTTCCAGGAGACCCACCGATGTCAAAACGCAGACTGCCTTGGTTCCTTCTCCTTCTCGTCCTGCTCTCCGCCGCCGGCCTCTCCGCCCAGGAGATGGTCTGCGCGCCGATCTCCGACGCCCAGAACGGCACCGCCTATCCCGTCCGCCCCACCGACTGCGGCGCGTACACCGGCCCGTTCAACCAGCCGGCCGTCTTCTTCGCGGCCCATCCGGACGATGAGACCCTGGGCATGGCCGGCAGCATCAACCAGGCGCTGGCCGCGGGGCGCACGGTGATCGTCGAGCTGATGACGCGCGGAACGGGATCGAACGCCCTGTCCACGCTCTGCGGCGAGGCGACCTCCGGCTCCATCAGCCACAGCATCGCCTGCGACACCACGCACGTTGAGTCCGTGTCACACCCCGCGCCCTCTCCGGCGAACCGCCTGAGCTGCTCCGACGCCAACGGGTTCGGCAACGCGCGCGTCCGCGAGTTCATGGATTCGATGCGCCGCCTCGGCGTCCATGCCATCGCCATCCACGACTATCCGGACGGCTCCCTCGGCTCCGCGAAGGTGGCCCAGCGGGCGAGCTTCTGGATCAACCTCGGCCTGCCCGGGATGACGCTCTACGGCACCGCCGGTACCCTCGACTACCAGAATCATGTCGATCACATCGCCGTCCGCGACGGCATCGCCAGCACCGGTTTCACGCCGCGCACCTTCCTGTCGGTCTACGCCGGAGCGATCTGTGACGCCTCCGCGCGGCGCTCCCGCGGCTGGACGCGGACCATCGCCCTGGGGACCGCCGCCTGTGATGCAAAAAAGAACGCCCTGGACGCCTACCGCGTGTGGGACGCCGCCGCGGGCCGCTACGCGGTCGGCTGGTACCACAGCACGGGCAACCTGTTCCTGAGCGAGGGGGCCACCGGCGTGAACGAGGACTGCAACGAGTACGTCACCGACGAGGCGCTCACCCCGCCGCCGCCCTCGACCGGCAACCCCTTCGTCTACGGCGCCGCGAGGGATCAGTACCTGGCGTGCTACGGCATCGCCGGCCGGGCCTCGTCGAACTGCCGCAACGTCACCGACGTCAACGACAAGCAGATGTGCTCCGCCCTCGCTTCGAGCTCGCAGACTCCGTGCGGATCGATGACCGACCGCAACCTGCAGCTCGCCTGCTACGGCATGGCCGCCGCGCCGAGTTTCCCCACCAACTGCCGCGACATCACCGACGCGCAGATGCGCTCGTTCTGCTACGGCGTCGCGAGTTGGGGGTCCTACCCGGATTGCGCCAATGTCACGGACGCGAACACGCGGGCGCTCTGCAACGGCATGGCGCTGCGCAGCGGGTCCTACTGCGCGGGCATCACCAACGCGAACGACCGCCAGTTCTGCTACGGCGTGTCGACCCACAACAACACCTACTGCGCGACGATCCAGTGAGGTCCGCTCGAGCTGGAGCTCGTCGTGCTTGCGAGCACTTCAAGAGCAAATTCCTCCCAGCCAACGGCGGTAAAAGCAATCGGCCGAACCGCCTTCACGCGTTCGATGGCCGCGGCTCCGGGCAAGCCGCGGCGTCGGCACAGGTAGTAAGCCATGAACAGTGCAGTACGATCCTTGCCTGAGTGGCAGTGAACCAACGTGGCGAGACCCTGTTCTTCGTTGGCAAGTACGAATGCGTAGGCATCTGGAAGCACCGCGACGCAGTGCTCGAGATCTCCAGGTTGTGGCGGTGCATTGGGGGAAAGCGCCAGACACCGGTACAGAAGCCCGACCTTTTCGAAATCTTCAGGGTGGCACAGCGCGCCGTCGTTCACGGACAGCACCGCTCCAATCCCGGCGTCACGCAGATGCTGCAGATTCCATAGGTCCTTGGTGGGTCCCGAGCGCCCCACAAGAACCCTGGGCACAAGCCAGAAGAGATGCTGCATGGGATCACAACCTCAACCGCGGCGTGCCGCCTCGATTGCTGCGACGTCGATCTTTTGCATCTGCATCATCGCATCGAACGCGCGCTTGGCGACGGCGGGATCGGGATCGGTTATCGCCTTGGTCAGAGCGATCGGCGTAATCTGCCAGGACAATCCCCATTTGTCCTTGCACCAGCCGCACGCGCTCTCCTCGCCGCCGTTGCCGACGATCGCGTCCCAGTAGCGATCCGTTTCGGCTTGGTCAGCGGTTGCGACCTGAAACGAGAACGCTTCGTTGTGCTTGAACGCAGGTCCGCCGTTGAGCCCGAGGCACGGAATGCCCATCACGGAAAACTCGACGGTCAACACGTCCCCAGTCTTCCCCGACGGAAAGTCTCCTGGTGCGCGGTGCACCGCGCCGACGGACGAATCGGGAAAGGTCTTGGCGTAAAACCGCGCCGCGTCCTCGGCGTCATCATCGTACCAAAGGCAAATCGTGTTCTTTGCCGGATTCATCATGTCACTTCTCCATTGAGATGAACCACCCGAGGCCGGAGTCAACGATGCGCTCGCGGTCGAAGGGCATTGGCTCGGTCGACTTCCGTGTCAATTGGCAGCAAAATCCGTACCAATCCGACGCTGTTTCACTGTGTTTCGAGGGAAGGACCGGCCCCGTCCTGGGCTTCTGTGCCCAGGACGGACCTGGATCAGCAGAGTACCGCCTAGGCATCGGCCAGTTTTTGGTCAATCCTTCCTCGGCGATCTCTCTAAGCTGGTCGGGTGTTAGCTTGAGCGGCAACGTCAGTTGTCCGCTCGAGTGGCAGGGTTGGGCCTTTGTGCCGGTTCAGCTGATATCGGACGGCATCGGACGGTTTGTCCCAACTTGTCCAATGCTGATCAGTGACGGACAATGAGAAAAACCAAGGTTCCGAGAATGACTGAGAAGATGAGCCACGCGTAGACACATCCCGTGTGTTTACGTATCGCCTCGAGGCTTTCGTTCTGTTGCTCCTGCAACCTGACAAGGCGCTCTAGGAGTTCACGGCTTGAAAGCCTTTCGGGTGGGGCGGGTTGACTTGATGTCACTGAGGCGGCTCCTTCCCTACTTTCTTGTAGCCGAGGTATTTGTGCCTGAATGTTATCAGGAAGCGGCTCGCCACATTCGATACACCACGAGTAGAGGTGGTCCGAGTAGATCGGCTTGCCGCACTTTGAATTTGGGCAATGCGTGATCACCTCGGCTGAAGCCTTAGCCATGCCATCCCTCCTCTGGAGGACTAAACGGCTGATCTTCGCAACTGTCGCTCATGCCAATCGCCGGGCAACGAGACGCGGCTGAGCGGCGGCTTCAGCCGTCCGCTCGAGCCGCTTAGTTGGCCGCCTCCGGCAAAAGCCCTGGAGGGAGATCAATCGCTCTAAATGGCCCCCGCTCCTCCTGCTTCGCTCATGGACGCAGAGCCTTGGGACTCACAGGCACCGGCATAATAGCCCTCACAGGTTACAACCAGAGGAAAAGCCGAGGTTCTCGGCGGACAGGTGCAGATTGTGTCAGGAGGGAAGTCGGCACACCGGCCTGGGACTTCACAGTAAGTCGGCAGCGCGTTGGCAGGCTCCGCAAGCATTGACGAAATTCCCAGTACTAGCACCAAGATCAACAATCTAAGAGGTGTTTTCATTCGACTCTCCTTTGGCCTCAGCTCTTTAACCCAAGACGGCTTTGTGTTTCCAGGCTCGAAGAGACGAGGCAGTTAATCGCGCACCTGGTATGCATGGCGCTCGACAGCTTTCGATCTTCTATCTACTTCCAGTACTTACGCCAAGCCGGACGGCCAACGCTGTGGCGCTTCACCGCGCGGACGGCGAAGCCGGCCGTCCGGTGCAAGCGCCTTGTTAGCTGCCATTGGTTTGCTTGACAGATAGTTGAGACATACGCTTGGCGGATTGAGAGATCCACGCAGGCTGATAAAGAATGGCAGGAGGCTTACCCTTCGAATTAATCGTAAAGCGAAAGACAAAGATAGAATCTCCTTCGCTAAACAACCAAGGGGTCGACTTAAGGTCCGGCTCTACGCCTATAGAACTACCAGACCAGGTCTTCTCTTTGAGCGCAGGGGACTGATCGTCTACCAGGACCTTTGCAACTTCGTCTGGGTATACTTCCTCCACCGTCACGTGTTCCAACGTCTCGAAACTTTTCGCTGTCAATGCGAACTGCCAAGCAAGAGTCGCTCGCTTGGGACTGAAGAGTAGGGGCTGAATGGAAATTCCTGCGGCCTCGATCTTGAAGGCCCGGTCTTCGGCAGGAATAGGTCCGGCCTCCGTCACGGGCAGCGACACCGCTTTGCCGCCAGCGATAGGGAACTTCATATCAACAACTGGATAGCCCATATACGTCCGCTCACTTGCAGCGGATAAGGATAGGAAAATGACGCTGACGATCAGCCAGTTCTTGGTTTTCATATTACCTTCATGGCAGCCAACCTAGGGATTAACCTTTCGCCGTTTCACCCCAGATTACCTATAGTGGTCTCACTCTCTTCCGGGGGACTACGTGCTCCGGCATCGTATGTTATTGATTCTATAAGCTTCCTTAATCCTACGCCTCTTCCTAACTGACGTCAACGCCTCGATATGACCACGCAGAAGAGACCCGCCTCTCTGGACTATCCTCGGCTGGCCCGGAAAGTAAGATTCGAAGCCATCTGATAGAGGCCACACGGTTTGTGCTGATCGGCGCACGTAGAAGTGACCGAGGCTGGAACGTTATACGGGGCCATATGCACTCCACCATAGGAAGAGCGGCCCCGTATCTCACGTCCGGTGAACGAGATCTGGCTCCTGCGTGTGGATCAGCGCGCGTCTTATACGGGCGGGCATGTGGTTGCCGATTCGAAGCCCCAGACAAGGAGCGGTGCCCGGACTCCGGAAAGCCCCCCTCCTGACCTCCCCCCGCTCCGGGTGGAGGAAAAATCCGGGAGCCAAGAACCTGCTACACTTCCTCAGTCACGGAACAGAGGCGCCGGCGCGGCGACGCCGTTGCGATCCTCTCCAATCCCGGGTGTCGAGGCCTTCGCGAACATTTCTTGTCGATGTCGAAGCTCGGGAACGTGGCCCCCGCCCTTCAGCGCCTCTCCGCCGAGGCTCCGGAGACCCTTCTCCATATAGAACCGGATCAAAAATATATATTTTGGCGTCCCTGGAGGGCTCTGCGAGAAGCCAGCTATATTTTTCCGGCGCCGCCTATATATCAATGCCTCCCCGGAACGTTCCGCGCGTCTTTCCCCCGGCTGTTTTCAAGGGTCCCAAGGGCTCCGGGAGGTCCGGCTATATATTTTCTGGTCCTGGATATATACCCAGGGACCTTCCCTATATATCCAGAAACGATCCCTATATAGGGCGGGGTCTCCCCAAGGCAGCCGGAGAGGCTCCCTATATATCGATGGCCGGTCGATATATGTCTCGTCCTCCGTGGAAGAGGAGCGGCGATACGGGCAACCTTCCGGGCCCGCGTTTCTCCCCGCGGTGGAATCCGGATTATATGGCCGGCGACGCGTTTCTCTATGCCAGCGGATGCGCCGGCCGGGTGGGCGGCACGGGGGCGTCGGGGGCGTTGCCGATCTCGACGTCGTCCCCCACCACGTCCTCGACGTAGAGCATCTTGATCGCCACCATCACGGCGGCGAGGACGGGGACGGCCACCATCATACCCAGAAAGCCGAAGACGATCGCCATTAGCGACAGGCCGATCAGGGTGACGACCGGCGGCAGGTCGACCCCTTTCTTCATCAGCAGCGGCGCGAGGATGTGCCCCTCGAGGAACTGCACCGCCCAGTAGACCAGGGCTACCAGGAGCGCCTTCTGCGGCGAGTCGAGGAACGCCATGGCGATGCCGGGGACCGCGCTGAGGATCGGCCCGAGCATCGGGATGAACTCGAGCAGCCCCGCGATCAGCCCCAGCGCGAGCGCCGCCTTGACGCCGAGCAGGCTCAAGCCCAGCGCGGTGGCGACGCCGATCGCCGCCATCATGATGAGCTGGGCCACCAGCCACTTCCGCAGGGTCGTCCCGATGGAGCCCAGCACCTCGCCCGCCCGCGGCCGCGCATCATGAGGAAAGAGGTGCAGCAATCCCTTGTAGTAAAGGCGCGGCTCGGCGCCGATGTAGATCGCGGTGAAGAGGATCAGCAGCAGCCCCCCCAGCACGGCGACCGTCGAGGAGAGGAACGAGAAGAGGTAGCGGGTCACCGCGCCGAGCTGGCCGGAGAGCCCTTGGAGCGCCTCGGGAGCCTTCGCCGGCGCCGGCGCGGCGCCCGGAGCCGCCGGAGCGACCGGCTGTTCCGGCGTCCCCGGCGTGGCGGGGATGAGTTGCCCCAGGAAGCCGTCCCGGTGAGCGTCCACCCACCGCTCGATCCGGTCCAGGGCCTGAGGGAGTGACGCCTGCAGCTCGCTCGACTGCGCGCGCAGGGTCGGCGCCGCCCAGGCGCCGAGGCCGAACAGGACCCCGAGGAAGGCGAGCACGACCAGCACGGCGCCCACTCCGCGAGGGATCCGGAACCGCTCCAGGTAATCCGCGCCGCTCGCCACGGCGAGGCCGAAGAGGACGCCGAGGAAGGTGATGAAGATCAGGTCGTGCGCCACCCAGAGGAGGGCCAGGAAGAGACCGACCCCGATCACCAGCGCGGTCGCGCGCAGGATGTCCAGGCTGCGCCAGCCCCGCGTTCGCAGCTCCCTCCCCGCCGCCGCCGACAGCGAAGCGCTTTCACGGGCCGTGGTCTGTGGACGCGAGGCGGGCTTCGGGGGTGGGGCGAGGGTATCCATCGCCCGAAAAGGAAAGCAAGGAAGGTGCCGTACTCGCGGAAGAACGTCGGGGCGGCCCCATCTGGCCGCCCCTGTTGAGAACCTTCTAGAGCTCGATCCGGCGGGCGGAGATGCCCGGGGCCACCTGGCTGGTGGTGAAGCCCTCCCAGGGCACCAGGACGCCGCCGCTGGGGCTGACGGCGATGGAGGTGCGGGTGTGGGCGTTGATCGCCTCCGCGTTGATCTCCACCTCGTCGCCGACCGCGGCGCCGAGCCTGTCGATCTCGACGCCGAACAGGCCGACCGGGAAGATGTCGTGGTAGTCGAGCCAGGTGACCAGGAAGTGGCGGCCCGCGACCGCCGCGACCGACGGCGAGACCTGACCCTGCGCGACGCCCTTGCTGACCCGGATCTGCGGGCCGATGAAGCTGCCGCCGGCGCCCAGGAACTGGCCGTAGATGTGGGAGTCCTTGATGCTGCCCGCCTGGCCCTGCCAGACCATCAGCCAGCCGCCGGTGTTGGAGTCGGCGGTCAGCGCCGGCCGGCGCTGCAGGCCCTGAACGGTGGAGTTGACGCGGAACTCGGCGCCCCGGGGCGCGGCCGACTTGGCGAACAGGCGGGCGAAGACGCCCTGCGAGCTGCCGTCCACGGCCTCCCATGCGACGGCGAAGCCGCCGTTGGCGGCGCCGGCGATCGCCGGGTTGGCCGCCAGGCCGGGCACCGAGCTGAGCTTCGTCTCACCCGTGGCCGGCTGGCCCGTCGAGGGGCTCACCAGGCGGCTGAAGATGCCGTCGCCCGCCGGTCCCGCCCGCCGGCCGTCGCTCTGCCAGACCACCACGGCGTCGGCGCCGTTGCGGACCAGGATCTTGGGCAGGCTCTGGTAGCCGGCCGTGGTGGCGTTGAGGCGGACCGGCGAGCCCTGGGGAGCGCCGGCGGCGTTGAACTTCTGGAGGTAGACGTCGCGGTCGATCACGGCGCGGTGCTCGATGAAGATGTCGGTGCTGACGTCGTCGCGCTCTTCGGTCCAGGCCAGCAGGAAGTCGCCGGAGGCCAGGAAGGCGACCGCGGGGTCCTTGCGGATGACCTCGATGCCGGCGGCCGGCACGCTGGTGAGCTTCTGGTTCGCGACCAGGCCCAGCTCCGCGGTCAAGGGGGCGCCGTCGCGGCTGTAAAAGCGCCCGCGCAGCCCGTTCTTGTCGTTCTCCCACACGACCAGTGCCGAGCCGGCGGCGTTGAACGCCGCGATCGGATTATGCTGTTTGGACTCGGTGTTCGCGTTGACGCGGAACTCACTCCCGACCGGCCGCGGCTGCCCCGCCAAGGGGGCGGAGACCACGGGCAGCAAGGCGAGTGCGGTGAGCCAGAGCAACGGCTTCGTTCTCATTGCCTTCCTCCTCCGAAGTTGACGACAGAACCGACGTGTACTGCGGATACTCTCTCACTCTATGGTAGAGCGGCATAGCTGTCAATCATCTTCGCGCTGGCGGGACCCTTTCTTTCTCGCCCTGGCGGCGCTCTGCCTGCTCGACCTGCTGCTCCTCGCCCCGGGCTTGGCGCCGCGGGACCTCAACCTCGCCTACGGCTTTATGGACGGCGATTCGCACGACTGGATCGCCAACGGCCTGCGCCTCGCCGGCGCCGACGTCCGCTACTCGGGCCGCCCGCCCCTGCTGCCGCTGGCGATCGCCCTGCTCGACCGGTTGTCGGCGCTCCGCCTGCTGCCGCTCCTGCTCCACGGCCTGTTCCTGGGCGCCGTCCTCGCCTTCCATTCGCTCGCCCGCCGCCTCGTCCCCCACCGGGCGGCGTTCGCCGCGGCGGTGGCGCTGCTCGCCTGTTTCTCGCTGGGAAACCTGTCGCTGCAGGTGATGGCGGACGTCCCGGCCGCCTGTCTGCTGCTCTTCGCGGTGCGCGCGTTCGTGCTCGGCGGCGAGGAGCCGCGCCGGTATCTCGCCGCCGGGATCTGGGCCGGGCTTGCGGCGCTCACCCAGTCGGCGGGGCTGCTCTGGCTGCCGGCGGCGGCCGCCACTGCGCTGGTCCACCGGCGGCGGGACCTCCGCTCCCCCTGGCTGTGGGCGGGCCTCCTCGCCCCCCTGGCCCTGATGCTCCTCGGCTCGGCGGTCCAGCCGCCGGCCCTCGGCGGCGCCGGCGGCATCGCCCGGGAGCAGTGGCGCCTGCTCGCCTTCCACGCCGGCTCGGCGCCGTTCTACCTCTACAGCCTGGCCTCCCTGCTCGGGCTGCCGGGCGCGGTCCTGCTCGCCGCCGGGGGGTTTTTCGCCCTGCGCGGCGCCCGTCGCCATGAACAGGCCGCCGCCCGCTGTCTTGCCGTGACGCTGTTCGCGCTGCTCGCGCTCTTCTTCGTCTTCTTCTACGACTACCAGGCCAAGCGTTTCGTGGTCTACGGCGCCTGGCTGGGCGGGCTGTTCATCGCCGAGGCCCTCGCCCGGTTGCGGGGCCGGGTGGCCTTCGGCGCCGCCGCCACGCTGCTGGTGGCCGGCGCCGCCCTGCCGCTCCCCACCCCCGGAAACGCCCCCTCGTGGGCCGGGATCTGGCCGGCGCCGCCGCTCTATCTGGAGGTCCCGGCGGGAGCCACGGAGACCGGCGCCTCGACGCTCGACTTCCGGGCGGCGCGGCTCGCCCGCCTCCCCCTGGCGGCCACGCTGCGCGCCAGCAATCCATGGCGCGCCTGGTCGGCGGTCGACTCCTCTTTCCAGGCGATCGACCCCGGCCGCTTCGCGGCGGACCGCTCGGCGATCTATCTCTATGCCGATCCCGGCGAGGGGGGCGGGCGCTACCGCACGATGACGCGGCTCGGCAACGCGCTGCGCAAGCGGGTGAAGCTCGTCCCGGCGGACTACTTCGCTCCCTACTGGCCGCTGCTCGCCCTGGAGCCGGCCGGCGCGGTCACCGCGGACTACGAGCTGTTCCGCGTCCGCCTCCCCGGCCTGCCAGGGAGCTGGCTGCTCGCCGTGGACGGGCACGGGGCGCTCCGCTCGCGGCTGGCGGCCCTGATGGATCGATCGATGGGCCGGAGCCCCTCAATGCCTCCCGCCGCGCCGCCGGCCGCCCGGCTGGAGCGGGCGCGCGACACCGCCGAGGCGATCCGCGGCTTTGTCGCCGGCCACGACGGATTCGTGGCTCTGATCCCCTTCCGCCCCCGCGCCGACCTCGCGCAGCTCTACCTGCCCTTTTTGCTGGAGACCACGGAGCTCTATGTGGCCGAGCCCGGCGGCGGGAAGGACATGCTGGCCCTCCTGGCCGGCGCGCCGGCGATCGCCGAGGCGCGGTTCGGGCTGGCCCGGGTGCGCAGGACCGAGTATCTGGGCCGGCCGACCTCGCTGATCTCCTATCTGCCGGACGACTCAGCGCCGGAAGGCTCAGAGGAAGAGCAGGGCCACCCCGGCGGCCGCCACCAGCGCTCCGGCGACGCCGCCGATCCCCACCCGCTCCCGGTGCAGGAGCACCACCAGGGGGATGACCAGCACCGGCTGCAAGGCCATGATGCTGGCGGCCACTCCGGACACGGTGTGGCGGACCGCGAACAGCGATAGCGAGACGCCGAGGAAGGGTCCGAAGAAGGCGCCGACGGCGGCGAAACCGAGCCCGCGGCGGTCGCGCAGCGCCACCGCCATCCGCGGCCACCCCCGCACGGCGGCGATGAGGAGGATGTAGCCGGCGATGCCGGCGATCACCCGCACCTGGGTGGCGGCGACGACGTCGTAGCTCCCCATCCCCAGCTTGCTGAGGACGAGCCCTCCCGCCTGCCCCAGCGCGCCGCAGAAGCCGAGCGCGAGGCCGGCGCGCGAGGAGCGGCGTGGCTCCGGCTCCTCCTCGGCCGCGGGCCTGCCCTCGAGAACGGCCCAGCCGATCCCGGCGACGGTGAGGACCATCCCCAGGACGTCGCGCCCGCTCAGCGTCTCGCCGAGCACCAGCCAGCCGATGAGCGCCGTCAGCAGCGGCGCGAGGGACATCATCAGCGACGCGATCCGCGGGCCGATCAGCACGTAGGCCCGGAACAGGCAGAGGTCGCCGAAGACGAAGCCGATCAGCCCGGAGACGGAGAGCCACCCCCAGGCCCGGGGGGAGGCGTCGACCGGCAGCGGCAGGCCGCGCAGCCCCCAGGTCGCGACGATCAGGAAGCCGAGGGCCATCACCAGGCGGATCAGGTTGAGCGGCAGCACGCCCATGCGCCGCCCGGCGGCGGCGAAGGCGAGGGCCGAGAAGGCCCAGCAGACGGCGGTGCCGAGGGCGGCGAGCTGGCCGAGCCATTCTGGGGAGGACATGGAGGGGGCGGGCACGGGGGCGGAGCTTAACCCAGCGACTCCACAAACTCCCGCACCGCCTCGACCGCCGCCGCCAGATGCTCCTTCTCCTTGTGCCCCGAGGCGACCCGGGGCTTGAAGGAGTGGTCGCCGTCCTCCAGCCAGACGACGCGGATCGCCGGCGAGAGGTCGTAGCGCTCGACCTCCTCGCGGGTGCCGAGGGGATCGCGGGTCCCCTGCACGATCAGGGTCGGGGTGCGGAGATCGCGGAGGTGGGCGGTGCGCAGCTTCTCCGGCTGGCCCGGGGGATGGAAGGGGTAGCCGAGGCAGACCAGCCCGCGGACGGAAGCCTCGTCGGCCACCAGGCTGGCCATGCGGCCGCCCATCGACTTGCCGCCGATCACCAGCCGTTCCGCTCCGCCGAGGGTCGCGATCGCGTCCAGCCAAGCTTGGCGCAGGGCGGGCTCGCGGTCCGGCGGGCGCCTCTCGCCGGTCTCGCGGCGGCGCCGCATGTAGGGGAACTCGAAGCGGGCCACCCGGATGCCGCCGCCGGCCAGACCGGCGGCGATCGTGTTCAGGAACGGCGAATCCATCGCCGCCCCCGCGCCATGGGCCAGGGCCACGGCGGGGCCGCCCTCGGGTCCATCGAAAATCATGCCGGACTTCTCCATCGCACCGCCTCCTTGTTATATATACTGGCCGCGCTATTTTCTCTCACTGACGATGATTCCGACTTCCGAGCAACTGGAGGCGATCGCCCAGGTGCGAGAAGGGAACCTTTCCGCGGTCCCCTTCGCCCCCCTGCTGCTCGCCCATGCCCTGCGCCAGAGCTCGCTGGTGGTCGAGGTCCGCCGGCGGCAGGTCTGGAAGCGGATCCTGATCGAAAACGGCGTTCCGGTCGACTGCCGCTCGAACCTCGCCCACGAGACCCTGGGGCGCTACCTGGTCCTCGAGGGGAAGCTCGGCGAGGAGGATTTCACCGCCTGCCTGTCGCGGTCGGCCGCCCGCGGCGTCCCGCTGGGCGAGATCCTGATCGAGAACGGGCTGCTCTCCGCCGTCGATCTCTTCCGCATCCTGCAGCAGAACCTGGCGAAAAAGCTGCTCGACCTGTTCACCTGGAACGAAGGGGAGTTCCGCTGGCTCGACGAGGCGCCGGCGACCGAGTCGTCGCTCAAGGTGAAGGTGCCGCAGCTCATCCTCACCGGCGTCACCCGCTTCGCCCCCCAGGAGGAGGTGGACATGTCGGTGGCGCCGCTGGTCGGCAAGAAGCTGGTCCTCCACCCCTCGCCGCCGTTCCCCTTCGAAGAGCTCCGCCTCAGCCGCCACCAGGGGCAGATCGCCGAGGGGCTGCGGGCGCCCGGGCGGCGGATGGGCGAGCTGGCGGAGGCGACCCAGTTGCCGGTCGACGAGATCACCCGCGTGCTCTACGCGCTGTCGATCCTCGGCGTGGTGACCACCGCGGACACGCTGCCGCGGGATCTCACCGCGACCGGGTCGTTTCCCCGGCCCGTCCTCACCGCGCCGCCAGTCCCGCCCTCGGCGACCGTGCCCGTCACGGTCCCCGTTGCCGTGCCGCCGGCGGTCCTGGCGCCCGACCCGGAGATCGAGCGCCGGCGCAACGAGATCATGCAGGCCTACCTCTCCTACCGGCGGCAGGACGCCTTCGACCTGCTCGGCGCCCCCGAGGACGGCACCGCCGCCGGCTTCGAGGCCGCGTTCCTCGATTTCGCTCGCCGCTTCGCCCCCTGGACGCTCGACTCCGCCAACCTCGCCGACATCGCCGAAAAATCGCGCGACCTCTTCCTCACCGGCGCCCGCGCCTACGCCGAGCTGTCGGACGTCGAGCAGCGCAACACCCTGCTCTTCCGGCGCAAGACGCTGCGCGACGAGCGGGCGAAGCGCCCGATCGCCAACTTCGCCATCAAGACCGACCTGCTCGACTCCGAGTCGCAGTACAAGAAGGGCAAGGCGCTGATGGACACCGGCAAGCACCGCGAGGCGCTGATGCTGCTCGAGTTCGCCGCCGACTGCGACCCGCAGAACGGCGTCTATGCCGCCGAGCTCGCCTACTGCCGCTTCCTGCTCAACCCGGCCGGCGCCGCCCGCGCCCTCAAGGAGCTCAACGAGGCGCTGCGCCGCGACCCCGGCTGTGGCCTGGCGGCGTTCTACGCCGGAGAGATCGAGCGCCAGGTGGGCAACGTCGCGGAGGCCGAAGCGCACCTGCGCCGGGCGATCAAGCTGATGAGCCCGGACCGCCGGCCGATCGAGGCGCTGAAGGCGCTGTCGACGGACCGCAAGCGCTGAGCTCGTTCCGCGCCGCTGTCCCGTCTCGCCGCCCGGCGCGCACCCCAAAGGCGTAGGGCCGCCATGCTACGATGTCCGGCCGCAGGTTTTTGCGACGAAGGAGGAGGAGACGTGAAACTCGGACAGGTGCTGATGAAGGAACGGGAGCGCAAGAAGCTCTCGAGCGAAGATGTTGCCGGCAAGCTGGGAATCCCAGCCGAGAAGTACCAGGAGATCGAGGCGGGAGACTCGCCGGCGGAGACCTGGGGTCCGCTGCTCGCCAATATCGCCATCAAGCTGGAGACCCCGACCTCCCGCCTGCTCGCCGAGAGCGGCAAGTCCGCCGACACCCGCGCCGGCCAGGCCGGCGAGCTCATCCGCAAGCATCGCGAGGGGCGCGGCAAGACGCCCGAGCAGATGGCGGAGGCGCTGGGGATCTCCCTGGAGGAGTACGGGCGGATCGAGTCCGGGCAGTCGGAGGTCGAGGAGTACGGGCCGCTCTTCCTCCGCTTCGCGGAGGTCATCGAGCAGCCGGTGTTCAATCTCTTCTACCCGTTCGGCCTGCCGCTCGACAAGCTGAGCGTCGAAGACTACCGCTAGGGCCTGTAGGGGCGCCCCTGCGTGGGCGCCCTGCCCCCCGCCCAGGGCGGCCACATAGGGCCGCCCCTACGATCTGTCTCCACCCGCCTTCCTGGCGGGCCGGTGACGTATTTGCCGGTGGCATTTTTTCCGGTGAATATCTGAACAGCTCCGCGACCGGGTGTGGTAAAAAGCCACGAACGCGAAGGGAGTCGTGCAGACATGATGAAATCTCTTTTCTTCCGATCCAATTTCTTCCGACCCATCGTCCCCCTCTCCCTGGTCCTGGCGCTGGGCGCCCCGGCCGGGGTGCACGCCGCGCGGCCAAAACCCGACGCCGCCTCCACGGCGCCGAAGCCGGCGGTCGATCCCGCCCTGTTCAGAGGGATGAAATGGCGCGAGGTGGGCCCCTACCGCGGCGGCCGCGTGGCTACCGTCACCGGCCTGCCGGGCGATCGCAATACCTACTACTTCGGCGGCACCGGCGGCGGCGTCTGGAAGACGACCGACGGCGGCCGTACCTGGAAAAACGTCTCGGACGGCTTCTTCGGCGGCTCGATCGGCGCCGTCGCCGTCTCCGAGTGGGACCCGAACGTCGTCTATGCGGGCGGCGGCGAGGTGACGGTGCGCGGCAACGTCGCCCACGGCGACGGGATGTGGAAGTCGACCGACGCCGGGCGGAGCTGGAAGCTCGTCGGCCTCGTCGACGGCCGGCAGATCGTGCGCATCCGCATCCACCCGAAGAACCCGGACCTGGTCTACGCCGCCGTGCTGGGCCACGTCTTCGGCCCCAACGAGACGCGCGGCGTCTACCGCTCGAAGGACGGCGGCGACCACTGGGAGCGCGTCCTCTACGTCAACGACCGGGTGGGCGCGGTGGACCTCGCCATGGACCCGACCAATCCGCGGATCCTCTATGCCTCGATGTGGAACTTCAAGCGCACTCCCTACAGCCTGGAGAGCGGCGGCCCCGGCTCCGGGATCTGGAAATCGACCGACGGCGGCGACCACTGGAGCGAGCTGACGCGCAACCCCGGGCTGCCCAAGGGGACGATCGGCATCAACAGCGTCGCCGTCTCCCCGTCCAACCCGGACAACCTCTACGCCATCGTCGAGGCCGCCGAGGGGGGCATGTTCCGCTCGCGCGACGGCGGCAAGACCTGGGCCAAGACCAGCGACGACCCGGAGCTGCGCCAGCGCGCCTGGTACTACAGCCACGTCTACGCCGATCCCAAGGACGAGGAGGGGGTCTACGCTCCCAACGTCGAGTTCCTCCACTCCAAGGACGGCGGCAAGACCTTCACCCAGATCCGCGTTCCGCACGGCGACAACCACGACCTCTGGATCGATCCCAACGACCCGCTGCGGATGATCGAGTCCAACGACGGCGGCGCCACCGTCTCCGCCGACGGCGGCAGGACCTGGACGCCGGAGGACAACCAGCCGACGGCGCAGTTCTACCGCGTCTCGACCGACACCCACGTCCCCTACCGCATCCTGGGGGCGCAGCAGGACAACTCGGCGGTGCGCATCCTCTCGCGCGGCCGCGGCGCCGGCATCGGCAGCCGCGACTGGGAGCCGACCTCCGGCGGGGAGAGCGGCTACATCGTCGCCGACCCGAAGAACCCCGACGTCGTCTACGGCGGCTCCTACGGCGGCCTGCTCACCCGCGTCAACCACGCCACCGGCGACTTTCGCGACGTCAACCCCTGGCCGGACAACCCGATGGGCTCCGGAGCGGCCGGCATCAAGTACCGGTTCCAGTGGAACTATCCAATCGCGTTCTCCCCCAACGACCCAGGCACGCTCTACGCCGCGGCGCAGGTGCTGTTCAAGAGCACCGACGGCGGCCAGAGCTGGACGGCGATCTCGCCCGACCTGACGCGCAACGACAAGTCCCGGCAGGCGTCCTCGGGCGGTCCGATCACCCAGGACAACACCAGCGTCGAGTACTACGGCACGATCTTCTACGTCGCCGAGTCGCCGCTCGAGCCGGGGGTGATCTGGACCGGCTCCGACGACGGCCTGATCCACGTCACCCGCGACGGCGGCAAGAACTGGAAGAACGTGACGCCGAAGGGGCTGCCGGAGTGGATCATGATCAACGAGATCGACGCCAGCCCCCTCGACAAGGGGGCGGCCTACGTGGCGGCGACGATGTACAAGTCGGACGACAACCGCCCCTATCTCTACAAGACCAGCGACTATGGGGCGACCTGGACGCGCATCGACGCGGGGATCGACCCCGGGCACTTCACCCGCGTCATCCGCGCCGATCCCGCGCGCCGCGGCCTGCTCTACGCGGGCACCGAGCGCGGCGTCTATGTCTCCTTCGACGACGGCGCGCGCTGGCAGCCGCTGCAGACCAACCTGCCGATCGTGCCGGTGCACGACCTCACGATCAAGGACGGCGACCTGGTGGCCGCCACCCACGGGCGCGGCTTCTGGGTGCTCGACAACCTGGCGCCGCTACGCGACCTCGCCGCCCGCCACGACCTCGGCGACGCCGGCGCCCACCTCTTCCCGCCCGCGCCGAGCTACCGCTACTCGGACGCCGGCGGCGGCTTCTTCCAGCCGCCGGGACAGGGGCAGAACCCGCCGGCCGGCGTGGTCGTCGATTACTACCTGAAGGAGGCGCCGCCGGCCGCGAAGGCCAAGGACGTCAAGCTCGAGATCCTCACCCAGGACGGCAAGGTGATCCGCACCTTCCACGGCAAGCCGGCTGAGAAGGCAAAGGACAAGAAGGAAGGGAAGAGCGCCAAGGACGCCAAGGACGAGCCGGCCAAGGGCAAGGAGGAGGACGAGGACAAGCCGGTGGTGAAGCCGGGCGAGACCCCGCCCGGCAAGGCCGACGGCGACGAGGAGGACAAAGACCAGCCGAAGATCCCAACCGAGGCGGGCTTCAACCGCTTCGCCTGGGACATGACCTGGCCGGGCGCCAGCAAGTTCCCGGGCATGGTGACGTGGACCGGGGATCCGGTCGAGCCGGTAGCGGTGCCGGGGACCTACCAGGCCCGCCTCACCGCCGGCGGGCAGGCCTTCACCCAGCCCTTCGAGATCCGCCGCGACCCGCGCTCCGCCGCCACCCAGGAGGATCTCGAGGCGCAGTTCCGCTTCCTCATCGAGACACGGGACAAGCTGACCGAGACGCACGACGCCATCCGCCGCATCCGCGACGTCCGCACCCAGCTCAAGGAGATGGAGAAGCGCCTCGCCAAGGACGATGCGATGAAGCCGGTGATCGACGCCGCCCGGGACCTCGACAAGAAGATGACCGCGGTCGAGGAGGCGCTCTACCAGACCAAAAACCACGCCTCGGAGGACCCGCTCAACTTCCCCATCCGGCTCAACGACAAGCTCAACGGGGTGGCGAGCTCGGCCTCGCTGGGCGACTACCGGCCCACGGCACAGGCCCTGCAGGTCAGGAACGACCTGACGGCGGCGATCGACGCCCAGCTCGCTAAGCTGCGCGGGGTCTGGGACACCGATCTCGCCGCTTTCAATCAGCTTGCGCGCGAGAAGGGGGTGGCGGCGGTCATCGTCCCCCCGGCTCAGCTAAAATAGGTATCAATGGCAAATTCTAGTCAGCGAGAACAACCCTGAAATGGACGTCATCACCAAGACCTTTCCGACCTACAGCCTGAGCGGCTGGGACCTCAAGGAGCTGCTGCCGCAGCCCAGCGAAGAGGTGTTCGCCGCCCGGCTCGCCGATCTCGAGGCCGCCGTGGCCGCGTTCGAAACCCGGCGCGCGGACCTCGATCCGCGCATGGACCCGCGCGCGTTCCTCGACATCCTCCGCCAGTACGAGTGGATCCACGACCTGATCCAGGTGATCAACGGCTACTCCTCGCTCTGGTTCTACGCCGACACCACCAGTCAGGAGGCGCTGACCTTCCGCAACCGCGTGCGGCAGGCGGGCACCGAGGCGGACAACCGCATGCTCTTCTTCACCCTCTGGTGGCGCAGCCTGGACGACGACGAGGCCTGGCGCCTGCTGCCGAGCGAGAGCGAGCACCGCGACTACCGGCAGTACCTGCAGGACCTGCGGCGCTTCAAGCCCTATACCCTCGACGAGAAATCCGAGCAGATCATCAACATCAAGGACCAGAGCGGCGCCGAAGCGGTGACCACCCTCTACTCGATGCTGACCAATCGCCTCGAGTTCAACTTCGAGGTGGACGGCGAGACGGTCAAGCTCACCCGCGACGAGCTGATGAGCCATGCCTTCTCCCCTCAGCCCGAGCTGCGCGAGCGCGCCTACCAGGAGCTCTACCGCGTCTACTCGCAGGAGGCGAACGTCCTCGGCCAGATCTACACCAACGTGGTGCGCAACTGGTACGACGAATCGGTGGGGCTGCGCGGCCACGCCTCCCCGATCTCCGTGCGCAACCTCGACAACGACGTGCCCGACCGTGCCGTCGAGGTGCTGCTCGAGGTGGCGCGGGAAAACGTCGGCCTGTTCCAGCGCTACTTCCGCATGAAGGCCGGATGGCTCGGCCTGGACCGGCTGCGCCGGTACGACCTCTACGCCCCGCTCGCCACCTCCGACCGCAAGGTGGAGTACGCCGACGCGGTGCGCTCGGTGCTGGAGACCTTCGACGACTTCCACCCCCGGTTCGCCGAGTACTCCCAGAGGCTGTTCGCCGAGAACCATCTCGACGGCGAGATCCGCAAGGGCAAGCGCGGCGGCGCCTTCTGCTACACCGTGCTGCCGCGCTACACCCCGTGGGTGCTGGTCAACTTCGCCGGCCGGGTGCGCGACGTCGCCACCCTCGCCCACGAGCTCGGCCACGCCATCCACAGCATGCTGGCGAGCGACTGCTCGAGCCTGACCCAGCACGCCTCCCTGCCGCTGGCCGAGACCGCCTCGGTGTTCGGCGAGATGCTGATGACCGACCGCCTGCTGCGCGAGGAGTCCGACCCGCTCGCCCGCCGCGAGCTGCTGGCCTCCGCCGTCGACGACGTCTACGCGACGGTGATGCGCCAGGCCTTTTTCGTCCTCTTCGAGATCGAGGCCCACGAGGCTATCCGCGCCGGCCGCTCGACTGACGAGCTGTCGGAGATCTACATGGACAAGCTGCGCGAGCAGTTCGGCGACAGCGTCGAGGTGGCGCCCGAGTTCCGCTACGAGTGGGTGTCGATCCCCCACATCTACCAGACCCCCTTCTACTGCTACGCCTACAGCTTCGGCCAGCTCCTGGTGCTCGCCCTCTACCGCCGCTTCCAGGAGGAGGGGGAGGCGTTCAAGCCCGGCTACCTGCGGATGCTCTCCTACGGCGGCTCGGCGCGCCCCGAGCAGATCCTCGCCGAGGTCGGGATCGACATCACCGACCGCGGCTTCTGGCAGGGGGGCTTCGACCTCGTGCGCGAGCGCATCGACGAGCTGGAAGCGATGAAGCTTTGAAACGGATCGCTCTCCTCCTCCGTCCTGTTGATCGAACGGGATGGATTCCCAAGGAGGAGAGCGATGAACGGCAAGAAGCTTCTCGGAGTAGTTCTGATCTCAGCGGGATTGGCGGGGGCCCAAGCGGCGGCCGCCGCCGATCTCTGGATCCACATCGACGTGCACGGCGACCGCAAGGGCGAGCAGGCGAGCATCAACCTGCCGCTCTCGATGGTCCACAACCTCTCCGGCATGATCCCGGACGAGGCGCGGAAGTCCCGCCATTTCCGGGTCAAGGACCGTGACTACGACGTCGCCGATCTGCGCCGGGCCTGGCGCGAGCTCCGCAACGGCCCCGACGCCACCTACCTGACGGTCAACGACGCCGATTCCAAGGTGCGCATCGCCAAGCGCGGCGACTACCTGGAGCTGCGGGCGACCGACCGCGGCCACAAAGGGGAGACCGTCGAGGCCAGGATCCCCCTGCCGGTGTTCGCCGCCCTGCTCTCAGGGTCCGGCGACGAGCTGAACCTCCACGCCGCCCTCGAGGAGCTCGCCCGCTTCGGCGAAGGGGAGCTGCTGACCGTCACCGGCGATGATGAGACGGTGCGGATCTGGGTCGATCACGAGTCGGAGGGGCGGTAGGAAAGACTGACACGGACGAACAAGGACAGACACGGACGAACAAGGATGACAGGGTTTTCCTGTTGTCCCTGTTTGTCCGTGTCAGTCCCTGTTGTTCCTCACGTCCCTTGTTCCGCCATCGCCGCGATCCGCTCTCCGATCCGAATCGAGGCGGTGGCGCCCGGAGAGGGCGCGTTCAGCACGTGGATCGCCCGCTCGCTGCGGACGATCCGGAAGTCGTCCACCAGCCCCCCCTTGGCGTCGAGCGCCTGCGCCCGCACCCCGCTGCCCGCCCGGTGGACGTCCGCCGGCGCGATCTCCGGCACCAGCCGCCGCAGATCGCGCACGAACAGCCGCTTGGAGAGCGACCGCCGGACCTCGTAGGCTCCGATCGTGCCGAAACGGGCCGCGAGGTGCCAGAAGCCCGGCCAGGTGGCGATCGCGGCGGTGTCGCGCAGGGAGACGTCGCGCCAGCGGTACCCCTCGCGCTTCAAGGCGAGCACGGCGTTGGGGCCGGCCTCGATCGAGCCGTCCACCCGCCGCGTCAGATGGACGCCGAGGAACGGAAAGCGGGGGTCGGGGACGGGATAGATCAGCCCTCGCACCAGGCTTCGCCGCTCAGGGCTGAGGTCGTAGTACTCGCCGCGGAAGGGGAAGATCCGCACGTCGGGCTCGGCGCCGCAGAGGCGCGCCACGCGGTCGGACTGCAACCCCGCGCAGTTGACCAGGAGCGCGCAGGAGAAGGCGCCGCGCGCCGTCTCCGCGACCAGTCCGGGGCCGTCCCGCCGCACCCCGGTCAGACGGGCGCCGGTCAGCACCCGCCCGCCGGCGGCCTCGATCCGGCGGGCGTAGGCGCGCGCCACCCCGCCGTAGTCGGCGATCCCGGTCTCCGGCACGTGGAGGGCCGCGATGCCGGCGGCGTGCGGCTCGATCTCCGGGATCTCCGCGCCGGTCAGCCGGCGGACGCCACTGAGGCCGTTGGCCGCCCCCCGCCGCTCCAGCTCGTCGAGCCGCGGCAGCTCGTCCGGATGCGTCGCCACGATCAGCTTGCCGCAGCGCTCGTGGGCGATCCCCTCTTCGGCGCAGAAGCGGTAGAGCGCCCGCGCCCCCTCGGCGCAGAGAGTCGCCTTGAGCGAGCCCGGCTTGTAGTAGATCCCGGAGTGGATGACGCCGCTGTTGTGGCCGCTCTGGTGAGTGGCGAGGCGCTCCTCGGCTTCCAGGACGACCACGCGCTTCTCTCTGGCAAGGGCCATGGCGGTGGCGAGCCCGAGCAGGCCGCCGCCGATCACCGCGACATCGCAGGAGGAGTCGATCGATTGCATGGGAGTCTCTATGGCGCCAGCCGCTCGATCCGCCAGTGCCCCTCGCTATCGCGGCTGTAGCACAACCGGTCGTGCAGCCGGCTGGGGCGCCCCTGCCAGAACTCGATCGTCTCCGGATGAACCCGGAAGCCCCCCCACTCCGGCGGAAGCGGCACCTCCTCGCCAAAGCGCTCGCCGGCCTCGCGCACCTTGCGTTCGAGCTCCTCGCGGCTGGAGATCCGCCGGCTCTGCGGCGACGCCCACGCCCCCACGCGCGACCCTAGCGGGCGCGAGGCGAAGTAGGCCTCGGACTCCGCGCGCGAGGTCTTCTCGACCGTCCCCTCGACCCGCACCTGGCGGTCCTGCAACGGCCAGTAGAAGACCAGCGCGGCGCGCGGGTTCTCCCGCAGCTCCCGCCCCTTATGGCTGTCGTAATGGGTGTAGAAGACGAACCCCCGCTCGTCCACCCCCTTGAGGAGCACGACGCGCGCCGACGGCCGCCCCTCGCGGTCGGCGGTGGCGAGCGTCATCGCGGTGAACTCCTTCGGATCGACCGTCATCGCCTGCTCCAGCCAGAGCCGGAACTGGTCGATGGGGTCGGCGGCGAGGTCCCGTTCGGAGAGCCCGGCCAGCCCGTACTCCCGGCGCACGTCGGCAACATTCATGGCAGCGGGATTCTACTTCGTGACGGCGGCGGGAAGAAGTTCGCGCTCGCCGTCACAAAGCGCGCATAGCTGCAAAACGCGCTCGCGCGGCGGCGCGGGAATCGATCAGATAATCCTTCTGAAGAGATCATTTCCGGAGCTTGTGACTCATTGTAAGTATCTGATTTGATTTGACTTACGCTTTCATTGCGCTTTATATTGGCCACCACGGGAGAACCTGATGGCCGAGCCGCTGACCCAGACGATACTCGAAAAACCGATGCATGCGCCGGCGGCGTTGAGCCGGCTGCGGTCGGCGCTTCCCGAGAGCCTCCGCGCCCACCTGCGGAGCGCCCGCGAGCTCGACCGGGACCTGCGGGAGTCGGCGGGAGAGGGCGCCTTCCCCACCGCCGTCCCCGTTCTCGACCGCCTCCTCGACGGCGGCCTGCCGCGCGGGCAACTGGTGGAGCTGGTCGGCGCGCGGGCCAGCGGCCGCTTCTCGATCCTGCTCGCGGCGCTCGCCGCGGCCACCGGCACGGGCGAGGCGGCGGCCCTGGTGGACCTGGGCGATGGTCTCGATCCGGCGGCCGCCGCGGCGCTGGGGATCGACCTCGAGCGGCTCCTCTGGGTCCGCCCGGCGCGGCTCAAGGAGGCGCTGGCGGCTACCGAGATGCTGCTCGCCAGCGGCTTCCCCCTGGTGGCGCTCGACCTCGGGCTCCCCCCGCTGCGCGGCGGCCGCGGGGTCGAGTCCTCCTGGCTGCGGCTCGCCCGCACTGCCCGCGCCCACGACGCGGCGCTGCTGGTGGGCTCCCCCTACCGGGTGAGCGGCACCGCCGCCGCCGCGGTGCTCAAGGCGAACCGCGGGCGCGCCGCCTGGCGCGGCGGCGGCGTCTCCCCCTGCCTGCTCGACGGCTTCAGCGCGCGCGTCGAGCTCGAGAAGTGCCGCGGGCGCCTGCCTGGACAGAGCGAGGAGATCCGGCTGCTGGTGGAGGATCTGCCGCGGCCCGCCCTGCCGCCCCGCCAGCCGGCGCGGCCGGCGGCGGTTCCAGAGCGGCGGGAGCGGCAGGAGCAGGTTGTCCGCCCCTTCCTCCGCGCCGCCTCGGCCTAACCGTTCCGACCATGCCGCGCATCGCCTGCCTCTATCTCCCCCTCTTCCCCCTGGCCGCCCGGCTGCGCAGCGAGCCCGAGCTGATCCGGGAGGCGCTGGCGGTGGTGGAGGGGAACGGCAATGCCGCCCGCGTGGTGGCGGCGACGCGCCTCGCCCGGGCGGCCGGCCTGCGCCCCGGCCTCACCCTGCCGCAGGCGCGGGCGCTCTGCCCCAAGCTGGTGGCCCGCCCGCGCGACGCCGACTGCGAGCGGGCGGCCCAGGAGGCGCTGCTGGAGGTGGCGGAGGCCTTCTCGCCGCGGGTCGAGGATGCCGGCGAGGGGATCGCCTACCTGGATGCCGACGGCATCGAGCGCCACTACCCCGGCCCCTCCCCCGAGTTGGAGATGGGGCGCGCGCTGATGAACGCCGCGGAGGCGGCGAGCCTGCCGGCGCGGGCGGGGATCGCCTCCAGCAAGCTCGCGGCGCGGGTGGCCGCCGGCCTCCCCGACCCGCCGGTGATCGTGCCCGCGGGCGAGGAGGCGGCCTTCCTCTCCCCCCTCCCCTTGCAGCGGCTGGCGCCCGAGGTGGACGTCGCCGAGACGCTGGAGCGCTGGGGGGTGCGGTCGGTGGGGGACTTCGCCCGGCTGCCGCCATCGCGGATCGCCAGCCGCCTCGGCCGCCTCGGCCGCGAGCTGCACTCGACCGCCCGCGGCGTCGACCCCCGGCCGCTGATCCCGCGCGAGCCGCCGCCGGCGTTCCATGAGGGGATGAGCCTGGAGTGGCCGCTGGTCGCGCTCGAGCCCTTCCTGTTCGTCGGCCGGGCGGCGCTCGACCGCCTCTGCCAGCGTCTGGAGTCCCGCGGCTTCGCCTGCCAGCGCCTGGAGCTCGAGATGCGGCTCGAGCCGGACGGCTTCCAGAGCCGCTCCGTCGTCCTGCCGGCGCCCACCCGCGACGTCAAGACCCTGCTCACCCTGATCCGCCTGGAGCTCGAGGCCCGCCCTCCGGGCGCGCCGGTGGCCGGCTTCACCTTCGTCGCCCACCCCGACCGGCCGCGCGAGGCGCAGCTCACCCTCTACGGCCCGGCGGCGCTGTCCCCCGACAAGCTGGCCTCCACCCTCGCCCGCCTCTTCGCCCTGCTCGGCCCCGACCGGGTGGGCTCACCGCGGCCGGTCGACGGCCACCGCCCGGAGCGCTTCGCTCTGGTCGACTTCTCCCCGCCGCCACCCCCGGAGGCCCGCCGCGAGCCGCGCGCCGGCCGCGGCCTCCTCGCCGTGCGGGTGCTGCGGCCGCCGGTCGAGATCGAGGTGTTGACGAACGGCGCCCCGGAGGAGCCGGAGGCCGCCCCGGTCGAGGTCCGCGCCGCTCCCCATACCGAGGAGGCGAAGCGGCCGCGCGTCGAGGGACCCGTGAAGGTCGCCTCCGGCCCCTGGGGGCTGGAAGAAGATTGGTGGGCCGACGATCCGGCGGGGCGGGACTACTGGGATGTGGAGATCGCCGGACGCGGGCTCTACCGGATCTACCGGGAACGGGCCACGGGCGCCTGGTATGCGGACGGAATCTACGACTGAGGCGGGAAGGAACGAACCGGGGGAGGAGCGCTTCGCCCTCCCCCGGAACCGGAAAGGCTAGTCGTCGAACTCGAAGGTGCCGGGGGTCCCGGTGTGAGCCGCCGTGCAGGCGCTGTCGAGCTGGACGGCGTCGAAGCCGACGCTGAACCGGCCCTGAGCCTGCATCTCGATGGAGACCCAGGCCTGGGCCGCAAGCGGATCCTCGGGCGGGTTGCTGCCGGCCGCGGCCACCGCGGTGTTGAGGTCGAGGTAGAGCCAGCCGAAGTCGAACGGCACCGGCAGATCGGCGCCGCCGACCAGGGTGCGCTGGGCCTCCGCCGGGAACGGGATCAGACCCGTCTGCGGCGGCTGCGGCGAGACCGGGAACGACTGCGCGACCTGCGGCTGCTCCTCTTCGTCGAAGATCACGATCCCTTCCTGGCCGAGCGGGTACCAGGCCGGCCGCACGCCGGGGGACACCGGGCAGGTGAAGGGACCCTGGTTGACCTTGGAGTCACGCCAGACGATCAGGCTCGTGCCGCCGCTGAAGGTACCGCCGGTCACGTAGCGGGCGGCGAAGTTGGTCGCCAGCGGCTCGCGGTGGTCGACGGCCGTCCAGGCGTCGTAGCGGCCGTAGAAGGTGTACTGCCCGGCGACCGAGGTCTCCGGGTTGGTGCCGCTCGCCTCGATGTGGACCAGGGTGTTGCCGTCGGCGAAGTTCTGCTCCGAGTTGACGAAGAAGTAGTCGCCCCAGAGCACGTTCTGGTCGGTGGCGTCGCCGCCGAAGTAGCCCGGATCGCCGGGGAAGCGGAGCGTGCAGTTGTTCACCGTGTCGATGGTGATGTAGCCACGGGCGATGTTGTCGCCGAAGGCGCGGCCGGCGCAACGGTTGCCGAGGACGGGCGAGGACTGGCCGGTCAGCGACAGGCGCAGGTGGTCGACGAACGACGCCGGCAGTTGCGGCGCCGGCAGCAGCCCGGAGCAGCTCGCGAAGTTGATGTCCTGCGAGAAGTCGCCCTGCGGGCTGATGGAGTCGTCCGGATCATCCTGCCCGTCGGAGGCGGTCCGCGGCAGGGTGCCGGTGAGGACGTCGCGCAGGTTGACCGTCTGCACGTCATAGCCGGTCAGGTAGATGTTGAAGTCGAGGACCGGCACCGACAGGTCGGACCAGACCACGACGTGGGCCAGCACCGCCGTCGCCGACGCGTTGTTCACCGAGAACAGCGTGGTCTGCCCGGTCGCGTTGGCGAGGTCTACCTCGAAGTAAGGCAGCAGCAGAGTGGCGGCGGGGACGGCGTCGATGGTGCAGATCACCGCCGAGGCCGAGCCGGCGAAGGCCAGCAGGCAAAGCAAGGCACAGCACAAAGCTTTTTGCTTCATTACTACCCTCCTTACGTCGTTTTGCAGGAACAAGGGGACGTGAATCTGCGAGGGATGGTACACCAAAAGCCCGGATTCCGCACCGTCGATGTGGCTTTCTACGTGAAAAGGGGGCGGAATCGCCGTTCCGCCCCCCTGCGGGAAGGTTACCGGAGGTCGCCGCCCGGCGTGAAGTGGCTCGCGAGGCAGGCGCTGTCGAGCTGGATGGCGTCGAAGCCGACGCTGAACCGTCCCTGGGCCTTCATTTGCACCGTCACCCAGGCCTGCGCGGCGCTCGGATCCTCGGGCGGATTGGCGCCGGCCGCGGCGACCGCGGTATTGAGGTTCAGGTAGAGCCAGCCGAAGGCGAACGGCACCGGCAGGTCGGCGCCGCCCACGACGGTGCGCTGCGCCTCGGCCGGGAACGGGATCAATCCCGTCTGCGGCGGCTGCGGCGAGACCGGGAACGACTGCGCGACCTGCGGCTGCTCCTCCTCGTCGAAGATCACGATCCCCTCCTGGCCGAGCGGGTACCAGGCTGGCCGCAGGCCGGGCGACACCGGGCAGGTGAAGGGCGCTTGATTGACCTTGGAGTCGCGCCAGACGATCAGGTCCGAGCCGCCGCTGAAAGTGCCGCCGGTCACGTAGCGCGTGGCGAAGCTGGTGGCCAGCGGCTCGCGGTTGTCGGCGGCCGTCCAGCCCACGTAACGGCCGTAGAAGGTGTACTGCCCGGCCACCGAGGTCTGCGGGTCGGTGGCGCTCGCCTCGACGTGGACCAGCGGGTTGCCGTCGGCGAAGTTCTGCAGCTCGTTGATGTAGAAGTAGTCCCCCCAGAGCACGTTCTGGTTGGTCGCGTCGCCGGTGCCGCCGGAGCCGAAGTAGCCGGGGTCGCCGGGGAAGCGGAGCGTGCAGTTGTTCACCGTGTCGACCGTGATGTAGCCGCGCGCGATGTTGTCGCCGAAGGCACGGCCGGCGCAGCGGCCGCCCAGGACCGGCGACGCCTGGCCGGTCAGCGACAGGCGCAGATGCTCGACGAACGAGGCCGGCAGTTGCGGCGCCGGCAGCAGCCCGGTGCAGCTCGCGAAGTTGATGTCCTGCGAAAAGTCGCCCTGCGGGCTGATGGTGTCGGTCGGATCCTGCCCGTCGGAGGCGGTCCGCGGCAGGTTGCCCTGCAAGACGTCCCACAGAAGGATCGTCTGCACGTCATAGCCGGTCAGATAGATGTTGAAGTCGAGCACCGGTACCGAGAGGTCCGACCAGACCACGACGTGCGCCAGCACCGCCGTCGCCGAGGCGTTGTTGATCGAGAACAGGGTGCCGCTGCCCCACCGGTTGTCGAGGTCGACCTCGAAATACGGCAGCAGCAGCGTCGCCGCCGGCACCTCGTCGACCGTGCAGATCACGGCGCGGGCGGGCGCGGCTGCGACCAGGCTCGCGAGCAGCAGAAGCATCGCGCAGTTCCTCATGAGAGCCCTCCTAGGATTGATCCGTTGAGATCCGAGACGAAACTACGAAGCGGAGTATATATAAGACAGGTAGGGGCGTGGCATGCCACGCCCCTGCGAAGTATCTTCGAGCCGTAAGGGGAGACCGTCTAGAAGTGCCAGACCAGGCCGGCGTTGGCGCCGAAGCCGCGGAGCTGCACGTTGACCCGGTCGGAGATCGTGGGGTCGCCGTTTCTGTCGTCACGCACCTGCGACTGGACGTCCCGGTAGATGGCCTCCAGCATGATGCCAAAGGAGTGCTGGGTCTTGATGTCGGCTCCCACCATCGCGAACCAGCCGAGCTCGTCGTCGATGTTCCCCCGGTTGGTGTCGAGCAGGAAGTAGCTGGCGCCGCCGCCCAGGTAGGGGGAGAAGTTCGATTCGGACTGGAATTTGTACTGCAGGCCCGCCTCGAGGGGAATGACGCGAAGCTTGAAGTTTCTGGGGCTGGTGGAGTTCTCCTGGGCCGTCACGTCGCCCAGGTAAGTGGCCCGCAGGGTGACGAAGCGGCCGAAGTCGAGCTTCGCCCCCACGCCGTACCCGGAATCAGCGTCCCTCGTATCCTGATAGGCGCCGAACACCCCGAAATCCCCCGCCTTCGCCGGTATCGCAAGAAGGCTCAACCCCAGCACCGCCACCGCGTACAAACCTGTTTTTTTCATGTTCATGGTACTACCTCCGTTTTCACGTAAGCTGCAACCACCCTGACGGAGTTGCTACGTTGCACCGCGGCCGGAACACCCCGGCCGTCTGCACAGAGTCCTGTGCAAGAGCCATTCCTGAAATGGCTCTATGCGATATGAAAGCGGGGACCGGCGATGCGTTCGCTGCGGCAGCGGGGGCAGCGGCTGGGGGCGTGGAAGTGGCGGGCGGCACGCTCGCGGAAGACGAAGCCGCAGGAGAGGCAGCGGGCGGGCTCGACCGCCAGGCGCGTGGAACCCCGGCGGAGGCTCCGCTCGACGTGCCGGAGATCCTCCTCCAGAACACGGGCGGGCACCTCCAGCTCGCGCCGGAGCTCCTCGAAGCCCCACTCCCCCGCTTCCAGCAGGTCGGCGATGCGCTGGCGCAGGGTCGTGGTGGCTTCAGGTCCTCGGGGGTCGTCCACGGCGGGAGAGATTAACACCCGGGATTTCAACCGCCTACTTTCGGCGCCTACTTTCGGCGGTTGCCCGGCAGGATGCGCTTGCGCAGCCGGAAGCTGTGCGGCGTGACCTCCACCATCTCGTCCTCGCGGATGAACTCCAGCGCCTGCTCCAGGTTCATGATCCGCGGCGGCACCAGCCGGACCGCGTCGTCCGACCCCGAGGCCCGCATGTTGGTTAGCTTCTTCTCCTTGGTGATGTTGACGTCGAGGTCGTTGGGGCGGGCGTTCTCCCCCACCACCATCCCCTCGTAGACCTCCTCGCCGGGGGAGATGAACAGCTCGCCGCGCGGCTGCAGCCCCTCGATGGCATAGGCCGTGGTGCGCCCGGCGCGGTCCGAGACCAGGGCACCGTTGGTGCGGTGGGCGATGTCCCCCTGCCAGACGTCCCAGCCGTCGAACAGGTGGTTCATGATCCCCGTCCCCCGGGTGTCGGTGAGGAACTCCGAGCGGAAGCCGATCATCCCCCGTGAGGGGACGCGGAACTCGATCCGCACGCGGCCGGAGCCGTGGTTGATCATCTTCGTCATCCGCCCCTTGCGCACCCCCATCTGCTGGGTGACGACGCCGATGTACTCCTCCGGGCAGTCGATCACCAGTTGCTCCATCGGCTCGAGCAGCGGGCCGTCGTCGACGCGGCGGGTGATCACCTCGGGCTTGCCCACCGACATCTCGTACCCCTCGCGGCGCATCATCTCGATCAGGATCGCGAGCTGGAGCTCGCCGCGCCCGGAGACCTGGAACGCCTCGGGGGTGTCGGTCGGCTCGAGCCGGATCGAGACGTTGGTCAGCGCCTCCTTCTCCAGGCGCTCCTTGAGCTTGCGCGAGGTGACGTGCTTGCCGTCGCGGCCGCTGAAGGGGGAGTCGTTGACCGACAGCACCATCGAGATCGTCGGCTCGTCGATCTTGATGTGCGGCAGCGCCCGCGGGTTCTCGCGCTCGGAGAGCGTCTCGCCGATGCTCACCTGCTCGAGGCCGGCGATGGCCACGATGTCCCCGGGGCCCGCCTCGGCGATCTCCACCCGCCGCAGCCCCTCATACCCGTAGAGCAGGGAGACCTTGGCCGGCGGGAAGGTGCCGTCGAGCCGGCAGACCGTCACCTCCTGGGACTTGCGCACCCGGCCGTTGAAGATCCGCCCGATGGCCAGACGGCCGACGTAGTCGTCGTAGTCGAGGTTGGTGAACAGGAGCTGGAGCGGCATCTCGGGGTTGTAGCGCGGCGGCGGCACCGAGCGGACGATCTCCTCGAACAGCGGCTTGAGCGTATCCTCCAGCCCCTCCGCGGTGAGCCCGCAGCGGCCCGCGCGGGCGTTGCAGTAGAGCACGGGGAAGTCGAGTTGCTCCTCGGTGGCGTCGAGGTCGATGAAGAGGTCGAAGATCTCGTTCAGCACCTCGGCGGCGCGGGCGTCGGGGCGGTCGATCTTGTTGACCACCACGATCGGCGGCAGGCCGGCCTCGAGCGCCTTGCGCAGCACGAAACGGGTCTGCGGCAGCGGGCCCTCGCTGGCGTCCACCAGCAGCAGAACACCGTCGACCATCTTCAAAGTCCGCTCCACCTCGCCGCCGAAGTCGGCGTGGCCCGGGGTGTCGACGAGATTCAGCTTGACGTCGCCGTAACGAACGGCGGCGTTCTTGGCGAGGATCGTGATGCCGCGCTCGCGCTCCTGGTCCATCGAGTCCATGACCAGGTCGGTGAGGCCCTCCTGCTCGTGCACGGAGAACACGCCGGATTGACGCAGCATCGCGTCGACCAGCGTGGTCTTGCCGTGGTCGACGTGCGCGATGATCGCGACGTTGCGGATGTCTGAGCGCTCGGGCATCGGCGACCGCCAAGGGTGACAGGCCGCCGATGCGAAGCGCTTGGGACTAGGTGTGGTTCGGGCCGTCGTCGGCGCCGCCACCGCCACCGCCGCCATGGTTGCCGCCGCCGCCCGAGCGCTCGACGCGCGTGGCGACCCAGCGACCATTCGACCGCTTCACGGTCGCCTCCACACGCTTCATCCCGACGCTGAGGGCGCCGAAACCGTTGATGCGCTGGAAGACGGTGTTGCTGGTGACCTTGATCCGGATCGTGCCGCGCTGTGCGTCACTGAGGCGGAAGGTCCGCTTGGCCTTGTTGATGGACACAACGGTCCCCTCGTACTGGGTGGTCGCGGCCGATGCAGTGGCCGCGGCGACCGACATGGAGAGAACCAGGGCTGTGAGGAGTGCGATCAATCTCATGGGTCCAATATCGCGTCGAGCTACCCATGGCCAATCCAAGTCGGAGACAAGACTTGGTAAAGACTTCATGCATGCGCCTCAGCGTCCTCGACCAATCGCCCATCCCGGAGGGATCGACCGCCGCCCAGGCGCTCCACAACACGGTCGACCTCGGTCGCCACGCGGAGGCGCTCGGCTACGAGCGCTACTGGCTCGCCGAGCACCACGCCACGCCCGCGCTCGCCTGCGCCGCGCCGGAGGTGCTGATCGCGGCGGTGGCGCAGGCCACCGAGCGGATACGGGTGGGCAGCGGCGGCGTGATGCTCCCGCACTACAGCCCGCTGAAGGTGGCGGAGGTGTTCAGCACGTTGGCCGGGCTGCATCCGGAGCGGATCGACCTCGGCCTCGGCCGCGCACCCGGCACCGACCCGATGACGATGCTCGCTCTCCAGCGCGACCGTCGCCAGGGCTCGCCCGACGACTTCCCGGAGCAGCTCACCGAGCTGCTCGCCCTGCTCGAGGACCGCATGCCCGCCAACCACCCGTTTGCTCGCCATGCACGGACGCTCCCAGGGCTGCCGGAGCGCCCGGAGCCGTGGCTGCTCGGCTCGTCTCCGCAGAGCGCGATCTGGGCCGGCGAACTCGGCCTGCCCTACGCGATCGCCGACTTCATCAACCCCGGCGGCGCTGCGCTCGCGGCCGATTACCGGGCGCACTTCCTCGACTCAGAGCGCCTGCCCGCGCCGCGCGTGATCGCCTGCACGATCGCGATCTGCGCCGACAGTGACGAGGAGGCCGAGCGGATCGCGTCG
>DATHEF010000057.1:0-128600 GCA_035490435.1 Thermoanaerobaculia bacterium
ACAAGCTCGCCCGGGACTTGCTCTCCTCCAACCGCTCGGCCCCCTGCTCTTTCGAACGGAGAGCATCCTAGAGAAATCAGCGATCGCTCGCCCAGCAGGGGGACATCTCGCCTCAGGATTCCTGGCGCGCAGGCTCCTAGCCGAACACTTGGAGGAGACAGGGCAAGCGTCGGTAGAGATACCTTGGGATTTTTACTGGGAAGTTTCCCGTGAGGAACGCTATGATCCTTACTCTGAGCCCAAGCAGCTTAGTCTCGGTCAGCTCTCTGATGACTGGAATGAACTGCTCAAGATACGCGATGGAGAGATGTCCTCCGTGGGGTACGCCTTAGTCTGGCTCTCCTCGATTTTGCGCTCCGTCGGGGAAGCGACTAAGTTATGATCTCCGCGCTTAGAACCGCTGATGAAGGGTTACAAGCAACATGCTCACTGAATAGTCTCTAGGTATCTTCTGGCATGGAGAAGAAGTGGATGGCCTGTTGCTCTATGCCTTCTGGCCGGGTTTGCCGGAAGCAGAGCCTCTTTTCCCGAGGGGAATATGGCCTCCTGGGATCGAGGTGCAGCGGGTCGCTTAAGCGGGGAAGGGTGGACTGTCCTCATGTGGGATGTCCGGATCTCCCAGTGGCCAGTGAAGGAACAGTGGGGACCCTTGCTAGAGGAAACCCTGAAGTCGCTTTGCCGGACAGGCGCCATTGTCGCCTGGTGTGGACTCGAAGGACATTTTGCGGATCCGCCTTCACTCTTCGATCCTGAAGAAATGTCCGAGGGTGTCTATGCCTATTATATCCCCCCAGGTGGGGTTCAGGTGTTCTGCTTGGCTAGGAGAAGAATTTGCAATTATTGGAGATGACGAGATTTTGACCCCTGCATCGTCTTGTTGATGCGGCCATGGGTACGGAACCATGAGAGGGTGGGCGGATTGGCATCATGAATTCCCCAAGCCACAGAACAGGGCGGAGCGAGAAGCTCTCAGCGATGGTTCTGGACGCCCAAGCTACTGGGGCTCTCTCGTCGGTCTGAAAGGCGAACCCATCGGCTCCTAGCCCCGCCCCCGCCGGCTGCCGGGACGAGCCTCCAGGGGCGGCGGAACCGGACTTCGGGGGAAGGGGAGGCATCCGCCTCGCGGGAGTGATAGACTGTTAGCGATCCGTTTTCAGGAAAACTTCTCGTTGATCGGCAGCACTATCTCCCGGTACAGGGTCCTCGAACGTCTCGGCGGCGGCGGTGCGGGCGTCGTGTACAAGGCGGAGGACCAGAAGCTCGAGCGGCTGGTCGCCCTCAAGTTCCTCTCGACCTACCGCAACGCCAACGAGTCGGACAAGCGCCGCTTCCTGCGCGAGGCTCGCGCCTCGTCGGCGGTCGATCACCCCAACATCTGTACAGTCTATGAGATCGACGAGACGGAGGACGGCCGGCTGTTCATCGCCATGGCCTTCTGTGAGGGGGAGACGCTCAAGCGCCGGGTCGAGCGCGGCGGCCTGGCCATCGCCGAGGCCGTCCGTCTGGCGGCCCAGATCGCCTCCGGCCTCGCCGCCGCTCACGCCAAGGGGATCGTCCACCGGGACGTCAAGCCGGCCAACGTCATCGTGGCTCCCGACGGCCGGGTGAAGATCGTTGACTTCGGCATCGCCAAGCTGGCGGACCAATCGCGCCTGACCCGCGACGGCACCGCCGTGGGCACGGCGGGCTACATGGCCCCCGAGCAGATCCGCGGCGAGACGATCGACCCGCGCACGGACGTCTGGGCCCTCGGCGTCGTCCTCTACGAGATGGTCACCGGCCGGACGCCGTTCCCGGGCGAGACCGACCACGAACGCATCCGCGCCATCCTGAGCCGCGACCCCGAGCCGATGGCCGTCCCGCGGCCGGGGGTGCCCGCGCAGCTCGAGCGGATCGTCGCCCGGGCGCTGGCCAAGCGGGTGGACGACCGCTACGCGAGCATGGAGGCGATGCGGGATGATCTGCTGACCCTGAACGCCAATACCGGCACCCTTGGCATCCCCTTGCTCGACGAGAGTCTCGACCCCACCCTGCGGGACATTCCCTCCTCCCCTTCGGCCGGGACCACGGTCTTCGGCGACGCCGATCACCTCGTGGGGCGGATGATCGCCCACTACCGGGTCGTCGAGTACGTCGGCGGCGGCGGCATGGGGGTGGTCTACAAGGCGGAGGACCTCCGGCTCGAGCGCACGGTGGCGCTGAAGTTCCTGCCGCCGGAGCTGACCCGCGACCCCGAGTCCAAGGTCCGATTCCTGCAGGAGGCGCGGTCGGCCTCGGTGCTCGACCACCCCAACATCTGCACCATCCACGAGGTCGGGGAGACCGACGACGGCCGGCTCTACCTCGCCATGCCCAATTACGACGGCGAGACCCTGCGGCGGCTGATCGAGCGCGGGCCGGTCCCGATCGACGAGGCGATCGACATCGGGGAGCAGATCTCCCGCGGGCTCGCCAAGGCCCACCGCGGGGGGATCGTCCACCGCGACATCAAGCCGGCCAACATCATGGTGACCGCCGACGGGGTGGTGAAAATCCTCGACTTCGGCCTCGCCAAGCTGGCGGGCGCGGCGGCGATCACCCGCACCGGTTCCTCGGTCGGCACCCCCGCCTACATGTCCCCTGAGCAGGCCCGCGGCGAGGACGTCGACCACCGCACCGACCTCTGGTCCTTCGGCGTCGTCCTCTATGAGCTGATCGCCGGCCGCCGGCCGTTCCGCGGCGAGCACGACCAGGCCGTTCTCTATGGCATCCTGAACGAGAAGCCGAAGCCGCTCTCCGAGGTGCGTTCCGAGACGCCCCCCGAGCTGGAGAGGATCGTCGACAGCCTGCTGGCCAAGAATCCCGGGGACCGTTATCCCACGGCCGAGGGGCCGCTCGGCGATCTGCGCGCCCTGCGCAACCAGACGATGACGACCACGGTGCGGACCCAGCCGGACCGCCCCGTGCCGTCCCGGACCCACCCCTGGATCTGGGCGATCGCCCTGCTCGCCGCGGTGGCGCTGGTGGCGGGCGTGGTCTACCTGCGCCGTCCCGCCGGCGGCCGCGCCGGCGCCTGGTCGACCGCCGGCTTGAGCTTCAACCGGCTGACCGACCAGGAAGGGCGCGAGTCGTTCCCGAGCCTCTCGCCGGACGGCCGCTCTCTCCTCTACGTGAAGTCGATGAACGGCAACGCCGACATCTACCTCCAGCGCGTCGGCGGCGGCAACCCGCAGAACCTCACGCCCGACTCCCCGGCGGACGATACCCAGCCGGCCTTCTCGCCCGACGGCCAGCAGATCGCCTTCCGCTCCGACCGGGAGGGGGGCGGCCTGTTCGTCATGGGCGCCACGGGAGAGTCCGCCCACCGGCTCACCGGCATCGGCTACAACCCCGCCTGGTCCCCGGACGGCCACTGGCTCGTCTTCGCCACCGAGGAGGTCTCGAAGCCGCTGGAGCGCAAGCTCAACAGCCAGCTCTGGACCGTGGACATCGCCACCGCCCAGCAGCAGCCTCTGGTCAGGGAAGACGCGGTGCAGCCGAGCTGGTCCCCCCACGGCCAGCGGATCGCCTACTGGGGGATCCCCAAGGGGAGCGGGCGGCGCCTGCTCTGGACGATCCCCGCCGGCGGGGGAGCGCCCGTCCGGGTGACCAACGACGATCACGTCAACTGGAACCCCGTCTGGTCGCCCGATGGGAACTACCTCTATTTCGTTTCGGACCGCAGCGGCAGCATGAACGTCTGGCGGGTGCCGATCGACGAGGGCACGGGCAAGGTGCTGGGCGAGCCGGAGCCGATCACCACCTCGTCGCAGTCGACCGGGCTGCTGAGCCTTGCTCGGGACGGCCGGCGGATCGTCTACGCCACCGACGAGGGGAAGTCCAACCTGGAGCGGCGGTCGCTCGATCCGGTGACCCACCGCGCCTCCGGGGAGGCGGTGCCGGTGACCCAGGGGTCGCGGGCCGTCCGCTCCGCGGCGGTCTCGCCGGACGGGGAGTGGATCGCCTTCGACATCTATACTCCGCAGGAGGACATTTTCCTGGTGAAGGCGGACGGCACCCGCCAGAGCCAGCTCACCAGCGACGCCGCCAAGGACCGCATCCCCCACTGGCTCGCGGACGGCCAGCGCCTCCTGTTCTACTCCGACCGCGGCGGCAGCTACGGCGCCTGGACGATCCGGATGGATGGGAGCGAGCGGCAGGCCATCCCTCATGGCACGCCCGATCCGCTCTATACCCCCATCCCGTCTCCCGACGGCCGCCGGTTCGTGGTGAGCCTGGGTTCCAGGAGCGCGGCGCTGATCGACCCCGGGCAGCCGGTCGACCGGCGGGCCAAGCTGCTCCCGGCTCCCGGGGAAGGGCAGGCCTTCTCGGCGAACGCGTGGTCGCCGGACGGCGCGTACCTCGCCGGCAACCTCGAGCAGACGAGCGACGGCTCCAACATCCCCGGCGTCGTCGTCTATTCGTTCGCCTCCGGCAAGTACGAGCGGCTGACGGATGTGGGCTCGGTCCCCGTCTGGCTCCACGACGGCCGCACTCTCCTCTATCGGCATGAAGGCAAGATCTTCCAGGTCGATCTTCGTTCGAAGGCCTCCAGCCTGGTCCTGGAGCCGCCCGCGAACTCCGTCTTCAACTCGCTCGCCGTCGGGCCGGACGACCGGACGCTCTACGCGGTGCGGGCGAGTGACGAGGGGGACATCTGGATGATCACTCCCGCGGGTGGCGACTCCCGGTGATCGTGACGTCTACACACATCTGGTAGACTTACGGAATCCGTTTCAGACGAACACTCGCGCGGCCCCGCGGCCGCATGGGCTCTGCCCAAGGAGGAGATGATGAGTTTCAAGTCCAGGGATTTGATGATCGACGTCCTGCCCGCCAGGAAATTCAACGCTCTCGCGCAGCCCGGTTTCGGCATGTGCGCTCAAGGCACCGCGAATACCGGGACGGAGGAGGAGGACGAGGAGAAGGACTGCGCTCAAGGGACGGCCACCAACAATGAGCCTGCCTACGCGCCGCGGACCGAGGTCAACCTCGCCCTGCTGCGCCAGCAGCTCCACGAAGCGCTGTCCTCTACGGCGCGGGCCTGAAGCTTCGCGTGACGGCCGGATAGCGGTGCCGTGGCTCCATAGCCTAGCAACGCGCCGCTACCGGCCCGCGCCACGCGATCCGGACACCCTCTTAGATAGTGCCTGACTCTCCAGGCGCTCTATTGGAGGAGTTGTCCTCATGCATTACGGTACAAGCCGTTTTTTGGGTCTCGGTCTGATCCTGGGGCTCCTCGCCCTCCCCGCCGCCGCGGGCGCCGTCCAGTACGACGATTGCGACTCGCGGTTCATCGCCTTTCTCGGCTCGGACACCTATCAGTTTTCTCCCGCCCTGCCCGGCAGCGCCGGCACCGTCCGGCTGTTCACCGTCCTGTCGTACCAGGGGGCCGCGGCCGATCAGGAGTACGGCAGCGCGCACTGGCGGTTGGAGATCCGCGGGCTGGTGGGCGGGGCGGAGAAGCTCGTGCGCGCGGCGGAGGGAGCGGTCCGGATCGACTTCTCCGGGCAGGCGACGGCGGAATTCGTCTGGGACGGCCGCGACGAGCAGGGGCGGCGAGTGCCGGGAGGCAAGTATCAATACACCTTCCGTGGCCGTTTTCTGCCCGACTCCATCCACCCCGCCAAGGAGCTCACCGGCTATGAAGGCTTGACGGGCCAGGCCGGGATCACGGAAGCGAAGGCTTCGACCTATCAGGTGATCGTGGACTACGGCCTCAGGGAGTCGGACGTGATCCGGCTGCGGCAGAGCAAGGCGATCAGCGCCTGCTCGCACCAGCAGAACACGCCGATCGAGGCCGGCTTCCGCTACAACTTCTACTACGGCTCCGGCCACAGCCACTCCAACTGGTCCGACGGCGGGCAGCCCACCAGCTCCTGCGCCTCCGGTAATCCCAACGGCAGTGGCACCTCCGATCCGGCGGCGGTCTACAGCTACGCCCGCAACTCGGGCGGCGTCGACTATTGGGTGATCAACGAGCACAACCACCTGTTCGACGACGCGATGACCACCAACAGCCCGCCGGTCACCGAGACCAAGATCCGCCAGCGCTATGCCGCCGGTCTCGCCGCCGCCAACGCGGCGACGGTCAACGGCACCTTCGTCGCTCTCTACGGCATGGAGTGGGGGGTGCTCACCAATCCCGACGAGGGGCACGTGACGCTGATCGAGACGCCGAAGCTGTTCGGCTGGGAGACCTGCTCGAGCTGCAACGGCCCCAGCAAGGAGTGCACCACCGGCACCAACTGCTACTTCGACGTCTTCACTCCGAAGCGCTTCAACTACCTCAACATGTACAAGACCTCGGCCGCCAACCCTTCGGCGGCCGGCGCGCTCGGCATCCTCTGCCATCCGGAGACCGGGCAGTTCGACAACTATGCCTTCAACGCCGACGCCGACCAGGCGCTCCAGGGGATCGCGGTGCGCAGCGGCCTGGCGTTCAACACCGCCACCAACTGCGCCCAGGCCAACATTGCCTCGACGGACTACTCGCCGTTCTGGAAACAGGCGCTGAACCTCGGCTTCCATCTCGGGCCGGTCGCCGATCACGACGCCCACTGCACCACCTACGGGCTGGGCCTCCCCGACCGCACCGTCTACCTGCTGCCCAACGGCTCCTCGCCGGCGCTCACCAAGCTCGCGCTGATGCAGGCCCACAAGGCGCGTCACTTTTTTGCCACCGAGGACTCGAACGCCCAGCTCGTCTTCGCCACCACCGACGGCGCCCACCTCATGGGGGACATCTTCACCTCCGCCGGCGGCGCCAGCCTGCGCGCGGCGGTCTACGATCCAGATGGCGAGTCGGTCTCCTCGCTCCAGATCTGGCGCGGGCAGATCGGCGGCGGTGTGCCCGCGTCCGCCTACCGCTCCGCGTCCGGCGCCTCGACGCTCAGCCTGACCGAGACCCTGAGCTCCGGTACTTATTACTATTACGTCCACGCGGTGCAGGCCGACGGCAACGACATCTGGTCGGCGCCGATGTGGATCACCTACGGCTCGGGCGGCGGCGGGGGAGTGAGCGTCAACGTCGGCGGCTGGAAGCTCACGCAGGCCAACGCGGCCTTTACCTACACCATCCCCACCGGCACTTCGATTCCCGCTGGCGGCTACCTGGTGATCGGCCGCAACGCCACCAAGAGCGCGTTCGAGACCTTCTGGCGGGGCGGCACGCCGCTGCCGTCGAACACCGTCTACCTGAATTCGGCCGATATCATGCCGGTGATCAACGGCAGCGAGACCTACAGGCTCACCAATGCCTCGGGAACCCTGATCGACGGCACCACCATCGCCATGCCGTCGGCCGCGGGGAGCACGGTCCAGCGCAAGGACCCCTGTCTCGCCGCCGGCACCAGCACGAGCTGGACGACCTCGGCGTCGAGCAACGGCACCCCCGGCAGCGGCGCCGCGGCCGGCTGCGCCAAGGGGGTGGTGATCAACGAGTTCTCCGACGCCCTCGGCACGAACAACTTCGTCTACGAGTTCATCGAGTTGCACAACGATCAGTAGGTCATCCGGTCGATTCCGGAAGGATCGCGTCCGCCTCGATCTCGACCAGCATGTCGGGCGAGATCAGGCGGCTGATCTCCACCATGGTGGCGGCCGGGCGGATATCGCGGAAGAACTCGCCGTGCGCCCGGCCGATCTCCTGCCATTTGCCGATGTCGGTGGTGAAGATCCGGGTGCGCACGACGTCGGCCATCCGCGCTCCCGCCTTGGCGAGGGCCGCCTCCACGTTTTTCAGGATCTGGATCGTCTGCGCGTAAGGGTCGCCGGCGCCGACGACGTTGCCCTCCGCGTCGAGGGCGGTGGTGCCGGCGACGTGAATGCAGGGTCCCACCCGCACCGCCCGCGAGTAACCGACGATCGGCTCCCAGGGGGCGCCGCTCGAAATATTTTGCCGTCCGTGGTGATTCATCCGGCGATTCTGGCACACCTCTTGCTCTATCAAGAATCGAACGCGGCGGCCTTGAACATCGAGGCCGGGTGCTCTCCTCAGAAGAAGTTTTCAAGCACAGCGGGCCGCAGTAACCACATCGGAAGGAGAGATCAGATGGCAAAGCGAACAGATGTAGTCGGCGGCCAGAACACGGCCACCCCCAATCTCGACCCGTCCCACGAGTTGCCGCCCGCCCAGGGCGTCAAGGCCCAGGCCCAGGAGCTCGCCCATGACGCCAAGGAGCAGGCCAAGACCCTGGCGAGCGACGCCAAGGAGCAGGCCAAGGACGTGGCCAACCAGGCGCGCGACCACGTGCAGAACCTCGTCGGTCAGCAGAAGGACCAAGCCGCAGAGCGGCTCGGCTCGCTGGCTCAGGCGCTGCGCGAGACCGGCCGCAAGCTCAACGAGGGGCAGCAGGCCGGCGACTTCGGCCAGTATGCCGACCGCGCCGCCCAGCAGGTGGAGCGGCTCTCCGGTTACCTGCGCGAGAACGACCTGCGCGGCTTCGTCCGCGACACCGAGAACTTCGCGCGGCGGCGCCCCGAGGTCTTCCTCGGCGGCACGCTGATCGCGGGCCTGATGCTGGCCCGGTTCCTCAAGGCCTCGAGCCCGAGCCAGGGCACCCGCTCCGGCTACGACGGCGGTGCCTGGACGGGGTACCCCCAGTCCACCGGCCGCTCCTCCTACCAGGGGTACCAGGGGCAGTCGGCGACCCGCACGACCTACACTCCGGAGCGGAGCACCGACCTTGGCGGCGCCAACGCCGGCACGACGCTCAACGACACGCCGCTGGGGGTGTAAGCCATGGCGGTACCCGGTGAACGCAAGGAAGAACGGTCCATTGGCCAACTGCTGAAGGAGCTGACGCAGGAGTCCAGCACCCTGCTGAAGCAGGAGGTAAACCTCGCCAAGACGGAGATGTCCGAGAAGGCCTCGCGCATCGGCGCCAACCTCGGCGAAGTCGCCGTCGGCGGCGCGGTCGCCCTCCTCGGCGCCATCGCCCTGCTGCTGGCGGCGGTCTACGGCCTGACGTCGATCCTCAACAACTTCATGAACCAGGAAGTGGCGGTCTGGCTGGCACCGCTGATCGTCGGCGGGATCCTCGCCGCGGTCGGCTACTCTCTCATCAAGAAGGCGCTCGCGACCCTCAAGCAAGAGAGCATCACTCCCCAGAGAACCACCCAAAGCTTGCAGGAGAACAAAGAATGGCTCAAAGAGAAGATTTCGTAACCGGCACTTCGGACCTCGACGCGGGCAGCGGGATGAACTCCAGAGAGATCCGCTCCGAGATCGACCGCACCCGGTCCGACATGGACGAGACCTTCGCGGCTCTCGACGCGAAGATGACCCCCAAGGAGATCGGCCTGGAGCTCTGGAACCTCTTCAAGGGGGGCTCGAGCACCGGCGCCAGCAAGCTGTGGCAGGTCGCCCGCGAGCATCCGATGCCCGCGGCCGTGGTCGGCCTCGGCCTCGGCTGGCTGTTGGTCGAGAGCTCCGGCAAGAGCGACAAGGCCGACGCCTACGACGGCCGCTATCGCGGCGAATACCGCGGCGAATATCGTGGCGTCAACTCGGGCGCCTACGGCTACGGCCGCACTTCCTACCGGCAGGGGTACGCCGGGACGGGCTCCTACTCGGGCACCGAGTATGACTCCGAGGAGAGCTCGGGCGTGCTGTCGGCGGCCGGCGACAAGGTCAAGGACCTGGCGGGCAGCGCCAAGGATGCCCTCTCCAGTGCCACCGGCAAGGTCGGCGACGCCGCTGACTGGACCAAGGAGCATGCGTCCGAGCTCGGCCACGAGGTCGCGGACAAGGCGTCCTCCATGGGCCACGAGGTCGCGCACCGGGCCTCCGCTCTCCGTGGCCAGGCGAAGCAGAAGGCGCGCGGCGCCCGGCTGGGATTCTGGCAGACCATGGAGGAGAACCCCCTCATGGTCGGCGCCGCGGTCCTGGCGCTCGGCGTCATCGCCGGTCTGGCGGTTCCCTCGACCGACAAGGAAGACGAGCTGATGGGCGAGACCCGCGACCGCCTGCTCGACGACGTCAAGGAGGCGGGGCAGCAGGCTCTCGACAAGGGCAAGCACGTCGCCGAGGCCGTGGTCGACAAGGTCAAGGAAGAGGCGCAGCACCAGGGGCTCACCGCGGAAAACGTGGTGGACAAGGTGAAGACCGTCGCCAGGGAAGCCACGAACACCGTCAAGGAAGAGGCCAAGCGCCAGAACCTGACGCCGGACGCGGCTCTGAACGCGATCAAGCCGGACCAGCCCCAGGGTCAGCCGGGTCAGCCGGCGGCCCAGGGCTCAGCGCTCCCGGCGAACGCCGAGGTCCACGAGCCGGAGCTCGCCAAGCGGTAGTCCTGTAAGGGGGGTGGTCCCGCGCGGGGCCGCCCCTTACGTTTTCAGGCTATCCTCGGCCACCATGACGATCCAGCGCATCGAGCCCGGCCCGGGTCAGGAATCGGTCTGGGACTACCCCCGTCCCCCCGCGCTCGAAGATTCCTCCCGACACATCGAAGTCCGCTTCAACGGCGTGACGATCGCCGACACCCGCCGGGCCAAGCGGGTCCTCGAGACCAGCCACCCCCCGGTCTACTACATTCCTCCCGAAGACGTCCACATGGAGTTTTTGCAAGAAAATCCGCGGGCGACCTGGTGCGAGTGGAAGGGGCTCGCCCGCTACTACGACCTCGAGGTTACGGGTAAGCGCGCGGAGCTGGCGGCGTGGTACTTCCCGCTGCCCACGCGGATCTACGAGCCGATGATGGGCTACGTCGCCTTCTACCCCCAGGCCATGGAAGCCTGCCTCGTCGACGGCGAGCAGGTACAGGCGCAGGAGGGGGATTTCTATGGCGGCTGGATCACCCGCGAGATCGTGGGGCCGTTCAAAGGCCCGGCGGGGACGCTGGAGTGGTGAATTCCTACAGCAGGTGAAACTCCGGAATCGGCTCCCCCTCGGCGAAGCGCGAGGGGCGCAGACTGTGGACGTCGATCGCCGAAGCTTTGCCGTCGAGGATCATCTCCGCCACGAGCTGGCCGAGGGCGGGGGAGTGCATCACCCCGTGGCCGGAGGAGCCGTTGATCAGCCAGAGGTTGTCCAGCCGCGGCGCCAGCCCCAGGATCGCGTGCTTGTCCGGTGACATCTCGTAGAGGCCTCCCCAGCAGCCGGCGCGGTCCACCGGCACGTCCTGGAGAGAGGGGATGCGGGCGCGGGCCCGTTCGAGCACCCCCGGCAGCCAGCTCTCGTCGAAATTCGCGTCGAACGGATCGGAGCCGGCGGGGGGCTGCGGCCAGAGGAGCAGGACGCGGCCGTCGCGCACCCGCAGGTGGAAGCCGTCCTCGAGGAAGATCGTCATCGGCATCTCCTCGGGCAGCGCGTTCGTCGGTACGGTCGGCGCCACCTGCCGGCGGAGCGGCGAGACCGGAATCTCGACCCCCGCGAGCCGGCCAAGCGTGCCGGCCCAGGCACCCGCCGCGTTGACGACGTGCCGTGCCGCGATCGGGCCGGCCGTGGTCTCCACGTGCGTCACCCGGCCGGGCAGGCGCTTGGCGACCGCGAAGCCGGTCACCTCGACGCCGAAGTCGAACCGCACTCCCAGCCGCCGCGCGGCCTCCACGTAGCCGTTCAGGATGTTCAGAGGACGGATGAACCCGTCGATCGGACAGAAGGAGCCGCCGATTATTGGAGGGAAAGAACCGCCATCGAGACGCACCGCCGGGTTGAGCCGCCGGATATCCTCCAGGCCGATCTCCTCGACCGGCACGCCCACTTCCCACTGGAGCGGCCGGATCGACCGCAGGGCCGCCATCTGCGCCTCGTCGCCGGCCAGGAAGAGATAGCCATGCGGGCGGTATCCGGAATCGGCGCCGATCTCCTCGGGGAAGCGGAGCAGCTTCTCGCGGGAGAGCAGGGAGAGGCGGATGTTGACCGGCGTCGCGAACTGGGCGCGGAAGCCGCCGGTCGCCCGCCCCGTGCTCCCTTCTCCCGGAGCGGCGGCGCGGTCGAGCACCACCACGTCCCGGCAGCCGCGGGCGGCGAGGTGCCAGGCCACGCTGGCGCCCATGACGCCGCCCCCGACGACGACGACCTCGGGCACCTCAGGCGCCTTTCGCCAGCCGGATGCCGCTGAACTGGAAGCGGGTGTCCGCCGCCCAGAAGTTGCGGTAGCTCGCCCGGATGTGGTTCGCGGGAGTGGCGCAGGAGCCGCCGCGCAGCACGCGGACGTTGTCCATGAACTTGCCGTTGTACTCCACCAGCGGGCCCTCGAACGGCCGGTAGCCCGGGTAGGGCTCGTAGTGGTTCGAGGTCCACTCCCAGAGATCGCCGCCCATCTGCAGCAGTCCCGAGCCGCCGGTCCCGGCGGGAACCGGGTGGAGGGCGCCGCTGTCGAGGAAGTTGCCGCCCGGAAAGCCGGAGATGCGGGCGGCGTGCTCCCACTCGCGCTCGGTGGGGAGGCGGGCGCCCCGCCAGCGGGCGTAGGCTTCCGCCTCGTAGAAGCTGACGTGACAGACCGGCTCGTCCGGATCGACGTCGCGGACCCCGGAGAGGGCCCACAACTGCCAGCCGCCTCCTTCCTTCTCTTCCCAATAGAAGGGCGCCGTCCACCCCTGCTCCTTGACCTTGGCCCAGCCGTTCGAGAGCCAGAGGAGTGGGTTGCGGTAGCCGCCGTCGGCCATGAACTCCAGGTATTCGCCGTTGGTGACCAGGCGGTTCATCAGCACGAAGCGGTCGAGCCAAGCCTTGTGGACCGGCATCTCGTTGTCCCAGCACCACCCCCCCTCGCGGTTGCCGAACTCCTGGATCCCCGCCTCGAACGGAACCCAGCTCGCCGCGGGCGCGCCGTGGCGAGCGACCTCGGAGGCGGGGCTGTACGCCTCGCGCAACTCGGGGATGTTGCTGCCCAGGATGTGCTTGACCTCGGTGACGAGCAGCTCCTGGTGCTGCTGCTCGTGCTGCACGCCGGTGACGACGAGAAAGCGGAGGCGGTCGAGGTCCGCGTCCGGCGCGGTGCGGAGCAGCTCCTCGATCCGGCCGTCCACCGACTCGCGGAAGCGGTAGACCTCGTCGTTGCTCGGCCGGGTCACCAGTCCCCGGTGGTCGCGGCGGATGCGGGGTCCGAGCGATTCGTAGTACGAGTTCATGACGAACTCGAGCTTGGCGTCCTCGGCGGAATAAAGGCCGAACGGCTCGAGCAGATTCTTGGCGAAAAACCAGGTGGTATGGCCGAGGTTCCACCATGGCGGACTGACGTCCGGCATCGACTGGATGCGATAGTCCTCGGGATGAAGCGGCTCACAGAGCTTGACGCTCAGCGAGCGGGTCTGGCGGTAGCGGTTCAGCAGGTCGTTTCGGTCCATGGGTGCACCCTCCCGTGGGACATTGTAGCGGGCCCCGCCCGGGCATTGATGCCCGGGCGGGCCGGTTCCGCTAACGTCGTTCCGGGTACCTACTTCGGATCGAGGCTGCCATAGAAAATTTCCCGCAGGGCCTTCTCCGCGGCGAGATCGCCGAGCAGGAAATGGACGTCCGCCAGCTTGAGCAGAATGGCGGTCTCGCGGGCGCCGCCGAGCCTGGCCTGGCCGTAGAGCTGCCGCGCTTCGTCGAGGTCGCGGCGGGCGAAGGCGGCGTCGCCCGCGCGCTCCAGCCAGGCTCCGGCGGGGGCCTTCACGGCCTTGAGGCGCTGTGCCATCTGAAGCGCGTAGTCCCGGGCCTCCGCCGTCCGCCTGTCGAGCATGGCAAGGTGGAAGTGCTGCTCGCTCGCCAGCGACAGGGCGCGCCAGCGTTTCCACCCCTCCGGATCGCCGGCGCGCAGGGCGGCGATCACGTCCTCGGTCCAGTCCCCGCCGGCGAGGCGGCCCAGCGGGGGCTCGCGGCGGAGCGCCTCCACGGCGGCGGGATCGAGCCAGGCGCGTGCCTCGTCCAGGTCTTTCCGCTGGGCGGCGACCAGCGCCGAGGCCAGGGCGTAGCGCGGATCGTCCGCCCAGCGGACATGGAGGCTCACCAGGAGATCGTCCACCTCCGGCCAGCGCTTGAGAGCGGTCAGCGCGAGGAGGCGCGAAAGATCATAGAGAGGCGCCTCCGGCGACTCTCGGACCGCCGCGTCGAAAGCCTTCAGGGCCTCATTCGCCTTCCCCTCTTCCATCTGGTAGCAGCCCGTCTTCCAGAACGCCACGGCCCGCAGCTTCGGCGGTGTGGACGAGTCCACCCTCGGCGATGGACCGGGAGCGAGGAACGCCTCGAGCGTGTCCAGCCGGCCGGCCACCCTCGCCTCGAAGAGGTCGCGCGGGGAGAAGCCCACTTCGGCCAGATCGAGGAGCGGCGGGCAGGAAACGGGGCTTCCCGGCTGCCGGATCTTCTTGAACAGGCTGGCCTGCTCCGCGAAGGTGTCGACGAAGAACTTGCGGCGGCCCGGCGCCACGAACCGCGGGCGCTTCGCATCGATATCGGAGCCAAGGACGACGTCGTCCACGTAGTAGTCGACGTTCGATCGGTCGTCCAGGTCGCCGATGAAGGAGAAGACATTCACCGCCGCTCCCGGCTGCGCGGAGGCGTTCGGCTGGTCCCGGAGGGAGATCACCGGCTTGGGATTCCCCTCCTCGGCGATGCGCAGGTCGTAGTGCCCGCGCGCCACGTCGTAGTCGACGTCGATCCCGTACCAGGTGAAGGGCTTCACGGCCAGAAGGCGCTTCGGGATGCTGTCCGAGATGTGGCGGAGGTAGCCGTCGCGGACGATGAGCCAGAGGGCGATGCCGTCCTTCCGCAGCCCGAACCGCGCGGGGCCGGCCAGGGCGACGTTCAGCTCCTGCTTGGGGTTAGCGGTGAGCAGGGAGAAATGAAGGAAGAGCCGGCCCTCCCGGCGCTCGGGGAAGAACCCCTCCAATTCGGGGAAGTCGCCATCCCCGGCGACGTCCCGGATCTCCAGCGAGCGGTAGCCACTGACGTGAAACGCCGTCGAGAGCTGGACGCTCCCCTTGGCGTTGTGGAAGACGGTAAAGGTGTCCGGTCCGGTGGCGACGGCCCCATCGTCGAAGCTGTAGCGGACCAGGAAGGGCGGAGCGGCCGCCCCGGCGGCCCACGACAAATCAGCGGCCAGAAGCAGGAGCAGCGCTCCGGCGGCTAAAGATGGGCGCGCTAGAGATTGGAACGATATTCGGCGAGCCATCGTCTCCAGGCCTCCATGCTCTGCTGCTTCTTCTCGGGTGGATCTGAACGGCGGAACCCCTTGTCCTGCCCGGTCAGGATCTTTAGCGACGTGATGGCGATCACCTGCACCTGGGGCTTGGGATCAGCGAGGGCGTCGATCAGCCCCGCGTAGAGGCGTACTTTCTGCGCTTCGGTCAGGTGGATCTGATCGTAGGAGAGGGCGCAGGCCGCCTTGTCGCGGAAGATCGGGCTGCCGTCGTTGCGCATGATGTCGAGCAGGGTGTCGACCACCTTCTCGCTGTCGCTGACCCGCCCGAGGGCATACTGGACCGCGATGCGCAGGTCGGGATTTGCGGTGTGGGCGTCCCTCAGCAGGGCCTGCTCGGCCTCGGGGGAGCGCCGGTCCAGCTCGTAGAAGATGCCGGCGATCCGCATCTTCCGGTCGTCGTCCCCACCGGCGTAAAGGCGCGCGAGCTCCGGCAGGGCCGCCGGTCCCAGGGCACTGAGGGCCTTCCGGTCGTCCCGGTCGACCATCTCGGCGACGCTGGGGCGAGGCCCAGCCACGGACGCCAGGCAAGGGGCCGCCAGCAGCAGGATCAGGCCGAGGATGCGGAGCGGACAGCGTCTCACTGCGCCACCTCCAGGATGAAAGGGAGCTACAGTTCCAGAATAACAGGTTTCAGTTACCATCGACTTGCTTCCAAGGAGGGACCCATGCCGAAAGCCATCTGGAACGGAAAGGTCATCGCGGAGACGGACGCGTATGAGACGGTCGAGGGGAACGTCTATTTTCCGCCCGATTCCGTCAAGCGGGAGTTCCTGCAGCCGAGCGACACCCACACGGTCTGCGGCTGGAAGGGGACGGCGAGCTACTACACCCTTGCCGTGGACGGCCTGGAGAACCCGGACGCCGCCTGGTACTACCCGGACCCCAAGCCGGCGGCGGCCAACATCAAGGACCACATCGCCTTCTGGCGTGGCGTGGCGGTGGAGCCCTAGTTGGGGAACCTGGGAAGCTTTCTCGACACCCCGCTCACCCGCCAGCTCGGCATCGAGGTGCCGCTGATCTGCGGCGCCATGTATCCGTGCAGCAACCCGGAGCTGGTGGCGGCGGTCTCCGAGGCGGGCGGCATCGGCGTCCTCCAGCCGCTGTCGATGGTCTACGCCCATGGCTACGAGTTCGGCGCCGGGATGACGCTGATCCGCGGCCTGACGAAAAAGCCGGTGGGGATGAACGTCATCGTCGAGCGCTCCTCCAAGGTCTATGAGGAGCGGATGATGCGCTTCGTGGATCAGGCGATCGAGGCCGGCGTCCGCTTCTTCGTCACCTCGCTCGGCAACCCGCGCTGGGTAGTGGAGAAGGCTCACGCCGCGGGCGGCTTCGTCTATCACGACGTCACCGAGCGGAAGTGGGCGATGAAGGGCCTGGAGGCCGGGGTAGACGGCCTGATCGCGGTCAACAACTGGGCCGGCGGCCACGCGGGGGGGAGGAGCGCCGAGGCGCTGATCGCGGAGCTGGGGGATCTCGGCGTGCCGGTGGTCTGCGCCGGCGGCGTCGGCGACGAGGATGCCTTCGTCCGCGCTCTGGAGATGGGCTACGCCGGGGTCCAGATGGGCACCCGCTTCATCGCCACCACCGAGTGTACCACCCACGCGGACTACAAGCAGGCGATCGTGCGGGCGGCGGCGGACGACATCGTGCTGACCGAGCGGATCACGGGTGTGCCGGTGGCGGTGATCCGCACCCCCTACATCGAGAAGGCCGGCACCAAGGCCGGCCCGATCGCCCGCTGGATGCTGCGCGGCCGCAAGACCAAGCACTGGATGCGGACCATCTACGCGCTGCAGTCGGTCTGGAAGCTGAAGCGCTCCGCGACGACGTTCTCCTACAGCGATTACCTCCAGGCGGGCAAGAGCGTCGCCGGGATCGAGAAGGTGGAGCCGGCGGGGGAGATCGTGCGGCGGTTCCGGGCGGCGGCGGAGGCTGCTACCTCCGTAACCTCTCCCTCGGGCTATCGCGCCACCGTACCGTAGAGACGCCCCAGACGATGTGCGCCGACTCTGCGGAGGTTTCCAACGGCGGGGCGTCTCTGGCTGGCAGGCCACTGTCATTCCCTCTCGGAAAGAGCCAAACATCTCGCGATCAATCGGAGGTGGCCTGCCAACAGGAGACGCCCCGCCGTCCCCGTGGCCTCCGTAGCGGTGTCGCATGGCCGAGGGGAGAGGTTATTGGGATTTTTCCGGCCTTCCTTTTCCTGCTTCTCGCGGCCCCCACCCTGGGCGTCCCTTCCCCCGCCCTGTTCACCGACCGCGCTCCTGAATGGGGGCTGGCGTTCACCTACTCGACCGGGCAGAGCGGCGAGCTCTACTTCCCGGAGATCATGGGCGGCGGGGCGGCCCTCTTCGACTATGACGGCGACGGCGATCTCGACGTCTTCGTGGTCCAGGGGCATGCCCTTAAGCCGGGCTCTCCCGATCCCGGACCGGCGGGCTGGGGGCGCCTGTTCCGCAACGACCTGATCACTCCGCGGGGGAAGAATCCCGCCCCGCGCTTCGTGGATGTGACGGCGGCGAGCGGCATCCGGGCCACGGGCTACGGCATGGGAACCGCCACCGGGGATTTCGACAACGATGGCCGGATCGACCTCTACCTCGCCAACTTCGGCCCGAACCAGCTCTGGCGGAACAACGGCGACGGCACCTTCGCCGACGTCACGGCCAGGGCCGGGGCGGACGATCCGCGCTGGAGCGCCGGCGCCGCCTTCGCCGATCTCGACCGCGACGGCTGGCTCGATCTCTACGTCGTCAACTACGTCGATTACCAGGTGGCCCGGGACGTCCGCTGCTACGCCCCCAACACCCGGCGCGATTACTGCGGCCCCTCGGCTTTCGCGCCGGTGCCCGACCGCCTGCTCCGCAACCGGGGGAACGGCACCTTCGAGGACGTCTCCCTCCCCTCCGGCGTCGGCCGCAAGGCCGGTCCCGGACTGGGCGTGGTGGCGGACGATTTCGACGGCGACGGCTGGCCCGACCTCTTCGCGGCCAACGACGGCGCCGCCAGCTTTCTCTGGATCAACCAGCGGAACCTCACCTTCCGCGAGGACGGTCTCATCGCCGGCGTCGCCCTCAATGCCGCCGGACGCCCCGAGGCCGGCATGGGGATCGCGGCCGGGGATGCCGACGGCGACGGCCGGGACGATCTCCTGGTCACCCATCTGACGGCCGAGACAAATACCTTCTACGCCAACCTCGGCGGCGGCCTGTTCGAGGACGCCACGGCGCGCTCGGGGCTGGGCGCGCCGAGCCTCCCCTATACGGGGTTCGGCACCGGCTGGCTCGACTTCGACGGCGACGGCCGGCTCGATCTCGCGGTCTTCAACGGCGCGGTCAACCTCGCCGGCGCCACGGGATCGGGATCGGGGCTGACCCCTTATGCCCAACCGGGCCAGCTCTACCGCAACCTGGGCGGCGGCCGGTTCGCGATGGTGGAGGAGCCCGCCTTCCGGAAAACGGCGGTATCGCGCGGGGCCGCCTTCGGTGATGTCGACAACGACGGCGACACCGACATCCTGGTGGTGGACGCCGACGGTCCGGTCCGCCTGCTGGTCAATGCAATGGAGAGCCGCCCCCCCTGGATCGGCTTGCGGCTGGCAGGTACCAAAGCGGAACGCGACATGCTCGGCGCCCGCGTCGAGGTGCGGCGGAAGGGCGCGCCGGCGCTCTGGCGGCGGGTTGCCACCGACGGCAGCTATGCCTCGGCGAGCGATCCGCGGGTGCTGGTGGGATTGGGGGAGGCGCCGGAGGTGACGGAGGTGCGGGTGTTCTGGCCGGACGGCCTCGTCGAGTCCTTCCCGCCGCCTTCAGCGCGGGCGTACACCACCCTCGTCCGCGGTACGGGGAAGAAACAGTGAACGCGCTCGCCCTCGCCCTCGCCTTGGCGCTCGGAGCTCCGGCGAGCGTCCCGGATCTCTCCGGCTTGGAGCCCGCCGTGGCGGCGCAGATCGCGGAGATGCGGACCCTCGGCGCCCCGGGCGACCTCGGACAGGTCTATCTCGCCTACGGCTTCAACGATGCCGCGGCGGACCGCTTCCGCGCCGCGGCGGCCCTCGCCCCCGGCGATCCCCGCTGGCCCTACCTGCTGGGCGCCGCCGATCAGGCCGCCGGCCGGCTCGACGACGCGGCGGCCGCTTTTACCCGCGCCCTGGAGATATCCCCCGGCATCTCTCCCAGCGCCGTCGCCGGCTGGGTCCATCTGGGGGAGATCCGCCTGCTTCAGGGGCGGCCGGAAGAGGCCGAGGCCGCGCTGCGGAAGGCGGCCGCGGTCCCGGCCACGAACGCCGCCGCGCGCTCTCTCCTCGGTCAGGCCGCTCTGGCGCGCCGGGATTTCAAAACCGCCGTGGAGCATCTCGAGGCTGCCCTCGCCGCGGTGCCGGCGGCGAACCGCCTCCACTATCCGCTGGCCCTGGCCTACCGTGGCCTGAACGACCGCGCCCGGGCCGAGGAGCATCTGGCGCGGGCCGGCCAAGTGGGACTGAAGGCCCCCGATCCGCTGCTGGACGGCGTGGCGGACCTGCGACTGGGGGAGCGCGTGGCGCTGATGCGGGGCCGGGTGGCCGCCCAAGCCGGGCGCTACGCGGATGCGGCTCAGGAGTTCCGGAAGGCCCTCGCCGCGCGGCCGGAGAGCGTGGAAGCGCGGGTCAACCTCGGTTCGGTCCTGGCGTCCGCCGGGGATCGCGACGGGGCCGCCGGGCAGCTCCGCGATGCCCTCCGCCTGGACCCGTCGAACGTCACGGCCCATTTCAATCTCGGCTCGCTGCTCGCCGGGAGCGCCCCCGCCGAGGCGCGGACCCATCTGGAGGCGGTGGTCGCCGCGCGGCCGGAGGATGCCGAGGCCCGCCGCCTGCTGGCCCAGGCCCTGCGCGACGGCGGCCATCTCCCGGAAGCGCTGGAGCAGTATGGACAGGCCGTGGCGCTGGCGCCCGGCGACGAGACCGCCCGGCTGGGCGCGGCCGAGACGCTGGTCCGCCTCGGCCGTTACGCCGAGGCGCGGCGGCGGCTGGAGGGCGATCTGAAGCAGATGCCCACCAGCGGCCTGCTGAGCCACGCCCTGGCTCGCCTCCTCGCCGCCTGCCCTGATCCGTCGGTACGCGACGGCGCCCGCGCGCTGGAGCTTGCCCAGGCGGTCTGGCAGGCGCAACCGACCGCCGATCACGCCCGGACGGTGGCGCTGGCCCTCGCCGAGCTCGGCCGCTGCCGGGAGGCGGCGGACTGGGGGGCGCCGGCCTCCAAGGATGGAGCTTCCTGCCGCCCCTGATCGTGTCTTCGCCAGGGATAGGTCAATTTATACAAGTTAATTGGGGAAAATTTATTGACTTTGCGTTTGTTTTTGCCCGAAATATAGAGGCTTGAGTATCAGAGCCCCTGGAAGCACGGGGGCGGGATCCCGGCAGAGATACCTGTTTCTGGAAGGAGTAGAATCGTCATGAAGCTGCGTTTGCTTGGAGTTGCGTTCGTCCTCGTGAGCCTCTGTACGCTGGGTAGATCGGCCGATGCCGCCCAGGACTGCCCCACGAAGCACTACAACGGTAGCTGCATCCAGGTCATTACCTACGCCACCAACCCGACGACCGGCACCTGCTGCGTCTACGCCAATCCGTGCATCGTGCCGGACGGCTGGGCGACCTCGACCTCCGGCTGCCCCGTCGCCGGCTGATCTCGAAGGCCGGCGGCTCCACCGCCGGCCTGCTTCTCCCTCCAGTTGGTAAGAAACTATCGCTCAAGGCTTGCGTAAAGAGTTTCATTCCAAGGAGAAACTCATGTCCAAGCTCAAGCTGCGTCTGGCCGGGTTGGCGTTCATCGGTCTCAGTCTGCTGGCCCTGGGGAGCCGGTCCGCATTCGCGACCGACTGCATCGATGTCGTTCTGTATGGCACCAATCCCCAGACGGGGGAGTGCAGGCGGGTCGATCCGTGCAATATCCCGCCGGGCTGGACAGTCAGCTCCCAAGAGTGCGCCAGCGAGTCGTAGGCTCCCCTCCCGTGCGGACGGTGATCTAGACCCTGCCGTCCCGCGCCTTTCTGATCTCCGATTTCCACGGGGGGTGTAAATTTTTCGTCAAACCCCCGCTGTCGATCCCCTACTCTCGCCTGCTTCTACTCTGCTTTCGCCCTGGCCCGAGTTTTGCTGCTTCAAAGGACCGTACGGTGAAGTTCTCTCGAAGCGCAACAGGAGATGCCAATGCGAAACCCGGCGGGTCCAATAGGGCAGCCAGTGCGAAACTCTGGTCTCTTCTATCGTGTCGCGAGAAGGTGGGGGATCGCTTTCATCTTGCTGGCCTTGGGCCTGACGGCCGTGGGCTGCCGCACTGAGTCGGAGGCGCAGAAGGAGAAGACCCCGCTCCCTTCCTCGTCGCGCAATCCCGCGATGAACGGCGCGCGGGTGGCTGCGCAGCCCCCCGGCCAGGACGACGGCCAGTGGCTGATGCCGGCGAAGAACTACGCCAGCACCCGCTATAGCGAGCTCGGGCAGATCAACGCCCGGAACGTCGGAAACCTCAAGGTAGCGTGGACCTTCTCGACCGGCAACACGCGGGGCCACGAGGCGGCGCCGCTGATCGTCGGCAGCACGATGTATGTCGTCGCGCCCTTCCCCAACTATCTCTACGCGCTCGACCTCGCCAACTCCGGCGCCCTCAAGTGGAGCTATAAGCCGCCGGTCGACCCCGCGTCCCAGGGGGTCGCCTGCTGCGATCAAGTCAATCGCGGCGCGGCGTACGCCAGCGGCAAGATCTTCTACAACACGCTCGACGGCCAGACCGTGGCCGTCAATGCCGAGACCGGCCAGGAGGTCTGGCGCACGCCGCTCGGCGACATCAACAAGGGGGAGTCGATCACCATGGCGCCGCTGGTGGTCAAGGGCAAGGTCCTGGTCGGCAACAGCGGCGGCGAGTTCGGCGTCCGCGGCTGGCTGACCGCGCTCGACGCCGAGACCGGCCAGATCGCCTGGAAGGCCTTCAGCACCGGTCCGGATAAGGACGTGCTGATCGGTCCCGACTTCAAGCCGTTCTATGCCATGGACCAGGGCAAGGACCGCGGCATCGCCACTTGGCCCCCCGACGCGTGGCGGACCGGCGGCGGCACGGTCTGGGGGTGGATCTCCTACGACCCCGAGCTCAACCTGATCTATTACGGCACCGGCAACCCCGGGCCGTGGAACCCGGACCAGCGCCCCGGGGACAACAAGTGGACGTGCGGCATCTTCGCCCGCGACGCCGACACCGGCCAGGCGAAGTGGTTCTACCAGATCGGCCCGCACGATCACTTCGACTACGACGGCATCAACGAGCTCGTGCTGCTCGACCTGGACATCAACGGGCAGCGCCGCAAGGTGCTGGTCCGCCCCGAGCGCAACGGCTACGTCTACATCATGGACCGGGCGACCGGCGAGGTGCTCTCGGCGGACCCCTACGCGTTCATCACCTCCACTACCGGTGTCGACCTGAAGTCGGGGCGCATGCGCGACGTGACGGCGAAGGCGACCGGCGCCGGCAAGACCGTCCGCCAGATCTGCCCGGCAGCGCCTGGGGCCAAGGACTGGCAGCCGTCCGCCTTCTCGCCGCGCACCGGGCTGCTCTACATGCCCCACAACAACCTGTGCATGGACTTCCAGGGAATGGAGGCGAACTACATCGCCGGCACGCCGTTCGTCGGCGCCAACGTCAGGATGTACCCCGGCCCCGGCGGCCACCGCGGCTTCTTCACCGCCTGGGATCTGGCGGCGCACAAGCCGCGCTGGCAGATCAAGGAGTTCTTCCCCGCCTGGAGCGGCGCCCTGGTCACCGCCGGCGACGTCGTCTTCTACGGCACGATGGAGGGGTGGTTCAAGGCGGTCAACGCCGTCACCGGCCAGGAGCTCTGGAAGTTCAAGACCGGCTCCGGGATCATCGGCCAGCCGGTCACCTACCGCGGGCCGGACGGCAAGCAGTACGTGGCCATCCTCTCCGGCGTCGGCGGCTGGTCCGGCGCGGTGGTGGCCGGCCGGCTCGATCCGCGCGACTCGACCGCCGCGCTCGGTTTCGTGGGCGCCATGGGGGACCTGCCGAAGTACACCACCCCGGGGGGCATGCTGTATGTCTTCGCGCTGCCGTAACGGGATCGCGCTGGCGCTCGCGGCGCTCGCCCTCCTCGCCGCCGCCTGTGGCGGGAGGGAGACCGCCGAGGCCGCCGCCGCACCGGCTCCGGCCGCGCGCGAGCTGCGGGTCTGCGCCGATCCGAACAACCTGCCGTACTCGAACCGGAAGCTGGAGGGGTTCGAGAACCGGCTGGCCGAGATGGTGGCGCGGGACCTTCATGCCAGCCTGCGCTACACCTGGTGGCCCCAGCACCGCGGATTCCTGCGCAACACCCTCAAGGCCGGCACCTGCGACGTGGTGATGGGACTGCCGAGCAGCGTCGAGCTGGCGGCCACGACCCGCCCCTACTACCGCTCGACCTACGTCTTCGTCTACCGCAAGGACCGGGGGATCGCGGTCCAATCGTTCGACGATCCGATCCTCCGCAAGCTGAAGATCGGCGTGCAGATGGTTGGCGACGACGGCTACAACTCGCCGCCGGCGCACGCCCTGGCCAACCGGGGGATCATCGACAACATCGCCGGCTATTCCGTCTATGGCGACTACTCCCAGCCCAACCCCCCCGCCCGCATCGTCGAGGCGGTCGCCCGCGGCGACGTCGACCTGGCGGTGGTCTGGGGGCCGCTCGCCGGCTATTTCGCCCCCCGGCAGAAGGCGGCCCTGGAGCTGGTGGCGGTCTCGCCGCAGATCGACCGGCCGTTCCTCCCCTTCGTCTTCGACATGTCGATGGGGGTGCGGCGCGGGGACGACAAGCTGCACGCCGAGCTCGACTCGTTCATCGAGCGGCGGCAACCGGAGATCGACGCCCTGCTGGACCGCTATGGAATCCCGCGGCTCGGAGGCCCCGGGTATACCTCGGCGGCTCTTTGATGAAGAAGGGAGGAGCGGACACCATGCGACGCGGTTTCATCGTGGTTCCCTGGGCGCTGGCCCTCGGGCTCGCGCTCGCCGGCTGCCCGCGCGAGAAGCGGGACTTCCGATCGCTGCCGGCGGACAGCGCCCGCACCCAGCCGGTCCGGCTGGTCACCCTGCAGCCGGGATCCGTGCTGCCGGCGCAGAAGTTCAGCGGCCCCTACGACGGCAACGCCTACGGCATCAGTCAGGGGGAGCGGCTCTACGTGCAGTACAACTGCGTGGGGTGCCACTTCCACGGCGGCGGCGGCATCGGCCCGCCGCTGATGGACGAGCTCTGGGTCTACGGCGGCAGCGGCCAGAACATCCACGACACGATCGTCCAGGGGCGCCCCAACGGCATGCCCTCTTACGGCGCCCACATCCCGGACGACCAGATCTGGATGATCACCGCCTACGTGCGGTCGCTCTCCGGCCAGGTGGAGAAGCCGGCGGCGCCCAGCCGCAGCGACGAGCTGTTCCCGCGCCCCTCGGAACAGGCGCGCCCCCGTCAGCAGCCGAAGCCGGAGAAGGCGAGGCAGCCCGGATGATCCTTGCCCTTCTCCTCCCCAACTGGATCGGCGGGCACTCCTCCCTCCATTCGCACGGCGTCCAGGCGGCCCGCATCGAAAACCTCTGGTGGCTGATGTTCTGGGTCTGCTCGGCCGTCTTCGTGGCGGTGATGGTGGCAACCGGCATCGCGATCACGCGGAAGACCCTCCCCAGCGGCCCGCCCGGCCCCATCGCCCCGCAGTCGCGGCGCCGGATGACCCGGGTGGTCGCCGGCGCGGTCGGGGTGACCATCCTGACGCTGTTCGTGCTGCTGTTCGCCAGCGTCTCGACCAGCCGGGCGGTCGCCTCGCTCGGCGCCCCCAAGGCGACGGTCATCAAGGTGACCGGCCACCAGTGGTGGTGGGCGGTGGAGTACCAGGACCTCAATCCGAGCCGGATAGTGACGACCGCCAACGAGATCCACATCCCGGCCGGCCGCCCCGTGCTGATCCAACTGTCGTCCGCCGACGTCATCCACAGCTTCTGGGTGCCGAGCCTGCACGGCAAGCGGGACCTGATCCCGGGGCACGACTCCGCGATCTGGATCCAGGCCGACCGCCCCGGGGTCTACCGCGGCCTCTGCGCCGAGTTCTGCGGCCATCAGCACGCCCACATGGACTTCCTGGTGATCGCCGATCCCCCGGACCGCTACGGCGCCTGGTACAACGCCCAACTCGCCAGCTCGACGCTGCCGGCGACCCCGAGCCAGCAATATGGGCGGCAGCTCTTCGAGTCCGGCCCCTGCGCGGTCTGCCACACCATCCAGGGGACGGACGCCAACGGCAAGCTGGGCCCCGAGCTGACCCATCTCGCCAGCCGCCGCACGCTCGCCGCCGCGATCCTCCCCAACACCCGCGGCAACCTCGGCGGCTGGATCGTCGATCCGCAGAGCCTCAAGCCCGGCAGCTACATGCCGGCGAACAATCTGAAACCGGACGAATTGCAGGCCATGCTGGATTATTTAGGAAGTCTCAAATAATGGGGAGCCTCCAATGAGCGCCGAACCGATCGACCCGGGACGGACCGTCGAAGACCCGCCCGCCGACGTTCCTGAAGCGGACCGCCGCCTGCTCGAGCGGACCTGGGAGTACGCCTCCGGCCTCTGGGGTTGGCTCGCCGAGGTGGACCACACGCGGATCGGCGTGCGCTACATCGCGACCGCCCTGATCTTCTTCGCGCTCGGCGGGATCGAGGCGCTGATGATGCGCGTCCAGCTCGCGCGGCCGGAGAACGGCTTCCTCGGCCCCGATCTTTACAATCAGGTTTTCACCACCCACGGCTCGACGATGATGTTCCTCTTCGCCGTGCCGATCATGCTCGGGCTCGGCGTCTACCTGGTGCCGATGATGGTGGGCACCCGCAACCTCGCCTTCCCGCGGCTGAACGCCTTTTCCTACTACGTCTACCTGATCGGCGGCCTCTTCCTCTACGCCGCCTTCTTCCTCAACACCGGGCCGGATGCCGGCTGGTTCGCCTACGTTCCGCTCTCCGGTCCGCAGTTCAGTCCCGGCAAACGGGTGGACGTCTGGGCGCAGATGATCACGTTTACCGAGATCTCCTCGCTCGCCGTGGCGGTGAACCTGATCACCACCATCTTCAAGCAGCGGGCGCCGGGGATGTCGCTCAACCGCATCCCGATCTACGTCTGGGCGATGCTGGTGACCTCCTTCATGGTGATCTTCGCGATGCCGGCGGTGATGCTGTCGAGCCTGATGCTCGCCCTCGACCGGCTGGTCGACACCCATTTCTTCAACCCCGCCGAGGGGGGGGACGCGCTGCTCTGGCAGCACCTGTTCTGGTTCTTCGGCCACCCTGAGGTCTACATCATCTTCATCCCGGCGACGGGGATCGTGTCGACGATCCTCGCCCCGTTCACCCGCCGCGAGGTGTTCGGCTACATGGCGCTCGTACTGTCGCTGGTGGCGACCGGCTTCATCGGCTTCGGCCTCTGGGTGCACCACATGTTCGCCACCGGCCTGCCGCAACTGGGCCTGAGCTTCTTCACCGCCGCGAGCATCATGATCGCGATCCCCAGCGGCATTCAGATGTTCTGCTGGATCGCGACACTCTGGGGGGGCAAGCTCCGCTTCAAGACGCCGCTCCTCTATGTCCTCGCCTTCATCTTCACCTTCATGATCGGTGGCCTGACCGGCGTTATGCTCGCCGCCGTGCCGTTCAACACCCAGGTGCACGATACCTACTTCGTCGTCGCCCACTTCCATTACGTGCTGATCGGCGGCGCCGTCTTCCCGCTGCTCGGCGGTCTCTTCTACTGGTTCCCGAAGATGACCGGGCGGATGCTCTCCGAGACCTGGGGAAAGGTTTCTTTCGCGCTGGTCTTCCTGGGTTTTCAGGTCACCTTCTTCCCCCAGCACATCCTGGGATTCGAGGGGATGCCGCGCCGGGTCTACACCTACCTGCCCGAGACCGGCTGGGGAAATCTGAACCTGCTCTCCACGGTCGGCGCCTTCATCCTCGGCCTCGGGGTGCTGGTCTTCGTCGGCAACATGCTCGCCAGCATGATGAGCGGCGCGCCCGCCGGGGACGACCCCTGGGAATCGGACACCCTGGAGTGGTCGACTTCCTCGCCGCCGCCCCCCTATAACTTCCAGTACCTACCGACGGTCGGCGCCCGCGCCCCGCTCTGGCACCGCAGCGAGAATCAGCCGGTGGTGGTCGGCCTGCGCAGCGACCGCCGGGAGTTCCTGATCACCGGCATGCTCGACGCCGATCCGGATCACCGGCAGGTCTCCCCCGGCCCCACGATCTGGCCCTTCTTCCTGTCCCTTGGCGTGGGGATCACCTTCATCGTCGGCATCTTCACCCCCTGGGGCCTGCCGATCGGCGCGGTGCCGTGCGCGATCTCGCTAATCGCCTGGTTCTGGCCACGGGGGGACCAAGGCCATCACGTCCTCAAGGAGAAGAAGTCATGAGCGAGCGGCCGGTCCTCGACGTCTCCGGTCTGCCCACGACCGCCTTTGGCCACCGGGACCCGCTCTGGTGGGGCCTGGCTGGGCTGATGAGCATCGAGGGGACGATGTTCGCCATCATGGCGGCGAGCTACTTCTACCTGCGCGGCGGCGCCCACCTCTGGCCGCCGGCCGGGACGCTCCACCCGGGGCTGGGGATCACCACGCTCAACCTCGCGATCCTGCTCGCCAGCATCGTCCCCATGCATTTCGCGGCCGACGCGGCGGAGCGCGAGGACCTGCCGAAGATCCGCCTCTGGCTGATCGTGGCGACCGTCCTGATCGTCGCCTTCCTCGGCGTCCGCATCGCCGTCCTGCAACGCCTCACCTTCCGCTGGAACAGCCACGCCTACGGCTCGCTGATCTGGACCACGGTGGGGCTCCACACGCTGCACGTCGTCACCGGCATCGTGGAGAACCTGCTGCTCATCACCCTGCTGACCAAGGGGCCGGTCGAGGACAAGCACATGGACGACATGCGCCTGAACAGCATGTACTGGTACTTCGTGGTGGCCTGCTGGGTGCCGTTCTACTGCATCTTCTTCCTGGACCCGGGGCTGCTGGGCGCTTCCGCGGGTTGAAAAGGATTCTTCGATGGCCGACCGCACCCAAGAGATCGAGGAGAACCGCCCCGAGCGCCACGACGTCCTGCTCTGGATTCCGGTGATCGCCGGGCCGATCGCCTGGATCCTGGCCGAGCAGCTCAGCTACATGCTGACCCCCACAGCCTGCTGGAATCAGCAGCACTTCATGCTCCACCTCGTCCCCCTGGGGACCCTGCTGATCGCCGCCGCCGGCGCGCTGTTCGCCCGCAACCGGATGCGGCGGGAGCCGGAGGGATCGACCGAGAGCGGGGACACGAGGATGTCGCGGAGCCGGTTCATGGCCCTCTACGGATTCTGGACCTGCGTGGGGTTCGCGCTGGTCATCGTGGCGACCGAGGTGCCGAACCTGGTGCTCAGGGCGTGCGACTGATGGCTTTCCTGTTTCTCCATGGGGATCTCCACCTCGACGCCCACACCGTCCTCTCCTGGTGGAGTTGGGACCCGTTCACGGTCATGCTCCTCGCGCTCTCGGGCGCGCTCTACGGAGTGGGGCTGGCGCGGCTCTGGCGGCGGGCGGGGGTGGGGCAGGGGATCCGGCGCTGGGAGGCGGGGTGCTTCGCCGCCGGCTGGCTGGCGCTGTTCGTGGCGCTGGTCTCGCCGGTTGACGCCCTGGGGGACATCCTGTTCTCGGCCCACATGGCGCAGCACGAGCTGCTGATCCTGGTCGCCGCCCCCCTGATGGTGCTCGGCCGGCCGCTCGCGCCCTTTCTCTGGGCGCTGCCGCGCGAGTCGCGGGAGGTGGCGGGCAGTTGGTCGCAGGCGCCGGCCTTCGCCGCCTTCTGGCGCTTTCTGACCGCGCCGCTCGCCGTCTTTCTGATCCACGGCCTGGCGCTCTGGATCTGGCACCTGCCGGCCCTCTACCAGGCGACGCTCGGCGACGATTTCATCCACGCCCTCCAGCACCTGAGCTTCTTCCTCAGCGCCTCCCTCTTCTGGTGGACGCTGATCCACGGCCGGTTCGGCAAGCTCGGCTACGGGGCGGCCGTGCTCTACGTCTTCGTCACCTCGCTGCACAGCGGCCTGCTGGGGGCGCTCCTGACGTTCGCCCCTCATTTGTGGTATCCCATCTACGAGGCGCGGACGAGCCGGTGGGGGCTCTCGCCGCTGGAAGACCAGCAGCTCGCCGGTCTCATCATGTGGATTCCCGCCGGCGTCCTCTTCATCTTCCTGGGGCTGGGGCTGTTCGCGGCCTGGCTGGGGGAGGCGGAGCGCCGGGTGGCGCACACCCGGAGCGAGACGCTGCTGCGAACGCTCGAAGGAGGGACGGGACATGGGGGTTGAAGGAAGCAAGAGGAAAGCGCTCGCTGCGGCCGGGCTGGCCGTGGCGCTCATCCTGCCGTATGGGTGCGGCAAGAGCGCGTCGGAAGACATCCAGAAGAAGGCGGCGGCGATGACCGGCGGCGAGCCGTCGCGCGGCCCGGACGCCATCCGGCGCTACGGCTGCGCCTCCTGCCACGCCATCCCCGGCATCGATGGGGCCCGCGGTCAGGTCGGCCCCTCGCTGGAAGGGATCGCCAGCCGCACCTATCTGGCCGGCAAGCTGCCCAACCAGCCGGAGAACATGATCAAATGGATTCGCGAGCCGCAGGAGGTCTCGCCGGGCACGGCGATGCCGCAGTTGGGCGTCACCGAGCAAGACGGCAAGGACATCGCGGCCTACCTCTACACCCTGCGCAAATGACGAACCGGAGAGATTTCCTGCGCGGCCTGCTGGCGGCGGGAGCGCTCGCCGGCGCCGGCGGCGGGGAGGCTCTGGCCGCGAAGCCGCGGCGGCGTTCCGCCGGCCCTCACCTCGTGGAGCCTTCACCGCTTGCACAGATGCGGCAGATTCCGCTCGCGCTCCGGCTCGACCCCGAGACCGCCGCCGGCCGGGGGGCGCGTCTCGGGCTGGAAGAGGCGCAGCGGGCGGGGGAGCTCCTCAAGCTTCAGTTCCAGGAGGTCCCCACCTCCGAATACGCCACCGTCGGGCTGGTCCCCCCGAAGCAGGAGCCGGCGGGGCTGTTCCTCACGGTGGGCCCGCTGCTGAAGCAGGGCGAGGAGCCGCGGCCGCGCATCTACTCGGTCTCCGCCAGTCTGGAGTTCCGGCGGCAGGCGCTCGCCCGGCATCCGGACCGCAACGATATCCATGTCGTGGACTGGCACCACGACCTGCGGAAGTTCGGCGCCGACTCCCTCAATCTCCGCTTCTCCCGCCGCTTCGAGCAGCCGATGGACGAGGCGGCCTGGCGCGGCTGGATGGCGGTGAAGCTGGTCACCGAGCTGGCATTGCGGTATCCGGATGCGATCGCCACGGACAAGATCGAGGAGCTGAGCCTCGATGGCCATAAGGGGATGCCGCTGCGGTTCGATCCGCGAAGCCGCCACCTGATCCAGCCGGTCTATCTGGTGGATGCCGGGGAGAAGGTGGTGGAGGAGGTGGCTCCGGAGTGGACGGAATGAGAGCCGCTTTCCTCCTCTTTTTTCTCGCCCTGCCAGCCGCTGCCGCCCCGCTCGCCTACGTCACCAACGAGCTGGCCGGCACGGTGACCATCTTCGACACCGCCACCAACAAGGTGATCTCGACCGTCACCACCGGCGCCCGGCCGCGCGGTCTCCAGCTCACCGCGGACGGCAAACGGCTCTACGTGGCGCTGAGCGACATCGGCCGGACCACCAAGAGCTCCGCGGACGCCATCGTGGCCGTCGACGCCGCCACCTTCAAGCCGGTCGCCCGCTTCGACGCCGGCAGCGATCCCGAGCGGTTCGTGGTCACCCGCGACGGCTCCCGCCTCTACGCCGCCAACGAGGACGCCGGCACCGCCACCGTCACCGAGACCGGGAAAAATAAAGTGATCGCTACGCTGATCGTCGGCATCGAGCCCGAGGGGGTCGCCCTGAGCCCGAACGGCCGCTGGGTCTACGTGACGGCGGAGACCAGCAACACCGTTTCGGTGATCGATACCCGCTCGCTGGAGGTCGTCTCCACCTTCCTGGTCGATCCCCGGCCGCGCGTCGCCGCCTTCTCGCCGGACGGCAAGCGGGCCTACGTCACCGCCGAGATCGGCGGCACCCTCGCCGTGGTCGACGCCATCCGTCACAAGGTGCTGCGCACGATCAAGCTGACTCCCACGGCGAAGCCGGTCGGCGTCGTCGTCTCGCCGGACGGCAAGCGCATTTACGTCGCCAATGGCCACGGCAATTCCGTCTCGGTGATCGACACCGCCACCGAGAAGCTGACCGCCACGGTGCCGGTGGGGAAGCGCCCCTGGGGGATCGCGGTCACCCGCGACGGCAAGCGGATCTACACCGCCAACGGCATCAGCAACGACGTCTCGGTGATCGACGCCGCCACCCTGAAGGTGATCGCCACCATCCCGGCGGGCAAGGGGGCGTGGGGCGTGGTGATCGGGCGGTAGACTGCGGACATGAACGCGTCGATTTTGATTCTGGCGGCCTGGATGGCCTCCAACCCCGCCGCTCCCAAATCGGACACCGATAAAAAGGACGTTTCCTTCGGCGACACCCTCGTCGTCACCGCCTCCCGCGCCCAGGAGCGCCTAACCGACGCCGTCGCTCCGACCTCCGTCCTCACCCGCGAGGACCTCGACCGCTCGCCGGGCCTCACACTCGACGAGCAGCTCCGGCAGATCCCCGGTTTCAGCCTGCTGCGGCGGTCGAGCAGCCTCACCGCCCATCCGACATCCCAAGGGGTATCTCTCCGCGGCCTCGGACCCAGTGGCGCCAGCCGCACGCTGGTGCTCTTTGACGGCGTGCCGCTCAACGACCCGTTCGGCGGCTGGGTCTACTGGAACCGGCTGCCGCTGTCCGGGCTCGAAGCGGTCGAGGTGGCCCGCGGCTCCCTCTCGCAGCTCTACGGCAGCGCGGCGATGGGCGGGGCGATCCAGCTCCTGCCGCGCGCCCCGAAGCCGGACACCCTGGAGGTGACCGCGCGCGGCGGCGATCGCCGTACCGGCGACGTCGAGGTCTTCGCCGCCGACGCCGCGGCTAGCGGCCACTGGGGCTACAGCCTCTCCGGCCGCCTCTTCAGGACGGACGGCTTCTACATCCTCTCTCCGGAGAACCGGGGCGCCGTGGACCGGCCCGCCGCCGTCGACTTCGGTACCCTCTTCGGCCGCGTTGAGTGGGGGCGCTACCACCTGGGGATCAACTCCTTCCGCGAGGAGCGCGGGAACGGCACCGCGCTGCAGACCAACGACACGAGCCTGCAATCCCTCCAGGCCGGCTGGTCCGGCGATCACTGGCAGTGGGACGCCTTCGGCCAGACGCAACGCTTCCGCAGCACCTTCTCGCGCGTCCTGGCCGACCGCTCCCAGGAGTTCCTCACCGCCAAACAGGATTTCGAGACCACCGGCTACGGCGGCTCGGCTTCCTGGCGCTCCGGCGGCGGCCTGCTCGCCGGCGCCGACGTGCGCCGCGCCTCGTGGGACGTCCAGAACCAGACCCTCGGCGGCGTCTACGCCCAGCAGACCTTCGACGTCACCTCCCGGCTCGACCTGATCGCCGGCGCGCGGCTCGACCTCTGGGCGAGCGAGACGACGCGGACCAGCTTCAACCCCCGGCTCGGCGCCCTCTTCCGCGCCTCCGACGCCGTCACTCTCCGCGCCTCGGCCTACCGGGGGTTCCGGGCGCCGACCCTCAACGAGCTCTACCGCCCGTTCCGCGTCGGCAACGTCGAGACCCTCGCCAATCCGGACCTGCGGCAGGAGACGCTGACAGGCGCGGAAGTTGGGGCCGACCTCACCCCTTCGGCCACTTTCTTCGCCCGTCTGAACGTGTTCCGCAACCGGATCGACGGCGCGGTGGGGAACGTCACCCTGTCGGCGACGCCGCAGCTCATCACCCGGCAGCGGAAGAACCTGGACCGGGTGAACGCCGACGGCCTCGAGGCCGAGCTGCGCCTGCGCCCCCTGCCGCGCTGGGAGCTCCAGGCTTCCTATCTCTACACGGACTCCCGCGTCGAGCGCACCGGCCTGCGCGTCCCGCAGGTCCCCCGCAACCAGGGCTCCCTCGGGATCGCCTTCGCGGGGCCGGTCGCCATCCTCCTCCAGGGGCGCTGGGCCGGCGAGCAGTTCGACGACGACCTCAACCAGCTCCCCTTGCGCGGCTATGTCGTGGCCGATCTCTCCATAAGGCGGCCGATCAACGACCGGTTGGACGTCTTCCTCTCCGCCGAGAACCTGTTCGACGCGACGGTCGTCGCCGGACGGACGCCGGTCGAGACCCTGGGATCGCCGCGCCTCGTCCAACTCGGCGTAAAAGTCCGCCGATAAGCCGCATCTCTCGCCCGAGTTGCGGCAATCCCCAGCCAATCGTTCCGATGGCTGAGGGGGAATACCGCTTCTCTTCCAGGAGCTGCGGGAATCCCTGCCAGGATAACCGCAAGATTATGGCTGTTTGCTGTTACTTCGAGAGATTCTGCGGCAATTTTTCAGTGAACAACTCAGTGAAGGACAGATATCGCGTCATTTGATTCCTTGGTTGCGGTGATTTGTCTGGTGAATGCCGCAATGGCTGAGCACATTGCGGCATTCACTCGCCAGGATACGGCTTTATATCCCCTTGTTGCGGCGTTCAAGGGGTGCGCTGCGGGAAAAAGCCCGATCTTCCAAAGCCCTGGCGCGGCCTGCCAGGCCTGGGAGGGAGGGATTGCGGCATTCCCCGCGATCCTCGCGGCATTCCCTCCCCTTCTTGCTACTCCTCGTACTGCTGGACCTCCCCCTGCTGGCCGTGCTCCACGGTCTGCCGGAGCGACCTGAGCCGCTCGGCGACACGGGTGACGCGGCTGCCGAGGTTACGGGCGGTCAGCAACTCGGATTCGACCGGCTGGCGCGAGCCGTCCGATCCGGCGAGGGTGGCGGGGCCGTAGGGGGAGCCGCCGATGCCGTCGGTTACCATGATCTGCGGATTCTGGCCGTACGGCGTGCCGACGAAGATCATCCCGAGGTGGAGGAGGGGGACCAGCGCGGTGAGGATGGTCGACTCCTGGCCGCCGTGGATGGTCGCCGTGCTGGTGAAGATCCCCGCCGGCTTGTCCTCGAGCTCCCCCTTCATCCAGAGGCCGCCCAGGCCGTCGAGGAACTGCTTCATCTGCGCCGTCATGTTGCCGAAGCGGGTAGCGGTCCCCCAGCAGATGCCGTCCGCCCAGCGCAGGTCGTCGTGCGTCACCTCGGGGATCTCCTGCTGCTGCTCCTGGGACTGGACGTACCACGGCTGGGTCGACATCCCCTGGCGCGCCTGTTCCAACTCAGCGATCCGGCGCAGGCGCACCTCCGCGCCCTCGACGCCCTTCGCCCCCTCGGCGACCGCCTGGGCCATCTGGTAGATGTGACCGTACGAGCTGTAATAGACGACCAGGATCTTGGTGGGCATGGGTGGCTCCTCCCTCCTCTCGGGGTGAATCGAGCGGCCGGGAGGCCGCCGGGTGAGGAGAGAGAATCTATGCAGGATTCCTGCACGGGAATACGGGCCGCCTACGCGTGACGGCGGCGGCCCGCGGAGCGCTCAGCAGCAGGAGGGGGTCTGATCGCAGGAGGCGCCGCCGCAATCGGCGCTCGTGTGGCAGGTGCGGACGCTGCTGCACCCGCAGTGGCAGTAGCCGGGGCGGGCCGTCAGCGGCGCGATTACGCCCGGCAGCACGCTCTCCGGCTGCGCGGCCGAGCAGGTCTCCCCCTTGGCGGGCAGGACGACGGCCTGCCCGCAGCCTCCCGCCGCGGGAGCCGCAAGCGCGGTGGGGATTTCGCCCGCGAAAGCCGGCGCGGCGCTCAGGATGGCCGTGAGAACCACCGCGAAGACGGCGAGTCCGAACAGTCTCTTGATCATGACGTTCTCCTTCGAAAGGCTCGCCCGGCGAGAGATGGCCGGCGAGGGACTTCTACAAAGAAGGTGCCGGCCCGTTCTGAAGCGGAGACAGCCGGTCGGGAGGATTGGGTCGCGCTCGGCGGATCAACGACCGCTCAGCGATCCCCCCGCTGCGGCCAGCGGACGAAGAACCCATCGGCCCAGACGATGTCCTCGTCATAATCTTCCGGATCAAAGCCATGGGTGCTGTACTTTTTCGCGGAGTACGTGCCATCTCGGCCGGGGCTGCGGATCATCATCACGTTCCGGCCTAGAACATCCTTCACGTTCAGCCGGAACTCGTAGGGATGGCCCCAGCCGTCGGTCTCCGGGATCCGCTCGAGATACTGCGGCACGAGCAGCTTCTTCAGCTCCTTGGTGGAGATTACGCGATAGGGTGCCAGGCGGACCGGCTTTTCGGTCGCCTTCTCGGTCTCCTGCGCTCCCGCCGCGCTGGCGCCGACCTGATCGGTAAGCCAACTGAACATCGCGGTGCCGACATTGCGGATGTCGGCCATGGTCAGGCGCTGTCGATCCATGTCGCTGATCTCCGCCTTGGGATCGGCCTGAGGCGGCGCGGCGCCGAGCACGAGACTGCTCAACGCGAGGACCACGAGCAGAGGCTTGGAATGGGATCGCATTTTTCCTCCCTGGATGGAAAGATTCTACCGGAAACAGTCCCTGGACCCGCAGAGGAGATCCGCTTTGAGCCATCTCGACCGCGTCTACCGCGACTCCCTCGCCCTCCTCACCGATCTCTACGAGCTCACCATGGCCTACGGCTACTGGAAATCGGGGATGGCGGAGAAGGAGGCGTGCTTCCATCTCTTCTTCCGCAAGAACCCCTTCGGCGGCGGCTTCGCCGTGGCCTGCGGCCTCGCGCCCGCCGTCGAGTACATCGAGGGCCTGCGCTTCCAGGACGACGATCTCGAATATCTGGCCGGATTGCGGGGGAACGACGGCGGGCCGCTGTTCGAGACAGGGTTTCTCGATCATCTGCGACGCTTGAGCTTCCGCTGCGACGTCGACGCCGTGCCGGAGGGGACGGTGGTCTTCGCCCAGGAGCCGCTGGTGCGGGTGACCGGGCCGCTGCTCGCCGCCCAGCTCCTGGAGACGCCGCTTCTCAACCTGATCAATTTCCAGACCCTGATCGCCACCAAGGCGGCGCGCCTGCGTCTCGCGGCCGGCGACGATCCGATCCTGGAGTTCGGCCTGCGGCGGGCGCAGGGGATCGACGGCGGGCTCGCCGCGGCGCGGGCGGCTTACGCGGGAGGGTGCGACGGCACGTCGAACGTCCTGGCGGGGAAGACCTGGGGCATTCCGGTCAAGGGGACGCACGCCCATAGCTGGGTGCTGGCGTTCGGCTCCGAGCTGGAGGCGTTCGAGAAGTACGCCGAGGCGATGCCGAACAACTGCGTCTTCCTGGTCGACACCTACGACTCGCTGGCAGGGGTGCGCCACGCCGTGAAGGTGGGGAGGAGGCTGCGGGAGCGGGGGCACGAGATGATCGGCGTCCGCCTCGACTCGGGGGATCTCGCCTGGCTCAGCCGCGAGGCGCGCCGCATCCTCGACGAGGCGGGCTTCCCCAAGGCGCAGATCCTGGCCAGCAACGACCTCGACGAGACCCTGATCGCGGAGCTCAAGCGGCAGGGGGCGGCGATCGACGTCTGGGGAGTGGGCACGCGGCTGGTCACCGCCTTCGGCGATCCGGCGCTCGGCGGCGTCTACAAGCTGACGGCGATCCGCGAGCCGGGCGGCGCGTGGCAGGACCGGGTGAAGGTCTCCGAGCAGACGGTCAAGACGACCAATCCCGGCATCCTGCAAGTCCGCCGTTTCCGCCAGGGCGGGGAGTTCATCGGCGATCTGATCTGGGATGAGCGGCACGATCTCGCCATGGTGCCGACGATGGTCGATCCCCTCGACCTGACGCGCCGGAAGACGATCCCGGACGGCGCCGAGGGGGAGGATCTCCTGGTGCCGGTCTTCCGGCGGGGGAGCCGGGTCTACGATCCGCCCGGCCTGGAAGAGATTCGCAAGAGAGTCCGCGAGCAACTCGGTGGTTTCTACGAAGGGGTCAAGCGCTTCGTGAACCCGCACCGATATCCGGTCGGGATGGAACTGGGGTACTTCGAGCGCAAGACGCGGCTGGTGCTGGAGGCGCGGGGAAATAAATAATCGGGGGGAAATAATAATCCGGCCCCCGGAAAGGCCGCTGGCGCGGCGACCAGTCCAGGGGAGAACCCGGACCGGCCCGGGGACCGGTACCGCCGCACGGGGTCGCGCGGCTCTGTCGATCAAGCGACCGAAACCCACATACTGCGGGGTCCGCTCGCGGGCGGGATGGCAACCTCGAAAGGTTGCCACACCCAGATCCTACTCCCCAGCGGCCGGGAGCGCAAATTCTTTTATCGCAATTTGATGATCTGTTCCCGCTACCGTGCTCCGGCGCCCGCCATGGCATGCCCCGCCATCTTGTTGCAGGATTCGGCGCAGCGGCGGCAGGCCTCGGCGCAGCGCCGCATCGTCTCGTCGTCGCCCATGCGCTCGCAGTCCTCGGCGCAGCGCTCGCAGACCTCGGCGCAGGCGCCGCAGGTGAGGCGATGGAGGTCCGAGCCGCGGATCATGAAGTTCGCGCTCGTCTCGCAGATCTCCGCGCAGTCGAGCATCAGTCGGATGTGGGGCGCCTCGGCGTGCTTTCCACCCTTCCGCAGGCAGTAGGAGACCGTCCGCAGGCAGATTTCATGGCACTGCTGGCAGTTGTCGATGCACTGTTCGAGATCCTGGGGGCTGTGCTGTTCCATGGTGTACCTCCTTTGCGAGTCAAGGAGTTCAGGTGCAAAGCGTGAGCCACGAAGGCCCTCTTTTTGCTACCCTGAACGCCAGCCATGAGCGTCGCTCACTCCCATGCCGGCCATTCCCACGGCCATCCTCACAGCCACTCCCATGCCGGAGGCAGCCGTTCGCGCCTGACGTGGACCCTCGGGCTGGTCCTCGTCTACATGGTGGCCGAGGCGGTCGGCGGCTGGCTCACCGGGTCGCTGGCGCTGCTGGCCGACGCCGGGCACATGCTTTCGGACGCCGCCGCGCTCGGCCTCTCGGTGTTCGCGATGTCGATGGCGCGCCGCCCGCGGACCTCGAAAAAGACCTACGGCTATCACCGGATCGAGATCCTGGCCGCGCTCGCCAATGGCGCGGCGCTGGTGGCGATCTCGATCCTGGTGCTGATCGAGGCGTTCCGCCGCCTTGGCCAGCCGCTCGCGGTGGACGCTCCCGGGATGATGGGGATCGCGGTCGGCGGCCTGCTCGTCAACCTGGCGGCGCTCGCCATCCTGCACGCCGGACGGGACGAGAACCTGAACATGCGCGGCGCTTGGCTGCACGTGCTGACCGACGCCCTCGGCAGCGTGCAGGCGATCGCCGCCGGCGCGCTGATTTGGGGTTTCGGCTGGCAGTGGGCGGACCCGGTCGCCTCGGTGCTGATCGCCCTGCTGGTGATCTACTCGGCGTGGTCGCTGCTGAAAGAGGCCACGGGCGTGCTGATGGAAGGCGCGCCGGCGCACATCGACGTCAACGAGGTCCACAACGCCCTGGCGGATCTGCCCGGGGTCCTGGAGGTCCACGATCTCCACGTCTGGACGATCACCAGCGGCATGGAGTCGATCTCCGCCCACGTCGTGGTGGAGGACCGCCGGTTCGACTGCGCCGTCCTCGGTGAGATCCGCGCCACCCTCCATGAGCGCTTCGGCATCGATCACATCACCGTGCAGATGGAGACCGAGGCGTTCGAGGAGCATCCGGCGCCCTGCTGACGCTGTCCCTGAAGAGCCCGCGAAGATACACTCCTATCTATGAGACCCGGTCCTAACCCCCGGGTTCAGGAGGTCATCATGCGCAAGCTCCTCTGTACCGGTTTCCTGCTCGGCGTCCTCTCCTTGGCATTCAGCGCCGCCCCGGCGGCGAACGCGGCGGGCTCGACAACCTGCACCTACAAGTGCTCCTGCACGGGCGCTCCCCTGAAGTGCTGCGGCACCACTTGCAAGCCGACCACCGAGATCCTCTGCCCCCAGGTCATCACCTGCTGAGCGAGCCGGCTTGAGGCGTAGGGGCGCGGCAGGGCCGCGCCTCTACACCCCGCAGGGTCGAATTCTGCCCACCTATGCTAAAATCTCTATAAAGAAATTCGTCGTTCGGCAGGGTTGTTGGCCTGGGTGTTGACCTGGAGGCGTCAGGAGTCCTATGCACGTTTCAAGATCCTTCGTCCCTTTCCTTGTGTTGATCGCCGCCTTCTACGGCTCCGTGCTCCATGCCGCCGCGAGCGACCGGCTGGTGCGGGTGCCGCAGGACGCGAAGACGCTCGACGCGGCGATCGGCCGGGTGGCGGACGGCGGGGTGATCGAAATGGCGGCGGGGACCTATCCGTCGCCTCCCAACGGCTTCATCATCAACAACGCCCGCAAGGGGTTCACCGTTCGCGCCGCGGCGGGCGCCGCGGTCGCGCTCGACGGCGGCGGCAGCCGCAATCTCCTGCGCTTCGTCAACTCGGACCGCGCCCGCGGCAAGCGGGTGACCTTCGAGGGGCTCACCTTCCAGAACGGCTACAGCGCGGATTCCGGCGAATCGGGCGGCGTGACCCTCTCCGCCGCCGAGGCCCTGTTCCGCCGCTGCTCGTTCGTGGGCAACCGCACCGGCGGGCTGGTGACCGGCGGCGGAGCGGTCAAGGCCCTGCCGGGGTCGAGCGCCACGTTCGTCGACTGCGCGTTCCGGGGGAACTCCTCGCCGCTCCGCGGCGGCGCCCTCGTGGTGCGCTCGGCGACGGTCGCCATCCAGGGGGGCGAGTTCGTCGGCAACCGGACCAACCTGCCCGGCCACCACCCCAACTCCTTCGGCGGCGCGATCATGGTGCTCGACGGCACCCTGAACGTCTCCGGCGTCCGCTTCGAGGGCAACCAGGCAGGCTGGACGGGGGGCGCCATCTACGCCATCGGCAACTGGGACCGCGGCTCCAGCGTCTTCGTGACCCGCTCGACCTTCACCGGCAACCAGGCGGTGGCCGATCCGTGCTGCGCCAACCCGATTCCCACCAGCGGCGGCGCGATCCACGCCGAGGATCTGACGGTTCTGCGGGTGCACGGCTCCCTCTTCGCGCGCAACCGGGCGAACGTCGGCGGCGCGGTGGATGGCTACCGGCCCGACGTCGAGATCCACGGCTCGGTCTTCCAGGCCAACGCGGGCGCCGGCGGCGCCATCGCCATGATTTCCCCGGACTCCGCCGACAGCTCGACCGGTTTCGGGGCGATCAACCGGCCGAATGCCCGGCTGGTGGTCACCCAGTCGCTGCTCCAGGGGGGGAGCGAGGAGACGCCGGCAACCGGCGGCTGCATCCTGGCGAGCGGCGACTCCAACCGCGCCTACGGCAATGGAGCGATCGCCCAGGCCGGCACGCTGGCGGAGAACCGCGCCCGGGTGGAGATCCGGGGCACCGTCTTCTCCAACTGCGACGCCGCCACGGCCGCGGACGGCAGCGGCGGCCTCGGCGGCGCCCTGGCCGGCGAGCTGATCGACCTCGACATGGCGGACTCGATGGTCCTCGACTCGGACGCGCGCGGCCCGGTCGCGGGGGGCGGCGGCATCGCCCTGCGGCAGGAGTCGAACGCCCGGATCGTCCGCACGACGTTCGCCCATAACAGTTCCGACAAGTGGGGCGGCGCCCTCTTCGTGAGCGGCTCGACCGTGCAGGTGGACGGCTGCCGCTTCTACGGCAACGACGTCGTGCCCGGCGCCTTCGAGAGCTTCAGCGAGTCGCGCGGAGCCGCGATCTACACGATTCCGTTCACCAACGCGGCGCGGCCGCGGAACGTCGGCGGCGTGGTCGCGAATTCGATCTTCAGCGACAACCTCGGGGTGCCGGTCTGGGATGTCGATCCGCAGGACGGCCCGGTCAACGAGATGCGCTACGACGGCAACCGGTTCGACCCGGTGGTCTTCGGCGACCGCGTCTACGTGAATACCCTGGCGGCCCCGGGCGGAGTGAGCGCTGATGGGCTCAACGCCCTGACCGTCTTTCGCGGCGCCCGCCCAGCCACGCGCAAGAGCGCGGTCCCCAACACGCGGGTGTTCAACCCCAGCGAGGGGGATCTGCGGATCGTCCCCTCCCCGAACAGCGTCGGCGCCGGCGCTCCCGCGCCCACCGCGTCGTACCTCGCCTACGCCTGGAGTGGCGGCTCGGCGGCGATCGGGACACTGGGGTTGGCGCAGGCGGTGGGGCTCCTGGAGGTGCCGCCCGGGGACTACGCGTTGACGGTCGATCGGGCGCCCGCGGCGGCGGTCAAGGCCACGGGCTCCTGCACGGCGGGTCCCTATCTATGCCTCGCGGGCAACCGTTTCCGCGCCGAGCTGACCTGGAAGAACGGCGCCGTCGCGGCGCCCGCCCGGGCGGTGGCGCTGTCGGGGGATACGGGGTACTTCTGGTTCGTCGATCCGGCCAATGTCGAGATGGTCGTCAAGGTGCTCGACGGCCGCGGCCTGAACGGCAGCTTCTGGGTCTTCTACGGCGGCCTCACCAATCTCGCCTACACGCTGACAGTCACCGATACGGCGACCGGCGCGGTGAAGGTCTATACCAATCCCACCGGCAAGTTCGCCAGCGCCGGCGACACTAGCGCCTTCCCCGCGGCGGGCGCTCCAGGGTCGGCCGCCGCCGTGGCCGCCGTCGAATCCGATCCGGGGACCAAGGTCGCGGGGCCGGCGAGCCTCTTCCTGGGCTCGCGTTTCCAGGTCGAGCTCACCTGGAAGGATCTCGCGGGCCGGGCCAGCGCGGGGCAGGCGGTGCCGCTGACCGCTGACACCGGCTACTTCTGGTTCTCCTCGCCGGGCAACGTCGAGGTGGTGGTCAAGGTGCTGGACGGCCGCGGCTTGAACGGCCACTTCTGGGTTTTCTACGGAGCCTTGAGCAACCTGGAGTACAAGATCACCGTCACCGACACCTTTACCGGAATCCGGAAGATCTACTCCAATCCCGCGAAGAAGTTCGGCAGCCAGGGGGACACGACGGCGATCCCGTCGAATTAGAAAGGCAACCGGCGCCCCTCGATCTCCAGCAGCCGCGACTTCGCCTCCAGCCCGCCGCCGAAACCGGTGAGCGAGCCATCGGAGCCGATCACCCTGTGGCAAGGGACGACGATGGGGATCGGGTTGGCGCCGTTGGCCCGCCCCACGGCGCGGAAGGCGTTGGGGCGGCCGATCGCGCGGGCGATCTCGCCGTAGCTGCGGGTCTCGCCGAACGGGATCCGCCGCAGCTCCTCCCAGACGGAGCGCTCGAAGGGGGTCCCTTCCGGAGCGAGCGTGAGGTCGAACTCCCGGCGCTCGCCCGCGAAGTACTCCTCGAGCTGCCGGCGCAGACCGGCCGTGCGCGCGGGGTCCTCGACGACCTCGATCCCGTGCTCGCGCATCTTTTCAGTGATCTTCTGCGAGTCCCGCCCCTTCCCGAACTCGATGCGGACCACGGTGCCCGCCTCGTCGACGACGCAGAGAAGGGGGCCGCAAGGGCTTTCCATCGTGGTGGTGTAATAAGTCGTCATGGGTCAGTCCTTTAAAGTTTGCCAGAGGTGGAAGCTGGCCCAGCTCCGGTAGGGCGCGAAGGGCTGCATCAGCTCCCGGGTGGCGTTGACGTCCGGCCGGGCGGGGAGACCGAAGAACTGCTCCAGCCCCCGCGTCAGGCCGGCGTCGCCGACCGGCAGGCAGTCCTCGAAGCCGAAGCAGCGCATCATCAGGTAGTTGGCCGACCAGGGTCCCAGCCCGCGCACGGCGAGCAGCTCCGACTCCATGCGGACGGCGGAGCCGGCGGCCAAGCGGTCGAGCGGCAGCCCGCCCCCGGCGACCAGGCGGGCGGCGCCGATCAGGTACTCGGCCTTGCGGCGCGAGAACTGCTCTCCGGCCAGATCCTCGACCTCCAGATTGGCCACCGCCTCCGCGCAGGGCGGGGTGTAGAGCCCATCCCCCGCGGGGGTGCCGGTGCGCTGGACGAGCCGCTCGCGCAGGGTGAAGGCGAAGTTCAGCGTGATCTGCTGGCCGACGATCACCCAGGCCAGGGCGTCGAACGGATCGGGCACCTGCGGGATGCGGAGTCCGCGCCGCCCCTCGATCAGCGGCGCCAAGCGAGGGGATGCGGAAACCCGCCGCTCGAACGGGCCGGGATCGCGATGGAGGCCGAGCAGGCGGAGAAGATGGGCGTGCGCCCGCGCCGCCGCGTCGGCCGGCAGCGGTCCTGGCGCTTCCAGCGTCGCGCGGACAGCGCCGGGGCCGATCTCGGCGCGCAGCACGGCGGGCGCGCCGCCGAGACGCACGCCGGTGGCGAGACTCCGCCCCTGCACCCGGATGGTCAGGCTGCCGGCGTCCCGCCCCAGGTACTCCAGCGCCGGCGGCGTCGAGTAGGAAGGGGGTAGGGCGATCTGGAACGCCGAGGCCCCCAGCAGGCGCCGGTACTCGGCGGGGGTCATCGCCGCCAGCCGGCGGAAGTTCTCGTTGAAGGTGGAGAGCCCCTCGTAGCCGACCTCGAAGGCCACGTCGACCACCGAGCGGTCGGTGGTCAGGAGCAGCCTCTGGGCGGCCGCCACCCGGGCGCGGGAGAGGATCTGGGCCGGCGTCGTGTGGAAATGCAACCGGAACAGCTCGTGGAGCTTCGAGGCGCCGAGCCCCGAGGCGCGCTCGAGATCCTCGACCCCGGCGAAGGCGGCGGGGTCCCGCCGCGCCCGCTCGGCCAGCGTCTCGACGATCTCCTGGTCCGGGTCGCGCCGGCCGTAGAAATCGTCCGGCCGGCAGCGCTTGCAGGGGCGCAGGCCGGCCGCCAGCGCCGACTTCGGACTGTCGAAGAAGCGGACGTTTTCCGGTTTCGGCTTGCGGGCCCGGCAGGAAGGGAGGCAATAGATGCCGGTGGTGAGCACGCCGGTCAGGAAGCGCCCGTTGTAAGCGGCGTCGCTCGCCAGCATGCGGTCGATCATCTGTTCACGTGCCAGTGCCATGGCGACAATATACGTCCGGAGAGAACGCCGATCCACCGGATTCCTCCGCCGGAATTTTCATCCGCCGCCCGGCGATATTTCCAGCCAGCGGTTTCCCGCGGTATTTCCCGCCCGCGGTTTCCCGCTACAATCCCCGCCCATATGACGGGCGATCCTGGAAGCTACATCCTGATTCAGACCGACACGGACCTGGCCGAGGCGGCTCGCGGCTGGGCCGAGGCGCCGGTGCTGGGGCTCGACACCGAGTTCGTACGCACCAATACCTTCTACCATCGCCTGGGGCTGATCCAGGTCTCTGACGGCCGGACCTCCTGGCTGGTCGATCCGCTCGCGGCGCGCGACCTCTCGCCGCTCGCCGCGGTCTTCCGCTCGCCCGGCATCAAGGTGCTGCACTCGGCGAGCGAGGACATCGAGGTCTTCTACCGCGCCCTTGGAGTCCTTCCCGAGCCGCTCTTCGACAGCCAGATCGCCGGCGCCATGGCCGGCGCGGGCGCCTTCCTGAGCTACCAGAAGCTGGTCGCGGCCTACCTCGGCGTCGAGCTCGCCAAGGAGGAGACCCGCACCGACTGGATCGCCCGCCCCCTCTCGGCCGGCCAGCTCGCCTACGCCGCCGAGGACGTGACCTTCCTCCTCCCCCTTCACGAGCGCCTGCGGGATGAGCTCGAGGCCCTGGGACGCCTCGCCTGGGCCTTCGAGGACTCCGCGGCCCTGCTCGACACCTCGCGCTTCCAGACCGAGGACGAGACCGCCTATCTCCGCATCAAGGGGGGCGGCAGGCTCGACCGCCGGCAGCTCGGCGCCCTTCGCACCCTGGCGTCCTGGCGCGAGAAGGAGGCGCGGCGGCGCGACCTGCCGCGCAACTTCGTCCTCAAGGAGAAGCTGCTCCTCGATCTCGCCACCCGCCGGCCGCGGGAAGAGAAGGAGCTCCGCCGCCTCCCCTCCTTCGATCCCCGCCAAGCGTCGCGGGACGCCGCCACCTGGCTCCAGCTCCTCGCCGAGGCCGAGGAGAGTCCGGAGTCCGGGCTGCCGCCGCGGATCTCGGCCAAGCCGTTCTCGCCGGCTGTACGCGAGATCGAGGATCGCCTGCGCGACAAGGTGCGCGAGCGCGCGGCGGAGCTCAACGTCCCTCCCGAGATCCTGGCCCCCCGCCGCGCCCTGGACGCCCTGCTCCGGCTCAATCTGGGCAGCCCGGAGCCCCGTCTCCCCCGCGAGCTCGACGGCTGGCGGCGCCAGGCGATCGGCGAAGACCTCCTGCGCGAGGCGCGGGCCCTGCCGGACACGACCTCACCCCAAGGTTGAGGTCGCGCGTCAGCTCCAAACGTAAAATTTCTTCAAAAAGCTTGCACAAATTTGCATGAGTCTGGTAGGGTGCGCCCGACTCACCGAGGGCTGCGCAGCACTCACTCCGGGTCTTTATGAACCCGGCGCCAAGAGCGCCTTTTTGTTCAGGGAGTTCGACGCTATGGCGAAGAGACTCAGTGCGGGGTGCGCCCTGCTGGTACTTCTTCTACTTGCAACCGCCCGGGCCGGTGTAGCGGTTACCCGCTTCGACACCGCCGAGATTGTCCTCCGTTCTACCTCTTCCTTCAACGCCAATAGCGGAACACCGAACCCGTTCACGTCGGTCGATCTGACCGCCCGAGTGACCGCGCCGTCCGGCCGCGCCTACACAGTCGACGGCTTCTTCGACGGCGACGGCTACGGCGGCGTTATCGGTAATGTTTTCAAGGTCCGGGTTTACGCCGACGAGATCGGCACCTGGCGCTGGACGACCACCAGCAACACGGCGGGCCTGACGGGGCAGAGCGGCACCTTCTCCTGCTCGGGTACCCTGACGGGCGCCTTCGCCACCGGCCCGGTGGTCGATAACCCGGCGCGGCCGCGGACGCTGATGTACCAGTACGGCCGGCCGGTCTACCTGCTTGCCAAGTTCCTCGACACCGCGGCCCCGGCGCCGATCCAGTACTCCCACACCATGTTCTCCGAGAGGCTCACCGAGACCAACCGGCAGGCGATGCTCAGCCGCCATCTCGGGATGAAGCTCAACAAGATCAACGTCTACCTGGCGAACCAGAACGACTACAACGGCTATTCGACCACCCCCTGGGTGGGCTCGGCGTCGAGCAACGACCGGCAGCGGTTCGATCTCGCGCGCTGGCGGATGTTCGAGAGCTGGGTGCTGAAGATGCGCGCCGCGGGTGTGGTGACGCAACTCTGGTTTTTCGCCGACGATTCGAGCTTCGGAGACCTGCCGGACGCCGATCGCCAGCGGCTGATCAAGTACGGCATGGCCCGCCTGTCGGGCTACGTCAACACGATGTTCACCCTCGCCCTCGAGTGGCAGGAGGGGTGGTCCACGACCGAGGTGGGCACGAACATGAACTATCTCCAATCGCGCAACCCGTGGGCGCGCCTGATCTCCGTCCACGGCACGGAGGGGGACTTCTCCTTCGCGACCGCCGCCTGGGCCGACTATATGGACACCCAGGGGGGGAACGACGCCGGTTACGCGTCGATTCACGCGCACGGCCTGCGCAACCGGGCCCTGGCGGTGAAGCCGCTGATCCAGGAGGAGTTCGGCCTCGGCAGCGAGGACACCGCCCACCGCCAGAAGGCGTGGGCCGCCTTCACGGCGGGAGCCGCCGGCACCGGCACCGGGTCCTACCTGGCGCCGCTGGCCAGCTTCGTTTCGCAGGTCCCCTTCGAGCGCATGGACCCGGCCGACAGTCTGGCGCTGAGCGGTAACGCCTACGTCCTCGCGGAGCAGGGGCGCACCTATGTCGCCTACCTCTACAACGGCGGTACGGTCCAGCTCAACCTCGCGGGCGCTTCCGGCACCTTCAGCGCCCAGTGGTACAACCCGCGGGCTGGGGGCTTCAACTCGGCGGGTTCAGTCTCCGGTGGAGCCGCGAGGAGTTTCACCGCGCCGGCCGGAGGGGACTGGGTACTCTACGTGCAGCAGACGGGCACCACGCAGCCCCCGGCTCCGCCTCCTCCGCCTCCTCCTCCTCCGCCCCCCCCACCCCCGGGTGATCCGGGCTCGCTCACCACCCGGGCACAGACCGCGGTCGCTCTGGTGAAGGCCATCTACGGGTCTGGCTTCGTGCCGCGGCCGGCCACCGGAGTCTTCGCCGATGTCCCGGTCACCCATTGGGCGGCGGGGTTCATCGAGCAGCTCTACCGCTATGGGATCACGAGCGGCTGCGCCACGGCCCCGCTCCGGTTCTGCCCGGATGCCAACCTGAGCCGGGCCGAGATCGCCACCTTCCTGTTGCGCTCTAACCACGGTGGGAGCTACACGCCGCCGCCCGCGACCGGCACCCTTTTCACGGACGTCTCGAGCACCTACTGGGCGGCCTCCTGGATCGAGCAACTCTTCCGTCAGGGGCTCACCACCGGCTGCGCCACCAATCCGGCGCGGTACTGCCCGACCACCCTGCTCTCCACCACGGAGCTGAGCACCCTCCTGGGCCGGCAGTTCGGCACCCCCTGAGGACGACCTCTCTTGCACCCCGCGAGACCGGACATCCGGCCTCGCGGGCGTTTCATACCTTTTTTCCCTGCGGGTACCTCTTTGGCGGAATTCAGTGTTGTAGTAGGCTCAGGGCATGACAATCGATGATGAGGTGCGGCGGGCGACGAAGCTGTTGGAGACGGTCATGCAGGCGGCCGGGTTGACGCGGAAGGATCTGGATCAGAAGCTGGGGGCGGGGCCCGGTTACGTCAGCCAAGTGCTGACCGGAAGGATGGAGCTGAAATTCCGGCACATCCTGTCGGTCCTGCGGGCGCTGGACGTGGAGCCGAACGTCTTCTTCCAGACTCTGTATCCCGAGAACCGGCCCTCGACGGACGCGGTGGTGATGGAGGAGTTCCTGCGCCGGTTCCAGAAGCTGGGCTTCGGCACCCAGTCGCCGCCACCACCGACGCCGACCCTCGACCCCACCGAGTTGGAACGGATGATCCAGAACGCGGTCCGCGCCGCGCTGGCCGGGACTCCGGCCGTGGAAGCAGCCCCGCCCGAGGATCCGCCACCCCCCTCCCCCCCTGAAAACACGAAACCCCGGGGCGGCCGCAAGCCCCGGGGTTGAAGCTAAGCCCTCCAGGAAGGGCTAGCTGGAGACGCGGCCTCGTTGGTTGTCCAGCCTTTGTAACTGGGCCGCCACCGTGCGCAGCATCATCTCTGTAGCTTGATCTTTTTGAAAGGCTTCCTGCGCCACGAGCAGCATACTGATCGCCTCGCGGCGGATCCCGCGATCGCGGAAGATTGAGATTGTCTCCGCAAGGAGACCCTGTATCTCGGCGGTCCGTCCCTCTCGTAGCCACAAAGCCGCCATATCGAGAGACACGAGAGCTACTTCATAGGGCAGTCGGGCCTCTTCGAAGCTTTCGCGGGCCTGGAGGAAGTGCCGCTCGGCTTTTTCATGGTTGCCAAGGGCAGCAGCGAGGCGGCCCTCCGTCCACATCACCTTGATAGCATCCAGCCGTTCAACAACGGACGAGAAGAGCTGGCGGCTGTGCTCGAACAGTTGGGCAGCTTGCCGGGCCTTCCCGCACTCGATAAGAGACCAGATCAGGCTGTGGATACCAATCATGGCAAGCTTGGGATCGCTTGTTGGGTCGATCAGGCCGAGCCCCTGGATGAAGAACCGGATGGCGTCCTCGTTGTCGAAAGCATAGTTGGCCGAGATGCCTTTGCTGATGAGGGCGCGTCCCGCTGAATGCCGGTCCCCTTCTCTCTCGTAGATTACATAGACAGCGTCGAGAAGCCGGCAAGCCTCGTCGAAGCGGCGCTGGTCGGTGTAGAGGGACGCGGTCAGGTCCATGAGACGCGCCAGGAACAAGGGATTCCCAGTGCCCTGCGTGGCGCGATCCACCGCGCGGGAAAGGTCCGACTCGGCACCCGGCAGATCATCCGCGATCCGCTTGGCGTTACCCAATTCTGCCAAGGCGGAGGATTGGAGATCCGCCAAGGCGGCGGCCCCTGCAAGGGTGGCATCGAGCCGTTCCGCCAATACGACAGCCAGTGTGGCGGTCAAGACCATGGTTTCCGGATCGCTATAGCGCAGGGCACGGCACATCTCGATGAGCTTCTCGCAGCGAGCCCAGTCCCGCTTCCCCCGTGACCTGTCCGAGACTGCGGGGCTGACAGCTTCCAGCAGGACAGGGTTCATGGGAGTCTGCTGCTCCCTGACTTTCGCCTGGGCTGCGGTGGCGGCATACCGGCGAGCGGTCGCCAAGGCCTTGAAGAGAGGGAAATCGTATTCAGCGCCGGATTGCGCGGAAGGTTCCGGGTTCTGCGTGCCGGCCCCGAGCATTACCGAAGCCAGGGGTTCCATACGAGTCTTGCAGGCTTCACAGCCCCGTATCAAATGAGCCAGTATGGGGGCGGCTTGGCGCGGGGACATCTCTCCGAGGAGGAAATGGTCCAACTCGGCAGGGCTGGGGTGATTGTCGCGATCTCCTTCAGCCATAGGCTCTCCTCCCACAGAAAAACAAAGATTTTTTAATTGTCGCATACTTTCCGTCACAGTCCTACCCTAATTTGAGTAGGTGGCTCCGAATCTGGTCTGCCTGAGCCTGCTTGTCTACCCGTTAGGATCGACCTGAGAGCCCCGGTCTGTTTCACTCGAGGTCCTCGGCGAGGTAATGTCCAGCCCGCCGCTCGGGCTCAAGGGGACAACCTTCTCCGCTCGGCCTTGGGAAGCAGACTGCCCGGGCAGGAGAGTACCGATCCAGGACAGGAACTGGTCGACGAGGCTGGAGGAGTGGACCGTGCGGGTCCGGGGAGACTGCCCTCGGGTTCCGGGGGCGGCTGCTGCGGGCAGGGCGAGACAGAGGATCGCGAGCAGCGCGATAAGGGCCGTCAGGCGTCGGACGACAATGAGTCGTGACATCGAAATCCCTCCAATCGAGGGCGCCCGAAGACCTTTATGGCCCCCCGCGCCCGCGGTGATTCAAAACTTTGCCTTCCAGGTTCTTGATGTTGAGGGTAACACGTCCCGAATCGTTCGGAGACACCCTTATTCACCTAGTGCTGCCAATGGACAAAAAGGAGCCACCGGGAGCCAAGAAGTTTTTGGATCGGGCTTAAAGATATGGCTTCAGGCCCATAAGCGGGGCTGCCGGGTCGCTGGTCGGGGAGAAATTGAGCTACTGAGAGAGATTTCGGCAGAGGAGGCGGCTACCGCGAACCGCCGGGCTCGCGGTAACCGCTGTGGAGCTTCGGCCGTCAGTGCGCCTGGATCCAGTCCAGGATCGGCTGCCAGACCTGCGTCTGGGCGTCGCCGGCCAGGAACAGGTCGGCGTGGCCGTAGTCGACGATCCGCTGCGCGGCGGGCACTTTGTTGACGATGTGGGTCGTCACGTCCGTGCTGCCGAGGAGGGTCGTGTTGTAGACCCCGAACTCTCCGAAGCCGCCGCCGGCGCCCACGTAGAGGACGGGAACCTTGATCTCCGCGAGGTGATCGTCGAACGGCACGTCGGTCTGGTCGCAGGTCGCCACGTCGCCGTCGACCACCACCTTGCTGGGCTCGAAGGGGGAGGCGCCCTTCTCGAAATCGAAGAACGCGGTCGGATCGGTGTAGAGCAGCCCGGCGGGCAGGCCGTTGGCGTCGAAGCTGCCGCCGACGAAGTGGTAGAACGGCACCGGCTGGAAGAGCTGGAAAGTCAGAGCTCCCGCGAACAGCGCGGCCTGGCGGTTGGTCAGGCCGGCGAGCGGCGGGATCGGCGTCGGCTGACCGGGAGCCGCCTCCGCGAGGAAGCCGAGAGTCTGGAACAGCACGCCGTTCTGGCTCTCGGCTGGGCCTCCCTGGGCCGCCGCCACCCGATCACAGGCCGCCTCTCGGAGACCGGCGTCGTCCGTCTTCAGGTAGATGTCCACCGGGATGAAGTTCTTCACCTGCCGCAGGCCCGGCGGAAGCTGGGTCTCGCCGTTCAGGTAGGCGTAGCTGGTCTGGCCGCCACGGCTCCAGCCGAGGAGAGTCAGCTTGCCGAAGCCGCTGCCGGTGATCGCGCGGGTGAAGCGGGCGACGCCGAGCGCGATGCCGAGGTCGCTGGCGTCCTGCTCGATCCCCCAGTCCTTCATGAACGCGAAGTCGGTCGTCCCCGACGGCACCAGGGTCCAGCGGAAGTCGATCCCCCAGACGTCCACGCCGTTCTCGGCGAGAAAGATCGGCAGGGCGTGCTCGTCCGGCACCGCCGGCGAGGCGGCGCTGGAGAGGAAGGCGCCGTCGAAACCCCAGACGTCGCCGTGCACCATGAAGACCGACTTGGCGGTGTGGATCGGCACGTTCGGCGCCTTCTCCTTGACCACCCGATGAATGCCGATCTGGTCGTACGGCCCGGAGCCGACGCGCAGCTTGAAGGTGTACTCGGCCACATCGGCCGTGAGCGCGCGGCGCTCGACATTCTGGGAAGCCTGAGCGGCCTCGGTCTCGAAGCTCTGGGCCGCGGCGAGGGTGGGAAGAGTGAGAGCTCCGGCGAGGAGCAGGTAGAGCGGTTTTTTATTGAGCCTGAACATGGATGGACCTCCTTGAAAATGTCCCGCACCCCTGAACGCCGGTGGCGCGGCGATCCCCTCACGCTCGTGGGGGGCCCCTTACTGCACCTGCTCCTTCGTCTTCAGGAACTTCAGGTTCGGCCACTCCTCGCCGGTCGTCTTCAGGTGCCAGGCGTTTCTGGCCAGGAAGACGGGGGAGCCGTTGTGGTCCTCGGCCATGGCGGCGTGGTTGGCGTTGGTGAACTTCTTGAGGAGCTGATGGTCCTCGGTGTCCACCCAGCGGGCGGTGAACAGGGTCGTCCCCTCGAAGTGGACCGGGATGTTGTACTCCGTGCGGATGCGGTCCGCTAGTACGTCGAACTGCAGGGCGCCGGCCACCCCGACGATCCACTCGTTGCCGAAGGTCGGCCGGAACACCTGCGCCGCCCCCTCCTCGGCGAGCTGGAGCAGGGCGCGGCCGAGGTGCTTCGAGCGCATCGGATCCTCGGCGCGGACCTTCTTCAGCAGCTCCGGCGCGAAGCTCGGGATGCCGGTGAAGCGCAGCTCCTCCCCCTCGGTCAGCGCGTCGCCGATCCGCAGGTTGCCGTGGTTCGGAATGCCCAGGATGTCCCCCGCCCAGGCCTCCTCCGCCAGCTCGCGCTCGCGGGCCAGGAAGAGGACCGGATTGTGGATCGACATCGTCTTCCCCGAGCGGACGTGGAGCAGCTTCATGCCGCGCTCGAAACGCCCCGAGCATAGGCGGACGAAGGCGATGCGGTCGCGGTGCTTGGGGTCCATGTTCGCCTGGATCTTGAACACGAAGCCGCTGACCTTCTCCTCGTGCGGATCGACCGTGCGGGTCTCCGTCGGCGCCGGCCGCGGTGGGGGAGCCAGCTCGACCAGCCCCTGGAGCAGCTCGCGGACGCCGAAGTTGTTGACCGCGCTGCCGTAGAACACGGGCGTCAGGTGCCCCTCGCGATAGGACTCGAGATCGAGCGGCGGGCAGAGGCCGCGCGCCATCTCCACCTCCTCGCGCAGCTTCGCCGCCGCGTGACCCGGCAGCCGAGCGTCGAGCTTCGGATCGTCCAGCCCCTGGACCACCTCGCCGTCGCGGGCCACGTCGCGGCGCGCGCGGTCCATCAGCACCAGGTGGTCTCGGCGCAGGTCATAGGCGCCGAGGAACGCCTGCCCCATGCCGATCGGCCAGGTGGCGGGAGTGACGTGGAGCTGGAGGTCCTGCTCGATCTCGCTCATCAGATCGAAGGGATCGCGCCCCTCGCGGTCGAGCTTGTTGATGAAGGTGACGATCGGCACGTTGCGCAGCCGGCAGACCTCGAACAGCTTGCGGGTCTGCGCCTCGATCCCCTTGGCAGCGTCGATCACCATGATGGCCGAGTCGACGGCGGTCAGCGTGCGGTAGGTGTCCTCGCTGAAGTCCTCGTGGCCCGGGGTGTCGAGCAGGTTGAAGGTGCAGTCGCCATACTCGAAGGTCATCACCGACGAGGTGACCGAGATGCCGCGCTCCTGCTCGACCTTCATCCAGTCCGAGCGGGCGCGTCGGGCCTCGCCGCGCGCCTTGACCGCGCCGGCGAGCTGAATCGCGCCGCCGAACAGCAGCAGCTTCTCGGTGAGCGTCGTCTTCCCCGCGTCGGGGTGCGAGATGATGGCGAAGGTTCGCCGTCGGGAAACCGGATCGTTCGTCATGTCCATGGATTGTGCGCTCCGCGCTGGCGGGATGAGAGATCCCACCGTGATAACACGGGACGAGCCCGCGGCCTTCCCTCGTAAGAGGCGGGAAATCGTAGCATGGGGTTGACAGAGATCGAGAAGATCGCCCTCTTCTTCCTGAGCCTCGCCGCCGTCTCGGCGATTGTCGGCGTGGCGGTCTACGGCAACACCGGATCGCTCGTGACCGGGTCCGTCCTGGGCGCCGCGGCGCTCGCGCTCTATCTGAACAGGAGCCGGACCGCCACCCTGATCCTCCTCGCGCTCGTCCTGGCGAATGCTTGGCTGCACTTGCGGGCGCCCTTCTCCTGGCTCTGGGTAGCCCTCGCCGCCCGGGCGGCGCAACTGGCCTTCGGCCATCGGCGCCAAGCTTCTAAAACTAACTCAGAGCTACCTACTCCCTCTTCTCCCGGTCGGGGGGAGTGCGATGGGAGAAGAGGGCCGGGGTGATGAGGGGCCCCCCGCCGCGCCCGCGGAATCGCCCCAATGCGAATTAAAAAGCAAGAACCGGAGTTTTCACTTTCCAGTGAAGGGCTACAGTCCTCTCAGCAAGGAAAGGAGCCCTCATGAACACCCTGCTGAACCAAGAGACTGACGAAGCCCTGATCAACGAAAAGAAATGGAAGGCCGTCGTCCACAAGGACCCGGCCGCCGACGGCACCTTCTACTACTCCGTCAAGACCACAGGCGTCTACTGCCGCCCTTCCTGCCCCACGACGCGGCCGGCGCTGCGCAAGAACGTCGCCTTTCACGACTCCCCCGAGGAGGCCGAAAAGGCGGGCTTCCGGCCTTGCAAGCGCTGCTCGCCGACTGGGCCGACGCTGGCCGAGGAACACGCCGCCGCTGTAGCGAACGCCTGCCGCGCCATCGAGAGCGCCGAAGAGCCGCCGGCGCTCGACACCCTGGCGAAGGCGGCGGGGATGAGCAGCTATCACTTCCATCGCATCTTCAAGGCGATCACCGGCCTCACCCCGAAGGCCTACGCGGTGGCCCACCGGGCGCGGCGGGTGCGCGAAGAGCTGTCGAAGGGCGGCACCGTGACCGCGGCGATCTACGAGTCCGGATTCAACTCCAACGGCCGCTTCTATGCGAAGTCCGCGGAGACGCTCGGCATGACTCCGACCCGCTTCCGCAAGGGCGGGACGGGAACGACCATCCGCTTCGCCGTCGCCGAAGGCTCGCTCGGTTCCGTCCTGGTGGCGGCTTCGGACCAGGGCGTCTGCGCCATCTCCCTGGGCGACGATCCCGACGCGCTGGTGAGAGAGCTCCAGGACCGCTTCCCGAAAGCCGAGCTGATCGGCGGCGACGAGGAGTTCGAGCGCACCGTCGCCCAGGTCATCGGCTTCATCGAAGCGCCGAAGATCAGCCTCGACCTGCCGCTCGACGTGCGGGGGACCGCCTTCCAGCAGAAGGTCTGGCAGGCGCTCCGTGAGATTCCCGCCGGCTCGACCGTGAGCTACGCCGACGTCGCCCAGCGCATCGGCGCGCCGAAAGCCGTCCGGGCCGTGGCCCAGGCGTGCGCCGCGAACACGCTCGCGGTCGCCATCCCCTGCCACCGGGTCGTCCGCAACGACGGCAGCCTCTCGGGCTACCGCTGGGGCGTCCAGCGCAAGAGCGCGCTGCTCGAGCGGGAGGCGGTGGGATGAGCGGCGCGAGCCGCCGGCACACCTTGGGCGTCATTTTCCACGATGCCCGGTGATCGCCGTCTTTTCTTATATCATCCCCACAAGTTCTGAACGGCGACGGAGGATCCATGTCAGTGACAGATACGGATGCGCGGAGCGTGGGGATCGTCGGGCCGCCCGTCTCAACCGAGCCGGTGCGGAAGGCCCTCGCGGCGGCGGGATTCCGCTTTGCCTGGGCCGACGGGCCGGCGGAGCTCGTCCTGTGGGTGGTGGACGTCGAGGCGGGGGTCCCGGAGGGGACACGGGACCGGTTCCGGAAAACTTTCGAGACCGCCGTGCCGCGACTGGTCGTGTTTCTTGCCGGTGGGGACCGGGTACCGGCGGACAGAAGCTTCCTGCCGGAGCTGGTCGAGTTGGATGTCCGGGGATTGCTCGACGAGCTCGGCGTGGACGGGGAGGCGGTGCCGGTGCTCCACGGATCGATCTCGGAGCTGGCCGCGGCCCTCATGGGGCCGGCCCAGCGCGAGGAGAGGCCGTTGACGCGCGGCGGAAGCGATCACTCGATCTTCCAGTCGGTGGACCGTCCACCCGAGCGGCGGGAGACGCCGGAGGCCTGGATCGTCCCCGTCTTCTACGGGACCGACCGGGAACGAACGGGAAAGCCGTCGCCCCAGGACTTCTTCGGACCCGGCCGCGGCGAGCTGAGCTTCGGAGTGGTGGAGGTCAGCCTGCCCAAAGAGCGCGAGAAGGGGGAGATGCCGACGCCGTCCTGGTGGAAACCCTGGCAGCGCAAGGAGGATCCTTCCCGATTCGTCCTCCTGCTGAAGGTCACTCCGGTGGAGAAGGGATCGTTCGTCGCGGAGCTGCGGCAGGCGGTGACCGGCGCCCGGGTCCCCGAGGCCCTCGTCTTCGTTCACGGCTTCAAGGTGCCCTTCGCCGAGGCGGCCGAGCGCGCGGCCCAGGTGGCGTTAGACCTGGAGTTCACCGGCGTGCCGCTCGTCTATAGCTGGCCCTCGGAAGGCAAGGTTTTCGACTACACGGTGGACGAGGCGAACGTCGAGTGGTCCGCCCCCCACTTCGAGGAGTTCCTGCGCATGGTGCTCGCCGAGAGCGGAGCACGCACCGTGCACGTGATCGCCCACAGCATGGGGAACCGCGCCCTGGTGAGGGCGCTCTCCTCGCTGCAGGCCCAGGCGGCGGCGAGCGGCGGCGCGGCGCTGCGGCAGATCATCTTCGCGGCGCCCGATGTGGATCGCGACACCTTCGTCGAGCTCGCCGCCAAGTTCCAGGGCCGGGCCGAGCGCTTCACCCTCTATGGCTCGTCGAACGACCGCGCCCTGAAGGCCTCGAAATTCTTTCACCGCTACCCGCGGGCGGGGGAGTCCGGGGAGAACATGGCGCTCGCCGAGGGCATCGACACCATCGACTCCTCGGCGGCGGACACCAGTCTGATCGCCCACTCCTCCTATGGCAGCAAACGGTCGATCCTGGCCGACATATCCCTATTGTTGCGATACGGCCACGCGCCGGACGGGCGCTTCGGCTTCCTGCCGCGGGAGCGGAAGAACAGGAAATATTGGGTGTATCAGCCGTAGAAAGAAGCACGAAGGAGAACGTTACATGAGATTCTTCCGTGGCAGCGTCATTCCGGTGTGGGTCGGCATGGTAGTCGCCGGCCTTGCGATCACGGTTATCGAGTTTCTCGGGTCCAAAGTCTACCCGCCGCCGCTGGGCATGAACCCCGAAGATCCCGCGTCCGTCCGGGCGGCGATGGCACTCATGCCTCCGGGTGCCCTGCTCCTCGTGCTGCTCGGCTGGATCGTCGGCACCTTCGCCGGCGCCTGGGTCACGGCGCGCATGGCATCCCGGTCGCCGATCACTCACGGCCTGGTGCTCGGCGTGCTTTTCCTGGTGGGCGGAATCGTGAACATGCTGTTGCTGCCGCATCCCGTCTGGTTCTGGATCCTCGGCGTAACGGTCTTCCTGCCATCGGCCTACCTGGGCGCGAAGCTGGGGGCCGCTTCCGGGCCGAAGGACCGGTCGCTGGCCGAAGCCTGATGGCGCTGGACCTTGGAGCGGACCGAGCTTTGAGGCCTATCAAAATCTTTTCGTAGGGAGGGAATCGTCCCCCAATGGGGTGCCAGGCGCTTCGAGCGGGGACTCGGGTTCCCCCAGAACGGTCGACCAGTCGATCCTCACGTTCTCACTTTTCGACGGACGCATATCACGAGCACCTTTCGGGGTCGATGTCCCATACCAACCTGTCCAGAACGGCCCTGACGGACTCAGTCACCAAGTCCTTCATGTCATATTGCGTCGCGCCGACCCATTGTCCGCCAAAGTCGACATAGCCGCCACCCGCCGTTTTCTTGCCGTACATCCGGCCGCCAATCCGGTCGCGCGCCTCCAGGACGAGCACCGTCTTGCCGGCTCTTTTCAACTCCCGCGCCGCGATCAGCCCGGACAAGCCCGCTCCCACGATGACCACGTCCACAGTCCGTGCGTTCGTGAGCTGCTTGCCGGCGGAAGGCTTGGCGGCGGGGCCCGGCTCCGGACTGGCGCCGGCCACCCTCCCCAGGGCCAGCCCGCCGACTCCCGCGGCCAGAATCTTGCCGAACTGCCGGCGGTCGATACCCTTATGCTCTTCGTCTTTTTCTTCCACGTCACCCCCTACCGTCGTCGTCGATCAAATGCGTCATGTTGAAGTCATCTCCCTGAATAGGAGGGCACCTGAAGGTGCCCTCTGGTTGACTCAACCTTCAGTTGACACGTCGAACCTGACTTGTGGGAGGAGATCGGGGCTGGCTCGCGACGGTCTCTTCACCGGCGCTCAGTGAGTCCGCCGTTGCCGGTTACCCGTCGCCTTCCGGCAGGGTCTTGAGCACCGCCCGCAGGGTGTCCAAGCTGATGGGCTTGGCCAGGAAGCCGTCCATGCCCGCCGCCTCGCAGGCCTCCCGGTCGGCGGCGAAGGCGTTGGCGGTCAGGGCCATCAGGCGCAGGCGCCTGGCGCCGCCGGCCGTCTCCCGGGCGCGGATGGCACGGGCCGCGGCCAGCCCGTCTAGTACCGGCATGTAAATGTCGAGCAGCACCAGGTCGTAGGCCGCGCGGGCGGTGGCCTCGACCGCCTCCACTCCGTCCTCCACGCACTCCACGGCGGTTCCCAGGTGCTGCAGCATGGCCTGGATCACCTTCCGGTTCACCGGGCTGTCCTCGGCCACCAGGACCCGTCGGCGGCTCGGGACGGCTCCGGGCTGCGATCTCGGCGGGCTCGGCGAGACGGGCGGGACCGACGCGGCCGGGGCCGCAGCGTCCTCGGCCGCGGGCTCGGAGACGAGCGGCAGTCGGACCGTGAAGGTGCTGCCGCAGCCCGGGGCGCTTGCCACCGCGATCGTCCCATCCATAGCCTCCAGCAGGCGGGCGGTGATCGCCAGGCCCAGACCCGTGCCGCCGAAGCGCCGGGTCGTCGAGGCATCGCCCTGGGTGAAGGGCCGGAACAGGCGGGCGCGCTGGGCCTCATCCATGCCGATCCCGGTATCGCGGACCGCGATGGCGAGGCGCCCCTCTCCGTCGGTGCTGGCGGTGACCGTGACGGTGCCGCCGTGGGCGAACTTCAGCGCGTTGGAGACCAGGTTCCAGAGCACCTGGCGCACCCGTATGGGATCGGCCAGCACCCGGCGCGGCACCGTCTCGGGCCAGTCCAGGACCAGCGCCCCTCCCTGCTCGAGGACCTGGGAGCGGTACAGGGCCAAGGTGTCGGCCGCGGCGGCCCGGGCGTCGACCGGCAGCCGCTCCACCTCCAGGTGGCCGGCCTCGATCTTGGCCCAGTCCAGGATGTCGTTGAGGATCGCGAGGAGCGTCTCGCCGGAGCGCCGGATGGTCTCGGCCTGGTCGCGCTGCTCGGGCGCCAAGGGACCCGAGGCCAGGAGGTCGGCCATGCCGATCACCCCGTTCAAGGGGGTGCGGATCTCGTGGCTCATGGCGGCCAGGAACTCGGACTTGGCCCGGTTCGCCCGCACCGCCTCGTCGCGCTTCGTCACCAGCTCGGCGGTGCGGCGGTCGACGAGCGTGGCGGCAATGGCAACCGCGATGATTACCGAGGTGACGACGGCGATCACGACGGCCATCCATCGCGGCTCGAACACGACTCTCGGGGGCCCCCCCATGCTGCCGGGATAAAAGCGGGCGGCATGCATGGCGGTGTAGTGCATGCAGGCCACGGCGCAGCCCATGGCGCCGGCGCCGGCTACTTGGCGGAGGAAGGGGAGAGTGGCGCCGCCGGGGAAGAATTTGATGTAGAGGGCGAGGGTGGCGAGCACATGAGCGACGAAGATCGACAGGGCGAACAGGAGGGGCGCGTACCCCATCATGGCGTCCATGCGCATCGCTTCCATGCCGGTGTAGTGCATGCTCCCGATCCCCAACGCCATGAGCAGGCCGCCGACATTGAGCCGCCACCAAGAGATCCTGGCGCGGTCCATGAAATGGAGCGCCATGGCGCTCGCGAACACGGCGGGAACCATCGAGAGGAGGGTGATGGTGAGGTCGTAGCTGACCGGAATCGGCAACGAAAAGGCGAGCATGCCGATGAAGTGCATGGACCAGATGCCCGAGCCCATGGCGCCGGCGCCGGCGGCCAGCCACCGGCGACGGGTTCGCGGCGATGGCGCGCTCGCCATCCGCTCGACGACCTCGAGGGCGGCGTAGCCGCCCAGCGCGGCCACGAAGAAGGACAGCCCCACCAGGAACGGGTTGTAGGCCGCAGAAAGCTCCTGGCCCAGGCCGGCGTTGGGGGCGATGAACCAGAAGAGCATGTAGGCTCCTGCGACTTCGACGCTATTGTGAGGAAACGACCCCATTCTACAGCGCGTGGCTCACCGGTTTCAAGCGGTCCTCGACCAGCTCGATCCAGGCCAGGATCTCCTGGCTGCCGGGCTGCGACGAAAGGTGTGCGAGCGCGCTAAGAAGGAGGGCGGTGCGGGAGTCGCTGGCCGAAGCCTGATGGCGCTGGAAGGACGGCCTTGGAGCGGACCGAGCTTTGTGGCCTATCAAAACCTTTTCGTAGGAAGGGAATCGTCCCCCCAATGGTGGCCAGCGACTCAAGAGAGAGCCATCCCTTCTTCTGGTTGTATGGCCTGAGAGGCTCGGCGCCGGTCCGGGTCCTGCGGGTGGGCCGCTTCCCAGGCCAGCCGTGGGCGGAGGTGGTAGCATCCACGGATGACTCCCGAGGATAAGAGAGCGAGCCCGGAGCGCGACGAGACGGATGAGAGCCTGCGGACCGAGCGGCAGAAGACGGACCAGGCCCTGCTCGCGAAACAGCAATTGATTGAAAAGGATGCCGACGAGGTCGTCGATCACGCTCGGGAGGTCGCCGATGCCGTGCTGAGCGAGGCGCGCGACAAGGCCGACCAGAAGCTGGAGGAGGAAGAGTCGCCGCCTGGAACCCGGGAGACTGTCGGCGAAGAACGAGCTCTGGAAGACGCGGCTCTCCAGAGCGAGCGAGTGGCCGCGGATGAGAGTCTCCGCCTCGAACGCGAGGAGCATGCCCGCGCGCTGCACAGGCTCTTGCCGCTGGAGAGGGAAAAGACCGACCGGCACCTGCTGACCGAGCGCGCGCGCTCCGATTTCGCCATCTCCAACCGGGATGACTTCCTGGGCATCGTGAGTCACGACTTGCGGAATCTGCTGCAAGGAATCATCGTGAGCGCGGAGTTGCTCACGGCCCGTGCCGCGGACGATGAGGGCGGACAGCAGACACGCGCGGGTGTGAAGCGCATCGAACGCTACGCCGCCCGCATGGTCCGGCTGATCGGAGACCTGGTCGACGTCACCAGCATTGATGCGGGCAAGCTCTCGGTAACGCCCAGGCGTCAGGATCTGTGTGAGCTGGTCGCCGAGGCGATGGCGACGTTCGAGCCGGTTGCCTCCGCGAAGGGGATTTCGCTCGGATCGGAAAGCGCCGAGCCGTGCGTCCTGATGGATTTCGACCACGACCGGATGATGCAGGTGTTCGCCAATCTCCTCGCCAATGCGATCAAATTCACCCCCGAGGGCGGCAAGGTCTCGATTCGCGTCGAGCCCGCCGAAGACAGAGTCCTCTGCTGCGTCAGTGATACCGGGACCGGCATCCCCGGCAACATGCTGGAGCTGGTCTTCGAGCGATTCTGGCAGGTCGGCAGCGACGATCGGAGAGGCCTGGGCCTGGGTCTCTACATCTCCAGATGCATCGTCGAAGCCCATGGCGGGACGATCTGGGCCGAGAGCAGGATGGGCGAGGGCAGCAGGCTGTGTTTCACCCTTCCACGTTCGTCAGGATGACGCTGTCGGGCCGGTCCGGGACACGCTCCCTGCTTCCCGCACCTCTTTTCTGAGGCCCCAGAGACCTCCTCTCGCCGGCTTATTTCGCGATCCACCCGAGTTTTTGGGAAGCCCTCCAGGGTTTTCGGGACCCGCCGAAACGTTTCGGGGAGTCTCGGAAACGTTTCGGGGAGTCTCGGAAACGTTTCGGGGAGTCTCGGAAACGTTTCAGGGAGTCTCGGAAACGTTTCAGGGAGGTTCGGAAACGTTTCAGGGAGGTTCGGAAACGTTTCAGGGAGTCTCGGAAACGTTTCGGGGAGTCTCGGAAACGTTTCAGGGAGTCTCGGAAACGTTTCAGGGAGTCTCGGAAACGTTTCGGGGAGTCTCGGAAACGTTTCGGGGAGCCTCGGAAACGTTTCAGGGAGTCTCGGAAACGTTTCAGGGAGTCTCGGAAACGTTTCAGGGAGTCTCGGAAACGTTTCAGGGAGTCTCGGAAACGTTTCAGGGAATCTCGGAAACGTTGGCGAGACCCCGAAAAAGGCGGGCGAGACTCCGTGAAAGGCGGGCGAGACCCTCAAAAACGTTGGCGAGGCTCTCGGAAACGCCGGCGGACCTCCCCCGTGCCGGAGAGGGCAACAGGACGGCCCCGACAGGACACCGGGGTGCCAGGCGCTTCTCCTGGGCGGTCTACTCTGCGATGAACGGAGTGACGTCAGTCTGCCTGAAGTCATCACCCTTATAGAGCAGCGGCTCGCCAAGCACCATGGCGAGCGCGTACGAGAAGCAGTCACCATAGTTGAGCCCGGCCCGATGTCGCCCCTTGCCGAACCGGCTGTAGGCCCGACGCGCCATCTGGGCCTGATCGAAATCCACAGGGACCAAGCTGATTCCCGCCCTTTCAATGAACAGGTCGAGGTCGCGAATACCCTCGGCGCCGAAGCGCGACTCGATGACGATTGAGACCTCGACGAAGATCGCCGCCGACATCCTGCGGGATTCAGCGGCTTCAATGGCCTCGTTGAATATGCGACGTTCGGGCTCGTCAAGGAGGATCGCCAGGAGAGCCGAGGTATCGATGACCATCAGCGCGGCAACCCATTCTCGTCATATCCGAGGATCGCGTCGGGTGTCCTCGGATCGAGTACGGGCAGCCGTGCGCAATGCGTGGCGATCTCGTCAAGTTCATCGGCGAGGCGCCGCCGGGTACGCTCGCGGCGTAGCCGGGCTATGCGATCCCGGAGAGCCTGGGTCACAGCCTCCGTCTTCGTCTCGCCCGTGAGTTTGGCCAGCGTTTCAGCCAGTTTCTCGGCTTCGGAGTTTCTGATGTTTAGCGCCATAGGATTCCCCACGTGTAGACAGGGATCTACACGGTAACATCCTTAGGCATGGCCGTCAACGCCGAGCCGGGAGAGGGATGTAGGGCGGCCACACAGGGCCCCCCTTCTTCAGCCCAGGGCATCGCCCTGGGTTTGAAGCCGAAGGCCGGCAGATTCGATCGCCCGGAGGTACCCTGGCGGCCTGAAGGGCCGCGCTATTTTGAGCGGGACAGGGATCTCATACAAAAGAGGGAATCTGGAGCTTCGGTTAGCGCGCCCCTTTGGGGCGCAGGTTGGTGTTGCCGGCTGCCAACCCAGGGCGTTGCCCTGGGCTGAGGGAGCCCGGACCTTTGACCCGAAAGGGCGGCATCATAGGGCCGCCCTTACACGTCAATTCCGCTGTGACGAGACGCCAGGCCTGGGCCCGACTTTCAAGCTCCGGCGGACACCGCCTGACACCGCAAACCCCGAAATCAGGAAGTGCCGCCGGTTCAGTCGCTCTGATGTCTAGAAGACAGCCTGGCTCAACCCCGCCAAGTCAGGGGTCAGATCCCTGAACTGGCAGCGCAGGGACGTCGGGTTGAAGATCAGGTGCACGCTGAACGCCTGCCCGTTTTTCAGGCAGCAGGTCAACGCGGCGAATTGAGCCTGGCAGGTGGCGTTCGCCGTGCAGAGGAGAGCTCCGCCGTTCATGCACCGGAACTGCGCGACGCAGGCTGCGAGCGTGTCGAATTGACCCGCGGGCTGGCACGCCGGGCCGGCGGCGGGGAGGGTCGCCTTCGAGATGGCCCGGTTGGCGTCCAGGTCGGTGACGACCAGGGTCAGCGAAGTGCCGCTTTTGACGATCTCGGATCGATAGACGGTTGTCTTCTGAGCGGCCAGGTCCTCGACCGAGGTGTACCTGAGGATCAGGCTGGTGTCGTACTTGCCGAGCTGATAGACCTCGTCGGCGGCCTTGTTGGTGAGAGAAGACGATGTCTGGGCTTCGTGTTCACTCATCGAGAAGAGATACCCGTTCACGTCGGCGCCCTTGAGGCGGGCGATCAGCTCCTCTTTGGGGTCCGCGGCGGATGCGGATCTGCCGGCAAGGACAGCCAGAGCGAGGGCAAGAACGATCAGTGTTGAGCGGAGCCTGGATGCGGGTCGGTTCTGTCGAGTCATTGTCGGGTGTCTCCTGTTTAGAAAAGGGGGCCTCATGCCGAGAAGCGCTTCATGGATGACTGGCGCTCGGGCGGCGGCTTTCGTTACAGGAGCTCATCCTGCTCTCGGAGTCGCCGGGGCCGGGACTGAGTCTATCCGGAGCCCAGAACGAACTGGTTTCCATCCGGGTCCGCGAAGATAGCGGAGGTGCCCCAACCCTCCTCTTTCGGCTCCTGGATGAAGGCCACTCCCTTGGCCGCCAGCTCGCGGCAGGTCGCTTTCACGTCGTCCGCTACGAACGAGATGCCGGTGAAGGTTCCGATCCGGTCCTCTTGACCGGGAGGGGTGAACAGCGTGACGCCGGTCCCCGAGCGCCCCACTCCCAGCTCGATCCAGCGCTGCTTGTCGTTGAACGGCTGGTCCGTGATGATGCGGAACCCCAGCTTCTCCGTGTAAAACTCCAGCGCTTTCTGCTGGTCGCGGACCGGGATACTGACGAACTTCATGGCTTTGATCATTTTTTCTCCTCCGGACGGATCGGTGGCGTCCTCGTTGGACGGGTCGGATCATGAAACGGCGGGGAAGGGCGGCGCAAGGCGCGTGAAGGCTACTATGGCAATCTTTGCTATAGACTGGTCCTCGATGACGACCGTGGAGATCGACGCCTACGTGCTGGACTCACTGATGGCCGACCTGGTCGGACACGACCGCCAGCCCTCGGCCTTTCTGGTCTACCTGTTCCTCTGGCGCCGGACCTGGGGGAGCGGGGAAGTGGCGGCGCGGGTGAGCCTGCTCGACATCTCCATGGGGACGGGCCTGTCGAAGCGCGCGATCCAGGAGGCGCTGCGCCTGCTCGCCAAGCGGCGCCTGCTGTCGATCCAGCGCGAAAGCATCACGGCGATCCCGATCTATGAGGTTCTGCGCCCGTGGATGCGTGCTCCTCCCGCATGAAGCTGGACGCTTTTACTTCGGGCTGGGCAGCGTCACTTCGAAGGGCGAATAGCGCAGCGCCTCGGGGGCATGGCTCGCCAGCACGACGAAGAAGCGGCTGGCCCCCTTGGCGGGGGCCGCGAAGTCGAACCAGTGCACGGCGCGGGCGCCGGCGGGCAGGGTCTCACGAAACTCCGGTTCCGGGCGGTCCATTTTCAGGACCCCGTAGCGGTGGCCCAGGTTGTCCGAGAGATAGGTCTCGCCGGCGTCGAATCCGACTTCCAGGGCGCGGCCGGATTGGTTGACCAGCACGACGGTCCAGCGGAGACGGCCGTCGCCCACCCCCTCCACGGCCGCCAAGCGGCCGCTCAAGCCATCGATGCTGGTCTCGAAGGTCTGCTGTCCGGCGGTGTGCGCCACCGATTTTGGGGGCTCGACGGCCGGCTTGGCGGCGGGCTTCGCGGCCTCCTGAGCCTCGGCGGGAGGGGACGCGTCCGCCGCCGCTTTCTGCGGTAGGGGAAGGGCAGGGAGGGGTGCTGCCTTGGGTTTGAGGGGCGTCACGATTCTGGCGGGCAGCGGGAGGGGCGCGGAGGGCTTCTGGCGGATGGAGTACGCCGGCGGGTAGAAGGGAACCCGAACATCGAACGGAATGAACCGGAGGCCCGTCTTGTCGGGGCTCGCGAGCACCACTGTGAAGCTCCGGGCGCCGTTGCGCGGTGCCGGGAAGTCGAACCAGTAGCCCCTGCGCACGGCCCGCGGAAGACGGTTCCGGAAGACCTGCCCGGGCTGACCTCCGGTGTCGGAACCCAGGACGGGGTAGCGGTTGCCGCGCTCGTCGACCAGGTAGATGGCGGAGTAGTCGAAGCCGATCGGCTGGTCACGGTTGGAGCCGTTGAGAAAATCGAAGCTCCACCGCATCCGGCCGTCCTTGCGCAGCTCGACGCCCCGGAGCTCCCCCTTGAATCCCGCGACGCTGGTGGCGATCGTGCGGTTCACCGCGAGCGCGAGGGCGTCCGGCGCGGGTTTCGCCGCGGGCATCGATCGCGAAAGCGCCCGCGGATACCTGGGCAGATCGACGGTGAAGAACGGGAACTGAGCCTTCGCCGGATCGCGCCCGGCTAGCGCGACGTGGAATTTCTGTGCCCGGTCCAGGGGGGCTGGAAACTCCAGCCAGCGCTCGATCTCTCCGCCCGCAGGGATTGAATCGATGGCGCTCTCCGCGATGGCATCCGTAGCCAGGACCTTGTACTCGTTGCCCGCGCCGTCCGCCAGATACGTCGCGCGGTAGTCCAAACCGACGCCCACCTGTTTGGCGGAGGTGTTGCGGAAACGGAAATTCAGGCGCATGCGGCCGTTGGGCTGGAGCTCCGCCGTCGCGAGGACACCGCTCAGTCCGCTCACGGAGCTGCCGAACTGCTGATCGATCTCGAGCACGCGCCGGCCCGCGAACCGGTCGGCGAGCTTCTGGAACACCGGCATGCCGAAGACCCCCAGGAGCGCCGCCAGGACAACGGCCATCACCACCTTGGGCCAGCGCCGGGTTCCGGAGCCCTCGCCGGCGCTCGCCGGGGACTGGAACACGGTCCCATCCGGAACCCGGAGGAAGAGCACGGGCGTACCCCATTCGTGGGTGCCCGGAACCGCGGCCAGGATCGCCTGCCGCCCTTCGACCACCGAGGCGTCCACGGGATCTCCGATCGCGAGCCGCTGGTAGAACGCCGTGCTGAACGCGATCGCCGCCCGGTCGGAAATGGGAAACTGCATGGCGACCACGGCCGGCAGGCCGCCGAGCACCAGGGCTCCGGCCACTCCGGAGAAAGGGTTCACGCCGCTGCTGTCGGCGCGGGCCGTGTCGCAGGCGTTGAGGAAGACCAGCCCCAGCGTCTTGAAGTCATTGAGGAACGTGGCCAGGGACTGGCCGCTCACCGGCTCGGGCTGGCCGTCCGGCCGTTCGAAGAAGAGCACCCCTTCGCCCTGCGCCGGGTCGAAGCCGCCATGGCCGATGAAGTGAAGGACATGGAAAGGTTTTTCGAGGAGATGGCGGCGGATGGCGGCGGAGTCCGCGCCTTCCAGGACGGTGATCTCGACCCCCTTCCAACTCTGGCAGGCCGCTTCCAGGTTGGCCCGCTCCTGCCGGACGTTGAGGGCCTGAAGGCCGCGCGGGCTGGAGACGACCACCAGAACCCGCAGGACCGACTCGAGGAGGATGGGGGCGGCCGGCCGGGGTACGTCCAGGTAGCGGACCACGGGGCTGAGCCGGCTCAGGCTGAGGAAGTCGTGGGTCTCCCCCCGCCACAGGAACTCCCAGGGGACGCTGATGAGCTGGGCCAGCTCCTGATCCTGCGCGTCGAACTTCAGCTTGATCCGCAGGCCGCAGCCGGCCCGCGAGCTGAGGGTCCCCAGGCTCTGGTCGTAGAGGCTCTTGACCTGGCCGGAGAACAGGCCGCGGAACAGTTGATCGCCGACCTGCTGCGCGGCCAGCCTCGCCGTGGCCTCGGCAGCGGGCATGCGCAGGTCGCGACCCGGCTCCACCGGTTCCTCCGCGGGGGCGCCGCGAACGTCACCGCCGCGGGGAGTGAGGAGGGTGTTGATCTGCGCCAGGCTCAGCGCCAGCTTGAAGGAGCTCCGCCCTTCGCCGGCCGGAGACTTCAGGACCTGGACCGTATGGCCCTCGTCCCTGCGACCGCCTACCTGAATTACGAAGTCTTCGTATATCATCGTCGAAACGTCGAGACTCCAGAGAGATCGGTCTGTTCAAGGGGGGGCTCTGAACACGGGACGCTCTGTCCGTGTTTCTCGCGTATCTGGCAGTACCCCGGATTCTGGGCCTAGCGTACACCATCGTCTGAAGCCGGGAAACCGGCAGTGCTGAGGGAGGTTAACGATGAGGGATGGAAAGTGGTGGGGCTCTCGTTTGGCCCTTGTATTGGCAGCGGCCATGCTTCTGACGTTGGGCGTGGCGCCGGTGGAAGCAAAGATATTTGGCAAGAAGAAGGAGAAAGAAAAGGAGAAGGAGTTCGTCACGTTCGTGCCGGGCGCCGCCTGGGAGGCCTACATCCACGACGGCGAGGGGCGCGACCGTACGCTCGTGCAGCCGGTCGAGCAGAACGACGATCAGGATTGGATGTTTCTCAAATTCACGGATTACAAGGGGCCCCGTAGCCGGCTGGCCATCCTTCGCGTGGAGAACAAGGCCGCCAATTCCGGGTCCGAGGACGATGACGACGATGGACACGCCGAGGTCCCTCTGCAACAGATCGAGGAGATCTTCACGACCTCCCTGTTCAATACGAACCGCTTCACCCTCATCGAACGCAAGCGGATCCAGGCCGCGATCGCCGAGCAGGATGTCGGCTCTACCGACCGGATCAACGCCGCATCCGCCGTGAAGGTTGGCAAGCTGCTGGGAGCCGACTACCTGATCATCGTCGCCGTCAACGAGTGGACGCCCAAGAAGAGCGGCTTCGGTGTGGCCGGTATCGGGCAATCGACGGCGGAGGTCGCGCTCTCCTTACGGGTCATCAATGCGGCGAGCGGCGAGCTGGCGTTCTCCGGTACTGAACGGGCCACCGCCGGCAGCCTGAACTTCGTCGTCGGCCACAAGGAGGCGCCGATCAACTATTCGCTCCAGGCGTGCCTCAACAAGGGCGCCTACCGGTTGGCCAACTCGCTCAAGGTCCAGCCCTGGCGGGGCTCGGTGGCCGACATCAAGGGGAACAAGGTGTACATCAACGCCGGCAGCAACCGTGGCATCGAGACCGGCATGAAGCTGACGGCGCTGTCGAAAGGCGAGGCGGTGATCGATCCCGAAACGCATATGCCGCTGGGCAACGACACCGAGGCGATCGGCACCCTGATGGTAACCACCGTCAACGAGACCTTCTCGATCGCCGCCATCTCCCAGGGGTGCAAGGGGTTGAAGAAGGGGGACCAGGTGGAGATCGCCGCCGAGAAGTTCTGACGTCCTGCCGGGCCGGCCAACAGGCCAGCGTAGCCGCCGCCGGTCGCCCCGGCGGCGGCCTCTCCGCGAGAGCGGTTTTTCAGGAATTACTGGACTCCATCCGTCTAGACCTCTCGTAAGGGAGGATGTCATGAACAACGAGGTCGAGAAGGTGATCGTCACGGTACATGGCGTCGGCGATCAGACCCGATTCGCCACGCTTCAGCAGACGGTGTCCCAATTCTGTCAGTACCACGGTGAAGTCGCCGCGGTGCCTTTGGGAAATTTCCACACGGTGGGCACGTCACCGGCTACGTCACCTGGCACGCCACCACCCATGCCGGCGCTGGTCCTGTCCGCCCCCTATCCGCCGGAGCTGCGGAAATTCGCCTTCGCTGAGGTCTATTGGGCCGACATCGCGCGGAAGGTGGCCGAGGAGAAATACACCCTGGAGGACGTTGCTCCATGGGTGCGGACAATCGTCAGCCGGGTCCGCATGAACGATCTGTCGTCGCAAAAGCTCACCGCGGACGATCAGCACAGGATCGAACAGGTCCTGGGAGAGATGCTCCAGACCATCGGTGTGCTGGAGCGGCTCTGCTTCCTGGCCGATAAGCTGGGCCTCTTTTCGTTTGACCTCAAGAAGGTCCTGGTCGACTATGCGGACGACGTTCAGATCGTGGCCGAGTTCAGAGACGAGGGCCAGCGAATTGGAAAGGTGTTTGCGGGACGGATGGAGGCGATCGCGGAAGAATTCCCAAGGGCTGAGATCTATCTGATCGCGCACAGTGAAGGGACCGTGGTTTCCCTGCTGGGGTTGCTCAACTCTATCTGCCATCCAGAAGGCTCGAAGTGGATCCGGAACGTCCGCGGTTTTATGACCTTCGGTTCTCCGATCGACAAGCACCTGATCCTGTGGCCTGAGTTGTTCCAGGGTTTCTCCTGCCCGAGTGGGCCCCCCCGGGACAAACCCATCGAATGGCGGAACTACTACGACTTCGGCGATCCGGTGGGCTTCGATCTGGATACGGCACGGGAGAAGTTCGTGGCGCCTCCGGGGTGGCAGGGGATCTTTGATTTTTCCGCTGATCACGATCACGGCTTCGCGCGCTATCCGCTACCCGGCAAGGCCCACGTGGACTACTGGAAGGATCCGGAGGTGTTCGGCCACTTCATTCAGCAGGTCGTCTACAAGGAAGAGAAGGTTAAGCCCAAGCCCCTGGGCAAGAGCTATGCGGAGCCTCCTGCCAGCAAGACGCTGTCCAGGGCCATTAGTTGGGCCGGACCCTACGTGGGCGGGCTCGTGCTGCTCTTCTGCGCCGTGCTGGTCCTGTACAACGCGGCGTACGGCGCGATTCGACCTTCCGGCTCACCGACGGAACAGACCGCAGTCGCCATCCGAGGCACGCTGGACGAGGACCCGATCAAGACATTTCCCAGCGTTGCCGCGATCACCTGTCTGCTCGCCGGCCTGACCGTGGCGGCGAGGATTCCGCGCTTGACGAACCTGCGGCGATGGCACTTGCTCGGGTTCGCCGTTTTTCTCCTGTCGATCTTCGCGAACCGATTGATTACCTGCGCATCCGACGGTAGTGGATGGCGGACTTGCCTGATCGACAAGACGATCGAGGGAGTTTTCGGGTTCAGTATGGCAGGTATCGCGATCGTGGTGCTGGCGACCGTCTACCTGGTGAGCCGGTTCAAGCCGGCTTGGGGGACGCGGGCCCTCTTGGTGCCAGGGGGGCTCGCGGTGGCTTACGTCCTTTATCACCATATCAAGGTGCAACTGGGGGCGATGACGAACGCGCGTTTCGAGCTCCACCACCTATGGCCGCTGTTAATGGCCGCCGCGGTCTTCCTGTACCTTTGGTGGCTCGTGGCGCTCCTCTTCGACCTGGTCTTCGTCTGGCACCGCTACATCCGGTATGCGGGAGAGGGCCAGTACCTGAGCCTTCCGTCTTCTCGGGAGGCTTGGAATCAGCAGCGCAGAGGGAGCGGAGGCACAATCCCCACTACGCTCCGCACGAGCTCCTGAAGCAACCGTATTCCAGCCAGGGGACCGGGAACCGGTCCCCGCCGCCGGTTCCCCCCGGCGGCGGGGCTGCTATACTGCGCGGCCTTCCGCGATGCGTCTCCAATGGCTCCAGCACGAAGTCCAGTCCCCTTGCCCGCTCTGCGGCGTGGAAGGGCCCAAGGGAGCGGTGCTGTCCACCGATCACGTCCTGCCTGGGCACGCGCCCATCACCCTGCTGCGCTGCCCGGCCTGCGGCGCCGCCTTCCTTCAGGACCTGACGCCGCCCGACTACGAGAGTGACATGGCCGAGATGCTCGACTACTACGTCGAGCAGGGGGCCGGGATCGACCTCATCGTGGCGCCGCTCCTGCGCGTGCCGCCCCGGACGGTCCGGCGCTGCCTCGAGATCGGCTGCTGCTTCGGCTTCGCGCTCGACTTCAGCCGCTACGCGTTCGGCTGGGAGGTGCTCGGGGTGGACCCCTCGCCACTCGCCGCGGCGGGCGGCGAGGCTCTGGACCTGCCCGTCCGCCGCTGCTATTTCAGCGCCGATCTCGATCTCGGCCCCGAGCCCTTCGATCTGGCGATCTGCTCGGAGGTGCTGGAGCACATCGCCGAGCCCCACGCGCTGCTCGCCGCGATCCGCGACCGGTTGTCCCCCGACGGGATCCTCGTCCTGTCGACGCCCAACCTCGCGCTGGTCGGGCCGGAGGCGGAGGAGGGTGCGCTCGGCCGCGCTCTCAGCCCGGGGCTCCATGTGGTGCTCTATGACCGCCGCGCTCTCGTCCGGATCCTCGAGGGCGCCGGTTTCGCCGCCGTCCGCGTCGACGAGTCGCCGGAGACGCTCCGCGCCTTCGCGGCCCGCTCCCCAGCGGCGCTCGAACGGCTGCGGCCGGTAGGCCCGCCCGCGGAGCGGGCCCTCCTGCGCGGCTACTTCGCGGCCCGGGCGGCGAGCGCTCCTCCGGCTTCCGCCATCGCCTGCGGCTTCGCCTACCGGCACTTCAAGGAGTGCGTCAACGCCGGCCTCTACGAGGAGGCGGTGGCGAGCCGCGTTCAACTGGCGCGGGTCTACCGCGAACGTTTTGGGCTCGACCTGGAGAAACCGGACCTGGAAGCCGGCAGGACTATCCCCTTCAACCTGACGGGTGCCCACTTCTTTTCAGGAATCCTGGAGCTCAACAGCCTCGGCCGTCCGGACCGGGCCGCCGGCTGTTTCGCGGCGGCCGTGGCGGCGGGCACCCTCCTGCAAGGGCGCCAGAACCCGTTCGGGCTCTGCGACGGCGAGACCGAAGCGCTCGTGGCCCAGAGCCGCAAGCACCTGCCGATGGCGCTCGCGGCGGCGGAGCCGGAGCGGGCGGTGCGCGAGATCGAGGCCCTGGAGCGGGCCGCGCCCGGGCACGGCCTGCCGCCGGCGCTCCTCGCCGAGGCCCGCGCGCAGACTTTCATCCGGCTGGTCAATGCCGGCGCCTACGTGGAAGCCGAGCGTTTGGCTCCATGGATCGCCCGGCAGACGGATTTGCTCGAAGATGGCGGCGAGATCAATGCCGAGGCTCTCGATTCTCTGTATTGCCTTGGAATGCTGGCGCTCCACCGGGAGCGTCCGGACGATGCGGCGGAGCGGTTCGGACGCGTCCGCCGGCTTGCGGGGGAGCGCACGGAGATCTTCGAGTCGGCGCGTCTTCACGAAGAGCTGGCGCTCGCGCATCTCGCGGCGGGGCAGGGCTGATGCTCTTCAAACGCCCTCCCCAAAGCCGGCCGCTGTTGATCGCCGAACGCTTCATCGCTCCTGTCGCGCGACTCTCCGAAGTGGTTCTGCCGCTGGACGTGATCGCGCGCCAGCCGGCGGCTCGGCTGCGTTTCGTCCTCCTTGCGGCCGATGATCCCAACGGCTACCGCGCCGCGACCCTGTCCAACCCGCGCCTGCTTCCGGAGGAGTCGCTCCGCCTGGAGTTCGCGCCGTTCGAGGCCCCGGCGGGCACCCCGTTCCTGCTCGGCGTCCTCGACCTTTCCGGAGAGGCCGAGGTGCCGATCGCCGCTGATCTCCAGGCGGTCCGCGCCGCCGCCGCCGGCCGCCCGCCGATCGTCCTCGACTGCCGGGGCGCGGGGGAACGGATGGCCACGGACCTGCTGACCGACGAGCGCGGTATCGCGGCGTTCCGCATCGCCGCCGCCGGCCGCTCGGTAGCGGGCGTCCCATCCATCCGTACCGCCTACTGGCTGGACGCGTTCTGGTGCGATCCCCACGGCATTTACCTGCGCGGCTGGGTGCACGCCCACGAGCACCGGGTGCGGGCGCTGCGGGTGGAATCCTCGGGGCGCTCCGCCCGGGTGGACGCCTTCACGGACCGGCCCGATCTGCTCGCCTTCTACCCCGACCACGAGCACGTCCGGCATGGCGGTTTCGCCGTCTATCTCGCCTGCCCCCCCGGCCATCCGGTGAGCCTGACGCTGGAGACCGACGGCGGCGCAGTGAGCTTCCCGCTCCCGCTGCCGGAAGGCCCGCTGCCGCCCTGGCCCGTCGAAGAAGAAGGGGAGGGGGACGACGTCGTGTCGCCGACCCTGCGGCGCTTCATCGACCTCACCAACGCCCGCGGCGGCCGCGTGCTCCAAGTCGGGGCGCGCACCCCGGCCGGGCTCGTGGGGATGCCGCCGCGCGAGCTGCTGCGCGGCCCGGTGATCGGGCTCGACATCCATCCCGGGTTCTGCGTCGACCTGGTGGGCGACGCCCATGTCCTGAGCCGCTTCCTGCGCGAGCGCTCGGTCGACGCCGTGGTCTCCGGCTCGGTCCTGGAGCACCTGCAGGCGCCGTGGCTGTTCGCGGCCGAGGTCAACCGCGTCCTGAAGGTCGGCGGGCTGGTCTACCACGAGGCGCCCGGAGCCTGGCCGGCCCACGCGGAGCCGAACGACTTCTGGCGCATGTCGGCCGCGGGGCTGTGCGTACTGTTCGGACCGGAGAGCGGCTTCGAGGTGCTGGAGGCCCGGGACGCCGGGCCGGCGGCGATGATCCCCACCCCGAAATGGCGGCAGCGGCATCTCGACATGCCGACCGTCCCGACCTTCGCGATGGCCGAGATCCTGGCCCGCAAAGTGGAGGAGATTCCGCCCGGCGCCGTGGCATGGCCGCTGGGCGCGAGTGAGGAGCGGGCGCGGCGCTACCCGGTTGATGGGCTGCGCGTGGCACTGGCGCCGCGGGAGAGCCCGCGCTGATGGAACTCCGGGTTTCGGTCATCCTGCCGGTCTTCAACGGCCGCCGCTTCCTGCTCGGCGCGGTACGCAGCGTGCTGGCGCAGTCGCTCCCGCCCTGCGAGCTGATCGTGGTGGACGACGGCTCGACCGACGGCTCGCTGGAGGAGCTGGAAGGGCTTCCCCCGGCGCCGTTCCCGGTGCGCGTGCTGCGGCAGGCCAACGCCGGCCAGTCGGCGGCGCGCAATGCCGCCGCCCGCCTGGCCGAAGGGGAGCTCCTGGCCTTCCTCGACCAGGACGACCAGTGGCACCCGCGCCATCTCGAGGAGCTCGCCGCCCCGTTCGTCGACGACCCCGCCGTCGGCTGGGCCTACTCCGACTTCGACGAGATCGACCTCGACGGCAACCTGGTGACCCGCGCCTTCATCCACGTGCAGGGCGTGCGTCATCCCAAGCGCACGATCTTCGATTGCGTGTCCGGCGACCTGATGGTGCTCCCCTCGGCGAGCGTGGTGCGGCGCGCCGCGTTCGAGCAGGCGGGGGGCTTCGACGAAACGCTCTGCGGCTACGAGGACGACGACCTGTTCGTGCGCTTCTTCCGCCTCGGCTGGGACCACGTCTTCCTGGAACGCCCCCTGGTGCGCTTTCGCGTCCACGCCACCGGCTCGTCAACGTCCCCCCGCTTCATGGAAAGCCGTCTGCGCTACGCGGCGAAGCTCGTCGCCATCCTCCCCGACAACTCGCGCATGTTCCGCTACTACGTGCGCGACGCCATCGCGCCGCGTTTCTTCCTCACCACGCTCGACGACTACGTGCGGGCCTGCTCAGCGCGCGACTGGGAGGGGGCGCGGCTCGCCCTGCGGATGGTCAATCACTTCGCGACCCTGCGCCGCCGGAGCCTGCGCCTGCGCTGGAAGCTGTTCTGGATCCAGAAGCCGCGCCTGTTCCGGCTCCTCATCGCCCTCAACGACCGGCTGCCCTACCGCACCCGCTTCATCCGCAATCCAAACGTCACGCTGCACTGAGTGGAAGAACTGACCCCCTGCCCTGCCTCGGCACGGCCTGAACGGAAATGCTTTCGCCGGATCGGTCATCTCCTGTACACGAAACGACAGACAAGGAGGCGACATGGCGAATGGGACGGTCTCAGGTCCAGCGAGCGGAGGCGCTAAGAGCACAGGCGGGCTGGCACTCGTCGAGAACGCGGAGGCCATCGCCCGGCTCTATCGCCGCCTCGTGCTGCTGGTAGGAGTGCAACTCCTTTTCAGCTTTCTCCGCGGCCCGCTGGTGACGGCGGTGCCGGGCGTGGCGGTTCCCATGGCGGTGATTATGCTCCTGGTGTTGCTCGGCACGGCCGTCGCTCTGGCTTTCACCGCCTACGCCCTTACGGAGCACATGGGAACCGGCACGCCGCTGTTGTGGGCGATCGCGATGTTTCTGCCCTGCATCAACGTCATCTCGCTTCTGGTGCTGAGCTCCAAGGCCCAGGCTTGGTGCAAACAGCATGGCGTCAAGGTCGGCTTGCTCGGGCCGACCAAAGAGAGCATCGAGGAGCTCCGGCGGCGCTTGTTGACCTCGCCGTTTGAGTGAATCCGGACGAACCCGCCGCTCTTGGGGATATCCTGTCGGCCATGAACGGCCTTCCCGACGCGCTGGCGGTCCTCTCTGCGATGATCACGCCCGCGGTGCTGATCTCCGGCTGCGGGTCGCTCATCATGGCGACGTCGGGACGGCTGAACCGGGCCGTGGACCGGACGCGCGAGATCTCCCGGCGGTTCGCGGAGCTCGCCCAGACTGTCGCCGCCGAGGAGGCGATCGAGCCGGAGCGCCGGATGCTCTTCTCCCAACTACACTTCAGCACCAACCGCTCGCGGATGCTGCAGCGGGCCCTGTCGCGTCTCTACTGGGCGCTGGGGCTGTTCGTGGCCACCAGCGTCGCGATCGGAGTGGTAGCGATCAGCAGCCTCCGGTACGCCTGGATTCCTACCGTGCTCGGCCTCGCCGGGTCAGGGCTCCTGCTCTATGCCAGCATGCTGCTGGTCCGCGAGTCCCGGGTCGCGCTGGAAGCCCTCGACGCGGAGATGGACTTCGTCTGGCAACTGGGTACGAGCCACGCCACCCCGGAGCTGCTGGAGCTGCATCGCCGCCGGCGGTAAAGGAGACAAATGGATAAGATCAATCTCGAAGCGAAGCTCTCCATGTTTTCCGAGCACTGGCAGCCGCGGACCGTCGGCCAGTTCAACGGTCATGACCTGATGGTCGCCAAGGCGCAGGGGGAGTTTGTCTGGCACCAGCACGACGACACGGACGACTTCTTCCTGGTCCTCCAGGGCCACCTCACCATCGAGATGCGGGACCGCAGCGTTTCGCTCGGGCCGGGCGAGCTGTTCGTGGTGCCCAAAGGGGTCGAACACCGCCCAGTGGCCCGCGGGGAGGTTCATCTTCTGCTCATCGAGCAGACCGGCACGCCGAACACCGGCGATCCGGCCACGGCCGCGGCGCGCCGGGTGATTTAGGGGTTCGGCTGTAGAATACCCGGCCATTTGCTCTTGCGAGGATTTCTATGTTCCACCGCCGTCTCCTGGCCTTCTTCGTTCTCGCCGCCTTCCTGTGCGCTCCCGCCTTCGCGGAGGAGAGCCTCTTTCGCGACCTCTCTCGCGAGTCTCTCCCGGCCCGTGGCGGCGCCTGGGAGATCCCCCTGCCGCGACACTTCCGGGCCCTGGAGGTGGATGTAAGTGCCCTCGAGAGCCTGCTGGCTCGGGCGCCGGCCGAACGCTCGGCGGCGGCGGCCACGGCGCCTCTCCTGCTCGCTCTCCCATACCCGGACGGCACGGACAGGCTCTTCCGCGTCGAGGAGTCGCCGATCCTCGAGCCCGAGCTGGCGGCCAGGTTCCCCGAGATCCGCACCTTCGTCGCCCAGGGGATCGACGATCCCACGGCCACCGCCCGCCTGAGCCTCACCTCCCTGGGCTTCCACGCCATGGTGCTGTCGGCCGCGGGCACGGTGTTCGTCGACCCCTACCGCCGCTGGGACGCGCGGTATGTCCTCTCCTATTTCAAGGATGAGGCGCGCAAGCCGGCCGGGGCGGCCTTCCACTGCGACGTCAAGGAGGAGAGCCCGGAGGAGGAGGACTTCACGCGCGACGTGCCGCCGATCCCCCTGGCCGTTTCCTCCGGGACCCAACTGCGCACCTATCGCCTGGCGCTGGCCGCCACGGGCGAGTACTCGACCGCGGTCTGCGCGCCGAATCCGGTGGCCGTCTCCTGCGCCCTGAATGCCATGGTGGTGACGATGAACCGGGTCGACGGCGTCTACGAGCGCGAGGTGGCGATCCGCATGGTGCTGATCGGCAATGACAACCTGATCGTCTATACCAACGGTGCCACCGACCCCTACAGCAACGGCGACGGCCCCACCATGCTGGGGCAGAACCAGAGCAACCTCGACAGCGTGATCGGCTCGGCCAACTACGACATCGGCCATGTCGTCTCGACCGGCGGCGGCGGGGTCGCCAATCTTCAAGTTCCGTGCACGAGCAGCAAGGCGCGGGGCGTCACCGGCCAGCCCAATCCGATCGGCGACAGCTTCGACATCGACTACGTGGCCCACGAGATGGGGCACCAGTTCGGCGGCTCCCACACCTTCAACGGCACCACCGCGAAATGCAGCGGCAATCTCAGTTCGTCATGGGCCTACGAACCGGGCAGCGGCACCACGATCATGGCCTACGCCGGCATCTGCGGCGCCGAGGATCTCCAGCCGCACAGCGATGACACCTTCCACACCCGGAGCTTCGATCAGATCGTGGCGTTCTCGACCGGCACCACCGGAAACTCCTGCGCGGCCCTCACCGCCACCGGCAACGCTCCGCCCACCGTCAACGCTGGCGGTGCCTTCACTATCCCGAAGCAGACGCCGTTCACCTTGACCGGCTCGGGCACCGATCCGAACGGGGATCCCCTGACCTACCTGTGGGAGGAGGTCGATCTGGGAAGCTCGACCGACTCCGCCACGATTCTGACCGGCGACCAGACCGCGGTGCGGCCGATCTTCCGTTCGTTCGTGCCGCTGACGGTGCCCAGCCGCACCTTCCCGCGCCTGTCGGACATCCTCGACAACGTGGCGACGATCGGCGAGTCGATGTCGACGCGCAACCGCACCATGAACTTCCGTCTGACCGCCCGCGACAACCGCGCCGGCGGCACCGGGGTCAACTACGCCGCGACCACGGTGACGGTGAACGCCGCCGCCGGGCCGTTCGCGGTCACCCAGCCCAACGCCGCGTTGACGTGGAGCGGCAACAGCTTGCGGACGGTGACGTGGAGCGTGGCGGGGACCAACGTCGCACCGGTGAATTGCGCGGACGTCGCGATCGACCTGTCGACCGACGGCGGCAATACCTTCGCCACCTCCCTCGCGGCGTCGACCCCCAACGACGGCTCCGAGGCGGTGACGATCCCCGACACGCAGACGACCCTGGCGCGCGTCCGCGTCTCCTGCGTGGGCAACGTCTTCTTCGACATCTCGAATACCAACTTCACCATCGCGGAAGCCCTCCCCGCGCCGACCCTGACGTCGATCGACCCGACCAAGGGCCCCTTCTCGGGGGGCACCGTGGTCACCGTGACCGGCACCGGCTTCGTCAACGGCGCGGTGGTGCTCTTCGGCGGCCTGGGAGCGACTTCGGTCACCTTCAACAGCGCCACCTCGCTCACCGCCGTCACTCCGGCTCAAGGGTCCGGCACGGTCTCCGTCACCGTCTTCAATCCGGACTCCCAGAGCGCCACCCTAAGCGCGGCCTTTCTCTACTTCAACCACAGCAATGCGTTCATTTTCACCGACGGCTTCGAGAGTGGAAGCACGGACGCATGGAGCTCGACCCAGCCCTGAGGGATCAGGTCCCCTTCTGAGCCCACTGGAGCAGGGAGGCCGCCGAGCCGTTGAAAACGTCGAGGTCCACGGGGCAACTGACGCCGGGGACCTGGACGTAATCCGTGCTGTTCGAGAGCGGGCCGTAGTACTGCCAGAAATCCCAGGCCGTCCAGCCGATGGGCACGGTGGGAGTGAAGACGCCGGCGGGCGGATAATCCGCGACCCAGAGGGGAAAATCCCCGAAGTTGCCCGCCGCCAGTCCGTTCCAGAATCCGGGATCGGTGTAGATCATCGGCCGCCGGCCGGACAGTTGCTGGAGCTCCTCGAGGAGCTGCGTCAGGTTCGAGAGCAGGGTCGGGGTGGGCTCGCCCATGTTCTGCTCGACGTCGACGACCAGCGGCAGATCGCCGTTCTCCCCGACCGTCTTCCAGAAGAACTCGGCCTGCGCCTGCGAGGAATCCTCGGCGCGGAAGAAGTGATAGGCCCCGCGCAGGAGGCCCGCCGACGCCGCGCCGCTCCAGTTCTGCGGAAAGGTGGGATCGACGTAGGTTTCACCGTCCGTGGCCTTGACGTAGGTGAAGACGTATCCGGCCTCCTTCACCGCGGGCCAGCTCACCGTGCCCTGGCTCTTGGAGACGTCGATGCCACGGGCCAGTGGCAGGGAGCTCAGTGGGTCCTGCATGCCTCACCTCCAGGAAAGACGGGTCTGGGGAGACAAGATACAGGAATCGGAGCCCCTACGGCGAGGCCGGGCGCGCGGGCGGCGCGGCTTCGTCGCCGAGATCGGTGATCAGGCGCGCGCTCCGCTCCCGCGTGAAGTAGGCCCACATCCATTCGCGCATGGTCATCAGGCGGTTTTTGAAGCCGATCAGCAGGAAGACGTGCACGAAGGCCCACAGCAGCCACGCGATGAGGCCGGTGAACTGGAGCTTGCCGATCAGCGCGACGGCCCGGTTGCGTCCGATCGTCGCCATGGTCCCCTTGTCCTTGTAGCGGAAAGGGACGCGCTTCTCGCCCCGCAGGTCGCGCGCGATGTTGGCCGCCGTGTCCTTGCCCTGCTGGGTCGCCGCCGCTCCCAGGCCGGGGACGGCCACGCCGGCCACGTCCTTGAGAAAGGCCATGTCGCCGAGCACGAAGACGTTCGGGTGGCCGGGGAGGCTGAGGTCGGGCTCGACCAGCACGCGTCCCGCCCTGTCGACCGGCGCGCCCAACGCCTTGCCGAGCGGCGAGGCGGCGACGCCCGTCGCCCACAGGGTCACGTTGGCCGGAATCCACTCCTCCCCGACCTTGATCCGCCCCGTCTCGACCGCTGACACCAGGCTGTTGGTGCGCACCTCGACCCCAAGCTCCTCCAGTTGCCGCTCGGCCTTCAGGGAGAGCTCTTCCGGATAGACGCCGAGGATGTGCGGCATGCCCTCGAAGATCATCACCCGGGCCTGGGTGGTGTCGATCGCCTTGAAGTCTTTCGCCAGCGCGCGGCGGGCGATGTCGGCGATCGCGCCGGCGAGCTCGACGCCCGTCGGCCCGCCGCCGATGACGGCGAAATTCAGCGGCTGTTGCTTGCCCGTCAGGTAGGCCTCCCGCTCCGCGTGCTCGAAGGCCAGCAGCACGCGGCGGCGGATCTCGAGCGCGTCCTCGACCGTCTTCAGGCCGGGAGCGTCCGCCGCCCAGTCTTCGTGCCCGAAGTAGGAGTGCCGTGCCCCGGCGGCGACGATCAGATAGTCGTAGGCGAGCTCCGCGCCGTCCTTCAGCCTCACCCGCCGCGCGGTCAGATCGAAGCCGACGACCTCGCCGAGGAGGACCTCGGTATTGCGGGCGCGGTGCAGGATTCGCCGCAGGGGGGAGGCGATCTCTCCGGGCGAGAGGACGGCGGTGGCGACCTGATAGAGGAGAGGCTGGAAGGTGTGATGATTCTTGCGGTCCACCAGGGTGACTTCGACCGGTTTGTTCGCCAGCGCCTTGGCGACGTAGAGCCCCGCAAACCCACCCCCGACGATCACCACCTTTTTCACGGGTTGCGTATCCATGGCTTGGATCATACATGGCACCGACGGCTCTATCCCGGAGGAACCGGGCCCAGCCCCGGCCTGGAGAACTCCGGCTCGTGCATCTTGAACCCGGTCGGGACCTCGAACGCCGACGCCTTAGTCGCCTGCGTCTTGTGGCTCTGCAGGAGCACGATACGGGTGCTTGTCAACGGCGTCGTGCCTCGATCCCCCTCGGTGGAAAAGGTCACCTGTTGCTTTACGGGGACCCCCTGGAGCGCCGCGATCGCGCCTTCCAGCTTGGGATCGATCTCGGGAAATCCGGTGTGGATCGCGGGCCGGAGGAGCGCCGGCAGCGCCGGGGTCGTGCCTGCCGCCAGCCAGTAGACCGCGTCGACCTTCACCTTGCCGTGGATGATTTCCGATTGGCCTTTTCCAAGTCGCGAGAGACTGTCGGGAGGGGGGATCTCGACCGAAATGTCGTAGGAGAGCTTGATCTCGTGCCGCTTGGCCGCGACTCCTGACACCGTTTCGGGCTCCAGCGCCTCCACGGTGTCCAGCGTCACGTTCGTTACCGACGCATTGCCGATGGGGAGGAGACGGAGCAGGAAAGAGGTTCTGGCGGACGCCTTCGGCTCGTAGAAGGTGTGGTCTTCGGAATTGAGAGCGAGCTCGTGAGCGCCGCCGTCCTTCGAGATCATCGTCCGATAGGGGTTCGTGGATTTCGGGTCCGGCTTGCGCTCCAGGCGGTATTTCCTGCCATCGAGAAACACCTTTCCCTGCGTTATATCGGAGTCGTCATCATGCTGAATGGAAAATGTATAGATGTCCCCTGCGAGCGCCGGCACGCTCAGCAGCAGGAAGCCGAGGACCGTCGCGGACGGCAAGCTCATGGGCATCGAGATCTCCTGAAGAGTTGAAACACAAGTTTACTCGATCCGCTGCGGCATGACACCGGCACGCTCGATGCAACCACCTCCGGTATAGTGTTGGAGGACACCCCATGAGCCCAATGACCGCCCTCGATTTCGAAACCCTGCGCAAGGAGATGGTGGACCGCCAGATCGCGGCCCGTGACGTGCGGGATGAGCGGGTGCTGGAAGCCCTGCGGACGGTGCCGCGGGAGGCCTTCGTGCCCGAGCGGCTGGCCGAGTTCGCCTATGACGATATGCCGCTCCCGATCGGCGAGGAGCAGACGATCTCGCAGCCCTTCGTCGTGGCTCTGATGGCCGAGGCGCTGGAGATCCGACCCGGGGACAAGGTGCTGGAGATCGGCGCCGGGTCGGGATACGCGGCGGCGGTGCTGTCGCGCCTCGCCCGCGAGGTCTGGACAGTCGAGCGCCATCCGTCGCTCGCCCGCGAGGCGCGGGAACGGATGGCGCGGCTCGGGTACCGGAACGTGCACGTCCTGCACGGCGACGGCACCCTCGGCTGGCCCGAGCACGCGCCCTACGACGCCATCGTGGTAGCGGCCGGCGGTCCCGAGGTCCCCCAGGCTCTGCTCGATCAGCTCGCCGTCGGCGGCCGGCTGGTGATCCCCATCGGCCCCGACCTGCGCACCCAGAACCTGGTGCGGGTGCGCCGCCGTGCGGACGGCTCCGTCGTCCGCGAGGATCTCGGGGGCGTGCGCTTCGTGCCGCTGATCGGCGCCCAGGGGTGGCCGGAGGAGGGCGGGAGCGGTTGAAGGGGCTCCCCCTTCCCCTTGCCGGCCTCCGTCTTTCGCGGTAAAATAAAGTAAATCAACAGATTGCAATAGAGGGTGTGCGCCCTCTGTTGGCCCGCGATGTCCATCCCGTTGTTTTCACCTCTCCCTCCAGGAGGCCCCCCGTGACCGAGCCCTCGACCCCTTCATCCTCATCCGCGTCGCCCGCGACCCAGCCCACGTCCGCTCCCGCGACTCAGCCGGCCACGCAGCCGGCGACCCAGACCCGGGTGCAGAACCCGCTGACCCTGATCATGACGCTCAAGTCGCCGGAAGACTTCGAGCAGCTCAACGCCCAGTTGAGCCATTTCCAGGGGCTGCCGCCGGAGCAGAACCCGCTGAACCAGGCCCTGACCGCCACCGGCATGGTGCACTTCGCCCGCTTCGTCTTCCTCGAGAACAACACCAAGCTGGGCGTCTTTACCGCCTACGACGGTGCGCTGGCCGCCTACGTCAACGCCTTCGTGGACAAAGTGGGGCAGATCTTCGACCTGCTGCTCTCGCACATGGCGGACGCCCCGCCGCTGCCGGTCGAGCAGCACCGGCAGGAGTTCCTGGCCTACATCCAGTCTCATGACGTGCCAGTGGTGGAGCCGTTCTACAGCGCCTATCCGACCTTGACGGTGCTGGACATCCTGAGCAACAGCGGGAGCTAAGGGAGTAAAGTCGTGGCCGAAGTAAATCTCGCCGACATCCAGGGTTTCATCCTCCGCGGCTACACCATGCCCGCGGTCCGTCATTTCCTTCTGCGCGTCGGCGACGCGGCGGCAGCCCGGCGCTTCCTGGGCGGCCTGGTGAGCGGCGACGAGGCGGCGAGCCCGCAGCTCACCACCGCTCAGGTCTGGACGGTGAAGCCGGACTACTGCCTGAACGTGGCGCTCACCTTCGACGGCCTGAAGGCGCTCGGGCTGCCGGCGGCGACATTGAGCTCCTTCCCGGCCGAGTTCCAGGCGGGCTCGGTCTCCCGGGCCGAGAGCGTGGGTGATACCGGGCCGAGCGCGCCGGCGCTCTGGGACCCGCCGTTCAATTCGACCCACGTGCACGTGATCCTGAGCCTGTACGCCGCCGGCCGGGAGGTTCTCGAAGCGCGGACGGCCGTTCTCAAGGCCCTTTTCGAGTGCAACGGCGGGATGGCCGAAGCCGGCCGCCGCGACGGCTACGAGCTGCCGGACGGCAAGGTGCATTTCGGCTATCAGGACGGCATCTCGCAGCCCAACATCGACGGCGCGCCGGGGCGCAAGGTGACGGACATGCAGCCGGTGTCCCCCTCCGGGGCGTTCCTGCTCGGCTATCCCAGCCAGTTCGTCGACTTCACCTACCCCGTGCCGGCACCGGACGAGTTCGGGAAGAACGGCAGCTTCGTGGCGTTCCGCGTCCTGCAGCAGGACTGCGCGGGTTTCGAAAGGTTTCTGAGCGAGAACGCGCCCAAGGTCGGCATGGGCCCGGAGAAGCTGGCCGCCAAGCTGTGCGGCCGCTGGCGCAACGGTGTGCCGATCGAGCTCTCTCCCGACACCGATTCGCCGCAGCCGCCGATCCCCCGCGAGGAGTACAACGATTTCGATTACGTGGTGTCGCCGGTCAACCCGAACGGTTTCGACGATCGCAAGGGGTACCGCTGTCCGATCGGCTCCCACCTGCGGCGCAACAACCCGCGCGGCGAGAGGGTGGCGGGCGGCGACGACGGCCGCAAGCACCGGATCATCCGGCGGGGGATCGCCTACGGGCCCCCCTTCGATCCCGATCATCCGGACGACAGCGTCGAGCGCGGGCTGCTCGGCCTGTTCATCGGCGTCAGCCTGCTGGACCAGTTCGAGTTCCTGATGTCGCAGTGGGTCAACGAGGGGATCTTCACTCCCGGCATCGGCGGCACCAAGGATCCCATCCTCGGCGCCAACGATCCCGCGAGCAGCAAGTTCACGATTCCGGACCCCGCCGGAGCGAAGACGATCACCGGTTTTTCCCGTTTTGTCATCACCCGGGGGAGCGCCTACGGCTTCCTCCCCAGCGCCACCGCGCTCAGGTTTCTGGCGAGCGCCCCACCAACCCCGTGAGGAGCCGAAACCATTATGGGATTTCTTGATCAGTACGACGCTCTGGCGAAGTCCGGAGAGCCCCCGCAGAAGATCCTGCAGGAGCAGTTCGGATTGCTTCAGCAGTGGATGTTCGCCCACCCCGCCGATCTTTTCGCGGAGCTGCGCGCGAACCGGCCGATCTTCGTGATGCCGGGCCCGGCGCCGGCGGTGGTCACCCGCTACCGCGACGTGATCGAGGTCGCCGACGTGGGAAGCGTCTTCAGCGTCAAGCCCTACGCCGCGACCAACGGGGTCATCTTCGGCGGCGCCAACTTCCTGCTCGGCATGGACGACAGCCCGCAGTACGAGTTCGAGGTCTCCGCGTTGCGGGTGGTCATCCGGAGGACGGACCTCGACCTCATCCGCTCCTACGTGGCGGCGAATGCCAAGGCGCTGACCGGCAAGGCGGGCGCGGCGGGCCAGTTCGAGATCGCGGAGGGCTTCGGCCGGGCGCTCCCGCTGCAGCTCGCCGGGCAGTACTTCGGCGTGCCCGGCCCCGACCCGGGAACGCTGGGGACCTGGATCCGCACCATGTTCGTCGAGCTGTTCCTCAACCTCAACCAGGATCCGGCGATCGCCACCGCCGGCGCCCAGGCGGGCAAGGCGATGGGGACCTACATCGAGGGCCTGATCGCCCAGCTCCGGGCCGGCGGCCAGGGGGGAGCGGCGGCGAAAGACGACATCCTCGGCCGGCTGCTCACTGCCCAGAGCGATGCCGCCACCAGCCTGAGCGACGACCGCCTGCGCGACAACCTGATCGGTCTGCTGGTCGGGATGATCGACAACACCCAGATGGGTGTGGTCAACACCATGGACATCCTGTTCAACAATCCCGACAAGCTCGAGGCGGCGGTGGCCGCCGCCAAGGCGAGCGATCCGGGGCAGTTGCTGCCGTTCGTCCAGGAAGCCCTGCGGTTCCGGCCGCCGGCTCCGGTGATGGTGCGCCTCACCACCCAGGACTACGTGATGGCCAAGGGGACCGACCGGGAGACCCCAATCCCCGCCGGCAAGGTCGTCTTCGCCGCCAATGCCTCGGCGATGATGGACGAGACCGAGCTGGACGCGCCTCAGGAGTTCCGGGAGGGGCGCCCCGAGTACCAGTACCTGCTCTTTGGCTGGGGCACGCACCGCTGCTTCGGCAAGTACATCTCGCAGGTGCAGATCACCGAGATCGTGCGCAGCCTGCTGGTCCTGCCCGGCATCCGCCGCGTCCCCGGGGACGCGGGCAAGCTGGTCTACGACGGGTTCTTCCCGAAGAGCTTCACCGTCGAGTTCGGCTGAGGTTGGCATAGACTCCCGGACGGTCACTTTCGTCCGGGGGTCTTGATGAAAAAGCTGCTGCTCGTTCTTGTTTCCCTGCTCTTGCTCGCCATCGTTTCGTTCCCCGCCGCGGCCGCCGACGAGGCGGCGCGGCTCCACGACCTGTTCAAACGCGAGTGGGAGCTCCGCCTGAAGGAGGACCCGCTCTTCGCCACCTCCGTCGGCCGCCACGAATACGACGACCGGCTCCCCTCGGAGAGCTTCGCCGATCTCGAGCGCCAGGCCGGGGAGAGCCGGGCTTTCCTGGCCGAGCTCAACGCGATCGACCGCTCGGGGCTCCCGGCCGTCGACCAGGTCAACTACGACATCTTCAAACGGCAGCTCGAGAACGGCATCGCCGGCTTCGAGCTGGGCGAGTACCAGATGCCCTTCAACGCCGACTCGGGATTCCACTCGGGCTTCTCCCGGCTCCCCGAGGAGGTGCCGCTGGCGACCGTCAAGGATTATCAGAACTACATCAGCCGCCTCCGCGCCTGGCCGCAATACGTCCGCGAGCAGATCGAGCTGATGCGGATGGGGCTCAAAGCTGGCATGAGCGTCCCCCGGGAGACGCTCACCGGCTATGACAAGACGATCAGCGCCCACGTCCTGGACGATCCGGCGAAGAGCGTCTTCTGGGCGCCGTTCGACAAGTTCCCATCGACGGTGCCGGAGGGTGAGCGGGAGCGCCTGAGCCGGGAGGGGCGGTCGGCGGTGACCGAAGGCGCCATCGCCGGCTATCGGGAGTTCCTCGACTTCTACCGCAAGGAGTACCAGCCACAGGCCCGCGCCACGCTGGCGGCCTCGGCGCTGCCCAACGGCCGCGCCTTCTACCAGCAGCAGATCCGGCAGTACACGACGCTCGACCTCGCGCCGGATGAGATCCACAGGATCGGCCTCGCCGAGGTCGACCGCATCTCGAAGGAGATGAACGAGGTGATGCGGCAGGTCGGCTTCAAGGGGGACTTCGCGGCCTTCCTCAAGTTCCTGCGCACCGATCCGCGGTTCTACGCCAAGACCCCCCAGGAGCTGCTCGAGCGGGCGTCCTTCCTGGCCAAGAAGATCGACGGCATGCTCCCTTCGGAGTTCGGAAAGCTGCCGCGCCTGCCGTACACGGTGCGGCCGGTGCCGGCGGACATCGCCCCCAAGTACACCTCGGGGCGCTACGTCGGGGCGCCGGAGGGGAGCACGCAGCCGGGGATCTTCTGGGTGAACACCTACAAGCTGGAGGGGCGGCCCTTTTACAATCTGACCGCCCTGGCGCTGCACGAGTCTGTGCCGGGACACCATCTGCAGATCGCCCTCAGCCGCGAGTTGGGCGACCTCCCGGATTTTCGCCGGTTCTCCTACATCTCGGCCTTCGGCGAGGGGTGGGGCCTCTACTCGGAATGGCTGGGCCTGGAGATGGGGATGTACGACGACCCCTACAGCAACTTCGGCCGCCTCGGCTACGAGATGTGGCGCGCCTGCCGCCTGGTCGTGGATACGGGGATCCACGCCAAGGGGTGGACGCGCCAGCAGGCGATCGACTACATGGCGACCCGCACGTCGCTGCCGCTCCACGAGGTCGAGACCGAGGTGGACCGCTACATCTCCTGGCCGGGCCAGGCGCTCTCCTACAAGCTCGGCGAGCTGAAGATCAAGGAGCTGCGGCGGAAGGCCGAGAAGGAGCTGGGCACGGGCTTCGACGTCCGCGCCTTCCATGACGTGGTGCTGGGGAGCGGCGCGGTGCCGCTCGACGTGCTGGGGGCCAACGTCGACCGGTGGATCGGGGAGCAGCGGCACGACGCCACCGCTGCCGCGGCGGCCCGCTGACCCACCATGGCCGGCGGCTCAAAGGCCTGCGTCTTCTGCGAGATCCTCGCGGGGAAGGCCAAGGCGGCGCTGGTTCTGGAGACCGCGACCGCGGTGGCCTTCCTCGATCACCGGCCCCTGCTGCCGGGGCACGTCCTGGTGGTGCCGAGGGCGCACGTGGAGACGCTGGCGGACCTGCCCGCGGATCTCGTGGCGCCGTTCTTCCAGGACGTGCAGCGCGTCGAGCGCGCCGTCGAGGCCGGCCTCGCAGCGGAGGGCTCGTTCGTGGCGATCAACAACCGGATCAGCCAGAGCGTGCCGCACCTCCACGTCCACGTCGTGCCGCGCTGGAAGGGGGACGGCCTGTTTTCCCCGAAGATGGTCTGGAAGCGCTCGCCCTATAAGGATGAGGCCGCCCGCGAGCTGGTCGCGGAGAAGATCCGGACGGCGCTGGAGGAGCTCCGGAGTCGCGGCTAGAGGTAATCGGCGCGCCTGCCGCGGCGAGTTCCCTGCGCGGTCGACGACTGGCGGCTCTTCTCGCGCCACTCGTAGTACCACCTCAGCGGGTAGGACAGAATGCCGGCCTGATTCCGGTAGGAAGGACCCAGCGCTCGCGAGCGCCAGTTCTGCACGCTCTTGACCTTCACGTTCTCCAGCCAGGCGAGCTCCGCTTCGCCGAGGTCGCGGAGATCGACCCCCAGGCGCGCGGCCGTCTTGACGACGTCGTCCCACTTGGGGAGCGAGAGAAGAACGGCGATTTGAGGGAGGTCACGACGGCATTTGGCAGGCAGCTCAGACTCAAGGCTGGAAGGCTCGGGAGCCTCCAGGGAGGCGCGGAACCGTTCCAGCTCTTCGCGAAGGAGATCCTTCAGCGACTCCAGTTCAATCACAACGAGCTCACTCATCGTCACCTCGAAAGATTCGGCGGAAGAAGAAACCGTCCAAACGAGCCGGAACGAATGCAGTATAAAGTGTCTGGAAGACGTGACTTGAACGCAAAACAAATGAAGCGCCGAGGCCGAAAAATAATCTTGTCAAAGTGATATTTATACCGTTCCGGCGGCGTCGCTCGCGGAAACGCGCGTCGACGCGACGTTCACGGGAGAGGAAGGAGTCAATGCCGCGATGAGGAAGCGCCGGCATCGCTGGCTGGACCACACTTCCGAGGTCCAGCTCCAGGTCGAGGCGGAATCCCTGGCGGGGCTGGCCGCCGAGGCGGGGCGGGCATTGGGATTGCTGTTGTTGCGGGAAGGACACGATGTGCCGGTCCGGCCCGAAGGACCCGCCCGCAAGATCCAGGTGGAGTCGGTGGATCGCGAGGCGCTCCTCGTCGACTGGCTGAACGAGATCCTCTTTCTGGCCGAGGTGGAGAGGTGGGTGGCGGTCGAGTTCGACATCCTCGAAATCTCCTCCGTCCACCTCAAGGCGAGCGCCCTGGGGGTGCCGGTGGAGGAATCTCCGGCCCTGGTCAAGGCGGCGACCTTCCACGGTCTCGCCGTCGAGGAACGGGCCGGCGGCTTGCAAGCGGAGGTGATCTTCGACGTATGAGCCGCAAGAACCGCAAAGCCGCCCAGTTCTCCAAGGCGCGGACCCAGGACCGCCCGCCGGCGCCGCCCAAGGCCGCGCCGCCTTCCTATCCGTCCGTGCGCCTGAGCCCCAACCTGGTCGAGATCCCGATCACCGCGCGGGACGACATGAACGTCCCCGCCCGCATCTGGGCCGACGAGGAGCTGTGGAAGCAGATCTCGCGCGACCGCACGCTCCACCAGCTCATCAACGTCTCGACCCTGCCGGGCATCACCGGCACAGCCCAGGCGATGCCGGACGCCCACGAGGGGTACGGCTTCCCGGTGGGAGGCGTCGCCGCCTTCCGCGCCAGGGACGGAATCATCTCGCCCGGCGGCGTCGGGTATGACATCAACTGCGGCGTCCGCCTGCTCGCCTCCGAGATCGAGGCCGGCGAGCTCGGCCACCCCCGGCTGGAATCGCTGATTCAGGACCTCAGCCGCGCCATCCCCTCGGGGACGGGGAAGGGGAGCCATCTCCGTTTCGCTGGCGAGGATCTCGACCGGGTCCTAGGTGAGGGGTGCGCCTATCTGGCCGAGCGCGGCCTGGCGACTGCCGAGGACCTCGACACCATCGAGGCCCGGGGGTCGCTCGCGACGGCGGACCCGCGGGCGGTTTCCGACCGCGCCAAGCAGCGCGGCGGCGACCAGCTCGGCTCGATCGGCTCCGGCAACCACTTCGTCGAGGTCCAGCGAGTGGAGAAGCTGTTCGATCTCGGGGCGGCGGAGGCCCTGCGGCTGCGGGTGGGGCAGGTGGTGATCCTCATCCACACCGGCTCGCGGGGCCTGGGCCACCAGGTCTGCACGGACTATGTGCGGGCCATGGACGCGGTGATGGCCCGGCACGGCATCCGGCTCCCGGACCGTGAGCTGGCCTGCGCGCCGTTCCAGTCGCCCGAGGGGCAGAAGTACTTCGGCGCCATGTGCGCGGCGGCCAACTTCGCTTTCTCGAACCGGCAGGCGATCACCTGGGCGGCGCGCGAGGTCTTCCGCAAGGCTCTCGGCGAGCATAGAGGCCTGCGGGTGGTCTATGACGTCGCCCACAACATGGCGAAGCTGGAGCGGCACGGCGAGGAGGATCTGGTGGTCCACCGCAAGGGGGCGACGCGCGCCTTCGGCCCCTCACATCCGGAGACTCCCGCGATCTACAAGGGGATCGGCCAGCCGGTGCTGATCCCCGGCAGCATGGGCACCGCCTCCTACGTGCTGGTGGGCACCGACGAGGGGTTCGACCTCTCCTACGGCAGCACCTGCCACGGCGCCGGCCGGGCGATGAGCCGGACGGCGGCGAAGAAGGTGCAGTCGGGAGCCGAGGTGCGCAAGGGCCTGGAGGACCGCGGCATCGTCGTCCGCGCCTCGGTGGGCGAGCTGGCCGAGGAGGCCCCCTACGCCTATAAGGACGTCGACCGCGTCGTCGAGGTGGTCCACCAGGCCGGCCTCGCCCGCAAGGTGGCGAGGCTGGTGCCGCTCGGGGTGATCAAAGGGTAGAGAGAGGCGCTACCGGAACCACCCCACCACCGTCATCGCGATCAGCGTCAGCGACAGCGCGCTGACCACGATCGCGATGGTCCAGGCGAGGACGTTGTAGATCGGGCCGTTGACGTGCTTGCCCATCAGCTCGGGCTCGTTGATCAGGCGCAGGATGGCGAAGAGCTCGACGGGCAGCAGCAGGCCGTTGAGCACGTAGACGCCCACCAGCACCGGGATCAGCGGCAGGCCGGGGATCAGGGCGATGAGCGCGCCGAGGCCGATCAGCCCGGTGAGAATGCCCATGAAAATGGGCGCCTCTTCCCACGAGCGCGAGACCCCGCGCTCGAACCCCAGCGCCTCGCTCATCATGTAGGTGGTGGCGAGCGGCAGCACCCCGGCCGCCAGCAGCGACGCTCCCAGCAGCCCCAGGCCGAACAGCGCCTCGGCATATTTCCCCGCCACCGGCTCCAGCGCCCGCGCCGCGTCGGCCGCGGTGGTCACCGCGATGCCGCGCGGGTAGAGGGTCGCCGCAGTGGCGATGATGATGAAGGTGGCCACGATCCCCGCCGAGATCGTCCCCACGATGACGTCGAAGCGGGTGTAGCGGTACTCGTCCGGCGTCACACCCTTTTCTACGACCGAGGACTGGACGTAGAGCTGCATGTAGGGGGAGATCGTGGTGCCGATCAGCGCGATCAGCAGGTTGAGATAGCCGAAGTCGAAGTGCAGTTTTGGGCGGATGGTCTCGGCCAGCACCGCGTGCCAGTCCGGCTTGGCGAGAAAGGCGGCGCCGATGTAGGCCAGGAACGCCAGGGTGAGCACGAGGAAGATCCGCTCCACCCAGCCGTAGGAGCCGCGGGTCACCAGCAGCCAGACGAAAATGGCCGCCAGCGGCACGGCGATGTAGCGGCTGACCCCGAACAGCTCGGCCGCCGCGGCCACACCGATGAACTCGGAAACGATGATGCCGGTGTTGGCGACCAGCAGCGTCAGCAGGATCAGGGCGGTCTGCCGCAGCGTGAAGCTCTCGCGGACGAGGTCCGAGAACCCCTTGCCGGTGACGGCGCCCATACGGGCGCTCATCTCCTGAACGACGCCGACGCAGACGGTGACGAGCACCATCGCCCACAGCAGGCCGTAGCCATAGGAAGCGCCGGCCGAAGCATAGGTGGCGATGCCGCCGGCGTCGTTGCCGGCGCTCGCCGCCAGCAGGCCGGGGCCGAGGGCTGCCAGGTAGGGCCAGAAGCGCTTGCGGATCGTCAAGAGTAGGATCGTCCCCGGCGCTGCCAGACTTCGGGGAGCAGCACCGCGATGGCGTCGTCGACGGTGACGATGCCCAGCAGGTGCCGGTTTTCGTCCAGCACCGGCACGGCGAGCAGGTTGTATTCGGCGAGGACGCGGGCGGCGCTCTCGGCACGGTCGTCGGGGGAGACGGTCGGCGCGTCCTCGTCCAGCACGTCGGTGAGCGGGGTCGCCGGGTCGGCCAGGATCAGCGTGCGCAGCCGCACGAGGCCGCGCAGGGCGTCGGGATCGTTCGAGGCGACCACGTAGACGGCGAGCAGGGGATCGGGGACCTCCTCGAGCGAGCGGATCATCCGCAGGGCGTCCCCCACGGTGGCGTCCTCGGTGACGCGGACGAGGTCGCGGGTCATGATGCGCCCCACGCTGTCCTCGTCGTATTCGAGGTGCGCCTGGACGTCGGCGGCTTCCTCGGGCTCCATGCGGGCGAGGAGCTGCTCGGCGACCTCATCGTCTAGATCCTCCAGGGCGTCGGCGGCGGCGGCGGGGGTCATCTCTTCCAGAATGTCGGCGGCGCGCTCCTGGTCCATCCCCTCGAGCAGGTCGGCGACGCGCTCGTCGCTGACCTCCTCGAGGGTCTCGGCGGCGGTCTCCTCGTCGAGGGCGGCGACGATCTCGGCGCTCTCGCGGAAGGAGAGGGCGTCGACGATGCGCGCGAGGTCCACCGGGTTGAGCTCGGCCAGGCGGTCGTAGGAGACCTTGAGCTGCACCGGCGCGGCGCTCGCGAGGTACTGGACGTCGGACCAGTCGATGATCAGACGGCCGACGATGTGGCCGGCGAGCGACCTGGGGCCGAGCCGGCGCAGCAGGGCTCGGGCGCTGATGTCGACGCCGACGACCCGGTAGATCTCATCGATGCGGGTGAGCTGCACGTCGTTGACGCGGACGATCCGCCGGCCGGTGATGTCGATGAGCTGGTGGTCGAGCACGTCCCGGCGCAGCAGGACCTCGCCGGAGCGGCGGGCGAACGGCTGGAGATCGACGGTGGAGGAGGTGAGCCGGGCGGCGCCGTTGAGCGACTGGAGGAGGCTGGCGGACACGTAGAAGCTGCGGCGGCCGTCGCGCACGACAAGGCCGGAGATCGGCGGGTAGCGATCGTCGCCCATGCGGACGATCAGGTCCGAGATCCGGCCGATCGTCTCGCCGCTCTTGCCCTCCACGGGCCGGTCCATGACCGATGTCAGGAAAAGCATCGCCCCCTCCTGTCTGGACAGCGGTTGGAGGCGGTTTCGAGGGCTCCCCGGACGCAACTCCCCGCGCCGCCTATGATACCCGCAGGGAGGCGCCCGGCGCGCCGAATCGGGGGTAGAATGAAAAGACTTCAAAGGAGGAAAAAACATGGAGACGAAGAGACTCATCGTACCGCTCGCACTGGTCGGTCTCACTCTCGGTGTCGTTTCAGTCTCGCAAGGGGCCAAACCCTCTGACGATCCCGAGGGGGACCGCGTCATCCGTGGTTTCCAGATCGCGCCGGTCCACCTGACCTTGCGCAACCGCGACCGCAATCTGGTCGGCCTCGGCAGCTACATCGTCAATGCGCAGGCCGGGTGCAACGATTGCCACACCAACCCGTCCTACGCGCCGGGCCACGATCCCTACCTGGGACAGCCCAAGCAGGTCAACGTCGCGGGGTACCTGGCGGGCGGCAAGGAGTTCGGCCCCATCGTCTCGCGGAACATCACGCCCGACGAGCACGGCCTGCCCGCCGGCCTGACGCTCGCCGAGTTCAAGAGGGTCTTGCGCACCGGACACGATCCGGACGATCCCGGGGAGCTCCTGCAGGTGATGCCCTGGCCGGTCTTCCAGGACATGACCGATCAGGACCTGCGGGCGATCTACGAGTACCTGCGGTCGATTCCGTCTCTCGATTCCCCTTATACCGAGCCGTAGGCGGGTCGGGTTCGCCCTCTGGTGGCCGTCTCCCCGCCCGGGCCTTGAGCCGGGCGGGCGCGACACGTTCTACACTATGGCGGCTCTTTCGCCTGGCCTGCCATGATCGCCGAGAAAACTCAATCCGAAGCCCCCGCCCCTGCCGACGTCCTGGAGATCGTCCAGGGGCTTGCCCGGGAGCTGCAGCCGCAGCGCGGGGCCCGGCCGGTCTCTCTCGACTCCTCCCTGGAGCGCGACCTCGGGTTCGACAGCCTCGGCCGGGTGGAGCTTCTCGCCCGGCTGGAGAAGGCGTTCGGCGTGCGTCTCTCCGAGGACCTGCTGGGCGCGGCCGAGACGCCGCGGGATCTCCTCCAGGCGCTGGCCGCCGCGCACCCCGCCGCCGCCCCGGGGGCGGACTTCGGGACGGTCGAGGTGCTGGGCGGAGGCGAGGCGGCGCCGGACCGCACGCGGACCCTGCTGGAGGTGCTCGAATGGCATGCCGAACGGCACCCTGACCGGCGGCACATCCTGTATTACCCCGGCGACGGCGAGCCCGAGGAGCTGACCTATGGCGAGCTGGCGCGGCGGGTGCGCGCCACGGCCGCCGGGCTCACCCGCCTCGGCGTCGGGCCTGGGAAGGCGGTGGGGATCATGCTCCCCACCGGCCTCGAATACTTCCTCGCCTTCTTCGGCGCCCAGCTCGCGGGGGGCATTCCGGTGCCGCTCTATCCGCCCGCCCGCAAGAGCCAGATCGAGGACCATCTCCGCCGGCAGGCCGGCATCCTGCGGACCGCCGGGGCCGAGGTGCTGGTCACCTTCTCCGAGGTCCTCAACCTGGCCCGCCTGTTGAGCGCCCAGCTCCCGAGTCTGCACCGGGTGGTGACGACGGCGGAGCTCACCGCCGGCTCCGCCTTCGACGTGGACCGGTTCATCCCGCCCCCCGTGCGCGGGGAGGACATCGCCTTCCTCCAGTTCACCTCCGGCAGCACGGGGAACCCCAAGGGGGTGGTGCTCACCCACGCCAATCTGCTGGCCAACCTGCGGGCGATCCGCCAGGGGGCGGACATCCGGCCGGACGACGTGATCGTGAGCTGGCTGCCGCTCTACCACGACATGGGGCTGATCGGCTGCTGGATGGGCGCCCTCTACTTCGGCGTCCCGCTGGTCCTGATGTCGCCTCTGGCCTTCCTCGCCCGCCCCTCGCGCTGGCTGTGGGCGATCCACCGCCACCGGGGGACGCTGTCGGCCGCGCCCAATTTCGCCTACGAGCTGTGCATCAACAAGATCCCCGGCGAGGAGATCGAGGGGCTCGACCTCTCTTCCTGGCGCATGGCGCTCAACGGCGCCGAGCCGGTGAGCTCCGAGACGCTGCGGCGCTTTATCGAACGCTTCGAGCGCCACGGCTTCCGGCCGGGATCGTTCTCCCCCGTCTACGGCCTCGCCGAGAACTCGCTCGCCGTGGCCTTTCCGCCGCTCGGCCGGCCGCCGCTGATCGACGCCGTCGAGCGCGAGCCCTTCCAGCGCTCGGGGTCGGCGGTGCCCGCGGTGGCGGACGATCTCGGCGCCCTGCGCTTCGTCTCTTGTGGCACGCCCCTGGCCGGCCATGAGATCCGCGTCGTCGACGACGCGGGCCGCGAGGTGGGGGAGCGCCAGGAGGGACGGCTGGAGTTCAAGGGGCCGTCCGCCACCAGCGGCTATTTCCGCAACCCCGAGGCCACGGCGAAGCTGGTCCATGGCGACTGGCGGGACTCGGGGGACCGCGCCTACATCACCGGCGGCGAGGTCTACATCACTGGCCGGGTCAAGGACATCATCATCCGCGCCGGCCGCAACCTCTACCCGCAGGAGCTGGAAGCGGCCGTGGGCGAGGTGCCGGGCATCCGCAAGGGGTGCGTGGCGGTCTTCGGCAGCCCCGATCCGGCCACCGGCACGGAGCGCCTGGTAGTGATGGCCGAGACCCGGGAACGCGACGAAGCCGCGCTGGAGACGATCCGGCAGGCGGTCCAGGAGGTCGCGATCGACCTGCTGGGCACGCCCGCCGAGGTGGTGGCCCTGGTGCCGCCGCACGGGGTGCCGAAGACCTCCAGCGGCAAGATCCGGCGCTCCTCGGCGCGGGAGGTCTTTGACTCCGGGCGGAGCGGCCGCGGCGGCGCCTCCCTGGGGGTGCAGATCGCCCATCTGGCCGTCTCGGGAGCGCGGGCGCAGGTCGCCCGCCGCGCGCGTTCCCTGGGCGGGCTTCTCTACAGCGCCTGGGCCTACGGCTCGGTGGCCCTGTTCGCGCCGCCGCTCTGGCTCGCCGTCGTCCTGGCGCCGGGCCTGAAGCTCCGGCGGCGGCTGGCGCGCGGCATCGCCCGTTTCCTGTTCACCTGGATGGGCATGCCCTTCCGCCTGGAGGGGGGCGAGAGCCTGAAGACGGGCGGGCCGCGGATCGTGGCGCCCAACCACGCGAGCTATCTGGACGCGATCGTATTGACCGCCCTGCTGCCGCCGGAATTCGCCTACGTGGTGAAGCGCGAGTTCGAGAAAAGCTTTATTTCCCGGATTTTCCTGCGGCGCCTGGGATCGATCTTCGTCGAGCGGTTCGACACCGTCCAGAGCGCCGGGGAGATCCGCAAGGCCCTGGAGGCCCTGGAGCGTGGTGAGTCGCTCGTCATCTTTCCCGAGGGGACCTTCCGCCGCTACCCCGGCCTCCTCCCTTTCCGCATGGGGACCTTCGCGGTGGCCGTGGATGCCGCCGTGCCGGTGGTCCCAGTGGCGCTCCATGGCACCCGCTCGCTGCTGAGGAACGGCAGTTGGCTTCTCCGGCACGGCCGGATGACCTTGAAAGTGGCGCCGGCCGTCTACCCCGAGGGGACCGGCTGGCACGCGGGAATCCAGCTCCGGGACCGGGTGCGAACGGCGATCCTGGAACGCTGCGGAGAACCGGATCTGGGATAGGTGGAAGTTTTTTTCTTCCCCGGAACGGGGGAGGCCAGGAGGGGGCTTCTGCGGAGTCCGGAACGTTGTGAACCCCCTCCTGACCTCCCCCAGAGGGGAGGAAAAAGGCCTGACGCGGTACGATCCAACGATGAATTTACACGACCTCTTCGCCATCCCCCGCCGCCGGACGCCGGAGAAGATTGCACTGAGCTTCCGTGATGGGAGCCAGGACGTCGCGATCTCGTACAGCGATCTCTTCACGCGCGCCGATGCCCTGGCCGCCGGCCTCGCAGCCCGTGGAGTCGTCAAGGGGGATCGTGTCGCCTTCTTCCTGGGGAACCGGCCGGAGTTCGTCCTCGCCTATCTCGCCGTGATCCGGCTCGGCGCGGTGATGGTGCCGATCAATCTCGCCTACCGGCAGCGGGAGATCGGCCACATGCTGGAGGACGCGGAGCCGCGTCTCCTGGTCACCGAGCGGGCGCAGCTTCCCATCCTCGAAGGAATGGAGATCGGGGACCTGATCCTCGCCGAGGATCTGGATGGCCTTTCCGGTGATGTGGCGGGATTCATCTCACCAGCCGTCGAGGGCGGCGATCTCGCGATGCTCCTGTACACCTCGGGGACCACGGGGAAGAGCAAGGGCGCCGAGATCACCCATGACAACGTGCTCGCCACCGTCACCGGTCTTCTCGCCGCCTGGGCCTGGGAGCCGGCGGACGCGCTGCTGCTCACCCTCCCCCTCTTCCACACCCACGGCCTGGTGGTCGGGCTCCATTGCGCTCTCGCGGCGGGCGCCACCGTGCTCCTGCGGCGCCGGTTCGAGGCGTCCGAAACCGCTTCCGAGCTTCTCGCGGGCGAGCCGACGCTCTTCTTCGGCGTCCCGACCATGTACGGGCGGCTGGTCGAGGAGCTGCGGGCGCGCCGGGAACGGGGGGAGGGGCTGGATCTCTCCCGCCTCCGCCTGTTCTGCTCGGGGAGCGCGCCGCTCTCCGCCGAGACTTTCGCCGCCTTCCGCGAGCTGACCGGCCACGAGATCCTCGAGCGCTACGGCATGACTGAGACCGGGATGAACCTCTCCAACCTCTACGCCGGGGCGCGGCGGCCGGGCACGGTGGGCGTGCCCCTGCCGGGGGTCGCTATCCGCATCGTCGACGAGGAGCTGCAGGTGCGCGGCGGCAACGTCTTCGCCGGCTACTGGCGGGCGCCGGAGAAGACGGCGGCGAGCTTCGTCCACGACGAGCTCGGCCGGCGCTGGTTCAAGACCGGCGACCTCGCCCGGCAGGATCCGGAGACCGGTTTCATCACCCTTCTCGGACGGCGGCACGAGCTGATCATCAGCGGCGGCTTCAACCTCTATCCGCGCGAGGTGGAGGAGGTGCTGGCCGGGTTCCCCGGCGTGCGCGAGGCGGCGGTGGTGGGCCGGCCGCATCCGGACTGGGGGGAGGTTCCGGTCGCTTTCCTAGCCGTGGAGCCAGGGCTCAATACGGCCGAGCTGATCGCCTTCTGCAGGTCCCAGATGGCCGGCTTCAAGGTGCCGCGGGAGATCCGGCTCGTCGATTCCCTGCCCCGGAACGCCCTGGGAAAAGTGGAGAAGCACAAGCTGCCCGTCTGACGGCCGCTTGACCGGGAAGACAGCCGGCGGCGAGCACCGCCTCTCGATCCCTGCTATAAAGCTGGAGTGATGAAGACGTATCTCGGGATCGCGCTTGCCGGCGACAACGGAAATACCGGGGTCGCCGAGATCCTCGAGACTCCGGAGGGGCTCTTCTATCAATTTCCCATCGGTTCCTGGCGCGGCCACGACGGGCTCGGGCTGATCGAAGGGCGCTCGCGCGCCGCCGAGAAGATCGCTGTCGATCAGCCCTTCTCCTACCCGGCCCCGTGCATGCGCTGGTTCCTGGGCCAGGCCGGGGCGGACGCCGAGAGCGACCCCTACATCTGGCGGCGCACCGATCTGGCGATGGCCGAGCGCGTCACCAATCTCGGCATCCCCCGCGACACCGTCCAGCAGGCCAGCCGTTGCTCCAACCTCTGGCGGGCCGTCGAGCTGGCCAGCCTGCTCGGGGTGGCTCGCGAGGCGGTCTGCGGCGGCAAGGGGCGCCTGATCGAGACCCACCCCCGGGTCGCCTGGGCGGTGGTGATCGCCAGCCTGGCGGACCGGGAGACGGCGGAGAGCCTGGTGGCTCACTACAAGGGTCCGATCCCGGAGGACCGGGGGAAGCGGCACCAGCAGAAGGAGCTCCGGGAACGGATGCTCCGGCTGCTCGCCGACGGCGCCGGCCTCAAGCCTCGCGTGGAGGCGCACCGGGAGCTGGCCTGCAAGACCGACGACAACCTCGACGCCCTGATCTGCGCCTTCGTCGCCTACCTCGCCGCCCACACCGCCGCCGAGCGCTGCCTGCCGGCCCACGTCTCCGAGGAGACCGTGCTGCTGGAAGGAGTGGCGATCATCCCGAGCCAGGACTGGCAGGCGCGCCTGCTGGTGAAGAAGGGTCAGCGCCAGGACCCGCGAAAGGAGCCCCCGCAATGACGATGTTCAACTCCCGCAAAGTTTTGATCGCGGGCGGGCTCTACCTGCTCGCCGTCTGCTCGGCCGATGCGCAGGGCAACCGGCAGCCGCCGGTCCGCCCCCAGCCTGGAAAAGCTTCCCCCGAGGTCGAAACCATGTATCCGAACGCCTGCTATCAAGGGGTCGATCCCGAGAAGGACGTCTGTCTGAAGAACGGCCGGTCGGAGGGGCCGCCGGTCGTGGTGCTCGGTCCCGAGCGGGCGATGGGGGATCTCGACGCCGACGGCACGCCGGAGACGGCCCTGCTGCTGACCAGGGATCCCGGAGATCCCCAGCAGCAGGTCTATCTCGCCATCGCCGCCTGGAAGGGGGACAAGGTCGTCAATCTGGCGACCACCCTGCTCGGCTATCAGGTGAAGGTGAAGTCGTTGAAGGTCGCCGGCGGCAAGCTCCACCTCGACGGCTCGCGGTCCGCCTCCGCCCGGACGGCGATGATGCCCGTTACCCTGACCTTCTCGCTTCGGCAGGGGAGGCTGATCGAAGAGTCAGAGGGACCCCAGACGTAGGAACCGCTCCTACCCCGCCTTCGCCTCCAGCACCGCGCGGTCGCGCAGCTTGCCGGCGGCGGGGGAGAGGGGGGCGTCGGTGAGGATCTTGTTGATGCGCTCCATCGCCTTCACCGTGTCCCCCACGCTCTGATAGAGGACGACCTCGCCGTAGAGGTTGTCGGCGAGGACGTTCAGCCGCTCGATCACCGGCACGACGAAGGGACCCTCGGGGTAGCGGCGCAGGTACTCGGCGCCGTTCTTGACGTCGTCGTAGGTCTTGGCGATCGCGGCCAGACGCTCGCCGGCGATCTTCTTGAGCTCGGGGTCCTTGGTCTGCTCGGCCATCTGCTGCAGGGCGGCGAGCTCCTTGAGGTTGGGAGCGAGGATGCGCAGCCCGGCGCTGGCGCGCTTCCCCTCGGCGCTCTGCGGCGCGGACTCCCATGCCTTCAGGTACTGGGTCACCGCCTCGGTCTGGTTGCCCAGGCGGCTGTTGGCGTCGCCGAGGGCGAGCGCCACCTCGGGGACCTCCGTGGCCTCGGGGAAGTTCGACAGGAAGCTCTCCAGGAACGAGGTCTCGTAGATTCCGCCGCCGAGGATCTTGACGGCGCGCGGATAGAGATCCTTGCGCTTGACCTCGAGATCCGAAACCTCCCCTTCCAGGGCGGGGAGCAGGTCGCTCTTGGCGTCGATCGCGCGCACCTCGCCCAGCTCCTTGCGGTAGAGGCGGAGGACGGAGCCGTAGTCGCGCGACAGCAGGGGGCGCGCGAGCTCGTCGTCCCGCCGCTTGTGGAGCTTCTCGAGGCGCAGGGCATCGGACGCCTTCCCCTGCGGCCAGGCGGAGAGGATGGCCGTCTTGACGTAGGTGGTCACCCCCTCGTCGGTCTTCTTGACCTGCGTCAGGTATTTGCTCAAGGTCGCCTGGGTGCGCTTGCGGTAGTCGTCCACCGGCTTCCTGGTCTGCATCGTCCAGGTCCCCTTGCGGGCCTCGGCGGCGCGCTCCCGGGCGTCCGCGAAGGGGTGGGTCTGCCAGTAGCCGTACTCTTTGAGCTGGGGGGCGCGGCTGTTCATGATCTCCCAGAGCCGGCGGGCGCCGTCCGGGCTGTAGCCGGCCGCGGCGGCCAGGCTCTGCCCCTCCTTGTCGGCCTCGTCCTCGTAGTCGCGGCTGTAGCTGCGCAGCAGCAGCTCGCTGATCACCAGGCTCGCCGCCGCGGCGCCCTGGATCAGGTTGCCGTTCGGATCCTGATAGCCGACGCGCGGATCGTAGGGGGCCTGCGCGGCGGGCAGGCGGTTGTTGCTGCGCGACTCCCCGATCGCCACCCCCGCCACCAGCAGGTTGCCGAGCACGGTCATCAACGTCTGCTTGCGCTGCATGTGGATGGAGTGCTCGTGGACGACGTGGCCGATCTCGTGGCCGAGGACGTTGGCCAGCATGTCGTCGTCCAGGCCGAGGTCGAGCATGCCGGTGGTGACGAAGATCTGCCCGCCCGGCAGCGCGAAGGCGTTGGGCTCCGGCATCTTGACGATCTGAAAGATGAAGGGGTACTTCTGGAAGTCGGACTGCTGGGCCAGCTCGTAGCCGATGCGGTTGACCCGCGCCAGCCGCTCCGCGTCGTCCGCGGCCCCGTACTGCTTGACGGCCTCGGCGGCCGCCTTGAGGCTCTCGTCGAAGAGCTTGGGATTGGCGATGCCCTGATTGGCGGTGCTCTGCTGCGCTCGCCCCGGCTGAGCGGCCGCGAGGACCAGCAGGAGGACGGGCGCGAAGGCGAGGATGCGTCGGGTTGTCATGGCCTTCCCCTCAAAACGTTCCAAGGTTACCCCAACTGGGTGAAATCCCACCTCGGAAACAAAATTCCGGGAGCCAAAACTCCCGGCCGGTTCCCCGCCTCCTTGTGGTAGCTTTCCGCGCATGAGCGACTTGACCATTGAGGTGGACACCACGAAGTCGTCCATGGAAGAGATCCGGCCGTCTCTCGACGCCGGTTTGAAGGCGGCCTTTCCGGGCGGCATGCTGAAGTGGCACTGGGAGGGTGACGTGATGCACCTCACCGGTCCCGGGGCCAAGGCCACCATCGTGCTGGAGAACGGCCGCCTGGTCGGGCGCGCCCATCTCAAGCCCCCCGCCAGCCTGATGAAGCCGGTCATCGAACAGAAGATCGCCCAGGTGATGAAGAAGGTCGCCCTGGTCTGACGGCGGCGCACCCGTGGCCGCGCCGCCGAACCTTCCCGCCGCTCTGCTCCAGCGCGCCGCCGCGGATCCCGAGGAGCCCTGGCTCTTCCGCGCCGAGGGGTGGGACTGGGTCTGGCACCCCTGGCGGGAGCTGGCCCGCTGGATGGAGGATTGGCAACCATCCCTGTCCGCTCTCCCCGCCGGCACCCGCACCGGTTTCCCCTACGCACCCCGTCCTGAATTCGTGATCCTGGACTTGGCGATCCAGGCCGCGGGGCTGGTGTCCGCCCCAGGGGAGCGGCGGGAGGGGGGGGCCTGGGTGGAGATCGCGGACGGCAAACTCGACATCTCGTCAGGCTCGCATTCATCGGGGAACGCGGGCGGGGCTCTGGTTACGGTGGCCGGCGAGCCGGTGGAATGGACCGCGGCGGAGCTGGTCGCGGCCGGGGAGCGGCTGCAGATGGATATCGGAGTATCGGACGCTAGGGAGATCGTGGTGCTCGGGGGAGCGCTCGCGGATCCCGTGGAGCGGACCATGTTCTCCTGGGCGACGCTGACCGGGGCCGCCGTGGTGCTGGAGCCCGATCCGGCGTTGCGGGCCGCCACCGCCGCCTGGGTACGGCCGACCGTCTTCCACGGCACCCCGGCCGAGATCGCGGATCTGCGGGCACGGGTGAAGAAGAAGCGTGGCCTGCCGTTCCGGCGGCTGCGGACGGTGCTGGTGGCCGGGTGGCAGGTGCTGGCGCCGGAGGACGAGGCCTTCTGGCGGGGGCGCGGAGTCCAGGTGGCCAGGGTCTTTGCCGCAGAGCGGCGTAACCGTGGTATATAACCCGGGAGCGAGGACGAGAGAAGGAGAACGCCATGGCCTCTACACCGGATAACGCCGAGACCGCCCTGACCGCCCCACCGCCCGCCCCCTTGAGGCCGCCGAACACCGCCTCCGCCCTGGAGGAGATCACCGAGCGGGCCGATACCGTCTGGACCCGCGACAAGAGCCAGCCGATCAAGGTCCAGGCCGTGGAGCGGAGCGCGCTCAAGGGCGTCCATGGCCGGGTGGCGATCGTCGACGGCTGCCGGACCCCGTTCGTCAAATCGGGGACCGACTTCGCCAACATGGACGTGATCGACCTCGCCAGCGTCGCCGCCTCGGAGCTGGTGGCGCGGACGGCGATCGATCCCGACGAGATCGACCTCTCGGTCTTCGGCGTCGTGGTGCCGGCGCTGTTCGCGCCGAACCTCGGGCGCGAGGTCGTCTTTCGCACCTCGCTGCCGTTTCGCATCCCGGGGGTGACGGTGAACCTCGCCTGCGCCTCCTCGACGCGCGCGATCACCTTCGCCGCCGGCTCGATCCTCTCCGGCGAGGCCGGGGTGGTGCTCGCGGGGGGCGCCGAATCGCTGACCAACGTCCCCATCCAGTTCTCGCGCAAGGCGGCGCAGACCTTCATGGCCGCCAGCCGCGCCAAGACGCTGCCGCAGAAGATGGGCGCCTTCGGCAAGCTCCGCCCGGCCGACCTTGCCCCCGTGGCGCCGGCGATCGCCGAATACACCACCGGCCAGACCATGGGCGAGTCGGCGGAGAAGATGGCCAAGGAGAACGACATCTCCCGCCGGGCGCAGGACGAGATCGCGCTGCTCTCCCACCAGCGGGCCGCCGCCGCCGCCGAGGACGGCCGGCTGACCGTGCAGATCGCGCCGACCTTCCCGCCGCCGGGCTACGACAAGGCGGTCACCCGCGACAACGGCGTCCGCGCCGACAGTTCGATGGAGGCCCTGGCGAAGCTCAAGCCGGTCTTCGACAAGGGCTACGGCACGCTCACCGCCGGCAACTCCAGCCCGCTGACCGACGGCGGCTCGGCCGTGCTGCTGATGAGCGAGGAGAAGGCGAAGGCCCTGGGCTACACGCCGCTCGGCTACATCCGCTCCTACGCTTTCACGGCGCTCAACCCCGGCGACCAGCTCCTGCAGGGGCCGGCCTACGCCGCCCCGGCGGCGCTCGACGCGGCGGGGGTCAAGTTCGCGGACATCGATCTCGTCGAGATGCACGAGGCGTTCGCGGCGCAGATCCTCTCCAACATGAAGGCGTTCGCCTCGAAGAAGTTCGCTGAGCGCGAGCTGGGCCGCGGCGAGGCGCTGGGCGTGATCGACCTCGACCGCTACAACGTGACCGGCGGCTCGATCTCGATCGGCCACCCCTTCGGCGCCACCGGCGCCCGGGTGGTCATGCAGCTCCTCTACGAGCTGCGCCGCCGCGACCGCAACCTCGGCCTGGTCACTGTCTGCGCCGCTGGCGGCGTCGGCTTCGCGATGGTGGTCGAAAGAGAGTAGTTGCCCTCTCCTCTCTCCGGCCTCCTCGTCGTCGACCTCTCCCGCCATCTCCCCGGTCCGTTGGCGGCGCGGCTGCTGGCGGACCTGGGGGCGCGGGTGATCAAGGTGGAGGAGCCGAAGCTCGGCGATCCGGTGCGGATGACGCCGCCGGTGCGCGAAGGGGTGGGTGCGCTCGGCGCCATTCTCCTCGCCGGGGTCGAGAGCGTGGCCCTCGATCTCAAAGCCCCGGCGGGGCGCGAGGCGCTGGAGAAGCTGCTCGCGGACGCCGACGTGATGATCGAGAGCTTCCGGCCGGGCACGCTCGCCCGCCTCGGCTTCCCGCCCGAGGAGCTGCGGGCGCGCCACCCCCGGCTGGTGATCGGCTCGATCTCGGGCTGGGGGCAGGACGGCCCCTACGCCGCCCGGGCCGGCCACGACCTCACCTATCAGGCGATCGCCGGGACGCTCGCCGCGACCGCCGCGATGCCGGCCGTTCAGGTCGCCGACCAGATCGGCGCCTGGAGCTTGGTCACCGCCATCCTCGCCGCCCTGCTCGAGCGGGAGCGCACGGGCGAGGGGAAGCGGGTCGACGTCGCGCTCCTCGACGCCGGTCTCCACGCCAACCTCACCGCCTGGGCCGCCGAGGCGGGGGGGCGGAAAGCGGTGGGGGAGCGTCTGCCGCTGACTGGCGCCTTCCCCTGCTACAACCTCTACGAGACCGCCGACGGCCGCAAGCTGGCGCTCGGCGCCCTGGAGCCCCACTTCTGGGAGCGCTTCTGCCGTCTCGCCGGCCGCCAGGACCTGCTCCGGCGGCAGTACAGCCCGTCCCTGCGGGTGCACCGGGAGATGCGGGAGCTGTTCCGCACCCGCACCCGGGGTGAGTGGATGGCGCTTCTCGGCCGTGAGGACGTCCCCGTCGAGCCCGTGCTCTCGGCCGCCGAGGCGCGGGAGCACCCGCAGGTCCTGGAGCGCGGCGTCCTGGCGGTGGGACCGGATCACCTGCCACGGCTCGCTTTCCCCGCCCGGTTCGACGGCGAGCGCCCGGTGGCCGGCGGCGCGGTGCCGGACCTGGGCGCGCAGACCCGGCCGGTGCTCAAGGAGATGGGAGCACCGGATCTCGCCGGCGCGTCCGGCGTCGGCCGGCGCTTCAGCTTCAAGCGGTGGGTGAAGAAGTTGTTCTTCTGAGGGCCTCAGCCTATCGGCAGCTCGACCGTGAACACCGTCCCCCGGGGCGTGTTGTCCTCCACCCGGATCGCCCCCTGGTGGTCGGCGATGATGCGGTGGACGATGGCGAGGCCGAGGCCGGTGCCGCGCCCCTTGGTGGAGTAGTAGGGGAGGAAGAGCTTCTCCTTCGACTCCGCGGGGATGCCCCGGCCGGTGTCCGCCACCTGGATCTCCAGGTGGCCGTTGACCGGGTGCGCGGCGATCCTGACCTGGCCCGGAGCCTCAGTCGCCTCGACCGCGTTGTCCAGCAGGTTGATCAGCGCGCGCCGGATCTGCTCGCCGTCGATCCAGACCGCGGTCAGCCCGGCGTCGACGTCCCCCTCCACCTCCACCCCGGCCTTCAGATTGCGGTAGAGGTGGACCGTCTCCCCGACCAGCCGCGAGAGGTCCACCGGCGCCGGGTGTGGCCGGGGCATGCGGGCGTAGCGCGAGAACTCGTCCACCATCCCCTGCAGCGTCACCACCTCGCGGACGATGATCTCCACCCCCTCCTCGATCGCGGCCCCGAGGCCGGGGTCCCCCTGCTGGTGCTTCCTGAGCAGCCGCTCGGCCGAGAGGCGGATCGGGGTGAGCGGGTTCTTGATCTCGTGCGCGATCCGCCGCGCCGCCTCGTTCCAGGCGGCGAGCTGCTGCGCCTTGATCAGCTCCGTCAGGTCCTCGATCACCACCACGCCCCCCTGGATCGCCCCCGCCGCGTCGCGCAGGGCCGTCACCTTGAGCTCGAAGGTCTTCCATTCACCGCCCAGGGTCAGGTGGATCTCCTTGCTGCCATGCCCGCCGCGCCCCACCTCGCGCACGGCCGCCGCCAGCCGCTTGCGGTCGGGGTCCCCCCAGGCCTCCTCGAACGGGCGACCCACCACGTCCTGCTCGCGCTGGCGGAGCATGTTGAGCGCCGCGCCGTTGCAGGTGAAGATCCGCCCCTGGGAGTCGATCGAGACCACCCCCGCGGCCACGTTCTCCAGCACCGCCGCGATCAGCGCCCGCTCGTCCGCCAGCCGCTGATTGCTCGCCGTCAGCTCCAGGTTGTTCCGCTCGAGCTGCTCCTTGTTGCTCTCCAGCTCCTCGGTCATCCGGTTGAAGGAGTCGACCAGCACGCCGAGCTCGTCGTCCGCCACCACGGCCACCCGGTGCGAGAGATCGCCGCCGCTGATCCGGCGGGTCCCCTCGGCGAGCGCCTGGATCGGCAGCGTCACCCGCCGGGCGAGATAGAGCCCGGTCCATGACGAGGCGAGCAGGATCACCATCGTCACCATCAGGAAGAGCAGCAGGTGGCTGGCCTGCAGGTCGTCCTTCTGCACCACGAGCTGGCGGTACGCCTGATAGTCCTGCACCAGCTTCTCGCGCTGCGCCGTGAGCACGGGATCGAGGAGCGAGCCCACGACGACGACGACCGGCAGGAACGGCTTCCCGGTGGCGCTGCCGCCGGTGCGGTTCGGCCCGGCCACGCCGGCGAGCAGGAGGCTCCCCCGGGTGCCTGGGGGCGTCTGGACGGCGGTGGCGTGCCCATCCTGCGCGGCGGCGTCCAGGAACGAGCGGTCCGGATCCGGCAGCTTGGGGATCCCGGATTGCGAGTTGAGGATCCCGTTGACGAACTCCCGCCCCTCGTAGACCGCCACCAGATCGAGGTCCAGCTCGCCGAGCAGGCTCTGCATCCGGCGGGTCAGCGCTGGGCGCTGCCGCGGGTCCTGGAGATCGAGGTCCTGGATCTCGCGCTGCACGCGCGCGGCGTCGCGCAGATTCGTCTTCTCGATGCTGTCGTAGAGCCCCTGGGCGACCGCGTTGCCGCGCTCGAGGACCGGCGCCACCGGGCTGTTGAACCAGCGGTCCATCGACCCGCGGAGGAGCTCGGTCGCGATGGCGAACAGCAGCAGCACGGGGATCAGCGACAGGCCGACGTACGTCGCGACCAGCTTGAACTTGAAGGTCGAGCCGAGCACCCGGTGCCGCCGCTCGACGAGCAGCTTCACCATGTTGCGCAGCAGGACGAACAGGATGACCAGGATCAGCAGGACGTTGACGTACCAGAGGACGAACAGCAGCACCCGGTTGGTCAGCAGGGCGCTCGGCAGGTCGCGCCCGCGCTGGACGAGATAGAAGAGTCCTGTGAACAGCAACATCAGGGCGACCAGCCCCGAGCCGATCAGCCGGTGGTTCTTGCGGTTCTGGAGAATCTTCTTGCGCAGGCCCATGGATGAAAACCCCAAGCCTCAGGGGATCCCCGGGGCGCGGAACTTCGGCGAATCCTTCCAATCGGTGTTGATCGTCACCGGAATCAGGGACAGGATCGTCCGCGAGCCGAGCTCGGCCTCCACCTTGATCAGCAGGCGCCACTCCCGGGGGAGGCCGGCGAGGGAGAAGATCGGAAGCTGCTCGACGCGGGTCATCGCCTCCTCGAGGTTCTTGCGGTCGCGGATGGTGCGGCTCTCGATCAGCTTGTCGTCCAGCTTGTAGTGGACCGTATAGGCGCGGGCGACCGCGTCGTACATCGCCACCACCTCCAGCGTGCCCTCGCGGAGCTGCTGGTCCCACCAGTGCTTGCGATCGCGGTCGAGCACGAACCGGTAGAGAATGGAGGTCGGCAGGCCGCTGTCCACCCGCTCCGCGAAGCGATGGTTGAAGGCGTCGCGCAAGGTGAACGTGGTGAGCACCCGGCCGCCGTCCAGGTCGATCTTTATCGGGGAGATCCTTGCTTCCGCGACGGCCTGGGAGGCGAACAGAAAGAAGCCAAGGAGCGCGAGTTTCGCTCTCATCAAGAACGGCAGTCTACCACTTCCCCAGAGGTCAGTCGGGAATCACCGGCAGCTCCACATACGACGGTTTTCCCGCTTCCCGATACAGCGTGATCCGGGGCGGCGGATTCCGCTTGGGCGTGACGGCGTTCGCCTTGTCCGCGCCGGTCACCGTGACGCGGATCCGGTGTCCGGCGGCGAACAGGGTCGACGTGGGGTAGAGGTCGAAAACCAGCTCGACCGGCTGGCCCGGCGCGAGATCGGCCCGGTCCGCCCGGTTGCCGCGATGGTAGGGGAGGCCGGCGGTGTCGTAGCCAGGATCGGCCGTGGCGCGATCCGAGGCCCGGAGCATCCCCTCGGTGACATAGCGGGAGGCACCCTTGCCGTCCACCTCCTCCAGATAGACGAAGAGGTCGGCGTCCGGCACCGAGGAGGAGACCCAGAGATGGACCACCGGGTGCCCCGTCACCTCGACCGCGGCCGCGAGCGGCGGCGTCGTATAGGCGAGCCCCTTGGCGTCATGGGCCGAGAGCTCGGGGAACTTCCGCTCGAGCGACCAGCGCGGGTCGGGGGAGACCGCGGCCGAATAGTCGACCGTCATTTCATCGCGCGCCTTGTCCTTGGGTGCCGCCTTGGGCGCCACGGTCCCCAGCGACCGCCGCGGGCCGAACCAGTAGGCCGTCCGCCGCTCGTTCGGCAGCGGCCACGTCTTGGCGGACCGCCACGCCTTCGCCTCCGGGGCGCCCATCACGTAGTAATGGACCGGCGCGTCGTCCATCACACCGTTGTCGATCCCCTTGAGCCAGCGGTCCCACCAGCGCAGGTGCTCGGCGGCGGAGTCGAAGTCGCTCTCCGTGTGGGTCCACGGGCCGATCGTGAGCTTCTGCGGGTTGTCCAGATTGCGGAAGAGGATCGTCTGGTCCCGTACATAGCGGTCGTACCAGCCGGCCTGGTGGTAGACGGCGACCTTGGACTCGCGGATTTGCTTGAGGTAGGTGATCGGGGTCCAGTCCCGCCAGACCTGGACACCGGTCTGGGGATCGGCGCTGTCGCGATAGGGGAGGGCTGCGTAGAGCTTCGCCGCGTCGCGGTTCGCCCGGTGCTGCTGGATCGCGGCCTTGAGCAGCGAGCCGTCCTTGTCCTCGTTCACCGGCAGGGCGGGATGATCGACGTCCAGTTGCCGCACCAGCTTGCTCCAGGACTCGATGAAAGGGCCGTGGAAGATGCCGCCATGCCAGAGCAGGTCGTAGAGGTCCGACACCGCCACCTGGGGGAAGATCGCCTTGAGATGGGGCGGCTTCTGGCCGGCGGCCATGTACTGGGTGATGCCCAGGTATGACCCTCCATACATGCCGACGTTGCCGTTCGACCAGGCTTGAGCGGCGAACCACTCGGTGATGTCGTAGGCGTCCTGAGTCTCCTTGAGATTGAACATCCCCGTGAACGTGCCGAACGACGCCCCGGATCCGCGGACATCCACGGCCGCCACCACGTAGCCGTGCCGCACCACCTCCGGCAGCCATTCGTAGCTGTCGAGGATCGTGTAGGTCTTCCCCTCCTCCATGACCGCCCGCCGGTACCGGTTGTGGGTCCAGACGACCGGCAGCTTCTCCCCGGCTACCTTCCCCTTGAGAGAGGGCCGGAAGATGTCCATCGCCAGCCGCGTCCCATCCCGCACCGTCACATACCGCGAGCTCCGCACCCAGCCGTCATAGACCGGCTGCGAGTAGCCGGAGTAGCGGTTGAACTCCGAAACCTTGGGGGCGGGGGCGGTCTGGGCGGCCGCGATGGACGCGGTGGCCAACAGAGCGGCGAGCAGGAGAGGCGGCTTGCGGAACATGGCGCGCTCCTTGGTAAGTGCTGAGACTTCAGTGGCTCGACTAGAATAAGCTCCGGTTCCAGGCGATGAAAGTCCACGTCCAGGTACGTCGAACAGTATCTTGAAGCAAGCGAAACTCAAATGAGGCGCGACATCATGCACAAATTCACGGGCTCGACCTGCCGGACGAGGTGCTGAAAAAGCTTTATTACAAGAACGCGCTGAGGATCATCCCCGGCATCGACAAGTCGGCTTTTCCCTCCTGAGGAGGCGCCTTCAGGCCCTTACCGCCACCACCTCGCCGCAGCCGACGTCGAGTATCTCCGCGCCCGGCGGGATGGCGATCCGTTCGAGGAACTCGAGCGCGCCGGGTTCCATGGGCTTGGCGAAGTGGGCATAGGCGCGGTGGCCTGGCCTGAGAGGTGCCAGGCGTTTCGCCTGCCCTGCCCGGCACCTATTGGGCCGGCGCGCGCACCTTATTAGACAGAGCTCGAACCGCGGGCGTGCACGCCGCCGCTTCTCGGCTTCGAGGGAGATCGCCCACGATGCGCCGTATCGCTCTGCTCCTGGTCCTCCTCTTCGTCCTGCTGCCGCTCGCCCTGGCCGCCGCCATCAATCGGGGCTACTACTTCCCGGAAGACACCCCGACATGCACCTGGACCTGCGCCTCCGGCAGCACCGGCTCGGCCAACGCCGGCAGCCTCACTGTCTGCCGCAACGCCTGCGCCAGCGCCTGCCACGCCACCTGCCAGATTCTGTACTGAGGGGGGCGCGCCCAAGCCGCCGCACCTATTCAGCGGATATCGCATCCGGAGGCCCTGAAAGGTTCCTATAGTATGGGTCCATGGGACCGAAGACCGAGCCCGGGCGGGCGCGGGACCTCCTGCGCCTGATCGCCGCGCAAGACCGCGAAAACGCGAAGCGGAGCCATCGCGTTCAGGGAACGGAAGAGCTTCCCGAGAACGTGGTCGAAGGGCTCCGCTCGCTTGGCTACGTACGCTGAACCCGGCCGGCCGCCGCCGCGAGCTCACGTCCCTTCACTTTCCCTGGATGAACTCCCCGATGTCTCTCGACAACTGCTCGAGCGAACCCTGGTTGAGGTACATCATGTGCCCCGCCGGGTAGTTCCGGATCGTCACCCGCGCCGGGTCGATGCCGCTGTGGTGCAGCATGTAGGCGTTGGCGAAGTAGGCCGTCGCCAGGTCGTAGTAGCCGTTGGCGGTGAACACGCGCAGCGCCTCGTTGTCCTTGGTGCCCTGCGCCAGGTCGCCGGTGACGTCGACGAAGCCGGCGAAGGCGCCGGTCGCGTTCTTCCGACGCTTCCAGCCCTCGTTGGCCTCGCCGTTCTGGGGCAGGTAGGGCTCCTGGATGTCGGCGCCGAGCTCATTGCGCAGGTACTGGTGAAAGAGCGAGACGTAGATCGGCCCCGTCTTGGCGTTGAACGGGTCGCTGTTTGGGGACTCCGATGCGTTGTCGAGCTCCTTCTGCGCGTAACGGCTGTCGAGGAAGCCCGTGGCCCTCCCCTCGTCGCGCAGCAGCTCCTTGGCAAAGCGGGACGCGTAGAGGCGCAGGTCGCTGTTGAGGATGTACTGCCTGGAGACGCCCGTGTAGCGGTGCAGCTTATCGGCGATCTTCCCCTTCTCCGCCTCCGAGAGCGAGTCGCCGCGGAAGAGGGCCTGCAGGTACTCGCCGGAGGCGAACTGCTCGGCCTCTGTGAGCAGCGCCTGCAGGCTCGGCCAGGAAGCCGGGAGCTTCTTGTGGTACCACGCCGTCGCGGCGAGCGTCGGCAGGTGCGTGGCGTAGGTGAGATCGTTGCCGTTGGTGGCGAAAGGCAGGGCGCCCATGTTGATCGCCGGCGAGATGAGGATCACGCCGTTGAGGCCGATGTTCATCTCCCCCTGGAGCCGCGGTACGAGCATCGAGCCGCGGATGCCGCCATAGCTTTCTCCGAGGACATACTTGGGCGAGTTCCAGCGGTCGTGCACGGTGAGGAAGGCGCGGATGAAGTCGGCGACGGAGTCGGCGTCCTCGTCGTAGCCCCAGAAGTCGGCGTCCTTCTTGTCGCCGAGCGCGCGGCTGAAGCCGGTGCCGATCGGGTCGACCTCGACGAGGTCGGTGACGCGCAGGAGGCTCGACGGGTTGTCCTTGAGCCGGTAAGGCGGCGCGCCCGGGTCCTGTGCGTCGCTCGGAATGTCGATGCGCTTGGGGCCGACGAAACCGAGGTGCAGCCAGACCGAGGAGGAGCCCGGCCCGCCGTTGAAGAAGAACGTGATCGGCCGGTCCTCCTGCCGCTTCACACCCTCCGCGATGTAGGAGATCGTGAAGAAGCGCGCCGTGGGCTTGCCGTCGCGGTCCTTGAGGTCGATGTCCTCCGCCGTGGCGGTGTAGGGGATGTCCACCCCGCCGGCGGCGAAGCGGTGATGGGTGACGAACTTGCGGGGCGCGGCTGGCGCCGCCGCGGCTTTATCCCCGGCCTTGTCGCCCGGAGGTTTGTCGCCCTTGGGGGCGTCTTCAGCGCGGACGGCGACGGTGGTCGAGACGAACAGGGTCAAAAGAATGGCGAGCGTCGTATTGCGCATGCGCAGAATCTCCCTCATGGTGAGCCAGATACGGCTGGAATGGGCGGAAGTTTCAGGACTCCGCGAGGTGCCAGGCGCTTTGCCGCGTGGAAGCCTACTCCCTATTCGCGGTCCCCTCCCGCCCCTCCATCACCGCCCGCGCCGTCCGCACCCCCGAGGCCAGGGCTCCCTGCATCCAGCCGGGGTGGTCGGAGGCGTGCTCGCCGGCGAAGAGCAGGCGGCCTTCGCTGCGGCCGATCAGAGGGAGGAGGGAGCGCATCTGGCCAGGCTTGAACCAGGTGTAGGCGCCGCGCGCCCACTCGTCCTCATCCCAGAGCTTCGCGGCTCCACCCTCGAACTGGTCCGGCAACTCGGGGAAGGCCGCCGCGGCCTCGCGGACGGTCAGGCTCAAAGGGCTCTCCCGGATCTTCGCGATCCGGCGGGCCTCGACTCCCGCTGAGTACGATTCGAGGATGCCACGGTGGGAGGCGGGGTCCGGAGTGCGTGGGAAGACGCTCCACGGCCGGTCGGTCAGGACCAGCCCGGAGAGCCCCTGGGACTCCCAGAACCGGCTCCGGGTCTGGAGGAAGACCCGGGCCACCGAGGTCGACTGGAGCTCCGCGATCGCCCGCCGCTTCTCGGCCGGGAGCGGCGGCACGATCTCGATGCTCCGGAGGACCGGGAAGGGCACCGTGCAGATGAGGTGGTCGGCGCTGAGCGTGCGGTGGGTGTCCCCGGCCTTGACGACCGCTCGTACCGCGGTCGCGTCCTGCTCGATGCGGACGACCGGCGAGCCGTACTGAATGCGGTCCGTGAGGCGCGCGGCGAGGGCCAGGGGGAGCCGGTCGGTCCCTCCGCGCACGGCGAAAGACTGCTTCGCGGCCGCCCGCTGGGCCGCCTCGCGGAGGAGATCGAGCGCCGAGACCGCGTCGGCGCCGTCGCCCAGGAGATCGGGGAAGCCCATGCGGAGGAGGGAGACGGCGCCCGGCGAGGCGCCGCGGCTCCTCAGGAGCTTGGCGAAGGAGACCCGGTCGAGCTCCGCGAGCTCCGGTCCGGGCCAGCCCGGAGCGGTGGTATCCCCTACCTGGAGAAGAAGAGGCTGGAGGTAGCGCTCCCTGATCCCGCGCCGGCCAAGAGCCTTCTCCTCAGGCGTCAGGTCGAACGGGGTCTCCGCGCTCTCGACGATCCGCCGGCCGCGCACCTGATAGAGGATCGCGCCCGGGGAATGCGGGATGGGATCGAGGGGGAGGTCGCAGAGCCGGGCGTAGTGGATCGTCCAGTCGTGCGTTTCGTGGACGGTCGCCGCCCCGGCCTCGACGTAGAGGCCGTCGGCGAAGGGCTCGCGGAGGGTCTGCACCCTGCCGCCCGCCCGGCCGCGGGCCTCGAGCACGGTGACCTCGTGGCCGGCCTGGGTGAGCTCGTAGGCCGCGGCGAGGCCGGCCAGCCCGGCGCCCACGACGAGCACCCGCCGCCTTGGACCCAGGGGCGCCGGAGAGGCTGGCTGCGGGGCCCCGGAGGACGCCCGGAGCGGCTGGGCGGCAAGGGCCACGGTGGCGAAGAGGCCCCCCTTCAGGAAAGCCCGGCGGCTGAGATCGTGACCCATGAGGGGATCCTATAATGTCCCGGGAGAAGTGCCCCAAGAGAAGTGCCAGGCGCTTCGCCCGCCCGGCGCGTCCGACTTGACCATGCTGTCAGGGGGGGCTTTCGAGGGACAGCCTAGCCGGACTGCCCCTCGTCTTTCGAAGAGCGAGCGAGAAGGGCCGCTCAACCAAGAGAAAAAGCGCTGACGCAGTAACAACCGTCAAGGCGAACATTGAAGGCAGCAACAGCCAGAACAACCAGGCGCCATGGCCTGCTCTAGGCAGTATGGCCGAGAGCGCAAGAAACCCTGCCTGCAGAGTCAGTCCATGAAGCAAATAGTAAGAGTAGCTCATGTTTCCCAGCCAGCGTAACGGCGTCCAGGCAAACGAGCCAGGCAGCCAACCGGAGGGATTACGGAAGCAGGCCAGACAAAGGACGAAGAACGCAACGAAAAGAGAGCAGATCTTCAGCGCGGACCCGCCGGTTCCCTCCACCGGAAGCAGCATGCATAGGAGTCCGGCGGCTAGAGCCATGAGACCGAAAAAGCCGTGCGGGGATGGAACACGGGGGCTCTTCATCGCCTCGAAAAGCACGATCCCTGAGATGAACATGATGAGCCTGATGGGCCCACCGTTTACGGCACAGTAGATTGCCGTCACAAATGCAATGCCCAAGAAGAAAGTTACACGGAAAACAGTGGTGCGCTCACGTAATCGGAAGAGTGCGATGACCAGCGGAATCGCCAAGTAGTAAAACATCTCGTAGCTCAATGACCAGGCGACAGTAATCAGAGGTTTGATCGAAAAGATCCCGGGCAGAAGGAGGAAGTTCTGGACGAGGTAGATGATTCTTTCGGCCGCGGCCGCGGGGACCTTGCCCTCTGCCGGAAATGCGAATGATAGTAAGATGTAAACCGCGAAGACTGCAATGAAGGCAGGATATATTCGCTCGACACGCCTCGACATGAAGCGCAGGAACTGCTGGCGACGAGAAATCAATGAACCATAGATGAGATAGCCGCTGAGAACGAAAAACAGGTCCACACCAGAATTGCCAATCTTGTGTAGTGACGTTTCAAGGATGAGAAACCCGGAGCTTTCCGATATCCATGGTCTTACAAGGGTCGCGAAATGAACCAGGAAAACAAGGAATACGGCGAACCCCCGCAGACCTTCCATCGGTCGGACGTTGGCCGCCATGCCCCCACGTGATAGCTCAAACCTTTGCGTCAGCCAGTCCAAGGTGAGCCCCAATGTGGAACCCGCGTCTAAGCATGCCCGCCGTGAAGCCGCCATTACGATATGTTTCTGAAGCTCAAGCCCGTCGATGGGCTGGAGCGCTGCCCCTCCAACTCTCCTGCCCCTTCGATCTACACCCGCCCAGGGTAGCGGCGCGGCATTATTCGCGTCAATGCTATGCAGCCTTGCGCATAAAGGTGACCCCTGCTTAGGCCTTTGTCGAGCTCCCGGCTGTTTGGACATACGGCTGCCACTCGCTCCTCGGACAATGGGTGGTAGCAAGGGAAGTGCCAAAGGAAGTGCCAGCTGGAGCCATTCGCCAGGAGGGCTGCCGGCACCCCTTTGCCGCCGCCCTGTATTTCAAGAAACACAAGACAAGGCCGAAGCCCCCCTCGCAAACGCAAGCCGACTTGGCGTCTTCTTGGCTCAATGGCGAGGCGGATTATCTCTACAAGAGCCTCCAGGACGCCTTTCAAGGCCGGGGTGATGAGGCAAAGAGGTTCAGTTCGCCGATTCCTTGGTTCACTCTTCGTCGATTCGGCAGGCACCTATTTCCGGGGCCATTCGATCAGATCCAGGCAGGGGAGACCTGAGGGGATCCCGGCGAGGAGATTCAAGGCCAGACACGCCAAGCCGGCTTCGCCCCCATACAGCCCGGTGAAGCGCCAGTCTTCACGATCCACCAGGAGAGCGGACAACGCGAGCTCCTCGGCACGCTTCCGCCAGAGCCCCTGGGGATCCTGGCGGGCGAGCGCCAGGCAGGCGAAGGCGGTGCCCGCCCGTCCGCAGCAGGCATCGGGCAGACGAGCCGGATGAGCCAGGGACAGCTCGGCCGCGCGTTGGGCCGCGGAGAGAAACCAGGGATCTTTGAGGATCTGATGGGCCTTGACCGCGAGCAGCGCCATCCCCGCAAATCCGTTGCAGAGCCAGGAATAGACATCTCCCTCTTTGGGCGAGAGCCGCACGGGCTCTCGCAGCACGCTGTCCAATAGGTCTCGCACGCCGCACGAGACCTGCTGAGCCAGGTCCGTGCCCGTGGCCTCCATCCAGAGCAGGAGAGACAGATAGAGGCCGGCCGTGCCGTGAGCCAGCCCGAGATTCGACGCCACCCGAGAGCCTCCCTGACGACCCAGCTCCCTGGTGAGGTGGTGGCTCAGGAACGCACCCGCTTCAAGGAGCCGCGGATCGCCTGTGTGCCGGAGGAGGATAGCCGCTCCGGCCAAGCTGCCGGCAGTCCCCTTGAAGAGATCGGGAGGATCGTTCCGGGAGGGGCGGCTCACCTCAAGAAATCTTCTGATCGCCGCATACTGCGTCCGCCGCGCGCCCTTGGCATTCGCAATCAGGGCGTGCACGAAGTGGAGACCCGCACGGCCGTAGAGCACTGCGCAGCTGGGCATGGTTCCTTCTCCGGGTCCAACGAAGGCGAGAAGCCCGTGCTGCGCCCGAAGTGCCGAGTTGATCCAGCGGTTTGCCGTCTCGAAGCGCTCGGGTTCATTCAGGACGTGCCCGGCATACCACTGGGTATAGGCGATTCCCGCCGCCCCGAAGGCGAGGCTGGCGAACAAGCTCCTCTGGCGCCGCCGCAAGTCCCCATAGCCGAGGCGGTCCACCTCCTCGAAGTAGCCATGAAGATACCTGGACAGGATCTCGCGGATCTGCAATCCGGTCGTGCCTCCCTCTCCCAGGAAACGTCCTCACAGGCCCGTCGGACCTGCGAGGACGAGACGTGCAATCTACAGTGGGATCATTTCTGGGGGCGTGTGCAAGTGAGCGACCCCTGATTACCCGTCTCCCCATCGCCCGAGCAGTCACAGGCCGACACACCTCCGCAACTGAAAGCTCCCCCCACAATCTCGTGGAGCTCCCTCGGGATCAGTTGGCGAATCGTCTCCTTCGACAGGGTTAGCTTTTTCTTGGTCTTGTTCATAGATACCTCGCGATGAGCCCCGGTGGGATTACCGGCGGCCGTGTCTACCTTAGATAGACCCCGAATCGCGGAGCCGGTTTACTTCAGTGGTCGTGAAGATCTGTCGGTGTATAATCATGCTGGAATTCAGCTTGATCGGCAGAGAGCTTCTGTAATGAAATTCCGAAATCCGCGAGCGTTTTCGGTTGCCATTCTCTTCCTTGCGTCGGGGTGTGCCGCGACCACATCTATTGCGACCCGCCCCGCGACACCGAGCGAGCTCGGTGTCGTCATCGAGGAGGTCGCTCAAGAATCCGTCCTGGAAAAAGCGGGGCTTCGCCCTGGGGATCTTCTCCTCGCTTGGGAGATATCCCCCGATCCGCCAGCCAATCCCCGAGCAGGCGCCGGAGAGGTCCGGACGACCTTCGACTGGTTGTGGGTAATGACCGAGCAGGCGCCCCGGGGAACCGTGCGGCTCCACGGCGAACGAAATGGCGCGGCGACCCTCTTCGAGGTCCCGAAGGGCGCCTGGGACGCGCGAGTGCGGCCAGCGATGGCGGAAGATCCTCTCCGGACCTATACGGAGGGGCGACGACGGGTCGAGGCCGGGGATCTGGAGGGAGGCATCGCTCTGTGGAACCAACTCGTCCAAAACATGGAGCAACAGACCGCGCCGGGTCTGAAGTGCTGGCTTCTCCTGCAGGTCAGCAAAACTCGGGCGAAGATAAGACAGGGCGAGAAGGCACGCTCCGCCCTCCAGGCGGCCCTGGCGCAAGCGCGGGACGCACAGACCCAGGTCACTCTCTGGGAAGCCCTGGGGAGGAGCTACGAGTTGGCCAATGAGATGGTCCATGCCGAAACCAGCCTCCGTTCGGCCCTGGAGGTCGGCGAGATCGCCTGGGGTGAGAGCCTTCAGGTCGCCAGTACGATGACCAGACTGGGAACCATTTTGCGGAGGCAGAACCGGCTGAACGAGGCGGCGCAGCTCCAAAGTCGCGCCCTGGAGATCCGGCAGCGTTGGGCGCCGGACAGCCTGGAGGTCGTCGACAGCCTTCATCAACTCTCTAGCGTGGCGTCGGCGCGAGGGGACTTGGAGGTGGTGGCCGAGCTCAACCGGCGCGCCCTGGGGATCTTGACGCGATGGTCCCCCGATAGCTTGGCAATGGCCGGTACCCTGAGCAACTTGGCCGGCCTAGCAATCGACCGCGGTCTCTTCGGGGAGGCCACAGAGACCCTCCAGCGCGTTCTGGCGATCCTGGAGCGACGGTCCCCTGACAGCCTTCAGATGGCCACAAGTCTTGACGATCTCGGGCTGGTGGCCAGTAAGCGCGGCGACACGGAGTCCGCGGTGGAACTGCATCAGCGCGCCTTGGCGATCCGGGAGAGACTGGCTCCCGACAGCCTCGGGACTGCCTACAGCTTGGGCAACCTTGGTGCGATCACCCTCAAAAGCGGCGATCTGGCCCCGGCAGCGGAGCTCTACCAGCGCGCTCTGACGATTTGGGGAAAGGCGGCTCCCCAGGGTCTCGGCGTGGCGGGATGTCTGGACTCCCTGGGAAACATAGCGGGATTGCGGGGCGACCTGGACGAGGCGTGGGATCTCCACCGCCGCGCCTTGGAGATTTTCAACCGGCTTGCCCCTGGCGGCCTTTTGATGGCTGTCACTCTGAACCATGTTGGTATGGACGCCGAGGCGCGTAGCGACCTGAACCTGGCGTTGGACCTTCATCAGCGAGCTCTGGCGATCCACGAGCGCCTGGCGCCCGGCACGCTCGAGGAAGCCATGACGCTCCAACAGCTCGGGCGGCTGTACCGCCGCACGCGCCGTTCCGACCAGGCGGCGCAGCTCTTCACCCGGGCCGTCGACGCGCTGGAATCCCAGGTAGGGAAGCTCGGAGGCTCTCAGGATCTCCAGGCCACGTTCCGGGCGCAGCATGAGGAGATCTACCGTGACGCCATCGAGGTCGAGCTGGCGCGGGGGCATGCCGCCGAGGCTTTCCATCTGGTGGAGCGCTCCCGGGCGCGGAGTTTCCTGACGCTCCTGTCGGAACGCGACCTCGCATTCTCCAGCGAGATCCCCGACGCGCTCGAGCGCTCCCGACGGGACAACGCGGCGGGCTACGATCAAACTCTGCGCAAGCTGGCGCAATGGACCCCGGCATCCGGCGAAGAGGCGCGGGAGGCCCTCCACGGCGAGCTGAGCCGCCTGCGCCGGGAGCGCGACGAGATCGCCACCGAGATCCGCAAGGCGTCTCCACGACTGGCCGAGTTGCGCCAGCCGCAGCCCCTCGATCTCGCCGCCGCCCGGAAAGTCCTCGATCGCGGCACACTGGCCCTCTCCTACAGCGTTGGAAAAGAACAGACCGCTCTCTTCGCCGTGACCCGCGAGGGAGGGCTCCGGGTGGAGATCCTGCCGGTCGGCGAGGCACGGTTACGTCAGGACGTGGAGAGTTTCCTGGACCGAATCCGATCGCAGGAAGCGCCCGCCGATCTCTCCCGGTCGCTCTATCGCGCCTTGATCGGGCCGGTGGCCGACCTGGTGGAGCGCAGCGAGCGGGTGCTGATCCTCCCCGACGGCCCTCTGCATCGCCTCCCGTTCGGCGCGCTCCTCCGTGACACGGCAGGCCGTCGGCAGTATCTGGCGGAGTGGAAGCCTCTGCACGCAGCTCTCTCATTGACCGTTTACAGAACGCTCCGTCGTGGCGAGCCGTCGCAGTCCGCCCGGCTCGTCGCGTTCGGGGACCCGCGCTACCCGAAGGACATCGTGGCGAGCGGAGAGACCCGCGATCTGGTCCTCCGCAGCCCGGGGCTGCGCAGCTTCGACTGGGAGCCTCTGCCGTACAGCCGGCGGGAGGTCGAGAGCATCGCCAAGGCTTATCCCGAAGCGCGTCTCTACCTGGGCGAGGAGGCCACCGAAGAACAGGCCAAGTCCGTGGCCCGCGATGCGCGCGTCTTGCACTTCGCGACCCACGGGTATATCGATGACAAGACACCCCTTGACTCCGCCCTGGTGCTGACCATCCCGGAAGGGTTGCCCGCTGGGCGTGACAACGGCCTGCTCCAGGTCTGGGAGATCTTCGAAAGCGTGCGGCTCGACGCGGATCTCGTGGTGCTCTCGGCCTGCGAGTCCGCTCTCGGGCGGGAAGTGAGCGGCGAGGGATTGATCGGGCTCACGCGCGCCTTCCAGTACGCCGGCGCACGCTCCGTCGTCGCGACCCTGTGGGATGTCACCGACCAGGTCACCGCCGAGCTGATGGCGCGCTTTCACCGCCATCTCGCCGCCGGGCTCACCAAGGATGAAGCCCTGCGGGCGGCCCAGATCGAGCTGATTCGCCAACCGGTCCAGATCACCACGTCCCAGGGACAGACGGTGGAGACGGACGCCTCGGCCCCATTCTTCTGGGCCGCCTTCCAGCTTTTTGGGGACTGGCGGTGAAGTCGGGCAACCCACAGGGCGAACCGGTCGAAGCCATTTTCAGGCAGTTGCAGGATGGCACTGGCCGCGAGGAGAGCTTCCGGCTCCTTTTCGATCGCTTTTATCGACCGTTGTTTCGCTTTTTCGAGCACCGGGAATTTTCCACGGAAGAGTGCCAGGACTTGATCCAGGAAACGTTTCTTCGGGTTCACCGAGGCGTCGGAGCTTTCCGCGGCGAGGCCCGGTGGGAGCACTGGCTCTTCCGGATCGCCGCCAACACGGCCATCAAGGCGGTGCGCCACCGCGCCGCCGCCAAGCGCGCGGGCCAGACGGTCTCCTGGGAGGGAGAGGACGTGGGAGACCCGCCGCCCACCGTGGCTCACGGTCCGGAAGCCCCCGCGCCGTTGCGGCGGTTGCTCGGCAAGGAGATGAAGGAGCGTTTGAGCCAGGCCATCGCCGGCTTGCCGCCCCAGATGCGGCGCTGCGTACGCCTGCGGGTGTTCCAGGACCTCGACTACGACGAGATCGCCGAAGCCCTGCAGATCTCCCCCTCGACGGTCAAGGTCCAACTGTTCAAAGCCCGCAAGCGCCTGCAGATGGAGCTGGAAGATTCTTTCGCGGATTTCAATCTATGAAGGTGAGCAGCATGGATGAAAAGCGCATCGATCTGAAGGCGGCGATCCGAGATCTCGCCGCCGAGGAAGCCAGGGACGCCGGGCTCCATGTAGGATCGAAGCGTCTGATCGCCTACCGCGAGGGCACGCTGCCGGCGGCGGAACGCGAGGCGGTGCAAGAGCACCTGTCGCTCTGCGCGCGCTGCACCGGCCTCCTGCTCGAGCTTCGGGATTTCGAAGCGGCCGCCGCCCGGGGAGACGCGGGGCCGGAATCCCTGCGGCAGGAGGCCTGGGAATCTCTCGCCCAGCTTCTGCCGTCGAAAACGCCGGTGGTCCGTCCCCTCGCCCTGCCCGAGCCGCCACGGCGGCATCTCTCACGTTTCGTCATCACCGCCGCGGCCGCCCTGCTGCTCGCCATCCTCGGCCTCACTCTTTGGGCAGCCGTAACGGTGCGGCGGGAGCGCCTGCGGCTGGCCAATCTCGAACAGCGCCTGGAGGAGCGAGAGACAGCGCTCGCCGCTTTACGGATCTCCCTTGCGGACGCCGAGCGCCAACTCGATGCGGCGCGCAGGCAGGTCCAAGGTCTCGAAAAGGAGAAGATCGACACCGGCCGCGGAGAGTCCGCCGGCCGGGTGCACGAGCTCGAGGCTCGTGCCGCCGAGCTGACCGCCGCCCTGGAAGAGCTTCGCCGGACCTCGCAAACGCCGGAGAAGCGAAACCAGGCCGCTGTCGCTTCTCGCGAGATCGAGGTCTCCGTCTCCCCCCGGTTTGCCGTGCGCGGGCAGGAGAATCCCGACAGCAACCTCCTCCGAGGCCGTGGCACGGTCAATCCCGTACGAATCGCGCCCCCAACGGACCGATTCACCGTGGCCCTGAGCCTGGCCGATCACCCTGTCTATGGTGAGTACCGTCTCGAGCTGATGGATCGAGACGGCGAGATCCTCTGGTCCGCCCGCCGGCCGGGAAAGTCCCTTCTGGGCGATGCCGGCACGAAGGTTTCGGTGAGCGGACTGCGCCCCGGTCTCTACCGTCTCCGGATCAAGGGCCTGCAACCGGAGCGCGGTGAGCTTCTCGGCGAATACATCCTCAAGGTTGAATAGCGAGAGACGCGGCTCTTCAGTGAACGGCTGGCACTTCGGGCAGACGAGGTCATCGTCGGCGTCCTGGGGCGGGCCCAGCGCCTCTACGAAGTCCGTTGCTGCGGCTACGTGTTCGCGTCGAATCACTACCACCTCCTGCTCGACGTCGACAACGCCCGCCAGCTCGCCCAGTTCATGTGTCATGTGAATTCCAACCTCGCGCGGGAGATCAGCCGTCTCTACGGCTGGCCGGACAAGATTTGGTTGCGACCTAGACGATTACGCCGCGCTGAACGCGGACCCCGAAGTCTTGCGCTACCTGGGATGCGGGACGGAACCATGGGACCGGGGGCGGGCCTCTCGGCATATGGCTTTCCTCCTCGGGCACTGGCAGGTGTGGGGTTCCGGGACATGGGCGGTAGAGCACAAAGAGACCGGCGCCTTCATCGGGATGGTCGGGTACTCCGAGCCGGAGGGCTGGCCCGGCTTTGAACTCGCCTGGACGCTGGTGCGGCGCTATTGGGGCCACGGCTACGCCACCGAGGCGGCGCGGGCCGCCCTGGACTATGCCTTCACCGTCTTGAAGCGGGAGCGTGTCATCAGCCTCATCTATTGGGAGAATCGCGCCTCTATCCGCGTCGCCGAGCGGCTCGGCGAGAGCCTGCAAGGCCGCATCGACCATCACGGGCGAGAGATGCTGTGCTACGGCATCGACCGGGAGACCTACCTGACTCAGGTGACACCGGTTGGCGCCCTGGCTGCGTGTTCCTGATGGGCGAGATCTAATCCAATGACAAAGACGAAGAGCCGCCCCAAAGAGCGGCTCGCCTTGACGCAGTTCATGCGGATCAGCGTTTAACGACCCAACCTTGATTGAGGTCGAACACGTAGTTCGCCTTCGTCTGAGCAGTAACGCTGCCGGCGAGATCGTAGGCCGGGCGTCCGTAGAAGTCCCGACTCCCGAAGACGCTAGGACGATTGTTCCCTAGCTCCTTCCAAAGCTCGCAGAAGGTTGTGCATCCCGAGAATGTGGTCACCAACGTGGCGCTCGCCTGTGCGTCGTTCTGCGCAAGCTCGGTGGCAACTGTATCGGCGTGGTCGAGCAGTATGACCTTCCAACCGGGGTTGTCGCTCCATGACGGGCCAGCCGGCCCGATCACCCACTGCTTTGCTGTCTCGGCCGGCTTAATGCGGTTACCGTAGTAGAACACCATGCCGTGCTTTTCCAGAAGGGCTCGAACCTCTGGGGTGTCCGGATAGATTGTCGACGCGATAGCGGCATCGAACTTCGCGGGCGCCACTTCACCAGCGAGCTGTACCGCTTGTTCCTTGGTGAGCGGCGGAGTCTCCCACACTATAAACGCACCCTCGACCGGCTCACAGCGAGGGTCTACATAGGGAGTGCCCTGCCCGTTGGGCTCGACGGTCAGGTTAAACATCGCGCGCTTCAGCCTCCGCGGAGTCCCCTGCCACACGACTGCCGGGGCGGAAGCCTGATTCTTGTAGTCAACCTGTACAAACGCCTGAGAGCGGCCGTCAGGCAGCGGGCGAACCTCAAACTTCGAGAAGTCGATCGTCCCCCCGCGCATGACGAGAACGCATCCATGGTCAGTCGGGTCAGATCCCGTAGGGTTGTACTGCTTCGATTGCTGGAAGTTGCCGATCGCCGCTACCGCCTGTGCCCGGTGCTCAGCTTCTTTTTGAGGCCACATGGCCGAGGGGACGGACTGTCGCGCTGCCTCCGTGTCATGGAGATAGCCCTTGTCGTACTTGAGCATCCCCTCAACTTTGCCATCAGCCAATGAGGTGACGTACTCCTTGACCGCGCTCTCTGCCGCCGAACTCCCTACGCTGGGAGTAGCCGTCGTCCCCGTAGACGAATTCGTCGCGTCTCCCCCTCCACGCGAGCACGCTGCGATCACGACAACTGCGGCGAGGAGTACCAGCTTCATACGCATCTTGTATCTCCTTTGTTGCTCCGACCTTAGCTATTGAGCAGGAGCCAAGTCAAAGAGATGCATAGCCATTCGTCACAGACAAAGCGGCCCCAGGAGAACTCCTGGGGGCCGTGCTGCTAGACGCCTTCAACGTACTCCTCAAACATCGCCACGATCCGGGGGAAGGGTCGCACCACCGCCCCGGCTTCCCAGGCCCAGACCGTGGCCGGGTCAAGTCCGAGACGGCGGGCAAGCTCCCGCTGTGAGATCCCCTGCCGGCGCCGCGCTGCCCGGATACGGTCCGGCAGGGAGACGGGCGCGGGGGTCGGGTCGTAGCCCAAGAAGCGGATGACGGCGGGAAGGAAGCGGCGGGCCACGTCCTTCTGCCGCAGTCCCCCGATCAAGCCGCCGCTTCTTGTGGCCGTTCGCCCGTTCCTTGAGGATGGACGCGCACTGCTCCCATACCGGCTCGTCCGCGATCGCGGGGATCGGCACCTCGATCCATTCGGACTCGGGCTTGAGCTTCCACTTCTTCCCGTCGCCGAGGCTCTTGGTGTAGTTGGCGCGTCGTACGCCCTTGGCCGTGGGGCCGGTCGTGCATGTGGGAGGATACGAGGATACTATGGAGTGAGAAGGTCCGCTGCCTCTCCGGATCCGGCAGGACGGCACGGGTTCTACCGAATTGGCATGGAGGCCGATACCGCAATGTCCCTCAGACCCGTTCTCCTTCCCCTTGGCACTGGAGCAGGCGCGACTACCGTCATTTATGGCGATCCAAGCTCGTCATTCGCGATTTTGCTTGGAGAGGAGTGCCGCTTGTTGGTAGACCTCGGCTATGGCGTAGCCCGTCAGGCTCTTCACTTTTTGAAGGCACTACCGACGAAGGTGTACATCTCCCATAATCACTCCGATCATTCAGGAGACCTTCCGGTCGCAGCTCTACGAAGCGCGAACCAGGGACAGCCGTTCACGATTTGGAGCGCCCCGGAAGTAGAGCGACGGCTCAAAGAGCATCGGCTTCATGAGTTCCGGGAAGCGGGAGCGTCGCCCGAAGATATCGCCAATTGGATTGCGACGCCGGAAAATGTTGAAGCGGTCATAGATAATGACTTTTCTCTCGTTCCTCATAGAGGACAACATTCCGAGACCTGTTTTGGTTTTGTCCTTCGCTTTCGCGGCGAGACAGTTCTTGGGTACTCCGCGGATAGTGGGTTCTATGAGGAGTTGTACACTCACCTGCTGGAAGCTCCATTGCTGGTCTTGGACGGCCGTGCTGAGGGTTCCACGGAGCACGCAAGCTTCGATGAACTTGAGGCATTCGCTCGAAAATTTCCGGACAAGCGAGTTTTTGTCACTCATTATGGGCGCCCTGATGAGGCGCCAAGCACTTTGGATCATCTCCGCCTCGGAGAACCAATAGAGCTTTGACCCCGAAGGAGTCAATATGACCTGGATCGCTAGAACTACCGCAGCGACTATCCTCTTCCTCGTCTTCTTAGGCGTACAAGAAGGCCGAGGAGCAGACAACGCTCAGGGACCGAAGATCACCCTTATACCTCTGGGCACCGGAAAAGGTGCAACGGCCGTGTATGACGGCGAACCGAGTTCATCATTCGTCATCAAGGTCAATGATGAGTGTCGCCTTTGGGTGGATACCGGCCTTGGCGTGTCACCTCATGTCATCAAGACCTGCGGCTCTGTTCCGAAAAACATCTTCATTTCGCACAACCACTCGGATCACGCTGGCGAGTTGCCTGTCCTACTGATTGTCGAGCAGACAATCAAGCATAAGTTGAGGGTCATCAGCGGACCGGAGGTAAATGAGCGCCTCATTACCCACCGAATCGCAGAGCTATACTCGACCGGGCTGAAGGCAAATGAGATCGCGGATTGGGTTCCTGCCCCCGAGGGAGAAAAAGTCAAGGTCGATGACGACCTCTCTCTAATAGCCTACAAGGGGCAGCACTCTGAAATCAGCTACGGTTTCGTCCTCTTCTTCCGCGGTGCTCCGATCCTTGGGTTCTCAGGTGACAGCGGGTTTGATCGAGCCTTCTACCAGAAGCTCGCGATTGCCCCAACCCTAGTTCTCGACGCGCGTAAGGGGACGACAGCGGAACACGCCGGATTCGACGAGGTACATGCCTTTGAGCAGACCTTCAAGGGTCACATCTTCGTCGGGCATTATGGCAAGACTTCTGAGGCGCCGACGCAGTCAGTGCCACTGATGCCTGGAACGCCGATTGAAATTCCGTCAAACTGGCCCGATTGTGGCTAGTTTCTGCTTTATCATTCCCAGGGTAGCGCGCTCGTCCAAAGAAGCCGCCCAAAACTTCTCGAATTCTTCACATCGACTTGTCACCTGCCGTGTATTGACGAGAACGATATGTGTTTGATAATCATTGGTGGTGGCCTGCGAAGCATAGGCACAGGTGACATCGGGTAGGCGATCCGAGGGAGTGAAAATCAGGGCGAACGAATACCTCTCAAACTCTTTCTTGCTCATAGGGGAACAGAATGCCCGTATTCCCAGGTTCAGTGGATTTTGCTCAACCATTTCAACCACTCGCCTATAGCGATCTATGGTATTCTTTGATCCCTTCGCGAATTCTTCATCGAGTGTGCTTTGGAGGAATACTGCTCTTACTTCAAGCTTTTTCCCCGTCAGCCCTTCCTCGATGTTGTGCGCTCTCTGTAGCATAATCTCGATCGTATCTGACGAGAATTTATCAAAACCACCCGGATAATCTTTGGCATATTCACTGAACTTCTCGAGAGTTCTTGGGCATTCCCGGAGGATGTAGTCGTCATGGGCAAGGGCATTGGTAAGCGATGGAGTCAGGAAGCGCACTGACGTGGCGATTTTCTCCTGCTCAAGCTGGAGCCGTAGATATGCCGGGCGTTCCTTTGGAGTAAAGAAGTCTGACCAGACCTCTTTCGGCCGAGGATAACTTTTTTGCTGGCTCTTTAGCTGCGAGAGGAACTCCCATATATGGCTAAAGGTTTCATCCTGCTTATATTCGATCATGTGCACGCCAAACCTAGTCAGCCACTCATCCTTTTTCTCTTCCGTCAATGAATTTTCAGGTATGAGGGCATAATGCGGCCCCGGCATACTCTTACGGAAGATTCCTATAATTTTCCTGAGATATTCGGTGTACTCTCCGCCTGCCATAGAGCAGCCCAGAAAGATGATCGTCTTTTGCGTGAATGTCTGATTCAAAAACTCTTTAAGGGAAGAACTCCTACGACTTCTCGAAAGATGAATATTTCGATAGCTGGACCATCCGAGAGCAATGGTCTGAGGCCTTGTAACATCACCATGCACCTTCACAACAAATTGGCCCCCTTCCTTGAGAAGCTCTAGCATCGACTCGGCGTCTTCATGGGTCAAGACCTCTGGCGCAGGTTCGAGCGCATTCTCAAGTAGGCGATCGTAGTTAGAGGTCAAAATCAGAGGGAAGTCCAGGATATTGAGAAGCTCATGCACAAGAGAGGGTTCTGCGGAAAGGTAGTTAAGGATCTGTCGAAGATATTTGTAGCGCAGATTTGTGTCAATGGGCCCTTCTAGAATATCTGCCGCTGCCATCATCTCACCGGCAGCTATATGGGATAATGCCTTCTCCTTGACCCCGACGAACTTGTCCTTAAAAAGCGTATCGGCCTCTGCGCGGTCGATGAGCTGGAGCAAAAGCTCCTTATAGCTGGGCATTCTGCCTAGCCTGTTATTGTCGTGTTCTCCTATTCGAAGCCTCACCCCCATAGAGATCCCCGCGCCTATGAACGGAACTACCTTGCCTTCTTTAACTTTGCGTATAAGGTTGTCTGGGATGCGGGGAAGCGGCTTTCTCTGGGACATGCTTTCTCCTTCGGGTTTTGTGAGCCTGGCCGGCTGGTAACTCAGGACTGGTTCTCAGATCCCTCGGCGGTCTCATTCCATGAATGATGTCTTGCCTGCTTCGATAGTATAGAGCTAGAGCCCCCCAAGAGAGGCACCTCTTCTGGGTGTGTGGTTTAGTCCGCGGGATGACCCGAGGTCGCAGAGCTTCGGCCAAGGTTGCCTGAGGCGACTCTCAGCCAAGCCACAAAGAAAGCGAGCCACCCCGGAAGGTGGCTCGTTGTGCGTACGAAAGAACTCAGTGAAGCTCTGGTTCAGGAGCCTTGCGCATCGTACCCTCCCGCGAGGAACTCCTCAAACCGCCGCCGGACCTTCGAGAAGAGCTTGCGCACCTGTCCGCGCTCCCAGGCATGTCAACGATCACCCAAAATTCCCCCACCTCGATCGCCTAAAAATCCCCCCCTCCTCGGTTGATGTTGTTCTCCTGACAGACCTCGTCGCCGGGCCTGTGGGGCCTGTGGGCGGCGCCGCTGTTGGCGCCGTCCAAGGAG
>DATHEF010000058.1:0-387852 GCA_035490435.1 Thermoanaerobaculia bacterium
TCCATCGTGGTTTCCTCTCCTCTCGTGTGCTTGGCGGCTCACGGGGAGAGTTTCCACGATGGGCACCTCTGGAAACGTCAAACTTCTACTGCCACCCCGGCAGAGCCGGGGGAACTCCCTGGGGGTTTAGACGGTCCATACACCGTCCGCGGTTTCCTCAAGTCCCACCCGCTCTCCACTGAGCGCTTCGCTGAGGAAGAGGAATTTGCCTTGCCACTTGATCCCGCCGTTGGGACGGACCGAGCGCACCTCGAAGTGCCCCGGGTAGTCCGGTTGCACGATCTTCGAGGGATACGGTCTGAGGGAGGGGCGGTAAAACTCCGCCGGCGTCTGCTGGCCGAGCGCTTCGTGAGGCCGCTGCTGATTGTAGACGCTTCGGAACTGGTCGAAGCGCTCCTGTTGGGCCGACCGGCTCGCGGCCGGCGGGCGCGCGGTCTCCTGCTTGAGCGTCCGGTGCATCCGTTCATGCCTCCCATTCTGTTCCGGGTGACCCGGTTCAATACGCTCCAAACGAATCCCCAACTTTACCCACTGCACCGACAGGTGAGACAGACGGGCCACCGCACTGGTCGAGGCAAACGGACTACCGTTGTCGCTACGGATCGCCTCCGGCAGACCGTACTGCCGAAACAACCGTTCAAACACTGGCCAAGCCTGAGACCCGGCCACCGAGTCCAGCCCTTGGACTCCCAGAAGGAACCGGCTGAATCCGTCGGCCACCGTCAGCGGATAGCACAGCCGACCATCCCCGGTGCGAAACTGCCCCTTAAAGTCGCAGCTCCACACTTGGTTGGGAGCCGCGGCTTGGACCGAGGGACGACCCGAGGGCGGCCAAGCCCGACGAGACCGACCTCGCTCTTCCACCAGGCCGTGCTGCTTCAAGATCCCACCCACTGTACTGGCCGCGGGCCAAATCGTCTCCGGATCTCGCTTGCCCAACCAGGCCAACAACTTTCGAGGACCCCACGTCGGGTGAGACCGACGCAGCTCCAGCAGCTTCTCCGAGGCTTCCTCCGAGGTACCGTGAGGACAGCTCTTCGGAGCTCGCGAACGGTCCTTCAGCCCCTCGAGCCCCTCTTCCCCATACCGATCGACCCACTTGTAGCCGGTCTTGCGGCTGATCCCTTAGCGCTCGCACAACTCCGTCATTGAATACTGGCAACTGTCAAACGCCACAATGAACTGCACTCGTCGACTCATCCGGGTCGTCTCTTCCCAGGGCATCGAGTTCCTCCCTTCCGGAACTCTAGGCCCCTTATCCCAAAACTGTCACCCATCTACCCGGTCTGATCTGTTACCCATGTCCCCGGTCTATACCGCTCGCCCTCCTGGCGGCGCATAAGAGCAATTTCTGGAGGAGGCCCGCAGCTGCGAGCCTCCTTCCCTGCCGATCCCTAGAAGGAGGCCAAGAGCCGAACACCCCCAACATCCCCCCGAAAGAAGCCCCCGCTCCCGGAAGAGGTCTCTACTAAACCCCCAGGGAGTTCCCCCGGCTCTGCCGGGGTGGCAGTAGAAGTTTGACGTTTCCAGAGGTGCCCATCGTGGAAACTCTCCCCGTGAGCCGCCAAGCACACGAGAGGAGAGGAAACCACGATGGACAAGTTTGAAAGTTTGAGCCACACAGCCTGGGAGTGCAAATATCATGTCGTGTTCATCCCCAAGTGTCGCCGAAAGGTGTTATACGGCGAGTTGAGGGTGCACCTTGGGGAGGCATTCCGAAAACTGGCTTCTCAGAAAGAGAGTCGGGTTGAGGAAGGGCACCTGCTGCCCGACCACGTCCATATGCTGTTGTCGATCCCGCCAAAGCACTCGGTCTCGCAGGTAGTGGGGTTCATCAAGGGTAAGAGCGCCATTCGTCTGGCCAGGGTGTACGGAGAACGGAAGCGCAACTTCGTTGGACAGCATTTCTGGGCACGGGGTATTTCGTCTCGACGGTCTGACGAGGCGGTCATTCGGGAGTACATCCAGAAGCAGGAGAAGGAAGATACGCGACTCGACCAGCTTGGCCTTTGGAAATGAGACTGCCACCGTAAGGTGGCGCAAACCCTGAGGGGCCGCGTCAGCGACCCCTTCCAGCCGCTTTGAGCGGCTCACAAACCTAAAGCCCCCGGCTCTGCCGGGGGATATTTACTGGAGGAAGAATCCCGCAGTTCTAATTGTCGCCGACCCTCAATTCTAGTTGATGCCGGACAGACTGGCGTAGGAAAGGCCGGCAGACGATGACCGCCCAAAGAGTTCGCCGAGGAAGAAGGCGTGGAGGTGATCTCGTCTGATGTCCTCTGATTTGGCCCCAATAACGTTGCCGACGAAGGACAATAGCAGAGTGCCCGAAAAGGACGTCCACGGCGCTCGAATCGGCTCTGACCTGTTGGAGCTGATTGCCTGGCTTCAGGACAGCCTCGCAGACGCTTGGCGCGAGATTCACGACCTCCACTCCAAGGTGACCTCCCTCTCACCAGCGACAGAACCTCTGACGGTTGAGCAGATGGTGAAGCGGCATCCTGCGCTCACGCCGGGAGGGATTCGGTGGATGCTGTTCCACCGTGAAACCAACGGGCTGGAGCGATCGGGTGCTGTGATCACCCGTGGACGGCGTTTATACCTCGATGACGCCCGCTTCCTGGAGTGGTTCGCCTCCGCAGGCAAGCCGCGAACACGCCGAGCAGGGCGCTGCGGCGCCTGACCTCGACGCAGCGCGGGTTCAAGCAAATGCCTGCCTGGCTTAGCTGTCACCGATCGTCCTAAATTCCCCCCCGTGGATCACCTAAAAATCCCCCCCTCCTCCCAACCGTGAGAGCGAGGTATGGGATGGACAGCAGCGTGGGAAGCGAGATGCTAGCCGTGGTGCCTGAAGGCGCCACGGAGGAGCCGTTGATCGAAGAAAGTGTTTGGGGGGCAGTGCGGGCCCTGCGCGAGCGGGGTCTGAGCAAGCGGGAGATCGGTCGACAGCTCGATTTGGACATCAAGACGGTGCGCAAATGGTTGCGGCAGCCGTGGGAGCCGCAGTGTCGGCCGTTTCGGGGCCGAGCCTTGGACCCTTGGGAGACGTTCCTTCGGGGGCGGGCTCCGGAGGTGGGTTTCAACGCCGCGGTGCTGTACCGGGAGGTGACGGCTCAGGGATACCAGGGTTCGTATCCGGCGTTGGTGCGCTACGTGCGGCCCTGGCGGCAGGAGCACCGCAGCGATGAGACCTCGACGGTGCGCTTCGAGACCGAGCCGGGCCAGCAAGCACAGGTGGACTGGGGCTCGGCGTGGGTGTGGCTGGGAGAGCAGCGGGTGCGGGTGCATGTCTTCACGATGGTTCTGGGCTACAGCCGGCGGATCTTCGCCCGGGGGTACCGCGAGGAAGGGCTGGTCTCCCTGCTCGAGGGCCATGCCCAGGCTTTCGAGCACTTTGGGGGTCGCACGGAGACGATCCTTTACGACAATCCGCGAACGATCGTGCTGTCGAAGGACGAGTCGTCGGGGAGCGTGGAGTGGAATGCCAAGTTCAAGGACCGTATGGACTTTTACGGGGTTTCGATCCGGCTGTGCCGGTACTACCGTGCGCAGACGAAGGGGAAGGTGGAGTGCGGGGTCAAGTACGTCAAGCGCAATGCCTTGGCCGGCCGGCGCTTCCACGACTTGGAAGAGCTCAACGCCTGGCTGCTGGAATGGTGCCTCGGGGTGGCGGACCAGCGGATCCATGGGACGACTCACGAGCTGCCGGGGCAGCGGTTCGCGCGGTCTGAAGCGGCGTCACTGATCGCGGTGGATGCGCGGCCACCAGCGCCTCAGGAACGGCTGGAGAGCCGGATCGTGCCGCGGGATGGTCTGGTGGCCGTGGAGGCTAACCGCTACCCGGTGCCGCTGAGCTGGGCGGGACACACCGTGCGGGTCCACCTGCTGGCCGAGGAGATCGTCCTCGGACGCGACGGCGAGGAGCCCGTGCGTCACGGCCGTCTCTTGGGCAAGCACCAGGTGGCGCGGTGGACCGGTCCTGCGCGCAGCGTGACCGCCGGCCGAGCGGCGGCGCCAGGGCCACCGCGATTCGATCCCTTCTACCTTTCCAGGGCCGGGGAGGTCGAGGTGCGACCTCTGGATCAGTACGAAGGGGTGACGCGGTGAGCGGCTTTGCCATCGAGCAGATCCAGGAGCAGATGCGGCAGCTGAAACTGGTGCGCACGGCCGAGCAACTGCCCCTGCTGCTGCAGGACGCCGCCAAGGGCGAGGTCTCCTACAGCGACTTTCTCGCCGAGCTGTTGGGACACGAGCTGGCCGCCAAACAGGAGCGCCACACGGCGATGAAGACGACGATGGCCCGCTTCCCGTTCCAGAAGAGCCTGGAGAGCTTCGACTTCAAGTTTCAACCCTCCATCGAGCCGAAGGTGGTGCGCGAGCTGGCCACCGGCCGCTTCCTGGCGGATGCGGACAACGTGCTGCTGCTCGGGCCTCCGGGCGTCGGCAAGACCCATCTGGCCGTGGCGCTCGGCTTACGAGCTTGCGCCCTGGGTTTTCGGACGACCTTCGTCACCGCCTCGGGGCTGATCGCGAGCCTGACGCGGGCGCACACCGAGAACCGCTTGGAGGAAAAGCTGAAGCTGCTGGTGCAGCCGAAGCTTCTGATCATCGACGAGATCGGGTACCTGCCCCTGGAGCGGTTGGGGGCCAACCTGTTTTTCCAGCTTGTCTCGCGGCGCTATGAGCGGGGCTCGATCCTGATCACCTCCAACCAAAGCCTCGCCGGCTGGGGTCAGGTCTTCGGCGACCAGGTCATCGCCACGGCGATCCTGGACCGGCTGCTGCATCACTCGACGATCGTCAACATCAAGGGGGAGAGCTATCGGCTCAAGGAGAAGCGCAAGGCGGGTCTACTGACGCGCAGCGAGCCGTACACGGAGCCGGAACGCGCGGCGGCCCCCGAACAGACCCCCACCTGAAGGGAAGGATGGCCTATGGACCCTGACGGAGCTATGGAAAACGCCAAAAGCGGCGTTTCCCACAGCTCCTTGGACGGCGCCAACAGCGGCGCCGCCCACAGGCCCCACAGGCCCGGCGACGAGGTCTGTCAGGAGAACAACATCAACCGAGGAGGGGGGGATTTTTAGGCGATCGAGGTGGGGGAATTTTGGGTGATCGTTGACAAGGTGTACAGATATACGGTAAAGCCAAGCCGAAGGGCTCACAGATCGGCAATCCGCGGCAAAATTTCCGCATTAGCGATGTGGGAACAGTTCCAGGTGAGGAGATAGTCGACCTGATGCACAGCAGCTGTTGCGATATGCAGAGCATCGGGGTAGGCCGTCTGAGGCAGAAGTCCCTTCTGAACAATCGTGACTGCCAGCCTCTGTGCCGGAGCCGTCACCTCCAGGAGGGGAATTCCTTCAAGGATAGCGAGCCGCCTTGCCGCCGACTCTGGGTTGCCCAGGCGGGCCTCGTTCACGACCAGAAGGGAGGCAACCAGGTCGAAATCGTGCCGGCGACGCTCCCACCAGTCAAGCGAGATCTGCTGATGGGCTGCGGCAACGACATCGCGACTCGGCCTAGCTGTGAGATAGCTGACCATGGAGGTTTCGATGTAGACCCGGGCCTTCATGGGGGAATGTTAGCATGCTGGCAGCACAGCCAATTCTGAGATCCGGTACGCAGCCGAGTGTTTCGTGCGGGAGGTTGCGATCGAGCACTCGGGGAACGCCGGCAACGCGACCGCGAGGTCCTGAAGGATCTCCCAATGAGTGAGGCGGCGGGGAGGCTTCGGCGCCAGCGCAGTGCCGAGGGGCAGATCCCCCTCCGCGGTCGCGTCATCGGTTACCATCGTCAACCCCTGACTCCAGATCAACTAGCCTTCGAAACCACGGGTTCATACCGAGGGAAGCAAAATCAGGTTCAGCTTGAGCAAGTAACCTATTTCGTGGCTCAAGCTTAATGGCCTCGGCAAGGTGCTTAACGCCTCTTCTGGCCTTCTTTTGACCGCATACAGGCATGCCAGGTTATACCAGATCTCATCAGCCAGAGGGCTAATCCTTTTTGCTCTCTCGATAGCTTCTAATGCTTCATCCAAGTAGCCAAGCTTGAGGAGGCATGAGCCACGGTTATCCCAAGCGTTGGCAGCTCGCTCGTCAAGCTTCAATGCCTCATCGGCCGCCGTTAGTGCTGCTCTGTAATTTTTCAAGTGCATTAGGGTAAAACTTTTTGCGTTCCAAGCCATGGCAGAGGTCGGATCAAGTTCAATAGATTTTTCAATTGCGCGCAGGCACCTCTGAATACGCTTTTTATAGAATAGATCCGTCGCTCGGTTGAGGTAGTCCCGACTGCTTAGCGGCACGCCAACAAGTTCTAGCAGAGTAAGGACTTGACCTAGTTCATCTGCTAGATCTATATCGTCCTCTGACGGAGTATATGTTATTCTGGCATCGAGGCTACCGAATTCCACGGTTAGGCGGTTGCGCGCTGCGAGCGCATTATCTCTGACTGCACGAACCCCAGTGGAGTATTCCTCTACGTCCCGTCGTAGAATTTTCCATCTTCGAGCCTCAAACAATCCAACCGCAGCTGCTACGGCCACCACTATAGTGATTAGAGCAATTAGCAGGCTCATCGCCTGCATGGCTAGCCCAAGCATAGACACCGACTTGTCCAGAACGTCTGGCTTCGTTGGTATCTGCTGAACGCGAGTGATTGTTTGGCTCTCAGCCTGAGTCAGGCTGGGTACAGCAGCATCGGCCGATGTGGTCGGTACAGGGGAACCGCTATTGGCCGGACTTGGACTTGACAGAATTGCCGCAGAGCCACTCGCATGGCTACCAGTACTGGCACTCCCCTTTTGGGGTACTCCATTTGCCGAAAAGGCGAGACTTGCCTTGCCTTCTTGAGGAGACATGAGCGCAGTCAAGGTAACGACCAACAAGAGTGACACTCGATCGCGACGTGCCGTCGTGCCATTGCCCAGATTCTTTACCAGTTTACGCATATTGATTTGGGTTGAGCTCTTCGAGCAGTCCTGAGCAACAATAACCTATACGTGCCCATGAAGCGGCGTGCTTCCGGCAATTAGTACCAGCTGAGCAAGACGTTGGACAAGTTCAATGTCAAATGATAGTTGCTCAGCTTCTGGGGAGAAGGGGAGCAGCAACTCGACGCTGCCGTCCTTCGAGTCGGCCTTCGTATGGACAATTTTGCAGCGTATGTCATAGACCCTGTCCGCCACGTCGCTCCTAAGGTCGGCTGTAGGACTTGCCAAGGATATTTTCTTGTAGGGCAAGGACTTTGCCTTGTTCAAAAAAAACTCCTTGCGACCAGCGTCAACCTCCAAAAAATCTCGCAAAGCATCTGAATCAATACACTCCATCAATGTGGCGCGAAGCTGCGATCTTTCATCTCCAAAGGTGCCGCTACGGCTGATGTGAATCGCGGCCAACAGTCTTGCGATATCTGTGTCTCGGTCGCCACGGAAGGTCGGATCCTTAAGGATGGCCTTTAGTTTCCTGTGTGCCTCCGATTGGGAATAGATTGGAAAATAAAATTCAATGACTTGGTAGAAGGCTAGAAATTGGAGTAGTGGCATGTCTATAGCACTTCTGGCGTACCAATATAACGATAGTGGTGCGCTATGGAATTCCGTTTTTGGGTACTGAAAGTCGGCGGCTAGGCTTGTCCTTCTTCTTGGCCTACGACCTCCAGCGAATCGTCGTCGTTCACGTTCAAGAGTCATTGGAACGTCGGTGAGCAAGTCAAGTTGAAACAAAACTGATCCGGCAACCTTATTAAGTAAGGCAAGAGCGGAATCATGTGTTGCTGCGTGACAATTTGTAAGTTTTAGTGTCATTCGCCGGGGATTCGGCCGAGAAAATCGTAGGAATACCTCAGATGCGGCACTGATCTCAATGGTGGGAAGACCCTCTTGCGTAGACGTAACTTCTAATTTTGCGGACTCCACGCTAAACTCTTGGTTGGGGCGGTCCAATCCAAACAAGCGTCGATACATGATGCTCGCAGGCCCGAGGTTCGGCGTAATTGGACGAATTCCGGCCTCTATGGTGCCTTCCTGGTATGAACATACTGCTTCAAGGTTGGAGAGAAATACGTATTTCTCGAACGAAATGGAGAGAATGTCAACAATACGTTCAGGCCAAAGGTTCAGCCATCGAATGTTGCGGCCGCACTTCATCCCTATTCTCAGGATTGTTTCTTCGCCCGGAAAGGGTTCCTCTTCAATTGCGATACCTGCAGCCTGGCATCTGTCGGCTAAATTTTTTTTCGCTAAGTCAAGTTCTTCGGACGAAATAGCTGACTCAACTTCTTCGTCCTCGAATGAGTTATAAATATCGGTCATAGACGGATAACTCCTATTGACGTGCCAACCTACCCTTGTCTGTCACTCCGCTATGGCGGCCTAAGGCAGTCATAATTTACGTCAACACATTCCCTGTTAGCGTATAAGACTCAAGGGGCTATTTTCGGTTTACGCGGACCTTGCCAAAGTACATATAGTAAAGTCCCGTCCTACGCGGCCGTGAGGTCCGCTTCCTTAAGCGCCCACGATAAGTGCCAGCCGATTGTTCCCGGAGTGACTCCTGGTTCATTCTTGGCTTGCCTCCTAAGTGAGAGGTGTGCCTCCGCTTCAAGTCGGGAGGAGGGGGACTCCGTATGTACGAAATGCGGGGTCCCGGGTGATGATTGTCAGGCCTTCCAACTTGGCCTGGGCAATCAGCATGCGGTCGAATGGATCGTCGTGATGGCGGGGCAAGGTGGCGGCGGCGAGGGAGTGCCGCGCCGTCATCGGAAGCTCGATGAAGTCGTTCTCCTCGATCTCCTCCAGCAGGTCGGCGCCGTCGAGATCGAGCTTTCCGAGAGAGGCCTTGATCGACAACTCCCAGACGGTGGCGGCGCTGACATGGATGATCGAGGAAGGATCGGCCACTGCCTGTCTGGCTCCGGCACTGAGTTTCGGATCCTCGGCGAGCCACCAGAGGAAGGCATGGCTGTCCAGGAGAACCTTCATTCGGCCTCACCACGAAACGCTGCCAGGATCTTGTCGGGAAGAGGCTCGTCGAAATCGGGACCGACACGGATTCGGCCCTTTAGCCGCCCGGGCCTGCGGGGCTCGACGGTCATCCGGACCAGTTTCGCGACGGGCCGGCCACTCTTCGCAATGATGACTTCCTCCCCCTGGGCAACTCGCTCGAGAAGACGGGAGAGGTTGGTCTTGGCGTCGTGAACGTTGAAGATTCCCATGACAGCCCCCTTAGCTAAGTTAGTCTACTCTTCGATGCCCAGGCTGTCGAGCGGCCGGCAAGGCCGCGTAGAGGAGAGGGAGCCTTCTACCGGAAATCCAACAACTCGTACCCCATCTCGCGGAACAGGCGCCAGGTGAGCGGCAGCGGGAGGCCGACCACGTTGGTGTAGTTCCCGAAGATCTCCTCTACGAACAGGGCGCCGATCCCCTGCACGGCGTAGGAGCCGGCCTTGTCGAGGGGCTCTCCTGTAGCCACGTACCACTCGATCCGCTCGGGGGTGAGGGGGGCCATGCGGACACGCGAGGTGGCCATTTCGACGGTGCGGCGGTCGCGGCCGGGCTCTTCCAGGGCCACGGCGGTGAAGACCGTGTGCTCGCGGCCGGCGATCCGGGCGAGCATGTGGCGGGCGTCCTCGGGGTCCCGGGGCTTGCCGAGCAGCTCGCCGTCGATCACCACGACCGTGTCCGCCGCCAGGATCAGCTCGCCGGGATGGGCTTGCGCCGCCGCCTTCTCCCGGGCGAGGCGGAGGACGGTGTCCGCCGGATCTTCCCCCGGGTGTGGCGTCTCGTCGAGGTCGACCGCGCGGATGGTGAAGCGGATTCCGAGCCCTCCCAACAATTCGCGGCGGCGGGGGGAGGCGGAGGCCAGGATGAGGGTGGGGAGGTCGGTCATGAGGTGGTTTCTTTCGCGGAAGTCGGCCGCCCGCAGGGCGAAATTTATCCAGCCTGGGGTGTTAACCCCAGGTAGGCGGCGGCGCCGCCCAGGGTCGAATGGGTCTGCCGGCCCCTTCGGGGGCTTGGGGATTGTGGGGCCTCGAACCTGGGGTTGACACCCCAGGCTGGATAAATTCCGCCCTGCGGGCGGCCCGGACTACGGGACTCGAAGACTTTCGAGACGGCCCCTCAGAGGATGGCTGTCTCAAGGGCAGTTCCCTCAGGGATAATACCCCCGCACCGTCTTCGCCTCCATCCCCGGCTTGCCGATCTTCACCTCGATGGCGCGGAACTTGTCGGTGCCCCCCTCCTGGGAGGACTGGTAGGCGAGGAGGTACTGGGAGCGCAGCTCTTTCTGGATCGCGTCGTAGATGCCGTCGAGCTCCTTGGCCTTCTCGATGAAGAAGAAGCGGCCGCCGGTCTCGTCGGCGAGGCGGCTGAGCTTCAGCCGGATGTCCGCGTTCTGCGAGGAGAGGCCGATCCCCACGGTGTAGATGGCGACTCCGCTACGGCGGGCGTATTCGAGGACGTCGCCGAAGTTGTAGCGGCTCCCCTCGTCCTTGCCGTCGGAGAGCAGGATGATCGACTTCTTCCCCTTCACCCCACCGAAGTAGTAGAGGGCATAGATCAGACTGTCGTAGAGGGCGGTGTTGCCGGCCGCGGTGACGCCGGCGAGGCCGCCGGCCAGCAGTTCCTGCTGGTTGGTGAAGCGCACCGCCAGGCTCGGCTGGTCGGCGAAGGTGATCACCGCCGCCCGGTCCTTGGGGGTGATCACCTTGTCGAAGAAGCCCATCGCCCCCTGCACGGCCTGGTGAAGGCGGTCCCCCTCGCTCATCGAGGCCGAGGTGTCGAGCAGGATGCCGGCGTAGATCGGCACGTCCACGACCCGCTCGAAGCGGCGGATCTGCTGCTGCGCGCCGTCCTCCAGCACCTTGAAGTCCTCTTTGCCCAGCCCGTCGACCGGCCGTCCGCGCCCGTCCACCACCGAGGTGTAGAGCTCTACGAACTGGACATCGACCTTCTGGTTGAAGCCCGGGACGTTGACCAGCACCAGATCCTCGGTCGAGTTGCCCCCTTCGAGGTAGGCGACGGCGCGCACGTAGGTGACCTCTTTCCCCTTGGGGAGGAGGATCGGCTGGGTATACGGCGGCTGGTAGAGGGTCGCCAGCCGGCTCTCGTTCAGGTAGAGCTCCACCCGGTCGAGCCGCTCCCCCTCGGGGACCTCGACCTGAGCCTGGGCCTGGAGGCTCGACTGGTAGGTCTTGCCCGCCTGCGGCTCGACCAGCCGCACGGCGAAGCGGTGGGGACCGACGTTCAACGGGATCTCGTCCTCGGCGAGCTTGCGCCCCTGCTCGTCGACGGCGAGCGCCCGCACGCGGTGGATCCGGGGCTGCAGTCCGAGGTTCAGCTCGACGCTGTACGGCGGCCGGCTCTTGGTGAGCACCGGCTTGCCGTCGAGCTCGAAGCTCACCCGGGCGATGCCGGGGCCGGTCGCCGCCGCCTCGACGCGCAGCTTGCCGGTGACCAGCCCCGGCGGGGGCACCAGGATGCGGATCGTCTGGTCGCCGGAGCCGAGGGCGGCGTTGGCCTCGCCGAGCACCCCCTGCAGGCCGGCGATGGCCGGGGCAGCCGGAGCGGCGGGAGCCGGAGTTGCGGCGGCGACAACTGGCGGCGGCGCCGCCGCGACCGCCGGCACCTCGATCTCCCGCTGCTCGCGGAAGTAGCGTTTGCCCGCCGTGTCCTCGATCTTGAGGATCAGCGAGTAGCTTCCAGGCCGCAGGTTGCGCTGGAAGACGACCGGGATCTCCCCCGTCGTCGCCTCACTCTGCGGCAGGGTGAACCGGTAGCGGAAGTGCTCGAAGAGCTCGTCCTTGATCAGCACCTCGCCGTCCACCAGGAAGCTGTAGTAGGCCTCGGGAGCGCCTTCGAGCTTCTCCGGGCGGACGGCGTCGCGCGGCACCGAGACCACCCCCTGCACCACGGTACGGCTGCCGAAACGGCCGGGAAAGGCGAGGTCGAGCCGGGCCGGGAAGGCCGCCGCTCCCTCGGGCACGTCGGTCGAGTAGGAGGCGAAGGTGGCGATCCACTCCTCGCTGGGGCGGGGGATGAGATGGGCCTTTTCCTCTATTCGTTTCCAGTCGATCGCCTCGGCGAGCCGGGCGGCGATGTCATCGCCGCGCGGGCAGAGCTCGGCGATGGCGGCGAAGCCCCGCTCCGGCTCCTGGATCTTCGCGCGCAGGTCGAGCGAGAGCAGCGTCTCGATCCCGTCCAGGGGGGACCAGAGCCGGAACGGCCCCTTGGGCCCGCCGTTTTTGGAGACGAAGGCGATCGTGAACTGGCCGCGGAGGGTCTCGGTCCCGGGATAGCTCCAGAGCTCGACCGGCAGCAGCGCGTCGCAGCGTCCGGAGAGAACCTCCTTGGGCTCGCCGTTGAGGAGGATCATGCGGGCGCGGTCGTCCGTCAGGTTGCCGTAGCGCTCGCGGGCCAGCTCGGCCCGCGGCTCCCAGCGCGCCCGCAGCTCGTTGACCGGCGTCTGCGGAAAGGGGTCGCGGACCTCCCAGAAGCGACGGATGAAGGCGTCGCGCTGGTAGTCCTTCTGCAGCCCGAGGAACGCCGTCCGCTCATGCGGGCTGATCAGCACCGCCACCTCCTCGAGCCAGGACTGATACCGGGCCGCGAGGTCCGCGGGAATCGGGGTCTCTGGGGTGGCGGCGAAAGCAGAGATCGACAGGGAGAGGGCGAGAACGGCGAGCAGGGACAGGCGGAGCGGATGCGGCATCAGGGCGATCCTACCTTTTGTGGAGAGAGACGCGGCAGTTTTCCTCCCCCGGAACGGGGGAGGTCAGGAGGGGGTGTTCCGGAGTTCGGGGCGTTTCCTTGGTTGGCGCGCCCCCTCCTGACCTCCCCCTGGAGGGGGAGGAAAAAAGCTAACTTCTCCCTCTTCTCCCGGCGGCCGGGGGGGAGGCTGGGAGAAGAGGGCCGGGGTGATGAGGGTCTTCGCAGGCCACAGACGCTCCTCACGGGTAATACCCCCGGATCGTCTTAGCCTCCAGACCCGGCCGGTTGACCTTGAGGTCGACGAGGCGGAAGCCGGGGTCGTTGCGGGTGCTGGTCGACTGGTAGGCGATCAGCACCTGCGAGCGCAGCTCTTCCTGGATGCCCGCGTAGATGCCGGCGAGCTCTTCGGCCTGGCGGGGGAAGAAGGCGCGGCCGCCGGTCTCCTCGGAGATCCTGGAGAGCTTCCTTTTGTCGACATCTTCCCCCAGGCCCACGGCGTAGACGGTGACTCCGGCGCGGCGGGCAAAGTCGAGCGCCTCCTCGAAGCTGAAGCGGCTCCCCTCGTCCTTGCCGTCCGAGAGCAGCAGCAGGGCGCGCCGCCCCTTCAGGCCGTTGAAGGTGTAGAAGGAGAAGATCAGGCTGTCGTAGAGGGCGGTGCCGCGCTCGGCCTTGAGGCCGGCGAGCCCGCCGGCCAGCGTCGTGATGTCGCGGGTGAACTTGACCGCCTGCGCCGGATGGTCGTTGAAGGTGATCACCTCGGCGCGGTCCTTGGGGCGCACCATCCCCTGCAGGAACTGCAAGGCCGCGGCCTGCGCCTTCTCCAGGTTGGGCGCCATCGAGGCCGAGATGTCGATCGCCACGGCGGCGTGGATCGGCAGGTCGGTCACCGGCTCGCAGCGGGCGATCTGCTGCCGGACGCCGTCCTCGCTGACCGCGAAGTCGCGGGCGCAGGATCCGGCGGTCAACACGGAGGTCACCGGATGCCCCTTGCGGTCGAGCACCGTGGCGTAGAGCTCGACGAAGTCGACGTTGACCTGCGCCATCTCCTCGGGCGCGTTGACGAAGACCAGGCTCTCGGTCGAGTTGCCGTCAGTCAGATAGGCGACCGCCCGCACGTAGGCCAGGGAATCCCCCTTCGGCAGCGCGACCGGGTGGAGATAGGGGGGCTGGTAGAGCGTCGCGATCCGCGTCTCGTTGAGGTAGAGCTCCACCCGCTCGACCGTCTCCCCCTCGGGCGCCTCGACCTCGGCGCGGGCCAGCAGGCTGCTCGCGTAGCGCTTCCCCTTCTGCGGCTCGACGAGGTGGACGCGGAAGCGGTTGCCGGTGGCGTTGATCTGGAGCTCGTCCGCGGCCAGGGTGTCGCCGTGGGCGTCGTAGGCGGCGACGGCGAGGGTGCGGGTGCGCGGCGCGCCGCCGAGGTCGAGCTCGACGCTGAACGGCGGCGACTTCTTGGTCAGCACCGGCTTGCCGTCGAGCGAGAAGGTCACTTTCTCGATGCCGGGTCCGGTGGTCAGGGTATCGAAGCGCTGCATGCCGCTGCGCAGCTCGCCGAACGGCGGCACCAGCTTGATCGTGGTGTCCCCCGAACGCAGGGCGGCGTCGGCCTCGGCGAGGCGGCGGGCGGCCTCGGCCTCCTCCGGGGTACGGGGAGCGGAGGGCGCGGGCGCGGCGACGGTCGTTATTGACAGTAAGGGCACGCTGAGCGGGCGCTCCTCGCGGTAGACCTTGCCGGAGTTGACGTCCTCCAGCTTGACGATCAGCGTGTAGTCGCCCGGCCGCAGGGGTCGCTCGAAGGCGAGGGGGATCGCCTCGGTAGCGCTCTCCGCGTCCGCCGCCGGCAGGTCGAATTTGTAGCGGAAGCTGTCGAACAGCTCGCCGTTGGCGAGCACCTCGCCGTTGAGCAGGAGGTTGTAGGAGCGGGACTCGCCGAGCCTGGCTTGGCCGGCGGCGCCGGGCGCCACGGTGACCACCGCCCGGGTCATCGTCCGGCTCTGCCAGCGGCCGGGGAAGGCGAGGTCGAGCTTCGCGGCCAAGGGGGCGGTGCCCGCCGGCACGTCGGTCGAGTAGGAGTTGAAGGCCGAGACCCACTCGCCGCCGGGCGGCTTGGGGGGATTGTCGGCGAACGCCCGGACGTAGTCCCAGTCCTGGTTGCCGGCGATCCAGGCGATGCCGGCGACGATCTTGCGCGCGTGCGTGTCCTCGCCGCAGCCGGTCGAGCTGTTGCTGGCGATCTCGCCGAGCGAGTGCTCCCGGCCGAGCGGGCCGCTCTCGCCGGCGAACAGGACGTTGATCCCCTCGCTGGGATCCCAGAGCCGGAAGGGACCTCCCCCCCACTTGCGGTAGAACACGAGGACGAACGGCTGCCGGTAGCGCGGGACCGGATCGTAGAACCAGACCTCCGTCGGGTTGAGGATCTCCGAGCAGTTGGACTCCACCCGTTCCGCGGGCATGCCGTTGAGGAGGAGCGCGCGGGTGCGCCCGTCCCTGACCTCGCCGAACAGTTGCTTCACCTGCTGAAAGTTGGACTCCCAGGCGTCACGGAACTCGTTGCGGGCGGTCCGCTTCACCGTGTCCCGCACCTCCCAGAACTGCTTGATGAAGGCGTCGCGCTGGTAGTCCTTGGCAAGCGCCAGGAAGGTCGCCCGCTCCGCGTCCGAAAGGAGGATCTCGACCTCCGCGAGGAACGCCCGGTAGGCGTCGGGGAGGGCGGCGATCGCCGCCTTCTGCGACTGGGTGGGAGGGGAGGCGGCAGCGAGGAGGGGAGTGAGAAGAAAGAGGAGAACGAAGAGGAGCAGCTCCACGGCCCTTTGCCGGTTGGGGCGGCCTGCCCTCCGAATCCTCACCCCCTGACCCCCTCTCCACGGGGTGGAGAGGGGGAAAACAACCCTGCCAGGACCCTCTTCTTCTCGCCATCGCGCCCTCCCTCTCCACGGAGTGGAGAGGGATCGAGGGTGAGGATTCGAAGGGCAGGTCGTCCCGATGGGCACGGCATGGCTCTCCGCTTCTACGGGTAATACCCGCGGATCGTCTTCGGCTCCAGCCCCGGCTTGTTCACCTTCAGGTCGATGGAGCGGAAGGCGTTGCCGCCGGTCGTGTTGCTCGACTGGTAGGCGACCAGGTACTGCGAGCGCAGCTCGCTCTCGATCGTCGAGTAGATGCCGGCCAGCTCGTCGACGCTCTTGAGGAAGAAGGCGCGGCCGCCGGTCTCCTCGGAGATCTTCTCCAGCTTGCGCCGGTCGGCGTCGTCCCCCAGGCCGATGGCATAGATGGTCACGCCGGCCCGGCGGGCGTACTCCAGGGCGTCCTCGTAGGTGAAGCGGCTCCCCTCGTCCTTGCCGTCGGTGAGCAGCAGCATGGCCCGCTGACCCTTGACGCCGGTGAAGTAGTAGAGGGTGAAGATGATGCTGTCGTAGAGCGCCGTGCCGCGCTCGGCCTTGAGGCCGGCGAGCCCGCCGGCCAGCGCGGGGAGGTCGTTGGTGAACTTCACGGTCAGGTTCGGATGGTCGTTGAAGGTCACCACCGCCGCCCGGTCCTTGGGCTTGATCGTCCCCTGGAGGAACTGGAGGGCCGAGGTCCGCGCCTTGTCGAGGTTCTTGTCCATCGAGGCCGAGATGTCGATCGTCACCGCGGCGTGGATCGGCTGGTTGGCCACCCGCTCGAAGCGGGCGATCTCCTGCTTGACGCCGTCCTCAGAGACCGCGAAGTCCTTCTGCTCGAGCCCCTCGACCGGCCGGCGGTTGCGATCGAGCACCGTGGCGTAGAGCTCGACGAAGTTGACCTCCACCTCCGCCATGTTCTCGGGGGCGTTGACGAAGACCAGGCTCTCCGTCGAGTTGCCGTCGGGCAGGTAGGCGACGGCGCGGACATAGGCGATCTCCTCCCCTTTGGGGAGGATGATCGGCTGCTGATAGGGCTCCTGGTAGGTGGTCGCGACGAGCGCCTCGTTGAGGTAGAACTCGACCCGTTCGATGGTCTGGCCGTCCGGCACCGACACCTCGGCGCGGGCGAGCAGGCTGCTCTCGTACTTCTTCCCCCGCTGCGGCTCGGCCAGCCGCACCTGGAAGCGGTTGGCGGCGGAGTTGATCAGCATCTCGTCGCCGGCCACCTGCGACCCCTTGGCGTCGAAGCCCGCCACGGTGAGCCGGCGCGGGCGCGGGAGGGAGCCGAGGTCGAGCTCGACGCTGTACGGAGGGCGCCGCTTGGTGAGCACCGGCTTGCCGTCGAGGGCGAAGGTCACCTTGTCGATGTTGTTGCCGGTGGAGAGAGTGTCGAAGCGCTGCATGCCGGTCTGCAGCTCGCCGAACGGCCGCACCAGCTTGAGCATGGTGTCCCCCGTCGAGAGGGCGGCGCGGGCCTCGTACACGGTCTGCAGGATGCGGGCGCTGGCGGAGTCCGGATCGCTCGGCGGCGGCCCCGCGGCCACCCGGTCCGAGGAGGGCACGGTGACCGTGCGCTCCTCGCGGAAGGCCTTGCCGGAGTTGATGTCCTCCACCTTGACGATCAGCGTGTAGTCCCCCGGCCGCAGGAAGCGCTGGAAGATCAGCGGCAGCGTGGCTCCGGCGCTGCCGGCGCCACTGGCCGGGAAGTCGAACTTGTAGCGGAAGCTGTCGAAGAGCTGGCCGTTCTGCAGCAGCTCGCCGTTGAGCAGCAGGTCGTAGGTGTGGGTGCCGGCGAGCGACGACTGGCCGGCGCCCTCCACGGGCACGCTGATCAACCCCTCCATCACGGTGCGGTTCTGGTAGCGGCCGGGGAACTCGAAGCTGAGCTTGGCCGGCAGGGGGAGCGCCCCCGCGGCGAGGTCGGTCGAGTAGGCGTTGAAGGAGGTGACCCACTCGCCGGCCTGCTTGTCCGGCTTGGCCATCATGCGCGCCTCGAGCAGGCTGTACTCCATCCCCTGGCGAGAGATGAAGCCGATGGCGCCCGCGATCTTGTCGCCGTCGCGGCAGCCGTTGGCGATCGCGCTGAGGTCGCGGCCGCCGCCGGCGCGGCCGCCGCCTTCCCCGGCGCCGCCGGAGAAGAGGGCGTCGAGCCCCTCCTGGGAGTTCCAGACCCGGAACGGACCGGCGCCCCACCGGCGGTAGAAGACCACCAGGAACTCGGAGTGGATGCGGTCGCTGCCGGCGTAGAACCAGACCTCGACGGGCCAGATGATGCTCGTGCAGCGCCCCTCCAGCCGGCTCGCCGGCGGACCATTGAGCAGCAGCATGCGGGAGCGGTCGTCGGTCAGGCTGCCGAAGAGCTCCTTCGCCTGCTCGACGTTGGCCTCCCAGCGCTCCTGGAACTGGTTGCGGGTGGACTTGTAGGGGTTCCGCGCCAGCCAGAACTTCTTGATGAAGTCATCGCGCGAGTAATCCTTGCCGAGCGCCAGAAAGGTCGCGCGCTCGTCGTCGGTGATCAGGAGATCGACCGACTCCAGCCAGGCGCGGTACTTCTCGGAAAGCTTCTGGGTCGCCTCCTTCTCCGCCTTGCGCTCCGCCCGGGTCGGTTTGGCGGCGGACGCGGCCAGGGGAGAAAGCAGGGAGAGGGCCAGGAGGGCGAGGAGCGTCAGACGGAGCCGTGCGCGCATTCGGGTCACCTTCAATCAGACTGCTTCAAAAAACTGCCAGCGAGAGGACCGGCCGTCAAGGCAAAGCCAGGAAGCATTCAACAGCCGTGCCGGGGGTCGGGATTCCCCGGGATGGGCGTCTGTGGCCTGCGGATTCTACGGCTGTTTTTTTCCTCCCCCTCAGGGGGAGGAAAAATCTGGTCCCTCCGTCGGACGGTCTACAATAGGCCCGTCATGGCACCGGTTTATTTCGACAACAACGCCACCACCCCGCTTCACCCCCGGGCGCGCGAGGCCATGCTCCCCTGGCTCGGCGGGGGACTGCACGGCAACCCGTCCTCCGTCCACCGTTTTGGACAGGGCGCGCGCGAGGCCGTGGAGTCGGCGCGGGAAGAGGTAGCGGCGCTGATCAACGGCCGGCCACCCGAGGTGGTGTTCACCGCTTCCGGCACCGAGGCCAACAACGCCGTCCTCTTTCATGTCGCTCGCTATGCGAGCCCCGAGTCCCGGCAGGCGAACCGGCGGGGGCACCTGGTGATTTCGGCCATCGAGCATCCGTCGATCCGCGAGGCGGCGGCGCGGCTGGCCGGAGAGGGGATGGAGGTGACACGGGTGTCCCCCGGCGGGGACGGCGTGGTCCCGGCGGAGGACGTCGCCGCCGCCCTGCGGCCGGATACGCGGCTGGTCGCCCTGATGCTCGCCAACAACGAGGTGGGCACTCTGCAGCCGGTCGCGACGGTAGCCGCAGTTTGCCGGGAGCGCGGGGTGCCGGTGCTCTGCGACGCCGTGCAGGCGGTGGGGAAGATCCCGGTGGACGCCCCCGCGCTGGGCGTCGACTACCTCGTCCTCGGCGCTCACAAGTTCTACGGCCCGCTGGGAGCGGCGGCGGTCTGGGTGCGCAAGGGGGCGGAGCTCTCGGGGTACCTGATCGGCGGCAGCCAGGAGCGGCGGCGCCGGGCGGGCACCGAGAACGTGCCGGCGCTCGCCGGCCTCGGCGCGGCGGCGGCCGCCGCCCGCGAGGAGATGGGGCAGAGGACCGTTCATCTCGCCGCCCTGCGCGACCGCTTCGAGGCGGCGCTGCCGGCGCGCGTCCCGGGGGCGATCCTCCATTGCCAGGGCTCGCCGCGGCTGCCGAACACCTCGCACGTGGCGTTTCCTGGAGTCGAGGGCGAATCGCTGCTGATCCGGCTCGACCTCGCCGGCTTCGCGGTCTCCACCGGCTCCGCCTGCTCCTCGGGGAGCGTCGAGCCGAGCAAGACGCTGCTGGCGATGGGGATCTCGCGCCAGGAGGCGCTCTCCTCCCTGCGGGTGAGCTTCGGCATCGCCAACACGCAGGGCGACGTGGACGCCTTCCTCGACGCGCTGGCGCGCGAGGTGGCCGAGCTGCGGAGGGCGGTGGCATGACGGAGCCAAACCTCGAGAGCAACCTGATCGCGGTCGCCATGAGCGGCGGCCTCGACTCCTCGGTCGCCGCCTGGATGCTGGCGCGCCAGGGGCGGCCGGTGATCGGCCTCTCCATGCTGCTCTGGGACCAGTCGAGCGTCGAGACGCACGGCCGCTGCTGCGGCGCCCTCGACCTCGGGGACGCCAAGCGGGTGGCCAGCCAGGCGGGCATCCCCCACTACACCCTGCGTCTGGACCAGGAGTTCCGCGACAAGGTCGTCGATCCCTTCGTCGACGACTACCTCGCCGGCCGCACGCCCAGCCCGTGCGTGCGGTGCAACACCTGGATCAAGTTCGACCTCCTGCTCGAGCGGGCGCGGCGGCTGGGCGCGGGCCAGGTGGCGACCGGCCACTACGCCCGCATCCTGCCGGGCCCGGACGGCCCCGAGCTGCACACCGCCGTCGACACCGGGAAGGACCAGAGCTACTACCTCTTCGAGCTGACCGCCGCGCAGCTCGCGGCCTCCCTCTTTCCGCTGGGCGAGCTGACCAAGCCGCAGGTGCGCGAGCTCGCCCGCGAGGCGGGACTGGTGGTCGCCGGAAAGGGGGAGAGCATGGAGGTCTGCTTCGTGGCCGGCGGCGTGCGCGAGTTCGTCGAGGCCGAGGCCGCCGCCCGGTTCCCGGGGGCGGCGTCGTTGCCCGAGCCGGCCGTGCTGGTCGATTCCCAGGGCGCGGAGCTGGGGGCCGGCCAGCCCTACTACCGCTACACCGTGGGGCAGCGCCGGGGGCTCGGGCTCGCCGCCAGGAGCCCCCTCTACGTGCTGCGGATCGAGCCCGAGACCAATCGGGTCGTCGTCGGGGAGGATGCCGAGCTGATGGCCCCGGGCCTGCTCGGCGAGCGGCTGCACTGGATCGGCCCCGGTCCGGCGCATGGCAGCGAGATCGCGGGGGAGGTCGAGGCGACGGTGAAGATCCGTTCCCGGCATCCTGGAGTCGCGGCCCGCATCCGGCCGCTGGGGGAGGGGCGCGCCGAGGTCGAGTTCGCCACGCCCCAGCGCGGCATCACCCCCGGCCAGGCCGCCGTCTTCTACCAGGGCACCCGCGTCCTCGGTGGCTGCTGGATCGACCGGCGCCTGTGATCGGACGGAAAAAAAAGATTTTCGGCCGCGGATGAATCCGATTTCCAGCCCACCGCCGTATTTAGAGTCGCCGTATCAGACCTGCCTGTATCTCACGTAACCCGAACGCCAAAAAGAAGTTGTGTTGTCCCCCTTCGCCGCCGGGGATGCACCCTAAATCGTGGAGGCGCATGCGGTTTCCCGGTTTTTGGAGGCGGTGTACCCGTACTTCATTCTTTCCTCTTCTGCGGACCGTGCGGGTAGCCTGATATGAGCGAAGAAAACATGCGGCAAGACATCTACGACGTGATCGGGATCGGCTTCGGTCCCGCCAACCTGGCTCTGGGCGTGGCGCTGGAGGAGACGGCCGGTCCGGACGGCCGGGAGCTGCGGCGCCTGTTCCTGGAGTGCAAGCCCAAGGCGGTCTGGCATCCGGGCATGCTGATCGAGGACTCGCTGATCCAGATCTCGGTGCTCAAGGACCTGGCCACCATCCGCAATCCCCAGAGCCGGTTCACCTTCCTGAACTACCTGAAGGTCAAGGGGCGTCTCTTCGAGTTCCTGAACCTGCGCGACCTGTTCCCCACGCGCATCGAGTTCAACGACTACCTGACCTGGGTGGCCGGCGAGCTGAAGGAGCGGGTGCGCTACGGCAAGGAGGTCCTCTCCGTCCTCCCCGTCCAGCAGGAGGGGGAGGTGCGGCTGCTCAGGGTCCTCGCCCGCGACATCGCGACCGGGGACGTCGAGGAGCTGCTGGCGCGCAACGTCGTGCTGGCGACCGGCGGCGTACCCTGCGCTCCGGAGGGGATCGAGCTGCAGCCCGGGGGGCGCGCCTTCCACTCCCACGAGTCGATGCTGCGCCTGAAGCGGGACTTCCCCGATTCGGAAGCGCCGTACCGCTTCGTCGTCGTGGGCTCCGGGCAGAGCGCAGCGGAGCTATTTTATCACCTTTTGTGCAATTACAAGAACGCGGACGTGACCGGGGCGATCCGGCGCTTCGCCTACAAGCCGGTGGACGACAGCGATTTCACCAACGAGGTCTTCTTCCCGGGGATGGTCGACGTCCTCTACGGGCTGCCGGAAGAGAAGCGCCGGATGATCCTCGACCACTGCAAGGACGTCAACTACGCGGTGGTCGACCTGGCGCTGATCCGGAAGATCTACAAGGCGCTCTACCAGGAGAAGGTCGTGGGGCGGACCCGCGCCCGCATCCGCGCCTACATGCACCTCGAAAGCCTGCTGGAGACGGGCGGCGCGGTGATCGCCCGCTTCCGCGACCTGCTGCACGACCAGGAGGTGACCATGGAAGCCGACGGGATGGTCGTCTGCACCGGCTACACCTGGCGCAAGAAGCATCCGCTGCTCGACGATCTCGCCCCGTATTTCGAGCGTGACGGCAACGGCGGCTACAAGATCGAGCGCGGCTATCGGGTGGCGGCCAACCCCTCGTTCACCCCCGGGGTCTTCCTCCAGGGGTTCGCCGAGGAGACCCACGGCGCCAGCGAGACCGTGCTGTCGCTCCTGCCCATCCGGGCGGGGGATATCACCACGTCGCTGCTCGCCACGCACGGCGCGCGCGCGGCGGTCGAGAACTACGCGATCTGACGCGAGCTTTGACGTAGAGCACACCCCGAGGAGAGTCGACGCATGCATATTCAGAGACTGGACCCCGAGAAGCTGTTCGAGGCTTATGGGATCCAGGTCCAGATGCTCTATCCGTGGAAGGACGTGGTCGAGCCGCCGTTCGGCGCCGCCTGGGCCGTCGTGCCTCCCGGCGGCAGCACCAAGCACCACGCCCACCAGGAGGGGGAGACCTTCTTCTTCACCAAGGGGCGCGGCGTGATGCGGATCGGCGACGAGTCGGTCGAGGTCGGGCCGGGCAGCGTCTGCTACCACGACCCGTTCGATCACCACACGCTGACCAACAGCTCGGAGACCGAGGAGCTCGTCTTCCTCACTGTCTGGTGGGAGGACCTGCGGCTGTGGGCCGATAAGGGGGCGGAAGCGGCGAAGCGTCCGTTGCGGACGATGGTGAGCGCCGCGCCGCCGACCCCGAACGGCGACCTGCACGTGGGGCACCTCTCCGGACCCTACCTGGCCGGCGACATCCACGCCCGCTACCTGCGCAGCCGCGGGGTGGACGCGGGCTACATCTTCGGCACCGACGACAATCAGAGCTACACCCAGACCAACGCCGTCCGCCTGGGGCTCAGCGCCCAGGAGGGGGCCGACCGGATGGCGGCGGACATCCAGGCGACGCTCGAGGCGGCGGGGATCGATCTCGCGGAGTTCGTGCGTCCGAACGCCTCGCCCCACCACATGCGGATGACGCGGGAGTTCTTCCAGCGGCTCCACGCCGACGGCCACCTGGTGGCGAAAGAGACCCTCTCCCCCTGGTGCGAGACCTGCGAGCGCTATCTCTACGAGGCCTACATCCGCGGCCGCTGCCCGCATTGCGGCTCGACGTCGGGCGGCAATCTGTGCGAGGACTGCGGGCGCCCGAACGACTGCGTCGACCTCCTCGATTCCGTCTGTACGACCTGCGGCAACCCGCCGGCGCGGCGCCCCTTCACCCGCCTCTTCTTCCCCGTAAGCCGCTGGGAGAAAGAGCTGCGGGAGTTCCACCTCAAGGTGAAGATGAACCCCAGCCTGCGCTCGCTCTGCGAGCAGGTGCTGGACGCCGGGGCGCCCGACATGGCGGTGACCCACGTGACCGACTGGGGGATCCCGGTGCCGGTCGAGGGGTTCAACGATCAGCGGATCTTCGTCTGGTGCGAGATGGCTCCCCGCTACCTCTCCTACGCGCAGCATCTCGCGGGTCCGGAGGGGAGCTGGGAGGACTACTGGAAGTCCGAGGACGGCGAGTTCGTGCACTGCTTCGGCTTCGACAACGGCTTCTATTACGCGGTCTTCCTGCCCGCGATGTGGATGGCCTACGACCGGTCCTTGAGGATGCCGGCGGCGTTCATCATGAACGAGTTCTACCGGCTCGACGGCCTCAAGTTCTCGACCAGCCGGCGGCATGCCATCTGGGGGCGCGAGCTGCTGGCCGACGTGCCGGCGGACGTGATGCGCTTCTACCTGGCCTGGACCTGTCCGGAGACCGAGGGGACGAACTTCACGATCGACGACTTCGAGGCCACCTGCGACCGCGAGCTCGGCGCCTGGCAGTCGTGGCTCGCCGAGCTCGGCCAGAAGGTCCGGCGGGATGCCGGGGGCACGGCGCCGTCGACCGGCGACTGGACCGTCGAGCAGCGCCGCTTCTTCGGCCGGCTGGAGGAACTCATCGCCGAGGCCGCGCGGGCCTACGAGGCGGCCACCTTCTCGCCGCAGGCGGCGGCGCGGGTGCTCTCGGCGCTGGTGCGCGAGGCGCACCGCTTCGGCAAGGCCGAGGAGAAGTGGCACCGCGTGCCCGCCCGCGGCGAGGAGCGGCGCACCGCGCTGACCCTGGAGCTGCTGGCGGCCAAGACGCTGGCGGTGCTGGCGGCGCCCCTGACCCCCGAGTTCGCCGCCCGGCTCTGGCGCGACCTCGGCTTCGAGACCGCTCCGCGCTGGGAGGACCGTCCGGCCTGGGTGCCGGCGGGACAGAAGGTCGGCGACCTGGGAACGCCCTACTTCCCGAGCGTTCGCGAATCGCTACAAACGAGAAAGCAGCCGGCGGCCTGAGGCCGGGCGGCTATTTTGAAGGACTTACTATGAAGACGGAGACGAACATCATGGAAACGATGACCCAGACTGAATCCTGTTGTGGCCAGACCGAGCAGACCTCCTGGGGTTTCCAGCTCGTCCTCGACTGCTTCGGCTGTGACGTGGAGGCCTGCTGCGACCTCGACCGGGGCTACGAGTTCCTCGACCAGATCTGCATCCATCTCAAGATGACGAAGCAGACCCAGCCCTACATCTTCAAGACCTGCGAGACGGCCTTCCCCGGCAAGCCGGGCTACAGCGGCTGGGTGCCGATCATCGAGAGCGGCATCCAGATCCACACCTCGGCCAACAACCACTTCATCAGCATCGACGTCTACTCCTGCAAGCCGTTCAATAACGACGACGTGCAGGACTTCGTGCAGCGCTGGTTCCAGCCCAAGCACATCGACACCTGCTTCATCCACCGCGGCAAGGACATCATGCAGAAGCGGTTCAGCCCCGAGGCGGCGGCGTAGGGTCTTCATCTCCGAGCGATGCGGCTGCGGGAGGAACCCGCGGTCGCATCCAGCTCAGAAAACTCCTCGGACGCTCTTCCAGTCGAAGATTTCAGCGATGCTGCGGAAGTGCTTCTCGTTCGTGGTGACGATGTGCCCGCCGGCCTGCCTGGCCTGAGCGGCGAGGATGACGTCCGCGTCCAAGCTATCTTCCGGGCCTCGCAACTGCCCCTCCGCGCGAGTCTCTGCCCAGAGACTCGCGGCGAGCCTCATGGCCTCCGTCGTCAGAGGAACGTAGCCCAGAGAGACCCACTCGTCCAGGTCGACGAGAGCCTCGCGCGCCCATTTCCTCGCCTGATGTCGCCGGTGTCCGAGATGTAGAAGCTTGCGGCGAAGCTCATAGTCGACGATCTCGGGTATGCAGACCTGGAACCGGGGATCTTCCTGGAGGTGGAAAATCGCTTCGGCGACCGATTGGTTCTCGTCCAATTCGGGCCGCAGAACCTGGGAGAGGATGTTGCTGTCGAGCAGAAGAGGCAGAGGCATCGCTCAAGACCGGAACGTCAGGCGCTCCCTCTCGAGCTCGGCCGCGAGCTCCTGCCAGAGCTCCCGGTCGGATTCCGTCACGGGCGAGGCCATGCGGCTTCGCAGCCGCTCGACGAGCCGCTTCCGGCGCTCCATCTCCTCCGGCGGAGCGGCATCCCGCATCTTCAGCTCCGCGTCTTCGATGGGTAGGGTCGCATGTCTAGGCATCCCGGCGTTCCTCTCTTCCGTGCCGATGTCGCCCATGGATGATACCACGGCGCCGTGCGACCGCTTGAGGCCTAGAGCGTCTCGGCCGCCGAGGCGTTCATCCGTCCCACCTGCCAGCGGGCGCCGACTCCCAGGAAGGGCTGGGGCGGCAGGCGGGTGGGAGCGGGCAGGCCGAGCATGGCCTCCAGACTTTCCGACTCCTCGCCGAGGGCGAGGTCGGCGAGCAGGAGGCCGGCCGTGGTCCCCATGGCGATGCCGGCGCCGGTGTAGCCGGCCGCCGCGAACAGCCCCGCCGCGAGCTCTCCGAAGCTGTGCCCGCGGTTCGGGGACGCCCCCATGATGCCACCCCAGGTGTAGTCGAACTCGACGTGGCACAGCGCCGGGAAGCGGGCCTGGAAGGCCACCCGGTGCAGCGCCTGCGCGTCCAGCCGGCGGGCGTCGTCCACCGCCAGGCGGGGGGTGTAGTGGGCGGAGTTGCGGATCAGGATGCGCTGGTCGCGGGTGCGGCGCACCGTCGAGCCCATCGCGTCCTCGGCGAGCAGCCCCCATTCCCGCTCGCCGCCCAGCGCCGCCTGCTCCGCGGCGTCAAGCGGTCGGGTCAGGCTGCCGAAGGTGAACAGCGGGAAGACCCGCCGGCGCAGGAAGCCGAGCGCCGGCGTGCAGCCGTTGGCGGCCAGGAACAGGCGGTCGGCCTCGATGGCGCCCCCGTCCGTCTCCAGACGGAAATGGTCACCGCGATCGATCGCCCGCACCGGTGATTCCTCGAACAGCTCGACATTGGCGGGCAGGGAGTCGGCGAGGCCGCGCGCCAGGGCGGCCGCCTGCACCAGCACGCTGCCGGGGAGCCGGATGCCGGCGCGGTAGTGCGTGGTGCCGGTGATGCGGGCGAGGCCGGCGGCGTCCAGCCACTCATAGGGCTCGCCCAGCGTATCCAGCCAGGCGCGCAGGTTAGGCAGGGCGGCGGCGCCCTCCTCGCCGGCGGCGGCGTGGAGCCACCCCGACTCGTCCCAGTCGCACTCAATGCCGTGCCCCTGGACGGCCGCGCGCAGCCGCTCGATGCCGAAGCGGCAGAGGTCGCGGTAGATCCGGCTGGCCGCCGGCTCCATGCGGGCAACGAAGTGGGCGCGGTCGACCACGAACCCCGAGCTGCGCCCCGAGGCCCCCGCGCCGGCGCGATGGGCGTCGAGCACGGCGATCCGCCACCCTGGCCGCAGCTCGGCGAGCCGGCGGGCGCAGGCGAGGCCGGTGAACCCGGCGCCGATCACCGCGCAGTCGGCTTTCTGGGCCCCGGCCAGCCGGCGGGGCGGCGGCGGGGGAGGCAGGATCTCGATCCAGCCGCAATGGCGATCCCCCGCCGGAACCGTGCGCACGCGGCGGTGCCGTGGGTTCAGGGGAAGCTCGTAGCGGAATCTCTGGCGGCCTGGGGATCGGTGCATGAAGACGTACCTGGGCGTGGGCAAGTATAGCGTCAACGGAAGGGTTCGAATCCGTAACCCATAAATCGCAAAACGCCCTGCCATTTGTCACGCTTTGAGGGCTTGAAAGCACTATGAATAAGCCCCAGACCGACTTAAGGGTTGTTAGCGCTTGAATAAATTGGAGGCTTTGATGAAAAGAAATGGCAAGTCATTTGTAGGCGGGATGAAGGTTCGGGCCCAGGTGGCCGGGGCCGTCCTGCTCCTCGCCGGCACGGGCGCAGCATGGGCTCAGCAGGGTGGGGTCACTTTTGAGAACGTCGCCGGGACCGTCGGGATCGACTACGAGCGCACCCCCTCGCCCCGCAAGGCGGTGCGGGACGCGATCGACGCCTCGGCCCCGATCCCCGCCGACCAGCAGGCTCAGATCCAGCTGTTCAGCCCGCAGAAAGAGCACGGCGCTCCCGGCGTGGCGCTGTTCGACTACGACAACGACGGCGACGTCGACATCTACGTCACCAACGGCCCGGGCACGCCGAACAGCCTGTTCCGCAACCAGCTCGCCCAGACCGGCACGATGGGCTTCACCGACGTCGCCCAGACCGCGGGGGTCACCGCCACGGCCCAGGACAGCTCGGGAGTCTGCTACGGTGACATCGACAACGACGGCTACGAGGATTTCTACGTGCTCGGCACCGGCGTGCCGAACGTCCTCTACCACAACGAGGGCGACGGCACGTTCACCGACATCACCGCCAGCGCGAAGATGGCCGGCCGGAGCCGGCACGCGGCCGGCTGCTCGATGGGCGACATCAACGGCGACGGCCTGCTCGACATCATCGTGGCCAACACCTATGACAACTGGAACGAGCGCGAAGCGGTCTTCTCGAGCAGCGGCTACACCGGCCTCGAGCCGAACGACCTGTTCCTGAACCGGGGCGGCAACATCTTCTCCAACGTCAGCGTCGGCTCCGGCATCCGCAACCTGGTCGGCGGGCCGCCGTCGATCTACCCGGGCGGCTCCTACACCTGGGCGGTGGCGATGGTCGACTACGACCAGGACGGCGACGTCGACATCATCTGGGCGGACACCCAGGGCGCTCCGCCGGCCGACCGCTCGCAGGAGCGGGGGTACATCCGCATCTTCCGCAACGACGGCACCGGCCACTTCGCCGACGTGACCCGCGCGGCCGGCATGGACAAGTGGGGCGCCTGGATGGGCCTCGCCTTCGGCGACTTCAACTGCGACGGCAACCTGGACCTGTTCGGCACCAACCTCGGCGTCTACATGGGCGGCGCGGTGCAGAACTCGCGCTGGTTCCTCGGCTCGGCCAACGGCAAGTTCACCGATCCCGGTGTCGGTGCCCTGGTGGGTACGCCGTTCGGCTGGGGCGCCGTGTCCCTCGACTACGACAACGACGGCGCCCAGGACCTCGCCTGGTTTGGCGATGACGACGTCGTCTTCTTCTTCGCAGCGGACAACCCCGGCACCCTGCTGCACAACCCGGGCTGCACGGCCAAGTTCACCTGGGATCAGGCGGCGATGAAGACCGACCACCGGCTGCGCGAGGTGCACGGCGTCGCCACCGCCGACCTCAACGGTGACGGCTACGACGACCTCGTGACCGTCTCCAACTTCAAGTACACGCCCACCCACCAGCGGCCGTTCATCACCGCCATCGGCGGTCCGACCGGCTCGCCGTTCGACAGCGTCTCGGTGTTCGAGAACGTGTTCACCTCGCGGCTGCAGCCGGGCTTCCTCACCTATCTCAACCCGGTGGTCTCCAACGGCGACCTCGCCATCGACCTCAACAGCGGCAACAACGGCAATGCCTCGGTCGGCATCAAGCCGCTCGGCGGCATCGGCCTGGTGGCCAACCGCTACGCGGCCGGCAAGGTCAACCGCGACGGCATCGGCGCGACCGTCCGCTTCACTCCCGACGGCGGCCACACCGCGCTCAAGCCGGTGCTGGGCGGCGCGAGCTACGGCTCGCAGGACAGCCGCGTCGTCCGCTTCGGCCTCGGCACCGCCGCCAAGGGCACGGTCGACATCCTCTGGCCGGGAGGCCTGCACAACCGCCTCTACGACGTGGCGGCCGACGAGAACCTGACGGTTCCCGAGATCCCCTGCGACTTCACGCGCAGCGCGGCCAAGGCGCAGAGCGCGGTGGAGAAGAAGCAGGCGAAGTTCAAGTATTACCAGTGCGTCAAGGAGTCCCTGAAGGACCTCGTCAAGCAGGGTGTCATCTCGAAGAGCTATTCCGATCGTCTCGAGGCGAGCGCTGGCCGGGCTCGCCAAGAGTTCGAGTAGGAAGCCGTCCGCATCGTTGGAGATCCGCCCGTCCGGCGCCGCCGGTGCGGGCGGATCGTTTCAGTGCCCTATTGAAGTTTTCTTGAGATGGATGTCATGGTCTCGACGCTGATAGAGCTGCTGCGGGCGCGCGCTGGAGAGCGGGGGGAGGTGGCTGCGTACACCTTCCTCGCCGACGGGGAGAGGGAGTCCGAGCGCCTCACCCGCTCCGGTCTGGACGCGCGCGCCCGCGCCCTGGGAGCCTCGCTCCAGCGCCTGGGTGCCGAGGGGGAGCGGGCTCTCCTCCTCTACCCTCCGGGCCTCGATTTCGTCGCCGCCTTCTTCGGCTGCCTCTATGGCGGCGTGACGGCGGTCCCCGCCTATCCACCGCGCTCGTCGCGCCTGCTCCCCCGCCTGCGCGCGATCGCCGGCGACGCCCGGCCGAAGGTGGTGCTCACCACCCGCGCCCTCCTCGCCGGAGCGGAAGCGATGGCCGGCCGGCTGCCGGAGCTCGCCGGGGCGCGCTGGGTGGCCACCGACGACCTCGACCCCGCCCTCGCCGAGGAGTGGCGCGAGCCGGCGGTCGACGGCGGGACGCTGGCGTTCCTCCAGTACACCTCGGGCTCGACCTCGCTGCCCAAGGGGGTGATGGTCACCCACGGCAACCTCCTCCACAACCAGGAGATGATCCGCCAGGCCTTCGGCCAATCGGAGCGCTCGGTGATCGTGGGCTGGCTGCCGCTCTACCACGACATGGGGCTGATCGGGAACGTCCTGCAGCCGCTCTACGTGGGCGCGCCGTGCGTGCTGATGTCCCCGGTCGCCTTCCTGCAGCGCCCCCTGCGCTGGCTGGAGGCGGTATCGCGCTACCGTGGGACGACCAGCGGCGGGCCCAACTTCGCCTACGACCTCTGCGCGCGCCGGATCGCTCCGGCCGAGCGCGAGGCGCTCGACCTCTCCTCCTGGGAGGTCGCCTTCAACGGCGCCGAGCCGGTGCGCGCGGAGACCCTCGACCGCTTCGCCGCCGCCTTTGCCGCCAGCGGTTTCCGGCGCACGGCGTTCTACCCCTGCTACGGCCTCGCCGAGGCGACCCTGTTCGTCGCCGGCGGCGCCGCCGGCAGGGAGCCGGCGGTGGAGCCCTTCGCCACCGCCGCGCTGGAGCGCGGGGCCGCCGAGCGGGCCGTGGACGGCGACCCCGTCCGGCGGCTCGTCGGCTGCGGCGCCGCCTGGCTGGACCAGGAGATCGCGGTCGCCGATCCGGAGACCGGGCGGCCGTGCCCGCCGGGCCGCGTCGGCGAGATCTGGGTCGCCGGATCGAGCGTCGCGCAAGGGTACTGGAACCGTCCCGAGGCGACGGCGCGCGACTTCGGCGCCCGGCTCGCGGGGGAGCCCGCGGGGCGCTTCCTGCGCACCGGCGACCTCGGGTTCCTCGCCGGCGGGGAGCTGTTCGTCACCGGCCGCGTGAAGGACCTGATCATCCTGCGCGGCCGCAACCACTATCCGCAGGACCTCGAGGCGACCGCCGAGGAGAGCCACCCCGCCCTGCGGCCGGGCTGCGGCGCCGCCTTCGCCGTCGACGACGGCGGCGAGGAGCGGCTGGTGATCGTCCAGGAGATCGATCGCCGCCGCGAGGGGGAGGCCGCGGCTGCCGCCGAGGCGGTGCGCCGGGCGGTGGCCGAGGCGCACGAGGTGCGGGTTCACGAGGTGGCGCTGGTGCGCGCCGGCGCCGTCCCCAAGACCTCCAGCGGCAAGATCCGGCGCGCCGCCTGCCGGGCCGCCTGGCGGGCGGGGGAACTGGCGGTGGTAGACCGCAGCACGGTGGCCGGCCGCGAGGGCGAAGCCGGGGAGGCGCCGCCGTCCGGGCTGGACCGCGCGGCCCTGCTCGCGGCGGCGCCGGAGGCGCGGGAGGGGCTCCTCGCCCCGTGGCTGCGGGCGGAGGCGGCGCGGGCGCTGGGAGTTTCCGCCGCCCAAATCGATCCCGCGGGGGCGCTGACCGCCCTCGGCCTCGACTCGCTCGGTGCCGCCGAGCTCAAGGCCCGGATGGAGGAAGCGCTGGAGGTCCACGTCTCGCTCGCGGCCCTGCTGGAGGGGGCTTCCCTGGAGGCGGTAACGGCGAACGCCCTGGCGGGCCTCACGGCGGCTCACCAGGCGGAGGAGCTCCCGGCCGCCGAGGGGCCGGAGACGGGCGATTTCCCCCTCTCGGCGGGGCAGCGGGCTCTCTGGTTCATTCACCGGCTGGCGCCGGACAGCCTCGCCTACGTCCTCGCCGGCGCGGCGCGGGTGCGCGGCGCGCTCGATTCGGAAGCGTTCGCCGGGGCCGTCGCGGCCCTCGTCCGCCGGCATCCGGCGCTGCGCACGACCTTCGGCGAGGGGCCGGACGGCCCCTTCCAGCGGATCCACGAGCGGCTGGCCCCGGAGATCCGCTTCGAGGACCTCGCCGCCTGGAGCCCGGGCGAGGTCGCCCGCCGTGTCCGCGAGCTGGCTTGGCGCCCCTTCGACCTCGAGCGGGGCCCGCTGTTCCGCGTCGCGTTCCTGCGCGCCGGTCCTGGCGAGGACGTGATCGTCTTCGCCGTCCACCACATCGTCTGCGACTTCTGGTCGGCGGAGGTGATGGCGCGCGATCTCGGCGCCCTCTACGGCCGCGGCGAGGAGCTGCCCCCCCTCCCCCTGCGCTACACCGACTGCGCCCGCTGGTGGGAGGCGCGGCTCGCCGGGCCGGCGGGGGAGCGGCTCTGGCGGTACTGGCGCGAGCGGCTCGCGGGCAGCCTGCCGCCGCTCGAGCTGCCGACGGACCGGCCGCGTCCGCCCCGCCAGACCTGGGCCGGCGGCTCCCGCAACAGCCGTCTCGGCGCCCCGGAGCTCGACGCCCTGCGCTCGCTCGGCCGGGAGCGCGGGGCGACCCTCTATGCGATCCTGCTCGCCGGCTTCCAGGCGCTGCTCGGCCGCTACACCCGCCAGGAGGATCTGCTGGTGGGCTCGCCGACCACCGGCCGCGCGGCGGAGGCCATGGCCGGCCTGGTGGGCTACTTCGTCAACCCGGTGGCGCTGCGGGCCGACCTGTCGGGGGACCCCGGCTTCGGCGACTTCGTGGAGCGCACGCGCGCCGCCGCGCTGGGTGCTCTCGACCACCAGGATCTCCCCCTGCCGCTCCTCGCCGAGCGGCTCCTGCCGGAGCGCGACCCGAGCCGCTCGCCGCTGTTCGACGTCGCCTTCGCTTTCGAGCGGGAGCGGGCGGCGGGCTCCTCCGGCCTCGCCGGCTTCGCGCTGGGGGAGGGCGGGGTGCGCCTGGCGCTGGGCGGGCTGGAGCTGGAGTCGCTGGCGCTCGCCACCCCGGGCGCCGCCTTCGATCTGACGCTGACGGCCGCCGAGCTCGGGGCTGGTCTGGGCGCTGGTCTCGGACTGTCGCTGCGCTACAACGCCGCCCTCTTCGATCCCGCCACCGCCGAGCGCCTGCTGGGGCATCTGCGGGTGCTGCTGGCGGGCGCCACGGAAGCGCCGGAGCGGCGGCTCTCGGAGCTGCCGCTCCTCGACACGGCCGAGCGCGACCAGCTCCTGAACGAATGGAGCGGCACGGCGGTGGACCACCCCCGGGACCCGCTCCTCCACGAGCTCTTCCTCGCCCAGGTGGAGCGGACGCCGGACGCCGTCGCCCTGATCCACGGCCACGAGCGGCTCACCTACCGGCAGCTCGCGGCGCGCTCGGTGCGCGTGGCCTCGCGGCTGCGCGCCGCCGGCGTGGGGCCCGAGGTGCGGGTGGGGATCTTCCTGCGCCGCACCCCGGAGCTGATCGCTACCCTGATCGGCGTGCAGCGGGCGGGCGGCGCCTATGTCCCCCTCGACCCCGCGTACCCGCGGGAGCGGCTGGCCGCCATCCTGGAGGACGCCGGCGCGCCGGTGCTGGTCACCGAGGAGAGCCTGCGCGAGCTCCTGCCGGCGACGGGCGCGCGGATCCTCCTGGGCGATGAAGATCCCAGCGAGGAGCTCCCGGCGGCTCTGCCGGAGCTGCCAGCCGGGGTGCGCGCCTCGCTCCTCGCCTACCTCATCTACACCTCCGGCTCTACCGGCCGCCCCAAGGGGGTGGCGATCGAGCACCGCAGCGCCGTGGCGCTGATCTACTGGCTGCGCGAGGTCTTTCCGCCCGCGGACATGGCGCGTGTGCTGGCCTCCACTTCGATCTGCTTCGACATGTCGATCTTCGAGATCTTCGCCACCCTGGCGATGGGGGGGGCGATGGTGCTGGCGGAGAACGCCCTGGAGCTCCCCGAGCTCCCCGCCGCCTCCGAGGTGACGCTGATCAACACCGTCCCCTCGGCGATGGCCGAGCTGCTGCGGCTCGGCGCCGTGCCCCGCTCGGTGCGCACGGTGAACCTGGGCGGCGAGCCGTTGCGCGGCGCCCTGACCCGCCGGATCTACGAGCTGGGGACCGTCGAGCGGGTGTTCAATCTCTACGGCCCCTCGGAGGACACCACCTTTTCGACCTTCGAGCTGGTGCCTCGCCAGGGGGAGCCCACGATCGGGCGGCCGGTCACCAACACCTGGGCCTACATCGTGGACGCCGGGCTGCGGCTGGTGCCCACCGGCGTCCCCGGCGAGCTCTTTCTGGGGGGGGAGGGGATCTCCCGGGGCTACCTGGGGCGGCCCGACCTGACGGCGGAGCGCTACCTCCCCAACCCCTTCGGGAGCGCCGGCGAGCGGATGTACCGCACCGGCGACCTCACCCGGTGGCTGGCGGACGGGCGGCTGGAGTACCTGGGGCGTATCGATCATCAGGTGAAGGTGCGCGGCTTCCGCGTCGAGCCCGGCGAGATCGAGGCGGCCCTGCTCGCCCACCCCGAGGTGGCCGAGGCGGCGGTGATCGCGCGCGAGCTGGCGCCGGGCGACCTCCGCCTGGTGGCCTTCGTGGCGCCGGCCCAGGCTTCCCCCGCCGCCCTGCGGTCGTTCCTGGCGCGGCGGTTGCCGGAGTACATGGTGCCGTCGTCGGTGGCCGCGCTCCCGGCGCTGCCGCTGACCCCCAACGGCAAGATCGACCGCCGGGCCCTGTCCCGCATGTCCGTGGCGCCGGCGGGGCGGGCTGACGCCGCGGCGGCCGCTCCGCGCACGCCGGCGGAGCGGTTCCTCGCCGGCCTCTGGAGCGAGCTGCTCGGGGTCGAGCGCGTGGGCGTCCATGACAGCTTCTTCTCCCTGGGAGGGCACTCCCTGCTCGCCACCCAGCTCGTCTCGCGGGTGCGCGAGGCGTTCGCCATCGAGATCCCGCTGGGCCAGATCTTCGAGACCCCCACGGTGGCGGCCCTGGCCGCATGCCTGCCCGCCCTTGCCGGGGTGCCGGCGGCGGCGATCCGGCCCGCGTCGCGCGCGGGGGATCCGCCGCTCTCCTTCGCCCAGGAGCGCCTCTGGTTCCTCGACCGGCTGGAGCCGGGGAGCGCCCTCTACAACATGCCGGCGGCCGCCCGCCTGCGCGGCCCGCTGGACCCGGCCGCTCTCGCCGCCGCCTTCGGCGAGGTGGCGCGCCGTCACGAGGTGCTGCGCACCGGCTTCGTGGAGGCCGGGAGGCGGCCGGCGCAGCGGATCGCCCCCTGGCGTCCCTGGGAGCTGCCGGTGACCGATCTGGCGGCGCTGCCGGCCGGCGCGCGGGGGACCGAGGCGATGCGTCTGGCCGAGGCGGAGGCGGCGCGCCCGTTCGACCTCGCGCGCCCCCCGCTGCTGCGCACCACCCTCCTGCGGCTGGGGGAGGCCGAGCACGTCCTGCTGCTGACCCTCCATCACATCGCCGCCGACGGCTGGTCGATCGGCTTGCTGCTGCGCGAGCTGGCGGCGCTCTACGCCGCGGCGCGGGACCGCACGCCGTCGCCGCTGCCGGAGCCCGCGCTGCAGTACGCCGATTTCGCCGTCTGGCAGCGGGAGTGGCTGCGCGGCGAGGCCCTGGAAGCTCAGCTCTCCTACTGGCGGCGAGCTCTGGCCGGCGCGCCGGAGCCTCTCGATCTGCCGGCGGACCGGCCGCGGCCCACCGTTCCAGGCCACCGTGGGGCCCATCACCCCTTCGCGGTCTCCGCCGATCTCGCGGCGGAGCTGCGGGCCTATGCCCGGCGGCAGGGACAGACCCCGTTCATGCTCCTCCTCGCCGTTTTCCAGGCCCTGCTCTCGCGGCTCAGCCGGGAGGAGGACGTGGTGGTCGGCTCGCCGATCGCCAATCGCAACCGCCTGGAGACCGAGCCCCTGATCGGCTTCTTCGTCAACACGCTGGCGCTGCGGACCGACCTCGCGGGCAACCCGTCCTTCGCCGAGCTGGCGCGCCGGGTCCGCGCGGCCACCCTCGGCGGCTACGCCCACCAGGACCTGCCGTTCGAGAAGCTGGTGGCCGAGCTGGCGCCGGGACGCGACACCTCTCGCCCGCCGCTCTTCCAGGTCCTCTTCGCCCTGCAGAACGCCCCGGCCGGCGCGCCGGCGCTGCCCGGGCTCGAGCTCGAGCTGCTGCCGGTCGAGACCGGCCTGTCGAAATTCGACCTTTCGCTCTCCCTCGACGAGAGGGGGGAAGCCCTCGCCGGAACCTTCGAGTACAGCGCGGAGCTGTTCGACGCCGTGACCGTCGAGCGCTGGGGGGAGTACCTCCTGCGGCTGCTCGAAGGAGCGCTCGCGGACTCCGGATGCGGCGTCGCCGAGCTGCCGCTGCTCTCCGCGGCGGAGAGCGGGCAGCTCCTGGCGTTCGAGGGCGGGGACGCGGAGCCGGTGACGGCCGGCGAGCTGGTGCCGGCGCGGCTGGCGGCCCGGGCCGCGGCGGCGCCGGACGCGGTAGCCCTGGAGATCGGGGAGGAGCGGCTGAGCTACGGCGAGCTGAACCGCCGGGCCAACCGGCTGGCGGGCCGGCTGCGGGAGCTCGGGGTGGGGCCGGAAGCGGTGGTGGGGATCTGCCTGGAGCGTTCGGCCGAGCTCGTGGTGGCCATGCTGGCGGTCTGGAAGGCGGGCGGGGCCTGGGTGCCGCTCGATCCCTCCTATCCCACCGAGAGGCTGGCCTACCTGCTCGCCGACTCCGGGGCGCGGCTGCTGGTGAGCGAGACCGGCCTGGCGGAGCGGCTCGGCGAGGGCCGGGAGCTCCTCCTGCTCGATCGCGACCCGCTGGCGGGGAGCGAAGAGGAGCCGCGCGGGATCGCCAGCCCGGGCGACCTGGCCTATCTCATCTATACCTCCGGCTCGACCGGACATCCCAAGGGAGTCCGGGTCGAGCACGGGTCGCTGGCGGCGTTCCTGCGCGCGAGCGGCCGGCGGTTCGGCTTCGCCGCGGACGACCGCATGCCCGCCCTGGCGCCGTTCTCCTTCGACATCTTCCAGTTCGAGCTCTGGTCGCCGCTGATCGCGGGGGGGACCTGCGCGCTGGTGCCGCTGGTGCCGGCGCTGGACATGCCCGAGCTGGTCGGCCTGATGGAGGGGGTGACCCGCTTGCACGCGGTGCCGGCGCTGATGCGGCAGATCGTGGAGGAGGCGGCGAGCCGGGCTCCGGAACGGTTCGCGCGCCTGCGCACCCTGTTCACGGGCGGCGACGCGGTGCCGGCGGATCTCCTGGCGCGGCTGCGGCAGGTCTTCCCGGCGGCGGATCTGGCGGTGCTCTACGGACCGACGGAAGGCACGGTCTTCTGCACGGTCCACGAGATCCCTGCCGGCGAGCTCCCCGCGCGGTCGCTGCTCGGCGGTCCGCTCGCCGGCGCGCGGGTCGAGCTGCGCGACGGCCAGGGGCAGCGGGTGCCGGTCGGCGTGCCCGGGGAGATCTGGATCGCCGGCCCGGGGGTGGCGCGCGGCTACGCCGGGCTGGACGAGCTGACGGCGGAGCGCTTCCCGGCCGTCGCGGGGCGGCGCTACTACCGCAGCGGCGACCTGGCGCGGCGGCTGGCGGATGGCAGCCTGGAGTTCCTGGGCCGCATCGACCAGCAGGTGAAGATCCGCGGCTTCCGCATCGAGCCGGGGGAGATCGAGGCGGTGCTCGGGGAGCACCCGGAGGTGCGGCAGGCGGCGGTGGTGGCGCGCGAGGACGCCTGGGGGGATCGCCGCCTGGTGGCCTACGTGGTGGCGGCGGACCGGGACGGGCTGGCCGGCGAGCTGCGCGAGCTGGTCAGGGAGCGCCTGCCGGAATACATGATCCCTGCCGCCTTCGTGACTCTGAAGAGCCTGCCCCTGACCAGCCACGGCAAATTGAACCGGCGGCTGCTCCCCGCGCCGGAGTGGGAGGCGGGGAGCGTCTACGTGGCGCCGCGCACGCCGGCCGAGGAGCTGCTGGCCGGCCTGTGGAGCGACGTGCTGGGCGTCGAGCAGGTAGGAGTCCACGACGACTTCTTCGCCCTCGGGGGCCATTCTCTGCTGGCCACCCAGCTCGCCTCCCGGGTGCGCGACGCCTTCGGGGTCGACCTCCCTCTGCGGCGGCTGTTCGAGAGCCCGACCGTGGAGGGGGTGGCGCGGCTGCTGCGGGAGCTCGGCCTCGGCGGCCCCGAGGCCCCGCCGCTGCGCCGCTCGCCGCGCGGCGGCTCGCCGCCGCCGCTGTCGTTCGCCCAGGAGCGTCTCTGGTTCCTGGACCGTTTGGAGCCGGACAGCCCGCTCTACAACCTGCCGGCCGCCGTGCGGCTGCGGGGCCGCCTGGAGATCGCGGCGCTGGCCGCTGCCATCGGCGAGATCGTGCGCCGGCACGAGACGCTGCGCACGGGGTTCGCGGAGACGGCGGACGGTCCGGTGCAGGAGGTCGCGGCCTGGAGCCCCTGGGAGCTGCCGGTGGCGGATCTCTCGGCGCTCGCACCGGCGGCGCGGGAAGGGGAGTCGCGGCGGCTCGGCGAGGAGGCGGCGGCGCGGCCGTACGACCTCTCCGCGCGACCGGGGTGCCGGATGGTCCGGACGGCCCTGCTGCGGACCGCGGAGCGCGAGCACGTCCTGTTGATCGGTTTCCACCACATCGCCGCCGACGCCTGGTCGGTGGGGGTGTTCGTGCGCGAGCTGGCGGCGCTGTACGCGGCGCTGGTCGCGGGGCTCCCCTCGCCGCTGCCCGAGCTGGCCGTCCAGTACGCCGACTTCGCGGTCTGGCAGCGGGAGTGGCTGCGCGGCGAGACGCTGGAGACCCAGCTCGCCTACTGGCGGCGAGCGCTCGCCGGGGCCCCGGAGGAGCTCCCCCTCCCCTTCGACCGGCCGCGCCCGGAGGTGCCGAGCCATCGCGGCGCGCGGCATCGCTGGGGGCTCCCCGCCGGCGCGCTGGAGAAGCTCTCGGCGCTCGCCCGCTGGGAGGGAGCGACCGCTTTCATGCTGCTGCTCGCCGGCTTCCAGGCGCTGCTGGCGCGCTGGAGCGGCGGCGATGACGTGGTGGTCGGCTCGCCGATCGCCAACCGCAACCGGCTTGAGACCGAGCCGCTGATCGGCTTCTTCGTCAACACCCTGGCGCTACGCCTCGATCTGTCGGGAGGCCCTTCGTTCCGGGAGCTGGCGCGGCGGACACGGGAGGCGACCCTGGGGGCGTATGCCCACCAGGACCTGCCGTTCGAGAAGCTGGTCGAGGATCTGGCGCCGGTGCGCGACGCGCGGCGGGCGCCGGTTTTCCAGACGCTCTTCGCCCTGCAGAACGCCGCGCCGCCGGCCTGGCGGCTGCCGGGCGTGGAGGTCGAGCTGCGGGAGATCGACGAAAAGGTCGCGAAATTCGATCTCGCCCTCGCTCTTTTCCCCGAGGAGGGAGGGGGGCTCGCGGCTTCTCTGGAGTACGCGCTGGACCTGTTCGACGGGGTTACGATCGAGCGGCTGGGCGGCGACCTGGAGACCCTGCTCGCGGGCGTGCTGGCGGAGCCGGACCGCCCCCTCGCGGAGCTGGCGCTGCTCGGGGCCGCCGAGCGGCGGGAGCTGCTCGGCGGGCCCGAGCGGCAGCGGTCCGGGGAGCGAGAGGCGGCGGCGCCGTGGGCGGCCCCGGACACCCCGACCGAGAAGCTGCTGGCGGGCCTCTGGGCCGACCTCCTGGGGGTACGGCGGGTGGGGCTCCGCGACGACTTCTTCGAGCTGGGCGGGCATTCGCTGCTGGCCACCCGCCTCGCCTCGGGGGTGCGCGCCACCTTCTCCGTCGACCTCCCCCTGCGGCGTTTCTTCGAGCGCTCGACGCTGGAGGGGCTGGCCGTCGAGATCGACGCGGCGAGGCTCACGAGCAGGGAGCTGGCCTCGCTGCCGCTGCTGCGCCTGGGCGGGCCGGACGGCTCTCTGCGGCCGCTGTCGTTCGCGCAGGAGCGCCTCTGGTTCCTCGACCGCCTCGAGCCGGGCAGCCCGCTCTACAACCTGCCGGCCTCGGTGCGGCTGCGGGGGGAGCTGGACACCCCGGCGCTGGCCGTGGCGATCGGCGAGATCGTCCGCCGGCACGAGGCGCTACGCACCGGGTTCGCGGAGACCGCGGAGGGCCCGGCGCAGGAGGTCGCGGCCTGGACCCCCTGGGAGCTGCCGGTCGCCGATCTCTCGGCGTTGGGGCTGGAGGCGCGGGACCAGGAGGCCCTGCGGCTGGGCGAGGAGGCGGCGGCGCGGCCGTTCGACCTCTCGGCGCGCCCGGGATGCCGGATGCTCCGGACGGCCCTGCTGCGGGTCTCCGGGCGCGAGCACGTCCTGCTGATCGCCTTCCACCACATCGCCGCCGACGGCTGGTCGGTGGGGGTGTTCGTGCGCGAGCTGGCGGCGATCTACGAGGCGCGGGTCTCGGGCCACCCCTCGCCGCTGCCCGAGCTGGCCATCCAGTACGCGGACTTCGCGGCGTGGCAGCGGGGCTGGCTGCGCGGCGAGGTGCTGGAGACCGACCTCGCCTACTGGCGGCGGGCGCTCGCCGGCGCGCCGGTCGAGCTACCCCTCCCCTTCGACCGCCCGCGGCCGGAGGTGCCGAGCCATCGCGGCGTACGGCATCGCCGGACGTTCCCGGCCGCTCTGGTAAGGCAGCTGTCGCAACTCGCCCAGCGGCAGGGGGCGACTCTGTTCATGCTCCTGCTCGCGGCCTTCCAGTCGCTGCTGGCGCGCTGGAGCGGCGTCGAGGACGTGGTGGTCGGCTCGCCGATCGCGAACCGCAACCGCGCCGAGACCGAGCCGCTGATCGGTTTCTTCGTCAATACCCTGGCGTTGCGTCTGGAGCTGCCGGGGAACCCCTCGTTTTATGAGGTGATGCGGCGGGTGCGGGAGACGGCGCTGGGGGCCTACGCCTACCAGGACCTGCCGTTCGAGAAGCTGGTCGAGGCCCTGGCGCCGGCGCGTGATACCCGGCGCTCGCCCATTTTTCAGGTCCTCTGCGGGCTGCAGAACGCCTCGCCGCCGGCTTGGCATCTACCGGGGGTGGAGGTCGAGATGCTGGAGACCGACGACAAGGTCGCGAAATTCGACCTCTCCCTCGTCTTCATGCCCCAACTCGGAGGGGAGCTGGCGGGCATCCTGGACTACGCGGTGGACCTGTTCGACGCCGCCACGGCCGAGCGGCTGGGCGGCGACCTGATGACCCTGCTCGCCACAGCGGTGAAAGATCCGGACCGCCCGGTCCTCGAGCTGCCGCTGTTGGGAGCCCTGGAGCGCGAGGAGCTGATCCGCCGGCTGGAGCGGCGGGCGGAGCTCTTCGGCGAGCCGGCGGCGAGCCCGCCAGTCCCGTGGACAGCGCCGCGCACGCCGACCGAGGAGATGCTGGCGGGGATCTGGGCCGGCGTTCTGGAGATCGATCGGGTGGGGGCGCGGGACGACTTCTTCGCGCTCGGCGGGCACTCGCTGCTGGCCACCCGGGTCGCCTCCCAGGTGCGCACGGTCTTCGGCGTCGCCCTCCCTCTTCGGCGCTTCTTCGAGCGGCAGACGGTGGAGAGCCTGGCGGCCGAGATCGACGCCGCGAGGTCCGCCTCCCGGGACGCGGCGCCCCCGCCCCTGGAGCCGCTGCCGCGCGACGGCTCGCCGCTGCCGCTGTCGTTCGCCCAGCAGCGCCTCTGGTTCCTGGAGCAGCTCGATCCCGGCAACCCGACGTACAACATGCCGGCGGCGGTGCGGCTCGCGGGGCCGCTGTCGAAGGCGGCGCTCGAGCAGGCCCTGGCGGGCGTCGTGGCGCGTCACGAGTCGCTGCGCACCCGCTTCCCGGCGGTGGCGGGCGAGCCGGCCCAGGTCGTCGAACCGGCGCTGGCGCTGGGCCTGGAGATGGTGGAGGTCGGCGGCGAGCTCGCCGAGCGGGAGGAACGCATGCGGCGGCTCGTCCGCGAGGAATCGCTGCGCCCGTTCGATCTCGAGCGGGGGCCGCTGGTGCGGGCGGCGCTGCTCCGCCTGGAAGCGGAAGAGCACGTCCTTCTCTTCACCCTCCACCACATCGTCTCCGACGGCTGGTCGACGGGGGTCCTGGTGCGCGAGGTGGCCGCCCTCTACGAGAGCCGGGTGACGGGGCGGCCGGCCGCCCTGCCCGAGCTGCCCATCCAGTACGCCGACTTCGCCGTCTGGCAGCGGCGGTGGCTCTCGGGCGCGGCGCTCGAGCGCGAGGCCGGCTACTGGCGCCAGCGGCTGGCCGGCGCGCCGGCGTCCCTCGAGCTGCCGGCCGACCGGCCGCGGCCGCAGGTGAAGAGCTCGCGCGGGGATTCCCTCACCGGCGTTCTCGCCGCCGATCTCGGCGCCGCCCTGCGCGAGCTCAGCCGCCGGGCCGGCGCCACCCTCTTCATGACCCTGCTCGCCGGGCTCGATACCCTGCTCCACCGCTACACCGGCCAGCAGGACCTGCTGGTGGGGGTCCCGATCGCCAACCGCAACCGGGCGGAGACCGAGCCGCTGATCGGCTTCTTCGTCAACAGCCTGGTGATGCGCGCCGACCTCACCGGCGATCCCGGGTTCTCCGGCCTGCTGGCGCGGGTGCGCGACACGGCGCTCGAAGCCTACGCGCACCAGGACCTGCCGTTCGAGAAGGTGGTCGAGGTGACGCGGCCCGACCGCGACCTCGCCCGCTCCCCCCTGTTCCAGGTCGCCTTCGCCCTCCAGAACCTGCCGGTGCCGGAGCTGCGGCTCGTCGGGCTGACGCTGACCCCGGTCGCCCCCGGGATCGACACGGTCAAGTTCGACTGGGACATGGCGATGGAGGAGAGCGGCGACGAGATCCGGGTACGCTGGGCCTACAGCGTCGACCTCTTCGACGGCGCGACGGTCCAGCGCGCCCTGGAGCACCTGCGGACCCTGCTCGCCGGGGCCGTGGCGGAGCCGGAGCGGAGCCTCTCCTCGCTGCCGCTGCTCACCGCGCCCGAGCGGCAGGCCCTGCTGGTCGAAAGCCTGGAAGCCGCCCCTTGGCCGGCGGACCTGCCGGTGCACGAGGGGGTGGCGCGCCAGGCCGCGCGAACCCCGGAGGCAGTCGCCCTGGCGCTCGACGGCGAGACCCTCACCTACGGCCGGCTCGACGCGCTCGCCAACCAGATGGCCCACCGGCTGCGCCGCCTGGGAGTGGGGCCGGAGGGGGTGGTGGGGATCTGCCTCGAGCGCTCGTTCGAGCTGGTGGCGGGGCTGCTCGGCATCCTGAAGGCCGGCGGCGCCTACCTGCCGCTCGATCCCGCCTATCCGCGCGAGCGCCTGGAGCTGATGCTGCGGGACTCCGGCGCCGAAGTGCTGGTGACCCGCGAGGAGCGGATCGCCGGGCTGGACGGCGGCCCGCCGCGCTCGCGGATCCTGGCGGTGGACGCCGACCGCGAGGCGGTCGCCCGCGAGAGCGAGCGGCCGCCGGCGGTGGCGGTCGCTCCCGATCACCCGGCCTACGTCATCTACACCTCCGGCTCGACCGGGGTGCCGAAGGGGGTGATGGTCTCCCACCGCGCGATGGCCAACCGCGTCGGCTACTCCGCGGCCTTCGACGTCGACGCCACCGCCGTCTTCCTGCAGAAGACCAGCATCAGCTTCGACGTCTCGGTGGTGGAGATCTTCGCCCCCCTGCTGGCCGGCGGCCGCTCGGTGCTGGTGCGGTCCGAGGCCCAGAAGGACGTCGACGGCCTGCTGCGGCTGATCGCCGGGCACGGGGTCACCAATGCCTCCTTCCCCCCCTCTCTCCTCTACGTGCTGCTGGAGCGGGACGACTTCGCGGCGGCCTGCCGCTCGTTGCGCACCGTGGTCACCGGCGGCGAGGTGGTGCCGGCCGACCTGCCGGAGCGCTTCTTCGCCCGGCTCGACGCCCGGCTGCTCAACCGCTACGGGCCGACCGAGGCGACGGTCTCGGTCACCTCCTGGGACTGCCGGCGCGGCGTCGAGGAGCGGGTGCTGCCGATCGGCCGGCCGATCGCGGACGCCCGGGTCCACGTGCTGGACCGCGGCCTCCAGCCGGTGCCGGCCGGGGTGCCGGGGGAGATCTTCCTGGGCGGCGTCTGCCTGGCGCGCGGCTATCTGCGCCGTCCGGACCTGACCGCCCTGAATTTCGTGCCCGACCCGCTGGCCGCCACCCCGGGGGAGCGCCTCTACCGCACCGGCGACCTCGCCCGATTCCGGCCGGACGGCGCTCTGGAGTTCGTTGGCCGGGTGGATGGCCAGGTGAAGATCCGCGGCTTCCGGGTGGAGCTCGGCGAGGTCGAGGCGGCGCTGGCCGTCCATCCGGCGGTGCGTGAGGTGGTGGTGGCCGACCGCGAGCCGGCGGGTGGCGGCGCGACCGCCGCCCGCGTCCTGGTGGCCTACGTCGTCGCCGAGCCGGGCCGGGCCGCGACGGCCGCCGAGCTGCGCGATCACGCCCATGCGAAGCTGCCGGCGCACATGGTCCCCTCGGCCTTCGTGACCCTGGAGCGGCTGCCGCTCGGGCCCACCGGCAAGGTGGACCGCCGCGCCCTCCCGGCGCCGGAGAACGCCCCGCGGGAAGAGGCCTTCGCCGCCCCGCGGACCGGCGCCGAGGCGCGGATCGCCGCGATCTGGAGCGAGGTCCTGGAGGTCGAGCGCGTCGGGCTGCACGACAACTTTTTCGACCTCGGCGGGCACTCCCTGCTGATGGCCCGGGTCCATGACCGCATCCGCAAGGAGCTGGGGCGGGAGGTCTCGCTGGTCGAGCTGTTCCAGTACCCCACGGTGGCCACCCTGGCGGACCGCCTCGACCGCGGCGCGGCGGCGGCCGGCGCCCGGCCCGGGCTCGAGCGGGCGGCCCTGCGGGCGCGGTCCGCCGACCGCTCGCCGCGGCTCGCGATCGTCGGCATGGCCGGCCGCTTCCCCGGCGCCGCGGACATCGAGGCGTTCTGGCGCAATCTCCAGGACGGCGTCGAGTCGATCTCCTTTTTTTCCAGCGGCGAGCTGAGGGCCGAGGGGATCGCCGCCGAGACGCTCGCCCATCCGCGCTATGTCCCGGCCGGCGGCACGCTCGACGGCGGCGACCTCTTCGACGCCGGGTTCTTCGGCTATACCCCGCGCGAGGCGGAGCTGATGGACCCCCAGCACCGGGTCTTCCTGGAGTGCGCCTGGGAGGCCCTGGAGCGGGCGGGGTACGATCCCGGGGCCGGCGGGGCGGTGGGGGTCTACGCGGGCGCGAGCTTCAGCACCTATCTCGGCAACCTCGCCTCGCGGGGGGAGCTCGGCGGCACCGGCAGCCCGCTGCTGGGCAACGACAAGGACTTCCTCGCCACCCGCGTCTCCTACAAGCTCGACCTGCGGGGACCCAGCCTGACGGTGCAGACCGCCTGCTCGACCTCGCTGGTCGCCGTCCACCTCGCCTGCCAGGCCCTGCTCGCGGGGGAGTGCGACATGGCGCTGGCGGGCGGCGTCTCGGTCTCGGCGCCGCTCAAGTCCGGCTACGTCTTCCAGGAGGGGAGCATCATGTCGCCCGACGGCCACTGCCGGGCCTTCGACGCCGCCGCCCAGGGGACGGTGCGTGGGCAGGGAGTCGGCCTGGTCGTCCTCAAGCGGCTGCGGGATGCCCTCGACGACGGCGACTCGATTCATGCCGTGCTCCTCGGCTCGGCCCTCAACAACGACGGCGCGGGCAAGGTCGGCTACACGGCGCCGAGCGTGGAGGGGCAGGCGGCGGCCATCGCCGAGGCCCAGAGCGTGGCCGGCGTCGAGCCGGCGAGCGTCGGCTACGTCGAGACGCACGGCACGGGGACGCGGCTGGGGGATCCGATCGAGATCGCCGCCCTCGTCCGCGCCTTCGGACCGGGGCCTGGACGCCAGAGCTGCGCGATCGGGTCGCTGAAGACCAACATCGGCCACCTCGACGCCGCGGCGGGGGTCGCCGGGCTGATCAAGGCGGCGCTCGCCGTCGAGAGCGGAACGATCCCGCCCAGCCTCCATTTCGAGCGCCCCAACCCGGAGATCGGGCTCGAGGAGAGCCCCTTCTTCGTCGCCGCCGAGCGGCGGGAGTGGCCGGTCGCCGGACCGCGGCGGGCGGGGGTCAGCTCGTTCGGCATCGGCGGCACCAACGCCCACGTGGTGCTGGAGGAGCCGCCCGCGCCGGCGCCGTCCGGCCCCTCGCGCCCGCGCCAGCTCCTGCTCGTCTCCGCCCGCAGCCCGCAGGCCCTGGAGGAGGCGACCCGGCGGCTCGCCGGCTTTCTCGAGGAGGGGCTGGACCAGCGGCCGGACCTCGAGCTTGGGGACGTCGCGTACACCCTGCGGGTGGGGCGCCGCGCCTTCCCGCACCGCCGGATGGTGGTCTGCGGCGACGCCGCTGAAGCGGTCGCGGCGCTACGGGACCCGCGGCGGACGCTCACCTGGGAGGCCGGAGAGGGGGACCGCGGCGTCGTCTTCCTGTTCCCGGGCCAGGGCGCCCAGCACGTCGGGATGGGGCGCGACCTCTACACCGGGGAGGCCGTCTTCCGCGACCACGTCGACCTCTGCGCTCGGCATCTCGAGCCGCATCTCGGGCTCGACCTGCGCGCCGTGCTCTATCCGCCCGCCGGCGGCGAGGAGGCGGCGCGCGAGCGGCTCACCGGTACCGCCCTCGCCCAGCCCGCCCTGTTCGTGGTCGAGTCGGCGCTGGCGAAGCTCTGGATGTCGTGGGGCGTGCGCCCCCGGGCCATGCTGGGCCACAGCATCGGCGAATACGTGGCGGCCTGGCTGGCCGGCGTCTTCTCGCTGGAGGACGCGCTCGCGCTGGTGGCGGCGCGCGGCGAGCTGATGCGGAGCCTGCCGGCGGGCGCCATGCTGGCGGTCCCGCTGCCCGAGCGCGAGGTGGAGGGCCTGCTGGGCCCCGGGCTGGCGCTCGCCGCCGTCAACGCTCCCGACTTCTGCGTGGTCTCGGGGCCTGAGCCGGCGGTGGAGGAGCTGTGGGGGACGCTGGCGCGGGCCGGCATCGCCGGCCGGCGGCTGGCCACCTCGCACGCCTTCCATTCCGCGATGATGGACCCCATCCTCGGCGCCTTCGAGGAGCGGGTCCACCGCGTCGCCCGCTCCGCGCCCTCCCTTCCCTGGGTCTCGAACCTGACCGGCGAGTGGATCCGGCCGGAAGAGGCGACCGACCCGTCCTACTGGAGCCGGCATCTGCGCGCGACGGTCCGCTTCGCCGCCGGCCTGGAAACCCTCCTCGCCGACCCCGGAGCGGTGCTGCTGGAAGTGGGGCCCGGCGACGGACTGACCAACCTGGCGCGCCGGCAGCCAGGAGCCGGCGTGGGGCGGACGGCGATCGCCTCCATGCGCCATCCGAAATCGGCGCAGCACGACCTCGAGACGCTGCTCGCGGCCCTCGGGCGCCTCTGGCTCGCCGGCGCGCGGCCGGACTGGGCGGGGTTCCACGCCGGCGAGCGGCGCCGGCGGGTGCTCCTGCCGACCTACCCCTTCGAGCGGCGGCGCTACTGGATCGCGGCGGACGCCGCGGGGCTCGAGCGGCGGCCGGCCCTGGAGCGGCGCCCGGACCTCGCCGACTGGACCTACGTCCCCGGCTGGAAGCGGACGCCGCCGCCGGGCGCGGACCGGGAGGCGGGGGGTGCCTGCCTGATGTTCCTCGACGGCTGTGGCCTGGGGGCCGAGCTGGCCGCCCGGCTCGCCGCCGAGGGGCGGCCGGTGTCGACGGTGGCCGCGGGCGGGCGGTTCAGCCGCCTGGACGAGGGGGTCTACACCCTCGATCCCGCCAGCGCGGACGGTTACGACGCCCTGCTCGCGGATCTCGAGGTGCGCGGCCGGCATCCGGCCTCGATCGTCCACCTCTGGAGCGTGACCGCCGGGCACCCCTCTCCCGCGGTGGCGCGGGAGACGGGCTTCGACAGCCTCCTCCTGCTGGCCCAGGCCCTCGGCCGCCGGGGGGGTGGGGCGCTCGACCTCACCGTCGTCTCCAGCCAGGCGCACGAGGTGACCGGCGGCGAGGAGCCGTGCCCGGACAAGGCGCTGCTGCTCGGACCCTGCCGGGCGATCCCGCGCGAGCTGCCGCATGTCGCCTGCCGGTGGATCGACGTCGACGGCGAAGCCGCCGCGGCGCTGGCCGGCCGGCTGTTCGACGAGATGAGCGCCGGCGGAACGGACCCCCTGGTCGCCTATCGCGGCGGCCATCGCTGGCTGCGGACCTGGGAGCGGGCGCGGCTGGAGCCGCGGAGCCGGCCGGCGATCCGCCTGCGCGAGGGGGGCGTCTACCTGGTGACCGGCGGCATGGGCGGGGTGGGTCTGACCCTCGCGGCGTGGCTGGCGCGGGAGGCGGGGGCGAGGCTGATCCTGGCCGGGCGCTCGCTGCCGCCGCCGCGGGAGGAGTGGCCGGGGCGGATCGCCGCCGGGGGCGAGGAGGGGGAGCGGCTCCGGCGGCTCCAGGAGCTGGAGCCGGACCGGGTGCTCCTGGTCCAGGCGGACGTCCGCAGCCGGGAGGAGATGGCGGCGGCGGCGCGCCTAGGGCGCGAGCGCTTCGGGGCCATCCACGGCGCCATCCACGCCGCCGGCCTGCCGGGCGGCGGCGTGCTGCAGCTCAAGACCCCCGAGGCGGCGGCGGCGACGCTGGCGCCCAAGGTCGAGGGGACCCGGAACCTCGCCGAGGCGCTCGCCGGCGAGCCGCTGGATTTCCTGCTGCTCTGCTCCTCCCTCGCCACGGTCGTGGGCGGTTTCGGCAACGCCGACTACGTATCCGCCAACGCCTTCCTCGACGCCTTCGCCGAGGCCCGGCGGCCGGCCGGCGCCCCGCCCGTCCTGTCCGTCGCCTGGGATTCCTGGCGGGAGGTCGGGATGGCGGCCCGCGTGCCGCGCGGGGGCCCGGAGATGGGGATGCGGCCGGAGGAGGGGTGCGAGGTGCTGCGCCGGACCCTGGCGGCGGGGCTCCCCCGGGTGGTGGTCTCCACCCACGAGCTCGCGGGCCTGATGCGGCTCGCCGACTCCCCCGATCTCCTGCGCGAGGCCGCCGCGTCGCGCCGCGCCGGCTCGGCCCACCCCCGGCCGGACCTCGCGACGCCGTTCGTGGAGCCCCGCTCGGAGGCCGAGCGGCGGCTCGCCGACCTCTGGCGGGAGTTGCTGGGGATCGAGCCGGTCGGCGTCCACGACAGCTTCTTCGAGCTGGGCGGCCACTCCCTGCTGGCCACGCAGCTCATCTCCCAGGTGCGCGACCGCTTCGGGGCCGAGGTGAGCTTCGCCAGCTTCTTCGACGCGCCCACGGTCGCCGCCCTGGCGGCCAGCCTCGAGGCGCCGCCGGCCCTCCCCGGCGCTGAGCCGGGCGAGGACGAGGAGATGGCGCGCCTGCTGGCGGAGATCAAGCAGCTCTCCGGCGACGACCTGCAGGCGCTGCTCGCGGCCGAGCGGGAGCCGCTGCTGGAAGGCGAGCCGTAGGATGGCGGACCTGTCGAAGCTCCTGGCGGAGCTCTCTCCGGAGCAGCGCGAGCTCTTCCTGCTCCGGCTGAAGAAGAAGCAGTCCCCGGAGATGAAAAAGGCGAAGCCCGCCAAGGCCGGCAGGATCCCGCCGCGCGAGCCCGGCCGGAAGGATCTCCCGCTCACCTTCGGCCAGCAGCGGCTCTGGTTCCTCGACCGCTGGGAGCCGGGGAGCTCCGCCTACAACCTTTTCGGCGCCGTCCGTCTGGAGGGGCGGCTCGACCTGCCGGCGCTCGAGCGCACCTTCGCGGAGATCGTCCGCCGCCACGAGTCGCTGCGGACCACCTTCGCCGTCGACAATGGGCGGCCGCGCCAGGTGATCTCGCCGCCGGGCCCGTTCGCCCTCCCCCGGATCGACCTCTCCGCCCTCGCCGCCCCCCGGGCGCGGGGGGAGGCCGAGCTCCTCGTCCACGGGCACGCGAACCGCCCCTTCGACCTGACGGCGGGGTCGCTGCTGCGGCTGACCCTGCTGCGGCTCGCCGGCGACGAGCACTGGGTGCTCCTCGCCATGCACCACATCGTCTCGGACGGCTGGTCGATGGGGGTGTTCGTCCGCGAGCTCGGCGCCGTCTACGCCGCGTTCCGCCAGGGGGCCCCCTCGCCCCTGCCGCCGCTCCCCATCCAGTACGCCGACTACGCGCTCTGGCAGCGCGAATGGCTCCAGGGGGAGACGCTGGCGGCGCAGCTCGCCTTCTGGCGCGAGCTCCTCAGCGGCGCGCCGCCGCAGCTCGAGCTGCCGCTCGACCGCCCTCGCGTGGCGGGCCAGGGGGCGCCGGCGGGCAACCACCCGCTGCGTCTCTCCAGGGGTCTCGCCGACCGCCTGCGCGCCCTCGCCCTCGCCGAGGGGAGCACCGCGTTCGTCGTCCTGCTCGCCGGCTTCGCCGCCCTGCTCTCCCGCTACGCCGGCGGCGACGACGTGGTGGTCGGCTCGCCGGTCGCCAACCGCAACCGCTCGGAGCTCGAGGGGCTGATCGGCTTCTTCGCCAACCTGCTGGCGCTGCGGCTGGATCTGGCGGCAGATCCCACCGGCCGCGAGCTGCTGCGGAGCGCGAAGCGGGTGATGTCCGGCGCCCAGGATCACCAGGAGATCCCCTTCGAGCTGCTGGTCGACGAGCTGCAACTGGCGCGCGACCCGGCCCTGCCGCCGCTCGTCCAGGTGACCTTCGCCGTCCAGCGCATGGGGGCGGCGCAGGCGATCGAGCTGCCGGGCCTGCGCCTTGCCCCGGTCCCGGCGGAGAGCGCCACCGCCAAGTTCGATCTCGGCTGGACGCTGAGCGAGACCCCGGAGGGGCTCGCCGGCGTCGCCGAGTACAACCGGAGCCTCTTCGAGCCGGCGACGATCGCCCGCATGGCCGGGCACTTCGAGGTGCTGCTCGAAGGCCTCGCGGGTGAGCCGGACCGGCGGCTGTCCGGCCTGCCGCTGCTCACCGCGGACGAGCGCCGCCAGCTCCTCGGGTGGAACGCCACGGCGACCGCCTACCCCCGCGACCGCTCGCTCGCCGGGCTGTTCGCGGAGCGGGTGGCGGCGGCCCCCGGGGGCACCGCCCTGGAGTTCGGCGCCGAGTCCCTCTCCTACGCCGCGCTCGACGCCCGGGCCGGCCGGCTAGCCCGCGAGCTGCGCCGCCGCGGCGTCCGCCGCGAGGTGCCGGTCGGCCTCTGCGCCGAGCGCTCGCCGGACCTGATCGTCGCCATCCTGGCGATCGTCAAGGCCGGCGGCGCCTACCTGCCGCTCGACCCCGGCTATCCGCGCGAGCGGCTGGCCTTCATGCTGGAGGACTCCGGCGCGCCGCTCGTGCTCGCCCACGAGCGGCTGCTCGGCAGGCTGCCGGCGACCGGAACGGAGGTTCTCCTGCTCGACGGCGCGGCGGAACCGGGCGATCCGGCTGATCCAGTGGATTCAGAAGAAGACGCCGCCGCCGATCCCGCCGATCTCGCCTACATCATCTATACCTCCGGCTCGACCGGGCGCCCCAAGGGGGTCGCCGTGCCGCACCGCGCCGTGGTCCGGCTGGTGCGCGGGACCGACTACGCGCAGCTCGGGCCGCGGGACCGCGTCGCCCAGGTCTCCAACACCTCGTTCGACGCCGCCACCTTCGAGGTCTGGGGGGCGCTGCTCAACGGCGGCTGCTTGGTCGGGTTCTCGCGCGACCTCGCGCTGTCGCCGCGCGAATTCACCGCCGCCCTGCGCGAGCGGGGGATCACCGCCATCTTCCTCACCTCGGCGCTGTTCAGCCAGATGGCGGCCGCCGTGCCGGACGGTTTCGCCACGCTGACCCACCTGCTGGCCGGCGGCGACGCGGTCGACCCCACGGCGGCGCGGCGGGTCCTCGCCGCCGGCGCGCCGCGCCGGTTCGTCAACGCCTACGGACCGACCGAGAGCACCACCTTCGCCGTCTGCCACCTGATCGAGCGGGTGGGGGAGGCGGACGCCGGCATTCCGATCGGCCGGCCGATCGCCAACACCACCGCCTTCGTGCTCGACCGCTGGCACCGGCCGCTGCCGGCGGGGGTGGCGGGGGAGCTCTGCCTGGGCGGCGACGGCCTCGCCCGCGGCTATCTCGGCCGCCCCGGGTTGACCGCCGAGCGCTTCATCCCCGACCCCGCGGGCGGCGCGCCCGGCGCCCGGCTCTATCGCACCGGCGACCTGGTCCGCCAGCGCGCCGACGGCGTTATCGAGTTCCTCGGCCGCTTCGACCACCAGGTGAAGATCCGCGGCTTCCGCGTCGAGCTGGGGGAGATCGAGGCCGTGATCCTCCGCCACCCCGCCGTGCGGGAGGCCGTGGTGCTGGCGCGCGAGGATGCGCCGGGGAACCGCCGGCTGGCCGCCTACGTTGCGGTGCGCGACGCCGATGCCGCCGATGCCGCCGATGCCGCCGGCCTGCGGGCGTTCCTGGCGCCGTTGCTCCCCGAGTACATGATCCCCGCCGCCTGGGTCTTCCTCGACGCCCTGCCGCTGACCCCCAACGGTAAGGTGGACCGCCGCGCCCTCCCCGCCCCCGGCCGCGAACGGTCGCCGGAGGGGGGTTGGACCGCCCCACGCGACGAGACCGAGGCGCGGCTGGCGGCGATCTGGGCGGAGGTCCTGGGGGTCGAGCGGGTGGGGGTGGAGGACGACTTCTTCGACCTCGGCGGGAACTCCATCCTCTCGCTGCAGGTGATCTCGCGGGCGGAGGCGGCGGGGCTGACCGTCCAGGTGCGCCAGCTCTTCGAGCATCCGACGGTGGCGGAGCTGGCGCGGGCGCTCGGCGCCGCCCCGGAAGCCGCGGCGCGCCCGGCGCCGCCGATCGAGCCGCTGCCGCGCGACCGGCCGCTGCCGCTCTCGTTCGCGCAGCAGCGCCTCTGGTTCATCGACCGGCTGGAGCCGGGCAATCCGGCCTACAACGTTTTCACCGGCCTGCGGCTCACCGGCCGGCTGGTCGTGCCGGCCCTGCACCAGGCGGTGGAGGAGGTGGTGCGCCGGCACGAGGCGCTGCGCAGCACCTTCGGCCTGGAGGGGGGCGAGCCGGTGCAGACCGTCGGCCCAGCGGCCGGCCTGCCGCTGCCGCTCGCCGATCTCTCCGCCCTGCCGCCGGCGGCGAGGGCCGCCGAGAGCCGGCGGCTCGCCGCCTGGGAGGCCGCCCGACCGTTCGACCTGGCGCGCGGGCCGCTGCTGCGGGCGGCCCTCCTGCGGCTGGACGCCGACGAGCACGTCGCGCTGCTCACCATGCACCACATCGCGAGCGACGGCTGGTCGATGGGGGTGCTCGTCCGCGAGGTGACCACCCTCTACGCCGCCGTTCTGGCGGGGCGCCCGGCCCCGTTGCCGGAGCTGGCGGTCCAGTACGCCGATTTCGCGGCGTGGCAGCGGCGGTGGCTCGCCGGCGAGGTCCTGGACGCGGAGATCGCCTACTGGCGCGAGCGGCTCGCCGGCGCCCCGCCGGTCCTCGAGCTGCCCACCGACCGGCCGCGGCCGGCCTCGCGGCGGTATCGCGGCGCGGCGCGGACCCGCCTGCTGGCGGCGGATCTGGACGCGCTGGCCCGGGGGGAGGGCGCGACCCTGTTCATGGTCCTGCTCGCCGCCGTCCAGACCCTGCTCTTCCGGCTCACCGGCCAGGACGACGTCGTCGTCGGCTCGCCGGTCGCCAACCGCAACCGGCTGGAGATCGAGCCGCTGATCGGCTTCTTCGTCAACACCCTGGCACTGCGCACGTCCCTGGCGGGCGAGCCGGGCTTCCGCGCCGCCGTCGGCCGCGTCCGCGAGGTGACGCTGAGCGCGTACGCCCACCAGGACCTGCCGTTCGAGCGCCTGGTCGAGGAGCTGCGCCCCGAGCGCAGCCTCAGCCACTCGCCGATCTTCCAGGTGATGGTGGTGCTGCAGAACGCCGGGCGCGAGCAGCTCTCGCTGCCCGGCCTGGAGGTCGAGCCCCTCGGCGGCGAGCAGGCCACGGCCAAGTTCGACCTCCTGATCGCCTTCGCCGAATCGCCGGAGGGGCTGAGGATGGCGGTCGAATACGACGCCGACCTCTTCCTGCCGGCGACGGCGGAGCGCCTGCTGGAGCAACTGGAGTCGCTGCTCGCCGCCGCCGTCGAGGACCCGGACCGGCGACTCGGCGATCTGCCGCTGCTGACCGCCGCCGCCCGCCACCAGGTCGCCCGCGAGTGGACCGGCGCCGGCTCGATCCCCGGCGCCGAGCCCCTGCACCGGAGCTTCGAGCGCCAGGCCCGCCGGGCACCGGAGGCCGTCGCGGCGGTTTGTAACGGCGAGCGCCTGACCTATGGCGAGCTCAACGCCGGGGCCAACCGCCTGGCCCGCTGGCTGCGCCGCCAGGGCGTCGGGCCGGAGTCCCGGGTCGGCCTCGCCGCCGACCGTTCGCTCGACCTCGTGGTCGCCCTGCTGGGCATCCTCAAGGCCGGCGGCGCCTACGTCCCCCTCGATCCCGACTACCCCCGGGAGCGCCTGGCGTTCCTGCTGGCGGACTCGGGGGTCGAGCTGCTGCTCACCCGCGCCGATCTGCTGGCCGATCTGCCGGCAGACGGGCGGGTGCGCCGCGTCTGCCTGGAGGCGCTGCGGCCGGCGCTGGAGCGCGAGAGCCCGGCGAACCTGGCGGGCGGTGCCGGGCCGGACAACCTGCTCTATGTGATCTACACCTCGGGATCGACCGGGCGCCCGAAGGGGTCCCTGCTCACCCACCGCAACGTCGCCCGGCTGTTCGCCGCCACCGGCGAGGGGCTCGGCTTCGGCGAGCGGGACGTCTGGACCCTCTTCCACTCCTTCGCCTTCGACTTCTCGGTCTGGGAGATCTGGGGGGCGCTGCTCCACGGCGGCCGGCTGGTGATCGTCCCCTACTGGGAGAGCCGCTCGCCGGCGGACTTCCACGCCCTGCTCGTCCGCGAGGGGGTGACGGTGCTCAACCAGACCCCCTCGGCCTTCCGCCAACTGGCGCAGGCGGACGGCGAGGCGACTGAAGAGGTCCGGGCGGCGCTGGCGCTGCGCCTGGTGATCTTCGGCGGCGAGGCGCTGGAGCCGGCGAGCATGGCGCCCTGGTTCGAGCGCCATGGCGATGAGACGCCGCGGATGATCAACATGTACGGCATCACCGAGACCACGGTGCACGTCACCTGGCGTCAGGTCACCCGCGCCGACCTCGCGGCGCCGGCCCGCAGCCCGATCGGCCGCGCCATCCCCGACCTCCGTCTCGCCGTTCTCGACCGCTGGCGGCGGCCGTCCCCGATCGGTGTCCCGGGGGAGATGGCGGTCGGCGGCGAGGGCCTCGCCCGGGGGTATCTCGGCCGGCCCGACCTGACCGCCGAGCGCTTCGTGCCCGACCCGCTGTCCGCGCTGCCGGGGGAGCGGCTGTACCGCAGCGGCGACCTCGCGCGGCTGCTCCCGGACGGCGGCCTGGAGTACCTGGGACGGATCGACCACCAGGTCAAGATCCGCGGCTTCCGCGTCGAGCTGGGGGAGATCGAGACCGTGCTGGCGGCCCACCCGGCGGTCCGCGCGGCCGTGGTCCTCGCCCGCGGCGACCGGCTGGCGGCCTGGGTCGTCCTCGCCGCCCCCGCCGGCCCGCCCGAGCTGCGCCGGCACCTCGCCGCCGGCCTGCCCGAGTACATGATCCCCGGCGAGTGGGTCTTCCTCGACGCCCTGCCGCTGACCTCCCACGGCAAGGTCGACCGCCGCGCGCTGCTGCGGATCGAGCCCGCGGCCGAGATAGCTCCCGCCGGCGAGGGGGAGCCGCGGACGGCTGCCGAGGAGCTGCTGGCGGGGATCTGGGCCGAGGTCCTGGGAGTGCGCTCCGTGGGGCTCGATACGACGTTCTTCGACCTCGGCGGCCATTCGCTCCTGGCCACCCAGGTGATGTCGCGCATTCGCGCCGTCTTCGGGATCGAGCTGCCGCTGCGCAGCCTGTTCGAGCGCCCGACGGTGGCGTCGCTCGCCGCCGAGATCGAGGCGGCGATGTCGGCGATAGCTGGGATGGAGGGGGGCGCGGAGGCCCCGCCGCTCGCGCCCGTGCCGCGGCTCGGGGCGCTCCCGCTCTCCTTCGCGCAGCAGCGGCTCTGGTTCCTCGACCAGATGGAGCCCGGCAATCCGGCCTACAACCTGCCGACGGCCTTCCGGCTGACCGGCGAGCTCGATCCGGCGGCCCTCGCCGAGGCGATCCGCGAGGTCGTCCGCCGCCACGAGGCGCTGCGCACCCGCTTCGAGGTGGTCGCCGGCGAGCCGTCGCAGGCGATCGCGCCGGCCTTCCCCGTGGAGCTGCCGCTGATCGACCTCGGCGGCCTGGACGCGGCGGTCCGCGATCCCGAGGCCCGGCGGCTGGCGGCGGAGGAGGGCGCCCGTGCGTTCGATCTCGCCCGCGGACCGCTGCTGCGCGCGACCCTCTTCCGTCTGGGGCCGGATGAGCACCTGGTGCTGGCGGCCATGCACCACATCGTCTCCGACGGCTGGTCGATGGGGGTGTTCATCCGCGAGGTGGCGGTCCTCTACGAGGCGGCGCGGAGCGGCCGCCCGTCGCCGCTGCCGGAGCTGCCGGTGCAGTACGCCGACTTCGCGGCCTGGCAGCGGCGCCACCTCGCCGGCGAGGCGCTCGGGCGGCAGCTCGCCTACTGGCGCGGCCGGCTCGCCGGCGCCCCGGCCGTCCTCGAGCTGCCCACCGACCGCCCCCGCCCGGCGGTCCGCCGCCACCTGGGCGAGCAGCGCCCCTGGCGCTCCTCTCCCGGCCTGCTCGCCGGGCTCGAGGCCGTCGCTCGGAAAGGCGGCGCGACGCTCTACATGGTGCTGCTCGCGGCGTTCCAGACCCTGCTCCAGCGGCTCGGCGGCGGCGACGACTGCCTGGTCGGCTCGCCGATCGCCAACCGCAACCGCGCCGAGATCGAGGGGCTGATCGGCTTCTTCGTCAACACCCTGGTGCTGCGCGGCGACCTCGCGGGCAATCCCACGTTTCTGGAGCTGCTCGGCCGCACGCGCGAGGCGGCGCTGGGGGCTTACGCCCATCAGGATCTCCCCTTCGAGAAGCTGGTCGAGGAGCTGCGGCCGGAGCGCAGCCTCTCCCACGCGCCGCTCTTTCAGGTGGTGCTGACGCTGCAGAACGCCCCGGTGGGCGCCCTCGAGCTGCCGGGGCTGACGCTGACGCCGCTCGCCGCCGGGACCGGCACGGCGAAGTTCGACCTCACTCTCTCGCTGGGCACCGGGCCGGCGGGGCTCGGCGGCTCCTGGGAGTACGACCGCGACCTCTTCGACCCCGCGACGGTGGCGCGGATCGCGGAGCGCTTCGCCATCCTGCTCGCCGGGGTGGCCGCCGATCCGGCCGCCCGCCTCGCGGACCTGCCGCTGCTCAGCGGCGCCGAGCGCCATCAGGCGATCGTCGAGTGGAACGACGTCGCGTCCTTTTTCCCCCGCGACCGCACGCTCGGCGAGCTGTTCGCGGCGCAGGCGGCGCGGACGCCGGACGCCACCGCCGTGGTCTGCCGCGGCGAGAGCCTCACCTACGCCGCCCTCGACGCCCGCGCCGATCGCCTGGCCCGCCGCCTGCGCCGCCTCGGCATCGGCCCCGAGGTGCCGGTCGGCCTCTGCGCCGACCGCTCGCTCGACTTGATCGCCGCCCTGGTCGCCATCGTCAAGGCGGGGGGCGCCTACGTGCCGCTCGATCCCGCCTACCCCGGCGAGCGGCTGGCATACATGCTGGAGAGCTCGGGGGCGCCGCTCGTCCTCGCCGAGGAAGGGACGCGCTCGGCGCTGCCGGCCTGCTCCGCCCGGGTCCTGCTCCTCGAGGAGCTGCGGGACGGCGAGGAGTCCGACGTTCCGGACCCTCCCGCGCCGCGGGCCGTCCCCGAGAGCCTCGCCTACATCCTCTACACCTCGGGCTCGACCGGGCGCCCCAAGGGGGTGGCGGTCTGCCACCGCTCCGTGGCGCGCCTGGTCCGCGAGACCAACTACGCCCGGCTCGACGCCGGCGAGACCTTCCTTCAGCTCGCCCCGCTCGCCTTCGACCCCTCCACGCTCGAGATCTGGGGAGCGCTGCTGAACGGCGGGCGCCTGGTCCTGTTCCCGGAGCGGCTCCCGCTGCCGGAGGATCTGGAGGCGACGATCCGGACCGAGGGGGTGACCACGCTCTGGCTCACCGCCGGCCTCTTCCACCAAGTGGTGGACCACCGGATCGAGGGCCTGCGCCCCCTGCGCCAGCTCCTCGCCGGAGGCGAGGCGCTCTCTCCGCCGCACGTCCGGCGGGTGCTGGAGCGGTTTCCCGAGTTGCGGATGGTCAACGGCTACGGGCCGACCGAGGTCACCACCTTCACCACCTGCTGGAGGGGGCGGGAGCTCCCCCCCTCCGCGCTCAGCGTGCCGATCGGCCGGCCGATCGCCAACACCCGCGTGCTGGTGCTCGGCACCGACGGCCGGCCGGTGCCGCCGGGCGTGCCCGGCGAGCTCTTCGCCGGCGGCGACGGCGTGGCCCGCGGCTACTTCGGCCGTCCCGACCTGACGGCGGAGCGCTTCGTGCCCGACCCCTGCCCGCCGCCGGGCGAGACGGGCGCGCGCCTCTACCGGACCGGCGACCGCGTCCGCTACCTGGCGGACGGCGAGCTGGAGTTCCTGGGCCGCCTCGACGGCCAGGTGAAGGTCCGCGGCTTCCGCATCGAGCTGGGCGAGATCGAGTCGGCGCTCGGCCGCCATCCCGGCGTGCGCGAGGCCGCGGTCCTGGTCCGCGAGGACGCGCCGGGGGACCGCCGCATCGTAGCCTACGTCGTAGGCGAGGGAGGGGAACCCACCCCCGCCGTGCTGCGCGCCTTCGCCGCCGAGGCCCTGCCGGAGTTCATGGTGCCGGCGGCCTGGGTGCTGCTGGACGCGCTGCCGCTGACCCCCAACGGCAAGGTGGACCGCCGCGCCCTCGCCGCCCTCGGCGCCGGTACGGTGGACGCCACGGCCGGTGGGGAGTACCTGCCCCCCCGCACGCCCGTCGAGGAGATCCTCGCCGGGCTCTGGGCCGAGGTGCTCGGCGTCGACCGCGTCGGGGCGCGCGACGACTTCTTCGAGCGCGGCGGGCACTCGCTGCTCGCCACCCGGCTGATCTCCGGCGTCCGCGCCGCCCTCGGGGCCGACCTGCCGATGCGCAAGCTGTTCGAGTCCCCCATCCTCGCGGACTTCGCCGCCGAGGTGGAGGCCGCCCGGCGAGCCGGCGCCGGGCCGGGCCTGCCGGCGCTCGCCCCCCGCCGCCGCCAGGAGGGAGCGGACGGCGAGGACCTGCCGCTCTCCTTCGCCCAGGAGCGGCTCTGGTTCCTCGACCGGCTGGAGCCGGGCACCGCCGCCTACAACCTGGCGCTGCCGGCGCGGCTGACCGGCCGGCTCGACCGTGGGGCTCTCGCCGGCGCCCTGAACGAGCTGGCGCGGCGCCACGAGTCGCTGCGCACCACCTTCCCGTCCCCCGGCGGCCAGCCGGCGCAACGGATCGCTGCCGCCGCCGGCCTGCCGCTGCCGGAGATCGACCTGCGGGCGCTGCCGGCGGCGCGGCGCTCCGGGGAGCTGGCGGCACTGCTGGCCGAGGAGAGCGGCCGCCCCTTCGACCTCGCCGCCGGCCCGCTGGCGCGGACGCTGCTCGCGCGGATCGCGGACGACGAGCACGCCTTCCTGGTCACCCAGCACCACATCATCACCGACGGCTGGTCGATGGGCGTGCTGATCCGCGAGCTGGGCGCCCTCTACGGCGCCCTCGTCCGCGGCGAGCCGTCGCCGCTGCCGGAGCCGCCGCTGCAGTACGCCGACTTCGCGGCCTGGCAGCGCTCCTGGCTGCAAGGGGAGCCGCTGGCGCGCCAGCTCGCCTACTGGCAGGAGCGGCTCGCGGGCGAGCTGCCGGCGCTCGACCTCCCCACCGACCGGCCGCGCGGCGCCGCCCGGAGCTACCGCGGGGGGAGCGAGGCGATCGTGCTGGGGCCGGAGCTGAGCGCCGCCGTCCGGGCGCTCACCCGGAGCGCCGGCGCCACGCTGTTCATGACCCTCCTCGCCGCCTTCGCGGCGCTGATGCACCGGCTGAGCGGCCAGGACGACGTCCTGGTGGGCTCGCCGATCGCCGGCCGCAACCGCGCCGAGGTCGAGGGGATGCTCGGCTTCTTCATCAACACGCTGGTGCTGCGCTCGGACCTCGCGGGAAACCCCACGTTCCGCGAGCTGCTGGCCCGCGTCCGCGAGGAGGCGCTCGGCGCCTACGCCCACCAGGACCTGCCGTTCGAGAAGCTGGTGGCGGAGCTGCACCCGGACCGCGACCTCGCGCGCACCCCGCTGTTCCAGGTCTTCCTCAACGTGCTCAACATGGAGATGGGACGGATCGAGCTGCCGGGCCTCGCCCTCGAGGGGCTGGCGCCCGCGGAGCCGCCGTCGAAGTTCGACCTGACGGTGTACGCCAGCGAAGCCGGCGACCGCGTCCAGCTCCGCCTGGTCTACAACTCGGCCCTCTTCGACCGGGCGCGGATGGTGGAGACCCTGGCCCAGCTCGAGCGGCTCCTCGCCGCCTTCGCCGCCGACCCGGAGGCGCGGATCGACGACATCCCGCTGATCACTCCCGCGGCCCTCGCCGCGCTCCCCGATCCGTCGGCGCCGCTGGTTGCCGCCGACGGGCTCGCCGCCGTCCACGAGCTGTTCGTCCGCCGCGCCCTCGCGGCCGCGGAGCGGATCGCGGTGATCGACGGGGACGAGGTCTGGACCTACGGCGAGCTGGAGGCGCGGTCGAACCGGCTGGCCCGGCGGCTGCTCGCCTCCGGGCTCCAGCGCGGCGAGGTGGTGGCGATCGACGCCCGGCGCTCCGCCTTCCTCGCCGCGGCCGTGCTGGGCACGCTCAAGGCCGGCGGCGCCTTCCTTCTCCTCGACCCGGCCTATCCGCCGGCCCGGCGGGCGGCCTATCTACGGCTCGCCACGCCGCGGGCACTGGTGCGGCCGGCGGGAGCGGAGCCGCTGCCGGCGGAGATCGAGGCGGCATTGTCGGCGGTGGCCGAGCTCCCCCTCCGCTGCCGGATCGACGGGATTCCTGACGGCCCGAACGGCGAGGACGCCTTCGCGCCGGCGGTCGCGGTGGGGCCGGACGACCTCGCCTACGTCGCCTTCACCTCCGGCTCGACCGGCGCCCCGAAGGGGATCCTGGGGACGCACGGCCCGCTCAGCCACTTCCTCGGCTGGCACGCCGCCACCTTCGGGCTCGGGGCCGGCGACCGCTTCAGTCTGCTCTCCGGCCTGGCGCACGATCCGCTGCTGCGCGACCTGTTCACGCCGCTCAGCCTCGGCGCGACCCTGTGCGTCCCCGCCCCCGAGGTCTACGCGGAGCCTGCCAGCCTGCTCGCCTGGCTCGCGGGCGAGCGGGTGAGCGCCGTCCACCTGACCCCGGCGCTGGCGCAGATGCTGGCCCACGGCGCGGCGGGCGCGCTCCCCGATCTGCGCCATGCCTTCTTCGGCGGCGACCGGCTGACCGGCCGGGACGTCGCCACTCTGCGCGCCCTGGCGCCGGCCGCCGCCTGCGTCAACTTCTACGGCGCCACGGAGACCCCGCAGGCCATGGGCTGGCACGCGGCGGAGATGGATGAGGAGGGGATTCTGCCCGTCGGCCGCGGCATCGACGGCGTGCAGCTCCTGGTGCTCAACCGCCGGGACCGCCTCGCCGGGATCGGCGAGCTGGGGGAGATCTGCGTCCGCACCCCCTACCTCTCCCGCGGCTACCTGGGGGACGCGGCGCTCACCCGCGAGCGGTTCCCCGTCAATCCCTTCATCAGCGAGCGGTTCATCAGCGAGCCCTTCACCGGCGAGCCCGGCGACCGCCTCTACCGGACGGGGGACCTCGGGCGCTACCGCCCGGACGGCGAGGTCGAGCTCACCGGGCGCGCCGACGCCCAGGTCAAGATCCGCGGCTTCCGCATCGAGCTGGCGGAGGTGGAGGCGGCGATCGCGGGCCTCCCCGGCGTCCAGGCCGCCGCCGTGCTGGTGCGGCGAGAGGGGGAGGAGAGCGATCTCGCGGCGTTCGTGGTCGGGGATCTCGATCCCGCATCGCTACGGGCGCCGCTGCTCGAACGGCTCCCCGGCTACATGGTGCCGGCGGTCTTCCAGGCTCTCGAAAGCCTGCCGCTCACCCCCAACGGCAAGCTCGACCGCCGGGCGCTGGCGCGCCTGGCAGCGCCCCGGCGGAGCGCCACCGGCGCCGCCGAGGGGCTGCCGCGCACGCCGGTCGAGGAGATGCTGGCGGAGATCTGGGGGGAGCTCCTCGGCCGCGAGCGGATCGGCGTCCACGACGGCTTCTTCGACCTCGGCGGCCATTCGCTGCTCGCCACCCGCATGGTCTCCCGGGTGCGCGAGGCCTTCGGCGTCGAGCTGCCGCTGCGCCGGCTGTTCGAGACGCCGACCGTGGCCGGGTTCGCCCCGGCGGTCGAGGCGGCGATGGCCGGCGGCTCGCGCCCCGCCGCGCCGCCGATCGCGCCGCGCCCGGCGGCGGGCCGCGAGGAGGCGCCGCTCTCCTTCGCGCAGGAGCGGCTCTGGGTGCTCGATCAGCTCGAGCCGGCGAACCCGTCCTACAACATGCCGTCGGTGCTGCGCCTTCGAGGGCTGCTCGAGATCCCTCTCCTCGCCGCCAGCCTGGGGGAGATCGTCCGCCGTCACGAGGCGCTGCGCACCGTTTTCCACGAGGCGGGAGGGATCCCGGTCCAGGTGATCCGCGCGCCTGGACCCTTCGCCCTGCCGGTGGTCGACCTCTCCGCGCTGCCGGAGGGGCCGCGGGAGGCGGAGGCCCGGCGGCTGGCGGCGGCGGAGGCGGCGCGCCCCTTCGACCTCGCGCGCGGGCCGCTCTTCCGGGCCGGCCTGCTGCGCCTGGTGCCCGGCGACCACCTGCTGGTGGCGAACATGCACCACATCGTCTCCGACGGCTGGTCGGTCGCCATCTTCCTGGCCGAGCTGTCGGCCCTCTACGCCGCCGGCCAGGCCGGCCGGCCGTCGCCGCTGCCGGAGCTGGCGGTGCAGTACGCCGATTTCGCCGGCTGGCAGCGCCGGTGGCTGGCCGGCGAGGTGCTCGACGAGCAGCTCCGCTACTGGCGCCAGCGGCTCGCCGGAGCGCCGGCGCTGCTCGAGCTGCCGTCCGACCGCCCGCGGCCGCCGCTGCAGACCTTCCGCGGCGCCCGCCAACCCTGGGGGCTGCCGGCGGCCGCGGCGGCGGACCTCCTCGCCGCCGCCCGCGAGGCCCGCGTGACGCCGTTCATGCTGCTGCTGGCGGCCTTCCAGTCGCTGCTCCACCGCTACACCGGGGCGGACGACGTGGTGGTCGGCTCCCCCCTCGCCGGCCGCACCCGGCGCGAGGTCGAGCCGCTGATCGGCTTCTTCGTCAACACGCTGGTCCTGCGCACCGGGCTCGCCGGCGATCCGGCGTTCGGCGAGCTGCTGGGGCGGGTACGCGAGACGGCGCTGGGCGCCTTCGCCCACCAGGACCTCCCCTTCGAGCGCTTGGTCGCCGAGCTGCGGCCGGAGCGCCACCTCGCCCACTCGCCGGTCTTCCAGGTGATGTTCACGCTGCAGAACGCCCCGGCGCCGCGGCTCGACCTCCCCGGCCTCGACCTCTCCCCGGTCGAGTCCCCGGCGCGGGCCGCCCGCTACGACTGGTCGCTCTCGCTCACCGCCGCGGAGGCGGGGATCGGCGGCTATCTCGAATACAACACCGATCTCTTCGACCCGGCGACGATCCGCCGCGCCCTCGGCCACCTCGCGACGCTGCTCGGCGGCGCCTCGGCAGACCCGTCCCGCCGGCTCTCGGAGCTGCCGCTGCTGCCGGCGGCCGAGCGGCGGCAGATCCTCGCCGAGTGGAACGCCACGGCGGAGCCCGCCTGGGAGGGGCCGGTCGACGAGCTGTTCGCCGCCCAGGCCGCGCGGACGCCGGAGGCGGTCGCCGTCATCTGCCGCGGCGAGCCGCTGACCTACGGCGAGCTGGGCGCCCGCGCCGGCCGCCTGGCGAGCCGCCTGCGCGCGCTCGGCGTCGGCCCGGAGACGCCGGTGGCCCTGGCCATGGAGCGGTCGCTCGCGATGGTGGTCGGCCTGCTGGGGATCTGGAAGGCGGGCGGCGCCTACCTGCCCCTCGATCCGGCCTACCCGCGGGAGCGGCTGGCCTACATGCTGGAGGACTCGCGGGCGCCGGTGCTGGTCACCCACAGGGCCGAAGGGGAACCGTTCGCCGGGGACTTCGCCCGTGGCGGCTGGACGGGCGAGGTGGTCTGTCTCGGCCCCGGCGGCGACCTGCCCGGACAGGCCGAGGAGCCGGCGGCGCCGGTCGTGGCGGGGACCGGCCCGGACAACCTCGCCTACATCCTCTACACCTCCGGCTCGACCGGCCGCCCCAAGGGGGTGCAGGTGAGCCACCGGGCGCTCGCCAACTTCCTGGGCTCGATGCGGCGGGAGCCGGGGCTCGCCCCCGCGGACGTCTTCGTGGCGGTGACCTCGCTCTCCTTCGACATCGCCGGCCTCGAGCTCTGGCTGCCGCTCGCCGCCGGCGCCCGCGTCGTGCTGGCCACCCGGCCCGAGACCGCCGACGGCCTGCTGCTGCGCGCGCTGGTCGAGGAGTGGGGGGGCACCGCCTTGCAGGGCACCCCCGCCACCTGGCGGCTGCTGATCGAGGCCGGGTGGCGCGGCGGCGCCGGGTTCAAGGCCCTGTGCGGCGGCGAGGCGTTCCCGCCGGCCCTGGCCGCGGAGCTGGGCGAGCGGGCCGGGTCGGTCTGGAACCTCTACGGTCCCACCGAGACCACCATCTGGTCGGCCGTGGCCGAGGTCCGCGACCTCGCCGCGGGAGCGCCGGTGCCGGTCGGCCGGCCGATCGACGCCACGCGCATCCATCTGCTCGGTCCTCACGGGGAGCTGGTGCCCGCCGGCGCCGCCGGGGAGCTGCTGATCGGCGGCGCCGGCCTGGCGCGGGGGTATCTCGCCCGGCCGGACCTGACGGCCGAGAAGTTCGTCCCCGATCCGTTCGCCGGCGCGCCGGGCGAGCGGCTCTACCGCACCGGGGACCTCGCGCGCTACCGCCCGGACGGCCGCCTGGAGTGCCTGGGCCGGCTCGACTCGCAGGTCAAGGTGCGCGGCTTCCGCATCGAGCTCGGGGAGATCGAGGCCGTCCTCGCCCGCCAGCCCGCGGTCGCCCAGGCGGCGGTCGCCGTGCGCGGCGAGGGGGAGGCGCGCGGCCTCGTCGCCTACGCCGTGCCGCGGGCCGCGGATCAGCCGCTCGACGCCGGGGAGCTCCGGGCCGCCCTGCGCCGCTCGCTCCCCGACTACATGGTGCCGGCGATCGTGATGGAGCTCGCGGCCCTGCCGCTGACCCCCAACGGCAAGGTCGACCGGCGGGCCCTCCCGGCCCCCGAGCGGCGCCGCTCGCAGGGCTACGCCCCGCCGCGCACCCCGGCCGAGGAGATCCTCGCCGGCGTCTGGGCGCGGGTGCTCGGGCTCGCGGGCGAAGGCGACGGCGAGGGCGCCCGGGTCGGCATCCACGACAACTTCTTCGACCTCGGCGGCCACTCCGTGCTCGCCATCCAGATCGTGGCGCGGGCGCGGGAGGCGGGCCTCCTGCTCACCCCGATCCAGATCTTCCAGCGGCCGACGATTGCTGAATTGGCCGAGCTGGCCACGATGGCCGACGCCATGCCGTCATCTGCTGAAGACGCCGAGGCCGTCTTCCCGCCCGCCGTGTCCGATGCCGTCGACTTGGCGGCCGCCAACCTGAGTGATGAGGAGCTGGCGCTGTTCCTCGGCAGCTTCGACGGAGGAACCCCGTCCGCATGAACCGCGAGAACCTCGAAGCCCTCTATGAGCTGTCGCCGCTCCAGCAGGGATTGCTGTTCCACAGCCGCTACGCCGGGGAGGCGGAGGTCTACCTGGCGCAGGTCCAGTGCGCGCTCGAAGGCCCCCTCGACGCCGACGCCCTGGAGCGCGCCTGGAAGCGGGTGCTGGAGCGCCACCCGGCGCTGCGCACCTCCTTCCACTGGCGCGACCTCGACAAGCCCTTGCAGATGGTCGAGCGCCGGGTCGAGCTGCCGTTCGCGCGGCTCGACTGGCGGAATCTCACCGCCGCCGAGGCCGGCGAGCGGTTCGAAAGCCTGCTGCGCGAGGAGCGCCGGCGCGGCTTCGACGCCGGCCGCGCCCCCTTGCTCCGCCTGGCGCTGGTCCAGCTCGCCGAGGAGCGGTTCCGCCTCGCCTGGACCTATCACCACCTGATCCTGGACGGCTGGTCGCTCCCCCTGGTGCTCAAGGAGGTCTTCGCCTTCTACGAGGCGTTCCGCCGCGGCGGCGACCTCCCCCTGCCGCCGGCCCGCCCCTACCGCGACTACACCCTCTGGCTGCAGCGGCAGGACCTCGCCCGCGCCGAGACGTTCTGGCGCGAGACCCTCGCCGGCTTCACCGCTCCGACCCCCCTGGGCGCCGACCACCGCGCGACCGCTGGGGAGGAGGAGGGGGGGAACTTCGCCCGCCATTTCGCCCTGCTGCCGCCGGCGCTGACGGCCGGCCTCCAGGACCTGGCGCGCCGCCACCAGCTCACCCTCAGCACGCTGATCCAGGGGGCGTGGGCGATCCTCCTCTCCCACTACAGCGGCCAGGCGGAGGTGCTGTTCGGCTCCACCTCCTCCGGCCGGCCGGCGGAGCTGCCCGGCGTCGAGTCGATGATCGGCCTGTTCATCAACACCCTGCCGGTGCGCGCCGCCGCCGGCCGCGAGGACCGGCTGATCCCCTGGCTCCAGCGCCTCCAGGACCTCCAGCTCCGGATGCGCGAGTTCGAGCACAGCCCGCTGGTCCAGATCCAGGGGTGGAGCGAGGTGCCGCGCGGCCTGCCGCTGTTCGAGAGCATCGTGGTCTTCGAGAGCTATCCCCTGGACCGCGCTTCCGAGGGGGAGGGGGGCGGCGGCGTGCGGATCGGCGAGGTCTCGGCCCTCCAGAAGACCAGCTTCCCCCTGAACCTGATCGCCGTCCCTGCCGGCGACCGCTTGCAGCTCCGGCTGGCCTACGACAGCCGCCGCTTCGACGCGGCGGCTGTCGAGCGCATGCACGGCCACCTCGCGACCCTGCTCGCCGGCTTCGTCGAGGATTCCGGGCGGCGCCTCGGCGAGCTGCCGATCCTCTCCGCCGCCGAGCGCGAGCTGGCGCTCGGCGCCTGGAGCGGCTCCGATGGCGAAGGCCCGCAGGGTCTCCTGGCCCACCACCTCTTCGAGCGCCAGGCGGCCGAGCGCCCCGAGGCCCTGGCCCTGGTCTGCGGCGGCCGCAGCCTGACGTATGGCGAGATGAACGCCGAGGCCGACCGCCTCGCCCGCCGCCTGCGCCGGCTGGGGGTCGGTCCGGACGTGCTCGTCGGCCTGCGGATGGAGCGCTCGATCGAGGCGATGATCGGCCTCTTCGGCATCCTCAAGGCGGGGGGCGCCTACGTGCCGCTCGACCCGGGCCATCCGGCCGACCTCTTCCGCTTCCAGCTCGAGGACACCGGGGTCCGCGTCCTGCTGACGCAAGCCCACCTCCGCGACCAGGTGCCGGCGGACGCGGCGATCAGCGTCCTCTGCCTCGGGCCGGACGGCGGGATCGACGGCCCCCAGGGCGAAAACAAGGAGCCGCCGCCGGCCGCGCCGGACGGCGAGAACCTCGTCTACGTGATCTACACCTCCGGCTCGACCGGCCGGCCGAAGGGGGTGATGGTCAAGCACCGCTCGCTGGTGCCGCGGGTGCTGGCGATGGCGGGGATGTTCGGCCTCGGCCCCGGGGACCGGCAGCTGCAGATCGTCTCGCTGTCGTTCGACGTCTCCTGCGAGGAGGTGTTCGTGACGCTGTCGACCGGCACCGCGATGATCATCCCGCCGCCGTTCGCCAGCATGCCCGAGCTGCTCGCCGAGTGCGAGCGCTCCGCGATCACCAAGCTGAACGTCCCGGCGGCCTACCTCAACCAGATGATCGACGAGGTGGGGGCCGGCATGCGCCCCCTCCCCGCCGCCATCACCCAGATCGTCTCGGGCGCCGAGAGCCCTTCCATGCCCAAGCTCCGCCTGCTCGCCCGCCGCTGCCGGGACGAGGGGCGGGCGATCCGCTTCTTCAACTTCTACGGCCCCAGCGAGACCACGGTCCTCGCCACCGGCGAGGAGATCCCGCTCGATCCCGACGTCCTGGACGGCATCGACCGCGTCTCGATCGGCCTGCCGCTGCCCGCGGCGCGCGTCTACCTCCTCGATCCCAGCCTGCGCCCGGTGCCGCTGGGGGTTCCGGGGGAGGTCTTCATCGGCGGCGTCGGTGTCGCCCGCGGCTACCTCCGGCGCCCGGGGATGACCGCCGAGCGGTTCGTCCCCAACCCCTTCGGGGCGCCGGGGTCCCGGCTCTACCGCAGCGGCGACCTCGCCCGCCGGCTCCCCGACGGCCGCCTGGAGTTCATCGGCCGCGCCGACCATCAGGTCAAGATCCGCGGCTTCCGAGTCGAGCTGGGGGAGATCCAGGCCACCCTCGAACGGCATCCGGCGGTGGCGGAGAGCGTCGCCATCGTGCGCGAGGACGCGCCGGGGGACCGCCGCCTGGTCGCCTACTGGGTGCCGCGCGGCGCGGAGCGTCCGTCGGTCAGCGAGCTGCGCGCCTTCATGCTCGAGCGGCTCCCCGAGGCGATCGTCCCCGCGGCCTTCGTGCCCCTCGACGCGCTGCCGCTCAACCGCAACGGCAAGGTCGACCGCAAGGCCCTGCCGGCACCCGCCGGCCTGCGCCCCGACCTGGCCGCGGAGTACGCCGAGCCCGCCACCCCGCTCGAGCGCTTCCTGGCCGAGCTCTGGCGGGAGATCCTCGGCCTCGACCGCGTCGGCGCCCGCGACGGCTTCTTCGAGCTGGGCGGCGACTCGCTCAAGGCCGCCCGGTTCATCAACAAGCTGGAGAAGAAGCTCGGCCGCTACGTCTACGTGACGGCGCTGTTCGACGCCCCCGACGTCGCCGCCTTCGCCCGCCACCTCGGCGAGACCTACCCGGAGGAGGTCGGGAAGGCCTTCGGCCGCGAGTCTCTGCCCGAGTCGCCTTCCGAATCCGCGCCTCGTCCGGAGACGCGGATCGGCGCCGCCGAGATCGCGCGCGTGCGGCGGATCATCGCGCCGCTGCCGCCGTTCCCGGACCGCCCCGGCTCCCCGAACCCTCCCGCCGCCTTCATCCTCTCGCCGCCGCGGTCGGGGTCGACCCTGCTGCGGGTGATGCTCGCCGGCCATCCTCGCCTGTTCGCGCCGCCGGAGCTCGAGCTGCTCTCCTTCAACACCCTGGCCGACCGCCGCGCCGCCTTCTCCGGCAAGTTCGCCCTCTGGCAGGAGGGGCTGCTGCGCGCCGTGATGGAGGTCCAGGGGTGCGAGGCCGGCCGCGCGCGGGAGATCGTCGAGGAGCTCGAGCGCCGGGGCGCTCCGGCCAAGGAGCTCTACGGCCGCCTCCAGGAGTGGCTTGGCGACCGCCTGCTGATCGACAAGACGCCCTCCTACGCCCTCGATCCGGCGGTCCTGGCGCGGGCGGAGGAGGATTTCGCGGGCGCCCGCTTCATCCACCTGATCCGCCACCCCCTCGGCATGATGCTCTCCTTCGAGGAGGCGCGGATCGACCAGCCCTTCTTCCGTCACGAGCACGACTTCACGGTACGCCAGTTGGCCGAGCTGGTCTGGCTGGTGAGCCATCAGAACATTCTGGCTTTCCTGGCTCGCCAGAGCCCCGAGCGCGTCCACCGGGTCCATTTCGAGGATCTGGTGCGCGACCCCGAGCCGGTGCTGCGCGGCCTCTGCGAGTTCCTCGGCGTCACGCTCCACCCCGACATGCTGGAGCCCTACAAGGGGAAGGAGAGGCGGATGACCGACGGCATCCATCCGCTGGCCAAGATGGTCGGGGACGTCAAGTTCCACGAGCACTCGCGGGTCGATTCAAGCGTCGCCGACCGCTGGCGCAGCGCCTTCCGCGGGCACCGGCTGGGCGAGGAGACCCTCGCCATGGCCCAGGCCTTCGGCTACGGGCGGCCGGGGGAGGAGCCGGAGCGGTCGAGCGCCCTGGTGGCCATCCAGCCCCCCCGCAAGGGTCAGCCGGAGCAACTACCGCTCTTCTGCGTCCACCCCGCCGGCGGCACCGTCCTCTGCTACGCCGAGCTGGCGCGCGAGCTGGGGCCGGACCAGCCCTTCTACGGCCTCCAGGCGCTGGGCCTGCGGGCGGGGGAGGAGCCGCTGCGGAGTATGGACGAGATCGTCGATCACGCCCTCGCCGGCCTCGACGCCCAGGGCTCCCCGGGCCCCTACCGGCTGGCCGGCTGGTCCTTCGGCGGCTACGTGGCCTACGAGATGGCCCGGCGGCTCGCCGCCCAGGGGCGCCCGGTCGAGCTGCTGGCGCTCCTCGACACCAGCGCCGCCCTGCTCGACCGCGCCGAGCCCCTGGACGACGCCGAAATCCTGGCCCGCGCCTTCCAGGAGATCCTCGCCGTCCCGGCGGAAGAGCTCCGCGCCCTGCCCACGGCGGAGGAGCGGCTGACCCGGGTGATCGAGCTGGCGCGCGCCGCCGGCGCCATCCCGCCGGACTTCGACCTCGGCCAGGCCCGCCGCTACCTCGCCGTCTTCCAGGCCAACCGGCTGGCGATGCGGGGCTACCGCCCCGGGCCCTACCCCGGTCGCTTGACCCTGTTCCGCGCCGAGCAGGGGGTGGAGACGCTGGGGGACGAGACCCTCGGCTGGTCCACCCTCGCCGCCGAGGTCGACGTCCGCCTCGTCCCCGGCCGCCACGAGCAGATGGTCCGGCCGCCGCACGTCCGCCGGCTGGCGGAAGAGCTGCGCGCGTGTGTCACGGCGGCGGGGGCCTGCGGGAAAGCAAGAACACGGACGACACGGACCGGCACGGACTGACACGGACGAACACGCCCGGTCTCGCCGGTATCCTCTACGTCCGTGTTCGTCCGTGTTCGTCCCTGTCCGTCCTTGTTTTGCCTCCCCCCTCACACCCACCCATGATCCCGAGCATAGATCGTCAGCTCGACCCGGCCGTCGATCTTCAGCTTCTCGTAGATGTTGTGCAGGTGGACCTTCACCGTCCCCTCGGCGATGTGCAGGGTCTCGGCGATCTCGCGGTTGTGGTGGCTGGTGGCCGCCAGGCGGACGATCTCCATCTCGCGCGCGGAGAGCGGCTGCCGGCCTGAGCGGGCGACGCCGTCGCGGTCGAGGATCCCCTCGATGGAGCGGCTGAGGAAGTCGTCCTCCAGCCAGCGCCCGCCCGCGTGAACCGTGCGGATGCAGCGGATCAGCAGCTCCGGCGCCATCTCCTTGAGCACCACCCCGCGGGCGCCCAGCCGCAGGGCCTCCATCATCTCGTCCGGACTGACCGAGCCGGCGAGCAGCACGGCGCGGGTCGGCAGCCCCTCCCGCCGGATCTGGTCCAGCACGTCGAGGCCGCTGCCGCCGGGCAGCCGCACGTCGAGCAGCACGACGTCCGGCCGGTGCAGGCGCACCGCCTCCACCGCCTCCCGGGCGTTGACGCAGCGGGCGACGATCTCCAGATCCCCCTCCAGGCCGAAGAGCCGTTCGAGCCCCTCCAGCACGATCGGGTGATCGTCCGCCACCACCAGCCGGATGATCGTCGGGTTTTCCCTCGGTGTCATCGGGTTCCCCCCTGCGCCGGCAGGTGCATCTCCAGCCGGGTCAGTCCCGGGCCGGTGTCGATGGCGATCGATCCGCCGAGGGCGGCGATGCGCTCCTTGAGGCTCACCGGCCCCAGCTTCTGCCGCTGCAGCTCCTCGTGGTCATAGCGGCCGGTGAACGGAAAGCCGCGGCCGTCGTCGGTGACGGTGATGCTCAGGGCCCGCTCGCGCCAGACGATCTCGACCCGGACGCTGGACGCCCCGGCGTGGCGGGCGACGTTGAACAGGGATTCGCGCACCAGCCGGTAGAGCTGGCGGGTGAAGGCCTCCGAGAGCTGCCCGTCGAGCCCTTCGAGGTGGATGTCGATGTCGAGCACCCAGAGGCGCTTCAGCCGGTCCGCCAGCTCCGCCAGCCGGCTCGCGAGATCCCCCTGGCCGGCGAGCGCGCGCGGCACCGGCTTCAGCTCCTCAATGAAGAAGCGGAGGTCCCGCTGGTCGGCGGCGATGAGCTGCTGGATCTCGCGCAGGATCTCCCGCAGGTCGGCGGGCGGGGCCGGCGGATCCTTCTCCATCCATTTCGCCAGCGCTTGGAGCTGCAGGGCCGTGCCGGTGAGCGACTGCAGCATGCCGTCGTGGAGGTCGCAGGCGAGCCGCACCCGCTCGTCGGTCACCGCGGCGGTCCGCAACTGGTGGGTGAGGTAGAACTGGTCGAGCTCGGCGGCGACGCGCTGCGCCACGATCTCGCCGAGGACGAGAGACTCTCCCTCGGGGGCGGGGCGGTCGAGGGCGAAGAGGCGCCCCTGGATCGTCTCCCCGCGCACCGGCCAGGAATCCACCCGATCCATGGCGAAGCGGCGGCGCAGGATCTCCTCGATGGCTTCGGGATTGGCGAGCGGGGCCTCCCGCGACCGCTCGATCCGGCCGCCGGACCGGTGCGCCAGGTAGAGCCAGGGCTCGTCCGCCTCCTCCCAGGCCAGCAGGACGCGCGGCGCCTCCAGGATGCCGCCCGCGTGGGCCAGCAGATGATCGAGCAGCGCGTCCGCGTCCTGGAGCGGGCCGCGCGGCCAGGAGGCGATCTTCAGCATCTCGCGGCTCAGCCGCTGCTCAAAGTCCATCTCCCTCCCTTCTGGACCCACTGCCGCCCGCTGCCGGGCCGGCGCTATATCGAGAGGTATAAAGGAATTATAGCCATTGGTAAGTGGATTTAACACCCGCCTTCCGATAGCTTGCAGGTTACGCATGCGCGACGGCCTCCCTCTCATCCTGCTCATTGATGACGATCCCGACGACCGAGCCCTGGCTCGGATCGTCCTGGAACGCGATTTGCCGCGGTTCGCCGTCGAGGAGGTCGCCGACGCGCCGGCCTTCGGCCGTGCCTGCGGACGGAGGAGCTTCGACCTCGTGATCCTCGAGCTGAAGCTCGGCTGGGCGGACGGGCTGGCCCTCCTGACGGCCCTGAAAGAGGACTGGCCCGAGGTCCCGGTGATCCCGTTCACCCGTCTGGGCGATGCCGAGACCGCCCTGCGGGCCACGCGCCTGGGCGCCGCCGACTACCTCGTCAAGGGCCCCGCCGCCTTCCTCCGCCTGCCGCAGGCCGTGCGGACGGCCCTGGATCCCGCCGGCAGGAGGCGCGCCCGGCCGGCCGCCGCCGGGTCCGCGGGCGCGGCGCCGCTCGAATCGCTCGTCGACCGGGCGCGGATGGCGGTGTTCAGCGCCACGCCGCAGGGGCGCCTGCTCAACGCCAGCCCCGGTTTTCTCCAGCTCCTGGGCGTCGACGACCTCGAGAGCGCCAACGGCCTGGATCTCGAGCCGTTCCTCGCCGCGGCGGCGGGGTGGGGGGGCTCGAACGGAACCTCCGCGGCAGCGGCGGGCGCCGCGCGGGAGGTGAGGCTGCGGCGGGCGGACGGGCAGATGATCTGGGTGGAGGTGATCGGCACCGTGGTCCGCGACGGCGGAACCACCCGCATCGACGGCCTGGTCGAGGAGATCACCGCCCGCAAGGAGACCGAGGAAGAGGGGGCCCGGGAGTCGGCGCAGCTCCGGCGCGCCAACGAGGAGCTGCTGCAGTTCGCCTCGATGGCCTCGCACGAGCTGCAGGAGCCGGTCCGCATGATGGAGCGTTACACCCAGCTCCTCAAGGAAGACAGCAAGGGGAAGCTCGGCGCCGAGGGGGACGAGCTGGTCGACGTCGTCATCGGCGCGGCGGGCCGGCTGCGCCGGCTGATCGAGGACCTGCTGGCGCTCACCCGCGTCGAGAGCCGGGAGCGGCGGCTGGAGGCCGCCAGCATCGACGACCTGCTGGAGGAGACCCTCGGCCATCTGCGCGACAGGATCGAGGAGACCGGCGCGGCCGTCACCCGCTCGCCGCTGCCGAAGATTGAAGTCGAACCCTCCCAGATTGTTCAGGTTTTGCAGAATCTGATCGGCAATTCATTGAAGTTCCGCGGCCAGGAGCCGCCCAAGGTGCACGTCGCCGCGCGGCGGGAGGGGCGCGAATGGATCTTCTCGGTGCGCGACAACGGCATCGGGATCGATCCCGCCGAGGCGGAGGCGGTGTTCGCCATCTTCAAGCGGCTGCGGACCGAGATCCCGGGCACCGGCGTCGGCCTCGCGATCTGCAGGAAGATCGTCGAGCGCCACGGCGGGCGCATCTGGGTGGAGTCCGAGCCCGGCCGCGGTTCCACCTTCTACTTCACGATTCCCGCGTCGTGAAGCACTATAAATCGTTGACAAACACAATGTGTTATTATGCGCGAGATCTTGTAGTCGATTGGTTTCCTCGGGAATTTACGATCGCTTGCGCGGTTCCTTCGGTCGAGCCGCGTTTTGTGAGGGAGTTCAGCCATGACACCCGGCGACCCGGTCTCGATCCTCATGGTCGAAGACAATCCGGATGACGCGCGTCTCATCCGGACTCTGCTGGGCCGTACCGCCCTCAAGCCACTTTCCCTCACCTTCGTCGACCGCGTCTCCCGCGCCCTGGAGTTCCTCCGCGACGGCGGCAAGGTCGACGTCGCCCTGCTCGACGTCTCCCTGCCCGACTGCCGTGCCGGATCGCTCGATTCGCTGACCCGGATCAAGGCCGAGGCGCCCGACCTGCCGATCATCCTGCTCACCGGCTGCGACGACGAGGAGCTGGCGGTGGCGGCGGTGCGCGAGGGGGCGCAGGACTATCTCGTCAAGGGGCTGGTCGACGGCGGCCTGCTGGGGCGCGCGATCCGCTACGCGATCGAGCGCAAGCGGGCCGAGATGGCGTTGCGCGACAGCCAGGAGCGCTACGCGCTGGCGGTGGACGGCGCCAAGGACGGGCTCTGGGACTGGGACCTGCGGACCGACCGCGTCTACTTCTCGTCGCGCTGGAAGGCGATGCTCGGCTACACCAACGGCGACGTCACCGACGAGTCGGCGGAGTGGTTCAAACGGGTGCACCCCGACGACCTGCCGGTGGTTCATTCGGCCCTCACGGCCCACCTCGCCGGCCGCGCGCCCGACTTCGAGAGCGAGCACCGGATGCTGCACCGCGGCGGCGGCTACCGCTGGGTGCTCACCCGCGGCCTCGCCGTGCGCAACCCGGCGGGGGAGGCCTACCGGATGGCGGGCTCGCAGTCCGACATCACCGCCCGCAAACTGGCCGAGGAGCGGCTGCTGCACGACGCCTTCCACGATCCGCTGACCGGCCTGCCCAACCGCGCCCTGTTCATGGACCGCTTGGGGATGGCGATCGCCCACGCCAAGCGGCGGCTGAGCTACACCTACGCCGTGCTGTTCATCGACCTCGACCGCTTCAAGAACGTCAACGACAGCCTCGGCCACAGCGCCGGCGACGAGCTGCTGATCGCGGTCGCCCGGCGGCTCGAATCCTGCCTGCGGCCGGGGGACACCGTGGCGCGGCTCGGCGGCGACGAGTTCACCATCCTGCTCGATGAGGTGACCGACGTCGACCACGCCGTGCAGGTCGCCCAGCGCATGCACAAGGAGATGGCGCGCCCCTTCCGGGCCCAGGGGCACGAGGTGTTCGTCACCATGAGCCTGGGGATCACCGTCGGCGCCGGCGGCGACTACGACCGCCCCGAGGACGTCCTGCGCGACGCCGACACCGCCATGTACGGCGCCAAGTCCAACGGCAAATCGCGGGACGCCGTCTTCGACCAGGACATGCACGACCGGGCGGTGGCTCTCCTCCAACTCGAGACCGACCTGCGGCGGGCGATCGAGCGCTGCGAGTTCGAGATCCACTACCAGCCGATCGTCTCACTCGAATGCGGCAAGATCGACGCCTTCGAGGCGCTGCTGCGCTGGCGCCATCCGCGGCGCGGCCTGCTCCACCCGGACGGCTTCGTGCCGGTCGCCGAGGACACCGGGCTGATCGTGCCCATCGGCTGGTGGGTGCTGCACGAGGCCTGCAGCCAGCTCGCCGAGTGGCAGTCCCGCCCCTGGGGGGGCGAGCGGCTGGCGGTCACCGTCAACCTGTCGAGCAAGCAGTTCATGCAGGCGGACCTGGTGCCGCGGCTCCAGGACATCCTGCGCAAGACCGGGGTGCGGCCGGAATGCCTGCGGCTGGAGATCACCGAGAGCACGATCATGGAGCAGGCCGAGGACGCGGTGGCCAAGCTGGTGGCCCTGCGCAACTTCGGGGTCAAGCTCTACATCGACGACTTCGGCACCGGCTACTCTTCCCTGAGCTACCTCCACCGCCTGCCGGTGGACGCGCTGAAGATCGACCGTTCCTTCATCAGCGAGATGGACGGCGGCGGCGAGCGTTCCGAGATCGTGCGCACCATCGTGACGTTGGCGCGGACCCTGCGGATGGACGTCGCGGCGGAAGGCATCGAGACCGCCGAGCAGGTCACCCGTCTGCGGGCCCTCTCCTGCCACTACGGCCAGGGCTACTTCTTCTCCAAGCCCCTCGCGAGAGCCGCCGCGGGCGGGCTGATCCAGGGCGGCGTGAGCTGGTGACCGGGCGGTTGTACTCCCGGCCATATTTAAACTAAGCTATGGGTTCACCCTTGAGGAGGACTCATCCATGCACAAGTTCGCCCGTATCGCCGGCCTTTCCCTGATCCTGTCCATCACCTCTCTGGCGGCGTTCGCCGATCCCCCGGCCCCTCCGGTCTGCAGCTGCTCCTACTGCGCGCACGCCAGCACCAACCGTAGCTGCACCCTGGACGGCGCCACCACGACCTGTGGAGCGTTCCTCTCCTTCACCACCTGCGGACCGGTGGGCTGAAGCCAGCCAATCCCATAAACCAGATCTGACCGGAACCCCTTTTCGTAGGGGAGGGGCTTGTCCCCTCCCTCGCCCCGTAGGGGCGAACTTTGAACAGCCCGGGGTGGCAACCCCGGGTTGGCAGGCCGACAATTCTCCAAGCCCCGAAGGGCCGGCCGAAACTTCAGCGGGCTCAGGCCGCCTGAAGCACGAAGTTGACGCGGACCGCATCGAACGGGAACACGATCCGGCCGTCCTCCGTCTTTTGCAGGATTCCCGCGTTGAGCAGCGCATGGACATCCCCATGCACGGCCTTGACGTCCCGTTCGACCCTGCGGGCCGCCTCGCGCAAGGTGATCGGCCCCGCGCCCGTCATCATCGACAGCAGCTCCCATCGCTTCTGCGTCAGCACCTTGAACAGCAGAGCCGGCGTCTCGAAGCTGATGATCTCCCCTTGGGGCTCCCCCTCGAAAGCGCGCAGGAAACGGTGATTGACTTCCTCGCGGGATGACACTTCCAGAGTCACTGTATGCATCTCAAGACCTCCAGTGGTCCACGTCATTCCAGAAATCGGCAAGCACTGGTGAGGGCACCTGCCATACCACCAACTCCACAAAGGCCTCCTCGGCGATGACTCGGCGTTCATGGAGCAGCGACCTGGCCTTCATGTTGGAGAGGATAACAACAACGGTGATTGTTGTCCACTACTCCAACGGCCAGCCCTTTCCTGATCGCGAAGAAAGAGGACGGGGCCCCGGCACACCGCAGCCTCCATAAGCCGCGAACACCAACCGGGAGCCGTCCATCCAGAGCGGCTCCCCCGCCGCAACGTCTCTTCCCCCAATGCAACGGTCCTTCTTCACCGCAACGGCCCTTCCTCCACCGCAACCTGACCCGCTCCGCCGCGGCGCCGCCCCAGGCGGGATGGAGAAGATACTCCACCGCGACCTTCGCCGCTCCACCGCAACGTCGCCATCTTCACCGCAACAGAGGCCCAGGTTGCGGTGGAGCGCAGGGGGCACCGCAAGCTTTCCGGGCCCGCCGTGATATAAGCGGCTCTGCCGCAACCTTACGGTATCCACCGCAACCCAGAGCACTCCACCGCGTCCTCTTCCTGTCCGCCGCAAGCTCCCGTGCTTCGCCACAACCGAGAGCCCTCCACCGCAATGGGCTCGTCTCCGCCGCAACGTTTTCATCTCCACCGCATCCGGAGCTATGCCGCCGCGACGTCCACGAATCCACCGCGACTCAAGCTTGCTCACCGCAATCTGGCCATCCCCACCGCAACGTCCCGGTCTCTGCCGCGTCCTCGCGTGCTACGATCCGCCGTATACGGTTCACCGCAACCTGGACAGAGATCGGGAGAGAAGAAGATGAGCTCGAAGCTGTCGGTGGAAGAGGTGTTGTCCAATCTGGAGCGGCGCGCCGTCTTTCACCGCGAGCAAGAGGCTCTCCACGCGCGGCAGGCGGTCCATCACCAGGAGCAGCAGGAGCTCCACGGGGCCGAGCTGGCCAAGGTGACGGAGAGCCTGGAGGCCTTCCGCGGGGTAGCCGCCTCGGCGGTGGATCTCGCCAAGCCGCTGCCGCCGCCCCCCGGGCCGGCCGGGGCCGTCGATCCAGCGAAGCTCCCACCCCCCGGCCGCAACCGGGTGGCGAGCCTGCTGAAGCTGACCGCCCAGCGCCCCGACCTGCCGGAGCCTTTCGGCGCCACCGCCCTGGCGGCGGAAACCAGCCGCCGCTTCGCGGACCACCTCTCCAACCCCATCGACGCCCGCACCGCTTCGGACGTCCTGCGCCGGCTGCTCGCCGAAGGCGAGATCAGGCTCGTCCGCGAGGGAAAGCCGTTTCACGAGGCGCTGTATGCGCGGAGGTCGGGCGAGGGTGGGCAGGGGTAGGGTTCGTCACAGAATAACTGCACCCGTTCCCAGATCTCAGTCCTAAGGCGTTCGGCTCCCGTCCGACCCAACGGGTCGGGAGAATGGAGCCCAGGGCTGAGGCCGAAGGCCGATGCCCTGGGGGGGGGAAGGATGACAACGGGCCGCGGCCTGAAAGGCCGCGAGAGCTGTCTTGCCGAATCGGGTTCTCGCGACCTTTCAGGCCGCAACGATTGGGAACGCGTTTTCTTCCCAGGGCATCGGCCTTCGGCCTCAACCCTGGGCTGGGGTCTCCTGACCCGTTGGGCCGGACGCTGAATGGCACATTTACTCCGTGACGAGCCCTTAGGGATGGGGAGGCACGGGCATCTGGATGAGCGGCCTCAAGGGGGGTACAGTAAGGGCTTATTCACGGACGTTCTCCTTCAAAGGCCCAACGGGCCGATCTCCTTCAGCCCAGGGCATCGCCCTGGGTTCTGGGATTTGAATCCAAATCGATGCGGCCTGAAGGGCCGCGCTACCGTGCGAGACCGCCGCAAGGAGAGACCGCCGACCGTCTCCGCTACGCCAACCCCCGAAACCGTGACCTTCTCGCCTCTTCCCTGCTGACAGCACCTCTCCCCGGAGGCGTACCGGCAACGCGTCGCCAACATGGCCGTCGAGATCGAGCAGGACGCCGCCGCGGCGAGGAAGCGGACGGGCACCGAGCCGCTCGGCGCGGCGGCGATCCTGGCCCAGGACCCGACAACCCGTCCCAAAGGGCTGAAGAAATCCCCCGCCCCGCTCTTCCACACCGCGAGCAAGGCCATGCGCCACTACTTCTACGAGGGCTTCTCCTGGTTCGTGGCCGCCTACCGCACCGCGGCCCAAGTCCCGCAGCAAGTCCCCACAGCACCAAGTCCCCCGGGCTGGAAGTCCCCGTGCCCCGAGATGGCAGCGCGTTATGATAGAAGTAGGTAGCGGAAAAGCATAGACAGATTAAGATCTCATCGATGGACTTCGATAACATTTGGAGGGAAGCCGGCCGGTGCTCAGGAGGCAGGGAGCGGCTGGCTCGGCGGCTATGCCAAGGTTTGATCCCGTGCTGTTGGAGCTTGGCGAGGTAGGCGAGGACGGTGAGCGCCTCGTCTTTTGCAAGTATCAGCGCCGTGTTCAGCGCTTCTTCCAGAGCAAGGGGATCTTGCCAGAAGAAGCGCGGGATCTCACTCAAGAAACTTTCCTGCGGGTTTTCCGGGGTGAGGCAAAACTCGACAACCGGTTGCAGCTTGAGGCTTGGCTTTTTGAGATTGCCAGCAACGTGCGGGCTAACGCGCTACGGGCCAAGGCGACTTTGAAACGCGCGGCGACTGTCGTCTCCCTGGACGAGCCTCACCCGGAAGGAGAGCCCAAAGAGGTTGCGAACCTCGCCCTCTTGGCCGGCGAACAGGATGCCCTGGCCAGTGCTATTTCCCGCGAGCAGCTCGAGATCCTCAGACAGGCGCTCGCCGAGTTGCCGGAACAGATGCGACAATGTGTGCGTTTCCGGCTTCAGGACGATCTCAAGTACAAGGAGATTGCCGAAGTCATGAAAATCTCGATTGAGACTGTCAAATCGCATCTCCACCAAGCGAAGAAGCATCTTCGGCTCATACTGGAGCCGCACTTCGGACCGATCGACTTCTAAATCGTCGAGGAGAGGAGAGGAGAGGTTTTATTGAGAAGATCAGATCAACCAATTCATGCGGCGATGGTTGCACTTACGCGTGAAGAGCTGGGTAACGTGGAGCACCCATCGGCGAGCCGGCTCATCGCTTACCACCGCGGCGAGATCCCACCGGCGGAAGTGGCAGCTATCAGAGAGCATCTGTCGCTTTGTAAAGAGTGCACTGCGCTCGTGCTGGACGCCGTCGAGTTCTTTGCCGATGATGAGGAGGCCGCGCCGGCTGATCTTGAGGCGTCGTGGCAGGAGTTTCGGGCCGCGACAAGAGCGGAGGAGCGTCCGCCGTCCCCGGTACTCTACCCGCCGACTTCGATCCCCCATCGCTCATTCGTTCGTTCGCGGGCTTTCGCCTATGGCGCTGTGGCAATCTTCGCTGCCATAAGCGTCGGTCTCTTCCTCTTTAAGGAGACGAGCCCACCCCCGCGACCGCAGGTCAATGTAGGTCTCTACGATCTGACGTCCTCCGGTCCAGAACGAGGCGTGGGGGCCCAGGCGACTCCGATTCGTTTTCAGACGCCGGGCGGCTCGGCCCTCCTGATCCTGAATCCGGCGGTCGTAGTCAACTCGGCTCGTTATGGAGTGCGTATTCACCGTGCGGACGGAGCGGTAGTCTGGCGGTCTGAGGATCTTTTGCTTCAGGCCCCCGGAGGCTTTCACTTGAGCTTACCTGCGGGTGCTCTTCCGCTCGGCTCCTACTCCTTGGAACTCTACGGGATCACGGGAGGCCGGGAGAAGCTTCTCGGCACCTATCGGATCGTGATCGAGAAATAGTCTAAGAGAGGGTTCTCGCATGAAAGGCCGTAGAATCGGTCTGTTCCTCAAACCTGGTCGTGAGGACCCTCGATGATACTTCGACTGCTGGTTTGCAGGCGAGCTTGGTTCCCCCTCGTCGTTCTTGCGCTTCTCACCTGCCGTCATGCGGAGCCGACGCGTCTTAGCCTTCGGCCCGGCTTCTCTCTATCGAGCAACGCTCGAGCAGGATTGGCCCGGAGTTTCGTCTTCGAGCTGCGTCGCGATCAATATCTCGCACTCCGCGTGACGCAAGAGTCTCTGGATATAGTGCTGACTCTCCGTCCTCCGGACGCGGAGAGCTGGGCACCTCTTGATACCCAGAGCGTCGTGCCGGCTCCCGAGCTTCTTCGGGTGGTGGCGCCGCTCGACGGCCGCTATGTCCTCGAGGTAGAAGGGGGCGGGAAGCATGCTGCCGAGTCCTTCCACCTCGAGGTTGTGGAAATCCGTCCGGCGACCGCCCGCGATCGGCTCACCGTAAAGGCCCAGAATTATCTAGCCCGGGCCGAAGAGCTTCGCCGGCGGAACGACAAAATCAGCGATCTCAACGCGCTGCCGCTCTATATGGAAGCGGTTCGGCTCTTCCGGCGGGCTGGCGATGCAGGCAGCGAAGGTTACGCGCGGGTTCAGTGGGCGCGAGTTCTGGAAAGTCAGAACCGTAAGGAGGAGGCTGCAACTTCCCTTCGCGAGTGCCTCGCGCTCTCCGTTGCCGCTCAAGCGCCAGGAACCCGGGCCAGTGCTGCCACCATGCTCGCCGAGGTGTCGACCGAGCTCGGCGAAAGTGCCGAGGCTGATGCCGCGGATCGCGAGGCGCTCGCCGAATGGAAGCAACTGGGACAGCCTACCTGGGAAGCGAAGGTGGTCAATAACCTTGGGCATCGAGCTGAGGAGCGAGGTGAGCTTGCCCGGGCGGAAAACCTCTATCGCGAGGCCCTGAGCGTGTGGGACAAAGTAGGGGATGACTTCGCTGCTGCCCTGGTGCTGGGGAATCTCGCTTCTGTTTACAATCTGGCGGGAGAGCCGCAACTCGCGCTTGATGTTGCGGAACAAGGTTTGGCGCGGTTTCCGAAGGGCTCCTCGTCCGACGAACGGGCGAAGGTCCTTGCCCAGAAAGGCGAGGCGCTGGCTAATCTTGGTCGCAGAGAGGAGTCTCAGAGCACATTCTTTGAGGCCCTGAAACTTGGAGGTAAGAGTGGGTCTGCGACGCTCGCACAACTTGAGCGGCGTTTAGCGCGGCGCGCTTACGACCAAGGGAACTTCGACGAGGCCTCAAAGTTGTTCCGGAGCGCCCTCACCGCTCTGGAAATAATGCAAGACCGTCAAAGCGCGATCGCCACTCGCCAGGACCTTGCCTGGACCGAACTCAAGCGTGGGCACCTGGTGGTGGCAGACCGGCTATTCCAGAGGATATCTGCCGAGGTGGGGTCTTCGGAGAATCGCTGGATCAAGCCGGCAGCTCTTGCCGGCCGGGCACGGCTGGAGCGAGCACAGGGACATCTTGAGGCGGCCTTCTCTCTTGCGCGCCAAGCTCTTGAGGAGGTCGAGCACCTTCGGCGCGAGCTGGGGCGGACGGATCTCAAGACGTCGGTCTTCGCGAGCCAACAGTCCTACTTCGACCTCGCGGTAGACCTAACCCTCGAGCTCTACGGCGAGACCGGCGCTCGGTCCTTGCTCGTCGAGGCCTTTGAAATTTCGGAACGTTCCCGGGCTCGGCGTCTCCTGGACCTCATGGCGACTTACCGGTCGCCATCCGTCGGAACGCGCCGCTCGGCCGAGATGCGAGCCTCCAAAACACTCAGCCGAGCCGAAGAACGCCTCAGCGCCCTCCGATCGAGCGAGGTGGCGGCCCCTATAATCGAACAGGCTGAGCGGGAGGTCCGGAAGGCGGTGCTCGACCTGCGCCGCGAGGAAGACCCTCCGGATCCCGGCTTCGGGGGAACTCCTCTTTCCTTACGCGAGATCCAAAGCTGGATCCGCGGGGACACCGTCCTGCTGGAATTCGATCTCGGCGAAGACGCCAGCTATCTATGGGTTGTCTCGCGACAACATCTTTCGGTCCACCGCCTTCCCCGGCAGGAGCAGATAGAAACACTGGCTCGTAAAACGATTGGCGTACTTTCAACGTCGGGGACCTCGGCGGAGAGCGTCCAGTCCCAGGAGACGCTCTTGGCCGCCGCGAGGCTCTTGGTGGCCAAAGCCATGCCCGAACTTGGGGCACCACGTTGGTTGCTGGTGATGGACGGAGCACTGCACGCTCTACCTCTGGGAGCGCTGCCTGATCCCGAGCATCCTGGGGAACCGCTCCTCACGGCGCACGAGATCGCCTATGCGCCTTCCGCCTCCGTCGCGGTGCGTCTTGCCGAGCGAGAGCGCCGGTCGGGAGCAAGACCCCAAAAAGACCTGGCAATGTTCGCCGATGCCGTTTACGAGACCTGGAGGCCTGACGCGTCGAGTCAGATCATTAAGAAAAGGGCTCCGGCTTTCGGTCTTTTCGGCTTTCTGAGGTCGGCCCCCATGACTGGTCTGCTCCATCTGCCACGACTCCGATATACGGACGACGAGGCCCGGCGCATCCTCACTCTCGTTCGCCCTGAGGTACGGCTCGACGCCCGGCGTTTCGAGGCGACCAAGGCAAGGGTTCTCTCCGGAGAGCTCGAGGGCTACCATCGTTTGCACTTTGCGGTGCATGGTCTGCCGGACGAGAACCATCCGGAGCTCTCGGGTCTCGCGCTGTCGCTCTTCGATCGCCAGGGAAGACCCCAAGACGGCATCCTTTTTGCCCATGAGATCGCGCGCCTTCATCTCCCTGCGGACCTCGCCGTTTTGAGCGCCTGCCAGAGCGGTCGCGGAGTTGCCGTCTCGGGTGAAGGATTGGTGGGATTGGCACATGCTTTCTTCACCGCGGGAACGGCCCGTGTCGTCGCGAGCGACTGGGCCGTCAACGATCGGGCCACCGCCGAATTGATGGGCCTCTTTTACGACGGTCTTCTCCGTCAGCATCTCAGTCCCGCCCGCGCCCTCCAACAGGCGCAATTGGCTCTCGCTCGCACAAGATCCTGGCGCCGCCCATACTACTGGGCCGGCTTCGTTGTCCAGGGCGGTTTTTGAGCCAACTTCCCAACAAATTCTTCTAGACCGGGTTATCCCGGAACAACCCCTCGCCCGAGCCTTCATGGAGGGGCTCGGTCCACGGTCGCGAGGGGCGATCCGGGAGGATACTGACATGCCCGCGCGGAAGAAGGCGCCACTCGGTTCTGATTCACAGGCACCGAAAACCAGTGAAAGAGGCAAGGATGGGAGGAAGAGCGATCCTCCGAGATATGGCGATGAGCCGAAGGCGTCGAGCTCAACGGTTCAAATACCGATCCATCGGCCCGACGACGGTCCGGAGATGACGCCGCAATTCGGCGATGAAACTCCAAATGGAGACCGGGAGGGTGAAAAGGCAGTACCAACTTCATCGACAGTTCAAGAACCCATCATCCGAGAGTGTGGGGATAGATAAGGCGAACCTTATGGAAGCCCACCCTGCTAATGGGAGAACACAGATGAATACCACAAAGCGCGCGCTCATCGTGGGCATCGATCACTACCAGCACATGTCGCAACTAACAGGCTGCGTCGCCGATGCTCGATGCATGCACCAGTTCTTGGCGCGCAATGGAGATGGTAGCCCCAACTACGACTGCCGTATGCTCACTAGTGCCGACAGTTCCCCCATAACCAGGGAATATCTTCGCTCTCAGTGGCACAATCTCTTCGGCAACTTCGATGGTCATATCCTTTTCCACTTCTCCGGGCATGGTACGCCGACCAAAGCCGGAGGGGTGATCGTCACGCAGGACGGAACGCACGGAGATCCTGGCCTTTCCATGGAAGAGCTTGTGGCACTCGCCAGCAAGTCGCTGGCGAAATCTGTCCTATTGGTTATCGACTGCTGTTACGCTGGAAAAGTCGGAGATCCGGCACTTCTACAAGGAAACGGAAGCGCTATGAATCAGGCGCTGATCCGCGAAGGCTTGACGATCCTCGCCGCCTCCCGCTCGACCGAGACATCCCGCGAGATTGCAGGAAATGGCGTGTTCACCAAGTTGATCCTCGGTGCCTTGGCCGGAGGGGCGGCGGACGTACGGGGGCGGATATCCGCGGCGTCCATCTACGCCTATGCCGAGCAGGCTCTCGGGTCATGGGACCAGCGTCCCATGTACAAGTCGTACGCGGACAATCTTCCCCCGGTCCGCTTGTGCAAGCCGACCGTATCGGACTCTCTTCTGCGTCAGTTGCCGGAGTTTTTTGCCGATGAGAAGAGCCTGTATCGCCTCGCTCCTTCTTACGAGCATACGGAATTGGCGGCGAAGCCCTCACATGTCGTTCTCTTTAAAAAATTCAAAATTCTCCGCAACGCGAATCTCCTGACAACTCAAGCCGGGAAAGATCTTTATTTCGTTGCTCTCGAAGGAGGATGGGTTAAGCTGACGGCTCTCGGGCAATTCTATTGGAATTTGGCCCATAAGGGTTTGGTGTAGACATGATACTCGGGATCACTGGACATCAGAAACTTCAGGATTTCGAGGCGTGGAACTGGGTCACAGCGGTTCTGCAATCTATACTCGCGGAAGTTGCTTCGCCGCTCATCGGGTTCAGTTCTCTTGCTATTGGAGCAGACCAGCTCTTCGCCGAGCTAGTCCTGGAGCATGGCGGTGAGTTGCGCGTGATCCTGCCTTTCGCGACATACGAGAAAACTCTCAATCCGGGAAGGGATCTCGAAACCTACCGCACCCTTCTCAATCGGGCGGCGGCGATCGAAATCCTCTCCGAGTGCTCCACCAAGGAAGAATCCTATCTGGTGGCGGGCCAGCGTGTGGTTGATCTCGCTGAGCGGATGGTCGCAGTCTGGAATGGCAAGGAAGCGGTCGGTCTCGGTGGTACGGGAGACGTCGTTCGTTATGCCCTTACATCGGGTAAGGACGTCTTCCACATAAATCCTATATCTCGAGAGGTTAGAACCATCTCTGGTTCCCAGTAGAAGTTCCTCCGATCCGCCCGCTAGGGCCGTAAACATTCAATGCCAGGTTGTGCCTGGCGATCGTCAGGAGGATCCTTTCGATGAAGAATTGTTTCGTCTGCATGCCATTGATCGATGATCTCCGGGCCGTATACTACGATGCCATCTTTCCGGAAGTCAGAGATGCTTTCGGGAGCCAGTGCCAATGCGCCAAGGCTGACGACCAGCGCCGGCCTGGGATGGTCACCGAGAAGATAGTTCATTCGCTCCTTAACGCGGATCTTGTCATCGCTGTTGTCGCTGATCCGCGGGAGGGGAATTTTATTAATCCCAACGTAATGTATGAGGTAGGTATCGCCCACAGTTTCAGGAAACCTACGCTCCTTGTGGCAGACAACTCGAACGGTCTGCCGTTTGATCTTCGGGCCGTCGAAACCATACAGCTCGATTTTTCTCGCTTCTACGATGAGAGTCAGAGCGCCGCCTTCCTATTGGATCTGCGTAGGGCATTGCGACTCTCCCTCAAGGCGCCTGAGCTTCAAGATGGCTCGGATCGGAGGCGTATACCACGCAATCCTATCACTACCCAACTCAGCGGTACTCAGGTCTTCGTCGAAGATCTCCCATGGCTGTGGGGCTACGCTGATGTTTTGATGCGGGAGCGTGAAGCCTACTCAATTTGGGAGATCACTCGCGATCTCTTCTGGGGCGCCGAGCCGTTGTTTTTTGCGAGCATCAAGGCGGCGATTCGCGACGAACGCAAGCACTACTTCATGGTTCCGGAGGACGAAGGAATCCGCATGAAAATGGTTTCTATCAGAAACCAGCTCATCCACGATCAGGTCACCGAGAGTGAAATAGATCGCCTTCTGCACTTCGTTGAAATCGACCCGAAGCACTTTCTCCTGTGGCCGATATCTATCGTTCTTTATGACGCGGACCTTGTGACGAGTAGGGGCGGGATTATCTGCGAGCCGATGACGAGCGAAGTGGGTCACGATCAGATCGACAGCCACTTTCGGGACAAGTTCATTGAGCATGTGCGGGCGGGCGGGGGCCTTTCTACCTTTAACGTTGATCTCGACTGGATAAAGAAACGGGAAGAGGCGACCTTCGACATTGCGCTTGATAGCCGGGTTGTCAATTCATTGGCAACTTCCTTCGCCAAGATCTGGAACGAAAGGATCTTGGAAGACGCGAGAAAAATGACCGACGAGCAGGAACAGTCGGCTCTTCTCAAGAATTGGACGATTAGATTCGGAGGTAAGCTCTAATGCGATTCACGGCGGTTCCCATGCATCACTTCGCCGAATTCCATCGCGTCTTTCGGGGAGATACTCCCGAGACGTTCATGGTCTGCGCTAAGTGCGGTGGCGCCTGCGAGTTCAACAAGATCGGCACGCTGATGCCGGGTGAACGGGAGTACATGGCAGCCCTCTCCGATCTGTCGGTCGCGGAGTTCACCGCGAAATATCTCGATGTCGTACGGATGGATAATGGAATAGAGCTCGACGTGCTCAGGCTTATTAACGGCTGCCCGTTCCTCGATCGTGGCACCTTCGAGTGCAACTGCCGCGAGTACAAGGTCGTGCTATGCGAAATTTTCCCGATCGCTTTTTACGTCCTGGAAGGACGCGTGCACTTTGGCATAGACGATTGGTGCCCAATCGCGGATACTCTCCGCTTCAGACGGCACTTCTTGGAGGTGGGCGTCTCAGCCGTCTCTAAGATTCCTGTGCCTGTCGAGTGGTATGAGCATGTCGCTCTCTACGACGACCTATATTTCGATTATCACGCTCTCGAGTTGTACCGGACGGACAGGGCCAAGCCGCAGACTTTTACCATGGAAGAATTGTTGCGTTTTCAGCGCACCGGCCTAGATAATGACCCCAAGGAGCGCTTCCATCCCTATCCTGGAGAGGTCGTGGTGTACGAACCGAAAAATTGACTCGCGCGGAGCAAAAGCCTGGGAAGAGAGGAAGGATGAAGGTAACGGAGAATGGTGCCATGTCCTTGGATAAGATCGTGTTCTCCGAACCCACCCGACGCCCGTCCCGAGCGCCAATTTCGCCTTGTCAAGTCCTTAGAGCGTCTATCAAAACTCCCGTAGCGGCCGCCCTGTGTGGCCGCCCTGCTCGCGCAAGCTCCCCCCGCCCAGGGCGGCCACGCAGGGCTGCCCCTACAAAAGCAGCAGGACAGGAAACCAGGTTCTGTTAGACGCTCTTAGGGCGTAACTTGAGGAGGCTGGGAGGCTTCTCCAGGGTCAAATCACGACGTCAGTTTCATGAAATCCACGCCAAATTAGCCGTCTGAGCACACCTTCCCTTTTGCACCCGTGATCCAGGCTCAGAAGACTGCCTCCGCTTTTACCCGCTGACGAACGGCAACGCTGGCGGGAAGCTTCCTCTGGGGAAGTGCGGGTCAGGATTTCCTCTCTGGAGCTTCTCGGCCGCCGTGCGGTAGGCCGCCACAAACCAGGCGAAGCCCTCGTAGAGGTAGTGGCATGGCTTTGCTCGCCGCGTGGAAGAGCGGGGCCGACGATTTCTTCAGCCGTTTGGGGCGGCTTGTGGGGTCCTGGGCGAGGATGATTGCCGGGCCGAGGGGCTCGACGCCTGTCCGCCCCCTTGCAGCGGCGGCGTCCTGCTCGATCTCCTCGCCCAGGCTCGCTACCCGCTGCCGGTAGGCTTCCGGAGTGAGATGGTCCCAGCAGGGGAGGGGAGAGAGGATCACCGTCTCGATCCTGGTGTACTGGAGAGGATCGGGATTCTCTCCTCGCCGGCGACGGGCGGCTTACTCCTTTGTCCGATCGAACCAGGTGCCGGTCAAGAGGGCGCCGTTCAGGATCGGCCGGGCGCAGTGGAGTCCTGGCCATTCCAGGAGATTGGCGACAAGCTGCTCCTTGACCCCGTGGCTGAGGACGTACCGGAAACGCGCGACCTGCGCCTCTTCCTCGCCGCTGATCAGAATCGCCTGGTAGCGTCGATCCCAGATCTTCCCCGTCCAACCGGTGAGCCGGCTCACCTCACGGGCCAGATTCGAGTTGAAATAGCCCGCGAAACGCGCGAGCCGTTTGGCGTTCTCCGCTCGGACGATCAGGTGGTAATGTGTGGACATCAGGCTGAACGCCACGATGTCGACCGGATAGAGCCGCTGGGCCCTGCCGAGAACCCCAGCGGCGATGTCGTTGAGCTCCGGACTTGGCCGGAGCAGCAGGCGTCCTTGTAGGGTCCGGCAGGTGACCTCGACCAGGGCGCCCCCCTCGGGGATGTAGCGAAGTTTCCTTCCCATACCCCTAATAAGACGTAAAATCTGGTCACCTCTGACAAAGCTCCTGGTGTCAGTAACTTAGAGCGGCACTTTTACAGGGTTGGCGAAAAATGGAGTGGCGCGGCGGTTCGGAACAAGGTGCAGGGGATAGATGCCAGCCGGATCGTCGGGTCGAACCAGGTGCCGGTCAGGATCTCGTGGCTGGGATTCGTGACGTCCGAGGTCGGAGAGGATTGCGACGGCATCGCCGCTGCGGAGACGCCCCGCCGTCCCCGTGGCCTGCGCAGGGTGTCGTAGAGCGTCTGGGGGCGTCTCTACGGAACGGTGTCGCGGTGCTCGATGGGTGGAGGTTACGCGGGCCTCGCAGATGTAAGGTCTCCAACACTTCCGCAACCTTTCCCCTGAGGACAAGTTGCGATGGCGATGGATGGTATTTACGGAAGCTTTCAAGAATCCCTCTCGCCTTCCCGCGTCCTCGCCGGCCCTCAGCGCGCTTCCAGCGCCGCCGCGGTGAGGGCGGAGAGGACGCGCCGGTATTCCTTTTCGAGGGCCGCCAGGGAGCCGGCGAAGGCTTCGGCTCCGATGTTGGGCGGCAGTTGCTCGAAATGCCCGCAGAGCGCTGACAGGCCCATCGCTCCCAGCACCGCGCTGCTCCCCTTGAGCGCGTGCGCGCTCCGCTTGAGCAGCGGCCAGTCGCCGCGGGCGAGCGCCGAGCGGATCTCGGTCACGTGGGCCTGGGATTGAAAGGTTTCCGCGATCTCGCCCAGCACGTCCCGGCCCACGGCCCGCCCCAGGCCCCGCAACTCGGTGATTCGGGTGTCGTCGAGCGGCGGCAAGGCTTCCAGCGCGGGGGGGCGCTCCGGCTCGGGCCGGTCGCCGGCGTCGCTCAGCCAGTGCTCCAGCTTCCGCCGCAGGACATCCTCGAGGAAAGGCTTGGTGATGTAGTCGTTCATGCCCACGGCGAGGCAGCGGTCCAGCTCCTCGCGCATCGCGTGGGCCGTCAACGCCACGATCGGGATCCGCCGGATCTCCTCCGAGCCCTCGCGGATGCGTCGCGAGGCCTCGTAGCCGTCGAGCTCCGGCATCTGGCAGTCCATCAGAACGAGATCGAAGCCGCCGCTCTCCACCGCCTCCAGGACCTCCCATCCGTTGTGGACGGCCGCGACGTCGTGGCCCATCGCCGTGAGCTGCTGGACGATCACGAGCTGGTTGATGACGTTGTCCTCCGCCACCAGGATGCGGCGCTGCCGGCAGGCCGGCGGCGCGGCCGTCTCGCTCCCCGCGATCGAGAGGTCCGGGGGTGGCGCGGGTTCGAGCTCGAGGACGAACCAGAAGAGCGAGCCCTCTCCGGGCTTGCTCTCGAAACCGATCTCGCCCCCCATCTGCTCGACGATCCGCTGGCTGATCGCCAATCCGAGCCCGCTGCCGCCGAAGCGCCGCGAGGTGGTGCTGTCGGCCTGGGAGAAGAGCCCGAAGAGGCGCCCCTGGCACTCGGCGGGGATGCCGATCCCGGTGTCGCGGACGACGAACCGCAGCCGTCCGTCCGCGAGCCGCCGCACCTCGACGTCGACGGTTCCGGCGGTGGTGAACTTCACCGCGTTTCCCACCAGGTTGGTGAGCACCTGGCGCAGGCGCCCGGGATCGCCCCAGGTCCACTCCGGCACTCCCTCGCCGAAAGTGAGGTTTAGCACGGTGTCGTGGCTGCCGGCGGTGAACCGCAGCAGCCCGATGATCTCGCCCAGCGTGCCCTGCAGATCGAAGCGCACCCGCTCGAGCACCAGCTCGCCGGCTTCGATCTTCGAGAAGTCCAGAATGTCGTCGATCAGCCGCAACAGCGAGGCCGCCGAATTCTGGATGAGCTCGGCGTAGTCGCTCTGCTGCGCCGACAGGCCGGTCTTGCGCAGCAATCCGATCAGACCCAGGACGCCTGCCATCGGCGTCCGGATCTCGTGGCTCATGTTGGCCAGGAACCGTCCTTTGGCCTGATCGGCCTGTTCGGCCGCCTCTTTCGCCAGCCGCAGCTCCTCCGCCTTGCGGCGCTCGGTGACGTCGCGGTTGATGCTGAGGATCGCGGGGCGGCCTTCGTATTCGATCAGCGAGGCGTTGATCTCGAGAAACATCCGGCTGCCGTCTTTGCGGCGTTGAATCGACTCGAAGTTGTAGAAGACCCCCCGCTCCATGGTCTCGGCGATCTGCTGCTGCCCGTGCTCGACGTTCTCGGAGATCTCCTCGAGCGACATGCCGATGAATTCCTCACGGCTCAGGCCGTAGATCTCGCAGGCCCGGAGGTTGACGTTGAGAACGATCTCTCTCTCGGGCGAGAAGATGAGGATGGGATCGTGAGCGTTCTCGAAGATCCGGCGATAGTCGAGGCTGGCCTTGCGCAGCTCCTCGGCGCGTTCGTCGACCCGCTGCTCGAGCGCGTCGCGGTCCCGGCGGAGCTCCTCCTGCGCAGCCTCCAGCGCGGCGGTCCGGACCGCGAGCTGATGGGCCTTGTGGAGCCCCTCCCAGCGGCCGCGGTGGAGCTGCGCGCCCAGCGCCAGGATATAGCCGAAGAAGACGGCCAGGCAGAGATACTCCCAGCGTCCGAGCTCCCAGTCGGTGGCGCCGAGGACGCCGGAGAGCGCGAGGAGCGCCGGCAGGACCAGGGCGGCGACGAAGGCGAAGACGACGCGCGGCGCCTGGGAGTAGAGGATGACGCCCACGCTCGCGAGCACCGCGACGATCGTGAGGACGAAGAACGACTCGTTGCCAGGGCCGAAGCTGGTGATCACGGCGAAGAAGAGCCAGCCGAGGAGCAGGGCTTTCAGCAGGAGCGCGGAGTAGAAACCGATCCGCCAGCGCCGCGGGTTGGCGCGGAAGATCCGGTCGAACCGCAGCGCCAGATAGAAGCGCAGGGCGGCCAGGACCAGGACGGCGATCAGGGCGGAGGTGAACAGGACGGGGGTCCTCGCCGGCAGGTCCGCCGCCAGTCCGAGGACCAGCAGGATGAACGGATAGCTCACCACGCCCATGAGCGAACGCTGGGCGGACAGCCGGTCCGCGGCCTCCCGCACCTCGGGAGGGATCGGACCCGGACTCCTCACTGGTGGCACGGCAGAGGACTCCTTGGCGCAAGTTTGAGGATGAGCCGCGATCTTATACGGTTTGCCGCCATTTTAACAAGCGGGATCTATACGTCCTTTACAATTAAGATAGACACGCGACGGACTTCGCGAGGGTTTCGTATACCTCCTGAGGAGATCAAACATGCTCAGGATCGTACGAATCGTAACGGCTGTCCTGCTTGTTTTCGGCTCCCGCGCGGCCGCCGCGCAGGAGACCAGCGACACCGCGCGGCTGCTCGTCGAGATTCGCGCCAGCGTCGGCGGCTACCAGGCCGACGTGCGGACCCGCGTGATGGAGTTGGGGCGGAAGATCGAGGTCCTCGGCGACCTGGCGGAGGCGGCGGACTCGGTGTCGCCGGTCGCCATGGGGCAGTCGCTGACCCGCGCCCGCCAGAAGGTCGAGGAGGCGCGGCGCAACGCCGATCGCGAGCCGGCCCTGGGCGAGCCGGTTCCCACCGTCGTCGACATCGTGTCGCACCTCGTCACCTCGCCCCCTTTCGGAGTGCCGGCGGACAAGCTTCGCGACCGGCTCTTCGTCGAGATCAGCAAGCTCGAGGAGGACATCCTCCGGCAGGCCGGCGCCTTCCAGAAGGAGGCCGCCATGGCCGAGTCGTTCGCGCGTTCCCTGACGCAGATCCAGGAGAGCCTCAACTCCACCGCGGTCGGCGGCGCGAGGGCGTCGCTGGCGACGCGGCGGCTCGCTCTCAAATCCAATTGGTAATTCAGTTCGAGCTGGCCGCCAAGCCGGTCACCCGCCAGACAGTGTTGCCGACGTCGTCCGCCAGTAGCAGGGCACCGCGCTTGTCGATCGCGATGCCCACGGGGCGCCCCATCGCATCCCCGTTGTCCCTGACGAAGCCGGTCAGCACGTCGATCGGCTCGCCGGCCGGAACGCCGCCGGCGAAGGGCACGAAGATCACCTTGTAGCCGCTGCGCGGCTTGCGGTTCCAGGAGCCGTGCTGCCCCACGAACATGCCGTGGCTGAACCGGTCGGGCAGCGCGGTCCCCTGGGAGGAGGCCAGGCCCAGGGAGGCGGTGTGCGGCCCCAGGGCGTAGTCGGGCACGAGGGCACTGGCGACCAGATCGGGCCGCGGCGGCTTCGGCCGCGTGTCGACGTGCTGGCCGTAATAGCTGTAGGGCCAGCCGTAGAAGCCGCCGTCGCGGACGGACGTCATGTAATCGGGCACGAGATCGCTGCCGAGCTCGTCGCGTTCGTTGACCGCCGCCCACAAAGCGCCCTTCTCGGGCTCCCAGGCCATCCCGACCGGATTGCGCAGGCCGGAGGCGAAGACGCGGTGGTTGCCGGTCGCGGCGTCCACCTCCCAGATCGCCGCCCGCCCCTCCTCGGCCGCGATGCCGTTCTCCGCCACGTTGCTGTTGGAGCCGACGGCCACGTAGAGCTTCGAGCCGTCGGCGGAGGCGATGACGTTCTTGGTCCAGTGATGATTGATCGGGCCCGCCGGCAGGTCGACCACTTTGACGCCGGGCGCCGCGATCCGCGTCTCCCCCTGGTAGTAGGGGAAGCGCACGACGGCGTCGCTGTTGGCCACGTAGAGGACGTCCCCCACCAGCGCCATGCCGAACGGCGAGTTGAGCCCGGTGAGGAACGCCGAACGGGTCTCGGCGACGCCGTCGCCGTCGGCGTCCCGGAGCAGCGTGATGCGGTTGGCGCTGGGCACGGCGCCCCCGGCCTTCTTCTGGAACAGCTTGAAGAACCACCCCTTGATTCCCTTGCCGTCCTCCGGCCGCGGGGGGGCATTGGTCTCGGCCACCAGCACGTCGCCGTTCGGCAGCACGCAGAGCCACCGTGGATGATCCAGCCCGCGGGCGAACGCGGCCACGGTCGTCCCCTCGGCGGCCACCGGCTTACCGCCTTCCGGCCACCCTTTGGCGGTGACGACGTGCACCAGGGGGATCGGCGCCTTGTTTGGAGGCGGCAGGGTCGGATGGGGGCCGGTGCCGGCGGAGACGGGGAGCTTCGCGGCGGAAGCGCACCCCGCGAGGATCACGGCCGCGGCGAGCGCGCCCAGCTTGACGGGTTGAGCTGATGGGAACATCGGATCCACCTCCAGACGGGTTAGCGTCGACAGCGTCCGGGGATTTCTGAATCAGCAAAAATCGAGCCTGTGGCGTATCCTGGCCCGCGATGAAGATCGCCAAGGCCGCCCTCTATACCCTCGTGATCGCCGGGGCGCTCGCCGCCTTCGGATGGTTTTTCGTGTCCCAGTTGGGCGCCGGCCGGACGGCGGAGATTCCCGGTGTGGTGCTGGCGGCGCCTCCTGAGTACGCCGTCGTCGAGCGCGGGGAGATGTCGCCCGCGGCGGCGGCCGCCGAGCTGGAGGCCCAGGCCCTGCGCCCGGACGCGGACAAGGTGGGCGTCCGCTTCGAGCGGCAGGGCGCGGTCGTCTACTGGCTGGCCGACATGAAGGGGGACATGCTGGAGGAGCGCTCGGCGGGGACCTCCGGCACGCGGCTGCAGACGGTCTGGCACGGCGGCGTCCGCGAGCGGCTGCGCTGGGCCCGCGGCCATGGCGGCTTCGACGTCCCGGGCCTGCCGCCCTCCGAGCGGAAGAACCTCTACCACTGAGGAGGCTGCCGGCTGGACTTCCGGCCGGGGAGCCCATAGGCTCCCGCTCCGAACCGCCCGCGGGCGACGCTTCAAGAGGGGAATTGATGGAGATCCTGAAGTGGTTGCTGGACTTCCTGAAGTGGTTGCTCGACTTCGTCCTGCATCTCGACAAGCACCTGAGCCCGATCATCCTGGAGTACGGAGCGTGGACGTACCTGCTGCTCTTCCTCATCGTCTTCTGCGAGACGGGCCTGGTGGTGACTCCCTTCCTCCCCGGCGACTCGCTGCTGTTCGCGGCGGGCGCCTTCGCCGCCAACGGATCGCTCTCGGTGGTGGCGCTGATCGCCGCCCTGAGCGCCGCCGCCGTCCTGGGCGATACGGTCAACTACTGGGTCGGGCACTCCCTGGGGCACCGGCTGCTCAACGCCAAGCGGCGGGTGATCAAGCCCGAGCACATCGCCTACACCCACGAGTTCTTCGAGAAGTATGGCGGCAAGACGATCATCATCGCCCGCTTCGTCCCCATCGTCCGCACCTGCGCGCCGTTCGTGGCCGGCCTGGGGAGCATGAGCTACGGCCGGTTCATGAGCTACAACATCATCGGCGGCGTCGCCTGGGTGTTCATCTGCACGCTCGCCGGCTACCTGTTCGGCAATCTCCCCTTCGTGCAGAAGAACTTCTCGGCCGTGGTGCTGGCGATCATCGTCCTCTCGCTGCTGCCGGCGGTCTGGGAGATCCTCCAGGCCCGCAAGCGCGCCCGCCGGGCCTGAGGCTTGGCAAACCGCCCTGAAGTGTGCGATCCTAGGTCCGCGCCCGCCTCCCGGCGGGCGCCTGTGTGAACCGGCTCAAATCCTTGAGCCCCGAGCGGCGGCCTCGCCGGCAAGTCCCCGTTCCCTACCCCTTTCGCCGGAACATGAAGTGGCGTGCGCCAACAAGCGGCGGCGTACGCCCGGAAGGATTGCAAACGCTTGAGCAATTTCTCGGATTTCGGCCTCGACCCTGACCTTCTCCGCGGCATCGAGAGCGTGGGCTTTGAGCAGCCGACCCCCATTCAACAGGACGCCATCCCCCCCGCGCTCGCCGGGCGTGACGTCCTCGCCTGCGCCATGACGGGCAGCGGCAAGACCGCGGCCTTCCTGCTGCCGATCCTGCACCGGCTGAAGGAGAAGCCCCGCGGCACCACCCGGGTGCTGGTCCTCGCTCCCACCCGCGAGCTGGCGGCCCAGATCGTCGAGCACATGACGGCCCTCGCCAAATTTACGGACATGAAGGGCGCGGCCGTCTTCGGCGGCGTTGCCATGGGGCCGCAGGAGAAGAACTTCCGCAAGGGGGTCGACGTCCTGGTGGCCACCCCCGGGCGGCTCCTCGACCATTTCCAGAACGACTACGCGAAGCTGGAAGGGCTCGAGATCCTGGTCCTCGACGAGGCGGACCGCATGCTCGACATGGGCTTCCTGCCGGACGTCCGGCGGGTGCTCCAGCACCTGCCCCGCCCCGAGCAGACGCTCTTCTTCTCGGCCACTCTGCCGCCGCCGATCGTCGAGCTGGCGGGCGAGATGCTGCGCGAGCCGGCGCGCCTCAACGTCGAGCGCAAGTCGGCGCCGGCGACCGGGATCACGCAGGAGGTCTATCCGGTCCAGGAGAACCTCAAGCCCTATCTTCTCGTCGAGCTGCTGCGGCGGGGGGACATCAAGAACGTGCTGGTCTTCACCCGCACCAAGCACCGGGCGAACCGCCTGGCCGATTTCCTCGAGAAGCACGGCGTCCCCTGCGACCGCATTCACGGCAACCGCAGCCAGGTCCAGCGCACGGACGCCCTCTCCCGTTTCAAGAGCGGCGACCTGCAGGTGCTGGTGGCGACCGACATCGCCGCCCGCGGCATCGACGTCGAGGCGCTCTCGCACGTCATCAACTTCGACGTCCCCAACATCCCCGAGGACTACATCCACCGCGTCGGCCGCACCGCCCGCGCGGAGATGGTCGGCGACGCCTTCACCTTCGTCTCGGACGAGGAGGCGGCCGAGCTCCAGGCGATCGAGCGCGAGGTCGGCTCCCGGCTCCCGCGCCGCACGGTCGAGGGGTTCGACTACGCGGCGGAGCCGGCGGAGCGTTTCGAGGTTCCGCTCCAGGAGCGGATCGCCGCGATCCGCGCCCGCCGCGCCGAGGAGCGCGCCCGGGCTCGGGCCAAGGCGGAGAAGAAGGCGCAGCGCGAGGCGGAGGAGAAGGCCCGCCTCGACAGCAAGGCGAAGGGCCGGCCGCCGGAGCAACGCCAGGGGCGCCCCGCCCAGGGGCCGCGCGGGCAGCAACGCCAGGGAGATCGCCAGGGTGAGGGGTCTCAGCCCGGCGGGCAACAGGATTCCCGGCAGCAGGAGCCGCGGAGGCAGGACGGGCCGCGGCGCGGCGACCAGCAGCCCCGGCGCGGCGATCAGCAGCCTCGGCGCGGCGATCAGCAGCCGCGGCGCGGCGACCAGCAGCCGCGGCGCCATGGCGGCGGCGAGCAGCAGCCCCGGCACCGCCACGTCCACGTCGTCACCGAGCCGGTGCGGGAGGTCGATCCCACGACCAAGCCGACCGAGGAGCGCCTGGTGCAGATCCGCAACGCCTTTTCTCCCTCCCGCTTCAACCGGTTCCGCCGGTAGTCCGATCTGTCGATTTTTGCGGCTGACCACCGGCTGACGCGTCACTGACGTGTCAGCCGGGTATTTCCTCGCTCGTCCCTCTCCTGAAGCCGGCAGCCGGAGCCATGGCACGCCGGTTGCTCTTTACCCGTTTATCCGATCAGATCGATTTGCCGGATCACGATTCTTGGAAAGGAGATTGTCATGCCGTCCACCATCACGATCACTTTGGATGAGAAGGGTAATGCGAAGATCAGCGATTTGCCGCAGGGCGTCTTCTGCTCACGCTTCGCCGCTCCTCCGGACGCTCAGATCAAGGACGTGATCTCGGTCAACGCCGCCGGCAGCTATCTGATTCAGATTCAAGGACCCGGTGTCAGCGACCCTTGGGCGACGCCGCCGGTGACCCTCCCGGAGAAGTCTCAGGCGACCTTTCTCGTCGATGCGGGAATCCTGCCCGTTCAGCAGCAGTACGGAACGGCGGGGTGCCAGATCGGAGACATCGAATACATCCTCGGCGTAATCGTCAATCCTTCCGTGGTGCTGGTTTCCGCTACGATCGACCAGCAAGGGACGGTCAAGGTGAATCAGGCCGTCATGCCGAAGGGCGTGCACTTCAAGAACTCCGATACCTTCAGTGTCTGGACGGCGGGCGGCTACACGCTGGCCTTCTCGCTCATTCCCTCGCAGGGAATACTTTTCCAGGACGTAATATTCACCAAACCGGCGCCGATGTTCAGCTCCGAAATCAGCGCGGACAGATTGACGGCCTGGATTTACGACAATAATCTGGCGACCAGCGGCGGGGCGACCGTTTCCTTCGATTTCATCGTCTCGGATCCGGCGAATGGGACTTGGAAGATCATCGATCCCACCATCATCAACAACCCCATCAATCAGGGTGGGGGCGGCGGAATCGACTGCGAGCTCGAGCCGCGGTACGAGTTGGTGGGCGTGCTAGCGGAGTGACGCCCCGGGCTTTCCAGGATACCGCGCGAGCACCTCCTGGAACCGCGGGTCGCCGCGCAGGCCGTTGAACCAGGGGAGGGAGAACCAGCTCGCTCCGCAACCGTTCCGGAGCGCGGTCTCGGCGCTGGCGACGGCCGAGGTCTCCTCGCCGAGCAGGGCGTAGACGACGGCGGCCTCGAAGGCCGGGGCGCCGCTCTCGGGAGCCAGGCGGAGCGCCTCGCGCAGGGCGGTCACGGCTTCCAGGCCCCGGCCCAGATGGGCCAGCGCCTGCGCCTTGACGGTCAGGAACTGCGCGCCGCCGGCGTTGGCGTCCTGATCGATCAGCGCGAGGACCTTGCGGTAGAGCGCCTCCGCCTCGGCCTTTCGCCCCAGGAGCAGGTAGGTGTCGGCCAGGTTGAGGGCGACGAAGGGGTTCCGGGGTTTCTCCGCGGCCACCCGCTCGAAGGCCTCCGCGGCCTCGGCGTAGCGGCCGGCGAGGAGCTCGGCGAGGCCGAGGTTGGAGATTTCCGCGAACCCTGGCGAGCGCCGCACGAGGGTCCGGTAGAGCTCCAGGGCACGTTTGGGATCTCCGCTCTGCAGCTCCAGTTGCCCCAGGGCGGAGAGGGCGTCGGCGTTGCCGGGGGCCCGCCGCAGGCTCGCTTCCAGGTGCTGCCGGCCGGCGGCGATCTCCCCCTGCTGGAACTCGGTGACTCCCAGGGTCACCAGCCGCTTGAAAGCGGGCTGGCGGCCGACCTCCGTCCGCATCAGGGCAATGGCTTCGCGGGTCTGGCCGCGGGCGAGCAGAAGGCCGGAGCGGAGCTCGAGGATGGCGACGTCGCCGGGATCGACGAGCTCGAACTGGCTCAGGGCCTCTTCGGCTCTGGGGAGATCCCCCGCTTCGAGCGCCGTATAGAAGAGCGCGCGGAGCACCCGGCGGTCCTCGGGCGCCATCTTGCGTGCCTCCCTGGCCACCGCGAAGGCCCGCCGCAGGACCTCCGGCTGGCGCGAGAAGAAGTGCTGGAAGCGCGCGACCTCGATCTCCAATAGATAGACCTCGAGGAAGCGGGGCGCCCTCTCGCGGAGCGCCTTCAGCCGCTGGAGGATGTCATCCAGGGAGGCCTCCTGGCGCGACTCGAAGCGGCGGCGCAGGGTCAGGAGCTCCCGCAGCTCCCGGTCGCTGGCCTCGCTGACGAAGGCGCCCGGGCGCGGCGATCGGTCGGAATAGGCCTGCCGGATCTGCGTTCCCATCGCGCCCGCCGCGACGCCGAGGTCGTCGGCCGGGATGTCGAAGTGCTCCGCCCAGAGGACGGTCCCGTCCCTCCCCCGGATCCGGCTCAGCGAGACCTGGCAATCCACCGGCCTGCAACTCAGCTTGGTGATCACCACCTCGTCGGCCGAGACCGCCTTCGCCACGGCCGCGGGGAGGCCGGGGACCGCGTCCGTCTCCTCCAGGCTCTTGGGCGAGACCCCCTCCAGGGCCAGGAGCCCGCGGACCGAGGCGATGCGCAGGTCGGAGGAGAGCAGGTCGAGATCGGTGGCCAGTCCGGGCGTGCCATGGACCTCGGGCTTCAGCACTGCCACATACAGCGGCTCCGGGGCAGGGCGAAAGGCGACCCACGCGCCCGGAATCCCCAGCGCCACGAGCAGCGCCAGGCCGATCCAGGCGGCGGTCCGCATCGGCGAGCGCCGTCCCGTGATCCGGCTGTCGAACGAGGGTCCGGCGCTCCCCTGCCGCGAGGCGGGCTCGACCGCCGTCCCAATCGGCGTCCAGGCGTGGGTTCCCGTGAGGGTCGCCGTCGCCGTTGCCGTCGCCATCGGCGCCAGCTCCCGCCCGAGCTCCCCCGCGCTGCGCGGCCGCAGCAGCGGATCCTTCTCCAGCAGGTGGTCCACCAGCAGGGAGAGCTCCTCGGGCACCGCCGGATTGACCTCCCGCACGGGCGTCTGCCGGTCGTGGACGATTCGGTTCAGCATCGCCAGCTCGTTCTCGGCCGCGAAAGGGGATCTTCCCGTCAGCATCTCGTAGAGCAGGATGCCGAAGGAGAAGAGGTCCGACCGGTGATCGACCTCCTCCCCCCGCGCCTGCTCGGGGCTCATCGCGCGGTAGGTCCCCATCACGTGCCCGATCGCGGTGAGCGAGTCCTCGGTCTTCCCTGCGAGCAGGCGCTTGGCGATTCCGAAGTCGGTGATCTTGGCGCGCCCCGCGGGGGTTACCAGGACGTTCTCGCTCTTGAGGTCGCGGTGGACGATCCCCTGGCGGTGGGCTTCCGCGAGCCCGTCGGCGACGTCCCTGGCGATCACGACGGCCGTCTCCAGCGGCAGCGGGCGGCCGCCGATCAGAGTGCGCAGGTCCGTCCCCTCCACCGCCTCCATCACGATCGAATCGACGTCCCCTTCCGCGAGGACGTCGTAGACCTGGACGATCGCCGGGTGGTTCAGCCGGGCGGCGACCCGGGCCTCGCGGCGGAAGCGCTCCCGGCGCTCGGAGCTGGCGCTCTTGTCGGAGCGGATCCGCTTGATGGCGACCTGACGGTCGAGGCGCTCGTCGTAGGCGAGGAAGACCTCCCCCATGCCGCCCGCCCCGAGGCGCCTCAGGAGCTCGTAGGGGCCGATCTTTCCCAGCGACTCGGGCATGGCGGGCTTCCGGTCAGGTGAGCTTCAGCTCCCGGAGGCGGCGGGCCAGGGCTTTCCGTGAAACCTCCAGGCGGTCCACCATGGCTTCGACATCCCCCTCGCACTCTTCCCAGCAACGGGTGATCTCCTCGGCGGAGAGGTCGCCGGCCTTGCGCAGGCGCGGGTTTGCCTCGACCAGCGCGTAGAGCGAGGGGCGCGAGATGCGGAGCCGCTCGGCTGCGGCCTGGAGATCCCAGCGGCTGGCCTGCAACGCCGCGATCACCTCCTCCTCGGCGACCTCCGAGGGCCGGCGGCGGTCGGCATGGATGGCTGAAGCCGCCGCCGGATCGGCCGCCGCTGGATTGGGCTCAATCATTACTGGCCGGGTCGACGACGGCGACCTGCGCAGCAGCCGCTCGACGGCGGGGCCGATCTCCGCCCGTGGCTGCCCGCGGCTGCCGATGGCGATCTGGCGGGCCACGTTGCGGAGCTGGCGGACGTTGCCCGGCCAATCGTAGCGGGCGAGCCGGGCGACCAGGCCCGGCGGCAGCCAGAGGGGAGCGTCGGGGGCGCCGGGGTCCAGGCGGTGCGGCTCGCCGAGGGGGATAAGCTCGCGCCGCAGGAAGTGGATGAGCAGGCGTCCGACGTCGTCGCGCCGCTCGCGCAGCGGCGGCAGCCAGATCTCGTAGCCGGCCAGGCGGTGGAGGAGCGGGGCGCGGAACTCGCCCGCGGCCGTCCGCGCCTCGAGGTCGGCGTCGGTGGCGGCGAGCACGCGCACGTCCACCCGCTGTGGGCTCTGGGTGCCGACCGGATGAACCTCGCCGGTCTCCAGCGTCCGTAGCAGCATCACTTGCACCTCGGGGGTCGCCTCGCCGATCTCGTCGAGGAGCAGGGTGCCGCCGTGCGCCTTGCGGAAATACCCTTCCTGCTGCTGCACGGAGCCGGTGTAGGCCCCGCGGGCGGCGCCGAAGAGCTCCGAGGCCACCAGCGTCGGCGGGATGGCGCCGAGGTTGACGGCGATGAACGGTCCGTTGCGCCGGCGGCTGGCGTCGTGCAGCGCGCGGGCGGCGAGCTCCTTGCCGGTCCCCGTCTCGCCGCGCAGCAGCACGCCGACCTCGAGGTCGGCCACGCCGGCGATCTCGTCCCGCACCCGGGCGATGCCGCTGCTGTCCCCCTCCAGCCCGAACCGTTTCGCCGTGGGTGACGTCAGATGATCGAGGACGTGGAGGAGCAGGACCACCCGGTCGGCCAGCTCGAGCACGACGCCGCGAATGAGGTCGGCGGCCGAGATCGCCAGCTCGCCCGCGAGAATGGCGCCATCCACCACCGCGCGCGTCCGGCTCTCGCCGGCGGCGAGCACGATCCCGCCCTGAGGGGCCGGGCGCAGTTGCAGGGGCTGACGGCTGATGTGGCGGTCGGCCAGCGGCTCGCCCACGGCCGATTCCGGCGTCGAAAACTCCGGCTCATGGCGGCCGAGCCGCGCCTCCCGGCCGAGCGCCAGCTCGCTCAGCAGGGCGCGCTCGCCGACCCGGCGCAGGTCCGGATGGTAGAGCAGGGTGAGCGCCGGGATGGAAGCGTGGCTGGATTTCCCCCTCGGGATGGTGCGCAGCCGGCCGGTTCCCGACAGCCCAACCGTCGAGGCGTCGGATTTCAAGTGCGTCATTTGACGGCATTCTAACCGGGTCCGGGCCCGATTTCGGTATGCTGGCGCAAAGCCGTGACCGGAATGATGCTGCCGCCCCTGGACCTGCCCATCCTTCACCAGGATCGCTCTCTTCTGGCCGTCGGCAAGCCCGCGGGCCTCGCCGTTCATCGGGGGGCGGCCCAGGATCGGGTCTTCGCGCTGCAGATCGCCCGCGACCGGGCCGGCCGGCGCGTCCACGCCGTCCACCGGCTCGACCGCGCCACCAGCGGCGTCCTGCTCTTCGCTTTCGAGCCCGCGACCGTCCGCCGCCTGCAGGAGCGATTCGAGGCGGGCGCGGTGGAGAAGCGCTACCTCGCCCTGGTGCGCGGCATCCCGCCAGAGGCAGGGGTGATCGATCATCCGATCCCCCGCGACGTCGACGGCCCGCGGGTGCCGGCGGTGACCGAGTTCCGCCGCCTCGCCGTCTTCGAGCGCTACGCCCTGGTCGAGGCCCGGCCGCGGACCGGCCGCCGCCACCAGATCCGCCGCCACTTCAAGCACATCAGCCATCCGCTGATCGGCGACGTGCGCTACGGCAAAGGGGAGCACAACCGTCTCTTCCGCGAGCGCTTCGGGCTCCACCGGCTGGCCCTGCATGCCCTGGAGCTGGCGTTCGCGCACCCAGAGACCGAGGAGGCACTGAGGATCGTGGCTCCGGTGCCGGAGGATCTGGCCGGGCCGCTGCGGGCGATGGGGATCGAGCTCGCCGGGTGAAGATCGGACCGCGAGGACGCTCCCGTCCCCGCCTTGGGACGAACCGCTCGATTTTCTTCTCCGGACTCCCGCGCTGTCAAACGGTTGGACGGCGGTGATTCATTCGCTTGAATCAGCGGGGATTTTCGCGTCGCCTGCTTACGATCAGAACCTTGATTCATAAGGGTTTTCGCAATCCAGATCCAGTCTGGCATCCCCTTTGCGCTATACCAGGGCAGCGCAAAGCGGAACTGTCTTCCCGGGAGGACGGTCCACAACTTTGGGAGGTTTTGAGATGCGATCGAATTCTTTTCGAACGGCAGCGCTCTGTCTTTTCTTTCTGATCGGAAGCGGCTTGGCCTGGGGATCGGACAGGCCGGGCCAGGGATTGTTCCTCGCCGGCAAGGATGGAACCACGCGTGTGCCGGCTCCCGTCCTCGGCGCCACCGTCGAGGTGCGGATGACCGGCATCATCGCGCGCACCAAGGTGACGCAGCTCTTCACCAATCCGGCGAAGGACTGGGTGGAAGGGATCTATATCTTTCCATTGCCCGAGGACGCGGCGGTCGACACGTTGCGAATGAAAGTCGGGGATCGCACAGTCCAGGGCGTCATCCAGGAGAAGGGTGAAGCGCGCCGGACCTACGAGACCGCGAAGGAGCAGGGCGTGAAGGCCAGCCTGATCGAGCAGCAGCGTCCGGACGTCTTCACCACCGCCGTGGCCAACATCGGACCCGGCGAGACGGTGGAGATCTCCGTCGAGATGCAGCAGGTGGTGCGCTGGGACCGGGACCACTTCAGCCTGCGGTTCCCGATGGTGGTCGCGCCACGCTCCGAGAACGGGAAGGCGGCCGGCAGCAGCCAGCTCGTGCTGCCGCCGGTGCGCCGGCGGGGCGCTCCGCCGATCAATCCCTTCGCCTTCCATGCGGATCTGAACCCCGGGTTCCCGCTCGCCAGGCTGGAGAGCCCGAGCCATGCGGTCACCGTCGCGAAGGGAAAAGACTTTCGCTATGCGGTGGACCTGAAGAAAGGGGTGGAGCCGGCCGATTCCGACTTCGTCCTGGAATGGGCGCCCGCCGTGGGCAGCGAGCCGCGCGGAGTCTTCTACTCCGAAGAAGTGGACGGCGAGCGGTACGACCTCCTGATGGTCATGCCGCCGGACGCGCCGCAGGCCATGGCGGCGCGCCTGCCGCGGGAGACGATCTTCATCATCGACACCTCCGGCTCGATGTTGGGGTCCTCGATCGTGCAGGCCCGCGAAGCGCTTCTACTCGCTCTGGACAAGCTCCAGCCCACCGACCGGTTCAACGTCATCCGGTTCAGCGACAAAGCCAGCTCGGTGTTTCCGGACGGCGTTCCGGCGAGCCGCGATGCCCTCGAAAAGGCTCGTGGCTTCGTCTCCGGCCTGTACGCCGACGGCGGCACCGAGATGCTTCCGGCGCTCGAGATCGCCTTCCGGAACCCGGCTCCAGGCGGCCTCGTCCCACAGGTGATCTTCGCCACCGATGGCCAGCTCCAGGACGAGGCGAAGGTCGTCCAGTTCCTGAACGCGAATCTCGGCGTTCGCCGGCTCTTCCCGGTGGCGATCGGCTCGGCTCCCAACGCCGCGCTCCTGCGCCGGCTGGCCGCGATCGGCCGTGGATCGTTCACCCAGATCGCCGATACCGGGAAAGTGGCGCCGGCGATGGCGGCGCTGTTCGCCCAGCTCGACGCGCCCATGCTCCAGCGGATCGAGGTGCGGTGGAGCGATCCGTCGGCGGAGGCTTGGCCGGCGCGCACTCCGGACCTCTATCTCGGCGAGCCCCTGGTGCTCACCGCGCGCTCGCGGGATGCCGGCGGCCCGGTGAGCGTCTCCGGGTCCCGGGGCGGCGGCACCTGGGAGGATTCGTTTCCCAAGGCCGGCAAGCTGAAGGGGGCCGGCATCGACAAGCTCTGGGCGCGGCGGAAGATCCAGGGCCTGACGGACAGCCTCCAGGAAGGGGCGGACGCCGGAGAGGTGCACCGGGCCATCGTCGAGCTCGGATTGCGGCATCACCTGGTCACGGACTACACCAGCCTGGTGGCCGTGGACGAGCAGGCGACCGCGCCCGGCAAGCCGGTCACGCGGATCGTGCCGGTCAATCCGCCGCGGGCTGACGACGCCGTGGAGGATGTGATCACCGTGACCGCCGAGTCTCCGCTGCTCGACGAGCGTCGGATGAGCACGGGCGCGACCGTCTCACAGACCGAGTTGGAGAAGATGCCCGCCCCGCAGGCTTCCTACTCGGTGTTCATGGACAGCATCAACGTGGGCGGCAACGAGAGCGGTCAGCAATCCCGGTACGGCGATCAGATCACCGAGGCGGAGGCGAAGAGCCTGTGCGCCGAGATCGCGCGGACCGGCTGGGCGGGGATCACGCTGAAGCGCGTCCTCGCCGCCACGCCTTCCCTGAAAGCGGCTCTGTGGAAAGCCGCCGACGCCGGCCTGCTGCGAGGCTTCCTCGCCGTGCTTCTTCAGGACAAGGGGTGCTCCGAGCCGCCGGCGGACGTGAAAGCCGAGGCCCAGCGGTATATCGGCAAGTTCGGCCCGTCCAAAGGTTGATGCGATTTGAGGCGGGACGGGAAGCAAGATCCCGCCCCGCCTTCCGCTAGACTCCGGTCCGTGATGACCAGCGCTCCGGTTTCTCCAGATACACGGCGCTACCTCGAAGCCGCTCTCGACGCCTGCCGCCGGGCGGGGGAGATCCACCGCGAGCACTTCCGCTCCGCCGCTCTGAAGGTGGAGCTCAAGGGGGACGCCTCGCCGGTGACCGCCGCGGACCGCGGTTCGGAGGAGGCAATCCGCGAGACGCTTCACCGCGCCACCCCCGATCTCGGGCTCCTCGGCGAGGAATTCGGCCAGGAGGGAGATGAGCGCGACCGCTGGATCATCGATCCCCTCGACGCGACCAAGAACTTCGTGGCCGGGTTGCCCTTCTTCGCCACCCTGATCGGGCTCGAGCTGGACGGCGAGCTCGTCCTCGGCGTCGTCCACGCGCCGGCGCTGGGGCCGGGATCGGGGTTGTCCGCTGGGCAGCCCGGAGGGGAGAGCGCCGCCCTGGGCGAGACCTGGTGGGGAGCCCGCGGCGAGGGCGCCTGGGGGGGTACCGGCACCCGGCTGGAGACCTGCCGTCAGAGACGGCTGCGGGTGAGCGAGACCGCGGAGGTGGAAAAAGCCTTCGTGGTTCACGGCGGCCTCAACCTCTTCCAGCGGAACGGTCTCTGGCCGGCCTTCTCGGACCTCGTCGCCCGCGCCAACCGCACCCGCGGCTTCGGCGACTGGTGGGGACACATCCTGGTCGCCGAAGGGCGCTGCGACGCCATGGTGGAAGGCGAGGTCGCGCTCCACGACGTGGCCGCCCTGAAGCCGATCCTCGAAGCGGCCGGGGGCGTCTTCCTGACCCGGGGCGGCGCGCCGCTGGTGTCCGGCTGGAAAGACGCGGCGATCTCCTCGAACCGGAATCTGGCGGATGGGGTGCGGGCGGTAATGGGGTTCTGACAGTCGGCAGCGTTGTCGGCGCCCCTTCGGGGCGGACTCTCACTCTCCCAACCCTCTCTCTCCCAGCCTCCCCCCCATCCGCCGGGAGAGAGAGGGCTTAAGAACCGCTTTCGTGTTTCTTTTTGACTAACTTCTCCCTCTTCTCCCGGTCGGGGGGAGTGCGATGGGAGAAGAGGGCCGGGGTGATGAGGGGCCAACATCGGGCCGACGGCAATCTGACATCCCTCCCATCCTCCGCTACAATCCCCCGCTCCCGAAAGGAACCGGGGGACTCGTAGCGTCCGGGGAGAAATATGTCCGCCTTCACGAATCTGGAATTCCATCGAACGGGAATCGGCCTGGTGCCGGAGCGGCGCGGGGAGAAGCACACCGCCATCTACATCGCCCACGTGCCGGGCAGCGGGAACGCGCTGCGGTCCTGCACCTGCGCGGCTTCCAAAAAGAAGACGTGCGACCACCTCAAGGACCTCTCGCGGGCGGTCGCCGAGGTGGAGAAGGCCTTCGCGGTGCGGGGCTGGGAGGCCGGCTTCGAGGCTTCGGTCTGGTGCCGGCTGGCGCGGCTCCTGTTCGAGGGGAGCCCGCAAGCCTCGGCCAAGGTCCGGGTGCTGCGGGTGCCGCGCGACCCGGTGCCGGTGATCCGCGTCACCGCGCCGAACGGCGACGAGCTGGCGGAGTACCTCGACGCCTCCCCGGCGCGGGTCCGCTTCCTCGAGCGGACCGGCAAGGCCGATCCCGGCGGCGAGGGGATCTTCGACCGCGCCGGCCTCCTCGAACGGCTCGCCCTCTTCCAGGCCACCGAGCAGGAGCGCCTGTTCCACAAGGCCGGCATGAAGACGCAACGCCAGAGCTGGGAGGAGAGCTTCTGGCACCGCCTCGCCTATCACTGCGCCCGCGAGTTCGACCGCGGCACGTTCCACCCCGCGATCGACGAGGGGAACGGCCGGTTCACCTTCACCTATTGCCGCTCCGGCGGCGACCCGGTCGTCCGCTTCGCCGTGCCGCGCGACCGGGTGCGGGCGGCGCTGCAGCTCCTCGCCGGGGAGTATCCGGAGCAGGCGGACCTCGCGATCAAGCCGGTCCCCCTGATGTCGATCTTCCGCGTCACCCAGGAGACCGAGCTGGATCTGGAGGTGCGGCCGGTCATCCGCGCCCTCCAGGAGAATGGCGAAGAAAGGTTTTTCGAGCGCCGCGACTTCGAGCAGTTCCGCTACGGCAACCTCGTCTATATCAAGGATCTGGGAGTGCTGGCCGAGCTGGAGCGCGAGGGGAAGGAGCGCAAATTCAAGGCGCCGGTCAGCATGAAGCTTCAGCGCGGCCAGGTGGCGAGCTTCCTGGCCGAGCATCAGGAGGCCCTGGGGGAGGGATTGCTGGTGCTCGACGAGCCGCTGCGGGAGTGGCGGATCTTCAAGGAGCTCGACCGCATCGAGATCTCCGCCGTGGATTTCGAGGAGGCGCTCGCCCGGAGCTGGTACTGGCTGGCGGTGGAGTACGGCTTCGGGGCCGATTCGGTGTCGCTCGCCGAGATCCTGCGCGCCCGGAAAGAGGGGTTGCCTTACCTGGAGACGGCGGGCGGGTGGATCGACCTCAACGCGCCGGTGTTCCGCGATCTCGACCGTCTCGGCGAGGCGGGCGAGCGCTTCCGGCTGCCGGCAAGCGAGCTGCTGCGCCTTCAGGCCACGGCGGGAAAGCCGGTGCGGGTGGCCGGCGAGGGGGCCGCCGCGGCCCGCCTCGGGAGCCTCCTCGAGCTGCGGCCGGCGGCGCCATTTCTGACGCCGCGTGGAATCGCCACCGAGCCCCGGGCCTATCAGCGGATCGGTATCGACTGGCTCCTCTTCCTGGTGCAGAACGGGCTCGGCGGCCTGCTCTGCGACGATATGGGCCTGGGCAAGACGCTGCAGGTGCTCGCTCTGATGGTCACCCTGCTGGAGCGGGGCGAGGTCAACGAGCCCTTTCTGGTGGCCTGTCCCACCAGCGTCCTCTCGCACTGGCGCAACCAGATCCACCGCCACGCTCCGGCTTTAAGGCCGGTCGTCCATCACGGCTCGCAGCGGCGGCTGCCAAGCGCGCTCCGGCCGGGCGACGTGCTGCTGACTTCCTATGGAGTGCTGCGCCGCGACGCCGAGGAGCTGAGCGCCCGCCCCTTCGCGCTCGCCGTGTTCGACGAGGCCCAGAACCTGAAGAACCGGGGCACGCAGAGCTGGCAGGCGGCCGATCACCTGGTGGCGGACGTCAAGTTGGGACTGACCGGCACGCCGATCGAGAACTCGCTCGGCGAGCTCAAGGCGCTTTTCGACCTCGTCGTGCCCGGCTATCTGGGAACGGACGCCGGCTTCGCGCAGCGCTACGAACGGGAGGACGACCTCGGTGAGTTGCGGCGGGTGATCTCCCCCTTCATGCTCCGGCGCCTGAAGTCCTCGGTGCTCGACGAGCTGCCGGAGAAGATCGAGGACGTCCGCACCTGCGCCCTCGCGGACGACCAGGTCCGGCTCTACCGCGACGCCGTGGACGGCCGGGGGGCCGAGCTCGCCCGCCAGATCGAGGCGGCGGCGGACGGCCATCTCCCCTACATCCACGTCTTCGCGCTGCTGAGCCTGCTCAAGAAGATCTGCGATCACCCCGCCCTGGCGCTGGGCGACCTCGACCGCGCCGGCGAGCTCGTCTCTGGCAAGTGGGAGCTTTACCGGGAGATCCTCGCCGAGTGCCTGGAGAGCGGCCACAAGGTGGTGGTCTTCACCCAGTTCCTGGGGATGATCGAGCTGATGGCCCGCCATCTCGAAGGGCTCGGCGTGGGCTTCGTCAAGCTGACCGGGTCGAGCGTCCGCCGCGGCGAGATCGTCGACCGCTTCAACCTCGATCCCGACTGTCGGGTCTTTCTCGGCAGCCTCAAGGCCGGCGGCACGGGGATCGATCTGGTGGGCGGCTCGGCCGTGATCCACTACGATCGCTGGTGGAACGCGGCGAAGGAGGACCAGGCGACCGACCGCGTCTACCGGTTAGGTCAGCGGCGGGCGGTGCAGGTCTTCAAGCTGGTCACCGAGGGCACCCTGGAAGAGAAGATCGCCGCCCTGATCGAGAAGAAAAGGCAGATGATGGCGAGTGTCGTGCAGGAAGACGCCCCAGAGCTGGCGAAGATCTTCACCCGCGACGAGCTGCTCGATATGCTGCGGCAGAGCGTGTGAGGAGGAGGAGGAACGAATGGCGCGAGCGAAGAGATACTGGCTGATGAAGTGCGAGCCCGAGGCGTACACCATCGACGACCTCGAGCGGGACGGCACGACGACCTGGGAAGGGGTGCGCAACTTCCAGGCGCGGAACTCCATGCGCGACGACATGAAGCCCGGCGACGGCGTCCTCTTCTACGCCTCGAACGCCGAGCCCTCGGGGGTGACCGGCGTCGCCGCGATCGCGCGCGGCGGGTATCCCGATCCGTACGCGTTCGAAGAGGGTCATAAATATTTCGATCCCAAGAGCGATCCGGAGAACCCCACCTGGATGATGGTGGATCTTCAGTTCGTCGAGAAGTTTCCGGACATCGTGCCGCTCGGAGTGTTGAAGGAAACGCCCGGCCTCCAGGACATGGTGGTGACCCAGAAGGGCTCCAGGCTCTCCGTGCAACCGGTGACGAAAAAAGAGTTCGACATCGTGGTGAAGCTCGGCCGCAAGCGGGGCTGGACGTCATGAGAGAGCACGACGGCTACTGGGCGGACGATATCGAGATCGAGTGTCCCTACTGCGGCGAGCGGCTGGAGCTCTCGATCGAGCCCGACGTCTTCGGCGCGCTGGTGCAGGACTGCGAGGTCTGCTGCAATCCGTTGCAACTGACGATCACCCGCGACCGTGACGGGGATGTCGAGGTGCGGGTGGAGCGGGCGCAGTAGATTCACCCCGGTACTCACCCCGTACTCACCCCAGCAACGCCTCCTCCAACCGGTCCCGGCAGGCGCGGCTCAGCGGCAGCCGCTTGCCGCTCTTGAGGGCCACCACGAAATCGCCGTGTGGACTGGGCACCAGCTCGCGCACCGCTTCGAGGTTGACGAGAGCCGAGCGGTGGATGCGCAGGAAGCGCTCGCGCGGCAGCTTCGCCTCCACCCCGGACATCGTCTCGCGCAGCAGGTGGGATTCGCCGCCGGCGTTCAGGCGGACGTAGTTGCCGGCGGCCTCGATCCATTCGATTTCCTCGGGGGAGAGGAAGAGGACCTGGCCGTTGTTGCGCACGGCGAGCCGGTGAAAGATGGGACGTTCGGGCGTCGGGGGCCCGAGAAGGGTGGCGAGCTGGCGCTGGAGCGTGGCCGCGGCGGCGAGCAGCTCGGCCAGGCGCCGCTCCCGGAAGTCGTCTTCGAGGTTCGCGCTACGAAAGTTCATCAGATTCATTCCTCTCGTCCTCGCTTCAGAAAAACCGATATAAAAAAGACCGCTGGGGCGAGGGCCCCAGCGGGAGCGGAGGTATCGGGTTTCTTAATGGAAGCTGACCCGCGCGCCGAGACGGAAGACGCGGGGGCTCAGCACCTCAAGCACGTGCCCGGAGTTGGAGCGCCCGAGCAGGCCCTGCCGCTGCAGGACGTACGACTCGTTGAGGGCGTTGAACACGTCGACGCCCAGGTTCAGGCCGACGTCGCGGAAGCTGAGCTCCTTCTCGGCCCGCAGGTTCAGCACGTGGGTGTCCGGATAGCGGAAGGCGTCCGGCGAGGAGTCGACCGGGACGTCGATGCCGACGCCGCCGTCGGCGATCGTCTCGCGGCTGATCCGCGTGGCGTAGCGGAGCGGATAACCCTGGCGGCCGGTCAGGTTGGCGGCAAGGTTGAAGGCCCAGGGGCGATCGGGCGCGACCTGATAGAGGCCGTTCAGGCTGTAGGACCACTTGCTGTTGATGAACACGTTCCCCTTGGGCCCGGAAGCGGTGCCGGAGGGCTGCAGGACATCGGTGCCGTCGACGACTCCACCGACGGTGGTGTCGGTCGGGTCCTGGATCTCGCTGGCGGGGATCCGCCATTTCCAGTCCTGCCAGGAGACGTTGCCGCGCAGCATCCAGCGGTTGGAGAGCCGCTTGTCGAAGGTCAGCGCGGCGCCCTTGAACTCCTGCTCGCGGTTGCCGTTGGTCAGCAGGAAGCCGTTGCGGGTCGTCACTCCATCCCGCAGCTCCCAGTAATGGACGGTATAGGTGTGACCGTCGGGCGCGGTGACGCTGACCGGGTCGGCCTCGACGTAGTCGCCCGGCCGCTCCGCCCGTCCGACCGAGCCGAGGAACGCCGCGTCATAGGGGTCGTCGGTGTCGAAGACGAGACGCTGGGCGTCGAGGATGTCGTGGGTCTTGCGATAGGTGAAGCTCAGGCCGACCACGAAATCGGACAGCAGGGCGTGCTCCGCGCCGATCAGCAGCTCGTCGGTGATCGGAGCCTTGAGGTCGGGGTTGACCGCGTTGGACTGCAGCGGCTGGAGGGTGAGGGGGTTGACGTTGCCGCTCGGCGGCGCGATCTCCGGACCGAGGTCGCCGGGATCCAGCGTGGAGTCGCCGTTGTTGGAGGTCAGGAAGTAGCGATAGGAGACGCCCGCGAGCGGGTTGAGGAAGCCCGCGGTGCCGGTGCCGAGCTGATCGGCGAAACGCGAGTAGCTCGCGCGCAGCAGCGTCTTTTTCTGCGCGCCGAGGGCGTAGGTCACCCCTAAGCGCGGGGTGATCGAGGTCCAGGTGAAGCCGGCGTCCTGGCCCGCGTAGTGGGTCTCCGGCAGGAGATCCGGGAAGACGGAGTTGGCCGCCGCGGTGGAGGCGAGGTTCCGTCCGCCCTGGCGGTCGTACCGCAGGCCGACGTTGGCCGTGAGGTTGCCGCGGGAGAGCGTGTCCTGGAGGTAGGCGCTGCCGTATTCGGTCTTGACCTTGGAGTTGGCCTCGCGGATGAGGAACAGGAAGTGGGTGTCCTCCGACGCCGCGAGGTCGATGCCGCCGCCCGGCCAGGTGAAGAGCGACGACTGCTCGGCGGTGCGATAGCCGGCCCCGTACTTCAGCTCGTTGGAGAAGCCGCCGGCCTCGAAGAAGTTGGCGGCGTCGAGCTTGCCCTGCTTCTGCGGCCGCTCGAGCTGGTTGAGGAGATAGCTGTTGTGCCATCTCTGGCTGGGATCGCGGTACGCCAGGGCCGAGCCGCCTTCAGGGGCGAGCTGGAAGCCGCCGTTGACGACCGAATACATGCCGGTCAGGTAGAAATCGGTGCCGAAGATCTGGGTGTCCTCGGCCTTGTAGCCGGTCGGCCCGGGACCGAAGGCGGACTGGTCCCAGGTCGTCTCCTGGGGGCGCAGCGGGCCGGCGTTGCGGCCGGTCTTGATCTTGTCGCCGTTGAAGGCGAATGCCGTGGCCGAGTTGGACGGCGTGATCTGGGCGTTGAGCTTGCCGTTCCAGTTCTTGAGGGTGGTCTGGTCGCTGAAGTCGTTGATCGTGAACAGATCGATCTGCTGGCGGGAGTAGGCGCCCCAGGCCCAGAGACGGTCCTTGACGATCGGGCCGCCGACCTCGGCGCCGAGCTCCTCGTTCTTGTCGATCCGGTTCCCCTGCTTGAAGGCGGCCTGGGCGTGATCGCCGTTCCAGGGGCCGGCCTGGCCGAGGTCGTCGCGGTCGATGCTGAGGTTCCCCTGCGTGCTCTTGTCGTTGGTGTAATAGCGGCCGGAGCCGCGCCATTCGTTGGTGCCCCGCTTGGTCACCATGTTGAGCACCACGCCGCCGGTGGCGGTCGAGGCGTCGGTGCCGCCGGTCGATACCTGCATCTCCTCGAAGGAGTCGAAATCGTAATAGGTCGGCGAGGAGCCGAGGGCGGACATGTCGGTGATCACCATGCCGTCCACCGCCAGGACCGACTGGTCGCAGGTCGAGCCGGGCCCCATGAACAGCGACTGCTGGCCGCTCTCGTTGCCGCCGACGTTGATGCGGTCGGTCACCACGCCGGGCGCGGTCTGCAGCACCGCCCAGGGGTCGCGGGCGGTCGGGGTCTTCTCGAGGTCCGCCAGCGTCACGATCTGGGTCGACCCCTGCTTGTGCGGATCGAGCAGCGGCGAGTGGTCTTCGACGATCGTGAGGGTGTCTGTGAACGCCGGCTGAAGCTTTACCTCCACGCTGGTGTTGCGGCCGATGTTGACGGAGATGTCTTTCTGCTCGAGAGGCGAGAACCCTTCGATCTCCGCCTTGAGCGCGTAGGAGCCGGGCGAGAGGCCCAGGAAGCGGAACTTGCCTTGAGCGTCGGTCGCCTGGACCTGCGGCGCGCCGGCGCCGGTCAGGGTGACGGTGACGCCGGGCAGCGAGGATCTGTCGCCGCCGCTCAGGACGGTGCCGTAGATGCTGCCGCTCTGCACTTGGGCCAGCGTGGGCATCGCCAGGCTCAGCAGCAGGACGGCAAGAGAAAGCGCGCGCTTTGAAAATGAATGCAGAATCATGAGATCAAACCTCCTTGTCGAAGACTCGTTGAGGTTATTGGTGGGTGGAGATACACCTTCTCTTTGTCAGCCCGCGGCCTCACCTCCTTCCGATTCGATCAACCTTCGCGAGCCTCCAGAGAGCAAGCGCTGTGCCGCCCCCGGCGCCGGAGCTGGGCTGGATTGATAAATGATTGATACGGTTGAAGAAAATCAGTTTTTCGCGGCGCGATCGGGAGGGTGTGCCGTGGTGATCGAATCCAATGTACCGGATGGTCAACGCCCGATGGCGCGGCCGATTTCCGCGGGTCTGGCGCGACTCGGCCCGTGTGGCGGGCGGTTCGTCACGGCCTTGCCGCCGTTCATCCCGCGCCGATCATAAAATTGGACCTTGGAGTCGGAAGATTCGAAAGATTGGACGCGCGATCCGCGGCCGGAATCCGGATGATCGATTCTTGCGGACAGGGAAACACGCCGCGGACGTGGACCGTGCGCGGAAAAGGTTTCGAAATGTCCTCGCCGGGAGTCGCCGCCGTCCTCCAGGGGGAACGGCAGGCGGCGGTGGCGGCCCGGGGGAGCGCTTTTTTAGCCCCTGAAAAGCAAGGGACATGCCGTGCCTACTTGACTCCGCCGCTCCCCGGCGACACGATGAAGCGGGCCATGCACACGATCTTCAAGGACTTCAGCTTCTCCGCCGCGCACGCCATCCGCGGGCACACCCGCGGCTGCCAGAACCTGCACGGGCACAACTACCGGGTGCGGGTGCACCTCCAAGCCGGGCGGCTGGACGCGCTGGGGATGGTGCTCGACTTCGCCGACCTCAAAGCGATGATGGAGGAGATCGTCGGCCCCTTCGATCATCGGGTGATCAACGACATCCCGCCGTTCGACGAGCGCAACACCACGGCGGAGCTGATCTCCCAGTACGTCTTCGAGGAGATCGAGCGGCGGCTCGCCGGGCAGGAGCGGGTGCGGGTGACCCGGGTCGAGGTCTGGGAGACCGACACCTCCTGCGCCGCCTACGAGCGCTGACGCCGATCGGATAGAATCCCTCCAGGCATCCGGGTCTCCGGAAACGTTCGGCGGGCAATCGACATAGAGAGAGAAGAGGAGAAGGCATGGCTTCGGAGAAGCCCTCGCTGGAGGGACTGCGCATCGACCGGTCGGCGATCGGGGAGGAGAAGGGCCGGGGGCGGCTGTGGATCGCCCTGGCGGTGATCGCCGTGCTCGCCCTGGCGGCCTGGGGGTGGCTCGCCCGGCCGCGCGCCGTCGAGGTGCGGGCGGCGGCGGCCGAGGCGCGCGCCGGGGGCTCCGCCGCGGCCGGGGCGGTGCTCAACGCCTCCGGCTACGTCACCGCCCGCCGGCAGGCGACCGTCTCCTCGAAGATCACCGGCAAGGTGGTGGACGTCCTCGTCGAGGAGGGGATGGAGATCCGGGAGGGGCAGGTGCTCGCCCATCTCGACGACGCCACCCTGCGCAAGCAGGTCGCGCTGGCCGAGTCGCAGCTCGCCTCGCAGCGGCGCTCGCTTGCCGAGACCCAGGTGCGGCTGAGACAGGCGAAGCTCAGCCAGGAGCGGATGCGGCGCCTGCGCGAGCAGGGGATCTCGACCCAGGCCGACCTGGAGACCGCCGACGCCGATGTCGACGCGCTGGCGGCGCGGCTCGACCTCGCGCGCCAGGACACCCTGGTCTCCGAGCGCCAGCTCGCCCTGCGCCGCCAGGATCTCGATGACACCGTGATCCGCGCCCCGTTCGCGGGGGTCGCCGTCAGCAAGGACGCCCAGCCCGGCGAGATGATCTCCCCGGTCTCGGCCGGCGGCGGTTTCACCCGCACCGGCATCTGCACGCTGGTCGACATGAAGTCGCTCGAGATCGAGGTCGACGTCAACGAGAGCTACATCCACCGGGTGGCGCCGGGGCAGAAGGCGGTGGCGACCCTCGACGCCTATCCCGAATGGCAGATCCCGGCGCGGGTGATCATGCCGGTGCCCACGGCTGACCGGCAGAAGGCGACGGTGCGGGTGCGGCTGGGGTTCGAGCAGCTCGATCCGCGCATCCTCCCCGACATGGGGGTCAAGGTGGCTTTCCTGGGGGAAGAGAAGAGCGCGGGAGCCGCGGCGGCGAAGCCGGTGGTGGTGATCCCCCGCGCCGCCCTGCGCAAGGACGGCGACCGCGACGTCGTCTTCGTGATCCAGCCGGGGGACCATGTCGAGCGCCGGGCGATCAGCGTCGCGGCCGGCACCGGCGACGAGGCGGTGGTCACCTCCGGCCTCGCCGCCGGCGAGCGGGTGGTGATCGAAGGGCCGGCGGACCTCAAGGACGGGGCTTCCATCACGATCAAGCATTGAGGAGAAAGAACGCATGAACGATAGCGCGCTGGTCCGTATCCAGGACGTGCACAAGGTCTACCGCCGGGGCAACGAGAAGATCGAGATCCTGAACGGGATCAATCTCGAGGTGCCGTCGGGGGACTTCCTGGCGCTGATGGGTCCCTCGGGCTCGGGGAAGACGACGCTGCTCAACCTGATCGGCGGGCTCGACCGCCCCTCCTCCGGCGCCGTCGAGGTGGCGGGGGAGCCGGTCCACCGCCTCTCCGACGGCCAGCTCGCCAAGTGGCGGGCGCGCCACGTCGGCTTCGTCTTCCAGTTCTACAACCTGCTGCCGGTGCTGACCGCCGAGCGCAACGTCGAGCTGCCGCTGCTGCTCACCCGTCTCGCGGCGGCGCAGCGCCGGCAGCACGTCGCCACCGCCCTTGGCGTCGTCGGCCTCGCCGACCGCGCCCGGCACTATCCGCGGCAGCTCTCCGGCGGCCAGGAGCAGCGGGTGGGCATCGCGCGGGCGATCGTCACCGACCCGACGCTGCTGCTCTGCGACGAGCCGACGGGCGATCTCGACCGCAAGTCGGGCGACGAGATCCTCGACCTTCTCCAGGCGCTCAACCGCGAGCACGGCAAGACGATCATCATGGTCACCCACGACCCCCACGCCGCGGCCCGCGCCCGCCGCACCCTGCATCTGGACAAGGGGAACCTCGTCCTGGAGGCGGCGGCATGAAGTTCCTGCCGCTGGTCTGGAGCAACCTGAAACGGAAGAAGCTGCGGACGGCGTTCACGCTGCTGTCGATCGTCTTCGCCTTCATCCTGTTCGGCTACCTGGCGGCGATCCGGACGGCGTTCAGCGCCGGGGTCGAGGTGAGCGGCGCCGACCGGATGATGGTCACCCACAAGGTGTCGATCATCCAGCCGCTCCCTTTCTCCTACCGCGACCGCATCGCCCAGGTGCCCGGGGTCAAGACGATCACCTTCATGAACTGGTTCGGGGGGATCTACCAGGATCCGAAGAACTTCTTCGGCCAGATGTCGGTCGATCCAGGCACCTTCCTCGACCTCTACCCCGAGTACATCCTGAAGCCGGAGGAGAAGAAGGCCTGGCTCGCGGACCGGGCGGGGGCGATCGTCGGCCGGGTGACCGCCGACCGGTTCGGCTGGAAGGTGGGGGACAGGATTCCGATCCAGGCGACGATCTACCGCCACCCGGACGGCTCGAGCCTGTGGACGTTCAACCTCGTGGGGATCTACGACGGCGCCCAGAAGGGGACCGACACCTCGGGCTTCTACTTCCGGTACGACTACCTGGACGAGGGGATGGGGGGGAACCTGGGGCGGGTGGGGTGGTACGCCATCCGTATCGCCGACCCGTCGCGGTCCGGCGACGTCGCCCGGCAGGTCGACGCCCTGTTCGCCAACTCGCCGGCGGAGACCAAGACGCAGACCGAGAAGGCGCTCGCCCAGTCGTTCGCCAACCAGGTCGGCAGCATCGGCAAGATCATCACCGCCATCCTGGCGGCGGTCTTCTTCACCATCCTGCTGGTGGCCGGCAACACCATGGCGCAGTCGGTGCGCGAGCGCACCAACGAGCTGGCGGTTTTGAAGACCCTCGGCTTCTCCCACGGCCAGGTGCTCGGGCTGGTGCTCGCCGAGTCCTGCGTGCTGGCGGTGCTCGGTGGCGGGCTGGGGATCGCCCTCGGCTGGGGGCTGATCACCGCCCTCGGCGACCCGACGCACGGCCAGCTCCCCGTCTTCTACTTCCCCGGGCCGGACATCGCGCTGGGCGCCGTCCTGGCCGTCCTGCTCGGCCTCGTCACCGGCACGCCGCCGGCGGTCCAGGCGATGCGGCTGCGCATCGTCGACGCGTTGCGGAGGGTTTGACCATGTTCAACTGGCTTTCTCAGGTGGCGGCCGTGACCTGGCTCAACCTGCGCACGATCGGACAGCGCCGCGGCGCTTCGCTGGCGGCGATCTTCGGCGTCGCGGGTGTGGTGGCGGTGTTCGTGGCGGTGCTGTCGATCGCCGAGGGGTTCCGCAAAACGATGACCACCGGTGCCTCGCCGGACACCGCGATCATCCTGCGCAGCGGCAGCGACACCGAGATGATGAGCGGCATCTCGCGGGACGCCGCGCGGATCGTCTCCGAGGCGCCCGGCGTGCGGCGCGGCCCGGAGGGGCCGGTAGCCTCCTCCGAGCTCTACGTCGTCGTCGACGTGCCGAAGCGCTCGACCGGGACGGACGCCAACGTCCCCTTGCGCGGCGTGCAGCCGGCGGGGTTCGGCGTCCGCGACCGGGTCAAGATCGTCCAGGGGCGCCGCTTCGAGCCGGGGCGCAACGAGGTGATCGTGGGCCGCGCGGCGGCGGCCGAGTTCGCCGGGCTCGACCTCGGCAACCATCTCCGCTGGGGGGAGAACGAGTGGACCGTGGTCGGCATCTTCGCCGCCGACGGCGGGATCTCCGAGTCGGAGATCTGGTGCGACGTCGGCGTCCTCCAGCCGGCCTACCGGCGGGGGACCAACTTCCAGGCGGTCTACGCCCGGCTGGAGTCGGCAGCGGCGTTCGACCGCTTCAAGGACGCACTGACCACCGATCCGCGCCTGGACGTCAAGGTCCTCCGCCAGTCCGACTACTACGCCGAGCAGTCGCGGACCCTCTACGCCATCATCACCGGCCTCGGCACCATCATCGCCGTCCTGATGGGGGTCGGCGCCGTCTTCGGGGCGCTCAACACGATGTACACCGCCGTCTCCACGCGGAAGCGGGAGATCGCGACCTTGCGGGCGCTGGGTTTCCAGAGCGGGCCGGTGGTCGTTTCGGTGCTCGCCGAGTCGCTGGCGCTCTCCCTGATCGGCGGCGCCGCCGGCGCGGCGGTCGCCTACCTCGCCTTCAACGGCTACCAGGCGGCGACGATGAACTGGTCGAGCTTCAGCCAGGTGGCCTTCTCCTTCGCGGTGACGCCGCGGCTGCTGGTCCAGGGGATCGTCTACGCCCTGCTGATGGGGCTGGTCGGCGGACTGTTCCCGGCGATCCGCGCGGCGCGCCTGCCGGTGGCCACGGCGTTGCGCGAGCTGTAGCCGGCTGTGTAACCCAGATGCCCGTTTCCTTGCACCTGCGCGAAGCCGGGGGATAGAATCCGAACCGGTGCTCCGCATTTCCGGAGCGCCGGTGACGTCGAGGGGAGATCTCGGGGATGTCTCAGCAAACGAAGGATCTGGTCGAAGAGCCCATCACCTCCGCGGCGCCGAGCCCGGCCAGGCTCGCTCTGGATGGCAAGGAGTACGAGCTGCCGGTGACCGTCGGCTCCGAAGGCGAGGTCGGTATCGATATTCAGCAGCTCCGCGCCCAGAGCGGAGCGATCACGCTCGATCCCGGCTACGGGAACACGGGGGCTTGCGAGAGCGCGATCACGTTCATCGACGGCGAGGCCGGCATCCTGCGCTACCGCGGCTACCCGATCGAGGAGATCGCCGGCAACGCGCAGTTCACCGAGATCTGCTACCTGCTGATCTACGGCCGCCTGCCCAGCCAGGCGGAGTTCAAGGAGTTCGAGGAGCGGCTGACCTACCACACCCTGCTCCACGAGGACATGAAGAAGTTCTTCGAGGGCTTCCCCTCGAGCGCCCATCCGATGGCCATGCTGTCGTCGATGGTCGCCTCGCTGTCGGCCTACTATCCCGACGGCACCAAGAGCGTGGATCTCGACCTCAACATCGCGCGGCTGCTCGCCAAGGCGCCGACCATCGCGGCGTTCTCCTACAAGAAGAGCATCGGGCAGCCGTTCATGTATCCGCGCAACGACCTCGCCTACGGCTCGCGCTTCCTCAACATGATGTTCGCCGTGCCGGCCGAGCCGCACAACGTGCGGCCGGTGCTCGAGCGGGCGCTCAACCTGCTCCTGATCCTCCACGCCGACCACGAGCAGAACTGCAGCACCTCGACGGTGCGCATGGTGGGGAGCAGCCAGGCGAACCTGTTCGCCTCGATTTCGGCCGGCATCTGCGCGCTCTGGGGGCCGCTCCACGGCGGCGCCAACCAAGCCGTCATCGAGATGCTGGAGCGCATCCGCGACGACGGCGGCAACTACAAGAAGTACGTCGACATGGCCAAGGACAAGAACTCGGGCTTCCGGCTCATGGGCTTCGGCCACCGCGTCTACAAGAACTTCGACCCGCGGGCCCGCATCCTCAAGCGGATGGCCGACGACGTGCTCGCCGAGCTGGGGGTCAACGATCCCCTGCTGGAGATCGCCAAGAAACTCGAGGAGGTCGCCCTGCACGACGAGTTCTTCGTCTCCCGCAAGCTCTACCCGAACGTCGACTTCTACAGCGGCATCATCTACCGGGCGATGGGCATCCCCACCAACATGTTCACGGTGATGTTCGCCCTCGGCCGCATGCCGGGCTGGATCGCGCACTGGAAGGAGATGCTGGACGATCCCAAGAGCCGCATCAACCGCCCGCGCCAGATCTACACCGGCGCCACCCAGCGGCCGTACGTGCCGCTCGACCAGCGGTAGACCGGAAGTTTCTCTCGGGATATGTGACGGCCGGCGGCGACGCCGGCCGTTTCTTATGGATCCAGGATTACTGATCCGCGCGGTGGAACAGGCGGTGGACCCGCTCGTGCGTCTTCTCGCGGAAGTGTTCGAGGCGGTCCCAGATCCTGGGCCAGCGGGCAAGCAGCCGGCGCAGCCCGCGGTAGACCAGCTCGTTGTCCAGCGACAGCAGGGCGGCCCCGATGAGGATCGTGGCCACCCCCTGGATGCCCGGCAGCACCAGGCCGGCCACCCCGATCAGGATCAGCAGCCAGCCCAGGATGAAGATGCCCACGCGGGCTCCGAGCGGCAAGGGAGGACGGCCTTCCATCGCCGGGAGCATAGCACCCGGTATCCGGCGAGTTGACAAACCGGACCGGTGCGGTCCAGAATAAAATCCAACTATTGAGACCAACTCTCAATAAATGGAGCGGACCAGAAAGACGATGGCGAATACTCGGGAGAAGGAGCACTTCCTGCGGTTCCTGCGGGGCCGGGGCCAGCGCGTGACCGGCGAGCGGCTGGCGCTGTTCGACGAGATCTTCTCGCAGCACGGCCACATCGACGCCGAGGAGCTGCTGGTGGCGATGAAGGCGCGCGGCCTCAAGATCTCGCGCGCCACCGTCTACCGCAACCTCGACCTGCTGGTGGAGAGCGGCTTGGCGCGCAAGCAGCGGCTGGGGAGCCGCGGCTTCCTTTACGAGCACATGCACGCCGGGCAGCAGCACGATCACCTGGTCTGCACCGGCTGCGGCCGGGTGGTCGAGTTCGTCAGTCCGGGGATCACGGCGCTGCAGGCGGAGATCTGCCGGGCGCACGGCTTCGTGCCGACGCGGCACACGCTGCAGATCGCCGGGCTTTGCAATCGCTGCGCGGAGGCGGCCCCGCAGGCGGGCCTGGCCGCCGCGCCATCCACGGCGGGGAGGCTGGTCCATGTTTGAAGCGCTGATCGTCACGTTGCGCGAGGGGGTCGAGGCGGTGCTGGTGGTGGGGATCATCGTCGCCTTCCTGCGCCGGGAGGGGTACGAGCGCTACCTGAGCGCCGTCTGGTCGGGGATCGCGGCGGCGACGGCGGCGAGCCTCGCGGGCGCCTTCCTGCTCTACCGCTGGGCGGTCAACGAGGAGGTCTTCGAGGGCATCCTCTATCTCGGCTCGGCGGTGATCGTCGGCTCGATGATGATCTGGATGTGGCGGCACTCCCACGCGCTGTCGGGCGAGATGAAGGGGTCGCTCTCCCGCATCCTCAACCGCGAGCGGGCGGGGTCGGTGGCCGCGGGCCTGTTCCTCTTCACCTTCCTGATGGTCTTCCGCGAGGGGATCGAGACGGTGCTCTTCCTCTCCGCGCTGTCGCTCACCACCAGCGGCCTGATGGCGGCGCTCGGCGTGCTCGTCGGCCTCGCGATCGCGGTCGCCTTCGGCGTGCTGTTCGTGCGCGGAAGCCTGCGGATCGACCTCGGGCGCTTCTTCAAGATCTCCGGCATCGCGCTCGGCATCTTCGTCCTCCAGCTCCTGCTCAACGGGTACCACGAGCTGTCGGAGGCCGGTTGGGCGCCCGCCAACGAGACCACGATGGCGACCATCGGGCCGCTGGTCAAGAACGAGTTTTTCTTCGTGGCGGCGGTGCTCGCCCTGCCGCTGCTGATGCTGCTGATTCCGGGACGGAGCCGCGAGGCGGCGCCGGCCGAGGGCGCGGCGGCCCGCCTGGAGCGGGCGGGGAGCCGCCGGCAGTCGCGCGCCCGCGTGCTGGGGGCCACGCTCGGCCTGATCATCCTGGCCGCGCTCGGCCTGGGGTTCGTCTACTCCCAGCCGCCGGCCGCGCTGTCGGCGTCGACGGCGGTCGAGCCGGGGGCGGACGGCAAGGTGCGCATCCCCCTCTCGACCTTCCAGGGGACCGCTCTCCGGCGCTTCCAGGTGACGGTGGGGGGCCAGCCGGTGCGCTTCATCGCCGTGCCGATCGAGCCGGTCGAGAAGAAGGGTCGGATCGCCACCGCCTTCGACGCCTGCCTGCTCTGCGGGCCGCGCGGCTACTACCAGGACGGCCCCAACATCACCTGCCTGCACTGCGGCTCGGTGATCTACCCGCCGAGCATCGGCCAGACCGGCGGCTGCAATCCGGTCCCCCTGCCGTCCAGCGTCGAGGGGAGCGATCTCGTCCTCGCCATGTCGGATTTGACCGCCGGCGCGCACTTCTTCACCTCCGGGCCCGGGACCCACACCGGGCACGCCGGCTGACCGGTTGAGGGGAAACGGAGAACGATGTACGCCCGCCTGCTGATCGAATCGCTGCGCCGTGGCACCCGGCGCAAGCTGCTGGCGGTGAGCGCCGTGGCGCTCGGCACCCTCGGCGCGACCGCCCTCGGCGAGGTCGTCCTCTCCTCGGGCGATCGGCTGGCGGCCGAGATGGGCTCCTACGGAGCCAACCTGGTGACGACGCCGGCTCGCGAGGGAGAAACCCTGGCGGTCGCCGATCTCGTCAAGGTGCGGCGGATCTTCTGGCGCAACAACATCGTGGCGGTGGCGCCGACCCTCGATCTGCGGGTGCGCATGGCGGACCGAACCATGGCGGACATCGTGGCGCCGCTGGTCGGCACCTGGTTCGATCACCCCCTGGAGCCGGGATTCCGGACCGGCCTGCCGCGGACCCGGCCGACGCTCGCGATCGAGGGGCGCTGGCCGGCTGACGGCGATGGCGGGGGAGCGCCGGAGGTGGCGCTCGGCCGCCGGCTCAGCGAACGGCTGGCCCTGCGGCCGGGGAGCGATCTGCGGGCGAGCCTGGGCGACCGGAGCCAGGGCTTCCGGGTGGTCGGGATCGTCACCAGCGGCGGCGAGGAGGACGACCAGGCGTTCGCGCCGCTGGCGGCGGTCGAGCGGCTCTCGGGGCTCTCCGGCCGCTACACCCGCGCCGAGATCTTCGCCATGACCGTGCCCGAGGTGCGCAACTCGCACCCCGATCCGGCGCGGAACCCGAAGGAATACGAGACCTGGTACTGCACGGCCTACCCCTCCGCGATCGCCCTGCAGCTCGACGAGGCCCTGCCGCGGGCGAGGACTGACGTGAACTACGGCGTCACCCAGGCCACGGCGGACGTGCTGGGGCGCCTGCGCTGGGTGCTGACCGCCCTCGCCGCGGTGGCTCTCGCCGGGGCGGCCGTCGGCGTCACCGCGGCGATGACCGCGACCGTGATGGAGCGGCGTCTGGAGGCCGGCCTGCTGGTGGCGATCGGCGCTCCGCGCGGCCGGGTGGTGCTCTTCTTCCTCACCGAGGCGGCGCTGCTGGGCCTCTTCGGCGGCTTGGCGGGAGGTGGGATGGGCCTGGTGGCCGGCCGGCTCCTGGGCAGCGGCGCGCTGGGAGTGACGGTCCCCTGGATGCCCATCCTGCTGCCGTTCGCGGCCCTGCTCGGCCTCGCGGTCGCGGTCGTCGCCAGTGCCGCGCCGGTGGCGCGCGCCCTGGAGCGCTACCCGGCCGACATCCTCAAGAGGGCGACCGCCTGATGCTCCTCCGCTTGGTGCTCGCCAGCCTGCGCCGCCGCTTCCGGCAGCTCGCGCTGATCCTCGCGGCGGTGACGGTGGCCGCGGCGACCGTCGCCACTCTGGCGGGCTTCTCGAGCCGCGCCGAGCAGCGGCTGGGCGACAGCCTGGCCGCTTTCGGCCCGAACCTGACCGTGCGCCCGCAGGTGGGCGGCCCGGCGCTCCTGCCGGTGAGCATCATCGCGCGGTTGCGGGAGATCCCCGGGGTCGGCTCGGCGACCGGCGCCACCGTGGCGGCGACCTCGGCGGGCCTCGACCGCGTCGAGGTGCGCGCCGATCCCGGCCGGCTGGAAGAGATCTCGCGCGCCATCGAATCGCGGGTCGAAGGGGTGGAGGCGGTGCCGCTACGGCGGGTCAGCCAGTCGGACGCCCGCCTCACCCGTCGTCTCACCCTGGTCCTGGTGGCGGTGAGCGCCGTCTCCTTCCTCCTGGCGCTCCTGTCGGTGGGCGCCGCGACCACCGCGCTGGTGGGCGAGCGCCGGACCGAGATCGGGCTCCTCCTGGCCCTCGGCTATACCAGCCGGCGGGTCGGCGGCTTCCTCGCCGCCGAGCTGCTCGCGGCGGCGGTGCTGGCCGGAGCGGTAGGGGAGATCCTGGGCGAGCTGGCGGCGGGGGGGCTGGCGCGCCGCCTGCTGGGGACGGGGGGCGGGATTTCGATGACCTGGGGGGGCTTCGCCGCCGCCGCGCTGGTGGCGGTGCTGGTGGTGGGCTCCTCGATGATGGTGGCGCTGCGGCGGGTCGAACGGCTCGACCCGGCGCGCGTTTTACGCGGCGAATAACCGCGGCGACTAGAGAAAACTCATGCCCACCCTGGTCGAAGCCGAGGCCCTGAGCCGCCGTTTTGGATCTCTGCGCGCTCTCGACGAGCTGACGCTCGGGATCGACGAGGGGGAGTGGGTGGCGGTCACCGGCCCCTCCGGATCGGGCAAGACGACCCTGCTCAACATCCTCTCCGGCCTCGATCGTCCGACCGCCGGCACCGTGCGCGTCGGCGGTGTCGACCTCGCCGGGCTGAACCCCCGCGAGCTGGCGCGCTACCGGCAGCAGACGGTCGGCCTGGTGTTCCAGCAGTTCCACCTGATCCCCTATCTCACCTCGCTCGAGAACGTGATGCTGGCCCAGTATGTCCACAGCATGACCGACCGCGGCGAGGCCGAGGAGGCGCTGCGCCGGGTAGGCCTGGGCGAGCGCCTGGAGCATCTGCCGAGCCAGCTCTCGGGCGGCGAGCAGCAGCGGGTGTGCATCGCCCGGGCGCTGATCAACCAGCCGCCGCTGATCCTCGCCGACGAGCCCACCGGCAACCTCGACGCGGTCAACGAGGCGATCGTGATGTCGCTCCTCGCCGATCTCCACCAGCGCGGGCACACGCTGATCCTGGTGACTCACGACGCCTCGATCGCGGCCCGTGCCAACCGCGAGGTCCGGCTCGAGCACGGCCGGCTGGCCCGCCTGGAGCAGCCCGGGGACGTCGAGCTCCAGGGGGTTCTCGCCGAGCTCTGGCACCTCATCGAGGAGGACCGGGCCGGCGTCTCGATCGCCCGCCGCGGTGTGGCGGAGCTGATGGCCGACGGCCTGCTCGCTTTCGCCGACGGGAAGATCGCCTTCACCGAGATCGGCCATGCCCAGGCTCTGGCGGCCGTCCGGCGGGCACGGCTCGCCGAGGTGCTGCTCGCGCGGACCCTTGACCGCGCCCTGACCGGCGAGTGCGGCCGGGAGGCGCCGGTCGCCGCCGGGTTCGAGGACCAGGTCTGCGCCTTCCTCGACCACCCCGCCCGCTGCCCGCACGGGCGGCCGATCCCGCCCGGGCCTGACTGCCCGCCCCGTTCCGCCGCCGGCGAGTGACTACTTCCGGACCACGTCCGACCAGCGGTAGTCGACCACCAGCGGATCGCCCGCTCCCGTGCCGAGATACCAGAGCAGGGCGGGACGTGGGCGCAGCGTCCCGATGCGGAGCTGCCCCTCGCGGGGCCCCATGACCAGCATCGCGATCGCCAGGCCCTGGGCGTCCATGGCCAGCTCCGAGACCGCTACCGTGGCGAGCACGCCTGGAGTGGGCTGGCCCGTCCGCTGGTTGAGGTAGGACCAGGGCCCCCCCTGCAGCGGATGGTCGGCCTGCGAGGCGGCCGCCAGCGCCCGGTCGCGCAGGTAGATCTGGTCCGCGTGCTCTGCCTGGCCGGGGAGCTTCGGCATGGCGACCGGCCACCCTTTCCCCTGGGGGCCGGGGCCGAAGCCCCTCTCGACCGGACCGATGCGGACGAACCCGTTGTCCACTTTCTGCTGCCGCAGGATCTCGACGGCACGGTCCACGGCCGCGCCCTCGGCGAATCCGTAGAGATCGAGACCGCTCCCCGCCGCCAGCGTGACGCTCCCCGGCGGTGAGTCGAGGGTCAGCCGGTCGCAGGCCGCGAGGCCCATCGCCTGCTGAATCTGCTCGGCCGAGGGGGGATCCTCGACCGGGGCGTGGAGACCCCACAGCGCGTAGAGGTCACGCCCGAAAGGGCCGTGCGCGCCTTCGGACCAGACGCAGAAGCCGACGGCGCGGGTGAGCACCGCGAGGAGCCGGGGATCGATCGTCCGCGGGCCCTTGCCGGCGGTGGCGTTCAGGGCCGCGAGGGCACTGGCGGTCAGGCGCTCGATCTCGGCGATCTCGGCGAACGCCTTCTGGAGCGCTCCGCGAGCCTCTTCCGGCGGCAGGCCGCGGACCTCGATCTCCGCGGGCTTGCCGAAGGCCTGCACCGACTGGCGGATGGGTGCGGCAGGAGTGGGGACGGGCGGAGCCTGGGCTCCGACGAGCAGGGCGAGCAGCAACGGAAGCATGGAGGGATGATACCGGCATCCGCCCTCAGGGGCGAACGAGGAAGCATTCGAGCACCGCCCGGAAGGCGGTCCGCAGCTCGGTCCCGTCGTAGTGCGCCGGGAAGTCCGCCCGCTGGGCCAGGAGCTGATCCCGCAGCAGCCCTTCGAAGGCGCCGATCAGGGCCGACCGTACGGCCTCCGGGTGGAGGTCCGGCCGCAGCTTCCCGCTGTACTGCAACTCCCGCAGTATGCCGTCGAGCACCTCCAGCACCTGCTGGAAGCCGCGGGTCATCATCACCATGTGCCCATGCTTGCGGATGCGGCGCCCCTCGAGGAGCATCAGCGTCCGCATCTGCTTGTCGCTCTCCAGCGCTGCGATCATCAGCTCCGTCAGGGCGCGCAACCGCTCCAGCGGCGGAGCCTCCTTCCGCTGGACGCTCTGCACCCCCTGAGCCATCCGCTGCCAGGCCTGATCGAAGATCCCCTCGAGCAGGCCCTCCTTGCTGCTGAAGTGCTTGATGAGCTGAGACTCGCTGGTCCCCGCCCGGCGGGCGATCGCCGAGGTCGTGGTGTTCTCGTAACCATCCTCCGCGAACAGCGTGCGCCCCGCCTGCAGGATGCGGTCGTGGGAAGACAGCTCGGCGACGGTCTCCCCCGGCTGGCTGGTGAGAGATTGACCCTTCTTCATAAGCTAAATAATCGTAGTACGGCTTCCCTTCGGAGAGCAACAGAGGTAGTGCCACTATTGACATTAACGTCAAACGGGGGATACTAGAAGCAACAAAGACAAAAAAGGGAACTTAATCCCCTCGGGTGTGCTCAGGCTTTCGGCTCGGGCGCACCACTTTTTTTATTTTTCAAGGATGGCTGAGGCGGACGCGCGCGAAGCGCCGCTTGCCAACCTTGAAGAGGTAGGGCTCCGCCCGGGGGGGGAGCTCCAGGGAGGGATCCTCGGCCCGCTCGCCGTCGATCGAAACAGCCCTCTGCTCGATCAGCCGGCGGGCCTCGCCGTTGCTCGGAGCGAGCTCCGCCGCCACCAGCAGTCTGGCGAGCGTGAAGGTGCCGGCGAGCTCTTTTTCGGGCACGTCGTCCGGCACGCCGCCGGCCGCGAAGACGTTCTCGAACTCCGCCTCGGCCTGAACCGCGGCCTCCTCGCCGTGGTACTGGGCGACCAGCCGGCGGGCGAGCTCCTGCTTGACCGCCTTGGGGTGGAGGGTCCCCGCCTCGAACCGGCCCCGCCGGTCGCGGATCTCGGCCTCGGAGAGATCGGTCAGCAGGAGGAGCCAATCCCACATCAGGGCATCCGGAATCGACATCGTCCGGCCGTACATCTCCCGCGGGGGATCCTCGACGGCGATGGCGTTGCCCAGACTCTTCGACATCTTCTCCTGGCCGTCGAGGCCCACGAGCAGCGGCACGGTGAGCACGACCTGGGGCTCCAGCCCGTCCTCCTTCATCAGGTCGCGCCCGACCAGCAGGTTGAAGATCTGGTCGTGGCCGCCGAGCTCGACGTCGGCCTTGAGCGCGACCGAGTCGTAACCCTGCGCGAGGGGGTAGAGGAGCTCGTGGAGGTGAATCGGCCGGCCTTCCTGGAAGCGGGTCTTGAAGTCCTCGCGCTCCATCATGCGGGCGAGGGTGTAGCGGCCGGCGAGGCGGATCAGGCCGTGGGAGCCGAGCGCTCCCAGCCAGCGGTCGTTGTCGTCGACCACCGTCTTCGCCTCGTCCAGCACGCGGAAGACCTGCCGCTGGTAGGTACGGGCGTTGGCCGCCACCTCCTCGGAGGTGAGCTGGGGGCGGGTGGCCTTCTTGCCGGTGGGGTCGCCGATGCGGGCGGTGAAGCCGCCGATCAGGAAGATCACGCGATGGCCGAGCTGCTGGAAGTGCCGCATCTTGCGCAGCAGCACCGTGTGGCCGAGATGGAGGTCGGGAGAGGACGGGTCGAAACCGGTCTTCACGGTCAGCGGCACGCCGGTCTTGCGCGCGCGCTCCAGCTTGGCGCGGAGCTGGGCCTCGTCCACGAGGTCCACGGCGCCGCGCCGGAGCAGCTCCATCTGCTCCTCGACGGGGAGAAACTCTGATCCGGGCATCTAGAAGTTGATGTATTCGAGCTCGGGTTGAAAGTTTGGGTGCGCCGACACCTCGTCGCGCAGGGGGGGCGCCTTGAACTGCAGCACGAGGTAGGCGCCGAACACGGCGGCGAACATCCGGTAGCGGGCGCGGAAGCCCTGCACGAGGCCGCGCTTCTTCTCCTTGACCAGGTGCTTCAGGTTGTACATCACGATCGTCGTGGTGCGGCAGCCGAGCTGGCGGCAGGCCCAGTTGAGGCCGGTCTCGATGGCGAACCCCTCGCGGTGGCTCTCGGGCACGGCCGCGAAGATCTCCCGCCGCAGGCAGCGGATGCCCGACAGCAGCGGCCCGGTGCGGTCCTGGATGGCGTTGAGCGGCCCGCCGCGGTGGCGGATGCCGACGTTCATGTCGGAGCGGCCGGAGAGGACCGGCTCGATCAGCCGGTTGATCAGATCGACCGTCAGATTCATGATGTCGCCATCCACGAAGAGCAGGATCTCGGCGTCGGTGTGGGCGACGCCGATCGCCATCGCCCTCCCCTTGCCCTGGTTCTGCCGCAGGTGGATGGTCCGCAGGCCCAGCGAGCGGGCGATCTCGACCGTGCCGTCCGTCGAGCCGTCGGAGACCACGAGCACCTCGTCGATCGAGGGGGTCGCCTTGAGGACCGCGAGGACTTCGACAAGGGTGGCTTCCTCGTTGTAGGCCGGTACGATGGCTGCGACGCGAAGGTCTCCTCTCATTTCAGCCCTCCCGTTTGGGACTCGCGTGCAAGAACGTGGCCGCTGCGACGGCCGGACGGCGTAAGGAGCAAGAATAACGAATCCGTCACGATCCGGCGAGCGCCCAGGGAGGCAGGGATGAGCTCGCCAGCGCGCCGGCGAGCATCTCCCCCGCGGCGACCACGCGGGCGTCGCCGGCCAGTGACCACCGCCCTTGCTGGAGATCCCCCGCGACCTCCAGTGGAAAGCCCCCCTGGGTCATGACGCGGAGGGGCAGCCGGGCCCTGCCCGTGGCGAGCCCCACGGCGGCGCTCGCCAGCACGCCGGTGCCGCAGGAGAGGGTCTCGTCCTCGACCCCCCGCTCGTAGGTACGGATTTCCATCCGGTCCTGTGCGGGGAAGCGGACGAAGTCGACGTTCGTCCCCGGCGCCCCGAAGACGGGGTGATGGCGGATCTCGCGCCCGAGCTCGCGGACGGGGACGTCGACGAGCTCCGCGGGCCAGAGCATCACGAAGTGGGGGACGCCGACCAGGATCTGGTAACCGGTGCGGGGAGCGCCCAGGGCCTCGATCGTCAGCTCGCGCGGCTCCTTCGCCGGAACCGGGAGGTCGACCGCGACGCGGGAGTCGTCCAGCCGCCGGGCGGAGAAGACCCCGGCGGCGGTCCGCATCTCGACCGTCCCCTCGGCCCATCCGAGATGGAAGGCGAGCTGGGCGGCGCAGCGGGTGCCGTTGAGGCAGAGGTCGGCGGGGAGGCCGTCGGCGTTGAAGTAGTCCATCGCCGCGCCGCCGCCCGTCCACCGCAGGACGAACAGGCCGTCCCCCCCGAGCGAGACGCCGCGCCGGCACCAGGCGCGGATCGTCTCGGGGTCCGGGGTCTCGAAGGGCTCCGCCAAGGCAAGAAAGTCGTTGCCGCTGCCAGAGACCTTAAAGAACGAAGTCATGGGGCCGTGGCCCGGACTTCGTTGCCGGGCGCGCTCTCGTTGCCCGCCTGGTCCACCGCGGTCACGCGGTACGTGTAGGCCCTGCCGCCGGCGACCGCCGTGTCGACGTACTCCGCGGCCTCGACCGGCTTCGGCGTCACCCGCTCGAACTTGCCGCCATCGAACGCACGGCGATAGACGATGTAACCCGCGACGTCCTCCGCCTCGCTCGGCCGCCAGACCAGGCGCACGCGGCCGGTCTCGGCCAGGGCCACCAGCTCGGTCGGCGCCGGCGGCGCGAAGCGGTCGGCGTAGCGAACCTCGTGCTCGCTGGCGATCGCGCTCTCGATCGGCGGCTGGAGCTGAGAGAGGGCCGTCACGCCATAGATGTAGCTCTGGCCGAACTGGGCCGTGTTGTCGAGCCAGCTCTTCTCCTGGGCGCCGGCGGTGTGGACCGGCTTCGCGTTGGCGCGCTCCTGGGCACCCCGGCGGTAGACGTTGTACCCGGTCACGGTGCCCTCGACGGGGGTCCACTCGACCAGGACGCCGTCCCCGCGGGCGGTGACGGTGACCCGCGCCGGCGAAGCCGGGGGCGCCGTGGGCACCACCGAGACGATGTTCGAGAGGTCCGACCGGTCCCCGTTCTTGCCCAGGGTGCGGACGGCGAAGAAGCCCGCCTGGGGCTGCGGCCCCGCCGGAGCGGGCGTCGCCGTGGCGGTTGCCGGGGTCGTAGCGCCGGCCACCGGAGGCGTCGCGGCGGGTGGCGTAACCGGTGCTGGCGGTGCTGGCGCTGCCGGTACTGGAGCCGCCGGCGCGGGTGTCAGCAGCGTCGGGGGGAGGGGGAGCGCGATATCGATCCGGCTGCCGGAGGTGGCCGAGGTCAGATCCGCGCCCTCGACCTTCTGAACGGGCTTCGCCACGTTGCCGAACTCGCGCGCGTCGATCGTGGCGGCCTTACCGCCCGGCGCGACGCGCGAGACCGACCAGATCTCGACGGCGGAGATCCCCGCCAGTGCGGTGCCCGCCGGGGTCACCGTCGGGTAGGTGAAGCTGAGCAGCAGCCGGGGGCCCTGCTGAACCACCGTGAGGTCCTTCACCGGCGCCGGCACCGCCCGCAGCGGCGGCAGGGGGGGACCCTGCTTGCCGCAGCCGAGAGCGGCGGCCAGCAGGGCGGCGGCGATCAGACTGCTTGCGAGCCGACCGCCGGTTCTAGAGCACATAGCGCGAGAGGTCCTGGTCCTGGACAATGCCGGAGAGCACCCGGCGCACGTATTCGCCGTCGACCTTCACCGCCACGCCCGCCATGTCGGGGGCCTCGAAGGAGACCTCGTCGAGCAGGCGCTCCATCAGCGTCGAGAGCCGGCGGGCGCCGATGTTCTCGGTCGAGGAGTTGACCTCGACGGCCAGGCGGGCGAGCTCGCCCACCGCGTCGGGGGTGAATTCGAGCTGCACCCCCTCGGTCGAGAGCAGCGCCGAGTACTGCTTGGTCAGCGCCGTCTCGGGCTCGGTCAGGATGCGGACGAAATCATGCTCGGTCAGCGGGTCGAGCTCCACCCGGATGGGGAAGCGACCCTGCAGCTCCGGGATCAGGTCCGACGGCTTGCTGACGTGGAAGGCGCCGGCGGCGATGAACAGGATGTGATCGGTCTTCACCATGCCGTACTTGGTCGACACGTTGGTGCCCTCGACGATCGGCAGCAGGTCGCGCTGCACTCCTTCGCGCGAGATGTCGGGGCCACGCCCCCCCTCGCGGCCGGCGATCTTGTCGATCTCGTCGAGAAAGATCAGCCCCCCCTGCTCGACGCGCTCGCGCGCCTCGCGGGAGACCAGGGCGCGGTCGATCAGCTTCTCGGACTCCTGCTGCTGGAGGATCTCGCGCGCCTCGGCCACCGAGACCTGCTGCTTCTTCTTGCGGCCGAAGAGGCCTGGCAGCATGTCCTTGATGTTCATGCCGACCTCCTCGACCCCCTGGGGCGTGAACATCTCGAGCGTCGGGGCCGACTCGTCGACCTCGATCTCCACCCGCCGGTTGTCGAGCGCGCCCGAGCGGAGCTTGTCGCGGAACTTCTCGCGCGTGGCGGCGAGATCGTCCTCGTTCTCCTCCTCGTGGCGCAGGTAGGCGTTGATCGGCCGCGGCGGCACCAGGAGCTGCAGCAGGCGGTCCTCGGCGCGGGCGATCGCGGCGTCGCGCACCGCCTCGCGCTTCTCCTCCTTGACCATGGTGACCGCGATCTCGACGAGGTCGCGCACCATCGACTCGACGTCGCGGCCGACGTAGCCCACCTCGGTGAACTTGCTGGCCTCGACCTTGAGGAAGGGCGCCTTGGCGAGGCGCGCCAGCCGGCGGGCGATCTCGGTCTTGCCGACGCCGGTGGGGCCGATCATCAGGATGTTTTTGGGCGCGATGTCCTCGGCCAGCTCCGGCGTCAGTTGCTGCCGGCGCCAGCGGTTGCGCAGGGCGATGGCGACCGCGCGCTTCGCCATCCGCTGCCCGACGACGTACTTGTCGAGCTCGACGACGATCTGCCGCGGCGTCATATTCTCGATCGCGAGGCTGACTTGCGCCTCGCTGGAGATCTGAAGAGTCATGGCTTCTTTCTTTAAAGTTCCTCGACCGTCAGGTGGTCGTTGGTGAAGATGCAGATCTCGGCGGCGATCCTCATCGCCTCGCGCACCACGTCCTGGGCGCTCATCGGCGTGTGCCGGAGCAGGGCGCGGGCCGCCGACAGCGCGTAGTTGGCGCCGGAGCCGATGGCGAGCACGGGCTCCTCCTCGTCCGGCTGCATCAGCTCGCCGGCGCCGGAGACGAAGAAGCTCTTCTCCTTGTCGCTGACCAGGATCATCGCCTGGAGCTGCCGCAGCGCACGGTCGGTCCGCCAGTCCTTGGCGAGCTCGACGACCGCCCGCTCCAGATTGCCGTTGAACTCCTCGAGCTTCTCCTCCAGACGGCCGACGAGCGCCAGCGCGTCCGCCCCGCCGCCCGCGAAGCCCACCAGCACCTTCCCCTTGCCGACGCGCCGGACCTTGCGCGCGCCGCCTTTGACGATGGTGCTCTGATTCATCGTAACCTGCCCGTCGCTCGCCATGCAGACCTTGCCTTCACGGCGCACGAGCAGGACCGTCGTTGATTTGAACGTATCCATGGGACGGGGATTGTACACCGCCGGCCGCGTCAATCCCGTCTGGCCCGCGGGTGAGCGTCCCGGTAGACCGCCAGCAGCCGTTCCACCTCCAGATGAGTGTACTTCTGGGTGGTCGACAGCGAGCTGTGCCCGAGCAGCTCCTGGATCGCCCGCAGGTCGGCCCCGCCTTCCAGCAGATGGGTGGCGAAGGTGTGCCGCAGGGTGTGCGGATGGACCCCGCGCGCCACCGCGGCGACGTCCACCCAGCGGTCGATCACCCGCCGCACGTCGCGGTCGCTCAGCCGCGTCCCCCGCCGGTTGAGGAAGACCGGCTGGCCGTCATCCCCAGGCGCCCGCACCGTCTCCCACCTCTCCAGCCATCGCCGCAACGCCTCCGCCGCCGGCCGGCCGAAGGGGACCATGCGCTCCTTGCTCCCCTTGCCCATCACCCGCACCATGCGGGCCGAGAGGTCGACGTCCGGCCAGTCGAGCCCCACCAGCTCCGAGACGCGCAGGCCCGCCGCGTAGAGCAGCTCGAGGATCGCGCGGTCGCGCGGGATCAGCGGCCCGTCCCCCTCGGGGGCCTCGATCAGGCTCTCGACCTCGCCCGGCCGCAGGTGGCGGGGGAGGGTCTTCGGGGCCTTCGGCGTCTTCACCCCCTGGGCCGGGTTGGCCTCCAGGGTCCCCTCGCGGCAGGCGAAGCGGAACAGGCTGCGCACCGCCGAGAGCGCCCGCCCCTGGCTGCGCTTGCCGAGCCCCGAGCGGGTGAGCGCCGCCAGGAAGGAGCGCACCGCCAGCGGATCGACGTCCTCCGGCCGGACCGCGTCCGGATCCTTGCCGAGGAAATCCCTGGAGAGGAAGCCGTGGAAGGTGACGAGGTCGTGCTCGTAGGCGCGCAGGGTCTGGGGGGAGAGCTGCCGCTCCCCCTGGAGATGCTCGAGATAGCGGTGGATCAGACGGCGCACAGGACGCCTACCCCGTTGCGCTCCGCCCAGGCCGCCAGATCGGTCTGCGCCCGCTCGACATAGGCGGCGCGGCGCTCCGCCTTGCGGATGCGGCCGGGCATCTCCTCGAACAGGCCATAGTTGATATTGGCCGGCTGAAAGTGCCTGGGATCGGACTCGGTGAGATGGCGGGCGAGCGCCCCGAGAGCGGTGGTGGCCGGGAACGGCTCGGGCTCGCGCCCCTCCAATTCCATCGCGAGATAGATGCCGATCGCGAGGCCGGTTGCCGCCGATTCGAGATACCCCTCGACGCCGGTGATCTGGCCGGCCAGGCGCACCCGCGGCTCCGCCTTCACCCGGTAGCGCTTGTCGAGATGGGTGGGGGCGTTGATGAAGGTGTTGCGGTGGATCTGCCCGAAGCGGACGAAGGCGGCATTCTCCAGCCCCGGGATCATCCGCAGCACGCGGTTCTGCTCCCCCCATTTCATGCGCGACTGGAAGCCGACCAGGTTGAACTGGCTCTTCGCCAGGTTCTCCTGCCGGAGCTGGACCACCGCCCAGGGGCGGCGGCCGTCGGGAGTCCGCAGGCCCACCGGTTTCATCGGCCCGAAGCGCAGGGTGTCCACGCCGCGGCGGGCGATCTCCTCGATGGGGAGGCACCCCTCGAAGAAGACCGCCGTCTCGAACTCGTGCGGCACCACCACCTCGGCGCCGGTGACCGCGGTGTGAAAGGCGAGGTACTCCTCCTCGTTCATCGGCGAGTTGAGGTAGTCCTCCCCCTCCCCCTTGCCCCAGCGCGACTGCCAGAAGAGCTTCGACAGGTCGAGGCTTTCCGCCTCCACGATGGGCGCGATGGCGTCGTAGAAGTAGAGGTACTCGCCGCCGAGGAGCCCCTGGAGCTGGGCCGACATCGCCTCCGAGGTGAGTGGGCCGGTGGCGATCACCACCTCCCCCGCCGGGATCGCCGCGACCTCCTCGCGCCGCAGCTCGATCCGCGGGTGACCGCCGATCGCCGCCGTCACCAGGGCGCCGAAGCGGTCGCGGTCGAGGGCGAGGGCGCTCCCCGCCGGCACCGCCGCCTCGCGCGCCTTGGCGATGATCAGCGAGCCGAACGCCTCCATCTCCCGCTTGAGCAGACCGGCGGCGTGGAAGGGGTCGTCACTGCGCAGCGAGTTGCTGCAGACCAGCTCGGCCAGATCCCCCGACTTGTGCGCCGCCGTCCCCTTGGCCGGCCGCATCTCGTGGAGGACGACGCCGACGCCCCGCTCGGCGAGTTGCCAGGCGCATTCCGAACCGGCGAGTCCGCCGCCGACGATGTGGACGGGAGAAGGCATGGGAGGATTATAGAGGGGATAAGCGCGATGCTCCTGATTGACACCGATAACGCCGCGGGCTCCCCGTCCGGGGACGTGGACGACGCCTTCGCCATCGCCGCCCTGCTGCGGAGCGGCCTGCCAGTGGCGGCGGTCTCTAGCGTCTCCGGGAACACGAGCGAGACGCTTGCGGACCGGAACAACCGCGTCCTCGGTAAGTTGTGTGAGTACGAGGGACCCTATTTGCGGGGCGTCGAGGCGGGGGATGTCCCGGACCGGATCGATCGCGCGGATCTACGGGCGCCGCTCCGGTTCGTCGCCCTGGGGCCGCTGACTAACCTGGCGGCCGTTCTGACCCATTGCTCGGAAGCCGTCCTCGTCGGCAGCAATCTCACGTCGCATGGACGCTTTCCTCCCTGGTGGCCGCACGAGTTCAATCTGACGAAAGACCGGGCGGCCACCCGCGCCGTCTTCGCCTCGGATCTCCCCCTGACGGTGATCCCCCTCGATGTCGCCCGTCGGTTGCGTGCCGGCCCGCGGGAGCTGCGGGATCTCCAGGGACCGCTGGGGGATTTTCTGCGCCACCATTCCGAGCGATGGTCCCGCCGGTCTCTTCTCCTGCGGGGATCGCGCCGCTTCCCGGTCTTCGATCTCGCCGCGGCGGCGTACGCGATCGATCCCTCGCTGATGACCGTGGAGGAGAGCCGCGTCTGTCTCCATTCCAATCTCTGGGTGGAGTATGGGAGAGGGGAACGACGGGTGACGGTGGTCCGGGCTCTCGACGCCGCCGCGATCTGGGAACGCTTTGTCCGGCTCGTCAGTGCATGACCGGCAGGGATGCCGCCGGCTCCGCGCCCGCGTCCATGATCTCGGCGTAGAACCGCTCCCGCACGCCGTCGGCGTTCATCTGGCACATCGGCACCATCTCCCCCTTGTAGGGGAGGCGGAAGACGCAGGCGGCGAGACGGTCCTGGCCGACCGGGGTCTGCAACTCCTGGGGGCTCATGAAGTGGTGGCTGGTGAGGGTCAGGCCGTCGATCCGCAGCCGGCCGCGGAGGCCGTCGACGACCAGGCGGGAGAGCGGCATGCCGGCCTCGGCGCGGGCGCGGGCGTCGATCCAGCGGCGGACCCGGCCGAACATCCAGCCCGGGGCCGTGCGCACCATACCGAGGAAGCGGGCCGCCTTCTCCAGCGGCAGATCGTCCCGGAAGGCCATGCCGCCCAGGCCGTGGGCGAAGAACTCCGACATCACCGCGACATCCTCGGGCTCGTCGCGGATGCCCTGAAAGAGCCGCGGTTCCTCGCCCGGACGCTCCAGCGCCAGCAGCGGCACGAAGCGCGTGCACTCGGTGTGGCCGAAGTGCATCGGCCCGGCGCCGTGGAGGGGGAGCCCGAAATCGGACGTGGCCCTCCCCACCTCGCGCCAGAGGTCGGTCGCGGTCACGCCGCGCTGGCTCTTCCGTGTCCGCCCCACCTGGGCGAGCGGCTGGAAGCTGACCAGTCCGAAGGCGTCGCGGTTGCGCACCAGCCAGCGCACCACGTCGGCGATCTGGGGGAGGTTGTCCTGGGTGACGGTGAGGGTCATGGCGGCGCGCAGCGGCCGGCCGGTCCGCCGGCGCGCCTCGCGGATCATCGCCGCGAACTCGTCGCGCAGCGGCATCAGCTCCAGCTCCGATTTCGGCGCCTTGTAGCCGTCCCGCCCGCGCTGGGTGATGTCAATGTGGATCGAGACCTCCGTGAGGCCCCCGTCGGTCATCAGTTGCTCGAGCAGCCCCGGCCGGCGGCGGAGGTTGTCGCCGTGGGTCATCACCATCGGGACGATGCCGATCGACCGCGCGTAGCGAAGGATTTCGGTCAGCTCCTCGACCGGCCGCAGCGTCACCTCGCCGTCGGTCACCTGGACATTGCTCTTCGGGCCCAGCCAGCGGCGCAGCTCGTCGAGCTGGCGCAGGACGGCCGCCGTCGACATCGCGGGGACCTCGTTCGCCTCGCGGCCGAGATAGCAGCCGGTGCAGGCGAAGTCGCAGCGGGGCTGGATGCCGATCGTGGCGCCGCACCCGGTCGCCTTCTGCCCCAATCCCTGCCCGGGAAGACGAAGGGCGGGGTCGAGCCCCGCCCAGCGCTCCTCCAGGATCGCCCGCTTCTCGGCCGTCGCCGGGTCCCGGAACAGCTCCACCACCCTCTTGAAAGATGCCGGCTGGCCGATCATCGATCTCCTTGCCTACTTAGAAGCGTCGTTCAGCTTCCAGTCGTAGTCGTCGAACTTGAGGACGACCTGGTTGCCGGCGGCTTCGATCTGCCTGCGCTTGTCCGGGGTCACGTAGTGGGCGATGAACTTGACCCGGCCGACGCTCCACTTCTCGAAGTCGTCCTCGAACCAATCCATGATCTTGGTGGTATGCAAGACGAGTTCCCCGCCGCTCTTGCTCATGTGGACGCCGTTGGGGCCGTTGAGGAACAGCCGCACCTGGTCGTCGAGCTGGTTGGAGATCTGTTCGCCGGTATAGGGCTCGGTGCGGATCGGCGGGCAGCTCTTGGCGGCGCAGTTGATGGCGAAGTGGATGCGCGGCTCCATGAAATGGTTGCGGATCTTCTCGTTCTCGACGTCGTTGAGAGAGATCGGCCCCTTCTTCGTCTGCACGGAGTCCTTCTTGAAGACGTTGAGGTGGGCGATGAAATCGGTCGAGATGTCGCGGATCGAGGCTACCGGATAGTTCTCAACCACGACGTTGACCACCGAGATGTTGTAGAGGTTGATCCAGTAGGCGAGCTGGTCGTTCTTCGGCAGCGCCTGGGGGTCCACCTGGGCCATCTGGCGGCGCAGCTCGTCGAGGGTCTTCTTGTCGTTGGCCTTGAGGGCCTTGTAGTTCATCCCCTTGGCGGGGTCGTAGTACTTGGCGAGGAGATCCCCCCAGAGCTTGTAGTCCGGGGGATTGACCGCCGCTGCCGGCAGGGCGGCGAGCAGCAGGCCGAGGAGCGTCAGGGTGAGCGTCGTCTTCTTCATGCTCATGCCTTTCTTACGCAACGTACCTCCGCGGCGGATGAGCCCGCCGGCGGCAGCACCTTCAGGTGGCTCAGGTAGGCACGATAGGTCCAGAGGGGGACGAACCGCAAGCAGGCGAGCAGCTCGCGGGTCATGGCGAGGTGCGAGGGGAGCCCGCGCCGCCAGCCCACCTTCTGGACCTTGGACCGGTGCCGCAGCCCGGGGAGCACCTGGATGGTGCTCGGCAGCCCGCCCCGGGCGATCACCTCGTTGATCATGATTTCGATCTGGAAGCCGTTCCGTTTCGAGTCCGGGATGGCCTCGAAGACCTCGCGGCGGATCGCCCGCAGGCCGGTGATCGGGGGCAGGCGGAGGAAGAACGGGTCGCGCAGCCGGCCGTAGCTGATCATGCCGCAGGAGAGCCACGCCCCGCCGTCCAGGACCGGCGCGGCCAGGGCCTCGAAATGGTCCGGGCGGGCCTCCAGGATGTCGGCGTCGAAGAAGACCAGGACGGGAGCCGAGGCGGCCTCGACCCCGAGGGCGAGCGCCCGGGCCTTGCTTCCCGGCTCATCCCTGGATCGGGAGAGCACGACCGCCCCGGCCCGCGCCGCCACCGCCGCCGTGCCGTCGGACGAGCCGTCGTCCACCACGAACACCCGCCCCACCCCGTGGGCGGCGAGGGCCGCCGTCACCACGGCCGCAACCGTCGTGGACTCGTCGCGAGCGGGGATGACCACGTCGAAGGGTGTCAAAGAAATACCTACCCCCGCTCTGCCAGCCGCAGCCCGATCACCCCGAGCACGATCAGCGCGATCGAGACCAGCCGGAAGGCGTCGCGCGGCTCGTCCAGGTAGAGGAGGCCGACCAGGGCGGTACCGACGGCGCCGATCCCCACCCAGACGGCGTAGCTGGTGCCGGTCGGCAGGTCGCGCATGGCGAGGCCGAGGAGGTAGAAGCTCACGCTCATGATGCCGATTGTGACCAGGCTGGGGCCGAGCCGGGTGAACCCCTCGGTCCGCTTCATGCTGACCGCCCAGGCGATCTCCAGCAGGCCGGCGACGACGAGGTAGAGCCAGCTCACGGCGCCTCCCCCTCCTCCCAGCGGAACGGCGTCTCGTCCTCCGGGCTGATCTTCCAGGACACCCGGTAGAGCGGCGCGGGCCTGAGGCGCGCCTCGATCGCCGCGCGCGCCTCTCCTGCGGACGGGGGGAGAGAGGATCGCCGCGGCTTCGCCAGGAAAGCGTCGAGATCGACGTCCGCGCCTTCGGCCTGCGCGCTCTCGACATAGAAGAGGACGGGGTCCGGCCCGAGCCAGCGCCCCTCCAGCCCGCGTAGCGCGTCCCAGAGGCCGAGGCTCGCCGCGGTCAAGGTACCGTCCGCGCCGGGGAGGAAGCCCTCCAGGGCGAGAGGAGCGCCCGGCAGCTTGAGGGTGAGCCGGGCGGGGAAGGGGTCGTAGATCAGATGAGAGATTTCGTCCGGCGAGTAGGCGGCGCCCTCGGGCACGGCGAGGACCGCCAGGACCCGTTCCATGGCGCCGTCCAGCCGGTCGAGCTTCCGCTTTTCCTCGGAGGTCAGCGGGCTCAGAGTCGCGGCGTCCTTCTCGTTCAGCCGCTCCGCGAACAGGGCGCCGAAGCAGGGACGGGCGCGGTCTGGCCGGTCGTCGAGGTAGGCGTAGAGCTCCTCGCCGGCCTGGAGGTATTCGGCGACGTCGGCGGTCCAGGCGTCGAGCGTCTTCTTCATCTCCTCCCGCTGCCGCCGGGTGGCGCGGGTGGAGGCCCCGGGCACCATCGATAGCTCGGCGGTGCCGCGCTCGGGGTCGACCGTATAGGTGACGGCGAGCGCGGTGTCGCGGAAAAACGCCTCCAGCCCCTCCGGCTCGACGATCAACGCGGACCGCGACGCCGAGCGCAGGGCGCCCAACTGTTTCTCCCAGGAGGACCGCTCCGCGCTGGGGGTCGCCGCGCCGAACCGCGCGCCCCAGGGGTCCGTCCCCTCGATCAGCTCGCGGCGCGTCTCAGCCAGCCGCCGCGCCAACGCCGGGTTGCCGTCCCGCGGGTCGGCGACGCGGACGGTGCTCGTCGCCACCACCGCGCCGTTCGGCAGGAAACGCAGGCGCAGCTCCTCGCGGACGGGAGCCTCGAAGCAGGAAGAGAAAACGATGAGGAGGAAGAGGACGGACGCCGGTCGGTGCCAGCTCATGGAGAGGGATTATAGGGACTTCACGCCTGCCGACGAGCTTGAGACGCCTGCCGCCAAGCTTGCGGCGGCTCAACCAAGCTTGCCACGGTCCGGCTCAAGGTTGCGGCGTTCCAGCCAAGGCCTCGCACGCTTCGTCTCAACCGCGAGAGGAAGCGCCTTGAGCCTGGCGGGTCACCGCCAGGCTCAAGGTGTTACGGATCGGGGTTGAGACGGTCTGTCTCGAGCTTGCGCCGCTCCACGCAAGCTCGCGGCGAAGCGTTGCAAGCTTGCGGCGAAGGCCACAAGCTTGCGGCGCCGCGACGAAGTCAGGAAACGAGAGGGCTCAGGCTTGGAGCGGCACGGCGCGGGCTTGGCCGGAGCCGCTCAAGGTTCCAACGAAGCGCCGCGAGCCTGAACGCCGCGGCGGGAGCTTGCGACGTGGCGCCGCAAGCTCGCGGCCAGCCGTCAAGCCGAGGCTTCTACCGGCTCGGCGTCCTCGACGTAGCCGCAACCCTCGGTGTTGCAGACGTACTGGAGGCCGTGCTTCTTGGTGACCTTCTCGAGCAGGAAGGTAGCGTTGCACTGCGGGCAGTCGCGGATGACCGGCTTCTTCCAGAGCGAGAACTTGCAGTCCGGGTAGCGGTTGCAGGACCAGAAGGTCTTGCCGCGGTGGGACTTCTTCTCGACGATCTCCCCCTTGCCGCACTCCGGGCAGGGGACGCCGGTCGGCACCGGCGCCGACGGCTTGGGGCCGGTCTTGCGGATGTTCTTGCACTCCGGATAGCCGGTGCAGCCGTAGAAGGTGCCGAAGCGGCTGCGCTTGAGCGCCATCGGCTTGCCGCACAACTCGCAGGGGGGAACCTCCTCCTCGGCCCCGCCGTTGGTCGCCGCCGCGCCCGTTGCCACCTCGTCGAGGTTGCGGCTGTACTTGCACTCCGGGTAGGTGCTGCAGGCGATGAACGGCCCGAAGCGGCCGAAGCGCATCACCAGACCGGAGCCGCACTCGGGGCACTTCTCGTCGAGCGCGATGCCGTCCTTCTTGACGTTGGGCATCTGTTCGCCGGCGGTCTCGAGGTCCTTCGTGAACTTCACGTCGAAGTCGGCGACGGCCTGCTTCCACGCGATCGTGCCGTCCTCGATCTGGTCGAGCTGCCCTTCGAGGGCTGCCGTGTACCCCTCGTTGAGGATGTCGTGGAACCCCTTCTGGAGCATGCCGTTGACCAGCGTCCCGAGCTGTGTCGGGCGGAAGCGCCCCTCGAGGCGCTCGACGTAGTCGCGGTCGGTCAGCACGGAGAGGATGGTGGCGTAGGTCGAGGGGCGGCCGATGCCGTTCTCCTCCAGCGCCTTGACCAGCGTGGCCTCGCTGTACTGCGCCGGCGGCTGGGTGAACTTCTGCTCCGAGAGCACCTTCACCAGCTCCAGCGTCTCCCCCTCGCTCAGGGGCGGCAGCATCCCCTCCTGGGAGTCGTCGGCCACCGGGGCATCCTCGTCCGGAGTCTCGCGGTAGACGGCGAGGAAGCCGGCGCGCTTCAGCACCTTGCCCGAGGCGCGCAGAACGTACGCGCCGTTCTCGATGTCCACCTGAGTGACGTCGAACAGGGCCGGCAGCATCTGGGAGGCGACGAAACGGTCCCAGATCAGCTTGTAGAGCTTCCACTCCTCGTCCTTGAGGAAGTCGCGGACGGCGTCCGGGGGCAGGTCGAAGCTGGTCGGGCGGATCGCCTCGTGGGCGTCCTGCGCTCCCTCCTTCGTGCTGTAGACGTTGGGCTTCTCGGGGAGCGCGTCCGGCCCGTAGGTAGCGCCGATGAACTCGCGGCCGCCGGTGATCGCCTCGTCGGCCACCCGGGTCGAGTCGGTTCGCATGTAGGTGATCAGGCCGATCTGGCCGCGGCCGCCGATCTCCTTGCCTTCATAGAGGCCCTGGGCGATGCCCATGGTGCGCTTGACCGAGAAGCCGTATCGCCGCGCCGCCTCCTGCTGCAACCGGCTGGTGATGAACGGCGGGGACGGCCGCTGGCGCGACTCCTTGCGCTCGACCTTGCCGACCACGAACTTGCCGGCCTCGAGAGCGCTGACGATACGCGCCGCGTCGTCGCCGTTGCCGACCTCGGCCTTCTTGCCGTCGATCCGCTGCAGGCGGGCGCTGAACTGCGGCGGCACCGCGGCCTTGAGATCGGCGCCGAGGTTCCAGTACTCCTCGGTCACGAAGGCGTCGATCTCGGCCTGGCGGTCGCAGACCATCTTCAGGGCGACCGACTGGACGCGGCCGGCCGAGAGCCCCTGCTTGACCTTCTCCCAGAGGAGCGGCGAGAGGCGGAAGCCCATCAGCCGGTCGAGGACGCGCCGGGCCTGCTGGGCGTCGACCTTCTTGAGATCGATCGTGCGCGGGTTCTCGAGCGCCTTGAGCACGGCCGTCTTGGTGATCTCGTTGAAGGTCACCCGGCGGATGTCCTTGGCGTCCTTGAGGATCTCGGCGATGTGCCAGGCGATCGCCTCCCCCTCGCGGTCCGGATCGGGGGCGAGATAGACCGTCTCCGCCTCCTTGGCCGCGTCGCGCAGCTTCTTGACCACGTCCTTCTTATTGGCCAGCACCTCGTAGCGCGGCTCGTAGTCGGGGCCGATCCCCATGTCCTTGCCCTTCTTGACGAGGTCGCGGACATGGCCGACCGAGGCCTCGACGGCGTACTGCCGACCGAGGAACTTCTTGAGGGTCCGGGTTTTAGCCGGGCTTTCGACGATGAGCAGATTCTTAGCCATAGGCGTTTCTGAAACCTCGGGGGAGGCCGTCAATATTTCTCAGGGGTTGTGCGCCACCCGGGGCAAGCCGGGGACACTAGCACCGGGCCGCCCGCCGCCGCAAGGCTCGGGGCGTCTCCCGTATCTATAAGGAAGGGGTATTCCCGAAGGAAGGGGTATTCCCGCCTCACCGCCTGTAGATCGACCCCGGCAGCCGCTTCACCCACCCCTCCAACTCCAGCTCGAGCAGCGCCGCCAGCACGCGGTCGACGGGGGAATCGAGGCGGGCGGCGATCTCCTCGGCCAGCCGGGCCTTCCCTATTGGGATTTCGGTGAGGACCTGGCCGGCGAAGCCGGGGGGCGGCTCCGGCCCGGGATCCGGCTGCATGGGCAGGGCGAGCTGGGCGGCGGCGGCGGTGGGGAGGAGCGTCTCCAGGAGGTCCGCCGGATGCTGGGCGAGGTGCGCTCCCTCGCGGATCAGGGCGTTGGCTCCCAGCGAGCCCTCGTCGAAGATCCGGCCCGGCACCGCCCAGACGTCCCGGCCGAGGTCGAGGGCGTGGCGGGCGGTGATCAGGGAGCCCGAGCGCAGAGCGGCCTGCACCACCAGGGTGCCGGACGTCATCGCCGCCAGCGAGCGGTTGCGCAGCGGAAAGTGCCAGGCCCGGGGGATCAGGCCGCAGGGGAACTCGGTCACCAGCGCGCCGCGGGCGGCGATTTCCTCGGCCAGCCGGTCGTGCCCCCTGGGGTAGTCCACCCCGAGGCCGCAGCCGAGCACGGCCACCGTCCGCCCGCCGGGAGCCGCCAGGGCGCTTCGATGGGCGGCGGCGTCGATCCCCTGGGCAAAGCCGGAGGCCACCGTCACGCCGGCCGCGGCGAGCGTCCGCGCGAAGAGATCGGCGGCCTCGCGGCCGTAGGCGTCCGCCCGCCGCGAGCCGACGATGGCGATGCCGGGCTCGGCCGGCACCTCGCCTCTTATATAGAGGACGGGCGGCGGCGGCGAGAGCTCGCGCAGGCCGGGCGGGTAGCCGGCGTCGTCCACGGTCACGATCCGTCCTCCCAGGCGCTCCGCCTCGGCGGTCTGCCGGGCGGCGACCCCGGCGGCGGTCTCGAGCGCGGCGAGCGCCTTGCGCATCTGGACGCGGGGGACGCCGGTCTCGGCGGCCAGTTGCTCGGGCGGGGAGCCCGCCCCGGACCAGCGGTCCAGTTCCTCAGCCAGCCGGTAGGCGGCCGAGCGGGAGAGATCGGGGGCGGCGTTGAGGGCGATCAGCAGCTCGCGGCGGGTGATTTCGGGCATGGCTTCGGCGGTCTCCTTGAGTCCAGTTCACCCCCAATAAGACGTAAAATCCGGGCCTCTTTGACAAAGCCTTTGTTCCCAAGGAGTTCCAGGGGTGATTTTGCCAGCTCTTGAACTTTATGAAGCGCCGGCGGACATACTTCGTGGTGGATTCTGAGGGGGGATTCGCCGGCCCGAAGGCCCGGCATGCGTTGTGTATACTAGCCCCTCGGTATTCACGGCCGATGACTCTATCGATCTACAACTACTCACCCGGTCCTGGCTCCGGACCCTCCCAGAGGTTCCCTTGATGCCTTCGCGCGCCGCTGCCGTCTGTCTTTTCGCCGCCCTCCTCGCGTTGGCCGCCTGCGGCGGCTACCAACGGCCGGAACAGGCCGCTTCCCAACTCTCTTTTGGTGTCGACATGGCCCGCCGCGGGTTGTGGGACGAGGCGCTCTTCCGTTTCGCGGAGGCGGAGAAGCTCGACCCCGAGAATCCGCGCATCGCCAGCAACATCGGTGTCGCCTACGAGGCGTCCGGCCAGTTCGACAAGGCGCTGTCGTATTACCAGAAGGCGCTGAAGCTGGCTCCCAACGATAAGGACATCCGCACCAACTACGGCCGCTTCGTCGAGTTCTACCAGGGTTACAAGGGGGAGAAGACGAAGGGCGGCCTGCCGAAGACGACCACCACGACCCACAAGGCGCCCCCGGCTCCGGCCGCTCCGACTGTTCCTCCAGGGGACCCCGGCCCCCCCGAGCCGTCCACGCCGGGTGACACGCCGCCCCCTCCGGCGGACAGCCGTCCGCCCTTGTAGCAACCCGTTCGCCAATGGAAGGGCCGATCCCAGGAGCACAAGGAATGAAACGCAACCGCACGCTCGCCCTCGCCACCCTCCTCGCCCTCTCCGCCCTCCCTGCCTTCGCCGGCTCCCAGGAGGTCAAGCTGACGCTGCCCCAGCGCGCGAGGCTCGACCTGCAGGGGCGCAAGTCGGTCGCTGTGGTCCCCTTCCTGGTGGTGCGCCAGGAGGGCGCGGAGAAGGTCAAGGGGCGCGACATCGACGTCCAGAAGGAGTTCGACCGCTATCTGGTCAAGATCCTGCGCCGGGAGACCGAGCTCAAGGTGATCGAGCCCGGGCCGATCGACTACCCGACCTACGACCTCGCGCAGCTCGCCAAGCAGACCGACTTCTGGCGCGCCTTCGGGGAGCGCAGCGGGGCGGACCTGGTGCTCGCCGGCGGCCTCGACTTCGATATCCAGGACCGCAGCGGCTACCGCACCGAGGAGTACACCTCCCCGTACAACGGCCGGACCTATCTGCGCCAGGTCCTGGTCGAGCAGACCGGCTTCCAGTACGACATCCTGATGCAGGTCTACGACGGCAAGACCGGCGTCCTGGTCTACCAGGACAATTTCAAGGACTTCCAGAGCTTCGAGGGCGAGAACACCGACCCTCTCGCGGGCATGTTCGAGAACCTGCTCTCCCTCGAGGACCGGATCGTCAACGTGTTCACGCAAAAAGAGGTCGAGGCCAGACGCATCCTGTTCACCAAGTAGAGCAAAGGAGATCTCGTTGACGCGCTCATCGCATCGCTCGTTCGTCGCGGTCCTCGCCATCGCCGCCGGTGCCGCCTGGGTGCTTCTGGCTTTGGCGCCCCTGCGCGCGCAGTACGGACCCCAGCTCTACGGTGAGGGGTTCGGCAAGAACAAGATCCAGTACCGGAAATTCCAGTGGGAGATCTACCACTCGCCGCACTTCAACGTCTATTACTACAAGACCGAAGAGGCGCAGCTCCAGAAGGTGGTCTCCTTCGCCGAGAGCGGCTATGACCAGCTCTCGCGGGGGTTTAACTTCCAGATCAAGGAGCCGATCCCGCTGCTCTACTACGCCACCCACTCGGCGTTCGAGCAGAACAACGTCACCCTCGGCTTCATCGACGAGGGGACCGGCGCGTTCTCCAGCCCGGTCCGGTTCCGCATGGTCATGCCGATCGACCTCGCGGACCAGCAGCTCATGCAGCTCATGCTGCACGAGATGACCCACATCTTCCAGTTCAAGATGCTCTTCCAGGGGAACCTCGCCAGGGCGGCGGCCTCGGGCCCCCCCTTCTGGTTCATGGAGGGCATGGCGAGCTACATGGCGCAGGACGAGAGCCAGCGCGACAAGATGTACCTGCGCGACGCGGTGGTCAACGACATCATCCCCTCGGTGACCCGCACCGATTTCGCCGGCTTCTTCGCCTACCGCTTCGGCCACGCGGTGTTCGATTTCATCGAGGAGCGCTGGGGCAAAGAGGGGTTCCTCGACTTCATCTACGAGGTCCGCAACACCCTCGGCTCGCGGGTGGACCGCGCGGTCAAGCGGGCGTTCAAGCTGGAGCCGGAGGACTTCGACGTCGAGTTCCGGCGCTGGCTGCGCAAGAAGTACCTGCCGGAGCTGGTCAAGACCGGCGAGCCCTCGGACTTCGGGCGCGTCTTCCGCATCGAGGACGAGCGGCAGGGGAGCTACACCACCTCGCCGGTGGCCTCCCCCTCCGGCGACCTGGTCGCGGCGCTGTCGGTCTACCGCGGCAAGGTCGACGTCGTCCTCTACGACACCAAGTCCCGCAAGCTGCTGCGCAACCTGACCAAGGGGTACTCGAACGATTACCAGTACCTGGCGGCCCAGGAGCTGGTCCTCGGCCGCCAGCTCGGGCGCGACATCTCCTTCTCGCCCGACGGCAACACGATCGCCGTCTTCGCCAAGCGCGAGAGGGGGCGGAGCCTGCTGCTGGTGGACGTGCTGAACGGCGGCGTGCGCGAGATCGTCGAGATGAACGACATCGAGCAGCAGGGGGGCCCCGCCTTCTCGCCGGACGGCAAGACGCTCGCTTTCTCCGGCTGGCGCAACGGCCAGTTCGACATCTTCTTCCTCGACCTCGCCACCAAGACGATCACCAACTTCACCCGCGACGAGGTCTATGACGGCGCCCCCACTTTCTCGCCCGACGGCCGCTCGCTGGTGTTCGTCTCCACGGTCGGCAGCGGCCGCAAGATCTTCCGCACCGATCTCGACAAGCCGGGAGTCCGCTACCCGGTGACCTCGGGTGAGTCGAACGAGAACGATCCGGTCTACTCGCCCGATGGCAAGCGGCTCTACTTCACCTCCGACCGCAGGGGCGCGGACAACATCTTCAGTCTCGACCTCGCCAGCGGCAAGCTCCTCCAGCACACCGACGTCGTCACCGGCGCCTTCATGCCGACTGTGCTCCGCGAGCCGGAAGGCAAGGAGCGGCTGGTCTACAACGGCTACTGGAAGATGAACTTCGACCTCTACGTCACCGAGGTCGAGGAGCCGGTCAAGGATGCGCAGACGATCCCGATCGTGGAGGCGCCCACCCAGCCGAAGGAGCTGCCGCATTACGAGCCCGACATCCAGGTGACTCTCGACCCCGCCAACAAGGAGCCGTACAAGGGGCGCAAGTTCTTTCTCGAGGACGCCGCCAGCTACCTCGGGGTCAACAGCGACCAGACCTACATCGGCCGGATCCTGCTCTCGTTCTCCGACTACCTGGGCGATCACCGGATCATCGCCAACCTGAGCTCGATCGACTCGCTGTCGAACTTCGACGTCGTCTACGCCGACCTCTCCCGGCGCTGGCACTGGCAGGTGGAGGCCTTCGATACCCGGACCTACTACTTCACCGGCGATCCGCTGCTCGACCGCACCGGCCAGGGGCGCGTCATCTACCAGGCCACCGGGGCGGTCGGATCGGTCGTCTACCCCTTCTCCTTCTACCAGCGCGCCGAGCTCGGCGTCGGCTATATCTACCGCAAGGACGCCATTCCGGTGCGGGGGGAAGATCCGTTCGGTCCTCCGGACTTCGTGTCGTTCTCGGACGACTTCCCGATCGTGCAGAGCGCCCTGGTGGGGGATTCGTCGCTGTTCTCGAGCTACGGGCCGGTCTCCGGCCGCCGCTGGCGCCTCGGCGCCGCCTACTCTCCCGACCTGAAGGAGAGCGGCACGCTGTTCACCTCGGTCGACCTCGACGTCCGGCAGTACGTCCCGCTGACACAGCGCAGCAACCTGGCGTTCCGCGTCTTCGCCGGCGAAGCCTCCGGCAACCGGCCGAGCCCGTTCTACATCGGCGGGCTCGACACCCTGCGCGGCATCGATTTCCGCTCGCTCAGCGGTGACCGGGCCTTTTTCGCCAACGCGGAGCTCCGCTTCCCGCTGATCGACCTGCTCGCCACGCCGCTCCTCGCCTTCCGGAACATTCGCGGCGTGCTGTTCTTCGATGTCGGCGGCGCCTGGTACCACGAATTCGAGAGCTTCCGCTTCTACAACAGCGAGACCAAGCGGCTCCAGGACGCCATCGCCGCCTATGGCTTTGGCGTCACCGCCCAGCTCTTCGGCCTCGACCTCAACTGGGACTTCGCCAAGCGCTTCGACCTCAAGGACTCGACCGATTTCCAAACCTCCTTCTGGATCGGGACGCGGTTCTGACCCGCGCCTGATCCACATCCGCGCAAGCTTCGGGGGCCCATCGGGGCCCCTTTCCTTGTTCCCCGGGCCGCAGGAGGGATACAATCCCTTCTATATATGCTGATCCAAGTCCTGGGGGGCTACGGAGGCGAGAGCCTGGACTGCCGGATGACCTGCCTGCTGGTCAACGGCACCATCGCGCTGGACGCCGGCTCGCTCTCGCAGGCGCTGTCGATCGAGCATCAGGTGCGGGTGCGCTCGATCCTGCTCAGCCACTCCCACATGGACCACACGAACTCGCTGCCGTTCTTCATCGAGAACGTCTACGGCAAGAGCGAGGGGGCGATCGACATCCACGCCTCGCCGGCCACGGTCTACGCGCTGCGGAAGTACCTGTTCAACAATGCCACCTGGCCGGACTTCACCCGCCTGCCCAACCATCTGGTGCCGGCGGTGCGCTTCCTGGAGTTCGAGAGCGAGGTGCCGTTGGTGATCGACGGCGTGAAGTTCACCCCGATTCCGGTCGACCACCTGGTGCCCACCCACGGCTTCCTGATCGAGCAGAACGGCGCGGCGGTCCTCTGGTCGAGCGACACCGGGCCGACGACCCGCTTCTGGGAGATCGCCAACCGCACGCCGAACCTCAAGGCCCTCTGCATCGACACCAGCTTCGACAACTCGCTGCAGCAGGTGGCAGACGTCTCGCTCCACCTGACGCCGCGGACGCTCGCCGCCGAGCTGCGCAAGCTGCAGAAGCGGGTGCCGATCCTCCTGCACCACCTGAAGCCCCCCTGCGTGCAGCGCATCAAAGAGGAAGTCCGCCAGCTCGGCCACCCGGACGTCGAGTTCCTCGAGCAGGGCAGGGAATACAAGTTCTAGCGATCGGAAGTTGAGGCGCCCCCAAATGTGGTACCTTTTCTAGGGTGGTGCTCCCCTTGGAAAATCTGTTCTCCCGCCGCCGGCGCGCCCTGGAATCCGCTGGCCAGCAGAGCCTTCTCGACTTCCTCCCCGAGGTCTCCGAGGCGATCGATCCCCAGCCCGAGCCGCTTCCGCCGCCCGCGCCGCGCCGCGCCGGGCCGCCGATGCGCGTCGGCGTCCTGGGCTCGGGGAGCGGCGGCAACGCGGTCGTCCTCGAATCCGGGCCGCACCGGCTGCTGATCGACGCCGGGTTCTCCTGCAAGGAGATCGTCAAGCGGATGCAGGCGCTCGACTTCGATCCCAAGACGCTGGGCGGGCTGATCCTCACCCACGAGCACCAGGACCACTGCAAGGGTGCGCGCCGTCTCCTCAATCGCTTCAAGCTGCCGGTCTACGGCACCGCCGGCACCCTGGCGAGCGCCGGACTGCGCGCCGAGGCGGCCCGCTCCGGCGGCGAGCTCCGCTCCGGCGATCACCGCGAGATCGCGGGCTTCGTCGTCGAGCCGTTCATGATCCCCCACGACGCCAGCGAGCCGGTCGGCTTCGTGGTCGAGGACCCCTGCGGCCGGCGGGTCGGCCTGATCGCCGACGTCGGCTGCCGCACCAGCCTCGCCTGGGGGCGGCTGCGCGACCTCGACGTGCTGATCATCGAGACCAACCACGATCTCGACATGCTGCGCAACGGGCCGTATCCTTGGGCCCTGAAGCAGCGGGTGGCCGGCCGCCACGGCCACCTGTCGAACCGGGAGGCCGCGGAAGGCCTCCCCGAGCTGGTCGGCGACCGGCTGCGCTGGGTGGTGCTCTACCACATCTCCCGCACCAACAACCTCCCCACTCTGGCCGCCGCCGCTATCGGCGAGACGCTGGACCGGGAGGGGTGCTCCGCGCAGATGGCGGTCACCAAGCAGGATCATCCGACCCCCTGGCTGGAGGTTACGTAACTTGAAAGCAAGAGTGACGGTCTATCCGCGCCGCGAGATCCTCGACCCGCAGGGCAAGGCGATCCGCGACGCGCTGTCCCGCGTCGGTTTTTCGGGCGTCGACGACGTCCGCGCCGGCAAGAGCTTCGAGATCTCCCTGGGGTCCGACGACCCCGAGACGGCCCGCCGGCAGCTCCGCGACATGTGCGAGAAGCTGCTCGCCAACACCGTGGTCGAGGACTATGCGGTCGAGCTCCTCGACGGCGAGAACGGGATTCGGCCATGAAGGCTGGCGTCGTCGTCTTCCCCGGCAGCAACTGCGACCACGACGTCTATCACGTCCTCAAGCACGTGCTCGGCCAGGAGGCCGCCTTCCTCTGGCACCAGGACGACAGCCTCCAGGGGAGCGATCTGGTGGTGCTCCCCGGCGGCTTCGCGTATGGCGACTACCTGCGCGCCGGCGCTCTCGCCGCCCTCTCGCCGGTGATGGGCGCGGTCAGGCGCCACGCCGAGGCCGGCGGGCTGGTGCTCGGCATCTGCAACGGCTTTCAGGTGCTGCTCGAGGCGGGCCTTCTCCCCGGCGCCATGCGCCGCAATCAGAACCTCCGGTTTCTCTGCCGGGACGTCTACCTGAAGACCGAGCGGAACGATCTGCCGTTCACCTGGAAGCTCCCGGCGGGAAAGGTGATGCGGATCCCGATCGCCCACGGTGAAGGGAACTACGAGGACTCCCCCGAACGGCTCGACGCCCTGGAGGCCAACGGCCAGGTCGTCTTCCGCTACGTGACGCCGGAGGGCGCGCGGGCGGACGACGATCCACAGTGGAACCCCAACGGCGCGGCGCGGGGGATCGCCGGCATCTGCAATCCCGGGGGGAACGTCCTCGGCATGATGCCCCACCCGGAGCGCTGCTCCGAGCCGATCCTCGGCAACACCGACGGTCTGGCCCTGCTGGCGAGCGCGGTGGAGGCGGGGAGCCGGGTCCTCCTGGAGACCGGGCGATGAAGGGGGTCAAATGACGGTGCTGCAGGAGCCTTTGGTCAGCGCGGAGACCGCCCGCTCGATCGGCCTCACCGAGGAGGAGTTCGAGCGGCTGAAGAAGATCCTCGGCCGTGAGCCCAACTGGACCGAGCTCGGCATCACCTCCGCCCTGTGGAGCGAGCACTGCTCCTACAAGTCCTCCAAGATCTACCTGCGGGAGTTCCCGACCGAGGGGCCGCACGTCGTCCAGGGTCCGGGCGAGAACGCCGGCGTGGTCGACATCGGCTACGGCTGGGTCGCGGTGTTCAAGATGGAGTCGCACAACCATCCAAGCTTCATCGAGCCCTATCAGGGGTCGATGACCGGCGTCGGCGGGATCCTGCGCGACATCTTCACCATGGGCGCCCGCCCGATCGCCTGCATGGACGCCCTGCGCTTCGGCGAGATCGACGCACCCCGCATGCGCTCCCTGATCGACGGCGTGGTGCGCGGCGTCGGCGACTACGGCAACTGCATGGGCATCCCCACCGTCGGCGGCGAGACCGGCTTCCACCGCTGCTACAACGGCAACATTCTGGTCAACGCCTTCGCCCTCGGCATCGCCCGGCACGACCAGGTCTTCCACGCCCGGGCGAGCGGCGCCGGCAATCCTCTCCTCTACGTGGGGAGCCGCACCGGGCGGGACGGCATCCACGGCGCCACCATGGCCTCCGAGTCGTTCGACGCCGAGAGCGAGCAGAAGCGGCCGACCGTGCAGGTGGGCGATCCGTTCACCGAGAAGATCCTGCTCGAGGCCTGTCTGGAGGCGATGCGCACCGGCGCGATCGTGGCGATCCAGGACATGGGCGCCGCCGGGCTGACCAGCTCCACCTTCGAGATGGCGGGGCGCGGCGGCACCGGCCTCCGCCTCGACCTCGACCACGTGCCCCTGCGCCAGCCGGGTCTCACCCCCTACGAGATGATGCTCTCCGAGTCGCAGGAGCGAATGGTGCTGGTGGCCAAGAAAGGGCGCGAGGAGGAGCTCGAGCAGGTCTTCCGCCGCTGGGGGCTGGAGGTGGCGAAGATCGGCGAGGTCACGGACACCGGCCACGCCGTCCTCATCTGGCACGGCGAGACGGCGGCCGACATCCCGATCCGCCCGCTCACCGAAGAGGCGCCCGTCTACCGCCGGCCGGTGGCCGAGCCATCCGACCTCGCCGAGCGCTGGCGCGCCCCCGAGGTGCCGCAGCCCGCCGATCCGCGGCAGGCTCTCGAGCGCCTGCTCGCCACCCCGGAGTTCGCCAGCAAGGCCTGGATCACCACCCAGTACGACCACACCGTGCGCACCAACACCGTGCAGGGCCCGGGCGGCGATGCCGCGGTGCTGCTGCTCAAGGGGACGCCGGCCGGCCTCGCCATGACCTGCGACGTCAACCCGGTCTACTGCTACTTCGACCCCCGCCGCGGCGGCGCCCAGGCGGTGGCCGAGGCGATGCGCAACCTCGCCTGTGTCGGCGCCGAGCCGGTCGGCCTCACCGACTGCCTCAATTTCGGCAACCCCGAGCGGCCGGAGGTCTCCTGGCAGTTCCGCGAGGCGATCCGCGGCATCTCCGAGGCTTGCCGCGCGTTCGGCGTGCCGGTGATCTCGGGCAACGTCTCCTTCTACAACGAGACCGAGGGGGCGTCGATCTATCCGACGCCGGCGGTCGCCATGGTCGGCGTGATCCCGGACCTCGCGGGCGTGCCCGAGGCGTCGTTCCGGAACGCGTGGGACCGCATCGTCCTCCTCGGCGAGGACCGTTCCGAGTTTGGCGGCTCGGCCTATCTGCGGCTGCTTCACGACCTCGAGCAGGGACGGCCGCCGGCGGTGGACCTCGACGCCGAGCTGCGCCTCGCCCGCCTCCTGCGCTCGCTGGTCGCCAAGGGGATCCTCAGCACGGCGCACGACCTGTCGGAAGGCGGATTCCTGATCTCCCTGGCCGAGGCGTGCTTCGGCCGCCTCCTGGGAGCCCGGGTGGAGGTCCCCCTCGCGGGGGCGGATCTCTTCTCCGAGTCTCAGGGCAGGGCGATCGTCGCCTGCCCCGCCGCCGTGCTCGGCCCGGTGCTCCGGGCGGCGGAGGAGGCGGGGGTGCCGGCCCGCGAGATCGGCGAGGTCGGCGGGGACGTCCTGGAGGTGCGGTCGGCGGGGGAGACGTTCAGGGCTCCGGTCGCCGGCCTGCACGAGATCTGGTCGACGGCCCTGCCGAAGGCTCTCGGGCTGTAACCAGCAGATGGTTATGCGAGAATTTAGCGACTCAATCTTTCGTTAACAGCAAGTGGAGACCTGGATGGCGGGGATAAGCCGTCCGGGTCTCAAGTGTTGTCGGTCCGAACGCCCGATCCATGACCTGGGGATGAATCTTTCATGTGTGGAATCTTCGGCATCGAAGGCTGTGACGACGCGGCCAACCTGACCTACCTGGGCCTCTACGCCCTCCAGCATCGCGGCCAGGAGAGCACCGGCATGGTCTCCTGGGACGGGTTGCAGCTCCACCTGGAGCGGGGCATGGGGCACGTCTCCGACATCTTCAAGGAGAAGGTGATCGCCCGCCTCCCCGGCCGCCGGGCGATCGGCCACACCCGCTACTCGACCGCCGGGTCGAGCGTCGTGGCCAACGCGCAGCCGATCGCGGTGAAGACCTCGATGGGCCCGGTCAGCATCGTCCACAACGGCAACCTGGTGAACCCGAACGGCATCCGCGAGCGCCTGGAGCTCGAGGGCTCGATCTTCCAGACCACCAGCGACACCGAGGTCATCCTCCACCTGATGGCGCGCAAGCCGCGTGCGGACATCGTCGAATCCTTCATCGCCGCCCTGGAAGAGGTGCGCGGAGCGTACTCGCTGCTGCTGGTGACCGATACCTGCCTGATCGCCGCGCGCGACCCCAACGGCTTCCGGCCGCTCGTTCTCGGCGACCTCGACGGCTGCCCGTGCTTCGCCTCCGAGACCTGCGCCTTCGACCTGCTGGGCGCGCGGCTGGTGCGCGAGCTGGAGCCTGGGGAGGTGGTGGTCGCGCGCAATGGGCGGGTCGAGAGCTACCGCCTGTCGCAGCGCGCCGAGCCGACCCGCTGCATCTTCGAGCACGTCTACTTCGCCCGCCCGGACAGCCGGCTGTTCGGCGACTCGGTGGCCCAGACCCGGCTGCGGATGGGTGCGCGCCTGGCCCGCGAGGCGCCGGCGGCGGCGGACATCGTCGTGCCGGTGCCCGACAGCGGCCTCTACGCCGGTATGGGTTACAGCCGCGAGTCGGGCCTGCCGCTCGAGTTCGGTATCACCCGCAATCACTACGTGGGGCGGACGTTCATCGAGCCCAAGCAGTCGATCCGCAACTTCGGGGTGAAGATCAAGCTCAACCCGGTCAAGGAGCTGCTGACGGGGAAGCGGGTGGTGCTGCTGGACGACTCGATCGTGCGCGGCACGACCTCGCGCAAGATCGTGCGGATGATCCGCGAGGCGGGGGCGGCCGAGGTGCACCTCCGCATCTCAGCGCCGCCGACCGAATGGCCCTGCCACTACGGGATCGACACCCCGAACCGCAACGAGCTGATCGCTGCGCGCCACAGCATCGAGGAGATCCGCGGCTACGTCGAGGCAGACAGCCTCGCCTACCTGTCGCTCGACGGCATGCTCGGCTCCGTCAGCGGCCCGCGCGACAGCTACTGCACTGCCTGCTGGACCGGCGACTACCGCGTCGTCCCGGAAGACCGCCGCCAGGCCGAGCTGTTCCCGATCCGGGCGGAGGGGGAGTAGGGGCTTCCTTTTCTAGGCTAGACTCCTGCCGCTTTGAGCGATCCTGTCGACATCGCAGCGGTCCGGGAGTACCTGCTGGGTCTCCAGGACCGCATCTGCGCCGCTGTGGAGGTGGAGGACGGGGGGGCGCGCTTCGCCGAGGATGCCTGGCAGCGGCAGGGCGGCGGCGGCGGGCGGTCGCGGGTGCTGGCGGAGGGGGGCGTCTTCGAGCAGGCGGGGGTTGGCTTCTCTCACGTCTTCGGCCCGGGTCTCCCCCCTTCGGCCACCGCCCAGCGGCCGGATCTCGCCGGACGGTCCTTCGAGGCGATCGGCGTCTCTCTCGTCTTCCATCCGCACAACCCCTACGCCCCCACGACGCACATGAACGTGCGGTTCTTTCTCGCCCAGAAGGAAGGGCACGATCCGGTCTGGTGGTTCGGCGGCGGCTTCGACCTCACCCCCTACTACGGGTTCGAGGAGGACGCCGTCCACTTTCACCGTGCCGCCCGCGCGGCCTGCGAGCCGTTCGGCCCGGAGGTCTATCCGCGGTACAAGAAGTGGTGCGACGAGTACTTCTTCCTCCGCCATCGTGAAGAGCCCCGCGGTATTGGCGGCCTGTTCTTCGACGATCTCCACGAGTGGGGGTTCGACCGCAGCTTCGCCTTCCTGCGCAGCGTCGGCGACCACTTCCTGCCGGCCTATCTGCCCATTCTGCGCCGCCGCAGGGACATGCCCTACGGCGAGCGGGAGCGCGATTTTCAGCTCTACCGCCGCGGGCGCTACGTCGAGTTCAATCTGGTCTGGGACCGCGGCACGCTCTTCGGCTTGCAGAGCGGGGGGCGTACGGAGTCGATCCTCATGTCCCTGCCGCCGCTGGTGCGCTGGCGCTACAACTGGCGGCCCGAGCCGGGGACGCCGGAGGCGCGGCTGTACGAGGACTTCCTGCGGCCGCGGGATTGGGCGGAATGAACGGCTGGGTTCGACGGTGCCTTCTGGCCCTTTGCGCGCTCCCTCTGCTGGCCGGCTGCGGCGGCTCCGGGCCGGGCGGCATTCGCGGCACTGTGACCTACGCGGGGCCCGACACCGACCAGCCGATCTCCATGCAGGGGGACCCGGCCTGCGCCGGTCTCTACCCGGAGCCGGTCGACAGCGAAGAGATCATCCTCAAGGATGGCAAGCTCGCCAACGTCTTCGTCTACGTCAAGAGCGGCCTCGAGGGGAAGAGCTTTCCGGTGCCGGCGGAAAAGCGGCACCTCGACCAGCGCGGTTGTCTATTCGGGCCGCACGTCCTGGGCGTTCAGGTAGGGCAGACGGTGGAGCTCGCCAATAGCGATATGACCCTCCACACCGTCCACGCCCTGCCGGCGTCGAACGCCGAGTCCAACGATCCCCAGCCCCAGGGCACGCCGCCGATCGACAGGAGATTCGACAAGCCGGAGGTGATGGTGCCGCTGAGATGCGACATCCACCCCTGGATGGTCGCCTACGTCGGCGTCGTCCCCCACCCCTATTACGCGGTCAGCGGCGAGGACGGCGCCTTCTCGATCGCGAAGCTTCCTCCGGGAAAGTACACGCTGGAAGCGTGGCACGAGAAGCTGGGTACCCAGACCCGGCAGGTGACGGTTGCCCCCGGCCGGGCGGCGACGGTCGATTTCGACTTCAAGCCGAAGCCTTAGGACGACTCCGGTCTTTGGAAGCGCAACTCCGGGTTGCGTTCCACTCGTCTGAGAAAAGAGGCGATCCCGTCGATCAGAGTGGCGGCGCAGGCCTGTTCGGCCTCGACCGCCTGCTGCCAGTAGCCGAGTGCGGCAAGAGCCTCGCGGTGGACCTGGCGCGAAGAGAAGATCTGGACGATCTGCTCAGCCAGGCGTTTGAGCTCTGCCATGCGTCCTTGCTCGGCGTAGAGCGAGGCGAGCTCGAGCGAGACGAGCGCGGTGTCAAAGACCGCATCCATGAGAAGGAATCCGTCTCGCGCCTCGAGGAGGAGGCTCTCGGCCTGATCGATCTGGCCGAGGCCGCGGGCGATCTTGCCTTCGATCCATTTGCGGGGGTTACGGAACCAGGGCTGAGGGAACTTCTGATACAGCGGCCTGGCCTTGACCAGCAGTTTATGGGCGGTCATGAACTGACCGGTCTCGGTCAGATTGTCGATCAGGTTGTGCCAGGCGATGAGCCGCAGGCGCGGTTCGCGGGCGGGATCGATCAGATCGAGAGCCCGGTAGAGCAGGGCGATCCCCTTTTCGGGCTCACCGGCGACGGCATGGACCGAGGACGTCCTGACCAGCGCCCGGCCGGCCCGGTGCGTCTCGCCAAATTCCAGAAAGATGATCATGGAGCGGCGCAGGAGACGCAACGCCTCGGGGAACCGGCCCTGCTTCATCAGGAGCGACGCCTTGAGATCGAGGACCAGGGCCTTCTCCATCGAGTCCCCCGTCCCGAGCCGGAGGAACGAGAACGCGAAGTCGAATGCCTCTTCAGCTCCCCGAAGGTCCGACCGGACCCGGCGCGAGTTTGCCACATAGGCCCATGCGCGCGCCCGCAGGTCGTCCAGCGGCGCGGTCCCATAGGTGGGGCCGTCCAGATAGTCCAGGACCTCGACGGCGAGCAGCGCCAGGCTCTCGCCGAGAGCCGGATCCTGAAAGTTCTGCTCCTGGCTCTCGTGCAGCAGGCTCTCGCAGAGACCCCAGGTTTGAAATCGGGGGCAGTTGCGGACGATGAGGGTACGCCGCCCGGCGGGAACCTGCATGAGCTCCGCGTAGAGTCCCGGGGCCTCCGCTCTCTCGCGGGCGTAGGCGCCTTCAACGGGAGCCAGGGACCGGGAGGCGTTCGCCAGGACGGGATCGTAGTGGGCCGGAAGGGCCTGCCGGCGCTCGAAGGGGAGCACTTTGCTGGCCAGAGGGGTCGGCCGGAGGTGCAGCAGCCAGCGGAGCTTGTCCTGGCACTTCGAGCATGTGGCAAGATGCTTCAGGCATTTCGCCCTTACTTCCGGGCATGCGGAGGCAGGCTCCTGGAGCAAGAGATCGTGGGGGTGGATTCTCACTGGCGCGGCCCTCCCGGAACAAAAAAGAAAAAATAACCTCTCAATACAAGTGGTTGCTTCAGGCGGGCAAAACGGGACAAAAAGGGAGCACCAATGGCGGTGCTCCCAGGATCTTTTGCCCGATTAGTGGGGGCCGCCGTTGGGGTCCAATTGGCTCGCGACCTTGGAGTGCGGAGCCTGCGGAGGCTCCGCAGCATGCGGCGGGCTCCAGGAAAAGAGGGAGGCTACCCAGTCGATGAACGCGGTGATCGCGCCGGCCTCCCTGTCCGCAGGCACCATGGGGTGACCCAAGGGGAAGGCACTAAGGCTTCCTGCTGTTAATGAAGAGATAATCAAAGAGGCGATGGCGAATCGGATCTTACGGGACATTTCCTCTCCCTCCTGACAATCTCTCGAGTAGCTTTTGTAGCTACCCGAGGACTGCTGATTGACTTTGGAGCCCTCCGCCTCTTGATGTCAGGTCAGTCCTCCACGCCTGGCCCGAAGCAAGGCCAGTCGGGAAGAATAAAGACCATTATCCTAGGATATATTGCGGGAATTGAACACTCCCGCGATGTTCGAGGGTTGACTCCGTCGCGTAGCTACCGAAGGTCCCGGCCCCGCAGAAACTCCGCCATCAGCTCCCAGAGACGCTCTTTGCGGTCGGTCAGGCGGTGATCTCCATCGGCGAAAAGGTGGAGCTCGATCTCCTGGAAGGGGCAGCGGGTGGCGAAGTCGAGCACGCTTCTCCAGTCGACGGAGGTGTCGAGCTTCCCCTGGAGGAGGAGGGCGGGCGTCCGGTAGCGGGCGAGCAGGGTCTCGGCGGGGTGGGCTCGCAGGTCTTCGATCAGGGCCCAGCTCAGCTCGCAGGAGACGAGGTCGTTCTGGTAGTGGATCCTCCCCGTCTCCTCCCAGGCGCGGGCCCTCTCGGCTCCGGCCCAGGCGAGGAGCCCCTTCTCCAGCTCGAGCGCCGGGGCGATGTGGAGGCCCGCCACGATCTCCTCCGGATAAAGGGCCGAGTACCAGAGCGCCGTCCCGCCGCCCATCGAGGAGCCGATCAGGAACAGCCGTCCGAAGCCCCGGTCGCGCAAGAAGGCGTGGACCCGCCGGGTGTCTTCCAGGTTGCGCGTCAGCGTGAGGCCGGCCATCTCGCCGCCGGAGAGGCCGTGCCCCTGGAAGTCGAAGGAGCAGAAGCCGAGGCCCGCCGCGAGTGCCCGCCGGCGGAAGAACTCGGCTTTCTCCCCCGACTGCTCGGAGCCGAAGCCGTGGAGATAGAGGATGCAGGGGCGGTCCGGGCCGTCCGGGGGCGGATCGAAGCGCACGGCGAGGTGGGAGACCTCGCGGCCGTCCTCGAGAATGGAGATCCTCTCCATGGCGGTCCTGGACTGTGACATCGGCCGGCTGCCCGAAGCAAGACCCCGAGGCAAGAGTGCTATCCTCCGGCGGCAACTTTTTTGATGGGGTCCTGGTCCCCGGGAGGCGCTACAAGAGATGGGAAACGGCGATCGTCGCGAGATCGCGGGCTGGCACAGCCCGAGCCTGGGGCAGCACATGCCCATCGTCTCCTACGGCCACTATGGGCACCCGCTGCTGCTCTTCCCCACGGCCGCCGCGGACTTCCTGGAGAACGAGCGCTTTGGCCTGATCGGGGCGGTTCAGCCGGCCCTCGACGCCGGCCGGGTGCGGGTCTTCTCGATCAACAGCATCAACAATCAGGCCTGGATGGACCGCAGCCTCCCGGTTCCCGAGCAGGCGCGGCGGCAAGCCCTCTACGCCCGCTACGTGGAGGAGGAGGTCGCCCCCTTCATCCGCCAGGTCTGCCAGTCGTCCGACCTCCGCATTGCCACCTCGGGAGCGAGCTTCGGCGCCTTCCACGCCGCCAACACGCTGTTCCGCCGGCCGGACCTGTTCGACGGCGTCATCGCCATGAGCGGCTTCTACGACCTCGGGCCGGACTATCTGCGCGGGTACGGTGACGACAACTGCTATTTCAACAATCCGGCCTCGTATCTGCCCAACATGGAAGGGCACTTCCTCGACCTGTTGCGGACCGCCAGGATCCAGATCCTGACCGGGCAGGGGGACTATGAGGCGCCGGACGCCTCGCGGCAGCTCGCGGAGATCCTCTCCCGCAAGGGCATCCCGCACTCCTTGGACCTCTGGGGGTACGACATACCCCACGACTGGCCCTCGTGGCGCAAGATGCTCCCCTACGGGATCGACCAGATGGGTTGGTGAGCCGTGGCCGCGCCTCTGCCGGCAGACATCCAGGAGATCCTGCGGGCGCTCGACGACAACGATCGCCGGGCCGAGGCGCTGGTCCGCGATCTGGACGAGGAGCGGTTCAACTGGCGGCCGGACGAGCAGTCGTGGAGCGTCGCGCAGTGTCTGGATCACCTCAACGTCGCGAACCTCGCCTATCTCGCTCCGATGCGCGCGGCGCTGGAGCGGGCCGGGCGAAAGGCCCGGGTCCGGCGGGGCGCCATTCAGCCCGGTTTCCTGGGGCGGTGGTTCGTGGCCACTCTGGAGCCGCCGCCGAAGCGCAGGCTCCCCGCGCCGAAGAAGATCGTCCCCGCCGCGCGCAAGGGCCGGGACCAGGTGATCGGCGAGTGGCGCCGGGCTCAAGGAGAGGTGAAAGACCTCCTGCGGGCGGGCGCGGGACAGGACCTCAACGGGATCCGGTTCGTGAATCCGTTCCTCTCGCTGATCCGCTTCAGCGTCGGCACCGGCTTCCAGGTGATCGCGGCGCACGAGCGCCGGCATCTCTGGCAGGCGGAGCGGGTCTTGGCGAACCCGCGGTTCCCGGTTTCTGGCGGATCGGATTGACACACTGTGCCACCCCGCTTATCTTGACCTTATGGCCAGTCGAGTGACTCTCAATGTATCCCTGACTCCGGAGCTCGAAAAGTTCGTCGAGGCGAGGGTCGCATCGGGGCGCTATATTTCGGCCAGCGAAGTGGTCCGCGAAGGGCTTCGCTTGCTGGAGGAGCGAGAGGTCTCTCGCCAAACGGCTCTCGACGAGGTGCGGCGGAAGATCTCCGTAGGGCTCGAGCAGGCGGAGCGCGGTGAGCTTTTCGACGGCGAAGAGGTTTTTCGGGAAGTCCTGGGGAAGCTGTAAGGTTCTGCGCGAGCCGCGATGGGGCGATACGTCCTTACCGCCGCGGCGCGGGCGGATCTCTACGAGATTGCGGAGTTCATCCGTCAGGACAGCCCCGGCGCCGCAAGACGGGTCGTTGAATCCCTTCGGGGAGCGATGGCGAATCTGGCAGGTATGCCCGAGATGGGGCACGTCCGGGAAGATCTCGCCCCAACGCCTCTGCGCTTCTGGCCCGTCTACTCCTATTTGATCATCTACCGCCCGGAGAGCCGTCCACTTCAAGTTTTGCGGATACTCCACGGCTCTAGGGACGTCCGGAGTCTTCTAGCAGACGATTGACCGCAACGTGCAATCCCCTCCCGTTCGGGTTAGACTTGCCGCGCGGCGGCGCCCGACGGCGCTCCGATCGCGAGTTTTCTCCATGAACAGAATCTCTTACATACTTTCCACCGCGGCTCGCGGGGTGCGCTCTTGAACGCCGGCACAGTCGAGGAGAGGCCTCTTCCCATCGCGGCGCGCGACTTCTGGGAGATGACCAAGCCGGGCATCACCCTGATGGTGGTGCTCACCGCCGGCCTGGGTTTCCTGCTCGCCGAGCGGGATGGGTTCTCGTTCCTCCTGCTGGTCCATACCCTGCTCGGCACCGGTCTCGTCTCGGCCGGCGCCTCGGTGCTGAACCAGTTCATCGAGCGCGACACCGACGCCCTGATGCAGCGCACCGCCACCCGGCCGCTGCCGATGGGGCGGATGGACCCCGACGTGGCGCTCCTCTACGGCGTGGTGCTCGCCATCGCGGGCCTCGCCGAGCTCGCCCTGGGGACGAACCTGCTGACCGCCCTGCTCGGCGCGGCGGCGCTCGTCGGCTACGTCTTCGTCTATACGCCGCTGAAGCGGATCAGCTCCTTCGCCACCGTGATCGGCGCCATTCCGGGCGCGATCCCGCCGATGATGGGCTGGAGTGCCGTCCGCAACGAGCTCGACCTCGCCGCCTGGGTGCTGTTCGGCATCCTCTTCTTCTGGCAGCTCCCGCACTTCCTCGCCATCGCCTGGCTCTGCCGCGAGGACTACGCCCGCGGCGGCTTCCCCATGCTGCCGGTGCTCGATCCCGAGGGGACCCGCACGGGCCGGCAGGCGATCCTCTATGGCGCGGCCCTGGTGCCGATCTCACTCCTGCCCTCGCTGCTCGGCCTGATGGGCACCGTCTACTTCGTCGGCGCGCTCGCCTTCGGGCTGATCTATCTGGGATTCTCCTTCGGCTTCGCGTCCGTGCGGTCGAATCCTGGGGCGCGGCGCCTGATGTTCGCCTCCCTGCTCTACTTCCCGGCCCTGCTCCTGATCATGCTGCTCGACCGGGCGGTCTCCTAGAGACGACAGTGCCCGGCCAGACCGGAAGCACGGTGGCCGTCGAAGGGCGCGACGTGCGCTACTCCTATCCCGCCAGGCGGCGGAGCGATCCGGTACCGCCGGCGCTGGCGGGGGTCGACTTCCAGGTGGCGGCGGGGGAGATCTTCGGCTTTCTCGGCCCCAACGGCGGCGGCAAGACCACCCTGTTCCGCATCCTCGCGACGCTGGCCCGGCCGGAGAGCGGCACGGTCCGCGTCTTCGGCGCTGATCTGGCCACGCAGGCGCGGGAGGTCCGCCGCCAGCTCGGCGTCGTCTTCCAGAGTCCCAGCCTCGATCACCAGCTCACCGTCCGCGAGAACCTGGTCCATCAGGGGCATCTCCATGGTCTCGCCGGCCGGGATCTCGCTGGCCGGATCGCCGCCGGTCTCGAGCGTTTCGCCCTGACCGAGCGGGTGGATCAACGGACGGCGGAGCTCTCGGGGGGGCTGCGCCGGCGGGTGGAGATCGCCAAGGCGCTGCTCCACGAGCCGCGCCTCCTGCTGCTCGACGAGCCTAGCACCGGGCTCGATCCGGGCGCGCGGCACGATCTCTGGGAGACCCTGGAGTCGCTGCGGGGCCAGGGGGTTACGGTGCTGCTCACCACCCATTTCATGGAAGAGGGGGACCGCTGCAACCGGCTGGTCCTGCTCAGCCGGGGGACGATCGTGGCCGAGGGGACCCCCGCGGCGCTCAAGGAGGAGATCGGCGGCGATGTGATCACTCTCACTGGCCGCGATCCCGGGGAGCTGGCGAGGGAGGTCGCGGCGCTTCATCCCGAGCTCTCCCCGGTTGTTCAGGACGGCACCGTGCGCCTGGAGCGCGAGCGTGGCCACGAGCTCGCGGCCCGCCTCGCGGAAGCGCTGCCGGGGCGGATCGAGTCGGTCACCGTAGCGCGGCCGAGCCTGGAGGATGTCTTCCTCCGCCGCACCGGCCACCGGCTCTTTGACGAAAAAGAGGATGCCCCGTGACCGGCCTCGCCGCCGCGACCCTCTGGCGCCGCGAGCTGACGCGGTTCTTCCGCCAGCCCAGCCGGATCGCCGGCGCGGTCGGTACGCCGCTGATCTTCTGGCTCCTGCTCGGCAGCGGCCTCTCCGGCTCCTTCCGGCTGCCCGGGGGACCGGCGGGCCTCAGCTACTTCCAATATTTCTTTCCCGGCACCATCGTCCTCGTGCTGCTCTTCGCCGCCATCTTCTCCAACATCTCGGTAATCGAGGACCGCCACCAGGGGTTTCTGCAAGGGGTGCTGGTGGCGCCGGTCTCGCGCTCCACCCTCGTGGCGGGCAAGGTGCTCGGCGGCGCGACTCTGGCCTGGATTCAGGGGGTGGTGTTCCTGGCGCTGGCGCCGCTCTCCGGGGTCCATCTGACGGCGGGTTCGGCGCTGGCGGCCGCGGGGATCCTGGCGGTGCTGGCCCTGTCGTTGACCGCTCTGGGTTTCGCCTTCGCCTGGAAGCTCGACTCGGTCCAAGGGTTCCATGCCATCATGAACGTCGTGCTCATGCCCATGTGGCTGCTCTCCGGCGCCTTCTTCCCCGTCAGCGGCGCGCCCTTCTGGCTCGGCGCGCTGATGCGGCTGAACCCGTTGACCTACGGCGTCGCCGCCCTGCGCGGGGTGCTCTACGGGCCGGGTGCCGCGCCAAGCCTGCCCGGGCCGGCGGTGTCGCTCGCGGTGACGCTCGCCATGGGGATCGCCGCCTTCGCCGCCGGGCTGCTGGCGACCCGCGGCGGGAGGGTCGACTGATGGCCACTTCCTCGGGCCTGCGCCGCGGCCTGATCTGGGGCCTGCTGGTGGTCGCCCTCGTGGTGCTGGTCACGGCGACCGCCCTCGATCGGCTGGGGCGCTCCGAACCCCCCCCGGTGCTCGATCCGGCGCCCGCCTTCACGCTGACCAACCGCGACGGCCGCACGGTCCGCCTTCAGGATCTCGCCGGCCATCCGTGGATCGCTGACTTCATCTTCACCCGCTGCCCCGCCTCCTGCCCGCTGATGACGGCGCGGATGGCGCGGCTGAACCGCGAGCTGCCGGAAGACATGGCGGTGCGGCTGGTCTCCATTTCGGTCGATCCGGAGCACGACACCCCTCAGGTGCTCCAGCGCTACGCCGAGTCGTACAAGGCCCCGGACCGCTGGCTCTTCCTGACCGGCGGCAAGGAGGAGATCTACCACCTCTCCCGGAAGGGATTCAAGCTGGGGATCGAGATCCCTTCGCCCTCAGGCCCTGGAGGCCCGCCAGTCGAGCCGATCCTCCACAGCACCCGCTTCGTGCTGGTGGACGGCGAGGGGCGGATCCGCGGGTATTACGATGGCTTCGACGAGGATTCGATGAAGAAGCTGCGGCGGGATCTGGGAGCGGTGGGGGAGTAGAGGGCGGGGACGAGCCCCGCCCTTTGCGGTCGCCTACTTCGCCGCCTGCTCCTCGACCACCTGGATCTGCCCGTTCCCCTTCGGGCCGGCCACCGTCTGCTTGCGGCCGGTGGGCCAGGTGACCTCGACAGCGTCGATCTTCGTGGCGTCCCCCAGGCCGAAGTAGAGCGGCAGCTCACAGCTCTGCGAGAGATAGCCCGACTTGCCGTCGTTCCACTGCGTGTAGGTCTTGCCGCCGGCTTTCACCTCGACCTTGGCGCCGATGGCGTCGCGGTTGGAGGCCGTTCCCCGCAGCCCGACCTTCAAGTAGCGCAGGCCGGGCTTCTTCTGGGCGAGGTTGCTGATCAGCACCATCGGCTCGGAGTTGAAGTCGTTGGTCACGATGTCGAGGTCGCCGTCGCCGTCGAGGTCGAGGATCGCGGAGGAGCGCGTGCCGAGGGCGCTCATCACCTTGACCTTGCCGGAGCGCCCCTCGCAGGGCTTGGCCGCTTGGTCCTCGCCGCCGCAGTCGAGCTCGATCATCAGCTCGTGGGTCCGCCCCCCCCGGCGGGGCTCGACGCCGAGGATGAACTCGCTGTCGCGGAAGATCTTGCCGCCATCGTTCAGCCGCAGGGCGTTGATGCCGTAGCGGAAGGGGAAGTTCATGCTGGCGGTGATGAAGAGGTCCTGGTAGCCGTCGGCGTTGATGTCCCCCGTGCTCAACCCCCAGGGCCAGTAATCCTCAACGTTCATCGCGTCCGAGACCTCCTCGAACTTGCCGCCGCCCAGGTTGTGGTAGAGGGAGTTGCCGAAGATGTTGTTGGCTCCCCCCTGGAGCTCGGCGTCCGACCACTGGATGTCGGACTTCCTGCTCTCCTCGTTCACGCCGGCCGCCTTGCTCATGTCCGAGTGCATGTCGGAGATCATGACGTCGGCCCGCCCGTCGTCGTCATAGTCGAAGATCTTGATCCCCATCGCGCCCCAGGAAGTCTTCGGGAAAGACCGCGCGGTCCGGTCGACGAACCGCTTGCCCTGCTCGTTCTCGTAGAAGTGGTGGTCCCCCTGCATGTTGAGGACGTAGAGGTCCGGCCAGCCGTCCTCGTTGAAGTCGGCGATCGTGGCGTCGCCGCTCCAGCCCCCGTCCTGCAGGCCGACCTCCTTCGAGACGTCCTTGAACCGGTGGTTGCCCAGGTTCTTGTAGAGGATGCTGTACTCGGTCCGGTCCGGATGCAGGTGGCCGGAGAACGCGTCCGTGAGGCCGATGTAGTAGCCGCCCCGGCCCACCGCGTTGGTGGTGTAGCGGCCGACGTTGGTGACGAAGAGGTCGAGCAGGCCGTCCTTGTCGAAGTCGAAGAAGACGGCGCCCGAGGAGTGGCCGATGTAGTCGAGCCCGGCCTCCTTCGAGACATCCTTGAAGCGCCCCTTGCCGTCGTTCAGGAAGAGGTGGTTCCCCTTGCGGACGGTGGTGACGAAGAGGTCCGGATGGCCGTCGTTGTCGACGTCGGCGAAGGAGGCCGCGACCGCGATCTGGTCCTTCAGGCCGACGCCGGCCTCCCCCGTGAGGTTGCGGAACTTGCCGTTCCCCAGGTTCTTCCAGAGCTGGCTTTCGCCGAGCTGGCTGACGAAATAGAGGTCGAGGAGCCCGTCGCCGTCCACGTCGGCCGCCGCGAGGCCGTTGCCGTGGTCGTAGTGGACGGCCTTGTAGTCGCGCCCGCTGTCGTCGGTCCCCTGGTGGCGGAAGGTGATGCCGCTCTCCGGCAGGCGATCGGTGAACTGGAAGTCGTGAAAGACCCCGATCTGCTTCGCGGCGGCGAGCTGCGCGGCCTTGCGCGCGGGCAGGGCGGCAACCCCCTCGTCGTACTCGGGGTAGTAGTAGACGTGGGGTCCGGAAGGCAGGTTGGGCTTGTGCTCCGCGGCCTGATCCGCCGGCACCTCGACGGCGTGCTTGTGCTCCATGGCCGGCTGGGCGAGCAGCGCCCCGCCCGACAGCAGCCCGACCGCAGCCAGGGCCGGCCCGGCGAGCCTGATTCCGCCGCGAAGATGTAGCCTCTTGCTCATGATGGTTCCTTCCTCTGGGTTCCGCAGGATCGAGTCGGCCGGAAACGTTATCATCCTCCCGCCATGTTCGACATCCACGATCTGCCCGCGGTCAACGCGAGCCTGAACGCCCTCGCGGCCCTGCTCCTGGTGACCGGTTACGTCCTGATCCGCCGGCGCCGGTGGATCGCCCACCGCAACGTCATGACCGCGGCGCTCGCGTGCTCGGTCCTGTTCCTCACCTCGTACCTGATCTACCACGCCCACGTCGGCTCTGTCCGTTTCCCGGGCCAGGGGGCGGCGCGGACGGTCTACCTGACGATCCTGGCGACCCACACCGTGCTCGCGGCGGTGGTTCCCTTCCTCGCCGGCATCACCGTCTTCCGCGCCTGGCGCCGCCGCTTCCCGCAGCACAAGCGGATCGCCCGCTGGACCCTCCCCATCTGGCTGTACGTTTCGGTGACGGGGGTCGTCGTCTACTGGATGCTCTACCAGATCACTTGGTGACGACCCTGGTGACCCATCCCTTTCTTCCCCGCTCACGTACTTAGGAGTAGACTCGGCTCTCATTTCAGAGGAGACAGGATATGAAGAAGCTGGATGAAGACGTCAGCCGGAGAGACTTCGGAAAGTTGGCCCTCGCCGCGTTCGGCGGAGTGGTCGCCGGCTCGATGCTGGGCGGCAGCCTGCTGTCGGCGGGCGAGATGAAGGAAGGCGCCGCCAAGGCCGACGCCCATGCCTGCTGCGGCCTGAACGCCTGCAAGGGCCAGGGCAAGGGCGGCGAAAACGCCTGCGCGGGCCAGGGCGGCTGTTCCACCACCGAGGCCCACGGCTGCGCCGGCTCCAACGCCTGCAAGAACCAGGGTGGCGAGGGTGTCAACGCCTGCAAGGGTCAGGGGAGCTGCAACGTTCCCATCAAGGGTGACAACTGGAAGAAGGCCCGCGCCAACTACGAGGCGTCGATGACCAAGGCCGGCAAGAAGTTTGGCACGGCCCCGGCGACCTGCGGCTCGTAGGCTTCCGCTATCATCGCAATGCTCTGCAGGGGCGGCCCTATGTGGCCGCCCTGTTTTCCCCACCTGAGGAGTTGCACCATGCCCCTGCCCCGCCTCGGCTACGACAACCTGGGCCTCGGAGTCGGACTGCGGTCCACCCATTTCGACTACATCCTGAAGAACCAGCCGGAGGTGGACTGGTTCGAGGTCATCAGCGAGAACTTCATCGACTCGCAGGGGCGCCCCCGCTACGTGCTCCAGCAGATCGCCGAGCGCTATCCCGTCGTCATGCACGGCGTGTCGCTGTCGATCGGCTCGACCGATCCGCTCGACTTCGAGTACCTGGGCAAGCTCAAGCGGCTGGCCCGGGAGACCAACGCGCAATGGATCTCCGATCACCTCTGCTGGACCGGCATCCTCGGCCGCAACACGCACGACCTGTTGCCGGTGCCGTTCACCGAGGCCACCCTGCGCCACGTCGTCGAGCGCGTCCGCACCCTCCAGGATTTCCTCGAGCGCCCGTTCGTGCTGGAGAACCCGAGCTCCTACATCACCTTCCAGGACTCGACGATGGACGAATGGGAGTTCATCTCCCGCATGGCCGAGGAGGCCGACTGCGGCCTGCTGCTCGACGTCAACAACGTCTACGTGTCGAGCTTCAACCACGATATGGACCCCGACCAGTTCATCCGCTCCCTGCCGCACGAGCGGATCGTGCAGTTCCACCTCGCCGGCCACGCCAACTACACGAAGTACATCATCGACACCCACGACAACCACGTCGTCGATCCGGTCTGGGAGCTCTATCGCACCGCCCACCAGCTCACCGGCGGCGTCTCGACCCTGCTCGAGTGGGACGCCAACATTCCCCCCTTCCCGGTGGTGCACGCGGAAGTGCTCAAGGCCAAACGCTTCATGGGCGAGCACCTGGAGCCGGCGGCGGCCCATCCTGAAACCGAGCCCGTCCTCGCCGGAGAGACGGTGTTTCATCCGCTCCACCAGATCCTCGCGGAGGTGGAGTGAGCGAGCGCTCCCTCGACGTTGTCCAGCGCTGGTTCCAGGCGGTGGTCACCCATCCGGACGGGGTGGAGGGGGGCGTCGAGTCCGAAGAGGCGCAGCGGCTGATCCGCCTCAACCGCTCCGAGTTGGAAGCGGTGATCGGGCGCTCGCGCAACCTCACGGCGGCCGAGCGGATGGGGATCTACGCCAACGCCTACTACGCCCGCCTGCTGGAGTGCCTGGCGTCCTTCTTCCCGGTGCTCCAGAAGGCGCTGGGCGCCGACGTCTTCGAGGGCTTCGCCTTCGAGTACCTGCAGCACTACCCGTCGAAGAGCTACACCCTCGACCGCCTCGGCGAGAGCTTCGCGCGCTTCCTCGCGGAGACCCGTCCGGAGCCCGAGGAGGCCGATGGGGAGGATAGCCAGGCTGGAGCGGTGGGGTGGCCGGACTTCCTGATCGACCTCACGGTCTTCGAGTGGAACCTCAACCAGGTCTTCGACGGTCCCGGTGTGGAGGGGAAGCCGCTGCTGACGGCGGAGCTGCTGCAATCGTTCCCGGCCGAGCGCTTCGCCGAGGCGCGGCTGGTGCCGGTGCCCTGCCTGCGGCTGCTCGCCTTCCGCTTCCCCGTCAACGCCTACTACACCGCGGCACGCCACGCCGGGGAGGGGGAGGAGCCGCCGATCCCCGACCCCGCGCCCGAATACGTCGCGCTCACCCGCCGCGATTTCGTGGTGCGGCGCTTTCCGCTGATGCCCGCGCAGCATGCCCTGCTGGAGAAGACCCTCGCCGGCGCCCCCGTCGGCGAGGCGATCGCCGCCGCCGCGGAGATCAGCGGCCTCGACGACGAGGCCCTCGGCGCCGAGCTCCAGGCCTGGTTCCGTCTCTGGGTGGCGGAAGGCTTCTTTCAGTCGATCACGTCGCCTTGACGACCCGCTTGAGCCGCTGCATCAGCAGGCGCGAGTCGTACACATTGTCGGTGGCGACGAAGAGCGTGTCGTCCTCGGCCATCACCCCCCGCACCTCGGGCCAGGCGGCGTTCTTGAGGGCCACCGCCACCGCCTTGGCCGTCCCCGGGCTGGTGTCGAAGACCAGCATGTACGGCCCGGCGCTGTTCACCCGGAGGATGAACTCCTCGATCTTCCCCATCGATTTCTCGTCCCCCTTCGGGACGGGCGGACGGTAGACGCCCTCCCGGCGCACGATCCCGAGGGCCTGCAGATCCCGGCTGACGCTCGACTGCGTCACCTTGAAGCCCCGCTTTCGCAGCGCGCGCCCGATCTCGATCTGACGGCTCATCGGCCTGTCTGCCAGAAGCTCGATGAGGGCCCGGCGGCGTTGATCCTGGTATTCACGGTCGATCGGCATCATGCTCTCCCACTGTCATTGACAATAACGGTGACAAGGATAGCATCTATGCGCACCGAAGCTGTCTAGTTCTTCCCTGAGGGCATTCTTCTCGCCCCGAGCCCTCTTCTGCCATCCCGGACGGCCATCTTTCCAAGATGGCCGTGTTTCTAACTTCCCGAGCGCGCGGTCTTCCTGCATGCGCCTTTCAGGGCCCTCCCGCGCGCCGATCTTTCCAGGATGGCCGCGGTTTTAGCTTCCCGGGGTCCCATCCTGCTTCCCCAGCCGCCATCCTGGGCTTTTCAGCCTCCATCTTTCTTCCGAGACCGTCATCCTGGGCTCGCGAGAGAAAGCTTGCACAGAATGGTATGCATTCTGTGCCGGCAGTATAGGACATGGAAACAAAGGTCGAGAATTTTCAAATTGGTTCGCATAAATCTATTGACAGGCGGGTCTGCCGAGTCTAGGATGAGCCCGGATTCGAGGTTCTCAGTAGGTGAACGACGGAAAGGAGGTCCGGATGACCTGAGAGAGGACGTGTGTCTGTACCTGTGACCCTAACGACTCGATCGAGGGCGGGAAACCCTCGGAAACCAGACAAACCAAAAAAGGAGAAAGAACATGGCTACTTTCACGTTGGCAAAGTTAATCTCGGACTGGGAGCTGCTCAGCGCCGCTCTGCAGCCCCACCTCACGGACATGCCCTACCTCCGGGACAAGGCGACCGAGCTCCAGGGGCTCATCACCGAGGCCAAGGGGATGGACACCCGGCAGCAGGACCTGCGCGGCAACCTTCAGGAAACCGTCCGGCAGCGGAAGGAACTGGAGAAGCGGGGGAATAGTGTCCACCTCCATGTCGCCGCCATCCTCCGGGGCAGCATCGGCTTCGACAACCAGACGCTCCTCGGCTTCGGCCTCAAGCCGCGCCGGCCGCGCCGGAAGAAGCCGGCGGAGGCCACCCCGACGGAACCGGCCGCGAAGCCGTAGACGACCGGGCTTGACTGAGTTCCTTTGGGCTCTTTGGTCTCTTTGAAAACTGAATCGAATTGAATCGAAGCGGCCCTTCGACGGGCTTCCCGGCAGTCGTGCGCCGGGGGGCCCTCTTTTTTTTGCCTCCAAGAAGAGGTTATACTTTCTGTAAGGATTATGACCATGGCTAATCTAGTGGGAGAGAAAGGTCAGATCGTCATCGAAAAGCCGCTCCGGGAGGCGCTTGGAGTCCAGCCGGGTTTCCTCACCGTCCAGACGCTGGTCAAGGACCACGTCGAGATCCGCTTCTATCCTCCGGAGCACGACCGCTCAGTGAGAGGCGCTCTGAAGAAATATGCGACGCGCGTCCTCTCGACGGACGAGTTGCGGGAGGCGCGAGACAAAGCCTGGGAAGAGGCGGCAACGAAAGACTGGGGCCGGGATGGCAAAGAGAGTTGAGCGAGGCGCCCGCCTTTCTGGATACGAACTATGTCGTGCGTTACCTCACCGACAGTCCGCCTGAGATGGCGGCGCAGGCGGCGCAGGTCATCGACAGCGACGAGCCGCTCATCCTCAGCGAGCTCGTGATCCTGGAGTCTGGGTATGTCCTGGGCTCCGTTTACAAGGCGTCGCGCGAGGACATCGTGGACGGGCTGATCGAGCTGGTGCAGAGGAAAAACATTCTTCTTCTAACTCTGCCGAAGCCCAGAGTCCTGGCGGCACTGGAGATGTGCCGTTCCTCGAAGCGTTATTCGTTCAGGGACGCATTTCTCTGGGCACAGGTTCTGGAGTCCGGTCCCAGAGGGTGTATCTATACCTTCGATGGACGCTTCCCCTCGTCGGGGATCACTGTGCTGGGCGCTCCTGCGTCAGAGTAGATCGGCGAATTCAGTCCCGAACCGGTGCGCGTCGCCCGGCCAGCGGGCGGACAGGTAGGAGCCGTCGCGGACGGTGAAACCCGCCGCGAGATTCCCCGGGCTGTCACGAGTAATGGGCCAGGGCCCGCGATCGAAATCCTTGGGATTCGCCTGCCGGACTTCGTCTTCCACCGTCGTCGACGGATACGTTCGATAGTAGTCGCCAAGCCAGGCCCGGGTCAGCCTCCAGGCGAGAAGCTCCTGCCGCTTCGTCAGCGCGGTCGTCCTCTTTCCGAAGAGCAGGGACGCACCCGTCGCGGTGCGGGATCGAGCGGCCACCAGCACGCCATGGCAGATGGCTCCAATGGGCTTGTTCCGCTCGGCCATCTCGATCACCTTGGCTTGGACCCTAGGGGATTCCAGGTATTCCCTCATTCCGGGGGCATGGCCACCGGGCAAAAGGATGGCGTCGAAGGTCCGCGCCGTCATGTCCTCATAGGAGATCGGATGCTTGAATTCCCGGCTCAGCTCCATCTCTCCGTAAGCCCGGCGCGCGTCGGCATTCGCCCGGAGAACGGGTGCGAGGATGAAGAGCCCTTTCCCGGTGAGCATCCTGGCGTCAGCTTTTCCAGGCAGTCCGTTGGGGGTGGCAAAAACGACCTCATGGCCGCGGGCGCGCAGGATCTGCCAAGGCACCGCTGTTTCGGTGGGATCGAAATCGGAATTCGGGATAGGCATCAAGACGGTTGGCATCGTGACTCCGGATCTTGACAGAGATGAAGCCAGCCGGCGCAGTCGCCCCCTTCTCGCCGCCAGAGATTTCAATCCCGGGCGGCGAGGCCACGAATGCCCAGCCCTCCCCCCTCGGCTTGGCGCTCATCTCTTGCACCTTGGCCCGGCTCTATTCTGGGATGGTATATTGTTGTGGTATAAACGTAGTGAACTTACTGTATAGAGCCGAGCAGATGTCCGATCAGCAGGGCAGTCCGTGCCCTGCGCGTCCATTAACGCGGTGCAGCCTACGTCGGCGAGATTCGAATGTCGGGTCGTTCGGGCAAGTCGATCTTGGACCAGGGCCTGGTACCGCATTATGCGTGTTGAAAGGAGTTTTTCGATGAAGAAAAAGGCAACGCGGTTCGTGCTCAACCGGGAAACGATTCGTAACCTCTCAGACGGCAGATTGCAAGGTGTGGCCGGCGGGCAGACCACGCTTTGTGGTGGAACTTCGAGCAGCGACCCGTGCACGGGTACCCTGTTCTCGGATTGTCATTGCCCCACCATTGCTGACTCTTGTGCCTGCTAGTGAACGTAGGGAAGGCTTGATTTAAGCTGGTTGCGGTGGGGACGGTATCTGTAGGCCGCAGGGGTTGCTGTCCGGCGGCTTCGCCCAAGTGCCGGCGCCCCGGTTTTGACTATAGCTCCGTTCCCGCCGCACTCCTCAAGGGCTTGGGCTCTCGCGGTACTACCTGATTCGGGAGATCGGGGCACAGCCCCCCAGCCCTACCGCCTGCCCTCCCCGCCGGGCGGTCTCCAGCCGGGCGGCCAGCTCGCGCACCATTCCCGCCGTGACCTCGTCGCGCTGGGCGGCCTCCCGAAAGAGGAGGACGGCGGCGACCGCCTCGCGGTGGACGTCCCGCGCCTCGAAGAGCGCCGCCATCTCCTCCGCGAGCGGCAGGACGTCCGCCGTCCGGCCTTCCTTCAGATAGAGGAGGGCGAGATCGAGGGACGCCATCGCGGCGTCGTATCCGTTCCCCTGCCGAACGAAGCCGTCGCGGGTTTCGCGGAAGAGCCGCTCGGCCTCGGCCGTGTTTCCCAGCCCGGCGGCGATCTTCCCGCGCAGCCAGGAGAGCCGGAGCTGCAGCCACGGTTCCGGGATTTGCCGGTAGAGATCCTCGTCCGCCGCCACCAGGTCGGCCGCCTGCGCGTACCGCCCCGCCTCGGCGAGATAGAGCGCCAGGTTGTGGCGGCCACTGAGGTACAGACGCGGCTCCTCCTGCGGTGTGAACCTCTCCAGGGCGGCTTCCGTGGTCTCGATGGCTCGCTCGAAGAGACCTTGCTGGAAAAATAGGGCTCCCAATTTGAGGAGGACCCGGGCGGTCTCGACGGTGGCGCTGCTGATCCGAAAGAGCATCGCGGCACGGGTAAGCAGCTCCTCGGCCTCCTGGAACCGGCGCTGGTCCTTGCGCAGCGAGCCCTCGAGATGATCGATCTGGGCCAGGGCGAGCGGATCGGTGACGCCCTGGTTTCTGACCAGATAGCGGACGTACCGGAAATGCTCCTCGGCCTGGCGCAGATCGCCGCCGGCCCGGCGGGCGTTCGCCATCTGGGCGGACGCGAGGGAGAGCAGGGAGAAGGTGTCCGGATGATCCGGAGAGCGGTGGACGACGGCGCGGGCGAGCTCGGCGAGATCGTACCCCTCCCGGGGGTCGGCGGGAGTCCGCCGGCGGCTCTCCTGGATCAGCCGCTCGGCGAGGACGGGTCCCCGGAAGCGGCTGCGGGACCGGCCGACGCGGCCGAGGCGTTCCGCGGATGGCATCGCGAGGAGCACCTCCAGGTCCCGCTCGGCCTGCCGCATCCGCTTCGCGAGATCGGACGCGTGACGGCCGAGGACGGCCGGAAGCGTCTGGAGGGCGTACGTATAGCCCACCGCGGCCGTCCCCTCCTCCCGCCAGGCCTGGATCTCCCGGCGGCAGACGGGGCAGAGGCTCTCGAGGTGCTGGGTTTCGATCTGGGCGAGAGCGCGCTCGGACAGTTCGCCGCGCGCCACGGCGCGGAGCAACTCGCGGGTGATGTGGATGTCGCTCAACCGTTCAGGTCCATGGGATTCAAGGTCTCTGATTGGATAAGTCACGCGAGGGTCCGGTTTCGTGACACCCGAGAAAAACGGGTGCCGGCGGAACCTCAGAGCCCGCCGGCACCGGACGCCTACCCGTTCGGGTCGATCTCCGGCCCGAGCTCGCCGCTCCCGCTCCGGACTGAGGCCCCCGATCCGCCGGACGGCACCCCCGTGACTCCATCCGGATCGATCTCCGGCCCCAGCTTCGCCAGCCACCCCGAGGGAGCCACCCATCGCACCACCGCCCGCCACGCTGCCGCGGCTTCATTCCCCGCGCCGCGCCTTCCTCTCGGCCGCTCCCCAGCCATCGCCGGCAGGGAAACCAGCGTGAGCATCACGACCAGAACGAGACGACGCCAACCGCTTCGATGTGCCATACACCCTCCTTCTGGAGATCGCCGCCCTTCCTCCCGGGGATGGGCGGGTGGGGGGAGCTCCTGTAGGAATAGGTGCTGGGTGAGGAGAGGAGGTGAAGCTTGGAGGAGTCCGATTGACGGTTGCTCATCTTGACAGCCGCCGTAAAGCTGTAAATACTGCCACTGTGAAGACGACCTTCGATCTGCCCAACGCGCTGGTCAGGAGAGCCAAGGCTCTCGCTGCCCAACAAGGGCGCCCACTGCGCGACTTGGTGGCGGAGGCGATTGACGAGAAGCTGGAGGTCGCAGCCGGGGGAGAGATGGACGCGACGAACGCCAGAGAGGTCAGGCGGGAAGCCTGGGAACGCTGGAAAAGCCGGCTGGAGCGGCGCCCGGATGGGACGTGGTTCAATCCCGAGGGTATTGACGACGAGGCCTTTTTCCAGTCGCTTGAAGAGATTCGCCAAGAGCCCTGGACACAGCGCGATCCGTTCGGCAACGGGTAGGCGCTACCCTACTTCCTAACTGGCTGCCAGCGCGATGTTCCTGATCGACACCAACGTCTTCTCAGAGTTGATCCGTCCGCGCCCGAACCTGCCCGTGGTTCGCCGGCTGCTTTCAACCGATCCGGCGGTGCTCTTTGCCTGTGAGATGACGCGCTACGAGCTGCGTTTCGGCGCGGCGATCCACCCAAAGTCGAGCGAGATTTGGGAGAAGGTGGAGCGCGAGATTCTGCCTCTACCGATCTGGCTCCCGATCGAAGAGAGGGTCGCGCTCGCAACCGCCGACATCCAGGCTGCGCTGCGCAAGAGCGGAAAGCCGATCGACATGCCTGACGCCTTCCTCGCCGCGACGGCTCGAGTACACGACTTGGTGCTCGTGACCCGCAACGTTCGCCATTTCCAAAACGTTGCCGATCTCGTGATCGAGAACTGGTTCCCTGCGGAAGAATCTGAGCACTAAGCACTGGCAAGCCCCTTTCGTAGGGGCCTGCATAGAATCTGGCATCCATCTCTCTTTCCCGAGGAGGAGGTATGAAAAACATGACATTCGATTTCAAGACGCCCCAGGAAGGAATGCCGGAGGAAAACGAACCCGTTTTGGTACACCTCGATGAGGGGAGCGAGTGGGCTATCGCGTACTACGGCGGCAGTAAATGGTGGTTCGACGTTCCTTCAGAAGCTTTTGACCAAGTGGCCCATGAGACTGGACAACGATTGCCTGTGGAGATGGTCGAGGTTGGATTCAGGAGAATCACACATTGGGCGCGGCTACCCAAGATCCAGAGTGGAACTTGAGGCTGCTGTGTTCTGCAGGGCTCAACTCGGCACTCACCACGAGGATAGGTTCACCCGAATAATCCCGGCATTGAGCCGCGCCAGGAAGGAAATGTCAGCCGCAACACACCCCGCGCCGAGCGACTTGTCGAAGATGGAGCTGCACGAGCTCGCGGACGGATTGCTTCACCCGGAGCCGGGGGCTTCACCGAATAATCCCGACATGAATAATCCCCGCCGGACCGGCGCCGTGTCGTGAAGGACAGCGCGCTACCTGAGTCGTGGCCGCAGAATGGCACCGATCACCGCCGTGACCGCCAGCGATACCGCAATCAGGCTCCACTCTACATTCTGGCTCCGCATCACCACGACGGAGACTACCGCGGCCGCCAACGCGTAGAAGCGCAGCGCGCGTTTGGCTCCGGCGCTCAGTTGCCGTGGCTGTAACCGTGTGGTCACGCGCTGCGTGAACGTTGGCGTCAACGTCGGGGGGGCGGCGGCGTTCATCGATTCCCGGAGCAGCGCCTCGATCTCGGTGGGCTCAGGCATTGTCATATCCTCGGTTCTTCAACATCGACTGCAGAAGCTGGCGCGCGCGGAACAGGTAGGATTTTACCGTGTTCTCCGGCACGTCGAGCAGAGTTGCGATCTCGGCGATGCTTTCACCCATCCAGTAGTGTAGCCGCAGCGCTGATTGGTAGATTGCGGGTAACTCCGCGACGCATTCCGCCACCACGGCGTCGCGTCGCGCCCGTTCAAGCCGCGTCAGCGCGTCCGGGTCGGCCGCCGCCTGTCGAGCTAGGGCATCGTCGGTGACGTGCGGCGCGTTGAAGCGCACGCGTGACTTGAGGTTGATCGTCTGATTGAACGTCACCCGATACAGCCAGGTGCCGAACTTCGACTCGCCGCGAAACGACTTGAGCGCATGGTGGACGCGAAGAAACACCTCCTGCGTCACCTCTTCAGCCTCACCGACGAACGCTTGGCCGAGAATCGATACGGCCAGGCGAAAGACCCTGTCGCGATAGTGTTCGAGCAGCGCCGCGAACGCCTGCTCATCACCCGCCGCGGCGCGTGCTACGAGATCGCCATCAGCCTCCATGACGCGTCGCCGAGTCGGACGGCGCTGACGGGAGGGACAGCCGGTAGAAGAGAATCAATCCCAGGCCCATCATCGCGACCGGCAGCGGAACCGCCCAGAACGGCTGCCCCTGAGCGACGATGGCGAGCATCAGCATCGCGCCGGCCCCGAACGCCGTGAGCACGATGCCAATGGCGAGCGGGGTCTTCGGGTCAGGCGGACGCCGCCATGCGCTCGGGGGCGGGTCGATCGGTACTTCCGGAAGCGGAATGCCCTTGTCGATGGCCGCCAAGCGCTCGGCGTGGATGATGTCGAGCCGACGCTGCTTCTCTCGCTGCTTCAGGTACTGGTAGCCGAGGAATCCGGCGATGAGCGCCATGACGATCAAGGCGTCGGCAATCGTGTGGTGCATGGTCGTAGCTCCTCAGGTTTCGGACAGTGTCATTGAGCAACCGGTTGCGGCGTCTGCGACAACCTGGAGACTCTGCCGTACGCTTCGTGCTCGCGCCTCATCAGAGGTCCTCCCTGTTATGCGCTTGTGACAGGGCGTCCCGCCAACGGGTTGCAGGCCAGCGGCGGCCCTCGGTGCCTACGCGCCATATCGCGGATGGACAGCGGGTCCTCTATATAATGTGCCTCAATGTCTGGCTGGGCGCTCGACCTGGGGACTACGAACTCCGCGGTGGCTTGCTGGGACGAGTCGCTCGGAAAGCCGCGTCTCATCGATCTGCCCGCGATCTGCCGGAAGCTCGAAGCCAAAGATCCGCTCGAGGGGGCGCACTTGGTGCCGTCGGCTGTCGATTTCATCGAGAAGCCCGGATTTCTCGATCGGCTGGGAAGCTGGCCTCCGCTGGCGCGGCGGTTTTTCATCGGCCGGCGGGCACTCATCGGGCGGCCGGCACTCGAGCGCAACGGCGGCGTGGTTCATCCGTCGTTCGTGCCCACTTTCAAGCCTGGCCTGAGCGGCGAGTCGCTGCGGCCGCTGGCGAGGGTGGAGCACGAGAGCGTCACCGCCCGCGATGCCGCCCACGCATTCCTGCGCGAGCTGCTGCGTGAGGTCAAGCGGGCGGTGGGACACCGGATACGCGACCTCGTCGTCACGTCTCCGGTGACGGCGTTCGAGACCTACCGCGCTGAAGTCCAGCGCGTGCTTCGCCAACTGGGCGTACGCCGGGTCCGCTTCATCGACGAGCCGGTGGCGGCCGCGCTCGGCTACGGAATCAGCCTCAGCCATACCCGCACCGTCCTCGTCGTGGATGTGGGAGGGGGCACGATGCACGCGGTCCTCATCCGCCTTTCGCCGCAAGGAGCCGTCAGCGGGCAGGCGACCGTGCTGGCCAAGCAGGGGCGTCCCCTGGGCGGCAACGCCGTCGATGGCTGGGTGCTGTCCGACCTCTGCCGGCAGATGGGCTACGACCTCACCGCCGAAGAGGCGGAAGACGACGAGATCAACCGGCTGTGGCGGCGGCTGATGCTCGCCGAAGCCTGCCGGGTGAAGGAATCCGTGTACTTCGAGGAGGAGTCCGCGTTCCTGATGAGCCCCGGGGGAGTGGCGTCCCGGGGGGCGGCCCGGCCGGGCAGCGGAGTCGCCACGCTCACTCGCGCCCGCCTCCGGGAGATCCTGCACGAGCAGGGGTTTTATCGCGCCCTGGCCGTATCCCTGGAGGAAGTCCTGGAGCAGGGGGGCGTGGCCGCGAGCGACGTGGAGGACGTACTGCTGGTGGGGGGCTCGACGCTCCTGCCCGATTTCTTCCCCTGGTTTGCGGAACGCTTCGACCGGCGCCGGGTCAGGGCCTGGCAGCCCTTCGAGGCGGTGGCCTATGGCGCCGCCTGCTTCGCCGGCGATCGGATGGACGCTCTGGATTTCATCGTTCACGATTACGCGTTCGTCACCCACGACCCGGAAACGGGCGCGGCCCAGCACACGATCATCGTGCCCAAGGGGACGCGGTTCCCCACGTCGCCCGAGTTGTGGAAGAGGCAGTTGGTGCCGACCTGCGCGCTCGGTGAGCCGGAGAGTCTCTTCAAGCTTCTCATCTGTGAGGTCTCGCGCTCCGACGGCGGCGAGCGGCGCTTTGTCTGGGACGCCGCCGGCGACGTCCACAAGGTGGGAGGCTCATCCGGCGACGCCCTGGTCGTGGTGCCTCTCAATGCGACGAGCCCCACGCTGGGCTACCTCGATCCACCGCACTCCCCTCGCGACCGCCGCCCCCGCCTGGAGATCGCGTTCGGCGTGAGCTCCGAGCGCTGGTTGATGGCCACCGTCCGGGACCTCCTCACGCAGCGGGATCTGATGCGCGAGGAGCCGGTCGTACGGCTGGTCTGAGCTGCCGGTATGTTGGAATTGGCAGTCATGCTTCTGACCGGCGGCTTCTCCTTCTGGGCCATCGTCCAGGGCAATCAGTCGCGCCTGCGGAACTGGCGGAGTGTTGTGGAGTCGTGCGGCTTGCGCGTGGAGGAGATCTCCAGCCCCCGGGCGTGGCGAATAAGGCTCCATGCACGGGCGGAACCGTTGGGGGTGTGGATCGAGAGCGTTGGCCGCAACCAGCGCACCGTCCGGATCACGGCCGCCGTTCCAGGGCCGCCGGGTTTCTCCGGAGTGCGGATCCGCCGCGAGTCGCTCATGCCACGGGGGGGCCGCGAGATCGAGGTGGGAGACGAGATTTTCGACACGATGTTCTTCGTCGAGGGGCCGAGACGGCTCGTGTTCACGCTGCTCGATGGTAAGACGCGCGGGCTGCTGAGGAACATAAACGGCTTGGGCCCGCTGGGGATCGCCGGCGGCGAGATCCGGACAGAGACGCCGGAGGGTCTGCTCGACCTCGTCCTGCCCATGCTCCTCGACGTCGGCCGGCGGTTCGCTCAGCCCGTAGACGTGGCGCAACGCTTGGCCGTGAACGCCGGGGAGGATTCCGAGGCTGGGGTACGGCTCTTGAACCTGCGCCTCCTGGTCCGTGAATTTCCTGGGGAACCGGGGACCCTCGATACGCTCCGCAACGCCGTCTGGTCGGATCCGAGCCTCGAGATCAAGCTGCGAGCGGCCAGCGAATTAGGCGTGGAAGGCCACCCTGTCCTCATGGCCCTTGCGGAGAGCATGGTGGATGACCTCTTGAGCGCGCAAGCCGTCTCGACCCTGGGGCAAAATCTCCCGTTCGAGCGCGTGAGGGCGATCCTCGACCTCTCCTTGCGGAGGCGCCGCCTCCAGACGGCCCGCGCCTGCCTGGAGGTTTTAGGCTCCAGCGGAGACGCCGCGGACATCGACATGCTGGCGAAGGTGATGGCGCTCGAACAGGGCGAGCTGGCCGCCACCGCGGCCCTGGCCCTGGGCGTGACCGGCTGCGCGGCCGCCGAACTGCCGCTGATCCTGGCCCTCCAGGGTGAGAATACGGACGACGTCCGGGTGGCCGCGGCGAAAGCGCTGGGCCGCGTCGGCTCGGCCGCGGCCGTGCTGCCGCTGAAGGAAGCGACCGAGCGCTCCGCGGGCAACCCCGAGCTCCTCCGGGCCCTGCGCCAGGCGATCGCCGAGATCCAGTCCCGCCTTCCAGGCGCCTCGCCCGGTCAGTTGTCGCTGGCCGGGGTCGAGGTGGGCCAGTTATCGCTGGCGCAAGCTGAGGCGGGCCAACTGTCGCTGGCCGCCGATCCGGCCGGGCAGCTCTCGCTTCAGCCGAAGGAGCGGAGAAACAGGTTCAATCCGGCCTAGAAAGCGTTGACGAAAATACAGCTTGGCAATAGGCTACCCGCCAGGATCGACCAGCAACGGGGCACTGCGGAAATGACGACCGGCGAGGCCAGACAGCTTTTCGGCGACGGATCGAACTTCGATCTCCCTGAGACCCTCGACATCCTGGGGCGCACTCCCACGGTGCTCAGCACCCTGCTCCGGGGCACCAGCGGTGCGTGGCACGCCATGAACGAGGGGCCCGGCACCTGGAGCGCGTTCGACGTGGTGGGCCATCTCATCCACGGCGAAGAGACGGACTGGGTTCCACGGGCTCGCATCATCCTCGAGCGTGGCGAAGGTCGACCCTTCGAGCCGTTTGATCGTTTCGCCCAGTTCAATCGTTTCGAGGGTTGGTCGCTCGAGAACCTCCTCGACAGGTTCGCCGAGCTTCGGCACGGCAACCTCGAGATCGTCCGAAACTGGCGTCTGACCGAGGCGCAGTTGGCGCTGCCCGGGCGCCATCCTGAGCTCGGGCCGGTCCGTCTTCAGCAACTCCTGGCAACCTGGGCCGTTCACGACCTCAACCACATTGCCCAGATCGCCCGCGTCATGGCAAAGCGGTATACCGAAGACGTCGGTGCCTGGCGAGCTTACCTCTCCATCCTCAATGGATAGCATCGCAGCGCTGCTGGATTGAAGAATTCCCACGCTTACAGGGAGGATCTTGATCTACGCGGCAAGGCGGTCATAATGACCGCGGGCTCGACCACCTTCTGACGGCTCTCAACGGCTACATTACTCAGCACAAGTACGCGGGGACGCCCAACCGCCAGCGTCAAGTGCCAGAATTCCCCTGGGCGGGCGGGCTCCCTGCTCGGAGTACAATGAGGCGGTCCTCATGAAGAGCGCGACTCCAGGTGTCGGTGCACGAGGGATGCGGGCGGGAGCCGCGGTCCTGCTGCTCCTCGTGCTGCTCCCGGGTGTCCTCCTCGCCCAGGAGAAGTCGCTCCACTGGGCCGAGCTGGCGGTACGAGCCCGGCTCGACTCGGCGGGCGTGCTCCACGTCGAGGAGCGGCAGGCGATGGTCTTCACCGGCGACTGGAACGGCGGCGAGCGCAGCTTCAATCTCCGGCTGGGCCAGCATCTCGATCTCCAGCGGCTCGCGCGGATCGATCCCGCCACCGGCGAGGCCCGCGCCCTGGTCGCCGGCAACCTCGATCGAGTCGATCAATACGCATGGGCCAAATCGTCAACCCTGCGCTGGCGGAGCCGCCTGCCGTCGGATCCGCCCTTCGATCAAACGGCCATCACCTACGTCCTCGACTACACGCTCTCCGGCGTTTTGGAGAAGAGCGGCGGGCTCTATCACCTGTGGCACGACTTCGCCTTCCCCGACCGCGTCGGGGAGATCGAGCGCTTCACGCTCGACCTCGACCTGGATCCGGTCTGGCGGCCGGTGGCGGGCGTGCCGGGGCACCTCGAGCAGCAGCGCCTGATGCCCGGCGAAAGCATGCTGGTGAAAGCGGACCTCGCTTTCCAGGGACCGGGTGAGGCCCGGCTCACGGGCATCCGCGCCGCCACCCCCGCTCCCCTGCGGGCCGCCTTCTTCGCGGCTTCCCTGATCGCGATGGTCCTGCTCTACGCCGTCTTCAGGAAGCGCGAGGGGGAGCTCGGCCGGTTCTCGCCTCCGGACGTGCCCGCGGGCTGGGATGAGGGCTGGCTGCGGGAGAACGTCTTTCTCTACCGGCCCGAAGAGGTGGGCGCCCTCTGGGACCGCAAGATCGGCGCACCGGAGGTCGCCGCGGTCCTGGCCCGGCTGGTCGGAGAGGGCAAGCTGGCCAGCGAGGTGCGATCCCGCCGTTCCTTCTTCGGCGACAAGGATGTCCTCCATCTGACCCTGAAGAGCCCTCTTTACGAGCTCGTCGGCTACGAGCGGAAGCTCATCGACGGGCTCTTCTTCGACGGCCACACGGAGACGGACACCGAGACGGTGCGGAAGCACTATGAGCGGCGCGGCTTCGATCCATCGGCGATCATCCGGGAACCCCTGGAACGGCGTCTGAGTCGGCACGCGGAGATCCAGGGGACCCGCCTGACCGGCGGCGGGCGGCGGACCTTCGGGCTCTTCCTCGCCAGCCTCGCGCTCTTCGGCCTCGACGCTCTGAGCGGATGGCCGCAGGGCATGGTCTTCACCCTCGTCGTGCTCTTCGCGGCGCTGTGGCTCTACATCCCGGGGCTCGTCACCGCCTTCGCCTGGCGCAAGCGCACCCAGCGTCTGGACGCGGCATCGCTCAGCTTCCTGCTGCCCGGCCTCGGCATCCTCGGCCTCTGCGTCCTCTCCACCTTCTTCGACGACTGGTTCCCGTTGCGGTTCGTCGCCCGGCCCGGCCTGTGGGGGGACCTCGCGCTGGCCATACTGCCGGTCGCCGCCTGGAGCGGCCTGCTCAACAACGCCCGCAGCCGCGAGACCGCGTCGGCCATCCACCGGCGCCAGCTCCTCACCGCCGCCCGCCGTATCCTCCGCGGTGAGCTCGACCAGCGCGAGCCGCGGCTGCGCGACGAGTGGCTCCCCTATCTCCTCGCCTTCGGATTGCAACATGAGATGGATCACTGGTTCCGAGCCTTCGGCGCGGCCGGCACGGCGGCGGGCGGCTTCACGGCCGGCTCCTCCTCCGGTTCCTCGGGAGGCGGAGCCAGCTGGACGGGAGGCGGCGGATCCTTCGGCGGCGCCGGTTCCAGCGCCTCCTGGGCTGCCGCGGCCACCGGCCTCGCCGCCGGAGTCTCCGCCCCCAGCTCCAGCGGCGGAGGAGGAGGTGGCGGAGGCGGCGGCAGCTCGGGCGGTGGCGGGGGAGGCGGATGGTAGAAACGATGTTCTATAACGGCGGCGCCGGGCGTGATCGGCGTCTCCAACAAGGAAGTTCATCGTGTTTGTGGCGAGTTGGGCTTCACGCATTACGAGAACATGATCAATCTGTACCGGCTGACCGGCCAGGGGCGTTTCCGCTTTATCGGCCTGCCGCTCAGGATCCGTGGCGGAACCGGTTCGCCGGTGCGGCGGTCGCTGCCTTTGGAGGGTGACCTCGCCGCGTGATGGTGCCTTCAACCTTGTCCTGTGGTTGAATGACCTCAGGGCTTCCGCGGACCGCCGCGGTGGCGTGCGATTTCTTCCTTGCTGAGCCGTAGAAAGCGGGCCGCGTTGTTGTAGAAGATGTCGCGCTTCTGTTCTTCGCTCAGAAAGGGCGCTTCCTCGATGGTCTTGATGGCGACGTCGATGGTCCGCGGCCAGACCATCTGGTCGGAACCCCACATGATCCTTTTCTCAAAGCCCGCGTCGATCAGCCGCTTGAGCTGACTGTAGAAGTGCGCTCTGGGGAACCCCCAGTCGTTCTGCGCGATGTCGACATACACCTGCGGGTTGGAATAGAGCAGCGCGATCGTCTCGTCTACCAGCGGCGAGCCGTAGTGCATCACGTAGATGCGCAGCTTGGGATGGCGGATCATCACCTCTTCGAGTTGCAGGGCGCTGGTCAGCCGGGCCCGATAGGTTGGATAGCCGCCGACGTGCGTGCCGCCCGGAGGGCCTTCGCCGAGGTGGACGCCGACCGGGATGTCCAACTCCTCGGCCAGGGCGAAGTAGGCGTCAAAGGAGGCGTCGTCGAGCTTGAGCCCGCGGTACTGGGCTCCGACTTCCGCGAAGACGGCGAACTTGCCGGCGGCGAACAGGCGGCGGAACTCCTCCGGGCTCGGGGCAGCGCCGTCGGTCGCGAACGACACCGCCGGGATGATGCGCTCCCGGCCGGCGGCCTGCCACCGGCTGACCATCTCCAGGGATCCCGACGTAACCGCCCAGATGTTGTGCCGCTCGAGCGCGGCGAGCGACTCGGTCATGACCGCCTCGTCGGTCGCTGCGGCCGCGATCGGAGACGGGCAGGTCATCGCCCGTTCGATCGTCATCGGCTGGCGTGGGTCCAGGCCGGGAAAGTCGATCTTCTGATCGTTCGTGCAGACCGATCCGCCGCCGCCGTAGTCGCTCAGCGAATGAGCATGAAGGTGCATGTCGATGATCGGCAGCGGAGCTCTCTGGATATGGGGCGAGGTGCTAGCGCACGCCGCCAAGAAGCTTCCCAGGGAGCAGACCGCGACGAGCGCTGTCCTTTTCATGGCGGAGAGTCTATCTTACCAATGGAGGTCCACGGCATCGCGCCAGAGAGGGGGAAACGAACGCGAGTCTTTTCCCACCTGGCCGGGCGGTCCCGCTCCGGGCGGCGAGACATAGGCTGCGGCCCTGAACGTCGAGGAGGACATTGATGGAGAGCGCTCTATCGCTGCACCGGCTGCATTTCGCCTTCACCATCACCTATCACTATCTGTTTCCCCAACTGACGATGGGGCTGGCGCCGCTGATCGTCATCTTCAAGTCGCTGGCCCTCTGGAAGGGGGAGGAGCGCTACAACCGCGCCGCTCGCTTCTGGGCCAAGATCTTCGCCATCAATTTCTTCTTCGGCGTCATCACCGGCATCCCCATGGAGTTCCAGTTCGGGACGAACTGGGCGAAGTTCTCGCAGTATTCGGGAGGCGTCATCGCCACGGCGCTGGCGATGGAAGGGGTGTTCGCCTTCTTTCTGGAGTCCTCCTTCCTGGGGATCTTCCTCTTCGGCGAAAAGCGGTTCGGACAGAAGATCCACTGGCTGTCGGCGGTAATGGTCTTCGTCGGCTCGTGGCTGTCGGGTTTCTTCATCATCGTGACCGACGCCTGGATGCAGCATCCGGTAGGCTTCGAAATCGGGCCGGACGGCACGGCTCACCTCCTCAGCTTCTGGGCGCTGCTGGGCAACGAATGGGCGTTCTGGCAGTACATCCACAACATGGGTGGAGCGGTGATCACCGGCGCCTTCGCGATGGCGGCTACGGGTGCGTTCTATCTCCTCTCCCGGCGGCAGGTCGAGTATGGCCGCCTGTTCCTGCGGGTGGGGGTAGTCGCCGCGGCGCTCGCGTCGATCCTCCAGTTGTGGCCCTCGGGGGACTTTCACGGCAAGCTGGTGACCCGCTATCAGCCGGCCACGCTCGCGGCGATGGAAGGCCTCTTCCATTCGGAGGCGGGGGCCGGCATTGTCCTCATCGGCCAGCCGGACACCGACCGCCAGCGGCTCGACAATCCGATCTACGTGCCGTACGCGCTCAGCTTCCTCACCTATCGTCACTGGGAATCGGTGGTGAAAGGATTGAACGAATTTCCGCGCGACCAGTGGCCGGACAACATCGCGTTGCTCTATTACAGCTATCACATCATGGTGGGCTTAGGGACGATCTTCATCCTGATCACCGCCGTGGCGGCCTTTCTACTCTGGAGACGCCGGCTTTACGAGTCCCGCTGGATGTTATGGATCCTGATGTTGAGCGTTCCATTCCCTTACATCGCCAACACGGCGGGATGGATCACGGCCGAGGTCGGCCGGCAGCCCTGGGTGGTGTACGGGCTGATGCGGACCGCGGACGGCTTTTCGTCCAACGTCTCGGCGGGCAACACTCTCTTTTCCCTGCTCGGCTTCATGGGGATGTACAGTCTGCTGAGCATTCTTTTCCTGCTCCTCCTGTGGCGAGAATTGATGCATGGGCCCGACTTCCTGAGCGGCAAGGAACACCCGCCGTCCACGGGCTCTTCCGTCATCCCACAAACGGCTGAGGGTTGAGGAGAATACCGCCATGGAGACAATCTGGTTCATCCTCGTCGCGTTGATGCTGACGGCCTATACGGTGCTGGACGGATTCGATCTGGGGGTTGGGATCGTTGCCCCGCTGGTGGCGAGGGGGCACGAGCAGAGGCGGCTGGTGTTGCGCAGCATCGGCCCGGTCTGGGACGGCAACGAGGTCTGGCTCATCGCCGCCGGCGGCGCCCTGTTCTTCGCGTTTCCGCTGCTCTACGCGTCCAGCTTCAGCGGCTTCTACCTGCCCTTGATGATGGTGCTCTGGCTGCTCATGCTGCGCGGGATCGGCGTCGAGCTGCGGGCGCACGTGGAAGATCCGCTGGCGTGGTCGGCATTCGATTTCGTGTTCTCGCTGGCCAGTCTCCTGCTCGCGGTCTTCTTCGGAGCGGCGGTGGGGAACGTCGTCCGTGGCGTGCCGCTGGGCGCGGACGGCTACTTCTTCGAGGCCTTATGGACGGATTTCCGGGTGGGCCCGCATCCTGGCATTCTGGACTGGTACACGGTGCTCACGGGGGTGCTGGCGCTCGTCACGCTCGGAGTGCATGGCGCTCACTACCTGGCGGTGAAGATGGAAGGGGAGATCCGGGCACGCTCCCGGCGGACGGCCGCGGCGGGCTGGATAGCTCTCACGGTGCTGACGGCCGCGAGCCTAGCCGCGACGCTGTACGTCCGCCCGCAGGTGCTCGACAACTTCCGCTCGCACCCCTGGGGGTGGATCATCCCCGTGCTGGTCTTCGGGTCGCTGGCCGCGATGCCGCTTTACCGGGCGCGAGGGAAAGACCGGGCGTTGTTCCTCGCCTCGACGGTGTACATCATCGGCATGCTGGGCGGGGTAGCGTTCGCGCTCTACCCCTATCTGCTGCCGGCCAGCACGGACCCGTCCTACGGTCTGACGATTCACAACGCCAAGACGGGGGCCTACAGCCTGCGAATCGGCCTGATCTGGTGGAGCTTCGGGATCGTGCTGGCAATCGGATACTTCACCTTTCTGTACCGCTCGTTCCGGGGCAAGGTGCCGCTGGGAGAAGAGGGCGGTTATTAGTAATGATCCCCGAAGGGCCTCTTACAGACGGCGGATGCTGATGCGCGCGAACACGTGCGCGGACGAGTTGTTCGAGTACACCTGCAGATAGACGTCCTTGGGATCGGTTCCGGACTGGTGCTCCATCACGATCCCGGCCCCTTCGGCGGTGGTGAAATAGGTCTCGACCAGACTGGGTATCGCGTTGGCCGTGCAGATGCTGCCAATGACGAAGCCCGCGTCGTGATCCTCCGGCGATTCGTCCTCGAGCCGCAGGCGGCAGTAGCCGCCGTTCGCCGGCGATCGGGGCTCGACCATCTCGGGCGCCTCCTTCCCAGTGTAGTAGACGGTCGTGGAGAAGCCGGTAATGTGATAAGTCCCGGGGGGCAGACGGATGACGCCGGTCTTCTCGTCGAGCTGAATGGCTGCGTCCTTGGAGCGGGCCTCGATGCGGTTGAACACGCGCGTGTTCATCCCAGGCTGCGCGGGCTTGATGGTGGGAGAATACTCGGCGAATACGGCGTAGCACGGAATTTCGCTCATCGGTTCCTCCTCAAAGAGCTCTTCTGCCGAACGGCGCCAGGAAGAGCGGCGTGATGACGTCGCGCTGGTCGGTATAAAGGTTGACGTCGAGATCGATCGGATATTTCCCCGAGGTCCGCGACATCCGCTGGATCTGGATCATGTCTCCCACATAGACATGGACGCGCGGTTCCTCACCGCCGCCGGGGTGGACGGCGGCCGGGATCTCCGGCAGCGTGATCGTCGATGCCTCGCACGTTCCGCCCATCTGGCGGATCCTGTCGGCGAGCCTCCCCGCCGCTTTCGTCTGGTCTTTCGCCGCCGTATGGACGAGCTGGATCGGCGTTTCCGTGGCAATGGATCTGTCGGCCAGGAATCCGGCGATCCGGTCGAGGCTGCCGGTGGGAGGGGCGCCGAAGTCGCCGCGTCCCGTGTAGATCGTATCGATGTGAAAGAGCTCGGTGTTGCAGGCGAAGGCGACCCGATCCTGCCGGCCGACGGTGAGGATCGCCGAGAAGACCAGATCGTAGTCGCCGTTATCGATCCGCCTCGCGAACTCCGCGAACAGGACGTCGTTGTCGGTGCCGTCGCCCGGCAGCTCGATCGCTGCCTCGATCCAATCCGCCCGCAGGACGGGTTTTTCGTAGTGCCGGCCGATGATGTCGACGAGGGCGTTTCCGAGCTCGTACTCGAATCCCACGATCTCGGTGGAGCCCGCCTCTCTGGGGTAGTAGTAGGGCGCGGATGGGTAGACACCGATGCGGATCGAGTCGCGGTCGCCCAGCGCCGCGCGGAGACCGCCGGCCGCGTCGACGTCTTTCCAGTCCGGGCAGGAGAAGGTGTCCGGAGCGGGCCAGGGCACGCCCATGTAGCGGGAGTACAGGCTGGAGTAGTCCGTGCCGGCGGCGAATTCCTTGAAGGCCGCGCCGACGAGGTCGGTGAGCCGGGCTTTCCAGGGGGCCTTCTGGTCGTGGACGCCGAGGATCTTGCTGATCAGGTTGCGCGGGCTGTCCGGGCCCGGGCCGTAGCCCACGGTCTTCGGCTCGCCATCGCCCGTCCAGTCGGCGGTCAGATATTGCACGAAGCTCAGCTCCTTGCCGTTGAACAGGATACGGTCTGCCGAGTTCGCATGCAGCTCGCCCGCCGCGGTCCAGTGTTGCCATGACAGCCGTGAACCGTCCAGCGGGTAGGTGATCACGAAGTCGGGAGGCCACGGACAGGCGGCGGCCAGCACGGCGGCATTGAGCTTCGTCGTATCCGCTTCGCTGCCGAGGTCCCAGTACCCGACGTCCACACGGGCTCCTCTCGGGACCTCGTAGATGATTCGATGCCCCTGCCGGGTGGTCAGGTTGTATTTCATGCTTGGCCTTCCTCATCGGACAGGAAGCGTAAAAGCTTTATGACGTCGGGCACGGCTGTGCCCGATTGCCGCCAGCCGGCTTTGTCTGGTTCTTCCTGGAACGTGTGATCGAGCCTACCAGATCCCGCGGAGGGCAGCCAGTCCGAGGCTTCGGGGGAACGTCCTTCAGATCTCGTCGACGGCCTGTGAATCGTATTGCATGGCGCCGACCACATTGCCTTCCGAGTCACGGAAGAAGATCAGATGGCCGACGGTGGGGATCAGGGTCCGCGGGATGAGGATGGTGCCGCCGTTCGCCACGACGGCGGCGGCGGCGGCGTCCACGTCCGCCACCGAGACCGTGCATTCATAGCCGACCGTGGGCTGGCCGGGGACGAGCTCGCGGCGCTTCTGGAGCGCTCCGAGAGGGCCGGGCTCGCGGCCGGCGCCGGTGGTGATCTGGAAGAAACCCGGTGGTCCCCAGGCCTCGAAGCGCCAACCGAAGACCTTTTCATAGAAATGCCGGGCACGGTTCAGGTCGTCGGCATTGATCGCGAAGTGGGCGACGTGGTTGGCGGGGCGGTCGGGCATCAGATGTCTCCTTTTCCCTTGAGAACGCCCCTACGATATGCCTTTCCCGGCCTGCGCGTTATCCCTATACTGCCAGCGGATGTCGAGATCGCGCCAACCCGAGGGGCCGCAGGTCAGGACCATGTCGGTCGCTTGGGCGGCGGCCTACACCTGGGGCGACCGCGTGAGCGATTGGGGGCAACTCCTCTTCGCGTCGCGCGGGATGCTGACGGTGCACACGGACGCGGGGCTCTGGGTTGTTCCAGTCCATCAGGCCGTCTGGGTCCCGCCGGGTGTGCGGCACAGCGTGGAGGTCGCGGGAGGCGTCGCTATGCGGTCGTTGTATCTGCGCCCGCCGGTCCGGAGCGGCCTGCCGGATAGCTGCCGGGTGGTCGAGGTGTCGCCGCTTCTCCGGGAGATCCTGCGCCGGGCGATGCGCCTGCGCACGCTCGACCGGCGGATCGCGGAGCAACGGCATCTCATCGATGTCCTCCTCGACGAGATCACGGTTCTCCCGTTGATCCCTCTCGACCTTCCCATGCCCCGCGATGCGCGCGGGGTCCGGGCCGCGGCGTGGATCCGGGAGGAGCCCGCGGCGCGGCATACTCTCGCCGAGGTCGCCCGCGCGTCGGCGGCCAGCGCGCGGACGCTGGAGCGGCTGTTCCGGAACGAGACCGGACTGCCCTTCGGCGTCTGGCGGCAGAGGGCCAGGCTACTCCGCGCCCTGCAACTGCTCGCGGAGGGGGACCCGGTCGCCGGCGTCGCCAGCGCGGTCGGTTACGAGAGCACGAGCGCCTTCGTAGCTGCCTTCCGGCGAGCTCTCGGCACGACGCCTGGGCGGTATTTCAAGAAAACCGTGGCCGAGGAGGAGGATGGCGCATGACTGATCCACTTCACATCTTTGTCACGATACAGGAGATCGCGAATGATCCAACCGGCGACGCATCTGAGCAGCATTCTTGAGACGGATTCCGGGGTCGATTCTGGATACCGGCACGCGCCCAAACGCCTAACGCCCGGCGAGCCGCTCGAGCCGTCCGGCGCGGTGCTCAAGTGGTATGGGCTGCACCCCGACGACCGGCCGGTCCCGGAGGAGGTGACGCGCTTGGCGCGCGCCCGGCTCCTGAGCGAGCCTCTGGAGGCACGGGGGCTGGGTTTCGTGATCCTCCACCGCTGTGGAAAGGATTTCTACTTCCTCATCGTGTGCACCTGGCGAAACTCGAACGAGCTCTGGCAGACCGTCTTCTACAAGGACGGCGACGCGATGGCGGACTTCGAGCTCTTTCCGCGGGGCGGCGCCCACAAGCCCACGCTGTGCGTCTGGGAGCTGGTCCCTGTCTGGCACGAGCAGCAGGCCTGGGTGCGCTTCCTCACCTCGCCGCGCGATGAGGCCGCTGCCCAGGTCTGGTTGAGTGATCGGTTCGCCGGCCCCGCCTGATTGGATCAACCGCGGTCGCGGAAGAGCCCATTGAGCTCGCCGAACGGAGCGGCGTCGGCCAGGCCGTCGAACGACCCCTCCGTCGCGATCGTTCGGGCGGCGCGCAGGAAGGCTCCCCAGCCGGCACGCGCCAGTGCGGAGCCGACCGAGATGCGCCGGACGCCGAGATCGGCAAGCCGGGAGACCGAAAGCTCGCTACTGGGCGCCGACACCAGGACGTTGACCGGCTTCGGGGACACCGCCTTCACTATGACCGCGATCTCCTGAGGGTCGCGGACGCCGGGGGCGAAGAGGCAGTCGGCGCCCGCTTCGGCAAAGGCTACGAGCCGCTCGAGCGCCACGCGGGCCGGGTCCGGGTGCCCCACGAGCCAGGCTTCACAGCGCGCCGTCAGGAGCACGGGGATGCCGGATTCGTCGATCGCCGCTCGCGCCGCCCGGACGCGCTCGACCGCCAGACGTTCCTCGTAAAGGGGGGAAGCGCTGTCGCCGGTCCCGTCCTCGATCGACAGGCCGGCGACGCCGGTCGCGATGCAGAGCGCCACGTTGGCGGCCACCCCCTCGGGCTCGTCCGCGTACCCTGACTGGAAATCGGCATTCACCGGGAGCGGCGTCGCCGCGACGATGTCGCGGATGTGCGCGAGCATGGTTTCGAGGGGAATGGCCCGAACCTCATCCGGCAGACCGCGGGTGAAGGCAAAACCCGCGGAGGTGGTGGCGAGCGCCTCGAAACCCAGATGCTGGAGAAACAGGGCGGTTCCCGGATCCCAGGGGTTCGGCACGACGAAGCACCCTGAGGAATGCAATCTCCAAAAGCTGGCGATGGCGGACAACTGTGCGGGGTTGGCGTCGCTCATGGCGCTGGCCTTCTGATCTATCCCGTGATCTATCCCGGCAGTTTGGCCAGGAACCGTTCGAGGGCGCGGGAGAAGAGAGCCGGGGTCTCGGCGTGGGGAAGTGCGCCCGTCCCCTCGAAGACGTCGAGCTCGCCTTGCGGGAGGCGGCGGAGCCAGAGGTCTGCCTGGTCGACGGGGGGCTGTTTGGCCTGCCGGCCCCAGGCGATCCAGACGGGGACGCGCAGCCGGGCGAGCTCCTCGGAGACGTCGTGCCAGAGGTCGCCTCGCAGGTAGGCGGCGAGCGCGGCGCGGGCCTGGGAGGTGTGGCTTGCCCGATAATGATGCTCCAGTAGGGCCGCGTCCACCCGCTCGGGTGCGGCGTAGACCTCGCGGCGGAGATGGTGCTCGAGGGCGGCGCGGCCGGTCAGCAGGTCGAGCACGGGCGCGCCGACGAGCGGAACCGCGAGGAGCCTGCCGGTGAAGCCGTGCAGGGTACCGGCCGCGGCGGCCTCTCCCAATCCCAGGGGGGAGACCAGGGCGAGGGCTCGAACCCGGCCGGGGTGGTCCACGGCGGCCTGCACGGCGTAGGCCGCCGAGAGGCCGGATGCCACCAGGACGGCCTTTTCTCGCACCACGCCGGTCAGGAAGTCTTCGAGCAGGGCGAGGTAGCGGTCCGGGTGGTGCGTGCCGGCCACCGCTTGCGTCCGTCCCCAGCCGGGAAAGTCGGGCACGTAGACGGAATGATGAGCGGCCAGGACCTCGGCCGCCTCCCGCCACTGGTTGGCGTCGTAGCCCGGGCCGAAGGAGTGGAGCAGGACGACCGGCGAACCGCTGCCCAGCTCCTGGAAGACCACCTCGCGCCCGGAGCGCCCGGCGTAGCGGTGGGCGCGCCCCCATCGCGGGGGGGAAGGGGGCTCCGCCCGGCGGCGCAGCAGGGCGGCCGCCAGGACCGGAACACCGACCGCCGCGCCGGCGAGCAGCAGCCGGGTGGCTACTCGGCGCCCGCGGTTGTTTTTCAGGGACCTTCCGGTGCCTCTCGACATGGCCGCCGAGCATACCATTTGCGACCGCGCTCGGAACTCACACTGGCATTGGAACTCACACTGGTATTGGAACTCACACTATAATCAATGCGATGCCCGTTCGCTCCATCGTTCGCCTCGGCCACCCCGCTCTGCGCACCCCGGCGCAGCCCATTCCCCTCGACCGCATCGCGGATCCGGAGGTCCAGGCGCTGATCGACGACATGGTGGAAACCATGCACGATGCGAATGGGGTGGGCCTTGCCGCCCCGCAGGTGGGCGAAGGGGCGCAGCTCTTCGTCTACCAGGCGGCCGGTCCGCCGGAGATCCCGCTGCACGTGGTGATCAATCCCCTGGTCACCCCGCAGGCCCGGGAGGTGGCGTATGACTGGGAGGGGTGCCTGTCGATTCCCGATCTGCGGGGGCTCGTGCCGCGCCACCCCAGGGTGCGGGTGCAGGGGCTCGATCGCACGGGGCAGCCGCTCGACTACGTCGTCACGGGCTTCGAATCCCGGATCGTCCAGCACGAGTACGACCACTTGAACGGCGTCGTCTTCCTCGACCGGATGCGCGACTTCAAGACCCTGGCCTACTTCGACGAGTGGGAGAGCTACCTGGTGGGCCGCTCGCCGCAGGATCTCGACGACACTGCGGTTGGATAAGGGCAGCCGCTGAGTGCGCGAGCTTGCCGTCCTCTGGGCAGGACGCCACCAGCGCTCCAACTGGGAAGAGATCTGTGCCTCCTACCGCAAGCGCATCGCCCGCTTCGTGCCGGTGCGCGACTTCCCCGTCCGTGCCCGCGTCGCGGCTGACGACCCGCAGCGCCTGAAGGCGGAGGGGGTGGCGCTGCTCGCCGCCCTCCCCCCTTCCGCCTGGACCTTCGCCCTCGACAGCCGGGGGGAGGTGCTCTCCTCCGAGCAGTTCGCGGACCGGCTCGCCAGGCTCAAGCAGGAGTGGCCCCATCCGATCGCCTTCCTGATCGGCTCCGATCTCGGCCTCGACCGCGCCGTGCTGGAGGGGGCCCGCGCGGTCCTCTCGTTCGGCCCTCTCACGCTCTCCCACGAACTGGCACGTGTCGTGCTGTATGAGCAGCTCTACCGCGCGCTCTCGATTGAGGCTGGAATGAGCTATCATCGCGAGCCCCTGTGAAGGTGCAAGGCCTGCGTATGGGGCCTACGGGGTGTGACGCCGTACCCTAGGGAACTTTTTTGCGCGTCTGTTCAAAAGGAGAAGCAAGCGTGGCCAGAACAGATAAGGTCCAGGTGGAGGAGGCCGGGTTGCCTCCGGAGCGTCTCGAGGCCCTCCGCCAGCGGCTGGAGAGCCAGCGGGACGAGATCCTCAACATGTACAAGCAGGACCTCCGGGCGGGGCAGGAGTCCGCGGACGACGGTACGGAAGACATCGTGGACCGCGCGAACAACGCCTACAACCGGGAGCTGATGTTCTCCCTGTCGGACACCGAGAGGACCACGCTGCTCCAGATCGAGAACGCGTTGCGGCGGATGGACGATGGCACGTACGGACGGTGTGCGAACTGCGGGCGGAACATCGCCCTCGCGCGGCTCGAGGCTCTGCCCTGGGCGCGCTTCTGTGTCGATTGCCAGGAGATGGCCGAGAAGGGGCTCCTGGAGGTTGAACCTTCGTAGTGTCCTGTTCCTGATCATCCAGACCTAGAGGGCTGTTGGCCGAATCCATCGAAACCTTCCTGACCCGGCTGACCCGTGGCGGCCAGCCGCCTCAGGTCTGCCTGGTCCATGGCGACCTGGTGATGGCCGAGCCGGCCGCCCGCCGGGTCGCGGAGGCCTTGGCCAGCGCCGCCGGGCTCGGCGCCGCGGCGGTGGAGGTGCACCGCCGCCCGGCGTCGCTCTCCCCCCTCCTCCAGGATCTCCGCACGTTTTCCCTGTTCGCCACTGGCAAGGTGCTGCTGGCGTCGGACTCGGCCGTCTTCGCGGACCGCGGCGCCGCCGGCGAGTTGATCGACGACGCGGCGGACGTGGTCCCGATCGCCGCCGACGGGCATTCGCTCTCGGCCCGCGAGCGGCAGGCGGCCTCGCGTCTGCTCCAGGCGCTCCACCTCTTCGACATCAACCCCTACACCGGCGAGCCCGAGCGGGCGCTCGCGGAGCTGCCGGCCTGGGTGCTCGAAGGGGGGAAGGCGCGCAAGGCGAAGCGGGGGAAGAAGCAGGTCGAGGAGCTGCGGTCCTCGCTCGCCGGCCTGCTCGACGCCGCCCGCCGGGAGGAGATCCAGGGGACCGGCGAGGGGGACCTGACGGAGCTCTCGGAGGTGGTGCGCCAGGGGCTGCCGCCGGGTCATGTTCTCGTGCTCGCCGAGAGCGCCGTGGCCACGGACCACCCGGTTGTCCGCCTGCTGGAGGAGCGCGGCGCCGTGCTCGGCGTCGGCCGGATCGAATCGGACCGCGGGAGCTGGCAGGGCCTGGAGCTGCTGACGGGGGAGCTCGAGCGGCAGACGGGGGTCGGGATCGCCGCCGACGCCCTCTCCGAGCTCGCCCGCCGCACCCTGCGGCAGGAGAGCGACAAAGGGGGCCGTTCGACAGGGGGCGTGGACGCCGACTCGACGGCCCGTTTCGCCGGGGAGTACCGCAAGCTCGCCGGTTTTTTCGAGGGAAGAACCGTCGAGGGGAAAGGGGAGGGCCGGATCGACCGCAAGCTGGTCGAACAGACGGTCGAGGACCGCGGCGAGGAGGACGTCTGGCAGCTCCTCGACGCCATCGCCGCCGGCCGCGGAGGGGAGGCGCTCGACCGTCTCCGCCGCTTGATCTCAGGGGCCGAGGACCCGCTGGTCGCGCGGCTCTCCTTCTTTTCGCTGCTCGCCTCGTTCTGCCGCCAGCTCGTCGCCGTGCGCGGCATGATGCGGGTGGCGCGGGTGCCCGCCAACGAGGGGAACTACGCCCGTTTCAAGACGCAGCACGCGCCGGCGCTGCAATCCGAGATCCCGACCGGGGGGAAGAATCCGCTGGCCGGCCTCCACCCCTTCCGGCTCCACCGCGCCTACCTCGCCGCCTGCCGGCTGCCGGAGCCGCTCCTCGCCCGCCTCCCCTCCGACCTGCTGGAGACCGAACTGCAGATCAAGGGGGAGAGCGGCGAGGCCGACGTCGCCCTCGCCCGTCTGGTGGCCCACCTGAGCCAGGCCGCCGCGGCGGCTCCGGGTGGGCGGCGGTAGAAGGGGCCGGGGGTGAGGATTCGGGGTGGGGGCAGCCCGTTTGTCCCGTTTCCATCACGGCAGGAACCAATTCTTATAGAAGGGGTTGCGCCCGATGGAAATGGAAGAGACCAGTGTCGAGCTTCTCGCTCGTCTCCGGCCTGCCCTGGAGGAGGTCTTCGCCGCCTATGGAATCTCCGAGGAGGCCGCGCGGCAGATCCTGGAGGATGCTTGCGGGATCCTGATCAGCAAGCGCTGGGACCGGCAGAACCCTGGGCGCTGGCTGCTGCGGACCGTGATCGAGAGATGCCGGAGCGTGGCGCTCGGGATCATGGCGGATCTGCCGGAGTGAAGATCTGGGGCTGCGCGGCAGAAAGCCCAGAAGGGGCGTAAGGGACAGCAGAGACAGCAGGGACGTTAAGAAGGGCCCCCTGTTGCCCCTGATCGGCCTTCTCTGGCGGGGGCGCCTAGCCACGCCCCGCCGACGCTCGCGGGAACCCGTACTCTAGCCGTAGCCGCCGGAAAATGTCCTGCAGCGCGGGGCGCTCCACACGGCGGAGGGGAGCGGTCTCGATCTCTACATCATGGACCTCCGCCTCCAGGGCCGCTTCGAGGAAGAAGCGCATCTCCTCCTCGCGCGCCGCGGCGGTAGGGGCGAGCAGGAGGACGGTCGTGATCCCCTCGGCCGCCAGGCTGTGCGCCGCCCGCAGGCGGGGCCCGGGGTCAAGGGAGACGGGGACCGGGATCAGCAGCCGCACGGTCACCGAGTGCCGGCGGTCCAGCTCGGCCAGCAGCTCCAGCTCCCCCAGGATGCGTGGAGACGCGGTGGTGATCGCGACCTCCAGCCCGTCTCCCAGCGGCATGAGCGTCCGTAGCGGGCTCGCTTCCCGCACCGGCTCGTAGGGGGCGGCCGCGGTGCCGAGGACGACCGGCTCGCGGCGGACGGCGGCGCGGCGCACCCTGCGCTCGATCGCCTCGGCGGGATCAGCCTGAAGACTGGGGGAGAGGACGAACAGCAGAGGAAGCGTCGCTTGGCGAATCATGTTACGCTCTTTTTACGCCAACCGGCCCAAGCCTGTCAAGCCCCAAAATCCAAAATCCAAAATAGAATCCCCTGTCATGCCTGAGCTGCCCGAAGTCGAGGTCCTGCGCCGGAGCCTGGAGCCCCACCTGGTCGGGGACCGGATCGAGCGCGTCGAGGTGACGAATCCCTCTCTGCGCGAGCCGGTCGACGTGCCGCGTCTGCGGCGGGCGGCCCGCGGGCGGGAGGTCGTCGCCCTGCGCCGGCGCTCGAAGTACCTGCTGATCGATCTGGAAGGCGGGTGGACCGTCGTCGTCCACCTGGGGATGAGCGGCCGGCTGACGCTCGCGCCGGCGGCGGCGCCGCCCGAACTCCATGAGCACGTAGCCTTCCATCTGCGCAGCGGCCGGCGGCTGCGGTTCCGCGACCCGCGCCGGTTCGGCGTGGTCTTCGCCACGAAGACGGCGGAGCTCGACGCCGACCCCCACTTCGTCCATCTGGGGCCCGAGCCGCTGGAGCCGGGCTTGTCCGGAAAGGTACTGGGCGAGGTGCTGGCCCGCGCGGCCGCGGGTCGGCGCGGGCCGGTCAAAGCCTTCCTGATGGACGCCGGGGTGGTCGTGGGGGTGGGCAACATCTACGCCTCCGAGACGCTCCATCGCGCGGGGGTCCACCCCGACCGCTCGGTGGCCCGCATCTCCCGGCAGCGCTGGCAGCGGGTGGCCGAGTCGGCGATGGCGGTGCTCCGGCAGGCGATCTCGCAGGGGGGAACGACCCTCAACGACTTCGCCGACGGCGAGGGGCGGAGCGGCTATTTCCAGGTCTCGCTCACCGTCTACGACCGCGAGGGGGAGCCCTGCCTCGCCTGCGGCCGGCCGGTGCGGCGGATCGTGCAGGCCGGCCGGAGCACGTTCTACTGCCCCGGCTGCCAGAGATGACCCGAGGCGGATACAATCCCGCCCGATGGAACCGCTCGCTGGGGGCCGCCGTCCTGGGTGGTTCAGCGTCTATCTAGCTGTTTAATGGAGTCAAGCCGGAGCAAGTCCCCTATGTCGATCCTTGAGACCGCACCGCTGCTGGACCCGCTTCTCTCGGCCCTGAAGTACAAGTGCTGCGCCCTCGGGGTCGCCGGCGGGACGGGGTCGGGCAAGACCACGGTCGCCCGCGCCATCCTCGACGCCGTGGGGGAAGATCGCATCGCGTTCATCGAGCAGGACAGCTACTACCGCGACGTCGACTGGCGCAACGAGTCCGAGCTGCTCCACCACAATTTCGACCACCCCTCGGCGATCGACGATGAGCTGCTGATCGCGCACGTGGCGGCCCTCAAGGCGGGGCACCCGATCGAGGTTCCGATCTACGATTTCGTGCGCCACCGCCGGACGGCGCGCACGCGGCGGATCGAGCCGCAGCCGGTGATCCTCGTGGAGGGGATCCTGATCTTCGTCGAGCCGGGCCTGCGCGAGCTGCTCGACTTCAAGATCTACGTCGACACCGACGCCGACCTGCGGTTGATCCGCCGCCTCGGCCGGGACATGGCCGAGCGCGGGCGCACGGTGCAGGACGTGCTCCGCCAGTACCTGGAGACCGTCCGCCCCATGCACCTGGAGTTCGTCGAGCCGTCGAAGCGGTGGGCGGACATCATCATCCCCGAGGGAGGGGAAAACCGGGTAGCGCTGGAGATGGTGGTCGCCCACGTCGAGCAGCTCCTCGGGGGGAAGTAAGGGCGTGGCCATTTATACGCTGCGAGTAATCGCGCGCTTCGAGGCGGCGCACCACCTGACCTCCTATCGCGGCGCGCCGGAGCCCAGCCATGGCCATTCGTGGCGGGTCGAGGCGGTGCTGGAGACGGCGGAGCTGGGCGCCGAGGGGATGGCCTGGGATTTCGTCGAGGTGCGGGGGGCGCTGCGCGAGCTGGCGGCACGGCTCGACCACCGCGACATCAACACAGTCCCCCCTTTCGACCGCGAGAGCCCGACCACCGAGCGGATCGCCGCCTGGTTCTTCGACGGCCTGAGGACGGGGCTGCCGGCCGCCCCGCTGGCCGAGATCACCCTCTGGGAGGGGCCGGACTGCTCGGCCACCTTCCGGCCATAAAAGCTGACCCGACAGCCGGCCTTGACAGCCGTCTCGTCCACCGTTAGCGTCTCTCCGCTCTCATCTCTCTTATGAAAACAAAAAAAGCTCTCCTGTTGATCATGATCCCCGTCGCCGGGATCGCCACCCTCGGGGTCGCCGGGTGCGGCAAGCAGACCCCGGTGGCCCAGGTGAACGTCGATCCCCTGAAGACGGAGCTGCCGTTCTCGCAGCTCCGGACGGTCCACCTCACCTGGACTCCGTCGGCGGCGATCGGGGACGAGAAGCCGACGGTGTTCGTCCACCTGCTCGACGGCAAGAAGAAGGTGGCCCGCACTTTCGACCACGCCTTCCCCGAGCGCTGGCGCGCGGGGACGCCGGTCTCCTATGATCTCAAGCTCTACCAGTCGGCGATGGCGGCGCCGCTCGCGCCGGGCAAGTACCAGGTGACCCTGGGCCTCTACGGCAAGGACGGCAAGCGCTGGCCGCTCGAGGGCCTGGGCGACGCGGTGGGGCGCGACGAGTACAAGGCCTTCGAGGTCGAGGTGCCGAACGCCAACCCCCGTCCCCGTCTCGCCTTCTCTCCGACCTGGATGGAGGTGGAGTCCGGCGGCGACCGCCAGGTGCTGGCGCGGCGCTGGCTGGTGAAGCGCGGGGCGATCCGCCTCGTCGATCAGCGCGCGCCCGGGGCGGTCTGGATGGTCGTCCAGATTCCACCCGCGGACATCGCGGGCTACAGGCTGGTCCTCGACGAGGGCGCGAGCGCTCCGTCGGTGCTGATCCAGGGGAACTGCGGCTGCCCGGAGACGAACCTCTCCGGGTCCGGCCTGCACGAGGTCGAGCTGAGCCTCGACGCGCCGGCGGCGGGGGACTTCTGCCACGTGCTGCTGAACCCCAACTTCACCCTCGAGCCGCAGGCCGCGAGCGGCACCCAGCGCTCGGCCTCGCTGGAGAACATCGCCTGGATCCCCGGCGGGGGGCGGAGGGCGCAGAGTCAGGAGCCGTCCGCCGACAACTCGACGCCGACCTCGCAGTAGGGCGATAGGAGAAGGCGCTCATGAAGCGAGGCGCGGCCGTGATCCTTCATCCCGAGCAGGAGAGCTATCTCGATCGCCTGCTGCCGCCGCGGGATGCCGTCCTGCGGGAGATGGAGGAGCGGGCGGCGCGGGAGAACATCCCGATCTCCGATCCGGAGGTGGGAAAGCTGCTCGGCATTCTCGCCCGGGCGACCGGGGCCCGCCGCATCCTGGAGATTGGCGCCGCCATCGGCTACGGCGCGATCTGGCTGGCGCGCGGCGCGGCGGAGGCCCGGGTTTATTCAGTCGACATCGATCCGGAGCGGCTCGCCGCGGCACGGGGGTACCTGGAGCGGGCCGGTGTCGCCGACCAGGTCGAGCTGATCGAGGGGGCGGCGCTGGAGGTGATCCACCGCCTCGACGGGCCGTTCGATCTCGTCTACGTGGACGCGGTGAAGACCGAGTACCGGAAGTATCTGGACCTCGTCCTGCCCAAGCTGCGAGTGGGAGGCGTCATCGTCTGCGACAACCTGCTCTGGGGCGGTCAGGTCGCCGCGCCCGACGAGGACCGGGAGGACCGCGACGCCGACGCTCTCCGCTCCTTCAACGGCTACCTGATGATGCATCCCCAGCTCCAGGCGGTCGTCCTCCCCCTGGGCGACGGCGTCGGGCTCGCCACCAAGATCAAGCCCACGATGTTCGAGATGGGCGGGCCTTTTTAGGGGAAGAAGAGGGTCAGGAGGGGGCCTTCCCCAGCTCCGCCCGCACCTCTTCCAGCCGCCGCCGCATCGCCTCGGCGGTCTGCGGGCGGCGGGCGAGGGAACGGTGGAGGGCCTCGCGGAAGAACTCCCCCAGGGTGCCGTCGTGCTCCGGGCAGACCTGGGAGAAGTCCGGCACCACCCCGGAGCGGATGCGGCTCACCACCTGCTGCTGGTTGCCGGCGAAGACCTTCCGTCCGAGCAGGCATTCGTAGAGCACGATCGCCAGTCCCCAGAGATCGAAGGAGGTGTCCGCCGGCTCTCCGCGTACCGCCTCCGGCGAGAGATAGGCGAGGGTGCCGGCGAAGCGGAACCGACCCGGGAAGTTCTCGCCGATGGCGGACCATCGAGGTGGGAAGGCGTCGTCGCCCCCGAGATCCAGATCCTGGGTCTCCTCCTCTTCCTCTTCCTCCTCGGCGAGCTCGAGCCTCACGCGGGCGATGCCGAAGTCCATCAGCTTGGGGACGCCGTCGCGGGTGTAGCCGATGTTGCTCGGCTTGACGTCGCGGTGGAGGATGCCGGCGGTGTGAAGCTGCGCCAGGGCGCCGGCCATGGCGATGCCGAGCTCCACGATCTCACGGGGCGCGAGCCGCTCCCGCGTGATGCGCTGGGCGAGGGTTCCCCCTTCCAGCAGCTCCATGATTAGCAGCGGCATTCCCTGCCAAGTCTCCATGCCGAAGATGGGGGCGAGGTGGGGGTGGGAGACCGCGGCTGCGGTCCGCGCCTCGCGCCGCAGCCGCAGGATGTCCTCCCTGGAGACCTGGCGCAGAGTCTTGATCGCCGCGTGCCGGCCGAGCGCCAGGTCGAACCCGCTGTAGACCACGCCCATCCCGCCGGTGCCGATCCGCCGCTCGAAGCGAAACTTCCCCGGCAGCATGTAGGGCACGACCGACGGCTCGAGCTTCTTGCTGCAGGTGCCGCAGAACACGGTGTAGGCCGGGTGGAGGGCGCCGCACTTCAGGCACTCCTTGGCGAGCTCGGACGCCGACGAGGCGGGGAGCTCGCGGGGCGTCGGGTCCTCGGGCTGAGAGGGGAGCACCCTCTCGACCTCCAGCTCGAGCACCCAGGCGGCGTTGCTGGCGATGGCGTGCAGGAGCTGGCGGTCCTCTTTGAGGAAGGGGAGGCCGCTCTTCTTCTCGCCGAGCCCGATCATGCCGAGCAGCACCCCGTCGCGCGCCAGGATCGGCACCAGCAGGCGGAAGCCGCCGTCGGCCAGGCACTGCCGCTCTTTCGGGGGGAGCTTCAGGAAGGGGGAGTGGGGGCTTTCGAGGTCGACCTCCAGCGGGACGCTGGCGTTCGAGAGGGTGAGCGCGAGCTCCGAGGAGGCGTCCAGGCGCCGCGTCCGGTGACGGGGGTCGACGAGGAGCCCCGAGCGGGCGTCGAGCGCGAAGAGGGAGACCCCATCGAGATGGAGCGCGAGGTCGATCTCCCGGGTCACCAGGTCGGCGAGGCTCGTGGAGTCGCGGATGGAGCGGATGCGCTCGACCAGCAGGGTGAGGATGTAGCGGGCGTCGAACTGCTCGCGGAAGAAGCGCCGGTCGATGGCGTCGAGGAGCGGCTTGCGATAGCGTAACGCCGCCGCTCCGACCAGGATGGCCGAGATCAGCAGCAGCGCCCGCGAGCCGGAGAAGAGCTGGGTGAGCTGCGAGTTGCGGTTGATCCAGACATAGAGGCCCAGCACGGCCGAGGGGACGGCCACGAGCGCCGTCACCATGGAGCGGGCGAGGAAGTACTGCAGGGCCCGGCGGGCGATCAGCCGGACGTCGAGCACGCGGTGGACGAGCACGGCGTAGGGGATGGTAAACGGCAGGGTGAGCGCCGGCATCAGGACGATCGTGACCAGAATCCATTGCAGCCGCGGACGGGCGGCGAAGAAATCGTGGTAGCCGGGCATGAACAACACGAGCAACAGCTCCAGGATGATCAGCCCGAACGTCAGGACGAGGATCTCCATGAAGACCCGGGCTCGCCGGTGCTCGGGCCCCTGGACTTGGCGGGCCTTCCAGGGCAGGAGCAGGAACGCCCCCGCGGTGAGGGATATCACCACCTCGTAGAAGACCATGCTCTTGTGATCGGGGGCGAAGACGGCGAGCAGCTTTCCAGCCCTGGGGATGCCTTTCAACAGGAACCCCAGCAGATTGAAGGCGAAGAGCAGCAGGCCGGCCACGGCACTCACCCGCGCCAGGAGCTGGAAGCGGCGCCGGGTCGTCAGCGAGGGCGACGGGCTGGGGAACTCGCGCACGAAGACCCAGAGGAAGTAGGGGAGGAAAGCCGACAGCTTCAGAGCGATGACCAGATCGAGGAGAACGCGGCCCAGGCCGCTCGCTGTCACGTAGCCCAGCGGCGCGTTGGCCCAGGCGGGCGCCGCCGCCAGGAAGAAGCCGCCGAGGGCGAGCGCACGGCGGTCCTCGCGGCCGCCGAGCAAAAGAAGCGCCCCCGTCGCGCCGAACGCGATCGGGAGCAGGCCGTGGTAGACGTAGGGGAAGGCAGGGTTATTACCGGCGCATTTCGCGGACGTCGCGAAAAAGGCGGCCAGCCCCAGCGCCAGCTTAATGGTGGCTAGCGGCGGGACGAGCCGCGCCGGCAGGGAGAGCCTCAGCACGGGTCCACTCCAGCGAGAGCGGGGGTGGCTCGGGCGGGCACAGCGGGGTCAGCGACGTGTCCTGCACCGTGGACGCCGACTCGTAGACGTCCTGGGGCTTGATCACCGTGGAGCCGGCATGGGCCGCCTTCAGCGCGGCGAGCCTGCCGATCGCGCGGATACGGTCCAGGACCTGAACGGCGTCGGTCTTCCATCGCTTGTCGATGACCTCCGTCGTGATGGCGTCGTAATACCATCGTTGAAGCTCCAGCGCCGCCTCGTGGGATACCCGGATGGCGCCGGCACCTTGGCCGAACGCGATCCAGATCTGGGCCATGATCCCTTCCTGTGTGTATGCCATGGTCTCTCTCCTTGGGCAGGAACCGCCCGGTTATCGACCGCATCACATCGGAGAGCAGGGCACGATCACGACCAGACCGGCCTTTCATCATAGACGATCCTAAAGTGAGATCTCCCCGCCCCACCCTGAGTGATAGATACGGAAATCGCCGGGCGGGTTTAGTTCAAGGTGAGAAGCGCGAGCGGATGGCGGCGAGCCGCTCCCGGAACTCGCGGGCGCTCGCCGGGCGCCGCGTGATCGTCTTGTGAAGGGCCGCGCGGAAGAACTCGCCGAGCCGCTCGTCGTGCTCCGGACAGGTCTGCGAGAAATCGGGGACGCGGCCGCCGCGGATGCGGGTCATGAGCTGATGCATGTCGCCGCCGCTGAAGATCTTGCGGCCGAGCAGGCACTCGTAGAGCACGATGGCGAGGCTCCAGAGATCGAACGAGGTGTCGGCCGGCTGCCCCGTGAGGGCCTCGGGCGAGAGGTAGGCGAGGGTGCCGACGAGCTGCTTCGACTCCGTCACCGAGGTGGGGGTGCGGCTCCATACCGAGGTCGGCGGCAGCAGGACCGACTCCTCGTCCAGGTTGGCCGAGGGTGGGGCCTCGTGGTCGCGCCGCAGGTCGAACATGACGCGGGCGATGCCGAAATCCATCAGCTTGGGGGTGCCGTCCCGGGCGTAGCCGATGTTGCTCGGCTTGATGTCGCGGTGCAGGATGTCCGAGGCGTGGAGGTGCTCGAGGGCCTCGGCCATGGCGATGCCGAGCTCGATGGTCTCGTCGGCCTCGAGCCGCCCCTTCTCGATGCGCTGGGTGAGCGTGCCCCCCTCGAGCAGCTCCATCACCAGCATCGGCGTGCCCTGCCAGGTCTCCATGCCGTAGACCGGGGCGAGGTGGGGGTGGGAGACCGCCGCCGCGGTGCGCGCCTCGCGCCGCAGCCGCATGGCGTCCTCGGGGGAGACCCGGCGCAGGGTCTTGACCGCCACCGCCCGGCTCAGCGAGAGGTCGATGCCGCGATAGACGATGCCCATGCCGCCGGTGCCGATCCGCCGCTCGAAGCGGAATTTGCCGGGCAGCACATAGGGGAGGTGCGACGGCTCCAGCCGCCGGCTGCACGAGGTACAGAAGACGGTATAGGAAGGGTAGAGGCGGCCGCAGTTGGGGCACTCCCGGGCGAGCTCGGCGTTGGCGGCGGCGGAATCCGCGGGAGCGGTGGGCGGCTCCCCACCCTCCCCCTCCGGCCCGCTCCGTTGCGAGGAGCCGCCGAACGAGCGGGTCAGCTCCAGCTCCAGCACCCAGGCGGCGCTGCTGGCGATGGCGCGCAGGAGCTGCCGGTCCTCCTTGAGGAAGGGGAGGCCGCTCTTCTTCTCGCCGAGCCCGATCAGGCCGAGCAGCGAGCCGTCGCGCGCCAGGATCGGCACGATGATCCGGAAGCCGCTGTCCACCAGCCAGTGGCGCTCCTGCTCGGGGAGCTTGGCGAGCGGGGAGCGGGAATCCGCGAGCACGACCGGCAGCGGCTCGCTGGCGCTCGCGATCAGGGTGGCGAGCGACGAGGAGGCGTCGAGACGCCGGCTGCGGACCTTGGGGTCGGCGAGCACCCCCGAGCGCGGGTCGAAGGCCATCAGCGACACGCTCTCCGGATGCAGGGCGAGGTCCGCCTCGCGGCAGAGCAGGTTGGCGAGCTCCGCCACGCCGTGGGTCGCCCGGATGCGCTCGACCAGCAGGGTCAGCGTCTGGCGGGCGTCGTACTGCTCGCGGAAGAAGTGGCGGTCGATCGAGTCGAGCAGGTTCCGGCGATAGCGCAACGCTCCGAGCCCCACCACCGCGGACGAGCCGAGCAGCAGGAGGCGGGGGCCGCCCGAGAAGATCTCCTCGACCCTCGATTCGCGATGTGTGTAGAAATAGACCGCCAGCGCCACCACCGGCACCCCGGCGATCACGATCGCCGTGTAGCGGGCGAGGGCGTACTGCAGCGCCTTGCGAGCGATCAGCCGGACGTTGAGCACATGGTGGACGATGACGGCGTAGCCGGCCGAGAGCGGGACCGAGCAGAAGAGGACGAACAGGAAGACGTAAGCCGCGCGAGGGGGCTCCAGTGAGCTGCCCCGGACCTTGTGCACCGCCGCGTCGATCAGGATGTACAGCAGGAGCGGCGCCATGGCGGTAAGCCCCGCCACGAACACGCGCACCCGGCGCGCTTCCGGCTCGGCGACGGTCGGGATGCGCGTTACCAGGAACGCGAGAGCCAGGACGGCCAGGCTCAGCACCACGCTGTAGTAGCCGTAGGTCGGTTTCAGCGGCCTGACCTCGATCAGGGAGGCGACCGGCCGCTCCATGCTCCGCGCCACGTTGACCAGCAGACGCCTGAGCTCGACACCGGACAGGACGAAGCCCGCCGCCAGCGAAACCAGGGTCCCGGCGTTGAGGACGCGCCGCCCCCGGAAGGAGAGGACGGGGGTGGGGAACTCGCCGACGAACTTCCAGAAGAAGTAGGGCAGGAAGGCGTCGAAATGCAGGCTGCTCAGCACCAGCGCGAGGGAGTCGAGGCCGAACGGGCCGGAGGCGACGAGACCCAGCAGGGGGCGGTTCGAGAACGGGGTCGCCAGCAGGAGGAAGAAGCGGCCGAGCAGTATGGCGCGGCGGTCTTCCGATCCGCCCAGGAGCAGGGTGCCCCCCGCGAGCGCGTAGACGCACAGCGGCAGCATCAGCACCAGATGGGGGAGGATCGTGTCCCCATCCAGGATCGTGGTGTACGGGATCCCCGAGAGGGCGGCCAGCAGGGCCACCAGGAGCTTGGCGCCGACGACGGTGAGAAACAGGCGTTCCCAGAGCTCGCTTTTCATCAGGCGAATCTCGGGGAACGCCGGCCGTCTAGAAGGACGGGTCAGGGCAGTGAGGGCACTTCGATTCGCTCTCCACTTTGGAGCAGATGTCGGTGCATTCCTTCCCATTGAGGACCGGTTTCGATAGCTTCATCAGCGCCAACCCGGCGCCGATCAGCACGAACTTTTCCCGGATTTCCTTCCCGGCGTCCTGGTCCCAGATCTGCTGCGGGCTGGTCGTGTTTCCGGCCTTGGTGGTGACGATCCATTGGTAATAGCGATCGTGGAGAGTGGATTCGAGCTCGGGGGTCAGCGACATGGTCGCACCCTGGCTGACCAATCCGAGGATCTGCTGCATGATCTCGTCTTGACTTGGCATGATTTCCCTCCGATAAGAGATCACAAATTGGGCGCTGATCCGGCTCGATCGAGGGATCAGCAAGGGCCGAAAAGATTTCGATTACATACAAATTCTAGGGCAGGAAGAGCGATCGGTCAACGACGGCCGTGATGGAGAGCTGTCCGCTTTTGTCCGGAGGAGACGCCGCGGGCCCGAGGTGACGCGACCTCGGGCCCGTGGCGGACGGGGTTCTACTGGTATTTGACACTGCATCCATACGGCTTGGTCGACGCCGGGTCGGGGCTCTTGCCACCCTTTTCGGCGTCGAGGCCATGGCCGACGTAGTTAAGCCGGGCGTTCATCGCCTTGCGCCCCGGCGGGTCGTCGTCGATCGCGCCGTTGTAGGCGAGCTTGCCGTCCGGGGCGACGATGAACATGTGCGGCGTGGTCCGCGCGCCGTAGGCGTGGCCGACCTGACCGCTCTCGTCGTAGAGCACGGGGTAGGTGATGCCGTACTTCTGGTTATAAGCCAGGTGCTCGGCGGGCTTCATGAAATCGCCGCTGCCCGGGCTGGTGCTGTTGATCCCCAGCCAGACCACCTCGCCGTGCTGCTTGACGAGCTCGGTCATCGTCTTCTCCCGCGCGTGGCGGTTGGAGACCGGGCAGTTGGGGTTGATCCACTCGAGCACCACGACCTTCCCCTTGAAGTCCGCGAGCGAGTGGCTCTTGCCGTCCAGTCCCTTGAGCGTGAAGGCGGGAGCGGCGGCGCCGACCACGCCGTCGGCCAGGGCGGGCAGGGCCGCGAGAGCCAGGACGGCGAGGGAAGAGAAGAGTTTTCCTTTGCTGCGCATTCAACCTCCTTGAATCGTGTTGGAAGTCATCGGTTGCTGGACGGTGGCCGGCCGGGGGGCCAGGCGCCGGGGTGTCAGGCGATCATGGTCCGCGAGCCAGAGCGCGCCGGCGGCGCAGGCCGCGAGACCGAGGACGAAGACGAAGCGCGCCGCCGGGCGGGCTCCCTCGCGCGACCGCAGCCAGGCGAGGAGGCTCATGCCGAGCAGGGCGAGCTCGATCCAGGCGAGCCCCTCGGGGCTCACCCGGCGGGAGAGGGCGTAGAGCAGCCAGAGCGTGCTGCCGCCGGCGAGGAAGCCGAGCCCCTCGCGCAGGCGGGGCAGCCAGGCCCCCGGCACCGGCAGCCGGCCGGCTAGCCCGGGGACCAGGGTGAGGAGCAGGTAGGGGAGCGCGAGGCCGAAGCCGACCATCGCGAAGACGGCGCAGACCGCCGCCGGCCCGTGCGCGAAGGCGGCGCCGATCGGCTCCTGGAGCAGGGGCACGGGCCAGGCGAGCGCCAGCGGCACGGTGGACAGGCCGGCGAGCAGATGGCGCCCGGTCCCCGCCCGCGTGGCGCCGACGGACGGGAGGGGGAGCTCCAGCAGCCCCCACAGGTTGAGGGCGAGCAGCGCCGCGGCGATCGCGAGCAGGGCGCCGACGGCGGGCTCCTGAAGCAGTGACGGCCAGTCCGCCGCCACCCCCGCCCGGCGGCCCAGCAGCGCCAGCCCGGCGATCGCCCAGCAGCCGCCGACCACGCCGGTGACCGCCGCCGCGGCGTTCTCCCGCAACCCGGTGCCCCGCAGCCCGGCGCGCGACCCGGTGCCGGGGAGCCGCAGCGAGAAGACCGCGGCGATGAGGAGCGCCAGCACGGTCGGCGCGAGGTTCATCAGCGCGCCGCCGAGGAAGGCCCGGAGCAGTTGCCGCGGGAAGCGGTCCGCCGCCCCGCCGGCCGCCGGCTCCCGCATCGGGTCCGGCGCGGCGCCCCCTTGCGTCCAGACCGGCACCTCGCGCCGCGCCTCCAGGTTGAAGGGCTTGCCGTCCTTCGCCGTCAGGTTCGAGATCGTCCAGGCGATCGAGGTCTTCTCCGGCAGCGGCTTGCCGGCCTCCCTGGCCCGCACCGGCACGTGGAAGACCAAGCCGTCGGCGACGGCGCGCATCCGCGGCCGGCCGGCGTCGAACGTCTCGTGGGGTTCCAGGAAGAGGTCGGTCTTGCCCGCCTGGGCCTGGACGCCGAGGACGCGGATCTCGAGGTCCGGCCCCCCCTGGCGGCTGGCGTCGAGCACCGCGCCGGTCCGCACGCCGGGAATCTCGCGCGCGATCCGCGGCAGGCGGTCGACCCAGGTCTGGACGAGCGTCGCCGTCGCCGGATCCCCCTCCGGGGCGTCCCCCAGCGGCTGGTCGAGCGTCAGCGTGTAGCGGAACGGGATGCAGTCGACCTGGCAGACCAGGTAGTCGAGGTCGGCGGTTATATGGAGGACATCGTGGAGGACATCGTGGAGGATGCCGGCCGGCGGTGCCGGGTCCGAGGAGGCCGCGTCCGAGGTCTGAGCCGGCGTCGCTGGGAGCGCGATGCCCGGTTTGATCTCCGCCCGCACGGGGTAGACCACCTCATCCTCGTAGCCGAAGGCCACGAGGTCGCCCGGCAACTGGAACCGGCGCGGAGTGGGCCAGAGGATCTCGGGGGCGCCGAGGACCTCGGCGGGCTGGAAGGTGGCCGAGGGGGGGAACCCCGCGTCGCCGCTGTTCTTCCAGTAGACGTGCCAGCCGGGGGAGAGCAGGAAGTGCAGGCCGAGCATCAGCTCGCCGTTGCGGGGGGCCACCTGCCAGGGGGAGATCAGCCGCACGCGCGACTGCGGATTGGTCGACCACTCGCCCGCCGCGCCGCGGGCGGGGCTCGGCATGACCAGGAACAAGACGAGGAGCAGGGCGGCGAGCGGGAGGAGGACGATCTTGGGCGCGGTCATGGCGGTGGTCCTCGGTGGCAAGATTAACCTATCGCGCCCAGGGTGGAATTTCCGCACGGCGGAGCGTTACAGAGAATTTACCGGCGGGGCGCCCGGGTCTATGCTTTCCCCATCATGCGCGTCCACTTCACCAACCTCGGCTGCAAGTTGAACCAGGCGGAGATCGAGCGCCTGGGGCGGGAGTTCGAGGCCGCCGGGCATCCGGTGGTGGGCTCGCTCGCCGAGGCGGACCTCCACGTCGTCAACTCCTGCACGGTGACCCACGTCGCGGCGCGGGGGTCGCGCAAGGCGGCGGGCGCGGCGCGGCGCTCCGGGCGGCCGGTCCGCACCGTGCTGACCGGCTGCTACGCCACCGGCTCGCCCGAGGAGGCGGCGCGCCTCGCCGGGGTCGATCTCGTGATCCCCAACGCCGAGAAGGACCTCCTGGTCCCCCGCGTCCTCGCGGCCTTTCCGGAGACGGATCTCAGTGGGGAGATCCCCTGCGCCCCGGTGCCGGCCGGGCACACCCGTGCCCTGGTCAAGGTGGAGGACGGCTGCAACATGCGCTGCTCCTTCTGCATCATCCCGTTCACCCGCGGGGCGCAGCGCAGCCGCCCGTCTTCCGAGGTGATCGCGGAGATCCGGACCCTGCTCGCCCGCGGGTACCGGGAGATCGTGATCACCGGCGTCCAGATCTCCGCCTGGCGCTCCGAGGGCGCCCGTCTGGGGGACCTGGTCCGCGCGATTCTGGACGGGACGGACGTCCCCCGCCTGCGCCTGACCTCGATCGCGCCCTGGGACCTCGACGAGCGTCTCCTCGAGCTCTGGAGCGACCCCCGCCTCTGCCGCCATCTCCACCTCTCTCTGCAGAGCGGCTCGACCGCCACCCTGCGCCGCATGCGCCGCCCCTACACGGCAGAGGGGTACCGTGCCCTGCTCGACCGCGTCCGCGCCGCCGTGCCGGGGGTGGCCGTGACGACCGACGTCATCGTGGGCTTCCCGGGGGAGACGGGCGAGGAGTTCGCGGAGAGCCTCGCCACGGTCGGGGCCGCCGGCTTCGCAAGGATCCACGTCTTCCCCTACTCCTCCCGCCCCGGCACCACGGCGGAGCGGATGCCCGGGTCCGTTCCCCCCGCGGAGAAGAAGGACAGGATGGCGCGGATGCTCGCCGCCGCGGCCGCCGCCGAGCGCGCCTTCCAGGCCGCCCACCTCGGCACCCGGGCGACCGTGCTCTGGGAGAAGCCGCGGGACGGCATGGGGCAGGGGCTGACCGACAACTACTTGCGCGTGCTCAGCGCGGAGGGGGCGGGGCTGTGGAACCGGTTTTCCGAAGTTGAGCTGACCGCGATCTCCGGGGAGGGGGTCGTGGGGCAGATCGTCGGGTAGCGCCGGAGCGCCGGGATCACGCCACCTTCCCCGCGAGCTCGGTCTCGCCGATCTTCGCCGGCTCGGCCGGGGTGAGCACGCTTCCCGGGCCGACCCGCAGGCGGTTGCCGCGCCAGCAGATGGTGCGCCGGAAGAGGCCGACCGACCAGACGCCGGCGATCAGCAGGTCCTTGACCGGAATCCAGAGCAGCGAGCGCGCCGGCAGGGCCTCCCCGCGCAGCCTGCGGGCGAGCAGGGCATCGGCCGCGATCTTGACCGCGATCCCGGCGAGCGCCACGACCGCCCCGCGTCCGCCCTGGGCCAGCGCCGTGGCGAGCAGAAACGGCACCGGGTTGAGCAAGGGCTCGCCAAAGTAGGCCGGCGAGATCCGCCGCCGCATCTGGGACCAGCGGAGGTGCCGCTCGAAGAACTTGCCGACGGTCCGCCGTTCCTGGTGGACCGGCAGGACGTGGGCCGACAGCGCCACCCGGAACCCCGCGCGGTGGAAGGCCTGGCCGAGCATGTAGTCCTCGGCGAGGATGTCCTTGACCACCTCCCAGCCGCCCAGCGCCGCGAGGTCGGCGCGGCGAAAGAGCATCGACTTGCCGACCACGCACGGCTGGCGGACGAGATGGGCGGTGGCCACCGTGGCGGCGACGAAGGAGTTGAGGTGCAGGTTGTCGAACAGGGCGCCGAGGCTCCTCTCACCGGCGCCGGCGAACACGCTCGACACCAGGCCTGTCCGTCCATCGGCCAGCTCGGCGGCCAGCGCGCGCAGGTAGCCGGGGCGGGCGCGGACGTTGGAGTCGGAGATCAGCAGGTGCTCATGGCGGGCGCGCGGGGCCATCGCGGCCAGGTTCGTCACCTTCGGATTGTGGCCGAGCGGCGCGGCCCCGTGGACGATGGTGATGGCGACGCCGGGGAAGTCCCGTTGCAGGCGCGCGGCCACGGCGAGGGCGGGATCCCGCGGGTCCTCGGCCCCGAGGAGGATCTCGAAGCCGGGGTAATCCTGCCGGGCGAGCGAGGCCAGGTTCTCGTAGAGCCCCTCGTCCAGCTCCTTCAGCGGTTTGAGGATCGAGATCGGCGGCAGCCTGTCATCACCGGCGGCGGCCGGGGCGCGCCGGGCGAGATAGACCAGGGCGCCGGCGGTCACCAGCAGCGTCACACACAGGGAGACGGCCGCGAGGAGGGTGAGCAGGAGTGTGAGGGTCGCCAAGGATGATGGCCCTTCCGCTGGCGGAATCGCCCTTCCGGAGAACGGAGGGGTCCACACGAGGGCGACAGTATGCTACAAGAAGTCGCCATGTTTCTCGCCGCCGCCGTCCAGCTCACCTCCACTTCCGACGAGGAGGCCAACTGGGAGAGCACCCGCGCTCTGATCGAGCGCGCCGCCGCCCACGGCGCCCGCTTCGTCGCCACCCCCGAGAACACCAACTATCTCGGCCCCCATGAAGAGAAGGTGAGGCGCGCCGAGCCGCTCGACGGCAAGACCGGCACCCGCTTCGCCGAGCTCGCCCGGCGGCTCGGCATCCACCTGCTGCTCGGCTCGTTCAACGAGAAGAGCGACGAGACCGGGCGTTGCTACAACACCAGCGTCTTCTTCTCACCCGCGGGGGAGATCCTCGGCACCTACCGTAAGATCCACCTCTTCGATGTCGACGTGCCCAACGGGGTACGCTTCACCGAGTCCGCCACCTGCAAGCCGGGCGAGGGGACGGCGGTGGTCGCCACCCCCCTCGGCCGCTTCGGCCTGTCGATCTGTTACGACCTGCGCTTCGGCGAGCTCTACCGCCGGCTGGTCGACGGCGGCGCGGAGATCCTGATGATCCCCTCGGCCTTCACGCTGGCCACCGGCAAGGACCACTGGGAGCCGCTGGTGCGCGCCCGCGCCATCGAGACCCAGTGCTGGGTGATCGCCCCGGCCCAACATGGAAAGCACGACGACGGCGGCCTCGCCCACACCTGGGGGCACGCGATGATCGTCGATCCCTGGGGGATACCCGTAGCCACCGCCGCGGACGGCCCCGGCCTCGCCCTCGCCGAGATCGATCTCGACCGCATGGCGAAGATCCGGCAGGCGATCCCGGTGGCGCGCCACCGGCGGCTGTAGGATAGGCTTCCCTCAGCCTATGAAGTCTTCCTATCAGCTCTTCAAGCTCTGGTGGCTCGCCGTCCTGCCGCTGACCAAGGACGCGATCCACATCTATATCGGCTTCGTCCTGCTGCTGATCGCGCTGATCGTCTTCCGGCGGCGCCTGTCGTCCTACCAGGCGCTGATCCCCGGGCTCCTGGTCTCCCTGGTGATGGAGGTCTTCGACCTGCGCGACGGCTACAGCCTGGGGGCGAGCGTCCATGACATCATCAATACGAATTTGCTGCCTTTTGTTTTTGTGACGCTGGCCCGGCTGCAGATTTTCAATCTTTGAAGAACACGGACGAACAAGGACGAACAAGGGCGGGCACGGACCTCAAGGCAGCCTCCGTCCTTGCCCGTCCGTGGCCCGTCCGTGTTCGTCCTTTCTTCTAAGACTTCTCACCCGAACGAGGCCTGCTTCGCCTCGCCAGAGTGGCGCGCATCCCGCAGCAACTGTGAGAGCACGGCCGGATCGACCGGCTTGACCAGGTAGCGGTCGAAGCCGGCCTGGAGGGCCCGCCGCCGGTCCTCGGGCTGGCCGTAGCCGGTCATAGCGATCAGCGAGATCTCCTCGCCGCCCAGGAGCGAGCGGATGCGGCGGGCCACCTCGTTACCGTCGAGACCCGGCAGGCCGATGTCGATCAGCGCCACCTCGGGGCGGATCGCGAAGGCCATCTCCACCCCTTCCGGGCCGCTGCCGGCCACCGAGACCTCGTACCCCCAGATCTCGAGCAGATCGCGCAGCGATTCGCGGCCGTCCTCGTTGTCCTCGACGACGAGGACGCGGACCCCGGACGGCACCGGCTCGGCCGCGCGGGGGGCAGGCGGCGGCCGGCGGAAGGGGGATTTCCGGCGCTCCTCAGCCAGCAGGGGGAAACGGACGATGAACTCGCTCCCCTTTCCCGGGCCGTCGCTCACCGCCTCCACCCGGCCGCCGTGCATCTCGGCCAGGCTGCGCACCAGCGGCAGCCCCAGCCCCAGCCCCCCCTCGGAATGCTGCCGGGAGCTCTCCACCTGGGCGAACGGCTCGAAGATCGTCTGCAGCATTTCGGTGGACAGGCCGATGCCGGTGTCGCGCACCCGCAGCAGCGCTTCCTTCCCCGCGGTCTCCACCGAGACCCAGAGCCGGCCGCCGCGGGGGGTGTACTTGATGGCGTTCTGGAGCAGGTTGCAGGCCACCTGCTCGAGCCGCACCGGGTCGCCCATCACCACCGCCGTCCCCGTCTCGACGGTGAGCTCGAGGTCGTTGCCGCGGGCGAGCGCGGTCATGCCGAGCTCGGCGAGGCAGCGCTCTACGACGTCCCGGAGGTCGACCGGCCGGCGCTGCAGGATGATCTTGCCGAGAGTTACCCGGGAGACGTCCAGCAAGTCGTCGACCATGCGCACCAGGTGGCGGGTCTGGCGCATGATGACCTCCCGCTGGCGGACCTCCTGCTCGTCCTGCGATCCCACCTCGTCGAGCACCCAGAGGGCGTTGCGGATGGCAGCCATGGGATTGCGCAGCTCGTGACCGAGCATGGCCAGGAACTCGTCCTTGCGGCGGTCGGCGTCGGCCTGGCGGTCGAGCAGGTCGCGCACCTCGTACTGGCGGCGGCGGGCGCGCAGCGCCGCCTTGACGGCGCTGACCAGCGTGCTCAGGCGCACCGGCCGCTCGAGGATGGTGGCATTGCCGAGGGGGACCAGGGTCTCCAGGATGTGCTCGCTGCTCTCGCCGCTGCGGGTGAACACGATCAGCGGCAGGTCCGACCAGGGGGGCTGCTTCGCCAGCGTCGCCAGCAGCCCGGTGACGGTTCCGGGCTGGAGCGCCTCGTCGGCGAGGATGACGGCGCCCGCTCCGGCCGCGATCTCCTGGAACAGCTCGGCGCCGCTGGCACAGGCGAGGCTCGGCACCTCCATCGAGGAGAGGAGCTGGCAGGCGAGCACGCCGTCGCGGCCGGTGGGGGCCAGCACCAGCACGCGCTGCTCGGCGGTTTCCAGGTCAGGCAATCTTGGGCTCCTTCTCCGGCGCGGCGGCGTCGCCGTCCTCGATCAACGGCTCGGCGCCTCCAGTGTATTCGAGCCGTCCAGTGAGCACCCCCTGGAACTCCCGGAGCTCGCGGCCGACGCGCGGCCCTTCGGGAGAGATGCGCAGCTCGCGCACGGTGCCCTCGTGAAGACCCGTGCGGCGCTTGACCAGCGAGATCGCCTTGCGCACCTCGCCGAAGGCCTCGAAGTAGCGCAGCAGGAGCACCGTGTCGGCCAGGTAGGAAAGGTTCACCGGCGACTCCAGGGCCTCGCCCATGAAGCCCGCCTGCGCCATGATCAGAAAGGTCAGGACCCCCTGCTGGCCGAGGTAGGTGAGCAGCTCGTGGAGATGGAGCACGAGGAAGCGCTCCTCGGGCATGGCGTGCTGGTAGCCGTTGAGGCTGTCGATCACCACGATCCGGGTACCCCCCTCCACCGCCCGCTTGATGTCGTGGGCGAGCTCGCCCGGCGAGAGCTCGGCCGGATTCACCCGGCGGATCGTGATTCGCCCCTCCTCGAGATGGCCACGGAGACGGAGGCCCAGCCGCTCGGCGCGGGCGACCCAGGTGACCGGCGACTCGTCGAATGTGTAGATCGTGGCGCGCTCCCCTCGGCTCGCGGCCGCCGAGACGTACTGCGCCGTCAGGGTCGACTTGCCGACCCCGGCGGGGCCCAGGAGCATCACGCTGGTCCCCTGGTCGATGCTGCCGCCCAGCATGGCGTCCAGCTCCGGCAGTCCGCTCGCCATCAATCCGGTGGATCCCTCCGGCGCGCTCGCCTGCTCGCCGGCCACCAGGCGCGGGAAGACCACCAGTCCGCCGGTGGTGATCCGGTAGTCGTGGTAGCCGTCGCGGAACGCCACGCCGCGCACCTTCTGCACCCGCACGCGCCGCCGCTGGCCGCCGTAGCCGGGAGCGATCTGCTCGAACGAGATGACGCCGTGGGTGAGGCTCTGGAGCTGGAAGTCGCCGGTCGTGGAGCCGGTGTAGTCGAGCAGCAGCACCGTGCAATTCTGGCCGGTGAAGTAGTGCTTGAGCGCCAGGATCTGCCGCCGGTAGCGCAGGGAGTCGCGGGCCAGCAGCCGCATCTCGGAGAGCGAGTCGAAGACGACCCGCAGCGGCTTCACCCGCTCCACGGTGTCGAGCACCGCCCGGGTGGTCTCCGAAAGCTCGACCTCGGAAGGGTGGAAAAGGGTGTACTGCGAGTCGGCCTTGAGGCTCTCCTCAGCCGTCTGCAACTCGCAGATGGTGACGCCGTCGAGCGACCAGCCGTGCGAGGCGGCCACGTCGCGGAGCTCTTCCTCGGTCTCGGAGAGGGTAGCGTAGACGCCGGGCTCCCCCTTGCGGGCCCCCTCCAGCAGGAACTGCAAAGCCATGGTGGTCTTGCCGGCGCCGGGATCGCCTTCCAGCAGGTACATCCGGTTGATGGGGAAGCCGCCGCCGAGGATGTAATCGAGTCCCTCGATTCCCGTGGCGGCTCTGGCAGGCCCCTTGAAGATCTGGTCGCTCATCATTCTCGTCCGCAAGTCCACCCCCAAGGTCCAGTCCCCAGCGGCGGTGAATGCGCTGCTTGCGGCTGCCATTTTGCAAATCCAGTGCCCGGATTTCGACCCAGATCTTATGACTCTGGATCGATGACTTGGGATTGTCGCGGATTCGTCGTTCATCCGGCCCCTTCTCCGGTTAAACTTCCCTGTCATCTGAAAAGCGCTGTCATGCCGCCCTGGCGGCTTGAGCTTCAACCTGGAGGGATTTCCGTATGCTCGTCGTTCGCCGAATTTCGCTCATCCTGGCTCTGGCCGTCCTGTGCGTGCTGCCGGTCCGTCCGGCCGGCGCCCAGTGCGTCAGCCTGACGACCCTCGGGTCGGCCGCCACCCAGAACTTCGACACGCTCTCCAACGTGGCGGGAAGCACCACCAACAACCTGACGATCACCGGGTGGTTCCTGACCGAATCGGGGGGCGGCGCGCGGGACAACGAGCAGTACGCCGTCGACACCGGCGGCAGCACGACGGGCGACATGTACAGCTACGGGGCCGCAGCCAGCACGGAGCGGGCCCTGGGCGAGTTGCGCAGCGGCACCCTGATCCCCATCTTCGGCGCCTGCTACACCAACAACACCGGCTCGACGATCACCAGCCTGGCGGTCGCCTACACCGGTGAGGAGTGGCGCCTGGGCACGGCGGCGCGGACCGACCAGATCAGCTTCGAATACAGCACCAACGCGACCGACCTGGTGACCGGCGCCTGGACCAACGTCGCCGCTCTCAACTTCGTCACCCCGGACACCGTCACGACCGGCGCCAAGAACGGCAACGCGGCGGCCGACCGCACGGCTCTCTCCTCGACGATCTCTGCCCTGAGCATCGCCAACGGGGCGACGTTCTGGATCCGCTGGAACGATACCGATGCCACCGGCGCCGACGACGGGCTGGCGGTCGACGACTTCTCCCTGACTCCCAACGCGGTGCCGGCGGTCAATCTGACCGTCAACGACGTCTCCCTGAACGAGGGGAACGCCGGCACCACCAGCTTCACCTTCACGGTCAGCCTCTCGGCCCCGGCCGGCCCCGGCGGCGTGACCTTCGACATCGCCACCGCCGACGGCACGGCGACCCAGCCCTCCGACTACACCCAGAAGTCGCTGACCGGGCAGACGATCCCGGCGGGGAGCTCGACCTACAGCTTCACCGTCCTGGTCAACGGCGACACCACCCCCGAGACCAATGAGACCTTCCTCGTCAACGTCACCAACGTCACCGGCGCCACCGTCACCGACGGCCAGGGGCAGGGGACGATCGTCAACGACGACGCGGCGCCCAACCTGACGATCAACGATGTCTCCCTGAATGAGGGAAACGCCGGCACGACGACCTTCACCTTCACCGTCAGCCTCTCGGCGCCGGCGCCGGCGGGCGGCGTGACCTTCGACATCGCGACCGCCAACAGCACGGCGGTGGCGCCCGGCGACTACACGGCGAAGTCGCTCACCGGCCAGACGATCCCGGCCGGCAGCTCGACATACACGTTCGATGTCCTGGTCAACGGCGACACGACCCCGGAGACGGATGAGATCTTCCTCGTCAACGTCACCAACATCACCAACGCCATCGGCGTCGACACGCAGGGCCAGGGGACGATCGTCAACGACGACATCACCTTCATCCACGACGTGCAGGGGAACGGCGCCGCGACGCCGATCCCGGGCGCCACGGTGACGGTCGAGGGCGTGGTTACCGCCGACTTCCAGGGGACCAACATCCAGGGCTTCTTCCTCCAGGAAGAGGACGCCGACGCCGATGCCGATCCGGCGACCTCGGAAGGCATCTTCGTCTTCTGCGGCGGCTGCCCCACACCGGTCGCCGAAGGGCAGCGGGTCAGGGCCACCGGCACGGTGTCGGAGTTCAACCTCCTGACCGAGATCACCGCCTCCACCGCGCCCTCGGTCGTGGTCACCAACGCCGGCAACAACCTCGCCCAGGTGACCCCGGCGACGATCGACCTGCCCATCGCCGGCGACGTCAATGCCTTCTACGAGGCGCGCGAAGGAATGAAGGTGACCTTCGTCGACACGCTCACCGTGTCGGAGTACTTCGAGCTCGGGCGCTATGGCCAGATCATCCTCTATGAAGGCGGCCGGCCGCGCCAGTTCACCGAGGCCAACCCGCCGAGCGTCGCCGGCAACGCCGCGTGGGCCGACACCCTCTCGCGCCGCCAGGTCATCCTCGACGACGACAACAACGCGCAGGAGTGGTACCTGACGACGTCCTCCCCGCCGGGACCGGCCGACGGTCTCCAGTACGTCTACTACCCGCGCGCCAACGGCGGCTTATCGGTCGGCACCCAGGGGATCGACTTTTTCCGCGGCGGCGACCTGGTCAATGGGCTGACCGGAGTCCTGCACTGGTCGTTCGCGGGCCAGGCCGGCACCGACGCCTGGCGCATCCGTCCGACCGCGGCGAATCCGGCGGCCTTCACCGTCGCCAACCCGCGCCCGGCGACGCCGCCCGCGGTGGGCGGCACCCTCCACGTGGTGGGGATGAACCTCCTCAACTACTTCACGACGATCGACACCACGGCCAGCACCTCCACCGGCCCCTGCTCCCCGAGCGGGACCCTGGACTGCCGCGGCGCCGACAGCGTCGCCGAGCTCAACCGCCAGCGCGAGCGGGCGTCGATCGTCATCTGCACGCTCAACGCCGATATCTACGGCTTCGCGGAGCTCGAGAACACCACGCCGAGCGCCTCGATCACCGACCTTCTGGGGGCGGTGAACGCGCGCTGCGGCGGCGCGCATCCGTACGCCTTCGTGAATACCGGCGGCACGCTGGGCACCGACGCCATCCGGGTGCAGCAGATCTATCGCACCGGCATCGTGTCGCCGGTCGGCGCGCCCCTCAGCGACCTCGACCCCATCCACAGCCGGCCGCCGACCGCCCAGACCTATGACGTCGTCGACGCGGCCAACCCGGCCTTCGGGCAGCGCTTCACGGTGATCATCAACCACTTCAAGTCCAAGGGCTCGAGCGCCGGCCTGCCTGGCGACGCGGACACCGGAGACGGCGCCGGTGCCTCCAATGCCACGCGGACCGCGCAGGCCAGCCGGCTCCTCACCTGGATCAACGGCACGGTTATCCCCGCCGCGGGGGACCCGGATGTCCTGCTCCTCGGCGACTTCAACGCCTACGCCAAAGAGGATCCGATCAACACGCTGGTCGCCGGCGGGTACACGGATCTCGAGACCCTCTTCCATGGCGCCAACGCCTACTCGTATCTCTTCGACGGCCAGCTCGGCCACCTCGACTACGGCTTCGCCAGCGCCTCCCTGCTGGCGCAGGTCACCGGCGCCGACGCCTGGCACATCAACGCCGACGAGGCCGACCTCTTCGACTACAACGACGAGGTCAAGGACGCCGGCGAATCCACCTTCGAGGAGAAGCCGGACGGCTCGGCGCTCGTGCCGCCGCGGGTCGTCTTCCAGCCGGGCACGCCTTACCGCGCCTCCGACCATGATCCGGTGCTCGTCGGGCTGTTCGCCGTCGCCGACCTGTCGATCACCAAGACCGACGGCGTCGTCACGGCGGTGCCCGGCGGATCGGTGACCTACACGATCATGGCGTCGAACGCGGGCCCGGACCCGGTGACCGGCGGCACCGTCGCCGACACCTTCCCGGCTTCGCTCACCTGCACCTGGACCTGCGCGGGAGCCGGCGGCGGCACCTGCACGGCGGCGGGCTCGGGCAACCTCAACGACACCGTGAATCTGCCGTCCGGCGCGAGCGTGACCTATACGGCCACGTGCGCGATCAACCCCTCGGCGACCGGCACGCTCACCAACACCGCGACGGTCTCGGGCGGCGCGGTGGGCGACTCCAACCCGGCGAACAACAGCGCGACCGACACCGATGCGCTGACCCCGCAGGCGGACCTCGCCATCACCAAGACGGACGGTGTGACGGCGGCGACCGCGGGCGGCTCGGTGACCTATACGATCATGGCGTCCAACTCCGGCCCGAGCAGCGCCACGGGCGCTACCGTCGCCGATACCTTCCCGGCTTCGCTCACCTGCACGTGGACCTGCGCGGGGGCCGGCGGCGGCACCTGCACGGCGGCGGGCTCGGGCAACATCAACGACACCGTCAATCTGCCGGCAGGCGGCAGCGTCACCTACACGGCGAGCTGCGCGGTCTCAGCGGCGGCGACCGGCACGATCTCCAACACGGCGACGGTGGCGGCACCCGCCGGGGTGACCGATCCGACCCCGGGCAACAACTCGGCGACCGACACCGATACGGTGGCGGCCTCGGCCGACCTCTCGGTGACCAAGACGGATGCCTTCGACCCGGCGGCGGGGGGCATCAACTTCAACTACACCATCACGGTGACCAATGCCGGTCCGAGCCCCGCGGCCAGCGTGAGCCTCTCCGACACGCTGCCGGCCGAGACGACGTTCGTCGCGCTCTCCTCGCCGGCCGGCTGGTCGTGCACGACTCCGACGGTGGGCGCGGGCGGCACGGTCACCTGCACGAACGCCAGCCTGGCCGTAGGCAGCGCCGTCTTCACGCTGACGGTGGCGATCGCTCCCTCTACGACGGGCACGATCAGCAACACGGCGACGGTTTCCTCAACCACCACCGATCCCAACCCGGGCAACAACAGCGCCACCGAGACCACCTTGATCGGGTCCGCGGCGGATATCTCGGTCACCAAGGTGGATACACCGGATCCGGTGCAGGCGGGGGCGAACCTCACCTACACGATCACGGTGGGCAACGCCGGTCCGAGCAACGCTCCCACCGCGAGCCTCTCCGACACGCTGCCGTCGGGCACCACGTTCGTGTCGCTGTCGTTTCCGGGCGGCTGGTCGTGCACCACCCCGGCGGTGGGCGCGGGCGGCACCGTCACCTGCTCGAATCCCTCGATGCCCCTGGGCAGCGCGGTCTTCACCCTGACCGTCCAGGTCGCCAGCTCGGTGGCGGGCGGCACGGTGATCTCCAACACCGCCACGGTCACCGAGGTCGCGAGCGACCTGAACCCTGGCAACGAAAGCGCCACGGCGACCACCACGGTGACCGCCGCTCCGTCGCCGGCCACCGTCACCGGCACCAAGACGGCCGCCGGTCCCTTTACCCCGGGCAGCGCCCTGGTCTACACGGTGGTGCTCACCAACAGCGGCACCGGCACCCAGGGGGACAACCCGGGCGACGAGCTCACCGACGTGCTGCCCTCGGGTCTGACCCTGGTCAGCGCCACGGCGACCTCCGGCACGGCGCTGGCCACCGTGCCCACCCGTACCGTCACCTGGAACGGCTCGATTCCGGCCGGCGGCTCGGTGACGATCACCATCAACGCCACGATCGACGCCAGCGTGGCTCCCGGCACGACCCTCACCAACCAGGGCACCTTCAATTATGACGCCGACGGCAACGGCACTAACGAGGCCTCCGGCGTCACCGACAGCCCGGCGGCCGGCGGCAGTGCCGATCCGACGACGTTCCAGGTGCAGGGCGGCAGTGTGCCGCCGCCGATCCCGACCCTCGACGAGGTGGGGCTGATGCTGCTGGCCCTGCTGCTGGCGATGGGCGGGGCGGTGATGCTGCGCCGTCGGCGGGCGTAGGGGCGGATTAGGAGTCCGGACGGTCCAGGGGGCTTGTGCCCTTGGGCCGTCATGCCCTTCGAGGCCTCACCCTCGGTCCCTCTCCAGGAACTGGAGAGGGAGGGCCCGCGATCCGAAGAAAGAGAATGCTGGGAAGGTCTGTCTTTCTCCCCTCTCCACTCCGTGGAGAGGGGCCGGGGGTGAGGCTTCGGAGGGCAGGGCGCCCCGCCGGCCCAGAGATCCATGGACTGGTTTTTTCACCCTCTCCCATGCTATACCGCTATAATTCCCTCAAGAGCAGCGTCATCCAGGCCTGATCCCGATCTTCAACCCCGCTGCAGGAGATTTTCTATGTCGCGTCCGCTCGTCCGCTCCATGCTCCTGGCCGCCCTTTGCGCGGCCGGTGCCGCCCATGCCGGTACGGTCTATGTCCCCTCGCCGGGTCTCGCGCCGGTCGGCGGCTCCACCTACGAGGTGCAGATCTCGATCACCAATATCGGCGCCGTCACCAGTGACGTCAGGGGGGCCCTGCTGATCACCGACACCGACGGTGTCCCGCGCCCGACGCCGCCCGCCACCGTCACCCTCCAGGCGGGGCGGACCTCGGTCATCAAGCCGGGCGCCTTCCGCGGCATGACCGAGATCACCGGCGGCAACGACGTGCGCTACTCGGCCCGCCTCGTCGGCACCGGCCCCGGACGTCTGGGGGTCTACCTGCCGGTGATCACGGCGGACAACCTGATCCGCGGCGGCCAGACGGCGGTCCTCCAGGGGCTCGCCAGCGGCGCCGGCCGCGCGGCCAGCCTGACGCTGATGAACCTCGCCTCGACGGCCTCGCAGTGCACGGCCTCCCTGGTCCGGGCCGACGGCACCACTCTCGCGGGACCGGCCACCTTCGCCCTCAAGCCGCTCTCCCACCGGGCCATCCCGGACCTCTTCTCCGGCAGCGTCATCAACGACGTCCGGGCCGTGGTGAGCTGCACCCAGAGCTTCTTCACCTTCGCGCTGCTCTCCGACGCCGCCACCGGCGAGCTCTCCTACGTCGGTCCGGCGGGCAACGGCGCTTCCGGCATCACGGGCGGCGGCACGCCTCCGCCGGTGGGGGTCTGCCCGGCCGGTGCCACCTGCTTCGACACCAAGGGGGTCGTCCACCAGCCGACGCCGACCCACCGGGTGCAGCGGGTCACCTACCCGGCCCCGGTCGGCGTCGCCACCCGCCTGCGGATGTCGCTCGACGTCACCGTCGGCCCCTGGTACGCCCCGGACCCGGCGGGCAAGACCCTGATCTACTGGTTCGTGATCAACCGCAACTTCGACATGGCCGGCCTGCTCTACTTCCGCGGTCCGGACCCGACCATGCCGGACCAGAACCAAGTGATCGCCCGCCACGGCATCGGGCTGACCCATCCGCAGAAGATCAAGATCCAGCAGCCGTTCACCGCGCAGATCGGGCATACCTACCATGTCGACAACGACTACGACATGGGGCGCGGCGTCTACACGGTGACCGTCACCGACACGGCGACCGGGCTGGTCGTGGCGCAGCTCCTGGGGACTCCCAACGTCCGCTCCTACAACCTGAAGGCGACGGACAACCTCCTGGTCGACATGGGCTTCCCCGGCACCGCCGTCGACGAGGTGCCCACCGACGGCTGGACGTACAGCAACGTACACGTGGAGGTGTACCGGTAGAAAGGCGAGGGGAACGGCCTGTCCGCCCGGGCATCAATGCCCGGGCTACGCCTCCAAACGAAAAGCCGGCTGAAGCCGGCTCAAAAAGGGGATTCTCTTCGAGCCGGCTTCAGCCGGCTTTTCTGTTTCCGCGTAGCCCGGGCATTGATGCCCGGGCGTCCTACGCCGTCCGCGCCGTTTCCTGGATCGCGGTCTGCAGCGCCTGGAGGTTGATCGGCTTGGTGAGGTGGCGTTCGAAGCCGGCCTCCAGGCTCTTGCGAACGTCCTCCTCCATGCCGTAGCCGGAGAGGGCGATCCCCCGCACGCCGTAGCGGCCGTGCAGCTCGGTCATCAGCTCGAGCCCGCTGCCGTCCGGCAGGCCGAGGTCGCTCAGCACCAGATCGAAGCGGCCGCCCTGACGCTCCGCCGCGTCGAGTCCGGTCGCCACCGAGCCGGCCACCGTGACCTCGTGGCCGAGGGCGCGGAGCAGCTCCGCCATCGCCTCCGCCGTGTCGACGTGGTCCTCCACGAGGAGGATGCGGAGCAACTGGGCGCTGGTCCCCGGCCCTTCCGGCGCCGCGGCCTTGCCCTGGCGCCCGTTCCTGGCCGCCGCCGGCCGCTGGGCGCCGGCCCGCAGATCGCCGACCGGCAGCCGCACCGAGAAGACCGAGCCCTGCCCCTTGCCGTCGCTGGTGGCGGCGAGGGTCCCGCCATGCAGCTCGACGATCGCCTTGCTGATGGCGAGCCCCAGCCCCAGACCGCCGAAACGGCGGGTGATCGCCTGCTCCCCCTGCTTGAAGGCGTCGAAGATGTCCACCAGGGCGGCCGGCTCGATGCCGATCCCGTTGTCCGCGATGTCGACGACGAACTCGAGGCCCGCGGGGGTCTCCTCGCAGTGCGACCGCACGGCGATCGTGCCGCCCGGGGGTGTGAACTTGACCGCGTTGCTGAACAGGTTCCAGAACACCTGGATCAATCGCGGAGTGTCCGCCCAGATGGAGTGGTCCTCGGTCCCGAGGTCGAGGACGAGCCGCAGTTTCTTGTCCAGCAGATCGCCGCTCGCGGTCTGCAGGGCATGGTCGAGGACCTGCTTGAGGTCCGCCACCTCACGGTGCAGCTCGAGCTTGCCGCGGGCGACGCGGGTGAGATCGAGCATGTCGTCGATCAGCCGCGCCTCCAGCTCGACGTTGCGCCGCACCATCCGGAGGTGGGAGCGGACGTCCAGCGGCAGCCGCGCGTCGTCCTGGAGCGCCGAGACGACGGCGAGGACGGGGGTCAGCGGGGTGCGCAGCTCGTGGCTGAGAGTAGCGAGGAAGTGGTCCTTGGCCCGGCTGGCGGCCTCCGCCTCCTGGCGCGCCCGCTCCACCTCCAGCTCGGCCTGCCGGCGCGCCGTGATGTCCGTCAGCGTGAGCACGCAGCCGAGGAGCTGGTGGTCGGCCGCGAACAGCGGGCCGGCGCTCGCCTGGAACCGGCAGTGCTCTCCGCTCTCCAGCGTGAGCTCGGCCTCGATCCCCTGCACGACCCGTCCCGCGAAGACCTCGGCGAAGGGGATCCCCTGCACTCCTTTGGGTCCGTCCCCGGTGAGCGGAAAGGCGTTGGAGAACTTTTCACCCACGGGGTCGCAGGCGCACAGCCGCCGCGCGGCCAGGCTGGCCCGCACCACCCGCTCCTCGGGGTCGCAGACGACGATCGCCTCGGTCGCATGCTCGAAGATCGAGCGCGCGAGCTGCTCGGCGGCGACCATCTTCTCGCTGCGCTTCTGCTCGGTGAGGTCGGTCACCACCAGGCAGATCGCCTCGGCCTCCTCCAGTTGCAGCGGGCTGGTGGAGAGATAGACAGGGACCGCCTCCCCCCCCTTCAGGAGAGACAGCTCCCGCTTTCCGGATCGGTCCACCCCCTCGCGCAGAACAGACTCGAGCTCCGTCCGGTCCGCCTCGCGCACGAAGTTGAGGAGAGAGTTGCCGATGATGTCCTCCAGCGGCACCCCCACGATCTCAGCGAAGCAGCGGTTGCAATAGAGAATGACGCCGCCGACGGTGAGGGTGGCGGCCCCCTCATGCATCTCTTCGAGAAAAATCCGGTAGGAGTGGTCGGCGCCCATCAGGGTGAAGACCTGATCCCCCTGCGTTCCCGCCACGACCAGCGCGTCGATCTCGCCCCGGCGGATGGCCCGCAACGTCTCCTCGGCCTCGAGCAGACGGGCGCGGAGATCCTCCACCTCGGAGGCGAGTGCCGTCTCGTTCGTCATCTACCCTTACCCTCCAGCGACAGGCTGCAGTTCCAGACCCGCCAGGAGTCGATCCCGATCGTAAAGATTGCCGATCAGGCGGCGCAGCGGCCCTGGGGCCCTGCGGACCAGCGTCGGCGCCACCTGGATGTGGTCCCCTTCGGCGAGCGCCGGCTGCTGGTAGATATCGATCACCTGGAGTTGATATTGCCCGGGGAGAAACTCCTCGCAGACCTCCTTGACCTTGGCGATGGCCCGGACCGAGTTCGGCGTCTTCCCCGTGACGTAAAGCCGCAGGATGTATCTGGGGAGAGCGGCGGGGAGAGGCCCCTCGTCGGGTTCTCCTGCTAGTTCGATCCCCAGTGCATCCATGGTAATCAGAAGAGTTTGTGCAATTTCCGGGCCTGCGGGCGCCTGCCGGATTTTCCCCACCGGCTCAGCCCTGGGGGACCACGTCCAGTCCGACCAGCACGCGATCGGTATTGGAAAGGTCGCCGATGATCCTCTTCAGCGGCGACGGCAGCTCCCGGACCAGGGTGGGAATGGCCACGATCTGATCCCGCTGGGCGAGCTGGGGGTTCTCCATCAGATCGATGATCTCGATCTTGTACTGCCCGTTCATGTGCTCGTCACAGATCCGCTTCAGATTGGCGAGAGCGACGATCGATTTGGGCGTCTGACCCGCGACGTACAGACGGAGGTTCCATTTTTTAGCGTCCGCATTCAAGATAATTGTCTCCGGCTCATTCAAGGCGCTACTTCCCCAGGGTGCTGCTCTGTTGCTTGAGGTCCGTGGGACTTTCGGCAAGATTACCACTATCGGCGCCGCGGATCGAGGCCATCGCCGCCCGGTTCACACTCATCTCTTCGCCTTGCCGCATCGCCTGCCGCAACTGCTTGGCGAGCTCCTCCTCCTCGGCTTCGAATTCGGCGCGCAGCGAGGAGATCTGCGCCTCCATGGCGGTCTTCCGGCGGTCCAGCCGGCGCCGCAGGATCGCGAGCTCCTCCTCCCGCAGGGCCGACTCGGCCCGCTCGCGGGCCTCTTGGTGGAGCCGCGCCGAACCGGTCAGGATGCCTTCCGCCCCCAGGTAGACGTTGACGAGCTGCACCCCATGGTCCGTCAGCAGGAACTCGCGGATCTGGTTCGAGTGGTGCATGCCGCGCGATTTCAGCACGTAGAGGCCGCGGTTGCGCTCGCCGTTGCTCTCCAGGTTGCGCAGCGAGAGCCAGGTGTCCATCAGCGAGGAGACCCCGAGCTGGGTGTCGTTCTCGGCGTCGCCGTTGGAGACCAGGCTGGTGAACATCGCCGTGATCTGCCGCGCCTTCAGGAAGTCGATCATGCGCAGCAGCGTCGCCATGACCTCGTTGAACGAGCCGATCGACGACAGGTTGGAGAGCGGATCGACGATCACCACCTGCGGCTCGAACTCCGTCACCGCCCGGAAGATGGTGGCCAGGTGCATCTCCAGCCCGAACAGCGTCGGGCGGCTGGCGTGGAACTGGAGCAACCCGCTCCGGGTCCACTGCTCGAGGTCCAGCCCGATCGAGCGCATGTTGCGGATGATCTGCTGCTGCGACTCCTCGAGGGCGAAATACGTGCAGCGCTCCCCCCGGCGGCAGGTGGCGTCGGCGAAGTGCGCGGAGAGGGAGCTCTTGCCCGTCCCCGCCGTGCCCGAGACCAGGACGCTGGTGCCGCGGAAGAACCCTTCGCCGCCGAGCATCGTGTCCAGCCGCGGGACCCCCGAGGAGATCCGCTCCTCCGAGGCCGCGTGCTGGAGGTGGAGCGCCGTGATCGGCAGCACCTCGAGCCCGCGCTGGTCGATGATGAAGGGGTACTCGTTGGTCCCGTGCGACGAGCCGCGATACTTGACGATGCGCAGCCGCCGGGTCGAGACCTGCTCGTTGATCCGGTGGTCGAGCAGGATCACGCAGTCCGAGACGTACTCCTCGAGCCCCTGGCGGGTGAGCTGCCCCTCGCCGCGCTCGCCGGTGAGCACCACCGTGACTCCCCGGTCCTTGAGGAAGCGGAACAGCCGCCGCAGCTCGGCGCGCAGGATCGCCTGGTTGTTGAAGCCGGAGAAGAGCGATTCGATGGTGTCGAGCACTACCCGTTTGGCGCCCACCGAGCGGATGGCGAAGTCGAGTCGCAGGAACAACCCCTCGAGGTCGTACTCCCCGGACTCCTCGATCTCGCTGCGCTCGACGATGACCGTGTCCATCGCCATCTTGCCGCTGGCGATCAGCTCGTTGAGATCGAAGCCGAGAGAGGCGACGTTCTTGGCCAAGTCGTCCGAGGACTCCTCGAAGCTCATGAAGACGCCCGGCTCGTCGAAGCGGGTGAGGCCGCTGACCAGGAACTGCATGGCGAACAGCGTCTTGCCGCACCCCGGGCCGCCGCACACCAGGGTGGGCCGCCCCGTCGGCAGGCCGCCGCCGGTGATCTCGTCAAAGCCGCCGACCCCGGTGCGAGACTTCTGGATACCCTCGAGCGGCACGGACGTATCCACGCCAGGTTGAACTTCTTCCATAGCAGGCCCCCTACCGGATTGGGAAAAGGGTGGTATCGCACACCGTCAACAACGGTGGATTGTATGCCTTGGAACGGAAGCAGGGAAGGGAAGGTACGAAACGCGGAGTCGGACCCGCGGTTTGCGGCCCGGGACCCGGGATTTACAGTGCCGGACCCGCGGGTCGGAGTTGTCGACCCACGGGTCGGAGGAGTGGACCCGTGGAGCGGAGAGTGCGACCCCTGGGTCAGGGGGCGGGACCCAGGGGTCCGGAAGCGCGACCCGTGGGTCGGAGAGCCGGACCCATGGAGCGGAGTCCTGGATCCGTGGGTCGGAGGGGTGGACCCGTGGGTCGGCAAGCTCGACCCACGGGTCCGGGAGCGCGGACCATGGGTCGGGAACCGCGACCCGCGGGTCCAACTTCCGCTCAGCCGGGGCGGCTAGACCGCGAGATAGACCGGCTCGCTCCGCTCGTTCGTGCCGACCACGAGGAGCTCTTGCGGAGAGAGCGACCCGGGGGTCGCGGCCTCCGAGAGCTTCCGGTAGACCACCAGCCAGCGGCCCAGGAGATACAGAACCTGCAGCTCGAAGTCGTCCGGCGTCAACGCGGCAGGGCCCGGTTGAAAGCGGCTCCTCACCACGTCCTCATAGATCGTCCGCCGCGCTCCCTCGCTGAACCTGCGCAGATCGACCCGGGGCGCTCCCGCCGGCACATCCCGCCGCGCTCGTTCCCAATCCCCGCGCAGCCGCTCCGGCGTCACCGCCGCCGCCGCCTCCAGCCGCTGGATCAGCGGCGCGAGGTCGAGCGCGACCCCCTCCAGCGCCACCGCCAGCTCCGCCTCGGCGGAGTAGGGCTCGGCCTGCTCGAGCATCTCGTCCGGAATCTCGGGCAGCCGCCGCCGGAGGGCGGAGGCCCGCTCCCACAAGCCGCGCAGATCGACCACGAGCTGCCCGGCCGCGCGCGGAACCTCCGGATCCATCCTCTCAACCGTTTCCTGGTCCATGTTCTCCTCCGACATGCCGAAGTTGCCTTTGCCCGGAACAGGGCAATGCAATTTTATACTCCATCATGGCTGAAATGGTCAAGTCATGTCGAACAGGAATTTTGAATTGCAGGAGCCCTTCGAAATGGGTACAATCTTCTGCCGATGACGCCGGAAACGCAGCATCTGCTGAACGTGCTCAGGTCGGTGATCCGCGTCCTGGGTTACACCTACAACGACCTCGCAGGGAAGCTGGGCGTGGGCAGCGGCTACCTGAGCCGGCTCTTCGCGGGGAAGATCGAGCTGAAGGTCGATCACGTCGTGAGCATCGCCAAGGTGATCGGCCTCGAGCCGGAAGAGATCCTGCACCTGGCCTGGCCGCAGCCCAAGAGCCCTCCGAGCTTGGCGGCGGCCCGCTACCGCGAGCTGGTCGCCGGCGCCGAGCCCACCCGCCGGCCCGGCTCCTGGGCGGCGGAGCCGTCGGCCGAGGGGGACGTGGAAGCCGCGGTGGCGAAAGCGCTCCAGAGGCTCCTCGCGCCCGCCGCGCCGCCGCGGGCCGCCATCTCCGTCACCACCGAGGAGGACGTCGAGAAGATCGTGGAGAGGATGCTCCGGAAGTTCTTCGGCAATCTGGCCCAGGTGAAGGCGGAGTAGGAGCGGCTTCACGGCGAGGAAGATAGGGTTTCCGTAGGGCGGCCCTATGTGGCCGCCCTGGGGGGGGGCGATTCCGGCCGTATGCGTCCCGTCCAGGGCGGCCACATAGGGCCGCCCCTACGGAAACCCTCCGGTTCTGACGGGGCTTTATCGCGCGCGGCAGCCCCCTACATCGGGCGCATATCGAACTTGGCCGTCGGATCGTGAACGGCGCGGCGGAGGAAGGCGGCGACGTCCTCAACCAGCGTGGCCGTCGCGGCTCCCATATCCAGCGTGGTGCTAAGAAAGATCACGGAGGCCAGGGCCTCGCGCTCGATTCGTAACGCGTTGAACACCTGCGCCGCCGCCAGCACGACCTCGTGCGCCTCCCGCGAGCGCTGCTGGGCGAGGAGCGCCGCCGCGAGGTCGAGCGCCACGATCGCAGCCACATAGGGCCGGTTAAACTCCTCGAACTCCTGCTTCACCTCGCGGAACACGGCTTCGGCCCGGTCGGGGCGCCCCAGGCCAGCCTCGATCCGCCCATAGAGGCCGCGAAGGCGCGCCTGGTTCATGCGCCCCTCTTTGCGGGCGAGAACATTGCTGTAGCGAAGCCGGAAGACTTGAGCATCGGAGAAGCGGCCGCAGTCGACGATGAAGAGGAGCTGGTTGTGCACGGCCGCGTAAATGAGCCCGGGCTCGCGCTTCTCGTCCACCAAGGCAAGGGCCTCCGGGATCAACCGGAGAGCCTCCCCAGGATTGCCGGCGTACCCTACATAAAGGCCACGCTTGATCAGCGCCCGGCCGGCGAGGTGGAGATCCCCGGTCTGCTGATGGAAATCCGCGACCTTCAGCAGGAGGCAGGTGGCGTAGCTGAACCGGCGCTGGTCAGCGGCCAGCGTAGCCTCCAGCTCACAGAGGCGGATCAGCAGGTTTTCGTCGCGAGACCCCAGCTCCTCCAGAAGATAACGGGACCGGGTCAGTGCGTCGGCAGCGAGGTCATGCTGGTCCAGCACCCGGTAGGCGTTGCCCAACTCGGCGAGGGCGCGCCCTTGGCGGTCGAAGACCCCCTCGCGGCCATAGCGGCGGGCCTCGAAGTTTTTTGAGAGGTGCACCGCGAGCGTGGCGTACTGCGCCATCATGCCCGGGTTCTCGTAGCGGAGCGCCCAGCTCTTGGCGAGCAGGCCTTCGAAGACCTCCACCTCCCCCGCCTTGCCCGGCATCCTCCGGCTGACGTTCAACGTGTCGCTGGGGAGGAGAGCCGCGATTTTCTCGGCGCTCGCCGTCAGTCGTCGGGTTCCCGCCGCGGGCAGGTCGCGTGGAAAAGCAGACAGCGCATCACGGCTGGAATGGTCGCTCAAACGATTGTCCCCCTTTGACGCGGCGCATTCTCTCACAATCGAGAAAAAAGAACGACGGCCTCCGCGGCCTCAGCCGCGGAGGTGTCAGGAAAAATAGGATCTCTCGGCACGACGGCGTATCGAAAAGCGGCTCCCAGAGGGGAGGCCTCGAAGAGCTAGCCGTTGGGGTCTATTTCCATGCCCCCGTCCGATGGCGCCGCCGAGCTCATCACGGGCGCGGTCCCCGGGGCTTGGCGTCCATCGGGATCAACGCCCAATCCTGCCTTGGTAATCGAGGGCTTCGCATTCGCGCCCGTCCCAGGCAGGGCTCCCGCGAGCCATTGCCAGGCGTGCAGGAACAGCCCTGAAGGATCGCCCCATGCGCCGCGGCTCGCCGCATGAGCGGGGTTGGCCAGCGCGAGCGCGGCCACGATCGCCGCCGCCGTGATCACTCTTCCCTGAATCCGTCGAGACATCCTCACCTCCACCGCCGCGGATCAGCGCGGCGCCGTCATGGCTCCGTTGCCCGCGGACGCAACCTGCCCTCAAAAACGAGGGGTCCAGTCTGGCAGAAAGGAAGGATTTCTCACCTCCCCCGGAAGTAATTCTTGGTAAAGGTTCGCTCCTGCGGAATCCGCGCCTTCCGGAAGTATCGCGGAAGAGCGATTCCTGTCCCTTTTCCATGACATAGCTTCGAAATGCATCGGAGGCATTGTAAAACCAAAACGGAAGAAGAAAGATGCAAAAAAAGTGTAGACATGGCTGATTCTGCGTAGTAGCCTCCCTCTCGTTGAATCGGAGGTCAGAGATGAAAAAGGAGCTGGGCCGTAACGAGACAGATGTGTCTGGCGGCGACGGGAAAATCCCCGCGTCCGAAGAGTCTGACGGTCGCGATGGGCGAGCGGATTCTTCGATTGCGAAAACGGTGGCAGTGGTCGCAGGGAGAGCTCGCCGGGCGTCTGGGAGTCACGCGGGAGCGCGTCGGCAACTGGGAGCGCGGCGAGAACGCGCCGCCGGTCGAGGCGCTGGTCGCGCTCGGCGAGGTGCTCCGGGTGTCGGTCGACGAGCTGCTGCATGGCAAGCGGCGCGGCCGGTGGCTGAAGGAGGACGAGCTCGAAAGATTGAGCGGGCTCCTCGCCGAGGGGAGCGAGCTGCTCGGATCGATGGTTCGGAGAAAAGAGAAATAAACCTTTCCGTGGCCATGAAGGCCCGGAATTCACGAGGAGGTAATCGTATGGAAGCGAAGCAGACCCTTTCCACTCAGGGCCCGGCCGGAACCCTGGAACCCAAGGTGCGCCGGCCCCCGCGCCCGGTCGGCCTGAGCTGGCTGAAGCCCGAGCGGGTGCAGGAGATGCTCAGGGCGATGACCGGCTGGCGGCTGCTGCCGGGAGATGTGTCGATCGGCCGGATCCGCGAGTTCGCGGATGACGGCGCGGCGGCGGCCTACGCGGCCTTCGTGGCCGAGCTCGCGGGCCGGGACGGGCATCCGTTCAAGCTCGAACAGGCCGGCAACCGGATCACTGTGACGCTGTACGGTCCGTTGAGCCGGAAGGGCGCGCCGATGGGCATCACCACGGTCATGCTGGAAACCGCCCGCGCTCTCGGTTGAGCGCGGGAATCTACAACCAACGACTGAGACTGAAAAGGAGAAACACGATGGCAACTCGTAATTCGTTCGCGGACCTGATGCTCGAGTGGAAGAAGATCCTGGCGGCCTGCGCGGACAACGCGCCGGCGTTGACCGCCGCGGAGCCCCAGCGGCTCGTGGTGGAGAAGATGTTGAAGGATGCCGAGGAGCTCAAGGCCCTTCAGGATTCGTATCAGGCTTCCAAGCAGTCGATCCGGCAGCAGTTGAGCCTGATCGTCAAGGAGGGCCGGGAAGCCGTGCGCCGCTTGCAGAGCGCGGCGAAGTCCATCCTTGGCACCAGCAACGAGCGGCTGATCCACTTCAACATCAAGCCCATCCGGCCGCGGGGTCCCCGCAAGGCCAAGCAACCCCCGGCGACGAAGCCGCCCGCCGAGGTTGCCTCGCAGGCCGCGACCACGCACGTGGAGACGGCGTAGTCCACCCGTTCAACAGAAAGGAGACACAATATGTCCGACAATTCATTGACCGGAATTCTGTCCGACTGGGACGGGCTCCTGGCGGCCGTGGAAGCCAACCGGGAAGACCTCCCGTACGTCGAGCCTTGTCGCGTGCTGCTCGAAGCCAGCCTGACGGACCTGCGGGCGCTCCACGCCCGGCGGGCCACCCTGCAGGCGGAGCTGCGTCGATCAACGCGGGACCTCCGGGATCTTGTCGCTTGCGGCAGGGACCTGGCGGTGCGGGTCCGCTACGGAGTCCGTAGCCGGTACGGGTTCCGCAGCGACAAGCTGGCCGAGTTCGGGATCCGGCCCAGCCGGAAGGGGAGATCGCCTCGGGGCAGACCCGCCCCGGGGAATGGAGAGAAAGGGGCCCCCCGGAATCCCACCGCACCGTGAAGTAGCGAGTAGGTTGGCTGGGGGCGTGTGTTCGGCACGCCCCTGGCTTTATCCAGGGAGCGGACTCAGCCTACAGCAAAAGGCCGGGACCCGTCCACTGGGCGGCAGAGCTGATCTTTGAAAACTGAATGAGTTGGGGGCTCTCCCCGGTGCGGCGGGGGAGGGCCCCCTTTTTTTGTGGTGTCTAATGCCGCGAACCTCTGCCCCTGCCATACTCACCGACATCTTCGCCCTGAAAGGGCGAAGCTCCCAGGAGTATTAGCAGAGGCGGCCCGTTCCGGCGGCGTAGACATATTAGCGGGAGGTATTAGCGGAAGATACACCGCGCCGATAGGGATACGAGCCGATCACCTCTCAATAGGAGAACGGTCTGTCATGCGAGTCGCCGCGATCTACGATATTCATGGCAACCTCCCCGCGCTCGAGGCTGTGCTCCAGGACATTCGTCAAGCGGGCGTAGACCGTATCGTGGTTGGGGGCGATGTGCTTCCGGGCCCGATGCCGCGCGAAACGATCACGTTTTTGCTGGGTCTCGATATCCCCGTCCAGTTCATCCGCGGCAATGGCGACCGGGAGGTGCTCGCACACAAGGCAGGAGTTGAGACCGGTGCCCTACCGGAACAGGTCCGGGAAGTCCTGCGCTGGACGGCGCGGCAGCTTGATCCTGAACAGGAGCGGTGGCTGGCGGGCTGGCCCGCGACGCTCCGGATCGAGATTGGCGGGCTGGGCGAGGTGCTGTTCTGCCATGCGACACCGCAAAGTGACACCGAGATCTTTACGCGGCTCACGCCTGAAGAAAGCCTCCTGCCGGTCTTTGGTGGACTCGACGTTCCTCTGGTCATCTGCGGTCACACCCACATGCAGTTCGACCGCATGATCGGGAGGGTACGCGTCGTCAATGCCGGCAGTGTCGGAATGCCGTTCGGGGAACCGGGCGCCGATTGGCTCTTGCTCGGGCCCGGCGTCGAGCTTCGGCATACGCCCTACGATCTCGCGAAAGCGGCGGAGCGCATTCGCGGCACGAAGTATCCGCAAGCTCAGGAGTTCGCGGCGGACAATGTCCTGCGGCCCCCGTCCGAGCGGGAGATGCTGGAACGATTCACTCCTCGTACTATCATGCCGCCAGCATGATCGTCCTGGAAACGGATCGCCTGCTCGTCAGGCATTTCACTTTCGAGGATTCGGAGCTCATTCTCCGGATCTTGAATGAGCCCTCGTTCCTCCAGAACATCGGGGACCGGGGGGTGAGGACTCTCGAGCAGGCCTCCACCTATCTCCGGGAAGGCCCGATCAAAAGCTACGAGATGCACGGCCACGGGGCTTATGTGGTGGCGCTCAAGGAGTCGCTGCAGCCCATCGGCCTCTGCGGTCTGATCAAGCGCGACGCGTTCGAGGATGTCGACATCGGGTATGCCCTCCTGCCCGAGTTCTGGTCCAAGGGGTACGCGCTCGAAGCCGCCGCGGCGGTTCTCGACTATGGCCTGCACACCTTGCGGCTGCCGAAGATCATCGCGCTGGTTTCGCCCGCCAACGCGGGTTCGATCAAGCTGCTCGAGAAGCTCGGGTTCGCATTTGCCAGAGAGGCGCAGATGCCTGGCGCTTCCGCCGTGGCCGTCTACGAGCTGCCCGAGCCGTCCAAATCGCCACAGCGGTAAGCGTCAGGTCCAGTGATTCACCGCAGGGCCGCCCGGGGATCAGGGGAATGGCAAGCCGAACAGCCGTACGAGAAGGACGGCCATCTCCGCGCGGGTGAGGATCCGCGACGGGCAGTAGCCGCCGCCGCCGAGGGTGGCGCCCTCGGCCGCGAGCCTTTCGATCCAGGGCGCGGCGGCGTCATTCGCCGGGACGTCGTTGAAGACCTTCCCGGTCGGGGAGGGGGGGTGAAGCCGCTGCCGTGGCGCGCCTGCAGGAGGAGGCGCGCGATCTCCGCCCGGGTCAGCGGGGCGTCGGGGCAGTAGCTGCCGCCGCCGCAGCCGGCGGCCACGCCGTCGGCCGCGAGCTGCTCGATCCAGCGCCCCGCCCAGTGGCCGGCGGGGACGTCCTGGAAGAGGGTGCCGGTCGCGAGGGGCGGCAGGTAGGCGGGGCCGTGGGACGAGCGCACGAGGAAGACGGCGGCCTGCGCGCGGGTGACCGGTCCGGCCGGGCAGTAGGTGTTGTCCGCGGCGCAGCCGGCGGTGATCCCGCTGGCGGCCAGCGCCTCGATGAAGCTTCAGGCCCAGTGATTCGCCGGGGTATCGGCGAAGGTGGCGAGGAGGGCGGTCCGGGGGAGGGCCCAGAGCTCGACGCCGGCGGTGCCGTCGTTGGCGATAAAGTAGACGTTCGGCCCCGAGGCGGTGAATTCCGCCGGGCTCGAGGGCAGGTCGCCCGGATCGATGTCCTGGAGCATCCGGGTGCCGAGAGCCGTGCCGGCGCTACGCCAGGGCTCGGCGCCGTGGACGCCGTCGGAGGCCGAGAAGAGGAGGACGTTCCCCTCGACGTGGAGATGCTGCGGGTAGGAAGAGCCCGGTCCGGGGAGGATGTCCGCCAGCAGGCGGGTTCCCGCCTCGGTGCCGTCGCTCGTCCACAGCTCGCGGCCGTGCGCGCCGTCGTCATAGGTGAAGTAGACGTTGTTCCCGAGGGCGGTGAGCGAGCGGACGCCGGCCGAGGGGTTCCCGGGGAGGGAGCGGACGAGGCTCGTCCCGCCCGCGTCGCTCTTCCAGATCTCGGTGCCGCCGGCGGCGAAGAACACGGCCGGACCGGCGGTGGCGAACGGGCCCAGGCGCTTCGAGTCCGGCCCCGGAACGGTCTCCGCGAGCAGGTAGGTCCCCGCCACGGTGCCGTCGCTGCGCCAGAGCTCGTCGCCGCTGCCGGCGGCGGTCCCGGCGAAGAAGAGCACGCCGTCGCGGACCGCGGAGGTCTCCGCCAGGACCCGATCGATGACCAGGACCCTGCCGAGGTTCGCCGTGCCCGCCACGGTGCCGTCGCTCCTCCAGAGCTCGTCCCGATCGATTCCCGACTGGAAGAGGACCTGGTCGCCGAGGGAGACGATGGAATGCCCAAAGAAGGAGTCCGGCGGCGTGCCGACCGGCTGCGTCCCGGCCGCGGTGCCGTCGCTCGTGATCAGCTCCGGGAGAGAATTGTTGCAGCACGATCCCAGGAACAGGAGGCTGTTGCCGAGCGCGGTCAGGTCCCGGGGGGAGAAGTTCCCGAAGTTGTAGAACTGCTCGACGGAGCGGAGCAGCACGGTCCCCGCCGGGGTGCCGTCGGTCTTCCACAGCTTCTCGTGTTGAGTTCCGGCGTCGGAGCGGAAGAACACGGTGCTCCCCGCGCGGGTGATCTCGGCCGGCAGGGAAGAGTAGGGGCCGGGCTGGAGGTCCTTGAGCAGGGTGGTCCCCGCCGGAGTGCCGTCGCTGCGCCACAGCTCGGCGCCGGTCGCGCCGTCATCCCCCTGGAAGAGCAGCGTCCCGTCGAGGTCGAAGAACGCGCGGGGTCCCGCGAGTTGCCCCAGGAGGTTCAAACGGAAGCCGGGCTTTCGTGGGTTGCTGAGGAGCGTCCGCGTGCCGGCCGCCGTGCCGTCGGTCGCCCAGAGCTGTGTTCCGGTATTTTCTCCCCCCTTGGCGCGGAAGTACCAGTGGCCGCCGGCGAATGCGCTGCGCGGATCCAGGTCGAGAGCGGAGGAGCCGGCGCCGGGCTGGAGATCCGCCATGAGCGAGGTGCCGGCCGGGGTGCCGTCGCTCGTCCACGGCTCGCTGCCGTGAATCCCGTCGTCGGCGAAGAACAGGATCCGGGAGCCGTCTCCCGCCAGGAAGAGAGGCGCGCGAGTCTCGCAGAAAGGCCCGCCGATCGTCGCTAGCGGGCCGGTGCCCGGCGCGGTGCCGTCGCTCGTCCAGAGCTCGCAGCCGGTGAAGAAGTAGAGCCGGCCGCCGGCCACGCTCGCCGAGCCGATGCTGGAGGGCGCGGTCCCGATCCGCAGAGTGCCGCCGGGCGTGCCGTCGCTCGTCCAGATCTGCTGCTGCGAGCCGAATTCTTCGGCAGCGAAGAAGAAGAGCCGGCCTCCGGCCACGATCAGCGAGCTGGAGTTGGAGACCGGCTTGACCGGCAGGGTGCCGCCGGGGGTGCCGTCGCTCTTCCAGAGCTGCTGGCTCTGCCCGTCCGGGGAGGCGAGGAAGAAGACCGTCCCGCCCAGGACGGCGAGCCCGCGGAGAGCGGAGCCCTGCGGGCCCGGCCGGATGTCCTTGACCAGGGTGGTGCCGGCCGCGGTGCCGTCGCTCGCCCACAGCTCGCGCCCCTCGGGGCCCTCCGCGCTGAACAGCACCCTGCCGCCGGCCGCCACCATCCCCCCGGGGGTGCTGCCGATCGGACCGGGGGAGACGTCCTTGAGCAGGCCGGTGCCCGCGACGGTCCCGTCGGTGGTCCAGAGCTCCCATCCATGATCGCTCTCCTCGGCGGAGAAGAAGAGCTGCCCGCCGAGCCGGGCCGTGGAAAGATAAAAAGTGGGATTGCGTTCGCCCGTGCCGATCGTCGCCAGGAGGAAGGTGCCCGCCGCCGTCCCATCGCTTCTCCAGAGCTCGTGCGGGTACCAGGAGGTCGGGCCCGCGAAGAGGAGGAGCCCGTTGAGCTCCGCGAGGGGATCGGTCCCGGCGTAATGGTCTTCCGGGGTCAGATCCGCGATCAGGACCGTGCCGGCCGGCGTCCCGTCGCTCTTCCACAGCTCCCGGCCGTGAACCCCATCGTCGGCCATGAAGAAGATCAGACCGCCGATCACGGTGAGCTTTCGCGGGCTGGAGGCGCAGGAGCCGGGGCAGATGTCGGCGACCAGGCGGGTGCCGGCGTCGGTGCCGTCGGTCTGCCAGAGCTCGGAGCCACGGATCCCGTCGTCGGCGACGAAGAAGACGGTCGATCCGAGGATGACGCTGTTATCGCTGGGATAGAGCTGGACGGTTTCAGGATCGATGCCGCCGACCGCGTCGTGTTGAGGTCCTTGACCAGGAAGGCCGGCTGCGCCAGGGCCGCGGCAGCGAGGAACAGAAAAAGCAGCGGAAGGGTGAACGCTACCTTCTGGAACCGTGCGGCGTCGCTCATGCAGAGGACCTCCTAGATTTAGAAAATTGGATTATAGCATAAAGGGAGCCTTCCCGCCCCGCGGGTGACGGATCGCGGCGATCTGACGGATACGGATGACGTCCTGGTGAGCGTTCGCGCTGGCCGGTACGGCTCATAGGCTTTCGCGGTAGTGTTTCGCCCGCATGCGAATCCTCGCCATCTCGGGGAGCCTGCGGGCGGCCTCCTCGAACACGGCTCTGCTCCGCGCCGCGGCCGCCCTGGCGCCTGAAGACATGGAGGTCATCCTGTACGGCGGCCTCGGCGATCTGCCGCATTTCAATCCGGATCTCGAGGGGGCCGCGCCGTCGGCGGTGATAGATCTCTGGGCTCGCGTGCGGGAGGCGGACGGCCTGCTGATCGCCTGCCCGGAGTACGCGCACGGCGTGCCCGGAGCGATGAAGAACGCTCTCGACTGGCTGGTCGGCGGCGACGAGTTCATCCGCATGCCGGTGGCGCTGCTCAACGCCTCGCCGCGGGCGACCCACGCGCAGGCGTCGCTGGCGGAGACGATCCGGACCATGTCGGGGCGGATCGTCGCCGGGGCGTCGATCCCCGTGCCGCTGCTCGGCAGGCACCTCGGCGCGGCGGGGATCGTGGCCGACCCGGAGATCGCGAGCGCGCTGCGCGAGGCCCTGGCGGCGTTCGCGCGCGCGATCGAGGCTTTCCGGGCCGAGGACGCCGCTCTCTACGGCGTGTAGCCGTCGATCTCCACGCTGACCCCCACCATGCCGTTGCCCCCCACGAACGGGAGCAGGGTGAGGGTGCCCGTCCCGTTCGGCGCCACGGGTAGGTCGAAGCTGGCGCTGCGGCTCTGCCCGCGGGAGAAGCGGAGAATGCCGGCGACCGGGGCCGAGAGGTCTCCAGGATAGAGCCGCACGTTCCCCTTGCCCGTCCCCTGGAAGACGGTCACCCTGGCGGTGACCCGCTTCGCCGTGGCCGGCACGCCGCAGGCGCCGGCGGCCTTGATCACCCGCGCGGCATTGGAGCGCAGCGCCGGGCCGTCCGCGGCGCGGCGGGTGTCGAGGAGGACGCAGGGGGGGAGGGTCACCGGGCCGCCCGGGCTGGAGACTCCGAGGCTCAGCAGGTAGGGATCGGTCCGCCGGTTGAAGTCCCCGTAGAGGAGGTCGGTGGCGCTGTCGAAGGCGATTCTCTGGCCGCTGGCGCTGAGCAGCGGGTTGTCGGCGCCGCTGGCCGCGGTCACGGCCGAGCCTTGCCACCGGCTCAGCAGGAGGGTCTTGTCAGCGACCCGGTCGTAGAGGTAGGCGGAGAGCTCGAACCGCCCCCGTCCCGGCGCCTGGATCTGGCCGGCGACGAGGTCCTCGGCGTCGCTCACGAAGGCGAGGTAGCGGCCGTCGGCGCTGAGGACGGGCTCGTCGGCATACCCATGGCTGGGAAAGCCGTTCTGGCTCTGGTGGGTGGCGAGGGTGAGGGCTCCCGTCACCCGGTCGTAGAGGTAGAGCTGGTCGAAGTCCCCGGAGTTGACGCCCGGCACCAGCCCGGAGCGGCTGAGGAACGCGGCGAAGCGGCCGTCGGCGCTGAGGTCGATCCGCCGCGGGTGGATGTCGTCGGTGCCGATCTGCCGGTAGGTCTTGGCGGCGTTGTCGTACAGATAGAGGACCGAAACGAAAAAGCTGGATCTGGGGGGACCGTTGGGGTCGAGCCCCCCCGTGGGGCTGCTGAAGAGGAGGAAGCGGCCGTCGGCGCTCAAGGCGGGCGCCGTCTCGGCGTTCCCCGAGCCGGCCGCCGACTCCGGGGTGCGGCTCACCAGGACGGTGGCACCGGTGGCGCGGTCGAACAGGACGGCGTTGCTGCCCCTGTCCGCCTGCCCGGGGACGAGGTCGCCGGCTTGGCTGCGGTAGGCGACGAAACGGCCGTCGGCGCTGAGGGCCGGACCGTCGGAATCGCCGTTGGCGGCCACCTGGAGGCCGGAGGCTGCGTGGCTGACCAGGGTCGAGGCCCTGGTGACCCGGTCCCAGAGGAAGACGTCGTAGTTCGGACCGGAGCCGAGGTCCGGGTCCTGCTGACCGGGCACCAGGCTGGTAGCGGAGCTGGTGAATGCGATCCAGCGGCCGTCGGCGCTGATCTTCGGCCCGAGGAGCAGGTAGAGGTTGCTGGACTGGAAGCGGTCCCCGCCCCGCGCGACGAAGGCCACGACGCCAGTGACGCGGTCGTAGAGGAAGACGCTGGTCTGACCGGAGGGGTTGGCGCCGGGCACGAGGTTGCGGGCGCCGCTGAGGAAGGCGACGTAACGGCCGTCGGCGCTGATCGAGGGGCTGAAGGAGGTCCCGAGCGGCGCCGTGGCGGCGGAGGCCGGGACGTGGCTGATCAGGACCGTCGTCTTCGTCACCGCGTCGTAGAGGAAGACGTCGGTCTGCCCGTTGGCATCCGCCTGGCCGGCGACGATGTTGGCGGAATCGCTCTCGAAGGCGGCGTAGCGGCCGTCGGCGCTCAGGGCGCGGATGTGGCCGCCGGCGCCCGGCGCCCAGGAGGGGAGCGCGGGGGCGCGGCGGGTCACCGCGTCGAGGCTGCGGGCGGCCACGCTGTAGGCGAAGAGGTCGGGAGCCACGTCGAGATCGGCGAGGCCGTCCACGAGGCGGGTCGCCTGGCTGGTGAAGACCAGGCGGGCGCCGTTGGCGCTGATCGCCGGAGTGGAGGAGGCGCCGTCGCCGGCGGTGACGGGAGAGGTGGACGCGTGGCTCACCAGGGTCGTCTTCCCGGCGGCGCGGTCGAACAGGAAGACGTCGAGGTCCTGGGCGGAGGAGCGGTCGGGATCGATCTGGCCGGGCACCTGCTCGCGGTCGGCGCTGGCGAAGGCGACGAACCGGCCGTCGCCGCTGATCACGGCGGACTCGGCCGATGCGAACGTCGAGCTCGCTCCAGCGGCGCGGCTCACCGTGGTGGTGGTCTGGGAGAGGCGGTCGAAGATGGCCGGGGTCGGCTGGAGCGTGGCCGTCGGCGTCGGCTGGAGCAGGAGAAAGGCGATGAACCTGCCGTCGGCGCTGAGCGAGTAGGCGGGGAGCCGGGCGGGGGTACGCTCCTGGATGCGGTCGGCCGCCCGGACCACCGGAATCGTCACGCCGGTCTCGCGGGAGTAGAGCGACAGAGGAGCGGAGAATCCCGGGCTGAAGGCGACGTATTTGCCGTCGGCGCTGATCGTGGCGCTGGTCCCGGGGATCAGGATCAGGGAGTCCACGGCGCGGTCGTAGAGAAAAACTCTCTCGCTGGGGGACGATCCGGGCAGGAGGTCGGAGAAGCTGCTGAAGAGAATGAAGCGACCGTCGGCGCTGAGCCCCAGGGTTCTTTCAGCGCTCGCTCCGGTGGTGGGCGAGCCGTTCGGGTGGCTGATCAGGCGGAGTGCGCCGCCCGCCCGGTCGTAGACGAAGGCGTTGGTGTCGGCGGTCCCCTGCTGCCCGGGGGCGCGGACCCCCCTCGCCGTGAAGGCGAGGTAGCGGCCGTCGGCGCTGAGCGCGAGGTCCAAGAAGAGCCCTTCGCGAAAGCTCGAGTCGGCGGCCACCAGGGTGGTCGCGCCGCTCACGCGGTCGAAGAGGAGCAGGTCGAAATCGAAGTGGCCGCCGAGGTTGCCCTCCTGGCCGGGCGCCAGATCGGTGGCGGCGCTGACGAACGCCACCCAGCGGCCGTCGGCGCTGAGGACGGCCTGGGTCGAGCCCGCGTTCCCCGTCGTGGTCGACGAGCTCAGGGAGTGGCTGACGAGGGTCGTGGCGCCGGTCGCGAGGTCCTCGAGGAAGACGTCGCCGCCGATCCCGTCGTCGTCCTGGCCCCCGTTCACGTCCTTCTGCCCGGGCGCCAGGTGGGTCGCCGAGCTCGTGAACGCGACGTAGCGGCCGTCGGCGCTGAGCGAGGAGCTCAAAGGGACGAAGGAATCGCTCGGGGGGTGGCCGCCGGCGGCGGTATCCGAATACTGGCTGGGATCGACTCGGGAGACCAGCTCCAGGGAATCGGCCGCGAAGCCGGCCGTGGCGCCCAGCATCAGCAGCGCGAAGGCGCCTCCCGCGAGTGAACGCTTGCTCTTCATTCTCATCTCCTCAAGGCACATAGCCGTCGATCTCGACACTCACGCGGACGGTGCCGTTGCCGCGTACGAAGGGAAGCAGGGCGAGGGTGCCGGTGCCGTTGGTCGACAGCGGGAGGTCGAAGCTGGCGGTGCTGGTCTGCCCGCGCTGGAAGCGGAGGATGCCGGCGGCCGGGGTTCTGACGTTGCCCGGATAGAGCTGCACGTTCCCCTGGCCCGTCCCCTGGGAGACGGTGAGCTTGACGGCGACCCGCTTCGCCCCGGCGGGGACGCCGCAGGAGCCGGCGATCTTGAGCACCTTGCGGGCGTTCGAGCGCAGGGAGCCGGTGAACAGCGCGCAGGGGGGCACCTGCACCGGATCTCCCGGCGGCGGCGGGACCACGGCGGCGGCGTCGAAGACGAAGGCGTCCCAGGTGCCGTTGTAGTCCCCCTCGACCAGCTTGACGTCGCTGGTGAAGGCGACGAAGCGACCGCTGGCGGACAGCCGGGGGACGCGGGAGATGTTGCCGCTGAGCGCGGGGTACGAAGCCTTCTGCAGCACCCGGGCGGCGAGGGCGCGCGCGCCGGTGGCCCGCTCCTGGACGAACAGGCCGAGGAAAGGGCCGGCGCCGGGAACCAGATCGGTCGCGCCGCTCACGAAGGTGATTCGGCTGCCGTCCGCGCTGATGCCGGGCTCCCGGGCATAGCTCGCGAGGTTGGGAACACCGGCCGCGGAGCTGACCAGGGAGACTCCGCCGGAGAGCCGGTCGTAGAGGTAGACGTTGACGAACTGGTTCGGATTGGCCTCGCCGGCCACCAGGTCGGTCGCTTGGCTGGCGAAGACGATCCAGCGGCCGTCGGCGCTGAGCGCGACCGGGTCGTCGCCGGAGTAGGAGTCGAGGTCGGTGCTGCCCGCGGTCACCGGTGAGGAGCTCGCGTGGCTGATCAGGGCCGTCGCGCCGGAGACCCGGTCGTAGAGGAAGAAGTCGAGGAGGCCGTTGGTGTCGATCTGGCCCGGCACCAGATCGGCCGCGGTGCTGCGGAAGACGATCCAGCGGCCGTCGGCGCTGATCCCGGCATTGTAGGCGGTGCCGTCGGCGGCGGCGGTGGCCGAGCCCGCGGCATGGCTCGCGAGGGTTACGGCGCCGGTGGCGCGGTCAAAGACGAAGACGTTCGCCGTGCGGGGGGGGCCGGTCTGGCCGGCGACCAGACCGGTGGCCGAGCTGATGAAGACGACGAAGCGGCCGTCGGCGCTGATCCGCGGCTCCAGGGATTCGTGATCGCCGGTCGTGGTGAGGGAACCGCTCGCGTGGCTCACCAGCGTGTTGGTGCCGGTGACGCGGTCGTAGAGGAAGATGTCGGCCTGCGAGCCCGGGCTGCCGCTTTGCTGGCCCGGGACCAGATGGCACCCGCGGCAGGCGTAGGCCATGTAGCGGCCATCGGCGCTGAAGGCCGGCCGCTCCCGGAACTCGGGGTAGCCGTCGGACTGGGCCGGGGAACCGGGCGGGTGATTGACCAGGGTCAGGGAGTCCGCTGCCCGGTCATAGAGGTAGAGCTCGCCGAGCCCGCCTTGAGAGTCCGGGATCCTGCCGAAGGCGGCGAAGCTCCCGTCGGCACTGAGGGCGGGATCGCCGCCGCCCATGGCGGTCGGCGGCGAGGCCTTCGACCGGCTCAGCAGGGTGGTCTTGCCCGTGGTCCGGTCGCGCAGGAAGACGTCCCAGGTCCCTCTCTCCCCGTCGTACGGATCGATCGAGTAGGGGGTGTCGACCTGGCCGGGGACCAGGCCGGCCGCCTCGCTGACGAAGACGACGAACCGGCCGTCCGCCGAGATGCCGGCGGCCGAGCTCGGGCCTACCGGGGTGAGGGCGGGGAGCTCCGGAGCCCGCTGGGAGAGGGCGGTGACCTCCGCCGGCCTGCGCTCGAAGAGGAAGAGGTCCTGGAACCCGTTGGGATCCGCCTGCCCTTCCGCGAGATCGGTGGCGAAGCTGCCGAAGGCGACCACGCCGCCGTCGGCGCTGATCAGGGGGGAGCCCGACCGGCCGTTGGCGGCCGTGGTCAGCGAGCCGCGGACATGGCTGGCGAGGACGGTGGTCCGGGCGATCTGATCGTAGACGAAGACGTCGTCGGTCGCCGCCGCGGCGTTGTCGGTCTGATGGGGAACCAGGTCGGCGCCCGGGCTCACGAACGCGATGTAGCGGCCATCCGCGCTGAGGCTGGGCCAGCGGGAGCCGGGATGCGTCGGCGTGGTGGTCCGCGAGTCCCGGTTGTGGCTCACCAGGATGATCCCCCCCGAGACCCGGTCGTAGACGAACACGTTGCTCCCGCTGGCGAGGTTCATCTGTCCGGAGACCACGTCGGGGGCCGAGCTGGTGAAGGCCAGGTAGCGGCCGTCGGCGCTCAGCGCGATCATGCCCCCTTCGAAGCCGGTCTCGGTGCTCGCCGCGGTCAGCGGCGAGGCGCTGGTGTGGCTCGCGAGCCGGATCGCTTTCGACACCCGGTCGTAGAGGAAGGCGTTGTTCGGCGAGGCGCTTCCGATCTGGCCGGCGACCAGGTTCCTGGCCGTGCTGGCGAAGGCGATCCAGCGGCCGTCGGCGCTGAGCTGGAGCCTGCCGCAGCCGCCGTTGCCCGCCACGAGCGGGGAGCCGCTGGCGTGGCTGACCAGGGAGAGGGCTCCGGACGCGCGTTCGTAGAGGAAGACCTGATAGGCGGCCGCCGCGTTGGTCAGGCCGGGCAGGAGGTCCGGGGCCGTGCTCCCGAAGACGACGTAGGCGCCATCCCCGCTGATCGCGGCATCGCCGGAGGTGCCGTTGGCGCTCAGGGCGGGCGAGCCGCTCGCGTGGCTGAGCAGGCTGACGGCTCCCGAGCGGCGGTCATAGAGGTACACCTTGGACTGCGGCTGGTTTCCGGGAGGCGCGGTCTGCCCCGGCACGAGGTTCTTCGCGAGGCTGGAGAAGACGACGTAGTTGCCGTCGGCGCTGATCCGGGCTCCGGCGGCGTGCCCGTCGCCCGTGAGGACCGGATCGCCGTCGGCGTGCGAGATCAGGGTGGTGGTCCCCGTGACCCGGTCCCAGAGGAAGACGTTGTTGAGGCCGCTGGTGTCCGACTGGCCGGGAACGAGGTCGGTCAGCAGGCTGACGAAGGCGACGTACCGGCCGTCGGCGCTGATGCTGGCGTCCAGGCTGTAGGGGGAGGACTTCGCGACGTCGTGGCCCGCCATGCCGGGCTTGCCGGCGGCGTGGGAGATCAGGGTGATGGTCCCGGCCACCCGGTCGCGGAGGAAGACGTCGTAGGAGAAGTTGTCGTCGACCTGCCCGGGGACCAGGTTGGGCGCGTCGCTCTGGAAGGCCACGTAGCGCCCGTCGGTGCTCATCGAGGTGGCGAAGCCGGTGCCGAAGCTGTCCGGGACCGGATCGGCCTTCGAGATCAGCTCGACCGGTCCGGCGGCGGCGCCGGCCGCGAGACCCGCGGTCAGGAGGAGAGCCAGAGCGGCGCTCCGGTACAACAATCCACAGATCTGTCTCACGCCGACCTCCCAGAAGTTGAATTCGGATGGATCAAGGAATTCTACCCCACAGTGCCTCTACGGCGTGTACCCGTCCACCTCCACGGCGTTCCACGGTTCGTATCCTGCTGGTCCGGGATGACGTTGGCGGCACCGCTGGTGAAGACGATGTATCTGCCGTCGGCGCTGAGAGAGGAGAGCTCGCTCGCGCCGCTGGGAGTGGCGGAGAGATAGCCGGGATCAGCGCCGGAGACCAGCTCCAGGGTTCCCGCGAAGCCGGCTGTTCCCATCAGCCATGAGATCAGGACGCTTCCACCCACCGCCCGCCGGAGATTGATTCCTGGACGCAAAAATACCGGAGCTTGGGGCACGACGACCTCCTCGAGTTGAACTTTCGTGAGGACGGGATTGTACCCCGCCGTTTCGCTTTCAATGGGAATGATGAAACGGCGGGTTCCCTTTCAGCAGGCCGTTACGGGGTGCGGGTGAACAGGAAGACGTCGATGTGGAAGCCGTTGAAATCCCGGCCGACGAGACCGGAGGCGCCGCTCTCGAAGGCGACGGACCGGCCGTCGGCGCTGAGGCGGGGATTGAACCCGCTGCCAAGAAAGGAGTAGACCGCCGGCAAGGGGGTGACGAGGATCGTCGTGCCGGTGGTCCGGTCGTACAGCAGGACGGCACTCCCGGAGACGGTCTGTCCGGGCACGACGTCGATGACACTGCCCACATAGGCGACATGGGCGCCGTCCGGGCTGATCGCGGGATCTGCCGCGCCCCCCTGGCTCCCCTCGCCCGGCGCGAGCACTGAAGAGGTCACCAAGGTCGAGGTCCCCGCGACCCGGTCGTAGAGGACGACCTGAACGGTGCGGGCGGGGTTGGTGAACCCGGGCGCCGGGGTATCGGCGTTGCTGAGGAAGGCGACCCAGCGGCCGTCGGCGTTGAGGGTGGGCTGGCACGGAGGGACGGGCACGTTGGACCGGGTGGAGCCGCCGAGGAGCGTCACGCCGTTACTCTCGCGATCCCAGAGGTAGGTGTTGAGGTCCAGGCCGGGCACCTCTCCGAGGTCGCCGCGGCTGCTGCAGAAGGCGACGAACCGGCCGTCGGCGCTGAGCACGGGAGTCTGGTCCTGGCCGACGCCGGCGGCGCCGCCGCTGCGATCATGGCTGACCAGGGTGTTGGTGCGGGTGACCCGGTCATAGAGGACGACGGTGTGCATGGCGCTGAAGCCCGTCCTGGACAGGGTGAGCAGATAGCGGCCATCGGCGCTGAACGCGAGCGGCCGCGCGAGGCCGATCGTCGTGATGCTGGCGTTCGTGCGGGTCAGGACCCCCGCGACCCGGTCATAGAGATAGACGTCGCCGGTCGCGGTGCTGGAGGTGGGGACGAGGTCGGTCGCCGAGCTGAGGAACGCGACCCAGCGGCCGTCGGCACTGATCACGGGCTTGCTCGAATCGAAGTCGCCGGTGAGGCCGGGGTGGCGGGCCGAGCGGCTGAGGGCGATGGTCTTCCCCGTGACGCGGTCGAAGAGGAAGACGTCGAACCGGCGCTGGGTCGTCGAGGAATCGACGTAATCGGTCACACCAGGGTCGAGGTTGGTGGCGTAGCTGGTGAAGGCGATCCAGCGGCCGTCGGCGCTGAGCGAGCCCTGGTAGGAGGCGCCGTTCCCCGCGGTGGTTGGGGAGGCGCTCGACCGGCTCACCAGGAGGCTCTTCCGAGTCGTGTGATCGTAGAGGAAGACGTCGCTTCCTCCGTTGCCGTCCACCTGTCCGGGGACGAGGTTGGCGGCGCTCCCCTCGAACAGGGTCCAGCGGCCGTCCGCGCTCAAGCCGCGCAGGAAGCTGTCGTCGTCGGGGGAGATCGAGGCCATGCCGGGCGGGTGCAGGCTGGCCACGGCGCTGGTCCGCGCGGCGACGGTATAAAGGAAGAGGTCCTCGCCGTTGTTGAAGTCCCGCACTCCCGCCACGAGATCGCTGGCGGTGCCATGGAAGGCGAGCTGGGAACCATCCGCGCTGATCGCGGGAGCGTAGGCGAGACCATTTCCAGTGTTGCGGGGGGCGCCGCTCCTGGAGCTCACCAGGATCGTCGTTCCCGTCTTGCGGTCGAACAGGAAGACGTCCGAGCCGTAATTGAAATCGATCTGGCCGGGAACTTGATCGGTCGCCGAGGCGTCGAAAGCGATGAACCGGCCGTCGGCGCTCATTGCGGCCGTCCGAACCGTATTCCCGGAGCTCGGCGAGTTTCCCCTGCGGCTCACCAGGATCACGTTTCCGGAGGTCCGGTCATAGAGGAAGAGGGCGCCGCCGGGCGTGACCTGGCGCGGCACCAGGTTGGTCGCGACGCTGGAGAAGGCGACGTAGCGGCCGTCCGCGCTGACCAGGGGAAAGACGGGATAGAAGAGATCCAGGACGGCCGGGCCGTTGCCCGTGGTCGTGGGCCGGCCCACCGCGTGGCTCACCAGGGAGATCCTCCGCGTCGCGCGGGAGTAGAGGAAGACGTCGGCGCCAAACTCGTTGGCGTCGATCTGCCCCGGGATCACCTGCCGGCCGGCGCTCAGGAAGGCGACGAAGGCGCCGTCGGCGCTGATCGTGGGCGTGCCGCCGGGGGCGACCGGGGTGATGCTGGCGGAGAGGCGGTCGTAGAGGAGCACTTCGCCGTCGCCCGGGCGCCCCCCGGGCGTGTTGATGGGACGCCGGTTGAAGGCGATGAACCGGCCGTCGGCGCTCATCGAAAGATAGGGGGAGCTGCTGTCCGCCACAGTCGAGGCCGGCGTGCCGGCATGGCTGACGAGGACGGTCTTGCCGGTCGTGCGGTCATACAGAAAGACATCGTTGACCTCGTTGTCGTCCTGCTGCCCGGGGACGAGGTCGGGCGCGGGGCTGGTGTAGGCGATGAAACGTCCGTCGGCGCTGATCGTCGCGCTGAGCGCGCCGCAGCCGCCGCAGCCGCTGGAGGCGAGAGCCGCCGAGGAGCTCACCAGCGTCGTGCTTCCGGAGACGCGATCGTAGAGGTACAGGCGGACCTGGGCGAGCAGATCGGGCAGATCGTCCACCAGATTAGTGGAGTTGCTGGAGTAGACGACCCAGCGTCCGTCGGCGCTGATCACGGGGGCGATCGACTCCGCGTTGCCGGTGACGGCGGAGGAGCCCGCGTCATGGCTCACCACGGTGGTGGTGCGCGCGACGCGGTCATACAGGAAGACGTCGTTCGCCTGCTGTCCGGGGTTCACGCTGCGGTCGACTTGGCCGGGCGCCAGATTGTTCGCCGTGCTGAGGAAGGCGACGTAGCGGCCGTCCCGGCTGATCGAAGGAGGGCGGGCCATCGGGAAGCCCGCGCCCGCGGCGGTGCTCGAGAGCGCCCCCGGATCGACCCGCGAGACCAGCTCGATGGAGTCCGCGGCGGCGTGGGTGGCCGCCCCGCCCGTCAGCAGAAGAACCAGGGCGCATTGCCGTCGAAGGCTGGAGAAAATCGAAGCGTGCATCATCGCCTCCTTGTCGATCTACAGTTTTATTTTAGTCCTTATACGGGAAAATGCGGGATCGATCGTCCAAATTCGTCGGGAGGCGAGCGCATTGGGTACGGAGGTTGCAGCCGGTGCTGAGGAAGGACGGCATCCTTCGCCGTCAGCAAATCAACTCAGGAGGACCCAACATGGCTGTTTCCCTCAAACCTCTCGACCAGCAGGTCATCGTCATTACCGGTGCTTCCAGCGGCATCGGCCTCGCGACCGCCGAGGCCGCCGCCAAGGAGGGCGCCAAGCTCGTCCTCGCCGCGCGCAGCGAGCAGACTCTTCATGAGGTCGTGCAGCGGATCAACGCCAACGGCGGCGACGCCATCTACGTGACGGCCGACGTCTCCGACCGCCAGCAGGTCCGGGGGATCGCCGAGGCCGCCGTCCAGCGATTCGGCCGCATCGATACCTGGATCAACGACGCCGGCCTGTCCATCTACGGCCGCCTCGACGAGGTCAGCGAGGAGGATGCCCGCCGGCTGTTCGACATCAATTTCTGGGGCGTGGTGAACGGCTCGCTCGTCGCGCTGCCGTTCCTGCTGCGCCAGGGGGGCGCGCTGATCAACGTCGGCAGCGAGGTCTCGGAGGCGGTGGTGCCGCTGCAGGGGATGTACTCGGCCTCCAAGCACGCGGTCAAGGGGTTCACCGATGCCCTGCGGGTCGAGATCGAGGAGGTGGACAAGGCGCAGATCTCGATCACCCTGATCCAGCCGACCGCCGTCGATACTCCCTTCCCGCAGCACGCCAGGAATTACATGGACCAGGAGCCCAAGCTCCCGACGCCGCAGATCGAGCCGCAGAAGGTGGCCGAGGCGATCCTCAAGGCCGCCGTCAAGCACGAGCGCGACGTCAAGGTGGGAGCGGGGGCTGTGCTCAATACCACCCTGGGCAAGATCGCTCCGGGGCTCGGCGACAAGGCGTCCGCCAAGCAGGCCGACCGCCAGCAGTACCAGGAGCCGCCGCGGAATCCCGAGGGGACCCTCTACAAGCCGGGTGAGTCCGGACAGACCCACGGCTCCGGCGGCGTGGAGGAAAAGGACCTCGAAGAGGTGGGAGCGCGGAACTCGTCGAAGTGAGCTGATTGATTATGTAGGGGCGCCCCTATGTGGGCGCCCTCTTCATCTTCGCCGAGATCTTCCTGATTCGAACAGGGCGGCCACACAGGGCCGCCCCTACAGGTCCTGGAATCCTCCCGCCCCCGTTTCCTGTTATTCTGAAGGGGGTCTTACGCCCTTATTGCGCCATGCCACTCGCCAACTTCCATCCCGCCGTCGCCTCCTGGTTCGCGAAGCGCTTCGGCGCCCCGACCGAGCCGCAGGCGCGCGCCTGGCCGGAGATCCAGGCCGGCCGCCACACGCTGATCGCGGCCCCGACCGGCTCGGGCAAGACGCTGGCGGCGTTCCTCTCGGCGATCGACGACCTGGTGCGCCGGGCCCTGCTCGCCGAGGACGGCGGGCTGCCGGACGAGACGGCGGTGGTCTACGTCTCGCCGCTCAAGGCGCTGTCGAACGACGTCGAAAAGAATCTGGAGGAGCCGCTGGCGGGGATCCGCCGGGAGCTGGCGGCGATGGGGCTGCCGGACGTCGAGATCCGTACCCAGGTGCGCACGGGGGACACCCCGGCCTCGGCGCGGGCGGCGATGGTCAAGCGGCCGCCGCACATCCTGGTCACCACCCCGGAGTCGCTGTTCATCCTGCTCACCAGCGAGGGGGGCCGGCGGATGCTGAAGAACGTCCGCACGGCGATCGTCGACGAGATCCACGCCGTGGCGGACGACAAGCGCGGCTCCCACCTGTCGCTCTCCCTGGAGCGGCTGGAAGCTCTGGTGGGGTGGAACCTGAACCGTGTCGGCCTCTCGGCCACCCAGAGCCCGATTGAGGAGGTGGCCCGGTTCCTGGTCGGCGCCGCCAACGTGGAGCCGGACGGCACCCCCCGGTGTGTGATCGTGGACGCCGGGCACGGCCGGCGGCTGGATCTGCGGATCGAGGTGCCACCCTCCTCGCCGCTTGAGGCGGTGATGCCGATGGAGGTCTGGGCGGAGATCTACGACCGGCTGACCGGCCTGATCCGCGAGCACCGGACGACGCTGGTCTTCGCCAACACCCGGCGGATGGCTGAGCGGGTCACCCGCCATCTCGCCGAGCGGCTGGGGGCGGAGCGGGTGATGTCTCACCACGGCAGCCTGTCCAAGGAGCAGCGGCTGGAGAGCGAGCGCCGCCTCAAGGCCGGCGAGCTCTCCGCCCTGGTGGCCACGGCGTCGCTGGAGCTGGGGATCGACATCGGCTCGGTCGACCTCGTCTGCCAGCTCGGCTCGACGCGCTCGATCGCCACCCTCTTGCAGCGGGTCGGCCGCTCGGGGCACCACCTCGGCGGCCTCCCCAAGGGGCGGCTCTTCCCGCTCACCCGCGACGAGCTGATCGAGTGCGCCGCCCTGGTGGACGCCGTCCGCCGCGGCGAGCTCGACCGCCTGATCATCCCGGAACGGCCGCTCGACATCCTGGCCCAGCACATCGTGGCCGCCGTGGCGGCGGAACCCGCGGACGGCTGGACCGAGGACGGGCTGTTCGCCCTGGTCCGGCGCGCCTGGCCGTTCCGGAGCCTGGAACGGAAGGACTTCGACGCCATCGTCGAGATGCTCGCGACCGGCTTCGCCACGCGGCGCGGCCGGCGCGGGGCCTATCTCCATCATGACGCGGTGAACGGCGTGCTGCGCCCCCGCAAGGGGGCGCGGCTGACGGCGGTGACCTCGGGAGGCGCGATCCCCGATCTCGCCGACTACCAGGTCGTGCTCCAGCCCGCGGGCACCACGATCGGCACCGTCCACGAGGACTTCGCCGTCGAGAGCCTGAGCGGGGACGTCTTCCAGCTCGGCAACGCCTCGTGGCGGATCATCAAGGTCGAGCAGGGGCGGGTGCTGGTGGAGGACGCCAAGGGGCAGCCGCCGAACATCCCCTTCTGGCTGGGCGAGGCGCCGGCGCGCACCGAGGAGCTGTCGGTCGCCGTCTCGCGGCTGCGCGAGGAGGTGGCCGGAAGAGTGCGCGAGGGGTCGCGCGACGAGGCGGCCGCCTGGCTGGAGGACGAGCTGGGCCTCCCCCCGGCCGCGGCGTCGCAGATCGTCGACTATCTGGCCGCCGCGGCCCTGGCGCTGGGGACGATGCCCACCCGCGACACGCTGGTGGCCGAGCGCTTCTTCGACGAGGCGGGGGACCAGCACCTGGTCCTCCATGCTCCGTTCGGCAGCCGGCTCAACCGCGCCTGGGGCCTGGCCCTGCGCAAGCGCTTCTGCCGCGCGTTCAACTTCGAGCTGCAGGCGGCGGCCACCGAGGACGCCATCGTGCTCTCGCTCGGCCCTACCCACAGCTTCCCGCTGGAGGACGTCTTCCACTTCCTCAGCTCGGGAACGGCGCGCGACGTGCTCACCCAGGCGGTGCTCGACGCTCCGCTGTTCGGCGTGCGCTGGCGCTGGAACGCCGGCCGCGCCCTCGCCATCCCACGCCAGCGCGGCGGGCGGAGGGTGCCGGCGCCGCTGCTGCGCCAGGCCGCCGAGGACCTGGTGGCGGTCGTCTTCCCCGATCAGCTCGCCTGCCTGGAGAACATCGTGGGCGAGCGGGAGATCCCGGACCATCCGCTGATCGAGCAGACCCTGCGGGACTGCCTGGAAGAGGCGATGGACATCGAAGGGCTGGAGGGACTGCTGCGGCGGATGGAGTCCGGCGCGGTCGAGATGATCGCCCGCGACGTGGTGGAGCCGTCGCCGCTCGCCCACGAGATCCTCAAGGCCCAGCCCTACGCCTTCCTCGACGACGCGCCGCTCGAGGAGCGCCGTACGCAGGCGGTCTCGCTGCGCCGCTGGCTGGACCCCGAGACCGCCTCGGACCTCGGCGCGCTCGACGCCGACGCCATCGTCCGCGGGCGCGCCGAGGCCTGGCCCGACGCCGAGACGCCGGACGAGCTGCACGACGCCCTGTTGACGTTCGGCTTCCTGACGGCCGACGAGGGGGATCTCTCCGGCTGGGGGCGGCTCTTCGACGCTCTGGCCAAAGCCCGGCGGGCCACGCTTGCGACAGTCCCGGATGGACCGCGTCTCTGGATCGCCGCCGAGCGGCTCCCCCAGCTCCAGGCGCTCCATCCGAAGGCGATCCTGGAGCCCGAGATCGCCGCGCCCCCCCGCTTCGCCCGCGAGTGGACTCCCGAAGAGGCGTTGGTCGAGATCCTGCGCGGCCGGCTGGACGGCCTGGGGCCGGTCACCGCCGAGGCGCTCGCCGCGAGCTTAGGGATACGGCGGAGCTCGGTCGAGGTGGCGCTGGCGGCGCTCGAAGGGGAGGGTTTTGTCTTCCGCGGCCGGTTCACCCCCGGCGCGCCAGGGGAGGAGTGGTGCGAGCGGCGGCTCCTCGCCCGCATCCATCGCTACACCCTGGACCGGCTGCGGCGCGAGATCGAGCCAGTCTCGCAGAGCGACTTCCTGCGCTTCCTCCTCGCCTGGCAGCGGGTCGATCCCGACGGCCGGGCCGAGGGGCCGGGGAGCCTCGATGCCCTGCTCGGCCAGCTCGAGGGGTTCGAGGCCGCCGCCTCCGCCTGGGAGGGGGAGATCCTGCCGGCGCGGATGAAGGAATACGACCCGTCTTGGCTGGACGGCCTCTGTCTGGCCGGCCGCTGGGTCTGGGGGCGGGGAGCGGCGCCGTCGTCAGACGGCTCCCGGCGCTCCGGGCCGGTGCGCGCGACCCCCATCGCGCTCCTGTCGCGTGGGGGGCTCCCCCTCTGGCGGGAGATCGCGACCCCCTCCGATCCGGGAGCCCTGGAGCTCTCGGCGGGGGCGCGGGCAGCCTACGACCTGCTGCGGAGCCGCGGCGCCTGCTTCTTCGGCGAGATCGCCCACGGCGCGGGGCTGCTCCACACCCAATTGGAGATGGCGCTCGCCGAGCTGGTCGCCTGGGGCCTCGTCACCTCGGACAGCTTCACCGGCCTGCGCGCCCTGCTGACGCCCGCCCACAAGCGGCCGCCGGTGGACCGCTCAGGGCGGCGCGGGGCCGGCCTCTCGATGTTCGGCATGGAGAACGCGGGCCGCTGGTCGCTGCTTCATCCCACGGGAGAGCCGCTGGTGGAGTCCCCTTCCCGCGACGCCGTCGAGGCCGCGGCGTGGACGCTGTTGCGCCGCTACGGCGTGGTCTTCCGCAAGCTGCTGGAGAGGGAGACGATGCTCCCTCCCTGGCGGGAGCTGCTCCTGGTCTTCCGGCGTCTGGAGGCGCGGGGGGAGATCCGCGGCGGTCGTTTCGTGGACGGCTTCTCGGGCGAGCAGTACGCGTTGACCGAGGCGGTGGGCCAGCTCCGCGCCCTGCGCAAGCAGCCGCGCAAGGGGACCCTGGTCTCGGTGAGCGCCGCCGATCCCCTGAACCTGCTCGGCATCGCCACTCCGGGCGACCGCCTCCCGGCCCTGGCCGGCAACCGTCTCCTCTACCGGGACGGCCTCCCCATCGCCGTCCTCGAGGGGCGCGAGCCCCGCTTCCTGGTGGACGACCTGGACGCCGCCACCCGCTGGCAGGCCCAGAGCGCGCTGGTGCGGCGGAGCGTGGCGCCGAGGCTCAAGGCGTATCTGGGGAAGTCGGCGTAGGCTTTTGGCAATATTAATCTGGCAATATTAAAAGAAGCAGATAGTCGGAGCTTGGTAATGTTCTGACTATCGCGGCCGGCGATACTGCGATAAAATGATTGATTGCGGCGGAAGGCGAGGGTTGCTTTCCGATCCAAGGCACAGTGCCACTCTCAAAGCGGAAGCGCTCGCCTTTCTGGATGCCGTTCATTCCAGCAAGGAGGTGTCTCGATGTCAGCAGACCCCGTGCGCCGGAAGAGGCATTGGAAATCGACCAGCGATCCAAAGTTGGACAAGAAAGGACGGCTGGTAGGATTTCATCCGGAGAGTACCCCAGAACAGCAGGCATTGCTCAGCAAGTTTGGCTTCCGGCAGGCCACATTCAAGCGGCGGTTCTTGCCCGTCATGATCGTTTGGATACTTGTTATTTCTTTCCTTGTAGGGATCTGGTGGCTTCACGAAAATCATGTGCCCCAGGATTTCGCGACAGCAATCGCCGCAATGTGTGCTTTCGTCTTCGGGTACTTTCAATGGCGATCCTCCCGCTACGACAAGGCGATGGAGGATTTCTATTCTAGGCTGAACCTGGCGAATAAGAGGAGAGAGAGCAACAAGCTGGTTTCTAGGCTTCTCGGGCACCCCTGGAGGTCGAGACGAGTGGCCGAAAGCCCTTCGGCTCTCGGTGGGTACGACGATCATCGATGGTCCATGTACGTATATGCGGAGCTGGATAATCTGGAATATGTGGTGGAGAAGTATAACCTCGGCTATATGGAGTCGCGCCACGCGCTCAGAGGTCTGAGGACATTCTATCAGCGATGTCTTTGTGGGCATTTCCGTGACCGTGCCTGGAAATGCGTGCTGTTCATGGCCTATAACGACAGCACTATCGAGGTCGTAGAGAAGGTCTGTCAGCACATTGAAGACCAGAGAAGCGTGCCTCGGGAACCGCAAAGTCCGGGGCCTGAGATTGTACGCAGAGAATCGATTTATTGGACGGACAAAGCCGCCTTGTAGTGAATATGAGCGGTTGCCGCCGAACCGTTTCTCTGCAAGTACTGTCCGAGCGGAGGACCATAAAGAAAGGCGGGGACTCGCCCCGCCTTTTCGGACCTGACCCGCCGGTCCGTCTTACGGCTTGATCGCCTGGGCCGGTGTCCAGCCCGGATTCACGCCCTCGCCCGAGTAGGCGCCGCGGAAGGTGAGAATGCGCGACAGACCGTTGAAGTCGCGGTCCTGATCGACGAAACCGGTGAGATAGGTCAGGTTGAGCGCCGTGCCCTGGAGCTTGCCAGTCTTCGGGTAGAGGTCGAGCCCCGCGCCGAGCGCTGCCGTCGGGTTGTTGAGATAGGTGGCGGCCGCCGCGTAGGTGCCGGTGAGGTTGCCGGTCTGCTGGCCGCCGTAGAGCGGGGTGGCGGCGAAGACCGCGTTGCCGGTCACCCGCTGCGGGTAGGCGGGGTCGGCGCCGGTGATCTGGATGCCGGTGTTGCCGGCCACTACGGTGTTGTTCCAGATCTCGATCCGCTTCGGCACGTTGTTGTGCTTCTGGATGTGGATGGCCGCCGTGCCCGCGCGGTTCACCATCAGGTTGTCGTGGAGGGCGATGTTCCCCTCCCCCTGGAAGAGCGCCTCGTAGGGGTTCTCGTAGAACACGTTGCCGTAGATCTGGTAGATGTCCGAGGAGCCCGCCCCCGAGAGCGGCCAGTGCCCCACGAGCAGGTTCGGCCGCGCCTCGGCGCCGGTGAGCGAGCCGGCGGCCTTGGAGAACACGTTGTGGCGCACGATCGTGGTCGCCGTCGACGGGATCCCCAGCGAGGTGTTCCGAGTGAGCTGGTGCTTGATCTCGATGTTGTAGCCCAGCGTGCCATAGATCAGGTTGTGCTCGATCAGCGAGCTCACGAACTCGTACTGGCCGGAAGAGCCGCCGAGGTACATGCCGGTCCCCGTGCTGGTGATCGTGTTGTAGCGGATCACCCAGTTCCAGGCCGACGACTTGACGTTGACCCCCACCGTCTGCACGGTGTTGTTGAAGTTCTTCATGTTGAGGCGCTCGACCGTGATGTGGTGGTTAGAGATCGAGCCCGCCTCGGCCTTCACGCCGTCCCCCAGCTTCGACAGGCCGTCGAGCGAGAGGTTCCGCACCGCGATGTAGCTGGAGTTCTTGAAGCTCACGATGTTCCAGGAGTCGCTGCCCGTGAACAGGGCGGGAGAGCCGCTGGCCGGTCCCTCGACGACGATGCACTTGCCGGGCTGGCCGTTCTTGCCCCCGAGGTTCAGACCCTGGGTGTAGGTGCCGGCGGCGAGCTGCAGCCGGTCGCCGGGGATGAGGGTCGAAATCAGGGACTTGTAGGTCGCGGGGTTGGCCTGGATGGTCCTCAGGGGGGCTACGCCATTGCAGCCGCTCAGGGTCTGGTCGAGGGTCTGGGCTTGTGTGGCGGCGGCGAGGAGGAGGAGGAGGAGGGCGGTGGCGGCGGCGGTCCCGAGGACGGCGGCTTTCCTGGTCATGCAGTACTACCTCTCAGGTTGTTCTTCAACTTCATACAGCGAAACGACGCTGAGGCTTAACTCATTGCTGAGTGCGCATAACCCTACAACAGCAAGGTTACGAATGGAACCCCGAGAGCGGGAGCGAAATTCCGCCGGATCAGAACTTCAGGTTTCGAATTTCAGGCTTCGAGACCGGAAATCAGCGCGCCGAAACGGTCGGGATCGATGTTGCCGCCGGAGAGGACGATGCCGACCTTGCGCCCGGCCGCCTCCGGCACCTTGCCGTGGAGGAGGGCGGCGAAGGCGATCGCGCCCCCGGGCTCGACGACGAGCTTCATCCGCGCGGCGAGCAGCGCCATGGCGCGGCGGATCTCCTCATCGCTGACGGTGAGGATCCCCTCGGTGAGCCGGCTGACGAGCGCGAGCGTCCGCTCGGCGGGGCGGGTGGTCTGCAGAGCGTCGGCGATGGTATTGGGGAGGGGGATGGTGACGGGGTGCCCCTGGGCGAGCGACTGCTGCATGTCGTTTCCGGCCTCGGGCTCGACTCCCCAGAGGCGGATCTCCGGGCGGAGCCCCTGGGCGGCCACGGCACAGCCGGAGAGGAGGCCGCCGCCGCCGCATGGGGTGACGATCAGGTCGAGGTCCGGCACCTCCTCGAGGAGCTCCAGAGCGAGCGTCCCCTGGCCGGCGATGACCGCGTCGTCGTCGAACGGCGGCACGAGGGTGGCCCCCTGCTCCTCGACGATCCGGCGGGCGATCTCCTCCCGGCTCTCGCCACCCAGCCGGTCGTAGAGGATGACCTCGGCGCCGTAGCCGCGGGTGGCGGCGACCTTGAGGGCGGGGGCGTCCTTCGGCATAACGATCGTGGCCTGCATGCCAAGCTCCCGCGCCGCGAGCGCCACCGCCTGGGCGTGGTTCCCCGAGGAGAAGGCGACGACCCCGCGGGAGCGCTCTTCGGGGGTGAGCAGCGTCAGCCGCGAGAACGCCCCGCGCGCCTTGAAAGCGCCCACCCGCTGGAAGATCTCGCACTTGAAGAACATCCGCGCCCCCACCCGCTCGTCGAGCGCCCGCGACGTCAGCACGGGCGTGCGGTGGACATGGGGAAGAATGCGCTCGCGCGCGGCCTGGACGTCGGCGAGGGTGACCATGGCGCGCTAGCTTATCCGAAGCCCGTGCGCCGGAATCCTTTTTCCTCCACCCGGAACGGGGGGAGGTCAGGAGGGGGGCTTTCCAGAGTCCGGGGCGTCTCCTTGTCTGGGGCGCCCCCTCCTGACCTCCCCCAAAGGGGGAGGAAAAAGGCAACTCCAGGAACACATCTGCGGTCTCGTCTCCAAGGACGGCATCCCTTTACAATCCCTGCCAAGCCTTGTCCTCCTCGGGGCGAAGCCAGTCCTTGCCGAGGTCCAGCTCGCTGGCTTGGGTGGTCTCGCGGCCCTCACGTGCCTCCCCCTGCAGCGCGCGCGCCTCGATGAAGATCCGCTGGACCTCGGGGTGGCGGCGCCGGATCTCCTGCTCCAGGCGATTGATCGACTCGGTGATCTGGCCCGGCGGCATGCCCGGGCGGAAGTCGAGCTCCAGGTTCAACAGCACCTCCTCGGGGCCGAGGTGCATGGTGAGCAGATCTTTCGCTTCGACCACGGCCGGATCCGAGCCGACGATCGCGCGGATGTCGGCCAGGATCTCGGGGTCGACGCTCTCGCCGAGCAGCAGACCCCGGCTCTGCGCCACCAGGAAGGTGGCGACGCCCGCGAGGAGCAGGCCGATCGCCAGCGAGGCAATCCCGTCAGGGACCGGGCTGTTCCACAAATGGCCGAGGAAAACGCCGAGGAAGGCGATGACCAAGCCGACGAGCGCCGCCGAGTCCTCGAAGAAGAGGATGACGATCGACGGATCCTTACTGGTGCGCAGGGCCCTCCACAGCCCTTTCTCGCGGATCGTCGGGCGGAGCTGCCGCATGGCGAGAATCCAGGAGATCGTCTCGAAGACGAAGGCGGCCCCCAGCGACGCGTAGTTCCAGAAGGGGTTCTCGAGCGGGTGGGGGTGGAGGAGGTGGGTGATCCCCTCGTAGACCGACAGCCCGCCGCCGACGCCGAACAGCAGCATGGCCACGATCAGGCTCCAGAAGTAGAGCTCCTTGCCGTGGCCGAAGGGGTGGTTCGCGTCCGGCGGCTTCTGGCTCCGCTTGATCCCCAGCAGGAGGAGGATCTGGTTGCCGGTATCCACCACCGAATGGATCCCCTCCGAGATCATCGCTGAGCTGCCGGTGATCCCCGCGGCCACGAACTTGGTGACCGCGATCGCCAGGTTCGCGATCAGGGCGCCGTAGATCGCTACGGGTTTTTCTTGGTGAGGCATGATTTGCACTCCCGGAAGGGCGGCTTCGGTGGGCCGGAGCTCCCTTCCGGGGGGAAGGCGTCTACCGGGTTACGTTGCGGGTCACGTTGTGGTCGGGAGCGTCGACGGCACGGTCGAGCTCGCCGGTGATCCTGGGATCTCGGGAGCCGGGCGTCGAGGCTCCCGGCTCCAGGCCGGCGGCGCGGGCCGTTCCGGGGGCGGGCGGGTCCTGGCCGGCGGCCGGCCGGCGAGGTTCGGGGGCCGCTTCGTCGAGATGGCCCGTGGGGGTGTGATCGGAATGGAGATCTTTTCGCGAGTCTGTCATGAGGTCTTTCCTCCTTCGTCCGCGGGCTCCTGCAAGCGGCGGGCCGGTTCATTCTGGGCACACAAATGAAAACGGCCCGGAGCCGAAGCCCCGGGCCGCTGGATCACGGACGGAAGAGATTAAAGCGCTTCGAGCCCGGAGTGGGGGATCGGGTCGTTCTGCAGGCGCCGCAGGATGCCGCCGACGAGTTGGAGGATCTCCACCGTCGCCTTGTCGCGCTCCAGGGCGTCGCGCAGCATGTGCAGAGCCGAGAGCGCCTCGCGCTCGACGCCGAGCATGCGGAAGGTGGCCGCGATCTCGGGGACCAGGGCGCGCACTTCGGCGGTGCGCCCCTGGCGCAGCCAGACGCCGGCCAGGTCGAGCGACGCCAGCGAGGCCTGGAAGGCGTTCCCCGCGTCGTCGAGGTCCTGGCGGATCTGCTGGAACGTCGCCTCGGCGGTGACCAGGTCGCCCAGGCCGGCGGCGATCTCCCCCTCCAGGCGGTGCAGCTTCACCAGGTCGAGCCAGGCCGCGTGCTCGGCGTAGAGCGGCCGCATCCGTTGGAGCTGACGCTGGGCGGCCTCGTATTCGCCGAGCTCGACCCGGAGCAGGAGGATGTTGTGCAACGCGTGGAAGACGAGCTTGGAGTCCCGGGCGCGGTCGATCATCGGCAAGCCGCGGACCAGGAGCTGCAGCCCTTCCTCGGGCTTGCCGGCGTAGCCGGTGTACAGCCCCTTGAGGATGAGCGTGCGGCCGACCTCGTGCACGTCGCTGTGCCGGCGGTGGATCGCGTAGGCGAGGTCGAGCATCCGGAACGCCGCTTTGAAGCGCCGCTGGTGACAGAGCAGAGACGCGCTCAGGTCGGCGACGCGGGCATAGAGCAGGGGGTCGCCCGTCCCTTGAGCCCGCAGGTCGAGGGCGCAGGCCATGGTCGCCTCGGCCTGGGCGAAGTCGCCGTTGATCCGGTAGGCGTTGGCCAGCTCGGCCCAGGCACGGGCCTGCATGTCGGTCCGCTGGTCGGCCCCGTGGACCGCCGGGTTGAGGCTGTCGGCCGCCTGCCGGGCGAGCTCTGCCAGGCGGAGCATGCCCGCCGGGTCGGTGTGCCGCAGCTCGCGGCTCTTCGCCAGCAGGAGCTCGCAGAAGCCCCAGGAGATCGCGCCGGCGGGCAGGGCGGGATTTTCCCCGCGGCACGCGGCCTGGAGGATCTCCTCCGCTTTCCGCTCCCCCGTGTCACGCTCCACCGTCAGCGCCTGTTCGTGCGCCAGGGCCTTGGTGAAGGCGGCCGAGATCGCGAGATCGTAGGCGTCCTCCTCCTGAGCCGAAAGATGCGGCTCCGGGGCGGTGTCGGGCGTGAACATGGAGGCCGCAAGCGGCGACATCTCGTCCTGGCAGCGCTCGCAGCCGCCCAACAGGTGGCTCACCATGGCTTTCGCCTCGGTGGCCGGCAGGCGGCTGAGAAGGAACCCCTCCAGGGCTTCGCGACGTGGATGATGCTTGCTCATCCTGCTCTCCTCGAAATCAATGCAGCGATTTCCTCAAGTCTCTCACAAGGGGGACGCGTTGTCTCGTACTAACCGTTGCTCGGAACAACTCTCTGAGTGGTGGGGTCCGGATCGACGAGGTGATCTCCGTTGGGGTCGATCCCCCATCCGGTCTTGGCCCCCGGGACCTTCGGAGCCTTCCCCGAGGCGCGGTGAGCCCGGCTGGCCACCTGGTGCGCGTCGCCGGTGACGAACGACCACAGGTGGTCGAGCCGGTCCAGGAACCCCAGATCCATGGCGGCAACCGGACGCGATCCGGCGGCGGACAGGGACGTAACGATCGCCAGTGCCACAATCCCTCTGTGAACGGTCTTCCGCTCCATCTCCATCTCCTTTTCGAGTCCCGCGTTGCCGGATCCCCCGGTCCCTTGGGTCCCAGGTCAAAAAGTAGCTCTTATCCACTAACAGTGTCGCGAGCCACGAAAAACGAGCCGCCTGTAGCGCACTGGCTTGTCACGGGTGCTCACCCGGGGAGCATAGACCGGGATGCCTACAGTTTCACGACCGCCGCCTTGCGGCGCAACTGGAGCACTTTGACGTCGGGATCGACGAGCACCCGCTCGGGCTGGAAGGCGGCGGTGATCTCGACCGTCCGCTCCTCGCCCGCCCCCAGCGTCACCATCTGGCGGGCGTCGCGGTAGCCGGGACCGGGCTTGCCCTTGGCGGTGAAGCGCTCGCCGCGGGCCGCCGCCACCTCGACCGGCATCCGCCCGGTGCCGGCGTTCTTCACCTTGACGATCACCTTCCAGGTCCGCCCTCCGGGCGCCGCGGTCACCCGGGCATCGGTCAGCCGGTACTCCGGCACCACCACTTGGTGGAACCACTGCTTCACGAAGTCGTCGTAGACCGCCGGGTCGGGCGCGAAGGGGCGCATGGCGGCGGTGAAGTCCTGGAGCAGGGGGTAGTCCGGTCCGTTCCCCCAGTCGGCGATGAACTTGCGCAGGCCGGCGAGGTCGCGCTCGTGCCCGAGTTGCTGGTAGATCATCCAGAAGACCCAGCCCCCCTTGTCGTAGGTCACCGTCGTGTCCCCCTGATGGGAGCCGTCCACCTTCACCAGGGGGCGCTCGGCGTCCGCCCGGCGGTCGTCGCCGTACTTTTCCTCGATCCGCTTGAGGAACTCCATGCGCGCCTGCGGACCCTTGACCTGCTCGGTGAGCAGGGCGGTCGAGAAGTGGGCCATCCCCTCGGAGAGGAGGTTGCCGCCCGGCCCGTCGCCCGGGGTCAGCAGGTTGCCCCACCACTGATGGGCGCTCTCATGGGCGGTCACCATGAAGACGGCGTCGGTCTTGACGTCGCTCTTGGTGAGGAAGCCGATCCCCTCCGAGAAGGTGATGTCGGTGGGGAACCCCTGGGCGTAGCTCGCCTGGTTGGGGAACTCGGAGAGCTTGAGCTCGCGCCAGGGGAAGGGCTTGAACCACTCGGAGTAGTAGCGGCGCGAAGCGTCGAGGGCGCCGAGCATCTCGTCGATGTTGTAGCGGTGGGCGGGGTGGTAGTAGATCGCCGTGCCCTGCCCGCGCCGCACGTCCCAGCGCCCGCCGACGACGTTGAACAGGCGCACCGGGTAGTCGCTCTGCCAGACCACAGTCCGCTTTCCCCCCTTCACCGTGTCGCTCGTCCGGCTGCCGACCGAGTTGAAGGCGAAGTCCGCCGGTCCGGTGATGGCGATGCGGGTGGTGAACGGGTGGCCGGCGCCGAAGGCGACCTTGGTCTTCCCCTTGTAATAGTCGTCGGGGTAGACGCGGGGCTCGTAGTCGTTCTCGTCCGCCTTCCTGCCGATCTCCTCCATGTACCCCACCACCGGCGAGAAGGTCGGGGTGAAGCTGGTCAGCACCACGCCCGAGGGGAGGACGAACTCCATGGAGCCGCCGCCGTTTTTCGAGATCCCCTGCGGGAAGACCCCCTCGAGCTGGAAGCCGACGCGGACCCGCCCGCCGGGCGGCAGCGGCGCCGGGAGCTGGAAGGCGTAGAGCCCCGAGCGGTTCTCCGGCTTGTAGGCCCTGCCGTTCAGCGTCCAGCGCACTTTCTTCCAGTGCGGGCCGCCGGTGAGCGCGAAGCGCTCGAGCGCGGCGTCGTTGTCGTTGAGCAGCTCGTAGCTGCCGTGGTTGGAGAGCCGGCGCTGGTCAGGATCGATCGCCAGATCGAGCGCGACGTCCGAGATCGCCGGCTGCGGCGCGTCCTTCCAGGTGGCCAGGTTCTGCTTCCAGTAGTCCCGCCCCTTCTTTTCGAACCCCGCGCCCTGGTAGCCGTCGCCGACGGCGATCCAGAGGGCGATGCCGGCGGCGAGCGGCACCACGGCGAAGGGGGCGAGCCGCAGCGCCGATTGCCAGAGCGGCCCCGGTTGCAGGCGGTGGATGGAGCCGATGGCATCCGTCTGCCGGCGCCCGAAGAGCCGCACGGCGAGGACGGTGAGCAGCCCGGCGAGCCCCAGGGCCAGGATGCGGCTGAGGACGAGAGCCTTGCGGTCGAGCTCGAAGATCCCCATGTCGCTCCAGCGCACCGCGTTCCAGAGCCACCAGTTCCCCACCCAGGTCATGCGGTCGGTGAACTGGAGGTAGAGGCTGAGGAACAGCACGCCGATGCCGGCGCTGTAGGTGACGTAGCGCTGGCCGAAGGCCGCCTGGACGGTGAGGATGAAGCAGGTCCAGACCAGGAAGGTGGGCACCAGCAGCAGCCCCCAGACGAGCAGGAAGGGGCCGGGACTGGGCGCGAGCTTCCCCTGGATGAGGATGGCGATGGCGCAGCCGATGTAGGTGGCGATCGCCATCAGCACGCCGATCCCGCTGTTGGCGAGCGCCTTGCCGAACAGGAACGAGGTGGTGCGCGCCGGGGTCGAGAAGGAGATCGGCGCCAGCCCGGTCGCGCGCTCGCGCTCCAGCGACTCGGCGGTGTAGAACATCAGGAGCAGGCAGACGAGCACGGAGAGCACGTTCATCCCGTCCACCGCGGCGATGCCCGGGGTGATCAGCAGCTCGGTCTGGAACGCCCCCAGGGCGGTCAGGCTGTCGCCCAGGGTCTCCAGGAGGATGAGGGCGCCGAACAGGTAGACGCCGGGCGAGGAGAGGAGGTTCCGCAGCTCCGTGCGGGCCACTTCCAGGATGCCCGCGCCGAGCCCGACCGGGCGCGAACGCATCCGCAGCTCCGCCAGGGAGGATAGGGGCGCCGTCCGCGGCTCCACAGCCGCGATGGCCGCGACGCCCGCGCGGGCTCCCCGGCGCCGCGAGGCCCTGCCGCCGCCCGTCGCCCCCTGGAGGTGGGCGGCCAGGTGCCGCTGGGAGAGCCAGACCCCGGTGAGCCCCAGGGCCAGGAAGGCCAGACGCGAGAGGACGAACGGCAGGTCGAGCCCGATGCGGGCGGTGTTGTAGAAACCCGCCCCGCGGTCGAGCTTGATCCAGGTCTCGTTGATCCAGCGGAAGCCGGAGGGCTCGATCAGCATCAGCAGCCGGTTGATCCGCGGGTCGAGCCAGGTCGGTGCCCAGCTCCAGAGGAAGAAGCCGCAGGCCATCATGACGGCGATGGGGAAGAGGAAGACCGTGACCGGCCGCCGCCAGCGCTCGCCCAGGAAGAAGGCGACGCCGAGGTAGAAGACCAGCGTCGGCAGGCCGAAGACCAGGGCCGGCCGCAGGTAGCTGGCCCAGACGTGGAGCGGTCCGCGGATCTCCAGCGCCTCCGGGTTGGGCAGTCCGTGGTTGAAGAAGATGGTGAGCAGGACATGGAGGCCGAGGACGCCCAGGAAGCCGGCGAGGATCGCCAGGAACTTCCCCCAGACGTACTCGGCGGGCTTGAGCGGCGTCGAGAGCAGCATGTCGCTGATCCGCGCCTCGTCGTCGGAGACGATCGCCATGCCCGCGGCGATCGAGGCGAAGAAGCCATAGAGCAGCGCCATCAGCGCCATCACCGCCCGCGCGAAAGAGAACTCGGAGGTGACCCAGGCCTTGGTGCCGCCGACCGAGGAGTCCCCCGACGCGATCTGCATGTGCCCGGTCGAGAGCCCCCAGGACATCAGGGCCAGCAGCGCGACCAGGAACCAGAACAGGGGGCGCTTGAAGGTGCGGGCGAGCTCCTCGCCGAAGATGACGCCGGTGCGGGCGAGGCTCAACGCCCCCCTCCCACGGCGAGCGCCGGGGCCTCCTCCTCGATTTGAGGGGCCTGCGCGGAGTCCTGCATCAGCAGGAGATAGGCGTCCTCCAGGTTGGCCTGCGCGGGCTCGAAGCCGGCCGGCGGAGCGCCGTCCGGCTGGTAGACGCGGACGCGGTTCTTCCCCTCCACCAGCACCGACTGGATGACCCGCAGGCCGCGCCCCTGGATCTCGGCCATCTCCTCCCGCCCCAGCCGCCCCTCGAAGACCTTGCCCTCGATCTCCCGGCGGGCCTCGGTGGGCGTGGTCTGGGCCACCAGGCGCCCCTTGCGGATCACCGCGAAGCGGGGGCAGAGCACGGCGACGTCCTCGACGATGTGGGTGGAGAGCAGCACGATGCGGTCGGCGGCGAGCTCGGCGAGGATCTTGTAGAAGCGGAGCCGCTCCTCGGGGTCGAGGCCGGCGGTCGGCTCGTCGACGATGATCAGCCGCGGATCGCCGGCGATCGCCTGGGCGATGCCGAGCCGCTGGCGCATGCCGCCCGAATAGGTCTTCACCCGCCGCTTGGCGGCCGAGGTGAGATTGACCCGGTCCAGCAGCTCGGGCACGAGCTTCTTCAGCCCCCCGGGCGCCTCGACCCCCTTGAGCTTGAGCAGATAGGTGAGCATCTTCTCCCCCGTCAGGTGCGGGTAGAAGCCGAACTCCTGGGGGAGATAGCCGAGCCGCTGGCGGATCCGCTCCGGCTTCGTGAGCACGTCCTCGCCGTCGAGGGTCACCGCCCCCGACGTCGCCTCCAGCAGGCCGGAGAGGATCTTCATCAGGGTCGACTTGCCCGCGCCGTTGGGCCCGAGCAGGCCGAACATCCCGGGCGAGACGTCGAGGTTGATCCCCTGGAGGGCGGTTACGGGGCCGGGGTATACCTTCACGAGGTCGCGGATGGTCAGCATCAGGGTTCTCCTTGGGGGCCGGCGCGGCCCTTTCAGGAACAATACGGGAAAGAGGCGGGAAGGTTACGGGCCCGCCCTGAGTTATCCTCTTCGTCCGACCTGGAGGCCTGAACCATGAAGCTCAAGCGTGAACACACCCTTTTCCTGACCGCCCTCTTCGCCGGGGCCGCCCTGTGGGCCGCCGACTCCAAGGCTCCCGCCGCTGATCGTCCCGATCCCGCGGCCTACCGCAAGGAGATCGAGACCTGGCGCCAGGAGCGGCTCACGAGTCTCAAGAAAGAGGACGGCTGGCTCACCCTGGTCGGCCTCTACTGGCTGAAGCCGGGCGAGAACCGCTTCGGCAGCGATCCGGGCAATCCGGTCATCCTCCCCGCGGGGAAGGCCCCGGCCGTGGCCGGCACCCTGACCCGGGAGGGGGACACGGTCCGCCTGAACGTCCAGCCCGGGGTCCCCCTGACCGCCGACGGCAAGCCGCCGGCCCCCGGCATGAAGGTCTCGGCCGATGCCGACGGCAAGCCGACGACTCTTCAGCTCGGATCGCTCAGCTTCTTCGTTATCAAGCGGGGCGATCGCATGGGGGTGCGGATCAAGGACAAGACCAGCCCGATGCGCGCCGCCTTCAAGGGGATCGACGAGTACCCCATCCGGCCGGAGTGGCGGGTCGTCGCCCGTTTCGAGCCCTACAAGGACAAGAAGATTCCGATCGCCAACATCATCGGCCAGGTCGAGGACAACCCCTCGCCGGGCGCCGTCGTCTTCGACTGGCAGGGGAAGACCTACCGGATCGACGCTCTCGAGGGCGGGGACGACGGCAGCCTCTTCCTGGTCTTCGGCGATCAGACGAACGGCAAGGAGACGTACGGGGCCGGCCGCTTCCTCGACACCGCCCCGCCGAAGGACGGCAAGGTGGTGGTGGACTTCAACACCGCCTACAACCCGCCCTGCGCCTTCACCGCCTTCGCCACCTGCCCGCTGCCGCCGGCCGAGAACAAGCTGGCGGTCAGGATCGAGGCGGGGGAGAAGAAGTTCGGCTCCCACTGAGGGCCCTCATCGCCCCAGCTCTCTTCTCCCGTCCCCTTCCCGCCCTCCCTCACGGGAGAGGGTAATGGACGGGCTTAAGTCGCTGTTAGCCGAACCTCTAGGCCGCTCTCCCTACGGGCACTTTAGTGGGAGGATTCTCCGCCTCTTCCTTGGGAGGCATCGAGATCTCCTTCCCTAACGCTTTGGCAGCATCAGAGAGGTAGTCAGCGAGTGGGGGAAGCCCAATTTCCCGCCGTAGAGCATCCACGTGCTCAGGGTCTTCTAAAGGCAGGAGAAAGGGCTTATCGCCTCCGGCTCCCCGGATCTGCGTACCGAACCGCTGCTTTCGACCGAGATCGAGTTGCACAGAGTCATAGACGATAGCGAATGCTTGAGCATCATCTCCCGAATGTTTGAAGTCCCTCTCGATAAGCGGGAGCACCCCAAGCAGCAAGCGCAGGTCACCCCCGTGCTTGGCGAGAATCACCGCTGCATACGAGGTCTTAGACCCAAACCGAGGGACATCAATCCAGCCAATCTCTTGCGCCAGGGAACGGAGGTGCCGAGTATTGTCCTCAACAATAGCCTTGGCGTCCTCTTCCTTGAGAGCCTTATCTTTTGCTGCATTCTGATCCCTCTGCAAACGGTCGGCAAGGTCCCGTTGGATGGCCGAGACCCTTTCCGTGGGAAGAGGAGCTGTAGGGCCGAGAGGTAACGGGTCTAACCGGACGGCATCCGGAATGGATTCCAGGTGCCGGAAGACCCGATCCTTTCCGCTCTGCTCTAGGGTAAGCCGTCCGTTGCTAACGACGGCATGCCAGCGTTCCACAAGGCCAGCACGGCGTACCGTAAGTTGCCCCTCCTTGTATCCGAGGAGCCCAACAGCTCGGAGGTGACCTTGCGCCCAGACGACTAAGCGGCCCTCTTCAATAAGGATGACCTCGTTACCGTCCTGGAGTTGCCACGCACCCCGAAGGGCCGCAGGGATCTCTACGCCCAAAGCGCTTGCGCCATGCGCCCATAGGATGATTACCAGCAAGCACAGCCACTTGCCGGGTACAACGACGTACTTACGCATCCAGTCTCCTTGCTTCCTGGCAGGGCGGATCACCCTTGCCCCGTTAGCGGTCTTTATACTACAATACTATCCCTCTCCGAAGAAGACGGAGACAGTCTGTCGCGGAACGCAGCGTTTTGGTGGGCTATAGGTCTACCGGAAAGGAGACAAGGATGCGTAAAACTGTAGCAAAGGAGGCCCAGAGCGAGCGCCCGAGGGTTTTAGCCCGGATTCTCGCGGAAGATCTGAGAAACATACAGGTCTCAGGCGCAGGAGCGACGACGCAACAGACCGGCACTCGCGGGCAAGACGATTGGGATATAACCAACGTCGGCGGCGACGGCGACATGGCTGTCTGAGTCGGGTATTCACCCTGCTTTCCAGAGAACTCCTCAAGAGAAAAGACGAGAGTTAGCAGTTAGCATTTTACCCGTTAACTCTCGTACGCCTCTATTTTTGAAGCAGGGAACCCAAAATGACCAGAACGATTCTTATTCTAACCGAGCCGGGCGATATACATGCCTATGTAGTTGCCGAAGCTCTGCGGCTCAAGGGCGGAATGCCTATCATTTGGCACACGGCGGATTTCCCTTCCATCGCAACCGAGTCAATTTTGTTTCAAGGTCAGAAGAGGACAACGCGCCTTGCAATCCCAGGAACACCTTTGCTTGACCTTGAAACGATAGATCCCTCCTCTCTTACGATCTGGAATCGGAGACCGGCCCTTGCCGTGGACGCTACAGTCCTCCATCCGGCAGACGTGGCATTTGCAGAAATGGAATGTACTATCTTTCGACGCTCACTCTTTAGCGTTCTTGCGCGGGATGCCTTCTGGGTAAATCCTCCCGATTCGGCAGTCCGTGCATCCCGAAAGCTCGTGCAGCATCAAGCGGCCCTAGACCTTGGACTGACTGTGCCAGACACGCTCTATTCCAACGACCCTGAAGGAATCCGCGCCTTTATCCGAACACATGGAGGGACCATTATCTACAAACCATTCCGGGGACTGCCGTGGCGTACCCCTGAGACCTCTTGGGTGCCATATACCAGCCTACTTAGTGGAGAGGCTCTTGTGCCGGACGAAACCCTAAGAAATGCTCCCGGAATATACCAGGAACTAGTACCGAAGCAGTTTGAGCTACGAATTACAGTAATGGGCAGTCACTCTCTTGCGGCTAAGGTGCTCTCCCAAGAGACTGTGGACGGTAAGGTGGATTGGCGCAAGGCATACGCTGAGCTTCAGATGCAACCCTTTGATCTTCCAATGGAAGTTCATGATCTCTGTTGCGCTCTTCTACGCAGGCTCGGCATAGTCTTTGGATGCTTTGATTTCATTGTTACGCCCGATGGGGATTTTGTCTTCCTGGAAGTGAACGAGATGGGCCAATTTCTCTTCGTTGAGACTTCCGCAGGCATCCCTCTGGTTGACACATTTAGCGAATTCCTGATGCAGGGAAGAGTCAATTTTAGACAGAATCGCTCCAAAGACAAAATCCGATATGCCGACGTCTTTTCTAAGGTCGAAAGCGAAGCCATCGCTTCCAAGCAGGCGCACGTTAAGCCGCCAGACCAGAGCTTTCAGGAGAATCAGTAAAGAGACGGGGCTTTTAGGCTCTTCCGCTTGCCGCGTCTCTCTACTTTTCTCCCCTCTCCCGGTGAGGGAGGGCGAGAGGGGAGAGGGGCCGGGGGCGGGGTTCGCCTACCGCCTCCGCAGGATCGGATACGGATTGATCGCGTCCCCCTGCCACCATTTCTTGTCGGCATGGAGCCGGGTGATCTCGAAATGCAGGTGCGGCCCCTCCGGCGAGGCGTCGCCGGTCGATCCGACGTAGCCGATCACCTGCCCGCGGCTCACCGGGTCCCCCTCCTTGAGGCCGGGGGCGTAGCGGTCCAGGTGGGCGTAGTAGTAGCAGTAGGTCTCGGTGGGATCGTACTGATAGATCGTCAACCCCCCCAGGTTGCTGGTGAAGAGCTTGGCGATCCGTCCCGCCTCGGTGGCCAGCACCGGCGTGCCGCGGGTGGCCATGATGTCGATCGCGTTGTGGACCCGCCCCTGGCCGCGGGCGTCGTCGTAGGTGTCCAGGAGCCCCGTGCGTGGAATCCCCTGGACCGGCACCAGCAGATCGCGCTCGACCAGATCGGCCGGCGGGCGCGCCAGCAGGGGCGGGGGTGCCGTGGCCGGCGGAGCCGCCGCCACCGGAGGAGTCTGCGGCGCGGGTGCCGGAGCCGGATAGATGGGTGGAGCCGCCGGAGCCGCCTGGGGCACCGGCGCGGTTGGAGCGTTCACCTGGCCCCCACCGTAGAGCCAGACGATCAGCAGCACCGTGGCCGCGCCGAGCGCGAACCCGGCGAGCCCCGCCAGCGGAACCGGCAGGCCCTTCTTTTCTTTCGCCATGGCTCGGCTACTCCGTGAAGTGGACCGGGGTCCCAACCTTGACCAGCCCGGAAACCGCCGCCGCGTCCCAGTTGGTCAGCCGCACGCAGCCGTGGGAGGTGGTCTTGCCGATCGTCTTCGGCTCCGGCGTGCCGTGGAGGCCGTAGTGCTCCTTGGAGAGGTCGATCCAGACCACGCCGACGGGATTGTTGGGACCGGCCGGGATCTTGGCCTTCTTGTCCGAGGGCTCGGCGTCCCAGAAGAGGTCGGGATTGTAGTTGAAGGTCGGGTTGCGGGAGATGCCCGTGACCTTCCAGTCGCCGATCGGCAGCGGGTCGTGCTCGCTGCCCGAGGTAACCGGGGCGTAGTAGAGGAGCTTGTCCCCCTGCTTGACCAGCAGGTTGGAGTTGCTCTTCGAGACGAAGACCTCGGCCCCCTCCGGCACCAGAGACTTGTCGGCCACGTCGGGCAGGGGCCGGGCGTTGGGGACCATGATCCGCTCGCCCGCCGCCTCGAACCGCGCCTGGGGGTTGAGACGCTGGAGGAGCTCCGGCGTGCTGTGGAACCGCTCCGAGAACATCTCCAGCGGCGAGCTGAAGCCGAGCGCCGGCAGCTTGGCCTTGTCGGTCATCTCCTCGGGGATGGGGTAGAACGGGCCCTTCACGTCGTCGGGGGTGATCACGTAGGGGATCACGGCCTGGTTGGTGCCGCTCACCGCCAGCAGCTTCTGCCAGGTCGTGGTGTCCATCTTGCCGGTCTCCGGCAGGCCGTTGGCGGTCTGGAAGGCCGCCAGCGCCTTGCGGGTGTTGGAGCCGCCGCGGCCGTCGATCACCCCGGGCGAGAAGGCCGCGCGGTCGAGGAGGACCTGGACGTCCCCCATCGACTTGGGGTTGGGTCCGCCGGTCATCGGAGCCGCGGGTACCGCCGCGCCAGGGGCGGGCTGCTGCGCCGGCTGGACGGCCGGCGGCCGCTCGACGTGCGGCACCGGCTGGATCTGGGGCGCGGACTGCCGCGCATGCAGGGCCAGGGGGGCCAGGAGGAAAAGGGTCGCGAGCTTCGACGTATGTTTCGCCATGGTGCGAGATCTCCGAAGTCTGAAAGTCCGCTCCTGCGGACCGCGTTTTCCAGGGAGATGCAACCAGCGAGCCATGGCAACCGTGAAAGAATGGCGCGGGGACTCCGATGAACGACAGAAAGCTCAGCCGCTACTTCTTCGTCGCCGTCCTGCTCGGCACCGCGGCCGTCTTCTTCCGCATGGTGCAGGTCTTCTTCCTGCCGGTGTTGCTGGCGGCGGTGTTCGCGACGCTGTTCTACCCGATGTACGAGCGGGTCCTGCGCGCTTTCCGGGGGCGCAGGACCCTGGCGGCGTTCTTCTGCTGCTTCCTCCTGCTGCTCCTCCTCGTCGTGCCGCTCTACGTGGTGGCCGACCTCGTCACCCGCGAGGCGATCGACTTCTACCGCGCGGCGCAGCAGAACCTCGGCAGCCTCTCCGAGAGGATCCAGGAGCCGCTCCTGCGGCTGCGCGCGCTGCCGCTGGTGCGCGACCTCAGGCTCGACCAGATCGACTGGCGCGCCACCCTCCAGAACGTGGCGTCCTCGGCGGGCAGTCTCGTCGCGACCCTGATCAACAAGACCTCGCGCGGGACGATCGAGATCGTCGTGCTGCTCTTTCTGACCCTGTTCACGATGTTCTACTTCTTCCGCGACGGCCGCGACCTGCTGCGCCGCGTCCGCTTCCTGATCCCCCTCAACCGGGAGCACAAGAACGCGATCGCCACCCGTTTCTCGACGGTGGCGCGGGCCACGGTCAAGGGGACGCTGGTGATCGCCCTGGTCCAGGGGACCCTCTCGGGACTGACGCTCTGGATCTTCGGCGTCGGCTCGCCGTTCCTCTGGGGAATGGTGGCGACGTTCTCCGCGGTGCTGCCGATGGTGGGGTCGTGGCTGGTGCTCTATCCGGCGGCCTTCTACCAGATCGCGACCGGCCATGTCTGGCAGGGGCTGGGCATCCTCCTGGTGACGGTGATCGTGATCGTCAACGTCGACAACCTGATCCGCCCCCGGCTGGTCGGCCAGGAGACCGGGATGCACGACCTGATGGTCTTCTTCTCGACCCTGGGGGGGATCGGCATGTTCGGCCCGATGGGGTTCATCGTCGGCCCGATGGTCGCCGCCCTCTTCCTCTCGCTGCTGGACATCTACAGCGTCGAGTTCCGGGACAACCTCGACGGCACCCTGCCGCTCGGCACCCGCGCCGCCGTCCTGCCGCAGCTCGAGCCGCCGGAAGCGCGGGCGGAGCCGGTGCCGCGGGTGGAAGGGTAGGCCCTCATCACCCCGGCCCTCTTCTCCCAGCCTCCCCCCCGTCCGCCGGGAGAAGAGGGAGAAGTTAGTCGAAAGCCTTTCGGATCCTGGGCTTAAGCCCTTTCTCTCCCGGCGGACGGGGGGAGGCTGGGAGAGAGAGGGTTGGGAGAGTGAGGGTGGTCCGCCCCGAAGGGCGCTGTCTTCTGCCCTACCCCTGGCCGCTGGCCGCCTTGCCTCCCGGATAGATCACCACCCGCCGGTACGGCTCATCCCCCTTGCTCTCCGAGGTCAGGCCGTAGCGCTCGATGATCTGGTGCTGGAGGCGGCGCAGGTAGTTGTTCTGGGGGGAGAGCTCCACCGGGTGCCCCTGATCCAGAGCCTCGTCGATGCCGTCCTCGACCTCGCGCAGCGCCTCGTCGTCCCCCGCCTGTGGGTCGTTGACGCCGAAGACCGAGCTGAGGAAGTTCTCCATCTGGGTGATGGTGTTGCTGCGCACCACGTAGAAGGGGATGCCGCGGACGTGGGCGTCGCGCAGCCGCCGGGGCTGGCGGCGCTCCTGGGCCTTGACCGTCACCACCATGTCGGCGGCGTCGAGGTCGTCGACGATGTAGGCCGAGACGCGGAACTTGCGTAGGGCCCGCTCGAGCTTCGCCTTGCTGACCGCGTAGGGGAAGATGCGCACCGTCTTGCCGTGCAGGGCCTTGACCGGCGGCAGGGGCGCCTCCTCGGAGTCGTCCGCCGGAGGGGGCGCCGCCAGGGGATCGTCTTCCGCCACCGGCGCGGCGAACCAGGGCGTGGCGGCCCGGCCCGGCCGCGACCGCTCGGAGCGGCCGCGCTCAGGACGCCCGCGCTCGGACCGCCCTCTCTCCGGCCGCCCGCGCTCGGCGTGCTCCGGCCGCTCGGGGCGTTCGGCGCGGCGGATCTCGACGCCTCCCCCCTCGGTGCGGGTGCGCAGCTCGGGGCGCGGCGGAATGTCGCGCAGGAAGCGGTCCACCACCTCGGCGACATCGTGGTGGACGGCGAGGCGGTCCTTCTCCTGGATCTCGACCAGCACGCCGAAGGTGGGCGGCGCCTTGCGCTCAAGCACCGTCTTCTGGGTGCCGCGCCGGCGCGCCTCCTCGTCCGAGAGAGTGACCGCCTGGATGCCGCCGACGAGGTCCGAGAGGGTCGGGTTCTGCAGCAGGTTCTCCAGCGTATTGCCGTGGGCTGTCGCGATGAGCTGGACGCCGCGCTCGGCGATCGTGCGCGCCGCCAGCGCCTCGGCCGTGGTGCCGATTTCGTCGATCACGATCACCTGCGGCATGTGGTTCTCGACCGCCTCGATCATCACCGCGTGCTGCTCGTCCGGCGAGGGAACCTGCATGCGGCGGGCGCGGCCGATGCCGGGATGGGGGACGTCGCCGTCGCCGGCGATCTCGTTCGAGGTGTCGACCACCACCACCCGCTTGCCGAGCTCGTCGGCGATCACCCGCGCGGCCTCGCGCAGGATCGTGGTCTTGCCCACGCCGGGGCGGCCGAGCAGGAGGATCGACTCGCCCGAATCGATGACGTCGCGCAGGATGTCCACCGTGCCGAAGACGGCGCGGCCGACGCGGCAGGTCAGGCCGATGACGTCCCCGACCCGGTTGCGGATCGCCGAAATGCGGTGCAGGGTGCGCTCGATCCCCGCCCGGTTGTCCTTGCCGAAGCGGCCAACCCGCTCGACGACATAGGCGATCTGCTCGCGGGTGACCGGCTGGTCGGCGAGGAACTCGCCGGCATCGGGGAAGCGGGCCTCGGGCTGGCGGCCGAGGTCGAGCACCAGCTCGATGAGCTCGCCGCGCCGCGGATGGGCCTCGACGACGTCGCGCACCGCCGGCGGCATCACTTCCAGGAGCAGCTTCAGATCGTCCGTCGTCGCTCGTCCCTCCACGTTCAGGCCTCCATGGTGGAAGGCTACACCGAGCCTCCCAGACCAACAACGGTGCCGGGCCTTGCAACATTTCTTCCATACCGCTCGTAGGGTCCGGCAAGGCCGGTCAGCGGCCGGCGATGTCCTGATCCGATCAAAAGGAGGAAATCCGTCATGCCGAATACCAGAATTTTCCCGCTCCTCTGCGGCCTGCTGCTGGTGGGCGCCGCCGCCCACGCGGCCACCGTGAAGGATCGTTTCGACCAGACCGTCCCGCTGCGCCCCGGCTCCGAGGTGCGGCTGACCAACGTCAATGGCGACGTGACCTTCGAGGCGTGGGACCGCCCGGAGGTCCGGATCGAGGCCGAGAAGCGGGTCAAGGCAGGCAGCGACGAGGCCGCCCGCAAGCTGATGGGCCAGATCAGGATCGAGGTGGCCAACACCCCCGCCGGCCTGCGGATCGACACCCGTCTCCCCAAGCGCGAGGAGGCTGGGGGCATCCTCGCCCAGCTCTTCAACGGCAGCGGCGACGTGAACATGGATGTGTCCTACAAAATCCATGTGCCGCGCCGCATCGCGCTCGATATCGAGAGCTCCAATGGCGCCATCGCGGTCACCGGCACGCAGGGCAACGCTCACCTCAAGAGCTCCAACGGCGGTCTCTCCGCCCGCGAGGTCTCGGGGGACCTGAGCCTGGATACGACCAACGGCGGCATCACCGTGGCCCGCTCGGCCGGCTCCCTCAAGGCGGAGACCACCAACGGGGCGATCGACGCCGAGTTGACGGAGCTCTCCCGCGGCGATCTCAGTCTCGAGAGCACCAACGGCGGGATCGCCGTGCGCCTGCCGAGGGACGCCCGCTTCTCGGTCGACGCCGCGACCTCGAACGGCGGCGTCCGCAGCGACTTCTCCGTCGAGGGGGGAAAACCCGGGAAGCGCAGCCTCAAGGGGGAGATCAATGGCGGCGGGGCCAGGCTGTTCATCCGCACCTCGAACGGCAGCATCGCCATCCGCGAGATCTAGAGAGCGGTACAGCCCTTGCAGCTCAAAATAACCGGATGCCGGGTCCGGCGTCCGGAATTTGGATGTATAGGGAAGGAGTACCCACTATGGATAAGAACAACAAATGGTCTCTGGTCGGCAGCGCCGGCATCGGCGCCGGGTTGGGAGCCGGCCTCATGTACCTGCTTGATCCCCAGGGTGGACGCGGCCGCCGGGCGGTGGCCCGCGACAAGTCGGTCTCCGCGCTCAAGAACGGCGGCAAGGCGGCGGCCAAGACCTCGCGCCACCTCGGCAACAAGACCAAGGGGCTGGTCGCCCAGGCCGGCTCGAAGCTGCGCCGCAGCGACCTGGCAAATGACGGTGCGGCTCTGCTGAAGCAGGTGCGGCGGAAGGTCCGCCGGACCGCTTCCCACCCGATGGCTGTCGAGGTGGTGGTCCAGGAGGGCAACGTGGTCCTGCACGGGCTCATCCTCGCTTCGGAGGTCGAGGGGCTGCTGGCGGCGATCCGGACGATCGAGGGGATCGCGGCGATCGAGAACCAGCTCGAGATCCACGAGTCGACGGAGGACCTCGCGGCCTACCGGAACGGCGCCAAGCGCTGGGTGGAGCCCGCCACCCGCGTCCTGACCGGCGGCACCGGTAGCGCCTTGGCCTATGCCGGCCTCAAGCGGAAGGACCCGCTGGGCGCCGCCCTGGGCGCCGTCGGCCTCGGTCTGCTCGCCCACGGCCTGACCAACTTCGATCCCAAGCGTCTGACCAGCCGGCTCAGCCGCTCCAAGAACGGAGCGAAGAGCGGCAGCACGCTCGGGGCGGAGACGCTCGCCGACCTCGGCCAGCCCGAGTCCGCGCGGACTGAGAGCTTCGAGCCCGTCGGCGTGTAGATCTTTCCTCGCGGGCCGGGTTCGCGGACCCGGCCCGCCTTCCTCAGATCTCCACGTCGTCGAGCGACACCAGCCCCTGCTTCAGGGCGTAGATCACCGCCTGGGTGCGATGGTTGAGCTGGAGCTTGGAGAGGATATTGCCGACGTGGGTCTTCACCGTCTCCTCGCCGACGTGGAGGGCCTGGGCGATCTCGCGGTTGGTGCGGCCGTGGGCGAGCTGGCCGAGCACCTCCTTCTCGCGCTCGGAGAGGTCCTCAGCGAGCGGGCCGCCGCGCATCAGTTCCTGGAGCACCGAGCCGGCTACCGCGGGATCGAGGACCGACTGCCCGCGGGCCGCTCCGCGCACGGCGGCGACGAGAACCTCGGGCTCGGAGTCCTTGCGGACGTAGCCGATCGCGCCCGCCCGCAGCGCCGCCACGACCCGCGCCTCGTCCGTATGGGCGGTCAGCACCACCACCTGTGTGTGCGGGGAGAGGGCGCGGACGCGGCGGGTCGTCTCGACGCCGTCGATGCCGCCCGGCATGTGGAGATCCATCACCATCACGTCCGGAACCCACTCTCCGAGCTTCGCCAGCGCCTCCTCGCCGCTCGACGCGGCGCCGATCACCTCGATGTCCGAAAATGATTCGAGATAGCTGCGCAGGCCGGTCTGGACGACGCGATGGTCGTCGACGAGGGCGACGCGAGTCTTTGTCCGGTCAGAGCTCATGAGGAGGCTCCTTCGGTGCGGGGCCGGCGCCAGAGGAAAAAGGCGCCGACCGCCATCCAGGAGGCGCAGAAGAGGAGGAGCGAGGGATCGAGCGGACTGAGCAGCTCCCGTCCGATTCCCACGAGAGGCACCGTCAGCACGGCGGCGATTCCGAGCAGGAACCCATAAGGGCTTCCGAAGCGCTCCCATCCCGCGGGCCAGCCCCATCTCACGGCCGGGAGGCGAAGCGGACGGCTGCGGCGGTAGGCTCCGGCCATCTCCAAGACCGCCAGCACGAGGAAGAGGGCGACACAGGAGAGGCTGAACGTTCTCCACTCCCCGGAGGGCCGCAGACCCTGGTAAGCGATCCACAGGGAGCCAAGGAACAGCACGGTCCGCCCGCGATGAGCCCCATAGAGGAACCGCGATATCTCCGGGAGTCCTGCCTCCGGGAAGCGGCGCTGAGCCGATCGGCGGGTCGACCAGCTCGCCGCGGCGATGGCGGAGCAGATGAACAGATGCATGAGCAGATCGAACTTGCTGTTCTGCCTTGTTATCCCGAAAGGAATCCTTGCATAAAGAAAGACCATCGGGGTCCAGATCCACAGGCTCACCGTCTGGGCTCGGACGGCTTTCGCCAGGGAGAGATTCCCCGGTGCGGCGACCGGAGCCAGGGGAACGCGCACGGCGATTCTCGTCCCCGTTCCTGAAGAGCTGACGACCTCCAGGTCGCCGCGCAGGAGCTCCGTCCGCTCCCGCAGGTTGCGCAGCCCCATGCCCGAGCTCTCCACTCCGGGAGTGAACCCCTGCCCGTCGTCCTCCACCTGGAGGAGCACGGCGTCCTCCTGCCGGCCGAGCCGGACGTGGACGTGGCGCGCGCGGGCATGCCGGGCCACGTTGCCCAGGGCTTCCTGGGCGATGCGGAAGATCATCTCCTGGGCGCCGGCGGGCAGACGATCGTCGGGAATCGGGTCCCCCAACTCCAGGGAGACCTCGGCGCCGGTCCGGTAGCCGAGAGCTTCGCATTGCTCACGGAGCGCCTCGACCAGGCCGGTGCCCGCCAGCGCCTGGGGGCGGAGCTGCTGGAGCAGGGCCCGCATCTCCACCATCGCCTCCTGGGCGCACCGCCGGACGTCGGCCACGGCCGCCCGCGCGCCCCCCGGATCGGTCTCCCAGCGCGCCTGAGCCGCCGCGGCGCTAACATGGATGCTGAAGATCTGCTGCTTGATCGAGTCGTGGAGGTCTCGCGCCAGGCGGTTCCTCTCCTCCTGGGCGGCGGCCTCGCTCACCTGCCGGAGCCAGGCCTGCCGGGTTTCCTCCGTCTCGAGCCCGGAGTCTCCCGGACCGATTCCCGCCGCCGGCGCTCCTCCGAGGAGCTGAGCCCCCGTCAGAGCCCAGGTCCTCTCCCGGCTCGTGCGCGCCTCCGGTCTCAAGCCCAGCCAGATCGAGCCCGCGGCGAGGGAGCCCTGGAGCAGCAGCACGCTCCATCTCCAGCCTCCGGATCCCCAGAGAATCTGATGCTGCGCCAGCGTCAGAGCCGCGCCGAGCGCGTTGCCGGCTCCAAGCCCCAGGAGCAGGCGCCGGCGGTCGTCGGCGTCGGTCCGGCTACCCACGAAGGCGAGGAGGAGCGCCAGGGCGATGGCCTCGCCTCCCAGGAACAACAAGGGCGCGGGGGCGCTCGCGGCCTTCGCGACGGCATCCGCCTTCAGGGCGAGGGCATATCCGCACAGCAACGCGAGGGAGGCTTGGAAGGCCAGCAGCAGGCGGGAGACGCTCTGGAGTTTCTCCCCGTGCTTCCACACTATGGCCGCGACGATCCCCAGGAAGGGAATGGCATGGAAGACGAGGGCGACCGCGACCTTCGTCTTGACAAACGCTTCTCCCCACCTCGGTGCGCTGTAGAGGAAAGACCCGAAGTAGAGCCCGGCGACCTCCATATTCACCAGCAGGAGGACGAGGGCGATCCGCTTGCGGTCTCGCGAGGCGAGGCGTCCGAGCGCCAGCAGCCCCAGCCCCACGCCTCCGGCCGTCACACCGAGCAGCCGGAGGTACATGAGCATCTCGCCGGGCTGCGGCGCGGCGGGTTTCAGCCTTGGCGCGACCGCGCTGCTATAGGCGATTCCCAGGACCGCCAGGCAAGCGGCGTTGGCGAAGACCATCCACCGATCTGCTTTCATGGGTGGCAGCTTAGAAGAGCGGCGGGCCGCCGTCATCGCCCGAAGGGCGGAAATTTCGCTCCCCCGAACGGGAGAGAGCCGGGCTGTGGCAGAATCCGGGCTTCGAAGGAGGGGTCTCTTTTGCGGAGAGTCGGAATTTTCGGTTGGGGTATCGTGGCGCCCCGCTCACCCAATATCGACGCGTTCGCGGCGAATCTCGCGTCGGCCGAGAGCTGGCTGCAGCCGTTCAACGGCTTCGGGCCGGACAACTTCCTCGTCGGCGTCCCGGATTTCCGGTTCGCCGATTACCGCGACTGGATCGCCTCCCGGTTCCCGCCGGCCCGGTTCCACCAGCTCGAGGAGAAGATGGACCTGCCGGTGCTCTACGCCGTCGGCGCCTTCGCCCAGGCCCTCGAGCAGAATCCCGGGCTGGAGGCGGAGCTGAAGGCGCTCGGCACCGCCGCCCACGTCTACATGGGTACCGGGCTCGGCTGCGTCCAGACGGTGGCGAACAGCACCCGCGCCCTCGACCGCGCGCAGCGGCGCTGGGACCGCTTCTGGACCGAGCGCAACCCGGCGTTCCAGGAAAGGGGGGAGCTGCCCCCCGGCTCTCCTCCCGATCCCGAGACGGTCGCCGACCCCGAGGATCGCTACGAGGCCGAGGCCGTCTGGTGGCACCACTGGGCCGCCTCCTCGCCGGACCTCCATCAATACCTGCGCGAGCTGGCCGGGATCGAGGGGCTGAACGTCCAGGAAGGGGATATCGACAAGAGCAAGGTGAGCGTGATGAAGGAGAAGCAGCGCCGCCTGCGCTCCCTGCAGGAGAAGTGGCGGACCCCGACGCCCCCCTGGCAGTCGGTGTCGGCGAACCTGGTCTGGAACATCTGGAACACGCCGGCCGCGCAGATCTCGATGATGGGGCACATCACCGGCCTCGCCTTCGCGCCGGTCGCCGCCTGCTCGACCTTCGGCGTCTGCCTGAAGCTGGGGATGGACGCCATCCGCCGCGGCGAGGCCAAGGCGGTGGTGATCGGGGCGACCGATCCGCCGCCGCTCGCGCTGTCGGTCGGAGCGTTCTATTCGGCGCGCGTGATCTCGGCCGACGCCGCGGTCTCCAAGCCGCTCACCGGCCTGCGCGGCACCCACGTCGCCGGCGGCTCGGTGCTCTGGATCCTTGGGGATCTGGACTACATGCGGGAGAAGGGCTTCAAGCCGCTGGGGATGGAGCCGGTCGCGGTGGGGGTCAGCTCGGACGCCGATCACATCATCACCCCGTCGATCCACGGGCCGACCGCGGCGATCCAGAACGCCTTCGCGGAGTCGGGCGTCCAGCCGGAGGATCTCGCCACCTGGGATCTCCACGCCACCGCCACGCCGGGGGACTACCGCGAGGTCGAGACCCTGCGCGGCGTCGTTCCCGACGCCGTGGTGGTAACCGCCCGCAAGGGGACGTTCGGCCACGGCATGTCCGCGGGGGGCGGCTGGGAGCTGACGGCGCAGTACCTCGGCTACGAGCGTGGGGAGCTCTATCCGACCCCGCTGCATCGCGAGGAGCTCAACCGGGAGATCGCCAAGGTCCACGACCTTTACGTCTTCGACGAGCCGTGCGCGGCCTCCCAGGGTGTCGCTGGCAAGCTGTCGATGGGGATCGGCGGCATCAACGCCTGCGTGCTCTCGCGCCCCCTGACTCCCTGACGCCTCCTGATTCCACACCTCGCCGCTCGGGGGAGCGTCACGCTCCCTGGATCTACAGATCAGCTCCGGTCGCGGTGGCGGGGTGCCGGGTTTCCTGTTCCCTCGCCGCCGGCGGTTTTCTGTCCGCGGGAGATCTGGACGGGCGGCGCGGTCACGGCGTCCAACTCCTCTTGCAGCCGGGCGTCGCTCATGTAGTGGAGCCGCTGGTCTTTCTGATATGCCTCCGCCTGGGCGATCAGCCGGTTCAGTGTCCGGGAGTGCCGGAAATCAGAGTAGGTCTTCTTGATCTCCGGATAGAGGAAACCCCCCGCCGCCAGGAAAAAGGCGAAGGCGTCCTCGACGATCGGGATGAAGGGGGACGCGATGATCAGCCCGCCGATGATCAGCCCGAGGAGCCCGAAGAGGAGCCGGGCGGCGAGGTCCCCCTGCCGCCAGATGTCGTAGTTGCTCTTCTCCAGCCGGTTCTGCTCGACGGCGGCCGGGACGTACTGCGGCAGGGTGGTCTCGATCACCTCCCGTTCGAGATCCTCCCAGTAGGTCTCGGTGCCGCCGCACTCGGCGTAGCTCTCGTGGATCTCGGCGAGCTTGGCGCGGGCGATCTCGCGCAGGCGCGCCCCGGCCTCGTTCGGCAGCAGGGCGCGCCGCTTGTGCTCGCACTCCTGGAGCACGGCGAAGAGGACGTTCCCGAAATCGTAGGACGCTCCGGCGAGGTTCAGCATGGCCGTTCCTTCCTGTCTCCCTTCCGCTTACGGCTTGCCCGGCGGCTGATCGTCCGCCTCGTTCTGCCGGTTGACCTCGTAGCGGATGACGCCGAGCTGCTGGAGCAGCTTGTTGCCGTCGATGATCACGTTGCCGCTGGGCAGCTTGGGGATCTGGCGGATCTCCTTCTTCTGCAGCGCATCGATGAGCTGCAGGTTGACGTAGGCGTCGCCGGCGCTGCTGTTCAAGGCGTTGCGCTCCTTGCGGATACCCTCCGCCTGCGCTGTCTTCTCGGCGAAGATGGCCTGTGCTCCCTGCTGGCGCTGGACGAGGTAGGCGTCGGCGTTGCGCTTGGCCTGCTCGAATCCTCCCTCGGCGCGGGTGAGGACATCGGTGAGCTCGGCCACCTTCGACTGCAGGTTGGCCTGGTTCGCCTCGCGGGTGGCGAGGATCTCGGCCTCCAGCTTCTCAGCCGTCTTCTCCGCCTCCTTGCGGGCGTTGATCAGGCTCTGGTACTCCGCCTTGAAAGAGAAGTCGCCGAGGATCACCTGCTCGACGATCACGCCGTAGGGGAGCAGGTGGGCGCCCAGGACCCTGGTGGCGTCGTTGGCGGCGGCGAAGCGCAACGTCGGGTTGTAGAAGTCCTCCGAGTTGAGGCGGTTGAGGACGTCGCGGACATAGGCCCGCGCCTGCAGGCGCACCAGCCGGTCCTGAACCTCGTCCGTGCTCGGCGCCACGTACTTCCAGATATAGCCCACCCGCGTCGGATCGATCCGCCAGCGGATGGTGACGTCGGAGTCGATGTCGTTGCCGTCGCGCGTCTTGAAGCGGAGATCGTCCTTGCCCTGGCGGTCGCCGGAGGCGACCGTCGCCGTCATCCCCAGGTTGCGCAGCGAGACGTCGTACTTCTTCCAGTCGTTGACCACCGGCAGGAAGAAATAGTTCGCCCCCGGCGCCATGGTCTCCAGCGAGCCGGTCAGCTTGTTGAACTTCACGCCTACCTCGGTCGCCTCCGTGGTGTGCGGGGTGCACCCGGCGAGGGCGAAGGCCGACAGCAGCAGGCCACCGGCCAGGAGCCGAAAAGATTTCATGGTGTTCATGGTTTCTCCGGTTTCTCCGAGCTGATCTTGCCGAGGTCGGTGGGGTCCTCGCTGATGTAGATCGGTCCCTTGATGCTGTTGAGCAGGGCGAGGCCGCGGCGCAGCTTGAGGAGCTTGGCCGAGCCGGCGCCCTCGAGGGCGCGGTTGATCTGCTCGGTGCCGTTGGCCTCGGCCGACTTGATCAGCAGGTCGGCCTCGGCGCGCTTCTGACGCTCGTAGAGGTCCTTGCGGGCGTTGATCTCGGTGATCTGCGCGTTGAACTCCGAGGTCTTCACGTTGATCAGGTTCTGCCCCTCGGCGGTCGTCTGATTGAGCCGCGTCTGCACCTCCGCCTGCTTGGCCAGCTCGCGGTTGGCGAGCACCGACTGGTCCTGGATCTTCTTCTGCTCGGTCAGCGCCTGGAAGGTCTGCGGATAGTCGTACTGACGGATCAGCACGTCGGTCAGCACCAGCCCGTTGGGCTCCAGGCGGCGGGCGAGGTCGGCCTTGAGCGCGCGCACCCGGTCGAGCCGCGCCTCGTGGTAGAACTGCTCGGCCCGCAGCTCGCCCAGATACTGCTTGATCAGGGAGTCGGTGAACCGGATGATCACCGACTCCTCATACCCGTTGCCGAAGCCGAACTTCGAGGCGACCTTGTAGGGATCCGTGAGCCGGTAGAGGACCGACACGTCGACGTCCACCGGATAGCCGTCCACCGTCGGCACCTTGACCGCCGCCATCTGCCGGTGCCCGCCCCGGCTTTCCGAGGGGGTGTTGGTGAACTCGACCACCTGAATGTCCTGCGGAAAGGTGTGGATCGTCTCATAGCCCGCGATTTCACGATGATAGCCGGGCTTCACGGGCCTCTTCTGCAGCCCCTTGCCGGGGCCGTAGGAGACCTGCCGTACCCCGACACTGCCGGGCGGCACGTAGGTGACCACGCAGGCCCGCAGGACAAACAGCGGCACCAGCACGAGCAGCAGCCGGAAGACGACCTTGCCGATCCGGCCCCGCGCCTGCTGGAGGAACGGGGACTGCACTTTGAAACGAGGGGTTTTCAGCGCTTCGAACATGGTTTGTCCGTTCTGTCGAATAGGAGTCTCGTACCCATGGATACGAAAAGCTGCGCATAAGGTTGTGAGTAGCTCGATGGTACCACGGGGGATGGGAGGGGTTTCTTCCATGGCACGTCCCTTGCGGGTAACTTTCCGCAGTCTCCACAGAACGGCCGCCCGGCCGTTCCCGTTCAGAAAAGGAGAGTGGCGCATGCAGGTACCCCTGGAGATTTCTACCCGCTGGATCGATCTTTCCCCTCCGCTCGAGGCTGAGCTGCGCAAGCGCGCCGACCGGCTGGAGCGGCATAGCGACCGGATCACGAGCTGCCGCATCGCGGTGGAGCGCCCCACCGGCAATCATCATCAGGAGGGGGGCCCCTACCGGGTGCGGGTCGATATCACCGTCCCCGGCTCCGAGCTGGTGGCCGACAAGAGCGACGAGGAGCTCTACGCGGCGATCCGCCAGGCCTTCGACGCCGCCGAGCGGCAGATCGAGACGTGGTCCCAGCGCAAGCGGGGCGACGTCAAGACTCAGGTGTTGCCGCCCGAGGGGCAGGTGGCCCGCCTCTTCCCCGAGGAGGGGTTCGGCTTCATCGCCGGTCCGGACGGCCGGGAGGTCTACTTCCATCGCAACGCCGTCCTCGATCCTCCGGGGTTCGAGAGCCTGCAGGTCGGGGCGCGGGTCCGCTTCGCCGAGGAGCAAGGATTCGAGGGGCCGCAGGCGAGCACGGTAAGCCTGGTCGGGAAAGAAGACTAGAAGACCTGGCCGCCAGGGACGACAAGGGGGCGAGCAGGAAGCCGGCGAACCGAGGCTTCTCCGCCCCTGCTCTCCTTCGGCCTTATTCGGCTTTTCGCAGTAGCAGCAAGGAGTTGTAGCAAAGATGTTGACGCTCATTGAAAATGGCGAAATCTACGCCCCGGAGCCTCGCGGGCGCCAGTCGGTCCTGCTGATCGGCGACAAGATCGTCCGTATCGGCGAGGAGATCGACGCCCGAGTCGCCGCCTCCATCCTCGGCCTCGAGCTGGAGGTGATCGACGCCTCCGGCTGCGTTGTCACCCCCGGGATCATCGACCCGCACAGCCACCTGATCGGCGGTAGCGGCGAGGAGGGGTTCGCCAGCCGCGCCCCGGAGATCCAGCTTTCGGAGATCGTGACCTGCGGCATCACCACCATCGTCGGGGTCTTGGGGGTGGACGCCACCACCCGGCCGCTGATCAACCTGCTGGCCAAGGTGAAAGGGCTGCGCGAGGAGGGGATGACCTCCTACCTTTACACCGGCCACTACGGCATTCCGCCGTCGACGTTCAGCGGCTCCATCCGTAACGACCTGATGATCGTCGACGAGGTGATCGGGGTCGGCGAGATCGCGATCTCCGATCACCGCGCCCCGCAGCCCTCCTCGGAGGAGCTGGCGCGGGTGGTGGTGGACGCCCACGTCGGCGGCATGCTGTCGCGCAAGGCAGGGATCACTCATTTCCACGTCGGCGAGGGCCCGCGGCGGCTCAAGCCGCTGTTCGACCTGCTGGAGCAGTACCCCGAGATCTCGGCCGGGTGCCTCTATCCGACCCACCTCAACCGCAGCCCCGAGCTGCAGGACGAGGGGATCGAGCTCGCCCGCCGGGGGGCGTACGTGGATATGGATTCGGCCACCGAGGACATGGGCCGCTGGGTACGCCGCTACTTCGAGCGCGGCGGGGACGCCAAGAAGTTGACCCTCTCCTCGGATTCCGACAGCAGCGCGCCGCGCCAGCTCTACCAGGTCGTCCAGCAGTGCGTCCTCGAATATCGGATGCCGCTGGAGAGGGTGCTGGCGCTGGTCACCGCCAATACCGCGAGCGTCCTGAAGCTGGCGGGCAAGGGGCGGCTGGAGGCGGGCAAGGACGCCGACCTTTTGGTGCTGCGGAAGGATTCGCTGGAGATCGTGGAGGTGATCGCCCGCGGGCGCCGCATGGTGAAGCGGGGGGATCTGGAGGTTCATGAAAAGGTCGTCGAGACGAGCTCGCGGGAGCTCCATCTTGTGGGTGACAAGTAGCTTTTGAATACCGAGGGGGGGGGGCAACCATGGCGCAGAAGGCCAAAAAGCGAGTTCCTGCCCGGGGACCCGCAAAGATTGAGACCAAGCAGGGCACTCTGATTATCATCGGCGGTGGCGAGCGCAAGGACGACGAGCGCACCGTCCTGCAGGAGGTCGCGCGCCGGGTGGGCAACGGCAAGCTGGTGGTCGTCACCATCGCCACCGCCGAACCGCAGGAGACCTGGGCGGAATACCGGGAGATCTTCAAGAAGCTGGGAGTCAAGAAGGTCGAGTGGCTCGATGTCCGGGTCCGCGAGGAGGGTTTCAAGGAGGAGGTCGTCCGTATCCTGGACGAGGCGACGGTGGTGTTCTTCACCGGCGGCGACCAGTTGAAGATCACCAGCCAGCTTGGGGACTCTTACGTCTACCGACGGATCGAAGAGATCTACGAACAGGGGGGAACCATCGCCGGCACCTCCGCCGGCGCCTCTGTGATGAGCGAGACGATGCTGATCTCCGGTGACGGCGACGAATCCCACAGGGTCGACACCGTCCTCGGGATGGCTCCGGGCCTCGGCCTGATCCGTAACGCGGTGATCGACCAGCATTTCGCACAGCGGGGCCGGCTCGGGCGGCTGCTCGGCGCGATCCCCAGAACCCCCGCACCCTCGGAATCGGGCTCGACGAGAACACGGCGATCGTGGTTCATGACGACGAGCGGTTCGACGTGATCGGCGCGGGCGCCGTCTACGTGCTCGACGGCAGCAAGGCCTCCTACTCGAATCTGGCGGAGCCGGAGCAGGAGATGGAGAAGACGATGTCGGTCTTCGACGTCAAGCTTCACGTGCTGAGCGAGGGGAACCAGTTCAATCTCAAGGATCGCCGGCCGGAGATACCGCCGAAGCCCGAGGAAGTGAGGAAGAGTGCCTGAAGGGGCACAAATGTTGCAAATGTTCAACGGTGACGCCGGCCACGGCGTCCAGTAAGCCCAACAGAGATCAACAGCAGTAGAAGGGAGTTGCACCATGGCGAATCAAGATCCGAGGGAAACCCTCATTGGCTGGCTCAACGACGCGTACGCGATGGAGAAGGGGCTTGTCCAGGTCCTCGAGAACCACGCGAACGACGTGAAGGACCGCCCCGAGATGTATCGCATGATCGCGCAGCACCTCGAGCAGACCCGGATGCACGCCGAGCGCGTCAAGGACTGCGTCGAGCGGCTGGGTGGCAGCACCTCGAGCGTGAAGACGGCGATGGGCGCGGTCTCCGGCTTCTTCCAGGGGCGCTCGACCGGCGTCTCGCCGGACGAGCTGGTCAAGAACGGCCTCTCCGACTACGCGGCCGAGCACTTCGAGATCGCCTCCTACCGGGCGCTGATCACGGCCGCCCGTCTGCTCGGCGAGAACCAGGTGGTGCAGGTCTGCGAGAGCATCCTCCGCGACGAGCAGGAGATGGCCAACTGGCTGGAGCAGACCCTGCCGACGATCGTCCAGGAGTACCTGGGTGTGCAGACCACGGTCGGCGCCGGCGGCGCCTCGATGAACCCGGGCACGACCCGGTTCTAAGTCGGCTCGTCACCGAAACAACCTGCCGGGGCGCCCCATGTGGGCGCCCTTTTCTTCTCTTAGGTCTACATCAAGCGCCCCTTCTTCCGCTTTCCGGGCTTTTTCTTCTTCTCCGGACGCGAAAATCGGCGGGAAAAATGTCACCCTTCCCCCCAGCGGTCCCGCTCGGACCATGGTGGTGCGGTGGTGGACCGCCGGAGAGGAGAGATATCTCATGTTTCGCAAATTGCTTTTTTTTGTCGCAGCCCCCGCATTTCTGTCGCTCCTGACGGCCGGTGCCCTCCAGGCTCGCCCGCTCGCCGCTCATACGGGGGCGATGGCAGGCCTCCAGGAGCTCTGGCATTGGGTAGCTTCGGCGGGACCGGGGAGCCTGACGAAGGAAGGGCCCGGGATTGATCCCAATGGCAACAAATCTCATGCTCCCAACCCAGATCATCCGGTTCACGGAACGGGGATGAGATCGGATCGCGCGGCGGTCAAGGGAAGGTGATCGGCACTAGACGGTATTGATCTCTGATGGGTGATACTCCGTCTACTATTCCCTCAACGCCGGTTCCTGGAATCGGCGTTTTTTCTTCCCCGCTCTGGCGGGACGGCGGAAAAAGCCTCACAATCCACAGGTATAGTGCTTGCGTATCCCTATTGAAGGGGGATGCCGTTGAAGATCCATCCTGGTGAGGCGATGTTGAAGAGGCTGCTGCGGTCCATGGACGCGGCGGACCCGCGGGTGCTCCAGCACCTGAACGGATGTGTACGCTGCCGGTCACGGCTCGTGGACTCTCCGCGTCTTCACGATCCCGCGCCGGTGGTGCCGTTCCGGCCGGCGGGGTCCGTAAGCTATGACATTGCCTTCGAGCGGAGCTTGAGCTTTGTAGCCCAGAGGATCCACCTTCTGGAACGCGAGCGGAGCAAAGCGCCGGGCCTGTTCGCCGAGTTGATAGAGCGTACGGAAGAGCAGCGCGAGATCCTGCTTCGCAACAGCCAGCGCTTTCGCACCTGGGGTCTCCTCGAACTGGCGGTCGAGCGGAGCCTGCCGGAGAGTATCCAGGACCCGGAGCGCGGGGAGGAACTGGGACGGCTGGCGTTGCGGATCGCCGATTTCCTGGATGAAGCTCGTTACGGAGCGGATCAGTTAGAGGATCTGCGGGCGCGCGCCTGGGCCTACGTCAGCAACGCCCGCCGGATACGGTCCGACTTCCAGAGTGCCGAGGAAGCCTTCCGGCAGGCCCTCTCCCATCTCCAGCGCGGGACGGGTGACCTCTTCGAACAGGCGATCCTCCTGGATCTGCAGGCCTCCCTGCGGAGAAGCCAGCGCCGGTTCGACATCGCCCTCAAGCTCGTGCGCAAGGCGGTCGCCCTCTTCCTGGAGATCGGAGACGAGCATCGCGCTGGCCGGTCACTGGTCAACCTGTCGCTGGTCCTCCTCTACGCGGGACGAGCCGAGGAGAGCGTCCCCGTGCTCTACCGGGCGCTGGACCTAATCGATCCGGGGCAGGAGCCCCGGTTGCTGCTGAGCGCCAGGCACAACCTGATCCTCATGCTGACCGATCTCGGTCGCTTCTTGGAGGCCCGGCGGGCCTATCGCGAAGCCCGGCCGCTGTATCGCAGCTTTCCGGACGCTTTGACCCAGAACTTGCGCAGGTGGGTGAAGGGGAAGATCGCCCGCGGGCTGGGCCAGCTCCAGCAGGCCGAGGCACTGTTTTTGGCCGCCCATGACGGCTTCCTGGGGGGGGGTATTCCCTACGACACGGCCTTGGTCTCGCTCGAGATTGCCCTGCTCTACACCGAGCAGGGGAGGGCGGCGGAGCTGAAGCGGCTGGCGGCCGAGATGGTGCCGATATTCGCCTCGCGGCACATTCATCGTGAGGCATTGGCGGCTCTCGCCTTCTTCCAGCAGGCTACAGAGGCCGAGCGAGCCGGCGTCGAGGTGGTGGAGAAGGTTGCGGAGTATCTCCGCAAGGCTCGATACGCTCCGGATCTACGATTCCAGGAGAGGCCGGGCGAGTAGGCCTAACTCGGAATCTCCTGGAACTGAAGCTCAGGGGTGTAGCGGGCTCTGCGAAGAAACGCCGCGACCCTTTCCACCACCTCAACGCCGGCCCCCTCCGTCTCGGCCGCTTGTTGGAAAAAGGCGAGCGCCGCCAGTGCCTCGCGATGGATCTGCCGCGAGGTGAAAACCGGCACCATTTCGGTCGCCAGCCGCGTCAGTTCCGCCGTTCTGCCCTGCCTGGCATAAAGCAGGGCGATCTCCAGTGAGACCAGAGCTGTGTCATAGGGGATCCCTTCGGTCAGAAAGCCATCCCGCGCGGCCAAGAAAAGCAGCTCAGCACGCCTGAGCTGGCCGAAGCCACAAGCTATCTTTCCCTTCACCCACTTGCGGCGGTTCTGAGTCCAGGCGTCGGGGAAACTCCGATACAGCGGCCGGGCTTCGCGATAGGCCCGTTGAGCCTCAAAGAAGCGGCCGGTCTCGGCCAGCACGAAAATCAGATTGTGCCTGGCAGTCAGGAGGAGCCGAGGCTCTTGCTCCGGGTTTATGAGATCCAGCGCTCGGTAAAGAGAGGAGACGCTTTCTTCAAGCCTTCCTGAGTAGGTGAAAGCAACGGACAAGTTGACCAGGGATCGGCCTGCACGGTGACGATCTCCAAGCTCCAGGAAAATTGAAATCGCTTCCTCCAAGAGCCTGAAGCATTCATCGAACAGGCGCTGGCCCCTCTTCAAAGAAGCTTTTAAATCCAAAAAGATTGCCAGTTCGAGACGTTCCCCGGTTCCTCGTTCCATGTGGATCTGGGCTTGTTGAAACGCCTCTTCTGAACTCTGGAGGTCAGACTTGATCCGCCGGGCGTTGCCGATATGAGCCCAGGCGCGTGCCCTCAAGTCCTCCAGCCGCTCCGATCCATGGCGCGCGGCCTCCAGAAGATCGGTGACTTTCAGCGCCAGATGTCCCAGCTCTTCTCCACGGCCTGGGTCCTGAATGCTGGTTTCCAGACTTCGCTGGATCAGCAACTCAAGGAACTCCAGAGATCTGAACGGCAGCCCCTTCTGCAAGTCGACCGGCCCGGCGAAAGCGCCTGGAGCATCTTTCCGCTCTCCTTCCAGGGGACCACCTCGGCTCATTGCGACGCTTCGGCTCCGCTCGAGGGCGCCGTCGAGATAGGCGGAGATCTCCTGCAGAAGGCCGACGGTGAGCTGCTCCATCTCCGCCGCCTGCTGGAAGACGATGAGGGCGGCCAGCGCCTCGCGATAGACCTCGCGGGACTGGAAGATGGGGAGGATCTCGGCGGCCAGGCGCTTGGTCTCCTCGATCCGCCGCTGCCGCATGTAGAGGGTGGCGAGCTCGAGCGAGACGAGCGCGGCTTCGAAGGCGATGCCGTCCTCCACGAAGATCCGGCGGAGCTCGCGGAACGCGTCCTCGGCTTCGTCGTAGCGCCCCAGCGAGGCGGCCACCTTGCCCTCGGTCCAGCGCAGGCGCCGCTGGTCGGAGCGCGTGCCCACCTGCTCCATGATCCGCCTCGCCTCGGGGATCAGCGCCGCCGCTTCCCCGCTGCGGCCGGCGTCCTGCAGGCAGCCGATCAGGTTGAACTGGCTCATGCCCACCAGCCGGGGCTCGCGGAGGCCGTCGAGCAGGTAGAGGCTGGTGCGGAAGCAGTCGGCGGCGTCCTCGTAGTCCCCCTTGTACTGCAGCGCTAGCCCGCGGGTCATCAGTGCCCGGCCCTGGAGATGGGGCTCGTTGACCTCGCGGTAGATGGCGATGGCGTCCGCGAGGAGGTCCAGCGCCTCGTCGAAGCGCCGCTGGGCGCGGCGCAGAGGGGCCTTGAGCTCCAGGATCAACGCCTCGTCCAGGGGGTCGAGCCAGCTCCGGGAGAGGAACAGCTCCGCGGTCTGGAAGGCGCTCTCGGCCTGGCGGAAGTCGCCAAGGACGCGGAAGGCGTTGCCGAGATAGGCCCAGGTCCTGACCTTGGCCGCTTCCACCGAGCCGGGGCCGTACTCCTCGCCGTCGAGCCGTTCGGCGACGTCGAGCGCCAGCCGCAGGAGATCTTCCGCCCGTTGCGGAGCCTCCAGGGCCTCCAGGCGCGCATGGTCGAGGAGGAACTCGTGGAATCCCCAGCTCTGGAAGCGGGCGTCCTCCCAGACCAGGGTTCGGCGCCGCTCGTGGCCGAGGGGCTCGATCTCCCGCCAGAGCGCGAAGGCCGTGGTCCGTTCCGCGGCGAGCCGGCCGCTGTGCGCGCCGATCTCCGAGCGGTGATCGTCCAGGAGCCGGCGGATCAGGCCGCGGTGATCGTCGTTGCGCGGCAGGGGGTGCGGGGAGGGAGCGGAGCCGGGCAACAGCGCGAGGAGGCGCTCCTCACAATCCGGACAGATGAAGAGGTGGCGCTGGAGATCACGGCTCTCCCGGTCGGACAACGTATCCCTGAGATATCGCTCCAGGGCTGTGCGATCAAGATGCCGATTGTTCATCGAGGCTCACCTTCTTCCTTCCTTCCCTTCCTAATCAAGTATCACAACAACAGGCTCCGCTCAGAGCTTCCAGGACATCAGGGACGGGGACCCATGCCTCCGCCATGCGGACAGACGCCGGAGCCCTCTCTGTTGTCAGGGCCTTGATGAGGGTTCGTGGGTTGGGGGGAGCTGTCCCTGAGCATCCCCCAGAGCTTCTGCAAAGACTCGAAGAGACTACGGGTGACGAGGTTGCCCTGGATGGACGAGACCGGGGGGGCATCGCTCCGGGCCGGAGCCGCTTGCGCGGACGGCAGCGCGAGCGCCCCGGTGGAGAGCGCGAGGGTCAGGGCGAGAGTGCAACGGTACGTACGGCTGGACATAAAGCTCCTTCGAGGCAGGTCACGAAGCGGCCACCCTGGCCGCCGATGCCTGTCATGTAAGGCCCCGTGCAAGTAAGGGCCCTGTGGACAAAAGGGTGCGAGAACTTGCGAAACTGTAGCCGAAGAGCAGGCTTTGAACAAAGAAGGAGGAGGGCGTTGGCGGAGCTTCTATGATGGTGATAGAATTGGTCACAAATAGAGGACCCCTGCGGGAAGGGGCGAAAGGAGACCTACGTTGAGCGAAATCGAGAGCCGTGGTTATGTTCGTCCCGAGGTGCTGGTCTCGACCGAGTGGGTTGCGAACCATCTGAACGACCCGGGGATCCGGATCATCGAGTCGAACGAGGATCCTCTGCTGTACGCGACCGGGCACGTCCCGGGCGCCGTCGAGGTGGACTGGACGCGCGACCTGAACGATCCGGTGCGGCGCGACTATCTCGGCCGGGACGGGTTCGAGGCGCTGATGCGGCGCATCGGCGTCACCAAGGACACCACGGTCGTCTTCTATGGCGACCGCAATAACTGGTGGGCGACCTATGCCTTCTGGGTGTTCCAGCTCTTCGGACACGACAAGGCGAAGATCATGGACGGCGGACGGATCAAGTGGGCCAATGAAGGCCGGCCCCTGGACAAGCAGACGCCGAGCTACCCGGCGAGCGACTACAAGGCCGCCGAGCGGGACGACAAGCGCATTCGCGCCTTCCGTGACCAGGTGCTCCAGCATCTGGAGGCGAAGAAGCCGCTGGTCGACGTCCGCAGCCCCGACGAGTACAGCGGCAAGAAGCTCCACATGCCGGAGTATCCGAACGAGGGCGCGTTGCGCGGCGGCCACATCCCCGGGGCGGCAAGCGTCCCCTGGGCCAAGGCGGTCAACCCCGACGACGGCACGTTCAAGACGGCCGAGGAACTGCGCGCCCTCTACGAGGGGGACGCGAAGATCAAGCCGGGGGACGACGTCATCGTCTACTGTCGCATCGGCGAGCGCAGCAGCCACACCTGGTTCGTCCTCACCCATCTGCTGGGCTTCGACAAGGTCCGGAATTATGATGGGAGCTGGACGGAGTGGGGCAATCTCGTGGGAGTCCCCATCGAGCGCTGAAGCCCGCTCCCTTTTCCGGAGAGAGTGAATGGCTGTGCCTGACAAACTGACCGACACGCTGGAGACGCTCGAGATGGTCCCCGACCGCAGCGAGCGGATCCAGCTCCTGATCGACATCGCGGGCCGCTTCGAGGAGGTGCCGCCACGGCTGGCGCGGCGCCCCTTCGCCGCGGAGCACCAGGTCCCCGCCTGCGAATCGGAAGCCTACGTCTTCACCGAGCCGCGGCCGGACGGCACGCTCGACTTCCACTTCGCCGTCGAGAACCCGCAGGGGATCTCCGCCAAGGCGATGGCCGTGATCCTCGGCGATGCCCTCTCTGGCGCACCCTCCGAGCAGGTCGCCGAGGTGTCGCAGGACATCGTCTACCAGGTCTTCGGCCGCGAGCTCTCCATGGGCAAGTCCATGGGCTTGATGTCGATGGTGGGGATGGTGGCGGCGATGGCCAAAAAACAGGCAGAGGCGAAAGGGGCGTAGCGTTGAGCCCCCTCCTAACCTCCCCCTGAAGGGGGAGGGACCCCCCGCCCTCTCCCGTTCCGCTCCTCTTATACAACTTTGTGGCAAAAAGTCCTTGACGAAGTTCCGGTCACCGGCGTAGATTGAGCCATGGCCGATCCACAGCCAGTCCGACCCCGGCTCGTCCCTCCGCCCGCCCTTCATCTGCGGGCGATGGACAACCTGCGGTTCATCCGCGAGACCATGGAAGGGGCCGCCTTCTTCACCGCGGTCTCGGGGCTCGGCGAGGTGGCGGTGGGCGTCACCGCGATGGTGGCGGCCTGGATCGCCTCCCGGCAGGTGACGACGTGGGGGTGGTTGCAGGTCTGGCTGTGGGACGCCCTGGTGGCGTTCCTCATCACCACCGGCGCGATCCTCTGGAAAGCCCGGCGGTCCGAGCAGAGCCTGTTCTCGAAGCCGGGGCGCCGGTTCATCCTGTCGCTCTTCCCTCCGTTGATGGCGGGGGCCCTGCTGACGCCGGTCCTGTTCTTCTCCGGCAATGTGGCCGTGCTCCCGGGTCTCTGGCTCCTGCTCTACGGCACCGGCGTAGTGACGGGAGGGGCCTTCTCGGTGCGCACGGTTCCCGTGATGGGGATCGCGTTCATGGCGCTGGGGGCGGTGACTCTGGTGTCGCCGCCCGTCTGGCGCGACGCCCTGCTCGCCGCCGGCTTCGGGGGGCTGCACGTGATTTTCGGAATCGTCATCGCCTGGAGGCATGGTGGCTAACGCCCTCAAGCACGACGGCGGCGGCGAGACGACGGAAGGGTCCGAAATGGCCGTCCATGCTCCAGCTCCGCAGACCGCCCTCGACCTCGACCGCGTCATCCACGAGCGGATGCGGCTCGGGATCGTCAGTGCGCTGGCGGTTAACGACCGCCTGAGCTTCAACGACCTCAAGAAGCTGCTCAAGACGACCGACGGCAATCTGAGCGTCCACGCCCGCAAGCTCGAGGAGGCAGGCTACATCACCTGCGAGAAGTACTTCGAGGGGCGGATGCCCAAGACCGAGTACCAGCTCACCTCGCCCGGCCGCGGGGCGCTCGAGCGGTATCTAGACCACATGGAGGCGATCATTCAGGCCACCCGCGAGGGGTGAGGGAGCGCCGTTCCGCGTCCATGCGCTTTGTTTTGCAAAGTCATTTATCAGGGAGACATTCGGAGGAGACATGAAGAGAACCAAGCTCCACGTCGCCATCATCATGGACGGCAACGGTCGCTGGGCGGTTTCGCGCGGCCGGCCGCGCACGGCGGGGCACGTCGCGGGGGTGGAGGCGGTCCGGCGGACGGTCGAGGCGGCCCGGGATCTGGGGGTCGGCACGCTGACCCTCTTCGCCTTCTCCTCGGACAACTGGAAGCGTCCGGACATGGAGGTCCGCGCGCTGATGCGCCTCTTCCGGAGCTATCTCATGGCGGAATCCGCCAAGTGCTCGGAGAACGGCGTCCGCATCTCGGTGATCGGCCGGCGGGACCGGCTCCCGTCCGGGCTGGTGCGGGTGATCGAGGACGCGGAGAGGGTGACGGCAGGGGCTGACCGCTTCCTGCTGCGGATCGCGGTCGACTACTCGGCGCGCGACGCCATCCTCCGTGCCGCCGCCCGGCTGCGCGGCGGCGAACCTTCCCGCGAGGCCTTCGCGCGCCTGTTGTCCGATCCTCATGAGGAGAGGCCCGTGCCCGACGTCGATCTCCTGGTCCGCACCGGCGGCGAGCAGCGGCTCTCGGACTTCCTGCTCTGGGAGTGCGCTTACGCCGAACTGGTCTTTACCGACCGCATGTGGCCGGACTTCAGCGGCGCCGACCTCGCCGGCGCCGTGCGCGAGTTCCAGCGCCGGGAGCGCCGGTTCGGGACGGTGCCAGTGGCGGAAAAACAGAGAGGCGGCCTCGCGGCCGCCCCTCGATCCGCCCTCGTGGAGGTGAGCTCCTAGTTGGCGCTACGCGTCATCAGGTCGGCCACCGCGCGGTTGAACCGCACGGGGTCGGGGAGCTCGCCCCCCTCGGCGATCAGGCCGTAGCCGAAGAGCAGTTGGGCGTAGTCCTCGAGCATCGGGTCGTCCGGGCTCTTCTCGAAGCGCTCGGTCATCCGGGAGAGGATCTCGTGCTTCGGGTTGAGCTCCATGATCCGGCGCTGCTTGGGGCCGCCCCCCTTCCCCTTCTGGAGGAGTTTCTCCAACTGCGGGCTGTAGTCGTGCTCGGCGCCCACCAGGCAGACGGGGGAATTAGTCAAGCGGTTGGTGAGGCGGACCTGCTTGACGTTGGCGTCGAGCTTCTTCTGCAGGTGCTCCAGGAGTGGCTTCATCTGCTCCTCCTGCGCCTTCAGCTCCTCCTCGGTCTGCTTCTTCTCCTCCTCGTTGCCGAGTGAGACCGTGCCCTTGCCCACCGACTTCAGGCGCTTGCCGCCGTACTCGTGGAGCGACTGCGTCAGCAGCTCGTCGACGGTGTCGACCAGGTAGAGCACCTCGTACCCCTTCTCCTTGAAGGTCTCGAGGTGGGGGGAGTTCTCGACCTGCGAGCGGGACTCGCCGGTGAGGTAGTAGATCTCGTTCTGCCCCTCCTTCATCCGCTCGACGTACTCCTTGAGCGTCGTCAGCTTCTCCGGGTCGTTCGACGACTCGAAGACGAGCAGCTCGAGCAGGCGCTCCTTGTTCTCGTAGTCGGAGCTGGTCCCTTCCTTGATGGCGCGGCCGAACTCGGCCCAGAACTTCAGGTAGGTCTCGGAGTCCTTCTCCCGCATCTCGTCGAGGACGTCGAGGATCTTCTTGGTCAGTCCCTTGCGGATCAGAGTGATGAAGCGGTCCTGCTGCAGCATCTCGCGCGAGACGTTGAGCTGGAGATCCGGCGAGTCGACGACGCCGCGGACGAAGCGGAGGTACTGCGGCAGCAGGTCCTCGCACTTCTCCATGATCTGGATGCGCTTGACGTAGAGCTGCAGCCCCGGCTTCGAGGCCACGTAATAGAGGTCGTAGGGCGCGGTCGCCGGGATGAAGAGCAGCGCCTGGTACTCGATCCGCCCCTCGGCCCGGTACTGGATCGTTTTCAGCGGTTCGGTCCAGTCGTGGGAGATGTGCTTGTAGAATTCCTTGTACTCGTCCTGGGTGACCTCGGAGGCGGGACGCGTCCAGATCGGCTTCATCGAGTTGAGGACCTTCTCCTCGAGCGCCATCTGGGGCTTCTCGCCGGTTTCCTTCTCCTTGGCGAGGTCCTCGATCTCCGGGTCCTTCTCGGCCTTGAGGATGATCGGGTAGCTGACGAAGTCCGAGTAGCGGCGGACGACGCGGCTGACCACCCAGCGGTCGGAGAAGTCGTCCATGCCGTTGTCTTTGTCCTCGGGCTTCAGGTGGAGGGTGATCGCGGTGCCGCGGCCGGCCTTCACCCCCTCTTCGATGGTGTAGGTGCCGTCGCCGGTGGACTCCCAGCGGGTGGCGGTCTCCTCGCCGGCCCGGCGGGTCACCAGCTCGACGCGCTCGGCGGCCATGAACGAGGAGTAGAAGCCGACGCCGAACTGGCCGATCAGCTCCGCGATCGTCTGCTGCGACTCCCCCTGCTTCAGGCGCTCGGCGAGCTCGCGGGTGCCGGACTTGGCGATCGTCCCGATGTTGGCGATCACCTCATCACGGCTCATGCCGATGCCATTGTCCCGGATGGTCAGGGTGCGCGCATTGCGGTCCGCCTCCAGGCGGATCTCAAGCGTCTCGTCGCCGGCGAGAAGCTCCGGCTGCGTCAGCGCCTCGAAGCGGAGCCGGTCGAGGGCATCGGACGCGTTCGAGATCAGCTCGCGGAGAAAGATCTCCTTGTTCGAGTACAGCGAATGGATCATCAGGTCGAGGAGCTGCTTGGTCTCGGCTTGAAACTGCAGGGTCTCGACGGTAGCGGTTGCCATGAACATGTCCTCCTGATCGTGAAATCTTTGCCCTCACCGGAACGCGGAGCGAGGGGGGAGACTTGGTATCACCCCTCCGAACGTCCACGCTGGCCTGGGGAATTCCCCCGCGCCAGAATCCTGACTGCGGAGGAGTCAACTAAAGTTTAGTGCGAACCGCGCACGCTTTCAACCCGGCGGGTGCCTGTAAGATCTCCTGAGGAGGATCGCGGATGGCCTGGGGACAGAAGCGTAGCGAAGGAGGAGGTTGCATGGCCCGGCTGGCGCTGCTGGTGGCGATCGTGGCGCTGGTCTTCTCCTGGGCGGCCTACCGGCGCGCCGGGGGGGAGCTCAAGGAGATCTGGGGCGACGCCACCCGGGGGGCGGCGAGCTTCCGGGTCGGCGGCCCGGATGGCGGCACGACAGCCCTGGCGCAAGCTGAAAGCCGGCTTCTCGGTCACCGGGCCGAGGTGGCGGGCGACCGCAACCTCGGCTCGGTGGAACGTGACGTGGCGGAGGTCCGGCAAAACCTGGAGCGCTCCTACCGCAACGCCGGCGCGGCCACCCGGGAGAAATGGCAGGAGGTCGACGCCGAGCTGAACCGCCTGGAGGCTCAGCTCAAACAGGGTGGAGCGAGCGCTCTCGCGACGCTCGACTCGGCGGTGGCGAAGATCCGGAGCGTGGCGGGGGAGGAGAAGGAGAAGAAGGATGAGCGCTGATCCGGTCGATCCAGCGACCTCGGTCGATCCGGTCACCGATGCGAACACCTTTCTGGAAAAAGCCGCGCCCGCGGTGTGGGCCGCTCTCTCGCCCCTCGGCCGCCGGGCGCTCCAGCCGGTCCACTTTCTGCCGCTGCAGACCGCCGAGGCGCGGGGCAAGCCGTTCAACGCCACCATCGGCCAGATCACCGACGGTCACGGCGCGGCGGTCCCTCTTCCCTCGATGGCCGCCGCCCTCTCCGGGCTCGACGAGGCGGAGCGGAGCCGGGCCTTCCTCTACTCGCCGGTCGAGGGGATCCCCGAGCTGCGCCGCGCCTGGCGCGACTGGCAGCGGCGGGGTCAGCGCCCCGACCTCCCCTCCGCGCTGCCGATCGTCACCGTCGGCACGGCTCAGGCCCGGGCGCTGGCGGCCGAGCTGTTCGTCGACGAGGGTCGGAAGGTCATCCTGCCCCACCCCGGCCGCGAGGGGGACGAGGAGCTGTTCGCCCTGCGCCTGGGGGCCCAGCCGCTCCCCTGCGCCTGCACGCACGGCGGGCATTTCGATCCGGCCGCCGTCTCCCGGCATCTCGCCGATCTTCCCGAGGGGGAGCCGGCGGTGGTGCTCCTGGAGTTTCCCCGCGAGGAGACCGGCTACATACCGGTCACCCGCGAGCGCCTGGCCCTCTGCTCCGCGCTGGCCGCGGAGGCGGAGCGGCGGCCGCTGGTGGTGATCGTGGACGACACCTGGGCGGGGCTGGGCACGCCGAGCTCCTCGCTGTTCTGGGGTCTGACCGGCCGCCACCCCAACCTGATCCCGATCAAGGTCGACGGCGCCGACGGCCAACTCGGCTTTCCTGGTGGCCGGGTGGGCTTCCTCACCTTCCCCTACGAGCCCGAGAGCGACCTCGCCAGGTCGCTGGAGAGCAAGGCCAAGATGTTGCTCCGCGCCCAGGTGGGCTCGCCGTCGACGACGGCGCAGGTGATTCTGCTGCGGGCCTTGCAGGCGCGCCTTCCGGGTATATAGTTTCGCCTGCAAGGAACCAGTCCCTCAGCTCAACGGACTTCCGGGGAGGAGCTCTGAAGCCGAAGGTCTATCTGGAGACCAGTGTCATCAGCTACCTCACCGGACGGACCAGCCGGGAGATTAAGATCGCCGCCGAGCAGCGAACGACTCGGAAGTGGTGGGAGGGCGCCGAGTCGAGGTTCGACCTCTACATATCCCGGCTCGTCCTGTTGGAGTCCGGGGCTGGAGACCCAGAAGCTGCAGAGCGCCGTCTGTCTGCGGTGAGGCATTTCCCGAAGTTGACAGTGACTCCTGAGTGCCTTGTTCTGGCCCAGACTCTGTGCCTGAAGGCGGGCTTGCCAAAGAAGGCAACCAATGACGCGCTTCATCTCGCGATTGCGGTTGTCCATGGAATGGACTATCTCGTGACTTGGGACTGCCGTCATCTGGCAAATGAATCTCGGATTCCGAGAATTCGCTCTATAATCATTTCGTCGGGGCATGCCAGTCCCGTGATTTGTACGCCTCGCAGCTTCGGAAGTTGGGGAACCTATGAAACCTTCGTTCAAAGATGATCCCATGGAAGAGATCCGACAGTTCCGTGAGGAGTACGCTGCGAAATTCGACTACGACCTGGAAAAGATCTACCACGATCTGAAGCGGCTGGAACAGGAAGATGATGGGCCTTACGTCACTTTAAAGGACGGTAAACTGGTGCCCGTCCTTCCCCAGCGCCGAAGCTCCCGCTCCTGACCCGAGCCCCCTCCTACCGCAGCCAGTCCTCCAACTGCACCCGCTCGTCCGTCGAAGCGTCGCGATACTTGACGATCACCGGGGTGTAGAGGGAGAGCCCCCACTCCTTGCCGGCCCCGCGGGCGACGGCGCGGGAGCCGGGGACGACGACCGCCTCCTCGGGGATGATCAGGGGGAGCTCGTCGGTCGCGCGGTGGATCGTCTCCCGGACGAGGTCGTAGACCGGCGTCGAGCGGGTGAGGATCGTCCCCGCCCCGAGCACGGCGCGCCGCTTGACCACCGTCCCCTCGTAGACGCCGCAGTTGCCGCCGATCAGGACGTCGTCCTCGACGATCACCGGCGAGGCCCCCACCGGCTCCAGCACGCCGCCGAGCTGGGCGGCGGCCGAAAGATGGACCCGCTTGCCGACCTGGGCGCAGCTCCCCACCAGGGCATGTGAGTCGATCATTGTGTCGTCGTCCACCCAGGCGCCCACGTTGACGTACATCGGCGGCATGCAGATCACCCCGCGCCCGAGATAGCAGCCGTCGCGGATCGCCGAGCCCCCGGGGACGACGCGGACGCCATCCTCCAGACCGAGCGGCCGGGGCGGATAGGTCGACTTGTCGAGGAAGGAGAGCCGGCCGCCGGGTAATCCCCCTATCGACATGTCCACGATCTCCCCCATGCGGAAGCCGGCGAGGATCCCCTGCTTGACCCAGGGGTTCACCCGCCAGCCGGTGGGAGAGGCGGCGTCCGGTTCGGCGGCGCGGATCTCCCCGCGGTTGAGCGCCTGCTTGAAGCGATCGAAGAGCTGGCGATGCTCGGGCCCATAGGTGGCCGGCGGCTCGGCGTAGAGCCGCTCGACGCCCCCCCGCATGGCCTCGAGATCCTCAGACCGCAAGACGGTTCTCCACCACGGTCTCCGCCTCCGGGCTCTCCGGAATCAGCCCGAGCCCGAGCAGGATCTTCTCGATCTTTCGCACGCTCTCCGGCCGCGGGTAGACCGCCGGCAGGCGGAACGCCGGCTCGAGCAGCCCCATGAGGCTCATCGCCGCCTTGACCGGCCCGGGGTTCGACTCGATGAAATTGATCTCCATCAGCGCGTGCAGCCGGCGCTGGACCTCGCGCGCCGCGGGGAAATCCCCCTCGAGGGCGAGCGCGGTCAGCCGCGCCATGGCGAAGGGGACTTCGTTCGAGACGACCGAGATGACCCCCACCCCGCCGAGGACGATCACCGGCAGCGTGATGGCGTCGTCGCCCGAGAGCACCGCGAAGCTGTCGGGGACCGCCTGGAAGATCGCCGCGATCTGGGAGATGTTGCCCGACGCCTCCTTGACCCCCACCACCGTCTCGATCTCCGCCAGGCGCGCCAGCGTGGCGGGCTCGACGTTCAGGCCGGTGCGGCCAGGGACGTTGTAGACCACGATCGGCAGCCGCGTGGCGCGGGCCACCGCGCGATAGTGCTGGTAGAGCCCTTCGGGCGTGGGCTTGTTGTAGAACGGGGTGACAACCAGCAGGCCGTCCGCCCCGAGCCCCTCGATATCGCGGGCGAGCTCGACCACCTCGCGGGTGTCGTTGCCGCCGCAGCCGGCGAGCACGGGGATCTTCCCCTGCGCCTCCTCGAGCGTGATCTCGACCACCCGCAGGTGCTCCTCGCGCGACAGGGTGGGATTTTCGCCCGTCGTGCCGCAGGGGACCAGAAAATGGATTCCGGCCTCGATCTGGCGGCGCACCAGCCGGCGCAGGGTCTCTTCATCCAGCGACAGATCGGACCGGAACGGAGTGACCAGCGCGGTACCGCAGCCTTGGAACATGGTGCCTCCTGCGCGCGCCTTTTTATCGGTACGGACGGCGCGCTTCGAATCTCATTCTATGGCCGTTCGCGGACGATCTCTTCCCAGACCTGGCTGAACTCGTGGAAACCCTGGCGCCCGATCATCCAGCGGGCGGCGCGGAGGGCGCCATGGGCGAAGCCGGAGCGGTCGCGGGCGCGGTGCTCCAGGATGATCGTGTCCGCCTCGGAGTCGAAGCCGATCTGGTGGGTGCCGGGGATCGATCCCGCCCGGTTGCTCGCGGCGTCGATCGGGCGTGACCACCCCGCCGCCGCCATGGCCCGCTCGATCTCCAGCAGCGTCCCCGAAGGGGCGTCCTTCTTCCTCTTGTGATGGATCTCGTAGGCCCAGGCGTCGTAGGCGACCTCCTGGGCGAGCAGCCGCGCCGCCGCCGCCGCCAGACGGTAGAACACCTGCACGCCGACGGAGAAGTTGGCGCCATGGAGGAGACCCGCGCCGTGCCGCTCGACCGCCTCCCGTACCCGCGGGAGCTGGTCTCCCCAGCCGGTGGTCCCGACCACCAGCGGTACTCCGAGAGCGGCGATTCGCTCGGCGTTGACCGGCACCGCCGCCGCGGTCGAGAAGTCGATCGCCACGTCGATCCCGCGGAAGCTCTCGGCGGTGATTTCGACAGCGGTACCCTCGACATCGGCGCCGTGGAGCCGCAACGCCACCTCGAAGCCGTGCTCGGGGGCGAGCCGCTCGACCAGCTTGCCCATCCGGCCGTAGCCGACCAGCGCCAGGCGACTCTTCATTTCACTCATTCGACGACCTCGTCCGGCTCGCCCGGCAGCAGCGCCGCGTGCAGCCGGGCGAGCAGCTCCGGAAGGTGCTCGTCCTCGGCCAGCAGGCGGACGACCGGCGCCGCGACCCCCCTGAACACCAGCCGCGGCTCGAGCTCCCGCGCCGCCTCGAGGACGCGCTCGGCGAGGTCCGGATGAGTCGCGAGGTCCTCCGAGACCAGCGAGACGACCGTACGGCCGCGGGTGACCCAGAGCTCGGCCTTCTGCCCCACGGCCGAGAGCAGGGCCGAATGGATCTCAGGCAGCCGGTCCTCGCGGTCGAGGGCGAGATCGCCGTTCCCCATCGCCAGGAGCGACGGGCGGAAGCGCTCGCAGACCTCGAAGACGCCGGCGAGCAGGCCGTTCTGGGATTCGCCGGTGGCCTGGGCGGAGAGGCGGGTGGAGATCAGGTGGGCGTTGGCGCGGCAGGCGATCGACTTGATCGTCGGCGGCGCGTCCGGATTGCGGCGGCCGATCACCGTCCCCTGGCCGCCGGGGTGGCGGGAGTCGAGGATGCGGATCGGCACGCCCGCCCGGCTCGCCGGCCCCAGCGTGCCGTAATGGGGCTTCTTGGCGCCCGAGCAGGAGAGCTCCAGGGCCTCGGCGAAAGAGAGGGTGCGGATCCGCCGCGCGCCGGGGAAGTTGCGCGGATCGGCGGTGCGCATGCCGTCGACGTCGGTCCAGATCACGATCTCCTCCGCTCCCAGCGCGGCGCCGACGATGGCGGCCGAGAAGTCCGACCCCTCATAGCCGAGCGTCGTCGTCACCCCCTGCAGCGTCGCCCCCACGTAGCCGCCGAGGACCGGCACGCGTCCGGCGCGCAGCAGCGGCAGGAGGGTCTCGCGCAGGCGGGCGTCGGTCGGGCCATAGAGCGGGAGGGCGCGGGTGAAGTCGTGGTCGGTCACGATCACCCGCCGGCAGTCCACCCAGGCGGCGTCGACGCCGGCATGAGTGAACGCGAAGGCGAGGATGGTGCTCGCCAGCAGCTCGCCGAATCCTGCCACGGCGTCCGCCACGCGCGGCGTCAGGGCCCGCGTGGCGAGCAGCTCGTCGAGCTGGGTGCGCAGGTCGTTGAAGAAGGGGCCGAGCGCCGCATCCAGGGCCGGCCGGCCGGCGGGGGGGACCACGCCGTGGGATTCGCGGCGGTGATAGGTCTCGATCTCGTCGAAGGCGGCCAGCGCGCCGGCGCGATCCCCGGCCGCCGCGGCGTCGGCGGCCTCGAGCAGGCGGCGGGTGGTCTTGGCCATCGCCGAGACCACCACCACGGGCTGGCGGGGAAGGTTGTCGCGCACGATGCCCGCCACCCGCTCGATCGCCGCCGCGCCGTCGACCGAGCTGCCGCCGAATTTCATCACGATCATGGGGCGATCAGTCCCTCGCTCTTCATCATCTCGGCGTTGAGCAGGGCGGCGCCGGCGGCCCCGCGCAGGACATTGTGCGAGAGCGCGGCGAACTTCCAGTGGAAGAGGTTGCACTCCCGCAGCCGCCCAACGGCGGTGGCCATCCCGCGCTCCAGCCCGGCGTCCTTGCGCGGCTGCGGGCGGTCCGGCGCCTCCATGAAGTGGATCGGCCGCTTCGGCGCCGAGGGGAGGCCGCGCTCCTGGGGGAGGCCGGAGAAGGCTGCCAGGGCCTCCAGGATCTCCTCGCGCTCCGGCCGGCGCTCGAACTCGACGCTGGCCGAGATCAGATGGCCATCCACCGAGGGGACCCGGTTGCAGCTCGCGCTCATCGTGAACGGGAGCGGCCGGATGTGATCCCCCGCCAGCTCGCCCAGGATCTTCTGCGGCTCGGTCTCCAGCTTCTTCTCCTCGTCGCCGCCGATATAGGGGATGACGTTGCCGAGGATATCGAGCGACGGCACGCCGGGGTAGCCGGCGCCGGAGACCGCCTGGAAGGTGGTGACCGCCACCCTCCGGATGCCGAAGGAGCGCAGGGCGGCGAGCGGGATCACCAGCACGACGGCGGCGCAGTTGGGGTTGGTCACGATCCCCCCCTCCCACCCCCGCTCCCGGCGCTGGACCGCCAGCAGGCCCAGATGATCGGGGTTGATCTCCGGCACCAGCAGGGGGACGTCCGGCGTCATCCGGTAGTGGCTGGAGTTGGAGACCACGACGTGGCCGGCGGCGGCGAAGTCGCGCTCGATCTCCCCCGCCAGGCTGCCGGACATGGAGGAGAAGACCAGCCGCGGCCCCCGGCCGGGCACGCACTCCTCAACGGCGCGCTCGGCGACGTCCGCGGGCGGCTGCCCCTCGAGCTGCCAGGAGGTGGCCTCGCGGTAGCTCTTGCCGGCGCTGCGATCGCTGGCGCCGAGCCATTTGAGCTCGAACCAGGGGTGGTTCTCCAGGAGCTGTACGAACCGCTGGCCCACCGTGCCGGTGGCGCCCAGGATTCCGACCTCGATCTTCTTGTCCATCCTCATATCCTCTCGTCGAGCAATCGCCGAACCATATCCTTATAGCGCCGCGCGGCGTCGATGAGATCCTGCTTCGCGACCCTCTCCACGGGAGTGTGGGCGACGTGGATGCTCCCCGGCCCGAGCAGGAAGGGCTCCCCCCAGGCCCCCAGCCGGGGGATGTCTGTGGTGTATTTGACGATCGTGGTCTCGAAGCCGGGGAGCGACCCGAGGTGTACGGCCGGCACCTCCCGGATCTCCGCGATGTGCACCCCTGGAACGGCGTGCACCGCCGCGGCGACCCTGCGCCGCAGCTCCGCCGTCTCCCCGACGGTGCGGATCGTCACCTCGGCCCGCGCCTGGTCCGCCACGACGTTGGGAGCCCGGCCGCCGGCGAGGGTGCCGACGTTGAGCGTGGTCTCGCCGAGCACGGGGTCGGAAGGGAGCGGCAGGTCCCGCAGGCGCGCCAGGACGTCGACCAGCTTGTCGATCGCCGAGTCGCCCAGCTCCGGATAGGCGGAATGGGCCGCCCTCCCCTCGGCCGCGAGGGCGAGATAGAGGTTCCCCTTCGAGCCCAGGGCGAGCCGGTTCTCGGTGGGCTCGCCGTTGATCAGATAGCGGGACCCGCGGGGGTGGCGGTTGGCCATCTGGGCGCCGATGCTGTCGGTCTCCTCGCCGATGACGAACAGCAGGCCGAACCCGCGGACCCCCTCGTCCAGTAAATCCCGGGCAGCCTGGAGCATGGCGGCGATCCCACCCTTGGTGTCGCACGCCCCCCGGCCGTGGAGGAATTCGCCGTCCTCCGAGGAGGGGAAGAACGGCGGCACGGTGTCCATGTGGGTCGAGAGGACGACCACCGGCTCCCCCCAGGCGGCGAAGACGTTGAAGCGGTCCCCCTCGACCGGCATGCGCTCGACCGCGCCGCCGGGAGCCCGGTCCACGAGCTCCTCCAGGCGGCGGAAGAGGAAGTCGCCGATCTCCCGCTCCCGCCCGGTCGTCGAGTCGATGTCGATCAGGGCGCGGGTCAGCTCGAAGAGGTTCATGGGGGTGCTCAATGCTCGGAGAGCGGACGATTGACCCGGACGAGCCGCCCCGCCATCCCTGCTGGATCTTCCAAGGCCTCATGAATCCGGTGGGCCTGGCCGACGAAATCGGGGTCGAATGTACACACCACGATCCCTTGATGCTCGGGCTGGTCGTGATGCAGACGGATGAAGTGCCGCCGGTTCAGCGTTACCAGGACGCGCCGGTCCCGAGTTGCGAAGGTGAGGACCGCCGTATCGGGGATCGCCTGGCCGGCGTTGCCAGCTTCCTGGACGGTCAGGACGTCATTCCCCAGACGGCGGAGCTCTTCGGCGACTTGGAGCGGGAAGTTCTCGTTCGTGTAGAGCCGGGTCATCGATCAGGCGGCCTCATTGTCTTGAATCTGCCGCTCGATCTCGTCGCGGTGTGAGCGATAGTAGGCCCAAGCGTTCCCCAGATCCTCCGCGCGTAGGGTTGGATAGGCGCGAAGCAACTCGGCCTCGCTCGTTCCAAGATGGCGGGCCTGGACGAGCAGCCAGACGGGGATCCGGGTGCGGACGATGCACGGCTCGCCGCCGAGGACCTCCGGCGAGCTCTCAATCCCGGGGAAGGCATCCCCCAGATCCCGCACGACCCACTGAAGGATCTGAGATTTCTCGGCACGCGTCATTTCGGAGAGGAGGCGCTCGGCCTCTTGCAGCTTGGTCATCGCTCGTCCTCGGACTTGATCATACCCGAGGCCGCCCTCGGGCCGATCGGGGGCCGATCGGATAAGATACGCCGCCATGATCGAAATCGATTTGCAGGGCAAGCGTGGACTGGTGATGGGCGTCGCCAACTCGCGGAGCCTCGGCTGGGCGATCGCCGAACGGCTGCACGAGGCGGGCGCGGAACTGGCCTTCAGCTATCAGGGGGAGCGGCTGCGGGAGGACCTCGAAAAGCTCACCCGCGACTGGCCGGGGACCCGGCTCTCCCAATGCGACGTCACCCGCGACGAGGATCTGAAGACCACCTTCGACGATCTCCGGGACGCCTGGGGGAGCCTCGACTTCGTCGTCCACTCCATCGGTTTCGCCCCCCGGGCGGCCATGGACGGGCGCTACATCGAGACCACCCGCGAGGACTGGCGGACGGCGCTCGACATCTCCGCCTACTCCCTGGTCGCCGTCGCCCGCGAGGCCGAGCCGTTGCTCAACGAGGGGGGCTCCCTGGTCACCCTCACCTACTACGCCGCCGAGAAGGTGGTGCCCAAGTACAACGTCATGGGCATCGCCAAGAGCGCGCTGGAGGCGAGCGTCCGCTATCTGGCCTACGAGCTGGGCAAGAAGGGGGTGCGGGTCAACGCGGTGTCCGCGGGCCCGGTGCGCACCGTGGCGGCGCGCTCCATCCCCGGCTTCATGAAGATGTACAACAAGGTCGGCGGCATCGCCCCGCTTGGCCGCAACGTCACTCACGAGGAGGTGGGCAACCTCGGCCTCTTCCTCCTCTCGCCTCTGGCCAGCGGCATCACCGGCGAAACCGTCTACGTCGATTCCGGCTTCCACATCATGGGGATGGAGCTGGGAGAAGAGTAGGACGGAAGAGATCAGGGGCGGCTCCCGCCGCCCCTCCTTCCCGCGCGGCCCTCACAGGCCAGTTTCGACTGGACCGGCCGGCGGCGCCGTCTGTGTGGAACCGGATGCGCAGAGCGGCACGCCGTTGGGATCCATTCCACAGCCCTGCTTCTGGTGGCTCCGCGCCGTCCGCGCGGGGTGCACGCCCGGGAGCCTGTCCCAGAGCTGCGCCAGCTTCACCAGCGCGCCCGGACCCGGAATCCAGCTCAGGGGGAGTGCCTGCGAGAGGCTCGGGATGGAGAGACAGAGAGTGATTGCGGTAACGACGATTTTCTTCTTAAGCATCTCTAATAATCTCCCAAATAGAAAGTTTCGATGGAGTTGCAACAAAAATTGTGTAGCCATTGCCATAGTGCCGTCGGAAAGGAAAACCGGGGCACTCTTCGGAAGGGACGGGTATACTCCGCCGCCATGAAAAAGATGATCCAAGGATTGCCGAGGGAGGAGCGTGCATGCGGGCATTGATCCTGGCCGGCGGCAGCGGCACTCGTTTCTGGCCTCTGTCGCGGAAGTCGCGGCCCAAGCAGCTCCTCGCTCTCGAGGGGGAGCGGACGCTTCTGCGCGACACCCTGGAGCGGCTGGCGCCGGCGATCGGCCCCGAGTCGGTCTGGGTCTGCACCACCGAGGAGCTGGCGGAGGCGGTGCGCCGGGATCTGCCGTCGGTGCCGCCGGAGCAGATCCTGAGCGAGCCCCAGGGGCGCAACACGGCGCCCGCCATCGCTTGGGCGGTGCGCTCAATGCCGGAAGCGGCGCGGCGCGAGGTGGTGGCGGTGCTGCCGGCCGATCACCGGATGGGGGACCCCGCCGCTTTCCGCGAGGCCCTGGAGCGCGCGGCGCGGGTGGTCGAGCGAGAGGACCGGGTGATGACCCTGGGGGTCGTGCCGCGCTGGGCCGAGACCGGCTACGGGTATCTGGAGCTCGAGCCTGGCGAGGGGGCCGAGGGGGTGCGGCGGGTGCGCCGCTTCGTCGAGAAGCCCTCGGCCGAGAACGCGGAGCGCTTCCTGGCCTCCGGCAACTATCTCTGGAACGCCGGCATCTTCCTCTTTCGCGGCTCGACGCTGCTCGACCTCGTCGCCGAGCATCAGCCCGAGCTCTCCCGCGGGCTGGAGGAGATCGCCGCCGCCCCGGACCGCCTGCGCGAGCTCTACGGCCGCCTCCCCGCCGACTCGATCGACTACGCGATCATGGAGAAGCTCGACGGCATCGCCACCCTCCCGCTCGACTGCGGCTGGAGCGATCTCGGCTCCTGGGAGGCGCTCGACGAGATCCTGCCCAAGGACATTCAGGGGAACACCAGCCATGGCGACACCCTCGCCCTGGACGCCCGCGGCAACCTTCTGTTCGCCGGCCAGGGGACGATCGCCGTGCTGGGGGTCGAGGACCTGGTGGTCGTGCGCACCGGCGACGCGGTGCTGGTGATGCCGAAGTCGCGCTCGCAGGAGGTCCGCAAGCTGGTCTCCGAGCTGACCGCTGCCGGCCGCAAGGACCTGCTGTGATCCAGCCGGCGACCATCTCGACCGCCGGCGGGGACCAGACGCTCACCACCCTCTCGGCGCCGCTCCCGCTCGACGAGCTGGTGCCCGGCACTTCCCCTGAGTCGGCGGACTGGGAGGTCGAGATCGGCTTCGGCAAGGGGCGCTATCTCCTCCGCCGCTGTCAGGAGGACGCGCACCGCCGTTTCCTCGGCATCGAGGTGGCGGGGGAGTACCACGGCCTCTTCGTCGACCGCGCTCGCCGTCACGGCTTGAGCAACTGGGTGGCGATGCGGGGGGACGCGCTCTGCCTGGCGTCGTCCGTGCTGCCTGCGGGCTTCGCCTCGGCGCTCCACGTCTACTTCCCCGACCCCTGGCCGAAGAGCCGCCACCACAAGCGCCGCCTCTTCGATCCCGAGACGGTCGACCTGGTGCTCCGCCTGCTCCGCCGGGGTGGGCGCTTCTCCTTCGCCACCGACTTTCTCGACTATGGCGAGCGGGTGGTCGAGATCCTCTCGGGTTATCCCGCCCTCCGCTTCGACCGCCGCGATCGCCCCTGGGATGAGGGGCCGCGCACCAACTACGAGGCCAAGTACGAGATCGAGGGGCGCCCGATCCTGCGGCTCGAAGGGGTCTTGGAGGTGGACGGCCGCGATGTCCCTCTTCATCCCGAGGGAGCGAAGGCCATTCTGGCGGCGACCTGGGTGGATCCGGACTGAGTGCGCAAGCACTTGAAATAAATCCTAAAGCTTAGACACCTACTGTAGCAAGGAGCAGACCCCAGAATGTCCTGGTTGTCTCTCAGGCGAAGGAGTCTCGTCATGTACAGAACGTGTCGTGGCATCGTCTACCCCGTCCTGGTCGTGAGCGCTTTGTTCCTGCTGTCGGCAAACCCGGCCGCGGCCTTTTGCAGCCACAAGCCGACCGTCTACAACACGGGGACCCTCGTAGGGACCGGCTCGACCTGCACGAACGCCCAGGCCAACTTGTCAGGCCTCCTGTACAACACGGCTGAAGCCAACTGCCAGAGCCTCTACGGCGAGAACGCGAGCGTCGATTCCTACACGGAGAGCCTCAACAGTTGCGAGGACAACGGAGTGGGCAAGAAGCAGACCGGCAGCGCCGCGTACACGTGCGTGGTCTGCGTCTGCGTCGGCCTGCATTGCGGCTGAAATGCCCTGGCAGGGAGGGGCTTGTCCCCTCCCTCGCCCCGGAGGGGGGCCCCTCCCCCCACCAGGGGCACCCCTTTCCCCACTCGGGGGACCCCTATCCCCGGTGGGGAGACCCCGATCCCCACGTGGGGGACGCCTCCCCCCGACGGGGAGACCTCTCCCCCCATCGGGGGGACCCCTGTCCCTGCCTGGGGGGACCCCTCCCCCCGGCGGGGGCGGCCTTTCCCCCGTAATTCCGGCAAGGGCCCTGCTGTGCTAAAAGCTCCCCGAGCCTTGAATCGGCTGGAACGGAGGGCAGGTCCATGCAGAAAGTCATCGTGATCACCGGCGCGAGCGCCGGCATCGGAGCGGCGCTCGCCCACGAGCTGAGCGGCCAGGGTCACCGGCTGGCGCTGGCGGCGCGCCGCCGGGAGGAGCTCGAGCAGACCGCCCGTGAGGCGGGAGGAGCGCTCGCCGTTCCCACCGACGCCACCCGGCGCGAGGAGGTCGAGCGCCTCCGCGACCGGACGATCGCGGAGTTCGGCCGGATCGACGTCTGGATCAACAACGCCGGCCGCGGCATCAGCAAGCCGGTGCTCCAGCTTACCGACGCCGATTTCGACGAGATGATGACGGTGAACGTGAAGTCGGCCCTCTACGGTATGCAGGCGGCGGTGCCGCACTTCATGGAGCGGCGGGCCGGGCACCTGATCAACGTCTCCTCCTTCCTCGGCCGCGTTCCGATGGCCAGCATCCGCTCTGTGTACAGCGCCGCCAAGGCCGCCCTCAACTCGCTGACCGCCAACCTGCGCACCGACCTGGCCGCGGAGTATCCGGACATCCATGTCTCCCTGGTGATGCCTGGAATCGTGAAGACCGGGTTCGCGCAGAACGCGCTCGGCTCGTCCGCCATCTCGGGGGCGCCAACCGCTCCCCCGGCGGGGCCGCCGCCCGGTTCGATGCAGCCGCAGACGGCCGAGGAGGTCGCCGCCGCCATCGCGCGCCTGATCGAGCGGCCGGAAGCGGAGATCTACACCAACCCCGCGTCGCCCGAGCTGGTCCGGCGCTATTACGCGGATGTCGGGGCGTTCGAGGCGCGGACTCTGGCGAGGGCCCGATGACCGCGACCTCCGGTTGGTTCCACTGGGCTCTGCTCTCGGCCGTGTTCGCGGCGCTGACGGCAATCTTCGCCAAGATCGGCATCGAGGGGGTCGATTCGGACCTCGCGACGCTCGTCCGCACCACCGTGATCCTGTTCGTCCTGGCGGCGTTCGTCTATTTCACCGGCAAATGGAGCAATCCGCTCGAGCTGAGCCGGAAGACGTGGACGTTTCTGACCCTGTCCGGGCTGGCGACGGGGGCCTCCTGGGTCTGCTACTTCCGGGCGCTGAAGATCGGGGAGGCCTCGAAGGTAGCGCCGGTGGACAAGCTGAGCCTCGTGCTGGTCGCCATCTTCGCGACGATCTTTCTGCACGAGCGCCCGAGCCCACGGGAATGGTTCGGCATTCTCCTGGTGGGCACGGGCGTCGTGATCCTCGGCTTCAAGCGATGAACGGCGGCAGGGCGGCTCAGATCTCGCCGCCCTGCCATCCCCTCACCACGAAGATGTCTCCTCCAGAGGACACAGCGAGGGGGCTCTCCTGGGGAAGCCGGGTTGGAACGGAAATTGATACGTACCGCAGGAAGTCGCCCCCGTTCGGGTTTCAGGGGGCAGGAGGAATGAACATCATGAGCTCGAAACGAATCCCTGCTTTCGCCGTCGCTCTGACGATGCTGGTCTCCATCTTCTCCTTTGCCCCGGCGGCCTCGGCCTATACCCGTACCCGTGTGGGCGTGCGGGTCTACGCCCCGCTGCCGCCGATCCGCCACGAGCGGGTGCTGGTCCGGCCCGGCCCGCGCTACGCCTGGGTGCCCGGGCACTGGCAGCCCTACCACCGGCGCTACGTCTGGGTCCGGGGCGCCTGGCTGGTCCCGCCCCACCCGCGCGCGATCTGGGTCGCGCCGCGCGTGGTCTACCGTCACCACCACAACCCCTACTACTACCGCGGCTACTGGCGGTACTAGGCCGGCTACCAAGCCGGCTACCAGGCCGGCCTGACCGGCCCGGCCGCATCGGGGGGCTCCCGGCGGTGATATTCTTTCCCGCCGGGAGCCCAAATCTTGTTCAAACGACTCAAGTACCTCTGGCCTTATCTCCAGCCCCATCGCCGCAAGCTGGCGATCGGCATGGCCGCCGTCCTCGCCTCGGTGCTGCTCGGGCTGGCGAGCCCGCTGCTCGTCGGCAACGCCATCGACTCGATCCGCCACGGCTCTTCCCGCATGGTCCTGCTGGGCTACGGGGGCCTGGTCATCCTCTTCTCGCTCTGTACGGGGGTGTTCAGCTACCTGCAGCGCATGGTCCTGGTGGGGATGAGCCGGGATATCGAGTACGACCTGCGCAACGTCTACTTCGCGGCGCTGGAAAAGCAGGCGCCCAGCTTCTACCAGGAATACCCCACGGGCGACCTGATGGCGCGGGCGACCAACGACCTGCAGGCGGTGCGGATGCTCTGCGGCCCGGCCATCATGTACATGGCCGGCACTCTCTTCACGGCGGCCGGAGCGCTCTTCTTCATGACGCGGATCAGCCTGCCGCTGATGCTGATCGCCCTCGCCCCGATGCCGCTGGTGGTATTCGCGACCACCATCATCGGGCGCCGGATCCACGGGCTGTTCAGCAGCGTCCAGGGGAAGTTCTCGGACGTCACCACGAAGGTGCAGGAGAATCTCGCCGGCGTGCGGGTGGTGCGGGCCTACGCCCGGGAGACCCATGAGGACGCCGAGTTCGAGCGGGTCAACCAGATCTACCTGGACGGCAACCGCCGGCTGGCGGCCCTGTCGACGGCGTTCCAGCCGCTGCTCCAGATCCTCGTCGGCGTCGGCTTCGCGGTGGTGCTGATGTACGGCGGCCTGCTGGTGATCCGGAACCGGATCTCGGTCGGCGAGTTCGTCACCTTCCATCTCTTCCTGGGCCGGCTGATCTGGCCGATGATCGCGATCGGCTGGGTGGTCAACCTGACCCAGCGCGGCACCGCCTCGCTCGCCCGCATCCGCAAGGTCCTGGACACCCAGCCGGCGATCCGCGACGAGGAGCCGCTGGTCGATCCCGGCGCCATCCTGGGCGCGGTGAGCTTCCGCGACCTGACCTTCGCCTACCGCGAGGGGGTGCCGGTGCTCGCGGATATCAACCTCCAGGTGCCGGCGGGGCAGACGGTGGCGGTGGTGGGCCGGACCGGGTCGGGCAAGAGCACGCTGCTGGCGCTGATCCCGCGGCTGATCGATCCGCCGCACGGCACGCTGTTCGTCGACGGCGCGGACATCCGGCATCTGCCGCTCGCCCGGCTGCGCGGCGGGATCGGCATGGTGCCGCAGGAGACCTTCCTCTTCTCGGCGACGATCCGCGAGAACATCTCCCTGGGCCGTCCCGACGCGCCCGTCGAGGAGGTGATGGAGGCGGCGCGCCTGGCCGGCCTGACGCCGGACCTCGTGGCCTTCCCCAACGGCCTCGACACCATCGTCGGCGAACGAGGCCTCACCCTCTCGGGCGGCCAGAAGCAGCGCGTGACCCTCGCGCGGGCGCTCCTGCGCCAGCCGAGCATCCTGCTGCTCGACGACTGCCTGTCGGCGGTGGACACGGCCACGGAGGAGGAGATCCTCGGCAACCTGCGGACCGTCTTCCACGGCCGCACGGTCTTCCTGGTCTCCCATCGCATCTCGACGGTGAAGGACGCGAACCTCATCCTGGTCCTCGACCAGGGGCATATCGTCGAGCGCGGCACCCATTCGCAGCTCATCGCCCACGGCGGCGTCTACGCCGAGCTCCACCAGCGCCAGCTCCTGGAAGAGGAGCTGGCGGCGGTATAGAGCCTATGCGGGTCGTCATCACCGGTGGATCGGGTCTCATCGGCAGCGCGCTGGCGCGGGAGATGGGGAGCGCGGGGCACGAGGTTGTGGTGCTGACCCGCGATCCGTCCCGGGTGGGCACCCTGCCGCCGGGCACGCGCGCCGTCCAGTGGGACGGCAAGACCGCGCGGGGGTGGAGCTCGCTGCTCGACGAGGGTACGGCGATCGTTCATCTCGCCGGGGACGCCATCGCCGAGGGGCGGTGGACGGACGGGAAGAAGCGGCGCATCCGGCAGAGCCGCGTCGAATCCGGCCAGGCGGTGATGGCGGCGATCCAGGAGGCGAAATCCCGGCCACGGGTGCTGCTCCAGGGCTCGGCCGTCGGCTACTACGGCGCCTGCGGCGATGAGGTGGTCGAGGAGTCCCATCCAGCCGGCAATGACTTCCTGGCCCAGGTTTGCGTCGAATGGGAGGCCTCCACGGCCGGGGTGGAAGCGCTCGGCGTCCGGCGTCCCGTGCTGCGCACCGGGATCGTGCTCAGCGACCAGGGCGGGGCCCTGCCGCGGATGGCGCTCCCCTTCCGGTTGATGGCGGGCGGTCCGCTCGGCAATGGCCGCCAGTGGTTCCCCTGGATCCATGTGGCGGACGAGGTGGGGGCGATCCGTTTCCTGATCGAGCGCGAGGACGCCGCCGGCCCCTTCAACCTGAGCGCGCCCGATCCGCTGACCAGCCGCGACTTCGGCCGTGCCCTCGGCCGGGTGCTGATGCGGCCGAGCTTCGCGCCGGCCCCCGGCTTCGCCCTCCGGCTCCTCCTCGGCGAGATGGCCGACGCGCTGCTCCACGGCCAGCGGGCGGTGCCGCGGCGGCTGCTCGACCTGGGCTACGTCTTCCGCTACCGGGAAGCCGCGGAAGCCCTGCGCGACCTGCTCCACTGATCTCTACGGGATCTCCACAGAAAAGATATGGAAATGCTAGGGGGAGATCGAGGCTTCGGTCCATTGCTCGCGGAGGGCCGAGGCCACCTCGTCGCGCAACGGCGGCGGGGTGTAGACACGGTAGCGGTCGATGCGGGAGAGGTGGCGGATGAACTGGCTTGCGCGCGCCATGGCCTCGAGCGAGCCGTCGAAGCGGCGCACCAGGACGCGGCTCCGGCTCATGCGGTGGGGGTCCTTGGCGGAGTTTGAGACCAGCAGGCTCCCCAGCCCGAAGCGGGCGCGCACCTCCGGCAGCAGCGCCTCGAAGCGCTCCTTCTCCTCGCGGGAGAGGTGCTCGCGGGTCTCGAAGGCGACGGGGAAATGGCGGCGCTCGACCAGCGCGTGGGCGTGGACGCTGTCCGACGTGCGCAGGGCCGACCAGACGGAGACGTCGTCCTGGCCGAGAAAGGCCTCCGGCTCCGCGGACCAGCGGACCCCGCGCTCCTCGAGCCATTCGTTCAGGTGCAGCTCCATCGCCTTACCGGTGACGTTGAAGTAGACCTGGGTGAACATGTAGTAGCGGGCCATCACCAGGGCTTCGAGGGCGTGGACGCCCCCCTCGTCGACGCCGACCCCCCACTCGCCGGTCTCGGGGTCCCTGATCGGCAGCATGGTGTCGAGCAGCCGCTCGAGGTCGAAGGTGCCGTAGCGCACGCCGCAGAACAGGCTGTCGCGCAGCAGGTAGTCCATCTTGTCGACGTCGAGCTCGCCGGAGACGATCTTGGCGAGCAGCCGCTCGGTCGCGGTGCCGCCCCCTTGGAGCAGGCGGCGGACGTCGCCGGTGCCGAGGCCGTCGCCGTGGCGGGCGAAGATCTCCTCGATCTCCGGGCTGCCGAGCAGCCGGCGGGTCATCTCCTCATGGTCGATGCCGCCTTCGAACAGGTCTTCGGCCGAATGGCTGAACGGCGCGTGCCCGAGGTCGTGGAGGAGCGCCGCCGCCCGCGTCAGCCGGCGCTCGGGAGCGGCCGCGCCGCCGGGGAGCATCCCCTCGCTCTTCGTGCAGAGGGCGTCGTAGACCCGGCCGGCGAGGTGCATGGCGCCGATCACATGGCCGAAGCGGCTGTGCTCGGCGCCCGGGAAGACCAGGAAGGTGAAGCCGAGCTGGTGGATGAAGCGCAGCCGCTGGACCGGCCGGCTGTTGATCAGCGCGGTCTCCAGCGGGTCGGCTCTGACGAAGCCGTGGACCGGATCGCGGATGGACAGCACGCGGCGGCCGAGTCAGTTGCGCTCGGGGTCGATGCCCCGGCGGCGGAAGGGGCGCAGCATGTCGATGACGGCCTTGCGGCTGCGCAGGATCGAGAGCACCGACAGGCCGCGCTCGGGAAGGGACTCGGTGAGGAGCTGGAGCTTGCGCATCAGCGGCACGTCCACGCGGGAGGCGACGCGGTTGATCAGCTCCTCGAAGGCGCAGTCGGTGGAGGCGAGGTCGTCGACGTCGAGCGGCAGCTTGTCCCCCAGCTCCTCGGAGAGCGTGCGCAGGAGGTGAACCACCCCCTTGCGCACCGCGACGATACCGGCGTCACGCTCGTTGAGCCAGGGCTCCTCGACCGGCCGCACCACCCCCTGGCGGTAGGGTCCGGTGATCTCGCGCTCGAGCTCGAAGCGGAACTCGCCATAGACCAGCAGGTCGGCGTGACCGTCGGGCTGCGTCTCGAGGTCCATCACCCGCGCGGCGGTGCCGCCGGGGAAGATCTCGGGGCGCCCCTCGGCGTCGAGCCGCGGGCCGGGCTTCATCAGGACGATGCCCAGCCAGCGGGAGTCCTCGTCGAGCTCCTCGAGGTCGTGGACGAGCCGGGCATAGGAGGGGTCGAGGACGTGGAGCTTCAACTCCGTGCGCGGAAAGTGCACGAGGTCGGGGAGAGGGACGAGCGGGAGACGAGTCGCGTCGCCAGCCATGGGAAGCATGAGGAATGATAGCGCGGATGGAGAGGTTTTTCCTCCCCCGTCCCCTGTAGAATCCCCCTCATGCGCCCAATCCTCACCCTCCTCCTCTTCCTTTCTCTCTCCACCCACCTCGCCGCCCAGACTGACCCGATCGCCGCCGGCGACGCGGCGTGGGCTCGCCGCGCGGACGGCCAGCAGGGAGCCAGGGCGATCCCAGGGCCGGTCGACGAGGCGATCGCCGCCTATGAGCGGGCGGTCAAGGAACAGCCGGAGCGGCTGGAGGGGACCTGGAAGCTGCTGCGGGCCCTCCATTTCAAGGGGGATTTCACGACCAACTCCAATGACGCCAAGCAGAAGGCCTTCGCCCGCGGCAAGGAGGTCGCCGAGGCCGGCATCGACCGGCTGGCGAAGCGGACCGCCGGCAGCCGCCAGAAGCTCGACGCCATGAGCCCGGCGCAAGCCGCGAAGGCGGTCGCGGGCGTGCCCGAGGCCAAACCCCTGTTCCTCTGGGCGGCGGTCCACTGGGGGCTCTGGGGGGACGTCTTCGGCCGGCTGGCGGCGGCGCGGCAGGGAGTGGGGGACCGCGTGAAGATCTACTCGGAGACTCTGATCGCCCTCGACGAGCGTTATGAGGACGCCGGCGGCCACCGCATCCTGGGCCGGCTCCACACGCTGGCGCCCAAGGTGCCGTTCGTAACCGGCTGGGTGGACCGCGGCAAGGCGGTCTCCGAGCTGCGGCGGGCGGTGGCGCTCGGTCCCGACAACCTCGACAACCACGTCTTCCTCGCCGAGGCGCTGTTCGAGTACCAGCCGGCCAAGGCGGCGGAGGCGCGCGAGATCCTGCGCCGCGTGCTCGCCCGGCAGCCGGTCCCCGAGCTGGCCGTCGAGCAGGCGAAGAGCCTCGCCGACGCCCGGGCGCTGCTCGCGAAGCACTATCCTGACAAAACAGCGGGCTGACCTTCCCGGAGAGCGGATTGAGCTCCGAGCCCCCCCGGCCGCGCATCGCCCCTCATCAGACGCCGCTGGTCGCCGTCGCGGCGGCGGCTTTCCTCGTCGCGCTCAAGGGGGCCGGCGCCTGGCTCACCGGTTCGCTCGCCCTCGGTTCGGCCGCGCTCGACTCGGCGGTCGACCTCTTCGTTTCCGGCGCCAACTTCCTGGTGCTGCGGCGCAGCGCCCTCCCCCCCGACGAGGATCACGCCTACGGCCACGGCAAGTTCGAGAATCTGGCGGCTCTCGGCCAGGGGCTGTTCCTGGTCGGCGCCGCCGGCGGCCTGGTCTGGACCGGCGTGCGGCGTCTGATCGACGAGGGGAAACCGGCGGAGACCGGCTGGGGCATCCTGGTGCTCGCGGTCTCGATGGTCGTCAGCTTCGGCGTCGCCCGCACCCTGCGCTCAGCCGCCGAGCGCAGCGGCAGCCCGGCTCTCAAGGCCGACAGCCTCCACTACGCGACCGACCTCTGGGTGAACGGCGCCGCCCTCCTCGCCCTCCTCGTCGTGCGCTTCACCGGCTGGGCCGCCGCCGATCCCCTGGTGGCGCTCTTCGTGGCCGCCTTCGTCTTCAAGAGCGGCGCCTCGCTCGCCCTGGAGGCGACCGGCGACCTTTCGGACCGCGGTTTGCCCGAGGAAGAGCTGGGCCGCATCCGCTCCGTGGTCGCCGCCTTCGCTCCGGACGTCCTCGGGATGCACGACCTGAAGACCCGCCGCAGCGGCGGCCAGCGCTTCATCGAGTTCCACCTGGAGATCCCGCGCTCGACCTCGTTCCCGGAGGCCCACGACCTGATGGTGAAGGTTCTGCGTGCCGTGGAAGGGGAGATTCCGCGGTCGAAGGTATTCGTGCATGGGGATCCGGTGTGACACGGACACACGGACTAACACGGACAAGCACGGACAAGCACGGACGAACAGGGACAAGAAGGTCCTTGTCAGTCCCTGTTCGTCCGTGTGAGTCCGTGGTGCTTTCCTACTGGTTCGGCGGCGGCGACACCATCGGCGGAAACGGCGACTGCCCGAGCCCCTGCGAGAGGCGGGTCGCCTGGCCGAGGTAGAGGCCGGCGAGGAGAGTGCCGCCGAGGAGCGCCGGGCGGCGCAGCGCGGGGGGGAGCCAGCGGGCGCCGAGCAGCAGCAGGGAGGCGGCGGCGAGGGTGAGCCACTGGCCGTGGGCGCCCAGGGCGTGCGCGAGCGGGGCCGGGAGGAGCAGCGCGTAGAGGGGGAGCGCCAAGCCGGCCGCGGCGGCGAGGAGCGGCCGCCCGGGGGTGAGCGCCTCGGCCGCGCCCAGGGCGAGGAGCATGCGCAGGAGGACCAGAAGGATAAAGGCGAGGGGGGCGCTCGCCGGGCCTTCGCCGGTGCGCATCAGCTCGGCGGCCCAGGTGGCGATGAGCAGGAAGGCGAGGCCGAAACCGGCCGCGATCTTCCAGCCGGCGGCCTCCATACGCCGCCAGCCGATGGCGATCAGGATGTCGGTGAGGGCCAGGGCGGGCAGGAGCACCGCCAGCCCCCGCCCCAGGCCGGAGGCGCCGAGCGGGTAGAGCCCCTGCGCCAGCGCGGCGTCGGGATGGAGCTGGACGAGCGCGACGGCGGCGAGCGCGCCGGTGACGAGCAGCGGCAGGAGGGCGGGCACCCAGGGGCGCCGCCGCTCGGGATCGAGGGCGGCAAGGCGCCAGGGGACCGCCGCCTGCGCCCCCCAGGAGAGGAGGAGCCACGCCAGCAGCAGCCCGCCGGTCATGCCGTCCGTCCCGCGGAGCTCCAGCCCCTCCGCTCCAACCCCTCCACGGGCTCGAGCCGGGCCAGGAGCTCCGCGACGCTGGCGCCGTCGGGTGGCAGGCGCAGGTCCGGGGCGATCTCGGCCAGCGGCGCGAGCACGAAGCCGCGCTCGCGCATTCGGGGGTGGGGGAGGGTCATCTCGGGATCGTCCCGGCGCTCGTCGCCATAGAGCAGGAGGTCGACGTCGAGCGGTCGCGGGCCGAAACGGGGGCCGTCGCGGCGCCCGGCGGCGCGCTCGAGCGCCTTGCCCAGGGCGAGCACCGCCTCGGGTTCGAGCGCGGTGCGGGCGAGGGCGGCCGTGTTCAGGAAGTCCGGCTGCGCGATCGGCGAGACCGGGCGGCTGCGGTAGAGGGAGGCGACGCGCAAAGGCCCCAGGGAGGCTTCGAGCTGCCGCACGGCCCAGGCCAGCGTCTGCTCGACCGGGACCGGTTCTCCGTCGATATTTCCCTCGACGTTGCCGCCGAGGGCCAGGGCGACGACGACGGGGGGCCGGTCTTCAGGCCTCGTCGTCGAGCTCCTCTTCCTCCTCGACGTCGTCGAGCTCGGCGTCCGCGAGATCCGGCTCCACCAGCTCGTCGTCGGCGACCTCCGCCTCGATCGGCGCGTCATCCTCTTCGATGTCGATCGGCTTGACGACGTCCGGCTTGCGCCGGCGGCGCGACGCCTGGCCGCTGGCCGGCGACTCCGCCGAGACCGCGTCCTTCTGATTGGCGCTGCACTTCGGGCAGATCGGCTCGGGCTTGCCGAGGTCATAGAACTTCGTGCCGCAGTTGTAGCAGTCGAATTTGGTTCCCAGTTTGAGCTCAGGCATGAAAGACTCCAGTCCGTCCGTCGAGAGGCCGCTTTAGAGGGCGGCGAACGTAGCATCCGCCTCGGAGCCTGTCAACCGCGCCCGGCGCCTTGCGCCTGGAAGAAAGCGGGGGATAGGATCGTTCAACCCAATGATGAGAACCTTCGCCGCAACTCTGTTCGCCCTGCTGCTCACGGTCCCGATGGCTCCCGCCTTCGCGGCCGGCAAGCCCCAGGGCCCTCCCGATCCCATGGCCACGGGTCTCACCGGACCGCAAAGGCTCACCGCACTGGTCGACCGCGTCCGCTTCGAGCAGAAGCAGCTCAAGACGATGGAAGCCCGCTTCACCCAGCAGCAGGAGAGCTCGATGCTGGCGGCGCCCGAGGCCTCCAAGGGGACCTTCTCCTACGCCGCGCCCGACAAGGTACGCTGGGAGTACAGCTCGCCGAGCCCGATCACCGTCGTCATCCGCGGCGATGAGATGACCACCTGGTACCGCGACCTGAAGCGTGCCGAGACCCTCAAGGTCGGGCGCTACTCGAGCCAGGTCTTCAAGTACCTGGGAGCGAGCGGCAGCCTGCAGACCCTCCTCGAGTACTTCACGGTGCGGCTGAAGCTCCCCGAGAAGAAGGGGGACCCCTTCCGCATGGAGCTCGATCCCAAGTACGCGCGGATCGCCAAGCGCCTGAAGTCGATGACCCTGTGGATCGACGGCGAGAACTTCTTCCCGTCGCGGCTGAAGTACGTGGAGGCCGATGGCGACACGGTCGAGTACCAGTTCAGCGACATGAAGAGGAACGCGCCGATCCCCGCCGACCGCTTCGTGCTGAAGCTGCCGCCGGGGGTGTCGACGCGGACGGTCGACGTCGGGCGGGAGGGTAGCGCGAAGGGCAAGCCCTGAGCCTGCGGTTCGAGGTTCTCGCCACCCTCGGCCAGGCCCGCCGGGGACGTTTGACCACGCCGCACGGCGTCGTCGAGACGCCGGCGTTCATGCCGGTGGGCACGCTCGGCGCCGTCAAGGGGGTGACCCCCCAAGAGCTGGAGGCGGCGGGGGCGTCGATCATGCTGTCCAATCTCTACCATCTCGCCCTGCGGCCCGGCATCGATATCGTCGAGCGCCTGGGGGGAATCCACGCCTTCACCGGCTGGCGGGGGCCGATCCTCACCGACAGCGGCGGCTTCCAGGTCTGGAGCCTGGGCGGGCTGCGCACGGTGGACGCGGGCGGCGTGACCTTCCGCAGCCATCTCGACGGCTCCCCCCTGCGCTTCACCCCCGAGGGGGTGGTGAGGTTCCAGGAGCGGATGGGGGTCGACATCGCCATGGTGCTCGACGAGTGCCCGCCGTGGCCGGTCGAGCCCGCGGCGGCCGCGACCTCCTGGGAGCGCACGCTGGCCTGGGCCGGGACCGCCCGCGCCGCATGGCAAGGGCGCGGGGAGGGCGGCGGGCTCTTCGGCATCGTCCAGGGGAGCTCCTATCCGAACCTGCGCCGGCGGGCGGCGGCGGACCTCGCGGCGCTCGACTTCGACGGCTATGCGATCGGCGGCGTCTCGGTGGGCGAGCCGGAGGCCGACCGTCGGGCGGTGGTGGAGTGGACGGCCCCCGAGCTGCCGGCGGCCAAGCCCCGCTACCTGATGGGGGTGGGGTACCCCGAGGACATCCTCCACGCGGTACGCCAGGGGGTCGACCTCTTCGACTGCGTGCTGCCGGCGCGCAACGCCCGCCACGGCGTCCTGTTCACCCGCCAGGGGGTGCTGAAGATCAAGAACGCCCGCTACAAGGACGACCAGCGGCCGCTCGATCCCGAGTGCGGCTGCCCGGCCTGCGCGCGCACCTCGCGCGCCTTCCTCCATCACCTGATGCGGGCCGGCGAGCTCACCGCGCCGGTGCTGGCGACCCTGCATAACCTCCGCTTTTACCTTGACTTCATGGCGGATCTCCGGCAGGCTATCCAACTCGGAACGCTGACGGAGATGGCGAGTCTCGCCTGCCGCACCGCTGGTGAAGACGCGCCGGAGGGACCCGACGTGCGGGTCCATCCGGTCTCTTCCGATCCCCTTGAGCAAAGGAGCTCTTGAAGGCAGGCTCGAGCCTGCCGGGTCTCTGTGAATATTTCTGGATCAACTGCGTATGAATTCAATCCTCCTGCCCTCCATGGCCCTGGCGTTCCAGCTCCCTTCCGGTAACGGGATCATGGGCGCGCTGACCGGCCTCGCCCCGATGCTCCTCATCTTTGTCATCTTCTATGTCGTGCTCATGCTGCCCATGCAGCGACAGCGCAAGGCGCTGCAGCAGGTGATCGCGAACCTGAAGAAGGGGGACCGGGTGCTCACCACCGGCGGCCTCTACGGCGAGGTGACCGCTGTCGAGGGGGCGACGGTGATGCTGCGCATCGCCGACAACGTCCGCGTGCGGGTCGTCAAATCGGCGATCTCCGGCCTCGAGGGGGAGAGCAGCGATAAGAGCGAAAAAGCCGTAAAAGGGAGTCAGTCATGAATCGTACTCTGCTCTGGCGCGGGCTGCTGATCCTCGCGGTGGCGGTGATCTGCGTCGCCCTGGCCTATCCGCCGAAGGAAAAGATCAATCTCGGCCTCGACCTGCAGGGGGGCATGCACCTCGTGCTGCAGGTCCACACCGAGGACGCCCTGCGGGCCGAGACCGACACCGACATGGCGCGGCTGATCGATCTCGGCAAGGACAAGGGCGCCCCCGGCCTGCAGGGGCGCCGCACCGGCGACCGTCAGTTCGTCATCACCGCCCCGACGCCGGAGGCGCGCGACGCCGCCAGCGAGCTGGTCTCGAAGTACCTGCCGCGCTGGCAGGTCAAGCGGCAGGATGAGACCCTGGTCTTCACGATGAGCGACACGGCCACCGCCGAGGTGCGCACCTCCGCCGTCAATCAGGCGAAGCAGACGATCGACAACCGCATCAACGCCTATGGCGTCACCGAGCCGGTGATCCAGGCGGCGAGCGGCAACCGCATCGTGGTGCAGCTCCCCGGCGTCGACGACGCCGACCGGGTGCGCAAGCTGATCAAGAGCACCGCCTTCCTCGAGTTCCGCATCGTCCGCGTCCCCAAGGGGGGCGGCGGGATGCCCAGCCGCGAGGAGCTCCTGGCGGCCCTCGGCGGCTCCGTTCCCCCCGATCTCGAGATCCTGGAGGGGGACCAGCGCGACCGCGAGACCCAGGCGGTTACCGGCAAGTACTACTACGCCGTCGAGAAGCGGCGCACGGTCACCGGCCGCGACCTCAGCAACGCGCGCCCGGGCCAGGGGCAGTTCGGCCAGCCGATCGTCGAATTCACGCTGAAGCCGGCCGGCGCCGACGCCTTCGGCGAGCTCACCGGCAAGAACGTCGGCTCCGGGCTCGCCATCGTGCTCGACGGCCGCGTCGTCTCGGCGCCGGTGGTCAACTCGCGCATCTCCGACCGCGGCCAGATCGAGGGGGGCTTCACCGCGAAGTCGGCCCAGGATCTGTCGACGGTGCTGCGCTCGGGCGCCCTGCCGGCCAGCATCACCTACCTGGAGGAGCGCACGGTCGGCCCCTCGCTCGGCCGTGACGCGATCCGCGACGGCCTGCGCGCCGGCCTCCTCGGCACGCTCCTCGTCATGCTGGCCATGGTGGCCTACTACCACCTGTCGGGGATCAACGCGATTCTCGCGCTGGTCCTCAACGTGCTGATCCTGTTCGGCGGTATGGGCATGTTCCACTCGACGCTGACCCTGCCCGGCATCGCCGGCGTCATCCTGACCATCGGCATGGCGGTGGATGCCAACGTGCTCGTCTTCGAACGAATACGGGAAGAGATGCGAGCCGGGCGAACCGTCCGATCGTCCATCGACCTGGGGTTCGAACGAGCGTTTACGTCGATCATCGACACCCACGTCACCACCGTGATCTCGGCGCTGTTCCTCTTTCAGTTCGGCACCGGCCCGATCAAGGGGTTCGCGGTGACGCTGATCATCGGTCTCATCGCTTCCATCTTCACCGCGGTCTTCGTCAGCCGCTGGTTGTTCGACCTGGTGCTCTCCCGCCGCCGGGTGCAGAAGCTTTCGATCGGAGCCGAAGCCTGACCCGCGAGGGATCGGCACAAGGAGCTTGCCATGGAGCTGTTTCGCGATACGCACATCGATTTCATGAAGTACCGGAAGTTCTGGATCATCCTGTCGCTGGTCCTGGTGCTGGGAGGGCTCTACGCGATTCTCGGCCCCCACACGCTGAACATGGGCATCGACTTCGCCGGCGGCACCCAGATGACGCTCGGCTTCCAGCAGCAGCCGGACCTCGGCCGGCTGCGCGGCGTCTTCGAGCGGGAAGGGATGGCCGCCGCGACGATCCAGCGGTTCGGTAAGGCCGCTGACAACCAGGTGCTCATCAAGACCACCACCAGCCACCAGAGCGAGGAGGGGAGCCGCGACAAGATCGTCGCCGCTCTCAACCGCGAGTTCAACCCGGGCAAGGCCGGCCTCGACCTCAACCTGACCGGCGCCGACGCCCTCGCCGGCTTCCTGGTGAAGGCCGACCCCGACCGGGTGGCCGCCCAGGGGGCCCCCGCCGCGCTCGCCCACTACAACGCGGCGGCGGACGCCATTCTCAAGGCGCGGCACGACGCCGGCCTGTTCAAGTCGCTCGACGGCCTCGGCCGCGTCCCGGGGGTGAGCCCGGCGGTCGCCACCGCCTTGCAGCAGCAGGCCCACCTGGGCAACTTCAACGTGCTGGGGGTCGAGAGCGTCGGTCCGCAGATCGGCGGCGAGCTGCGCCACCAGGGCTTCCTGGCGGTGGTGATGTCGCTGCTCGGCATGCTGGCCTACATCTGGTTCCGCTTCGAGCTGCGCTTCGGCATCGGCGCGGTGATGGCCTCGCTGCACGACGTGGTGGTCACCCTGCTGTTCTTCTGGGCGTTCGGCCTGGAGTTCAACCTGACGACGATCGCCGCCTTCCTCACCCTGATCGGCTACTCGATGAACGACACCGTGGTGATCTTCGACCGCATGCGCGAGAACATGCGGAAGAGCCGCCGCAAGCCGCTGATCGAGGTGATGAACGACAGCATCAACCAGACGCTGTCGCGGACCATCATGACCTCGGGGCTGACCTTCCTGTCGGTGGTCGCGCTGCTGATCTGGGGCGGCGACGTGCTGCGCGGCTTCGCCTTCGTGATGACGGTCGGCATCATCGTCGGCACCTACTCGTCGATCTACGTCGCGAGCCCGTTCGCGCTGCTCTGGGAGAGCCTCTTCGGAGCCGGCGGACGCTGGGGCAACAAAACCACCACGGGCCGCGGCGGCGCTCCCGCCGACCGCCCGGAGTCGCGCATCGACCGCACGACCGGCGGCGGCGACGTCACGCCGTCCACCCGGCAGCGCCCGGCCCGCCGGCGGGCGTAGGCGAGCCTTTCGCCGCAGAGAACATCGGGGCGGGAATCTCCCGCCCCGAGTTCCCCTTATAATCATTGACCCTGCCCGAGAGCCTGATCTTTCTCCTCGCGCGGGGACAGCCTTATGCCTCTCTCCAGCAAGAGCCTCGCGCCGCCGATCTCGTCGCCGGGCGTGGCGCGTCTCGACGACGTGCTCGCCTGCATGGACGCCCATGGGCGGCCGGTGGATCCGGTGTTCCTGGGCGCGATCTACGATTTCTCCGCCGAGATGCACAAGGATCAGGTCCGCCGCTCCGGCGAGCCCTACATGGTCCACCCGCTCAACGTCGCCTACCTGCTGGCCGAGCTCAATTTCGATCAGACCTGCGTCGCCGTGGGCCTGCTGCACGACGTGCTGGAAGACACGCTGACCACCCGCGAGGTGCTGGAAAAGGAGTTCGGCAACGAGATCTGCGGGCTGGTCGACGGCGTCACCAAGATCGGCCGCCACGAGTACGTGCGCCGCGACGAGGCGCAGGCCGAGACCTTCCGCAAGATGATTCTCGCCTCGGCGAAGGACATCCGGGTGATCGTCGTCAAGCTCGCCGACCGGCTGCACAACATGCAGACGCTCGAGCACATGCCGGCCGAGGCGCGGCGCCGCATCTCGCGCGAGACGCTGGAGATCTACGCCCCGATCTCCCACCGCCTCGGCATGGCGCGCGTCAAGGGGGACCTCGAGGACCTGGCCTTCTTCCATCTCTATCCGCACCAGTTCGCCGAGCTCCACTTCAAGATCGCCGAGAAGATGAAGCTCGGCCAGGCGACCATGGACCGCATCCGCGGGCGTCTCGCGAAAAGCCTGGACGGAGCGGGGATCGACGCCGAGATCAATTTCCGCGTCAAGCGCTTCTACTCGATCTACGAGAAGCTGCGCCGGCAGGGGATCGACATCTCGCAGCTCTACGACTTCCTCGCCTTCCGCATCGTCACCCCCAGCCTCAAGGACACCTACGCGGCGCTCGGCGTGGTGCACCAGAACTGGCGCCCGATTCCCGGGCGGTTCAAGGACTACATCGCGATGCCCAAGCCCAACCTCTACCAGTCGCTGCACACGACGGTGGTGGGGGACCAGGGGCAGCCGTTCGAGGTGCAGATCCGCACCCGCGAGATGGACCTCATCGCCGAGGAGGGGATCGCCGCCCACTGGCGCTACAAGGAGGGGCGGGTCGAGGCGCGGGCGAGCGACCCGAACATCGTCTGGCTGCGGCAGCTCCTGGAGTGGCAGAAGGAGGTCCAGGACCCGCGCACGTTCCTGACCACCCTCAAGGTCGATCTCTATCCGGACGAGGTCTACGTCTTCACGCCCAAGGGGGAGGTCTTCTCCTTCCCGCGCGGGGCGACGCCGCTCGACTTCGCCTACCGGGTGCACACCGACCTCGGCCACCACTGCGCCGGGGCGCGGGTCAACGGCAAGCTCGTCCCCCTGCGCACGTCGCTGTCGAACGGCGACATGGTGGAGGTGCTCACCAACCCGTCGCGCAACCCGAGTCGCGACTGGCTGAACCTGGTCACCACCTCGCGCGCCAAGAGCAAGATCCGGCAGTGGCTCAACACCCAGCAGAAGCAGCGCGCCACGGAGATCGGCCGGCGGATGTTCGACAAGGAGATCCGCAAGTACGGCCTCTCCCTCCGCAAGGTGACGGATGGGGCGGACTTCGCCGTCTATCTCACCGGCGAGGGGCTGTCCAAGCTCGACGACCTCTACAGCCGGATCGGCTTCGGCAAGACCGAGCCGCGCCACGTCCTCGAGCGGGTCGTGGGGCTCGACAAGCTCGAGCAGGGGGGGCCGGCGGAGAAGCCGGGGCGGCTGCGCCAGGCGGTCAGCAAGATCCTCCCCTTCGGCACCTCCACCGGCCCACTCACCATCAAGGGGCACGGCGACCTGCTCGCCTACCTCGCCAAGTGCTGCAACCCGCTGCCGGGCGAGGAGATCGTGGGCTACATCACCCGCGGCCGCGGCGTCTCGGTGCACCGGCTCGACTGCCCGAACGTGCAGAACCTGCTCTACAACCCGGAGCGGGAGATCGAGGTCCAGTGGGAGCAGGGGAAGAACGAGGTCTATCAGGTGTCGCTGCTGATCGAGGTGGAGGACCAGCAGGGGATGCTCGCCCGGCTGACCGAGGCGATCACCCGCGCCGGCAGCAACATCACGGCGATCGAGGCCGACACCCACAGCGAGACCGGCCGCGGCACCATCAGCGTCGTCTGCCAGCTTCGCGACCGCAAGCAGCTCGACAAGCTGCTGCGCGAGGTCCGCTCCATCTCGGGCGTGCTGCGGGTGGACCGCCGCACCAGCGGCGGCAGCCAGATGGAAGCCCTGAACTAGGGACTCCCCTTGAGATCCGCCCCTCGTTCTGCTATCTTCACGTGCCCTTCGGGGCGTAGCTAGGAGAAAACAGTCATGGCCAAGCAATGTGAAATCTGCGGCAAGGGAACGAGCTTCGGCAACAACGTGAGCCACGCTCACAACGTGACCTCGCGCAGTTGGGAGCCGAACCTCCAGCGGGTCCGTGCCCTCATCGACGGCGGCGTGCGCCGGGTCCGGGTCTGCACGCGGTGCCTGCGCAGCGGCAAGATCGTCAAGGCGCCCGCCCGGAAGTGGACCCCCGAAGCCGAAGCCGCGAAGAGCTAGGTTCCGCCTCCCCCCTTCCTTCCCCCCTCTTTTCCCGTTTTCGAGAAATTCCGCCGCTCCCCCTTCGGGCGAGAGGTGCGCTCCGGCGCGCCCTCGCCTTGAGACATTTTGCCCCGTAAAAGCCTCTCAGGCTTCAGCCTCTCATCTCAAAGGCTGAGTTTTTTAGGTTCTTTGAGGGACTTTGAGCTGATCTTTGGCGAGTTTTGAGGACACTTAATAACGATCGGCCTACACTGCCCTCACTGAATCACGAACCGAGGGGCGGGGTGGGAAGCACCGGAGGGAGCCGGGGAGTGGGTCAGATCTTTTGAAGTCTTGCAGGTCTGTTCGAGGGGGTTGGTTCTTGCTGGTTGGCTGTTCTTATCTTTTGAAGTCTTGCAGGTCTGTTTGAGGGGGGTTGGTTCTGCTGGTTTGTTGTCTTTATCTTTTGTAGGTCTGAGGGGAGGGGGGAAAGCCCGGGCGATTCACCATCGACCCGGGCTTTCTCTTTCGGGGGCCGGGGAGGTGCGCTCGCGGGCGCTCGGACCATCCCGGTCCCGGCTCGCTCCGCAGACCCAAGGAGGATCCAGATGTCTCAGTCCATTCGACGTGTTCTCGCCGTGACCGGCCTGGTGGCGGCTCTTCTCTTTTCTCTTCCTGCGCCATCGCAGGCCGCGGGGCTGCGCGGACAGGTGCCCGCCGCCGACTTCATGACGCGGGCGTGGTCCTGGATCGAGAGCCTGCTCCCGAGCCACGGGCCAGTGGCCTCCACCCGGCGGCCGGCGATTCAACAGAAGGACAGTTTCCCCGCTCCCATCCCGTCTCCCGTCCCCCCGTCGAGCACCACGGGACAGGGGAACATGATCGACCCCGACGGGGTCAAGCATTCTTGAGGGATCTCTAGGGTGGCTCTGCCACCCCGGAAGCTATCCATGCACGAAATTGAAATGTTGTTATCCAATTTGCTGTCGAGAGGAGGTCCCCGCGTGAACGAGCATCCGACCGCCGTGGAGCTGGAAGGCTTCGTCTGGAACCGCGTCTCTTCCGGGCGCACCCGTGAAATCGTTGGCCATATCGTGCGTGGCTGCGTGCAGTGCCGCGCCGTTCTGGCCCCCCATTTCGCCGGGCTGCTCGGGCTCGAGGAGCCCCCCGCGCCGGTGCTCACGCCGCAGGAGGATGCCCAGTACGACGCCGCGATCGGCCGCGCCTTCTCCACCGTGCTGGAGCGCTCCCGCAAGTTGCGCGACGAGAGAAATGGCGAGAACCTCGCGCTGCTCTGCGACGCCGGCGAGGAGCTGCCGGAGGTGCCGGTGCCGCTGCGGGGGGTGCCGCTGTTCGAGTGCCTCCTCCAGTTGAGCTGGGCCCTCCGCCACGAGAACCCCGTGGAGATGGTACGGCTGGCCGAGCAGGCCCGCGAGCTGGCCGAGACCTTCGACGCCGGGGAGCTGGGCGCGAGCGCCGTGGCCGACCTCCAGTGCCGGGCCTGGATGGAGGTGGGGAACGCCTACCGGGTGGCGGACGATCTCGCCGCCGCCGAGCGCGCCCTCGGCACGGCGACGGAGCGCTACCTCAAGGGGACGCAGGACGAGACTCTCGCGGCACGCCTGTTCAGCGTTCAGGCCTCGCTGCTGGGCGACAGCCGCCGCTTCGATCTGGCGGAGACGGCGCTCGATCTGGTGTACACCATCCATCGCCGGCGCGGCGACGATCACGAGGCCGGCCGGGCGTTGCTCAAGAAGGGGATCTTCGCCGGCTACCAGGGGAGCTCCGAGGCGGCGGTCCAGCTCATCGAACAGGGGCTCGGCCTCCTCGACGAGGAGCGCGACCCCCGGCTCGTCTTCCAGGCGCTGCACAACCTCGCCCGCCTTTTGCACGACGCCGGCCAGCTCCGGGAGGCGCGCATGGCGCTCTGGAAGGCCAAGACGCGCGGGCTCGACGCCGGCGGCCGGGTCAACGAGCTGAAGGTCCGCTGGCTGGAAGGGCAGATCAACGCCGACCTGGGCGAGCTGGAGCGCGCCGAGCCGGCGCTGCGCGAGGTGAAGGAGGGCTTCGAGGCGGCGGGTCTCGGCTACAAGGCGGCGCTCGCCGGCCTGGAGCTGGGCTCGGTGCTGCTCCGGCAGGGGCACTCCGAGACGGCGGTGCGCGAGGTGCTCGCGTCGGCCAACGTCTTCATCTCCCTCGGCATCAGCCGCGAGGCCGCGGCCTCGGTGCTGCTGCTCCAGAAGGCGCTCGAGCGGCAGATCGTCGACTCGGCCCTGCTCAAGTACGTCATCACTCTGCTGCACCGCTCGGAGTTCTCGGCGGAGCGGGCCCTGGAGTCGGCGGGGGAGTAGGGGCGCGGGCTCAGGGCGCCCCGCCACCTGTCCTCCCCGTTCCCTGCAACCCCCTGACGGACTAAGCTCTCAGAAAGCGCTTCTTCAAGTAAGCAGCCCGGAGTCTCCGGGCCGCGTGGCGCTTCGAGAGGGTCTCCCGATGAGAATTTCCAACGGGGTCTGTGGTTTCGCGCTCCTTCTGCTCTCCCTGCCCGCCGCCGGCGCGGCGGCGGGGCCGGCCCATCTGGTGGCCGACCTCAAGACGGGGTCCGATCCCTTCGACCCCAACTCCAGCGCCGACTTCAACTCTTATCTCGCGGTCGACGGCCGGGTGGTCTTCCTCGGTTTCCTGCAGCCGTTCGGCGACTGCGGCCTCTGGGTGGCCAGCGTCGACGGCGGCGCGGAGCGGCTGGCCGATCTCTGCGGCGGGCGGATGATCGACAGCAACTCGAAGCTCAGGATGGACGCGACCGCCGGGTCCGTGGCCTGGTTCGAGGACCTCTCCGGCGTCCTCTGGCGCACCGACGGCACCGGCGCGGGCACCTATTCGCTCGGCGTCCAGGTCAGCCGGCAGTTCTTCGACACCCCGCCGGTCCTCGGGCCGGACGGAAAGACGCTCTTCTTCAGCGGCTGCACCCCCGGCAGCTTCTTCCCCGGCGACTGCGAGCCCTGGCGCAGCGACGGCACGCTCGCGGGCACGCGGCAGATCCGCGACATCAGTCCGGGTGCCGGCAGCTCGCGCCCCACCTCTTTCGCGCGGCAGCGTGGCCGCGTCCTCTTCATCGCCAATGGCGGGCTCTGGTCGACCGACGGCACCAGGGCGGGCACGAAGCCGCTGTTCCGCCCCTCCGGACCGGAGGTCGAGAGCTTCCTCGTCCATGGGACCGACGTCTACGTCCTCGCCGGCGGCAATCTCTGGGTGTTCGACACCAGGAAGGGCGCGGGCCGGTTCCTCCGCGGCTTTCCCGTCGAGGATGGCTCCCATTTCAACCGCATCGCCGGCGTCGTCCTCGAGGAAGCCGGCGGCCGGGTGTTCCTCTACCAGTTCGATCGCGACCACAACCTCTACACGTTCTGGGCGACCGACGGCACGCGCGCCGGCACCCGCGCCCTGGGTCCCCCGCGCGCCTTTTCTTTGGCCAACGGCCAGCTCTTCGCCGTCGGCGGCGGGCGTCTCGTCTTCTCGGCGGCTGTGGTGGGAGCCTCGTCGCGGCTCTGGTCGGTCGCTCCGGGGACGCGGCAGCCGATCCCCCTCGCCGGCTGCCCCGAGGGGTGCCCGACGGTCCGGGTCGACATCCCGACGCCGGCCCTGGTCTACCACGACCGCCTCTACTTCGCGGGCCGGGACCCGGGGCACGGCGTCGAGCTCTGGTCGACCGACGGCACCTCCCAGGGCACCCGGCGGGTCGCCGACCTCTGCCCGGGCAACTGCGACGGCGGCCCGGTGCAGATCCGCGTGGCGTTCGACCGGCTGGTCTTCGCCGATCCCAAGGGGGATCTCTGGGCCTCGGACGGGACCGCGGCGGGGACCGCGCGCCTCGCCGCCACCGGGATCTTGCCCTCCCCCTACATTCCGCTCGATTTCGCCGCGCTCGGCGGCCGCCTCGTCTTCACCGCTCTCGATCCCGCGAGCGGCCGCCAGCCCTTCGCGAGCGATCTGACGCCGGCGGGGACGGATGTCTTCGATCGCATCGGCGGCCTCCTCGCGGCCAGCTCGCGCCCCCTCGGCCTCACCGCCGCCGGCGGCCGGGCCGTCTTCACCGCGTGCGGCGACAGCGCCGCCGGCCTGTGGGGGAGCGACGGCACCCCGGCGGGCACGGTCCTGCTGCCGGGAACGGAGAGGCCCTGCGAGGCCAATCCGGACTTCGACATCTTCCGGAGCGCCGGCGGCCTCGCTTACTTCGACTTCGACGGCCAGCTCTGGCGCACCGACGGCACGCCGGGCGGAACGGCGCCGATCCTCGGCCAGACGGCCTCCGTCAAGGCTTCGCTCGGCGACCGGCTGCTCTTCGTGACCGATCCGGCGGACAACACTCCGCGCCCCGGCGGGCGGGATTTCACCTTCTGGACGACCGACGGCACCCCGCAGGGGACACGGGAGGCATTCACCTACCGTTTCGACAGCGGGGCGGACCGGTTCTCCTTCACCGCCGCCGGCGGGCTGGTCTATTTCCTGGCCGCAGCTCCCGGATCGGGCTACGCGCTCTGGCGCACCGACGGCACGTTGGCGGGCACCTTCCCCCTGCTGGAGGGTCTGCAGCAGAACAGCGGCCCGCAGATCGCCAGCCTGGGCGGCAGGATCTACTTCATCGCCTGGGCGCGGAGCGTCGACGGCTCCTACGAGCTCTGGTCGAGCGACGGCACCGCCGCGGGCACTGCGCCGGTCTTCCCCGACATCGCCGGCCCCCGCCCACTCGCTCCCTACGGCCTGACCGCCTTCCGGGGCGCTCTCTACTTCTTCGCCCAACCCGCCAATGACCGGGACCGGGGGCTCTGGCGCTCCGACGGCACGGCGGCCGGCACCCGTCTCCTCCGGGCGCTCGAACGCCCGGCCGGCGATCCGTTCGCCAACGAGTTTTACCCGTCGGCGCTGACGCCGGTGGGGGATCAGCTCTTCTTCGCGGCCAACGTCGCCGGCTCCGGTCCCGAGATCTGGAAGACGGACGGCACGCGGGCCGGCACGGTCCTGGTGAAGGACATCGCTCCCGGCCCCGCCAGCTCGCGCCCCGGGGAGCTGACCGCCGCCGGCGGCCGGCTCTACTTCACCGCCAACGACGGCGTCCACGGCGACGAGCTCTGGCAAAGCGACGGCACGGCGGCCGGCACCACGCTGGTGCAGGACATCCTGCCCGGGCCGGTGTCCTCCTACCCCCAGGACCTCACCGCCGCCGACGGCACTCTCTATTTCACCGCCGATGACGGCGAGCACGGGCGCGAGCTCTGGGCGCTGCCGCTGCCGTAGCCGGAGATCGATCCCATGAAGCTCCGCGCCCTGCTCCTCCTGCTCCTCTTCCCGCTGCCGGCCCTGGCGGCGGGTCCCGCTCATCTGGTGGCGGACATCGACCCGGGGGTCGCCGCGTTCAACCCGGAGGACACCCACCTCTTCACCTCCTACACCGCCGTCAACGGCCGGGTGGTCTTCTTCGGCTTCTTCACGGTGGGGAGCGGCTTTTCGCGCACATCGCAGTGCGGCCTCTGGGAGATCGACGTCGCCACCGGCGCGGGGGAGCTCCTCGCCAGCGTTTGCGCCGGGGACGATCCCACCCTCGGCCCCCTCCGGATGATCGCGGCGACCGGCAGGGTCGTCTTCTTCTCCGACGCCTCCGGCCGGCTCTGGCGCACGGACGCCACCGCCGCCGGCACCTTCCCGCTGCGCGGCGTCAAGGTGAGGCCGCCGTTTTTCCTGGAAGGCCCGCCGGTCCTCGGGCCGGATGGCCGCACGCTCTACTTCGCCGGCTGTGTGGCGGAGACCGGGTGCGAGCCCTGGCGCAGCGACGGCACGCGTGCGGGCACCCGGCCGCTCGCCGACCTCCGGCCGGGGCCGGAGAGCTCGAACCCCGCCGTCTTCACTGTCGCCGGCTCCCGCGTGCTGTTCGCCGCCGGCGGCGAGGTCTGGTCGGTGGCCGGCGGCGCGGCCGCGACCCCGGCGCTGATCGGCCGGCTCCCCGTCACGTCGATCCAGACTCTCCTGCTGCAGGGGCAGGCCGTCTACGTGCTCGCCAATCGGGCCACTCTGTACCGGTTCGACCTGACGACCGGACGGGTCCGCCTGATCCGAAGCTTCCCCTTCGACCCCCGGCACGGTGGCGGGAGCCTCCAGGCCGTCGGCGGCCGGGTGCTGTTCGCCGAGAACGATCCCGAGTCGGAGGCCTACCTGCTCTGGCAGGTGGAAGGCGCGCGCGCAGCCGATCGGCCCGCCCGCCTTCAGCTCCGGGAGCGATCGCCTGCACGCCGTCGATGGCGGGCGCGTTGTCTTCTCCGCGGCCCCGGAGGGCCTTCCCGCCGAGCAGCGGCTCTGGGTGCTCGATCCGGGCACGAAGAAGCCGCGCCTCATCCGGGGTTGCCCCGGCGGGTGCCCGGCGATCGACGACAACCTGAACCCCGCCGCGGTCTTCGCCGGCCGCCTCTACTTCGCCGGCCGCGACGCGCGGCACGGCCGCGAGCTCTGGTCGACCGACGGCACCCCCCAGGGCACCCGGCTGGTGAAGGACCTCTGCCCCGGCGTCTGCGACGGCGGGCCTTTGCAACTCGGCGTGGCGCTGGGGCGGCTCGTCGCCGTCGACGCCAGGAGTAACCTCTGGGCCTCGGACGGCACCCCGGCGGGGACGGTCCGCCTGGCCGCGATGGGGATCGCCTCCGCCTCCTTCCTCCCCCCCGACCTCGCCGTCCTCGGCGGCCGGATCGTCTTCACCGGCCTCGATCTGGTGGCCGGCATCCAGCCCTTCGCCAGCGACCTGACGCCGGCCGGGACGGCGGCGATCACCACCATCGGCGAGACCCTGGCCGCGAGCTCGCGCCCCTTCGCCCTCGCCGCCTTCGGCCGCAAGGTCCTGTTCACGGCGTGCGAGGGGGACTCCGGCGCCCTCTGGGCGAGCGACGGCACCGCGGCGGGCACGGTCCCGCTCCCCGGGACGGAGACCCCTTGCGCCCCCTTCCTTCCATTCAACATCTTCACCCCGGCCGGCGGCCTCGAGTTCTTCGCTCTGGAGAGGACGCTCTGGCGCACGGACGGCACGCCGGCGGGGACGGTGCCGCTCCTCGACCTGCCGGCGGGGGTCCCGTTCGTCCGCACCATGGCCCCGCTCGGCGGCGGGATCCTCTTCCTGCTCGATCCGCCGTCGTTCTCGCCGATCCCCCCCAACGGATTGGAATGGAGCTTCTGGACCAGCGACGGCACGCCGGCGGGGACGCAGCCGGCCTTCCAGTTTCACTTCGCCGGTACGCCGAATCCCTTCGCCGCCGCGGGCGGGCTGGTCTTTTTCGAGGCTCAGTCGCCGGAGGAGCCGTTCCCCACCCAGCTCTGGCGCACCGACGGCACGGAGGAGGGCACCCTTCCCCTCCTCGATGAGGCGGGCGGCAGCGTAGGCCGGCCGCTCGAGATCGCCACCCTCGGCGGCAGGATCTATTTCATCGCCAACACCCGCGGCCCCGAGCTCTGGTCGACCGACGGCACCGCCGGGGGCACGGCGCCGGTGCTGCCCGTGGTGGAAGGGGAGCGCCCCAGGAACCCCACGTCCCTGATCGCCTTTCAGGGAGCCCTCTATTTCCGCGACGAGACAGGCCTCTGGCGCTCGGACGGCACGGCCGCCGGCACCCGGCTGCTCAAGGCCTTCGCCTCCATCTCCGAGGACGGGGTGCCGCCGTCGCGGCTGACGCCGGCCGGCGACCGGCTCTTCTTCCGGGCGGACGACGGCATCCACGGCGTCGAGCTCTGGAAGTCCGACGGCACGCCCGCGGGGACCGTGCTGGTGAGGGACATCGCCACCGGCCCCCGCACCTCGCGTCCCGGCGAGCTGACCGCCGCCGGCGCCCGGATCTACTTCGGCGCCCTCGACGACGAGCACGGCTACGAGCTCTGGCAAAGCGACGGCACCGCGGCCGGCACCCTGCTCGTCCAGGACATCCTGCCTGGGCCCGCCCCCTCCAATCCCGACCAGATCACCGCCGCCGAAGGCACCCTCTATTTCACCGCCAACGACGGCGAGCACGGGCGCGAGCTGTGGGCGCTGCCGTTGCCCTGACTTGGAAAGGGAGATTCCGCGAGGCGCTATAATCTTCAGAGATCCGTAGAACTCTGGAGAGGCAGCCATGGCTGAGCCGGAAGAGAAGCAGCCCCCGCAGAAGATCGATCGCAAGCTGTTGGAGCAGCTCATGTTCGGCACCGGCCGCGTGCGCCGCTTCACGCAGGATTCCCCCGTGCTGCCGGACGTCTGGCTCGAGTACGCGAAGACGCCCGAGGAGCGGACCTCCCTTCCCAGCTCGCGAACCCGGCCGGGCGAACCCTTCCCGCCGGTGAAGCTGCTGCTCACTCCCTACCGCGAGCACTCCACGGGTGACGTGCGGATCGAGCTGCGCGAACGGCTGGCGAGGAAGCGGGAGGAGCCCGCGTGGGAGGCGTTCAAGCATTTTTCCGCGCCCCTGCCGCGCGTCATCTACAACCAGTCGACGGTCGCCGTCGACCTCTACTTCGAAGAGCTCATCCGGATCGTCCTGCCGATGACCGATTGGTGGTCCCTGCTCTCCCAGGAATGGAAGATCGGCACTCTGGGAGTGGCGACCGAGGAGACGCTGACGCTCCTGGCCCAGGCCATCAAGGATCCGGAGCGCGCGAAACCCATTCCAATCGGCAAAAAGAACGTTCGCTTTCCAACCGCCATGCTGTGGATGATCCGTGTCGCGGGCGCGCTGGCGATCATCCACCGCGGCGGGACGCTGCCGCCAAAGTTTCTGGAGAAGAACGGCGTCGCCGGAGCGACCGAGGAGGACTGGAAAGAGATCGTCCGGGTGTTCGCCGAGCTGGTGCGTGGGATTTCGCCGGCCGAGGAAGAGGCGCGCATCTACGCGGTGAGCCTCAACCGCGAGGCCTCTCCCACGATCGCCCGCTCGACGCTCGCGATCAAAGCCGACGCCGCGCGGCTTCTGTTCAGCATCTCCTGCAGCAGTCTCGCGTGGGCCATCGTCGACAGCGGAGTCGACGCCAGCCATCCCGCTTTCCGCCAGGTGCAGGGGAAAGACAAGGATAAAGAGACGTTCTATCCGGAAGCATTCCCTGTCGAGGACGGAAAGACGGTGAACCGCTCGCGCGTGGTCGCGACCTACGATTTTACGCAGATCGATCTGCTGCTGGACCCCGACACGGAAGAGTGGCCGGAGAAGATCCAGCGCCAGTTGGATGCCGGGGGAGCGGGCGCGGAGGCGCTGCGCAAGGATCTCGACCGGCTGAAGGACTCGCTCAAGTCCGGCCGTTCCCTGGACTGGAAGCTCATCGCGCCGTTTCTGCGCATTCCGCACGAGTCGCCTGTGGCAGGCGAGAAGGACGAAGGGAACAAGTACCTGCCGCCGGGCCTGGATCATGGCACCCACGTCGCCGGCATCCTGGCCAGCAACTGGAAGCAGGACCCACCTGACAAGAGGTGGGAAAACCTCGTCGGCGTCTGCCCCGACCTCCGCCTTTACGACCTGCGGGTGCTCAACGCCGAAGGACAAGGGGACGAGTTCTCCGTCATGGCGGCCCTGCAGTTCGTCCGCTATCTCAACTCGACCAACGACTTCATGGTCGTCCACGGCGTCAACCTGAGCCTGTCGATCCCGCACGACGTCTCCAACTACGCCTGCGGCCGCACGCCGGTCTGCGAGGAGTGCGAGCGCGTCGTCTCCTCGGGCATCGTGGTGGTCGCCGCGGCGGGCAACCAGGGCTACCGGAAATACACCACGGAAGAGGGGGGGACGACCACGGCCTACAACAGCATCAGCATCACCGATCCAGGCAACGCGGACCTCATCATCACCGTTGGCGCCACCCACCGCTTCCGGCCTCACACCTACGGCGTGAGCTACTTCTCCAGCCGCGGGCCGACCGGCGACGGGCGGAGCAAGCCCGATCTGGTGGCGCCGGGCGAAAAGATCACCTCGCCGCTCCCCGACGGCCTCTTCGGCCTGAAGGACGGGACCAGCATGGCCGCCCCGCACGTCAGCGGCGCGGCGGCCCTCCTCATGGCCCGCTACAACGAGCTGGTCGGCCGTCCGGCGCGCATCAAGCAGATCCTCTGCGATACCGCGACCGACCTCGGCCGGGAAAAATATTTCCAGGGCGCCGGGATGCTCGACGTCCTGCGCGCCCTGCAGTCCGTTTGAAAGGGAGACCGCGATGCTGATCCTCGAAACGCTGCGCGCCCGGTACGGCGACTCCCTGCTGCTCCACTTTGGCACCGAGGAGGATCCCCGGCTGGTCTTGATCGACGGCGGCCCCCCCGGCGTCTACGGCGACGCCCTGAAGCCGCGGCTCGAGCGGCTCCGCGAGGAGCGCGGACTCGAGGACGACACGCCGCTCGAGATCGACCTCGGAATGGTCAGCCACATCGACGAGGATCACATCGCCGGCATCCTGGAGCTGGCCCGCGAGCTCAAGGATCTCGAGGAGTCGCGGCAACCGGTCCCCTGGAAGATCCGCCGCTTCTGGCACAACTCCTTCGACGACATCCTGGACAACGAGGAGGTGGCGGTCGCCTCCGCCGCTTCCGTGATGAGCCCGGCCTCGATCGGCGATCTGCTGGGTCCCTCGGGCTCCCTCGTCCTCTCCAGCGTCGGCCAGGGGCGCGAGCTGAGAAACCTGCTCGAATTTCTCGGTCTCGGCGGCAACGCCTCCTTCAAGGGGCTCGTGCGGGCCGGACACAAACCGATCAAATTGGGGGACAGCCTCGAGCTCACCGTCGTCGCTCCCAGCGAGAAGAACCTGCTCGCGCTGCAGAAAGAGTGGAACACCAGGATCAAGACGATCTTGAAGAAAGAGCACGACAAGGCCGCCAAGGCGGAGATCGCCTCCTTCGTCGACCGATCGGTCTACAACCTCTCCAGCATCGTGGTGCTGGTCGAATCGGAAGGCAAGCGCATCCTGCTCACCGGCGACGGCCGCGGCGATCACACCCTCAAGGGGCTGGAAGCGGCCGGCCTGCTCGACGCCGAGGGGAAGATCGAGATCGACGTCCTCAAGATGCCCCACCACGGCAGCATCCGGAACGTCGACGCCGGCTACTTCGAGAAGATCCGCGCCAAACATTACGTCGTCTCGGCGGACGGCAAGTTCGACAACCCCGACATCCCGACCCTGAAGCTGATCTCCGACGCGCGGCCGGACGACGACTTCACGATCCACCTCACCTATCCGACCGACGAGTTCGAGCTGCCGGCGGTAGGCGCGGCGGTCGCCGGCTTCTTCGCCGCCGAGAAAGCCGCCGGCCGCGAGTACCGGGTGGAGATGAGGAAGCCGGGGGATCTCTCGTTCCGGATCGAGCTCGCCTAAGAGCCCTGGGAGCGCCGGCGTCCCGCCGGCGCTCCCAGGGGCTTTCCGTCAACGGGTCGATCTTGCCGTGACAGGTGCCAGGGCGGCTCGCCGGCGCATCATCACCAGCGCCGACAGGAGCAGGAAGGCCGTCATCACGATCATCGCCCACCCCGAGAGCGTGGGGACCGCCTCTACGAGGATCGGACCACCGCCGCCGCTGCAGACGTCGACGTTACTGTTGTCCAGCGTCACGGCGCCATTGCGCGCCAGAACCCTTCCCGACACGCTGGCGCCGGTATTCAGGGTGATGCTGGCCAGCGCGACGATGCTCCCCCGCAGCGAGGTGCCGGTCCCCAGGATCGCGGAGCTGCCGACCTGCCAGTAGATGCCGCAATCCGACCCGCCGTTGATCAGGAGCACGGACGCGGTGCTGGCGGTGGTGAGCGTGCTGCCGATCTGGAAGATGAAAAGAGCGTTGGGGTTGCCCTGCGCGTCGAGAGTGAGCGTGCCCGTCAACTGGGCCGAGGTGGAGAAGCAATAGACGCCCGGCGTGAGCGTTAGTCCACCCAGGTTCTGGCCCGTCAGGTCGGTGTCGCACGGCGTGTTGGCCAGGGAGTTGTAGACGGTTGTGAGCTCCGTCTGGGCCTGAGCCGCGACCGCGTCGGCGGCGTGGATCGTCCCGCCGGTCACAATCCCCGGGGGAAAGCCGGTGACCGCGCTGCCCGGGGAGACGCCAAGATTGCCATTGACGGTGGTGGGGGTGTCGGTATTGGTCACCGTCGAGCCACCCAGCACCGCGAAGGTACTGAGTTGAGCCCATGCCGTGGAAGAGCCACAAAGCAACGCGGCAAGTCCAAGCGCCAACAGATTCGGGCACCTGTGCCTCATTTTTAAATCCTTTCAAGTCTTACGGGGTGTATGAAAAACAATTATATATAAAATTATCTCCGAAGTCAAAGATTATTATTGGGATGAGGAGCCTTGCTCCTGCCGGGAGCGCGATTGTGCCGCGGTCAAGCGCCGTGTCCCATAAGATAGGCCTCATATGACCGAACGCCGGCAACTGGGCCTGGCCGCGGCGATCGCCGCGGTCACGGGGGAAGCGATCGCGCTGGGGATCTTCCTCACCCCGGCGACGATGGCGAAGTCGCTCGGCTCGCCGCTGCTGCTCGCCGCCGTCTGGTGCGCCATGGCGGGCATGGCGATCTGCGGCGCCCTTCCGGCTGGAGCGGCCGGTGGTCCGCTGGGGGTATCCGGCGGCGCCGATCCTCTTCCTCCTCGGCTGCGCCGCCATCGCGCTGTTGATCCTGCTGCACGATCCGCTGTCGGCGTTGCTGGGCGTCGCCATGGTGCTCGCCGGCGACGTGCTGCGACGGCTGTTCCTGCCGGGCATCCGATAGAAAGGAGCGTCGACCTATGGAAGACCTGATCGCCGCGTGGACGGAATTCGCGAGAGTCCTTAATGGGTACGGCAAGACTTCTTCCCTGAACGGGCCCTGCCCTCCGGAGGCGATCCGGAACGCCGAACGGAAGTTGGGGTTCGAGCTCCCACCCGCCCTGGCCACGCTCCTGAAGCTGAGCGACGGCCAGACGCCGGACAGCACCGGGCTGTTCAAGAGCGTCTCCGGATGGGACGTCTACCTCCGCCACAGATTTCTCGGCGCGGAAGGCCTCGCCGTCGCGTACCGGAAATTCGTGAAAAATGGGGATCTGCTGGAGTTGTTCGGCGATCAGGAGATCCCGTTCGCCGTTGTGGGAACGCCGGATAATTATCGGGAGATCTTCAGCGTGAACCGGGAGACCGGGGAGGTGAGCTTGGTCGAGACGCGGATCATCGATCCACTCCTGCCCACGGATTGGCAGATCGCCCGCTATCCCCGCGCGGGGAGTCTGGCGGAGTTCCTCCGGGACCAGGTGGTCATGTATCGCTGATCCATCCATCGTCGCGCGGCGGCGGTTTTTCTCCAGCGGCGACGGTCTGCCTCCAGAGACGATGATTTTTCTCCAGCGACGATGCTCCTCCATCTGAGGAAAATGCTTCGGCGTCCCGGGAAGCAGACCACCGTCTCCAGGCAGCGTTCTGTCTCCAGTGGCGATGGAACTCCTCCAGCGACGACGGTTCGCCGTCTCGGGAAGATGCCTCGCTATCCAAGGCGGCAGACCGTCTTCTCCGGATGGCGTTCCGCCTCCAGCGACGGCAGAGATTCTCTGCGGACGCCGGCTCTTCTCCAGGGACGACGAACCGTCGTCGCCGGAAAACCATCCGCCGTCCCGGGCGGCGGACCGTTGTCTCCAGAGGAAGGCAATCTTCCACGGATGGCGGAACATCTTCCAGGGACGACGGACCGCCGCCGCTGGAGGATTTCCGTCGTCTCTGGAGATAGGCCGCCGTCGCGGGAGATGGAGCGCCGTCCGGAGACGATGGGATGATCCCCGGCGAAGATGAGACAAAAAAGGGGGCGTGCCGAAGCACGCCCCTGGATGAGAATCAGATTTGGAGTAAATGGCTACGTCGTGGTGGAAGGATGTACGGTCGTGGGCGTCGCCGGCTCGGTCTCCTGCGGCGTCGAAGTATCCTTCCGGGGGCGGCCGCGGAACGGCTGGAGGCCGTAGGCGGCGAGCTTCTCGTCGTGGATCCCGTAGTGCTCCTTGAGCAGAACGCGTAGCGCGTTCGCCAGCCGCTGTCCATCCGAGGCAAGCTTGCGGAGCTGCTTCGACATCTCCTGCTTCTCGGCCTTGAGGCCGGCCTGCCGCTTGGTGATGTCCAGCGCCTGCGTCAACATTGTCCCCAGCTTGGTCCGGAACGGCTCCACCTGGGGGATCTCGGCGCTGTTCGCCTCCAGCATCTCGTGAAGCTTCTGCCAGTCACCCACCATTCCCGAGTACGTCGTCTGTCTTGCCATGGTCTTTCTCCTTACCTCTTTCTGAGCCTTTGGCTCCTTATCCGGCGCCTTTATGACGCCGAAATCCAATCTTGGTCATCCCCGGCCCTGCTCCTAATCCCGTCAGAGCGCCTGCCGGATCGGGTACTAGAGACAAATTCTGAATACCTGCGCTGACTATGCGAACAACGTGGTCAAACTATGCGGCAGGTCAGCGAGCGCTGTCAAGGGGGGCCGAATTTTATCGTTCTATAATTCGATAGTATTGAAGATAGAAAGAGGAAACGCGGTCCGATAGAGAAGGCCGGACCGTCCTCGCCGCCGCGGAGACGACCCGCCGGCGTTGGCCTTCGAAGGTCGGCGCACATCGTCTGGGTCGTCTCTACGGCACGTTGGAGTCACGGCCCAAGGTGGAGGTTACGAGGGCGATGAGGGGAGATTTGTTTCGGCACGCCCGTAATCTCTATCCTCCGCCATTGCACCAACGGGTCCGTAGAGACGCCCCAGACGGTGTGCGACACCCTTCGAAGGCCACGGGGACGGCGGGGCGTCTCCGAGGCGGCGATGACGGTCCGGCGTTCACCGTCCTTGGACGTCACTACCGCCACCTGTCGCCCTCGCCCACGCCTACCGGCCGAATCCATGTCTCTGAACGCCCTGGCAGGGCAACCCCAGGGGGTTCCGGATCGTTCTCGCCATCTCCGGAATGCAATAAGCTACAGGGAATCATGAACTTCGCCGACAACCCGCTGATTCGCAATATAAAATGAAACTCGCCCACCCCTCCACCCGCGCCGACTGGCGAGCCTGGCTCACGGCCCACCACGACCGCGAAACCGAGATCTGGCTCGTCTACAACAAGCGCCATACCGGCGAGCCGCGGGTGGAGTACGGCGACGCGGTCGAGGAGGCGCTCTGCTTCGGGTGGATCGACAGCATCGTGCGTACGATCGACGCGGACCGGTACGCCCAGAAGTTCACGCCGCGCAAGGCGAAGAGCAAGTGGTCGGAGCTCAACAAGCGGCGTTTCGCGAAGATGGTCGCGGAAGGCAAGATGACCGCGGCCGGGCTGGCCAAGTCACCTCCGGAGGACGCGGGTGGCGCTGGGGCGAAGCCTCCGGAGGACGATGCCGTTCCGGGCTACATCGAGGCGGCGCTGCGGGCCAACGGAGTGGCGTGGACGAACTTCTCGAATTTCGCCCCTTCGTATCGGCGGCTGTATGTCCGCTGGATCGAGGACGCGAAGAAGGAGGAGACGCGGCGGAAGCGGCTTGCGGAGGCGGTCGGGCTTCTGGAGCAAAACAAGAAGCTGGGTTTGAAGTAGGGTCTCGGAAGCCTTGGCAGGAGACTTGAATCCCACCGTGAGGTACACGTTGAAGTCCAGGCGTATATCCAGAAGAGCGCTTCGAAGGGCGGGAGGTTGAGCTGATGCGATTGATGCGTAGGGCAGGACGTGGGGTCCTGATGCTGATTGCTCTGGTTTCCGTGGGAGCTCGACCGGCTCCAGGGCCGCCGGTGGTTCATGCGGAAGTGCCGGACTGTTCTCTTACTTTCAGAGCGCGCTCCTACGGCCGGGTCCTCCTCCGCGCTCTCATTGACAGAGAAGGCAAGGTGACCTCGAGCGTCGTTGAGCACTCAGTTCCTATCGCGACGAAATGTGCCGAGGCCGCCGCGAAGAAGTGGGTTTTTGTCCCTTCCTATCGAGACGACGCTCGCGAGGCACACCTCTCCTTCCTCTTTCTCTCGGATAACGAGGAGACAGAGGACGCGAGCCATACGATTTTTTCCTTCGACGATCCATGGACCGTACGGATCGCCTATGCGCGGAGCACCGTCCGCCGGCTTCCCCGCGAGAACGATGGGATTCCTGAGAAGCGCTGCCCTGTCCATGGCGAGGTGATGGCTGTCGAGGTGGTGCCCGTCTATTACGGATGTTTCACTCCGGCTACCGTGGATGAGAGAAGCCCGGAGCTGGCGGAGTGGAGAGCCTACAGGGATGCGCGGAAGAAGCTCTTTCCGGAGACGAGCTGGTCTACCTATGGAGGTGGTGCCGGCTTGGAGCCGAAGGGAGAGGTATATTACTGCCGGTCCTGCCGAGAGGCCGAGCGGGCGTGGGTGGCCAAGCATCCGGAGTGGAGGCCCCAGATCCCCCAATGAATCGTTCCGACGAACTGATCATCCGCCCCGCGACCGAGGCCGACCGCGATTTTACCGTGGGCCTCGTGCCGCGGCTGCGCTCGTTCGGCCCGTCGCCCCTGCGGTCCGCCGAGGATATGGATGCGGCCGAGCAGCGGACACTGGAGAAGGCGTTCGACGAGCTGCCGGCCGGCGCCGTCCTGCTCGTCGCCGAGCATCCGCGCGACGGCGCGCTCGGGGTAGCCTATGCGATAACGGCGACCGATCACTTTACGCAGGAGAAGCATGGGCACCTTGCCATCATCATCGTGGCCGAGGCGGGGGAGGGGAGAGGGGTTGGACGGGCGCTGATGGCGTCGGTGGAGGAGTGGGCGGTCGGGCAGGGGTATCGCCTGTTGACGCTCAACGTGTTCGCGGGGAACGCCCGGGCCCGCGCCGTCTATGAGCGGAATGGTTATGAGGTGGACATGCTGCGGTGTATCAAGGAACTGGCCAGGAGCCCGAGGTGAGCCCATGGAACCCCGCGTAAGCTTCATCACCCTCGGTGTCCGCGACCTGGAGCGCGCGACGCGCTTCTATAAGGATGTGCTCGGGCTGCCGCAGCTCCCCTCGCCGGCGGGGGTGGTCTCGTTCTTCGAGATGGGCCGCACCTGGCTCGCCCTCTTTCCGCGGGAGGATCTGGCCGCCGACGCCGGGGTGCCCGCCGAAGGGGGAGGGTTTCCGGGGTTCGCCCTCGCCCACAACGTGCGCTCGGAGGCGGAGGTCGACCAGCTCCTCGCCGAGGCCGCCGCGGGGGGAGGCCGGATCGTCAAGCCGGGGCACTCCACGGACTGGGGCGGGTACTCCGGGTATTTCGCCGATCCGGACGGGTTCCTGTGGGAGGTGGCCTGGAACCCGAAGTTCCCGCACGTGTAGGGGGCGGGCCCCAGAATGAGGTGCAAGGCGCTCCTCCGCCCGGCGATGAATCGCCGGGCTAAGAACAGCGCCCCCTGAAGGGGGCTTTCAAGCCGGGTTCACCCGGCGTCGTTTCTAGCCCGGGCATTGATGCCCGGGCGCGGGCTTCCTTATATATAGCCGTCCTCACGCTCTCCAGGCGCCCCGCCGAGCCCCGATCCCAACAAATTTTGTCCATCTGAATCCTCTCCGGAAGGCCAGATTTCAGCCCGGAAAGGAGCCGCGCGGGCTCCGCCCGGCCGCCGGCCCTCCCCCATGATCCAGGGGTGTTCACCGGAGCGACCCCTACAGGTAGAGGCTGTCCCGTCCAGGGGCCTCTTTTTTCCCTTTCCTGGCACCACCCTCCGATCTCGCCTCTACCCCCTGGCAACCCGCAAACGCTGACAAAATCAGGCAAAATACCTCTTGCAACCTAGATAACAGGGGTGTAGAGTTCCCGCACTGGACAATATAGCCATAGATGCATGGGCGTCTTGACACGGGTGTGGGTTTGCTGGTACCTTCCAGCGAAGCTTTAAGTAACACTCGGTAAGTTGCCTTAAACGTTGGACTTTGAGGGAGTTCAAAGTGCTCTTCTCTCGTACCAAGAAAGGCGTGGTCGGTCTGGACATCGGCAGCTCGGCCATCAAGCTGGTCGAGTTGCGCGAGCGCAAGGGTGAGTTCCACCTGCAGCGCTTGGGCGTCGAGCCTTTGTCTCCAGAAGCGATCGTGGACGGCTCGATCATGGACTCTTCGCTGGTGGTGGACGCGATCCACCGGCTGAACGACCAGACCAAGGTCAAGGGCCCCAACTATGCGACGTCGCTGTCGGGCCACTCGGTCATCATCAAGAAGATTCAGCTTCCGGCGATGAGCGAGGAGGAGCTGGCCGACTCGATCCAGTGGGAGGCGGAGCAGTACATCCCCTTCGACATCAACGACGTGCGGCTGGATTACGTGGTGCTCTCCGAGGGCGAGCCGGGGCGGGACAACATGGAGGTCCTGCTGGTGGCGGTGAAGCGCGACAAGGTCAACGACTACGTGTCGGTGATCAGCCAGACGGGCAAGTCCCCGACGGTGGTGGACGTCGACGTCTTCGCGGTGCAGAACGCCTACGAGGTCAACTACGACCTGGATTCGCGGAAGGTCGTGGCGTTGATCAACATGGGCGCCGGAGTGACCAACATCAACATCCTGGCGCGCGGCGGCACGGTTTTCTGGCGCGACATCTCTTTCGGCGGCAACCAGTTCACGGAGGCGCTGCAGCGGGAGTTCAATCTTTCGTTCCAGCAGGCCGAGGGGTTGAAGCAGGGGGAGTCGGTGGATCGCTATTCGCCGGCGGACGCGCGGCCGGTGCTCGACGCGGTCTCGGCCGAGATGGCGTCGGAGATCCGCAAGACGTTCGACTTCTTCTCGGCCACTTCCTCGGAGGGACCGGTCGACGAGTTGGTGCTCTCGGGCGGCTGCGCGCTGACGCCGAATCTGCAGCCGGTGCTGCGGGAGCGGTTCCAGGTGCCGACGGAGCTGATGAATCCGCTGCGCCGGATCCAGTTCAAGGAAGGTGATTTCGACGGCGCCTGGCTGCAGTCGATCGCCCCGATGATGGCGGTCGCCGTGGGTCTCGGCATCCGGAAGGCGGGGGATTAGCCCGATGATCAAGATCAACCTGCTTTCCGAGGGCAAGCGCCCGACGGCGGTCCGCAAGAAGACCTCGGGCAAGCTCGACGGCAAGGACGTCGGACAGTACATGCTGCTGGTCGGCATCCTGGTCGGCCTGATGGCGGTCGGCGCCGCCTGGTGGCTGCAGAGCAAGAAGAACGAGGCCAAGGAGGCCGAGGTCGCGGCGGCGCAGCACGAGGTCGATCTGCTGGCCTCGGTGATCAAAGAGGTCGACGACTACAAGGCGAAGAAGGCCGAGCTGGAGCGCAAGATCGGCATCATCAACGATCTCAAGGCCAACCAGCGCGGACCGGTGCGGGTGATGGATTACGTCTCCCGCGCGCTGCCGGAGCTGCTCTGGCTCGACCAGTTGCGGATGTCGGCCGACTCGATCCACGTCGAGGGGCGCGCCTTCAACACCAACGCGGTCGCCAATTTCATCGAGAACCTCGACAAGGTGCCGGAGTTCGACGAGCCGACGCTGAAGAGCACGGAAGCGCAGCAGGGCGGCATCTACAAATTCGTCATCAATTTCAATTACTCGTTCGCTTCGCACAAACCGGCGGTTGAGGGTGGCACCAGCGGCACCCCGGCGTCGGCGCCGACAGCGACGTCTCCGAAGGCGCCGGCAACCCCGGCGGCGACGGGGTAGGAGGCGGGCCCGTGGCGCTGAAGACGGGACTTGAAGGAAAGCCCTGGTTTATCGGGCTCGGAGTCGGCCTGGGAGTCGGGCTGTTGCTGTTCGGCGCCGGCTACTGGCGCGTGCTGCAACCGATGCGCGACGACTATGACCGCGCGCAGCTCAAGCTTTCGGAGCTGCAGAACAAGCTCCAGGAAGGGCGGGCGGCCAAGCAGGAGCTGCCGAAGTTCCGCGAGGAGGTCCGGCAACTGGAGCTCGAGCTGGACAAGCTCCTGCGCATCCTGCCGGCGCGGCGCAACACGCCGGACCTGATGCGGCGCATCCGTTCGCTCGCCGAGCAGGGGGACTTTTCGCTGAAGAAGTTCAACCCGCGCACGCTGTCGGACAAGGAGTTCTTCAGCGAGTGGCCGATCGAAGTGGACCTCGACGGCTCGTACCACAACCTCGCGCTGTTCTTTGACCGGATCAGCCGCTTCTCGCGGATCATCAACGTCGAGGATCTGCTGGTCAGCGCGCTGCCGGTGGTGAAGAACCCGAAGGACCCGAGCGCGGTGAGCCCGCACACGATCACCGCCACGTTCGTCGCCAAGACATTCGTCTACAAGGAGCCGGAGCCGGAGGACACGTCCGCGGCCACGGCCACCGACAAGACCAAGGGCAAGAAGCCGGCCGCGAAGGGCCCGGCACCGGCGGAGGGGCCGGCGGCCAGCATCCGTTCCAACACCAGCGGTGGCGCGGGAGGACCTGACTAATGCGTTTCACCAAGCCGGCGATCCTGATCGCCGCCACCATCCTGGTCGTCAGCCTGGCGGTCTCGTGGGCCGCCTTCGCGCAGGGGCAGAAGCCGGCGGCTCCGGCGGCGGCGCCGCCCGCGGCGTCGTCGCAGCCGGGGAGCACGACCGGGAGCACGGACGCGGGCGGGGCGGATCTCGGCAACATCGACGAGATCCTCGAGGGGGAAGAAGAGGTGCTCTCGGGCAGCGGCTTCTCCTACGATCCCGGCAACCGCCGCGATCCATTCAAGTCGCTGCTCGCCGCTCCGGACCGCCCGGAGATCCGCGGACCGCGTCCCGAGGGAGTGCCGGGGCTGCTGATCGACGAGATCGATCTCACCGGGATCTTCCGCACCAGCAAGGGGTTCGTGGCGCAGGTCGTGGCCTCGAACCAGAAGAAGAGTTATCTGTTGAAGGAGGGGGACCAGCTCTACGACGGCGACGTCGTCAGCATCAACAAGAACGAGGTGGTCTTCAAACAAGTCGTACAGGATCCGACCGCTCTCAAGCCGTTCCGTGAGGTGGTCAAGAATCTGAATCCTTCCTGAGCCTCAAGGGTTTCGGCGGGACGGGTTTCGAGGGTCCGTGGGCGATAAGGGAATCAGTGGCCCGTAAGGGAGGCGAGTTGCCATGGGAGATGTGGTCATGAGAAGTCAGAGCGCTGGCTGGCGGCGGCGAGGGATCGCTACGGCGGTGATGTTCAGCGTGTTGTTCGGTGCCGACGGCATCGTCTTCATGCCCGCCAACGTGGCCGAGGCCTCGCCGCGAGCCACCAACAAGGCCGAGGTCAAGCCGGCGACCGGAGCCCCTGTCGAGATCCGTTCTCTGGATCTGCGGGAGGGAGCGCCGGAGATCTTCGTCGACCTCGACGCGAGCGCTCCCCTGGTCTGGACCAGCTTCCGCAATGCCGACGGCAAGGTGATCATCGAATTGCCCAACGCGGTGCCCGGGTCCAGGGTCGTCGACCTCTCGCCGGAGGAGGGACTGGTCTCTTCGCTGGCCGTCCAGAAGAGTGAGGACGGCTCGCGGCCACTCACCCGCCTGGTGATCGCGACCCGGCAGGAAGTCGAGCACGCGGTCACCGCCGACGGCAACAAGCTGCGCATCCAGTTGCTCCCGGTCGAGGCCCAGGCCCAGACCAAGGGGAAGCTCGCGTTCGAGCCGCTCCACGAGGAGCCGGCGGCGGGCGGCGGCAGCCCCGCCAATCCCAAGGCCGGCGCCCCGGCGGCCGGGACCGCCCCGCTGGCGGCGGCCGGTACGCCGGACCAGCCGATGACCGGGCCCGCCCCCGCGGGATCGCCCGCGACTCAGCTCCAGGCCGTCGAGGTGCTCGCCTCGACCGGCGGCGCGGTGATCCGCATCGCCGGCGACGGCGAGTTCCCGTACTCGACCTTCGCGCTGTCCGAGCCGCCGCGGTTCGTCGTCGATCTCGGCGGCGTGATCAACCGCAGCTCGCGCTCGACCGTCCAGGTCGAGGGGAGCGTCGTCGAGCGGGTCCGGGTGGCCCAGTTCAAGCCGGCTCCGAAGCCGGTGGCGCGCGTGGTCTTCGATCTGCGCGGCAATACGCTGCCGACGATCGAGCGGACCGGCGATGCCCTCGTCCTCTCCTTCCCGGCCGCCGACGGCAGCGCGGCTCCGGCCGTCGCGGCCGCCGCGATGACCTCTCCGAGCGCCGCGCCGGCGAAGCCGGCCAAGGTCCCGGCGAAGACCGGCAAGGCGGCGGCCCGGACCCCGAGCCAGACGGTCGCGCTGGCTCCGGCCGAGACCGCCGGGAGCGCCGCCGCTCCGGCATCCTCTACATTTACCGCGGCATCGGGATCGGAGCCGTCGGACCTGGCGCTGGCCCAGAAGGCCCCGCCGCCGGCACCGAAGATCACCCGCGCCCGCATCGAGTCCGAGGACGCGGCGCCGCTGCCGGCCGCTTTCCCCCCGTCCACGTCGGGCCCGGTGCAGGTCTCGCCGGCGCGCGGCGCGGCTCCGGCCGCCAGCTCGGTCGGCTCGCAGCTCGGCATCAAGGCGCCGATCGGCAAGCCGGTGGACGTCTCGCCCCCCGCCTCGCCGCTGCAGGGCGGTCTCGCCCAGCGCAACGCCGGGGGCCGGGAGAAGCCCTACTTCGGCGAGCCGATCGACCTCAAGGTCACCAACGCCGACGTCACGGACGTGCTGCGCACCTTCGCGCAGATCAGCGGCCTGAACGTCATCGTCCAGCCGGGCGTCGCCGGCGTGGTGACGGCGGAGCTCGAGAACGTCCCCTGGGATCAGGCGCTCGAAGAGGTGTTGAAGATCAACAACCTCGACTATGAGCTCGACGGCAACGTCATGCGCATCGCGCCCACCGAGACGCTGCGCAAGGAGGCTCAGGAGCGGCAACTGCTCGCGGCCGCCAAGGCGCTGTCGATCCCGCTGCGCACGGTCTACCAGCGCCTGAGCTACGCCAACGCCGATCAGGTGGCGCGCCTGCTCAGGACCGGCACGTCCGGCCTGCTCACGCAGCGCGGCAGCGTCGTGGTGGACCGCCGGACGAACGCCCTGATCATCAAGGAGCTGCCGACGAATATGGACGCGGTGCTCTCGGTGGTCGACCTGCTCGACTCGCCGGAGCCGCAGGTGATGATCGAGGCGCGGATCGTGGAGACGACCAAGCGCTTCAGCCGCGACATCGGCGTCACCTGGGCGGCCAACGCCATCGCCGACGCCGCGCACGGCAACACGACGGGGCTGATCTTCCCCGCGCAGGGTTCGGTGGGCGGCGGCGTCAACCTGCCCGGCAACAGCAAGAACGGCACGCTCAATATCAAGCTCGGCAACATCCTCAACACCTTCAACCTCGACGTCGCCCTGCAGGCGGCCGAGAGCGAGGGATTGATCACGATCCTGTCGGCGCCCAAGGTGGCGACGCTGAACAATCAGCGGGCGACTATTCAGAGCGGTCTCCAGATCCCGGTGCAGACCATCATCAACGATGCGTTCGCCGTGCAGTTCATCAACGCCACCCTGCGGCTGGACGTGATTCCGCAGGTCACGGCCGAGGGAACGGTCCTGATGGATATCAACATCTCGAAGCGCGAGGTACAGCTCGCGTTCGTGGTGGCCGGCAACTCCAACGCCCCGATCTCGACCAAGGACGCCAGCACCCGTCTGGTCGTCCGCGACGGCGGCACGGCGGTCATCGGCGGTATCTACAAGGTCACCGGGCAGAACGGCGAGGACCGGGTGCCCGGTCTGTCCAACATCCCGATCATCGGTCATCTGTTCAAGCACAAGACGCGCGATGAGGAGAACGATGAGCTGCTCATCTTCATCACTCCGCGCGTGATCAAGATCTAACCTTGGGAGTGGGTCATGAAGAAACATAAAGCCATCCTCTTCCTGCTGATCGCCGCGTCGCTCGCCGTGACGAGCTGCCGGAGCCGTACCGACCGCACCGAGGGCTCGGTTGTCCTGTCGGTGACCAAATTCACCGGCCTGCCGGTTTCCGTCTCGCTGAGATCGCCGGTGTCGGGAGCGTTCCAGATCGGCGACGTCACGCTCACGAACTTCTTCAAGGATCCCACGGTCAACACGCCGGAGGGGCATCAACTGGAGGGGATCGAGCTGAGGAGCTACGAGATCACCTACCGGCGGCGCGACCGCGGCAGCCGCGTGCCGCCGCCGGCGGTGCTGGGGACCTTCGGCCTGGTGCCGCCGGCCGGCGGAATCCTCGATCTGCTGAACCTGCCGTTCCTGACCAGCGATCAGATCCTCAGCCCGCCGCTCAAGGATCTGATCGATTTCGGCCGGGACAGCGAGACCGGTACCGCCGTCATCGTCCTGGATGTCAGCATGCGTTTTTTCGGCCGCACTCTGTCGGGAGACGAAGTCGCCTCCGCGCCGGCCACGTTCACGATCGAAGTCACGCCTTGAGGGATGTAGGAGCTTAGCTATGAGAATTTTCCGGAACGCCAATCTTTTTCTGGCTGCATCCGTCCTCGTGGCGGCTCTCGGCTGTACGTCTTCACCGACTGAGCCGAGCAGCCCCCCGGTGACCTCCAAGCCGCCGGTGCCGCAGACCTCGTATACCGTGTCGGTGACCGCCAATCCGCCGAATATCACCGGCGGCGGCACCAGCTCGAGCACCGTCACGGTGGAGGTGCACCGCACCGACAACGGCCAGGTGCCGGCGGACGGCTCGCAGGTGACGGTCACCACCACCCTCGGCAGCTTCAACTCCACGGGCGGCCCGCAGACGGTGACGCTCGCGCTGGTCAACGGCCGGGCGCAGGCCGCGCTGTTCGCCGGCACCGAGGTGGGCACGGCCGCCGTGACCGCCTCGTTCGGCGGCGGCACCGGAGCGGCCAACGTCAACATCGGCTCGCCGGCGACCTTCTTCGTCTCCTCCGTCTCGCCGAGCGCCGGCGACGCGGCGGGCGGCCAGACGGTGACCATCCTCGGCGGCGGCTTCGCGTCCCCGGTGCAGGTGACCTTCGGCGGCGCGGCGGCCACCGTGCGCTCGGTGAGCCCCGGCCAGATCGTCGTCGTCACCCCTTCGGCGGCGGCGGCGGGCGTGCCGGTCGTCGTCGGCCAGACCTCCACGGTGACGGTGAACGTGACCAACCACGCGAACCAGGTCAACCAGATGAGCGACTCGATCGACCGCGGGTTCACCTACTCCCTGGGCGGCGGCCCCGGCGGTCCGCCCTCGGTCTTCTCGGTCAACCCGGCCTCGGGCGGCAATGAAGGCGGCACGCGCGTCGTCATCACGGGCACCGGCTTCGTGGCTCCCCTGCAGGTGCTGTTCGGCCGCGGGACGAGCTCCTCCAACTTCGACGGCGTCGAGGGGACAGTGGTCTCGGTGGCCCCCACCCAGATCGTCGCCCTCACTCCGCCGGCCCGTGCCCTGGGGCAGAATCTGACCAATCAAGTGGTCGACGTCCTGGTCAAGGAGCCGGGGTCCGGATTCAGCAGCATCGGTTCCCAGCAGTTCAAGTACGGGTCCAAGGTGCAGATCACGGCCATGGGGCCGGGTGGCGGCTCCTACCTCGGCGGCACCCGGGTGACCATCGACGGGTCCGGCTTCGAGGGACCGGTCGCGGTGTCGTTCCAGTTCACCAGCCCCAGCGTCTCGGTGGCCCAGCAGGTGGTCTCGGTGAGCGGCAACCAGATCGTGATCATCACCAGCCCGGCGCCGCTGCCGACGACCTGCCCGAGCAACGGCCTCGTCTCGGCGACCTCGGTGACGGTGGTCAACATCAACACCGGCGACGGCGACACGGCCGATCTCGGGTTCAACGCCCAGATCCCGCTGCCGGCGATCACCGGCATCAGCCCGAACGCCGGCGGCACCGGGGCGAACGTCACCATCAACGGGCGCGACTTCTCGCCCCAGAATGTCGGGGTGACCTTCGGCCCCGGCACGAACGGCAGCTCGGCGCAGGTGCTGAGCAGCACGGCGACGTCGATCAGCCTGATCGTGCCGGCGCCGCCGCAGGGCTTCACCTTCGACACCCAGTCGTGTGCGAACGGCGGCATCATGAACGTCGCCACGCCGGTCACGGTCACGGTGACCGATCTGAGCACCGGCTGCCGCTCGGCGTTCACCAACGGGTTCCGGCTCTCCCCGACGGACGGTAGCTGCCGGAACCAGACGCCGCCGACCGCTCCGACGGCATCCTTCACGGCGACGCCGATCAACGGGCACACGATGCAGTTCGCCGATACGTCGACCGGCGCGCCGACCTCGTGGCTCTGGGACTTCGGCGACGGCACCAGCAGCTCGCAGCAGAACCCGAGCCACGACTACGCGGCCAGCGGTCCGTTCCCGAAGAACTTCTCCGTCAAGCTGACGGTGACCAACGTGGGCGGGTCCAACCAGACCGTGAAGGTGATCACGGTGACCGGCCCGTAAGGCGCCCGGCACCTCCGTTGCTCTTTTTCCGGGGCGGTCGTCTGGACGGACGGCCGCCCTCGTTCGTATACTGGGGACTATGAATTACCGCGCTGTTGCTTATCTCTTGTTCCTGGTCCCAATGCTGGCGATGCTGGCGGCGGTGGGGTGCGACAAGGCCTCGCCGGTGGCCCCCTCCGGCTCGATCCTCGCGGTCAGCGCCAATCCCACGCGGATCGCCTTGAACGGCAGCTCCACCATCACCATCATCGGCCGCAAGCCGGACGGCAACCCCCTGAACCCGGGCACCGAGATTCACCTGAGCGCCACCCTGGGATCGATCCCGTCCATCGTGACCACCAACGGCAGCGGCACGGCGACGGCCACGTTCCAGTCGAACGGGCGGCTGGGGACGGCGAGGATCTCGGCGGCGATCGGAACCGCGCCCGCGGGCGGTGGAACGACCACCGACACCCCCCCGCCCTCCACTCCGACGAGCGCCAGCATCGACGTGCAGGTCGGCGCGTCGGCGAAGACGATCACGCTGCAGCCGACCCCGACGTCGATCCAGTCCACGGGCGGCGACGTCAAATTGCTCGCCATCGTCCGGGACTCCGACGGTCAGCCCCTGCCGAATCAGGGCGTCAACTTCACCACCGACCTGGGGACGCTGAACTCCCGCGGCGGGATCGTCAATACGAACGCCCAGGGAGAGGCCCGCGATACTCTGAAGGTCACCGAGAACGATCTGCTGAACAACGCGACCGCGATCCATGTGACCGTACAGAGCGCGGGCAGCGACGGCGCCCTGGTCAGCGCCATGTCGACGGTGCAGGTCGTGACCGGACGCCCGGTCGCCCACTTCACCTACGAGGCCGTAGGGTCGGACAAACGGAAGATCCAGTTCCACAATATGTCGACGGGCGTCGGCACCTTGACCTTGAGTTGGGACTTCGGCGACGGAACACCCCCTTCCAGCGACCAGAACCCGGTCCACGCCTATACGACGGACCAGCAGTACACGGTCACCCTCACGGTGACCGACCAGAACAACAATGCGAGCGTGTCGTCGGCGACGTTCACCATTCCGCTGGCGGCCGGGGGGAGCAGCACGCCCTGAGCCTCTCGCAGGGTCCGTTTTTTCAGGGCGAGCTCCTCTCCGGGGCTCGCCCTTTTCCTCTCGTGCCGCGGCGAAGGCCAGAACGGCCGTATGTTGCTATAATGCAGCCACTTTGCCGCTACCCTTGACGCCTCCCGCCCGGTTCCCGCACGCCCAAGCTCCGCCCGAGGTGTCGCGGCATGAGTGACGGCGCGTTCTCCGACCGTATCACCCAGCTCAGGAACCGCTGGGAAGCCGACCCCTCCTCCCGGATTTTTCTCCAGCTCGCGGAGGAGTACCGCCATCAGGGGCGGATCAAGGAGGCGCTCGCGGTCCTCGACCGCGGGCTCAAGGAGCACCCCGGCTACCTCTCCGCCCTGGTGGCGAAGGGGCGGTGCCACCTGGAGCTGGGCGAGCCCGAGGCGGCTCGCGGAGTGCTGGAGCGCGTGGTCAAGCAGGATGCCACGCAGATGGTGGCCAACAAGCTGCTGGTGCGGGCGTATCTCGACACCGGCGAGGCCGACAAGGCTCGCGAGCGGCTCGACCTCTATACTCTGCTGAACGACAGCGACCCTGAAATCGAAGAGCTGCGCCGGAGGCTCCGCGCGATGGAACAACCCCCCCAGGCCTCACCGACGTCGGACCGCTCTTTCGCGGAGGCGCCGCCTCCCGCGACGGGCGGGGATGTCTTCGATCTTGGCTTCACGCCGCCCCCCGCGCCGGTCCGGCACGGCGGCGACGACCTCTTCGCGCTGGATCTCCCGGCGCCCCGGCCGGCCCCCGCCGCTTCGGCTGCCGCTCCGCCCGCTGCTCCGGCTGCTCCGGCCGCCGCTGTGGCCGCCGCGCCCGCCATGGCGGAGGAGCCCGAGCCCGAGGGGGTGGTCTTCCCCGGTCTCGGCTCGCGGGAGAGCCGGAGCCGCTATCTCAACGCCTTGGCCGCCGAGGGGCTGTTCGGCTTCGAGCCGGTTCCCGAGCCCGCGGCGGTGCCCGAGCCCGCGCCCGAGGCCGAGGCTCCGGTCTTCGACCTCGAGGAGACGACCCCCTGGGCCGCCGAGCCGGCGCCGCTGTTCTCCGAGCCCGCTCCCCCCGCCATGGAGCCGGCCTTCGAGGCCACGTTCGAGGAGCCCCCGTTCGAGCCAATGGCCGAGCCGCTCGCCGAGCCCATGGCCGAGCCGATCGCCCAGCCGGCCGCCACGGCGACGCTGGGAGAGATCTACCTGCGGCAGGGTCATCTCGGCGAGGCGAAACGGATCTTCGACGAGGTCCTGCGCCGGGAGCCGGACAATCCGGCGGCGCACGAGGGGCTCCTCCAGCTTGCCTCGCGGCGGCAGGAGCGGCGCCCGCTCGAGGGGCGCGACCTGCTCGCCGGCTACGAGCCCGGGGAGGAGGGCGGTTTGGTGGAGGCGAAGGCCCGCAAGGTGTTCCTTCTCAACAGCTATCTGACACGATTGCGGCGGGGGGGACAGCGCGATGTTTCTTGAGCACTTGAGCCGTATCAGCAACCGGATCGACGGCGCGGTCGCTCTCTCCCTGGTGGCCAAGGACGGCATCCCGGTCGAGTCGTTCAGCAGTGACCCCGACCTCGACCTCGACGTGCTCGCGGCGGAGCTGGTCGCCCAGGCGCGGTCGATCAGCGAGAACCACCGCGAGCTGGACGTCGGCGAGGTGCAGCAGCTCTCGGTGATGACCGACCGGCTGACGCTGATGGTAAGCTCCGTCGCCGCGGATTATTATCTGCTTCTCGTGCTGGGCCCGGAGGGGAACTACGGGAAGGCCCGGTTCGAGCTCCGGAGAGCGCGTCTGCTCCTGGAGGCGGATCTTTCCTGACCCGGGTCCGGGCGACGCGCGCCGCCGGGCGCCGCGGGAGGCTTGCAAGGGGGCGTCTACGTGCTGACTTTTGAACAGATCAAGGAACTGATCGAGCTGGTGGCGCAGAACCGCCTCCAGGGTATCGAGCTGGAGCGCTCGGGATTTCGCCTGAAGATCGACGGCCAGCCGGCCCAGAGTGTGGGGGCGTCGTTCTCCGCCGAGAGCGGAGCGGCGAGCGTCAGCGTTCCGGCCGGCTCCGCCGGCCCTCTCCAGGCGGCGCCGACCGCCGCCGCGCCGCCGTCCCCGCTGCCCGCCGCTCCGGCGGCGCCGGCCGGACCGCCGGCGGGGTCGCATGTGCTCACCTCGCCGATCGTCGGCACCTTCTACCGCTCGTCGTCGCCCGACGCGCCGCCGTTCGTCGATATCGGCGCCCGGGTGAAGAAGGGGCAGGTGCTCTGCATCATCGAGGCGATGAAGCTGATGAACGAGATCGAGTCGGACGTCGACGGCACGATCGCCGAGATCTATCCGCAGAACGCGCAGGCGGTCGAGTTCGGCGAGCCGCTCTTCGCCATCAAGACCAGCTAGGCCGGGCGCCCAATGTTCAAGAAGATCCTGATCGCCAACCGGGGCGAGATCGCGCTCCGGATCATCCAGGCCTGCAAGGAGCTGGGGATCCAGACGGTCGCCGTCTACAGCACGGCCGACCGCGACAGCCTCCACGTCACCTACGCCGACGAGGACGTCTGCATCGGCCCGCCCCCCTCGAAGGGGAGCTACCTCAACATCTCGAGCATCATCTCGGCCGCCGAGATCACCGGCGCCGACGCCGTCCACCCGGGCTACGGGTTCCTCGCCGAGAACGCCCACTTCGCCGAGGTGCTCGACGAGTGCAAGATCGGCTGGATCGGGCCGCGCCCGGAGGTCATCCGCCTGATGGGCGACAAGGCCAAGGCGCGGCAGACGGCGCAGGCGGCGGGGGTGCCGGTGCTGCCCGGCAGCCAGGAGCCGCTGGAGGACGCCGAGCAGGCCATCGCTCTCGCGGCGGAGGTCGGCTATCCGGTGATCCTCAAGGCGTCGGCGGGGGGCGGCGGGCGCGGCATGCGGATCGTCCACTCCGAGGCCGAGCTCGCGCCGCAGCTCGCGGCGGCGCGCGAGGAGGCGGAGAAGGCGTTCGGCGACGGCTCGGTCTACTTCGAGAAGTACCTGATGGAGCCGCGCCACATCGAGTTCCAGGTCTTCGGCGACAAGCACGGCAAGGTGGTCCACCTGGGCGAGCGCGAGTGCTCGATCCAGCGCCGGCACCAGAAGCTGATCGAGGAGTCCCCCTCGCCGGCGCTCACCCCCGAGCTGCGGGCGGAGATGGGGGCGGCGGCGGTGCGGCTCTGCGAGACGGTCGGCTACGAGAACGCGGGGACCATCGAGTTCCTGCTCGACAGCGACGGCCGCTTCTACTTCATGGAGATGAACACCCGCATCCAGGTCGAGCATCCGGTCACCGAGATGGTGACCGGCATGGACCTGGTGAAGATGCAGATCGAGGTGGCGGCCGGCCGGCGGCTGGAGATCCCCAACGGCCTGAAGCCGCGCGGCCACTCCATCGAGTGCCGCGTCAACGCCGAGAACCCTAACACCTTCGCGCCCAGCCCCGGGCCGCTCAAGACCTTCCATCTCCCGGGCGGCCCCGGCACCCGCGTCGACACCCACGGCTACGAGGACTACGTCATCCCGCCGTACTACGACTCGCTGGTGGCCAAGCTGATCGTGCACGACCGCACTCGGGAGTACGCGATCGCGCGCATGCGCCGGGCGCTCGACTTCTTCGTGGTCGAGGGGATCCAGACCTCGATCCCGCTCCACAAGCGCATCCTCCGCGATCCCGACTTCATCGCCGGCCGCCTCTCGACGCGCTTCATGGAGCGCTTCCTGCAACGCGAGGCCCGCGTGGCGGCCGGCGAGAGCGAAGAGGCCGGCGACGGCAGCGTGCCTGGATGACCGGCGCCGTCTATGCCATCGCCGACGCCGGAGCGCTGGGCGCGCGGGAGCTCCCCGCGGCGGTGGCCGAGATGGCGTCGGCCGGCATCGGCTGGATCCAGGTGCGCGCCAAGGAGCTCTCCGGGAGCGGCTGGTACGATGTTCTCGCGGGGTGCTGCCGGGCGCTCGAGGGGAGCGGCGTCAGCCTCTGGGTGGACGATCGCGCCGACCTCGCGGCGCTCTTTCCCGTCGCCGGGCTCCACGTCGGGCAGCGGGACCTCCCCCCGGCGGCAGCCCGCCGCGTGGTGGGAGGCGGAGTGCGGATCGGTCTTTCGACCCATGACGAGGAGCAGCTCGCCGCCGCCGACGAGGACCCGGACGTCGACGTGATCGCCGTCGGCCCGGTCTTCCCGACCACCGGCAAGGTGCTGCCCGGCCCGGCCGTCGGCCTGGAATTCGTCCGCTGGGCGCGGCGGCGCACGCGCAAGCGGCTGGTCGCCATCGGCGGCATCGACGCCGGGAATCTGGCCGCGGTCCTGGCCGCGGGGGCGGATTCGGCCGCCATGATCGGCGCGGTCTGCAGAGGGGACATCCGCGCCAACTGCAACCGGTTGGTTACTGTCGCGGCCAGCGCTGCCGGCGCGGGGGAATGAGGATCTACCTGACCGGGTTCATGGGGTGCGGCAAGACCACGGTCGGCCGCCGCCTGGCCCAGCGTCTGGGAGTCGGGTTCGTCGATCTCGACGAGGAGATCGAGAGGAGGGCGGGGATGACGGTGCGCCAGATCTTCGAGCAGCAGGGGGAGCCGGTCTTCCGCCAGATGGAGGCCGAGGCCCTGCGAGGGTCTTTGGCCCTGCCGGACGTTGTGGTGGCATTGGGCGGCGGCACGACGGCGTTCGAGGCGAACGACGCGCTGATCCGCTCGAACGGCCTGTCGGTCTGGCTCAATCCCGCCTTCGCGACGATCTCGTCGCGGATCGGCGGGAGGGGCAAGGCCGACCGGCCGCTGTTCAAGGACGACGTCCAGGCCCTCGCGCTCTACCGCGAGCGGCTCCCGGCCTACCGCCGGGCGGACGTGACGATGGACGTGGCCTCGGATGAGGGACCGGAGGAGATCGCGGCGAGAATCGCCCTGCTGATCGGGAATCGATAGTGCGTTATCTGATCCTCTCGGACATGCACGCCAACTGGGACGCGTTTGAAACCGTCCTGCGGCGGGCCCGGCGCAAGCGCTTCGAAGCGGTGCTCGTGCTGGGCGACCTGGTCGGTTACGGGGGAGCCCCCAACCAGGTGGTGGACGCCGTGCGCCGTCTCGGTCCCCGGCTGTTCACGGTGCGCGGCAATCACGACAAGGTGGTGGCGGGCATCGATTCCGGCAGCAACTTCAACCAGACCGCCCTCACCGCGGCCCAGTGGACGACCGGGCGCCTGACCCCTGGCAACCTGCGCTACGTACGCGAGCTGCCGCAGGGGCCGATGATGGTGGAGGAGGGGGTCGCCATCTGCCACGGCTCGCCGCTCGACGAGGACACCTACGTCTTTTCTGACGTCGACGCCTGGGAGATCTTCTCCCGCTTCGACATGCCGGTGACCTTCTTCGGCCACACGCACATCCCGTCGCTGTTCTGGCTGGAAGGGCGCGTCCTGGGGGTGAAGGCGCTGCGCGGCACCTCGGGGCGGATCGCCCTCGCCCCCGGCGGGCGGTACCTCATCAATCCCGGCTCGATCGGCCAGCCCCGCGACCGCGATCCCCGCGCTTCCTACATGATCTACGACAGCGAGAGCCGGGTGGTGCGCTGGTACCGCATCCCCTACCCGATCGGCGAGGCCCAGACCCGCATCCGCAAGGCCGGCCTGCCCAACAGCCTGGCCGACCGGCTGGCGGTGGGGTCGTAGGGAAAGCGCCGAGAGCCCCTACCGGGGCTACAGCGGATCTACGCGCCTAGCCGGCGTCTCTTCCTCGATCGCTTCCAGCACCCGCATCTGCCGGTACCGCTGGATCATCGTCAGGACGCCGCCGATCAGCATGACGTAGAGGCCGCCCCAGACGAGCTGGATCAGCGGCTTGCGGGTGACGTCGATCGAGATCTTCGGCGCGTTGCCGATGCCGGTGGTCTCGAGCTGCACGGCGCCGGCGCCGGCGTTGATCCCGGAGACGAGGACGGCGCCGCCGCCGGGGAGTGCCAAGGGCGGAGATTCGACCGCGCCGCTGCCGGGGTTGAGCCGGTAGACCGGCGTCGCGTTGAAGGTCCGCCCCCCTTTCGTGACTGCCAGCTCGGCGCCGATGGTGACCTGCCGCCCCTGCTGCATCGCCACCAGGGCGTTGCCGTCCATGTTGAGGTTGAACTGGACGAAGCGCACCTCGACGTCGCCGATCTTTCCCGACTGCCCCTTGGTGAGCTGCAGCCGCGGCTGCCCGGGGTCGTACTCGATCGGCGAGACGTAGAGGTCCTGGAACGGCGAGCTCTTGATGTCCGGATTGACCATCATCTGGCGGGTGCGGTCGTTCATGAACATCTTCGGGTAGACCATGAACGGCTTGCCGCCGGCCCGCGACACCTGGATCTCCATGCGCTCCTTCTCGCGCTCGTGGCGCGGAATGAACCGCATGAAGGTGAGCTTCATGTCGTCCACCTGGCGGGGGACCCCCTGCGTCAGCGTCACCTTGGAGCTCTGGTCGTAGCCGGAGGAGGCGATGATGCCGAGCAGGATGACGCCGACCCCGACGTGGGTGAGATAGCCGCCCATCGCCTTCAGCCCGCCGGCCCGGAACTTCTCGACCGTCTTCTGGAAGTTGGTCGCCAGCGCCATCGCCGCGAGCAGGATGAAGGCCAGGTGGAAGGCGTCGCGGACCCGCCAGACCGCCGCCGTCACCGCCACCGCGACGCCGAACGCGACCGGCAGGGAGACCTTGCGCAGCAGCTCGCGCGGCGGCGTCCCCTTCCAGGTGAGGTAGGGGACGAAGGCGAGCAGGAGGGCGATGAGCATCGCGATCGGCAGGTTCACCTTGTTGTAGAAGCTGGGGCCGACCTGGCTCTGGCTCTCCATGAAGTGGGTGAGCAGCGGCGCCGAGGTGCCGGCGGTGATCACGAACGCCGCGAGCAGGATGGTGATCGTCCCGAGGATCAGGAACATGCCGCGCGACAGGAACGGGTCCTCGTTGGGCGCGGTCGGGATCTCCCGCCAGCGGGTGGCGATCAGGTAGATCCCGAGCAGCATGAAGCCGCCGAGCAGGAAGGTGAGCCAGCCGGAGATCCCGAGGTCGACGAAGCTGTGCACCGAGAAGTCCGCCAGCACGCCCGAGCGGGTGAGGAAGGTGCCGTAGAGGACCGCGATGTAGGTCAGGAAGGTGAAGATGTAGTTGGCCCGCCGGAAGCGCCCCTTGGTGCGCTCGAGGTAGAGGCCGTGAATCAGCACCGTGCCGAAGAGCCAGGGGATGAACGAGGCGTTCTCGACCGGGTCCCAGCCCCAGTAGCCGCCCCAGCCGAGGGTCTTGTAGGCCCAGTAGCCCCCCATCAGGATGGCGGTGCCGAGCACCAGGAAACCGCCGAGGGCCCACGGGAACGCCCGCGCCGCCCAGCCGTCGTACTTGCGCCGCCAGAGCGACGCCATCGCGAAGGCGAAGGGGATGGCGGTGGCGGCGTAGCCGATGAACATGATCGGCGGATGGATCACCATCCAGTTGTCCTGCAGCAGGGGGTTCAGGCCCTGGCCGTCGAGCGGGGTCTGCTTGAGCATCACGAACGGGTTCTCGCGCACCAGGATGAGGAGCAGGCCGAGCAGGGTCAGGGTGTAGATCCCCATCACCGCGGGCTCGGTGCGGCCGGTCGTCCGCCGCACCAGCAGGCCGAGCATCGTCCCCCAGAAGAGCCAGATCATGAAGCTCCCCTTCTGGCCGGCCCAGAAGGCGGCGAACTGGTAGTAGCCCGGCAGGTCCAGCCCGGAGTACTGGAAGACGTACTCGACCCGGAAGTCGCGCGTCATCAGCAGCAGCGACAGGACCATGGCGGCGAGCAGGATCGACAGCGCGAAGAAGCCGTAGGACCGCCGCGCGAAGGTGAGCGCGCTGGTGTCGCCGGCTTCGGCCGTCAAAGCCATCGCGTATCCCCACATCGTGGCGAGCGCGAAGAACAGGGCGGCCCAGATGGCGACCGCCCCGGGCAGGTAGAGATGGGAGAGGTATTCCACGCGTGCTCCTTGACTAGCTGTAGGTCTTCTCGACCTCGGCGCCCTGATATTTGCTGGGGCACTTCACCAGCAGTTTGTTGGCCTCGAACTCCTTGGCCCTCTCGTCATAGTTGCCGATGGCGACGATGCTGATGGCGTCCTCGAAGTTCGCCGGCTTCAGTCCCTTGTAGCGCACCCGCAGGGTCTGCCTGGTCTTCGGGTCCTGGAGGGTGAAGAAGAGCGATTCGCGGGCCGCCGCATAGGAGTAGCTCCCCTTCTCGAGCGCGCCGGCCACCTGCACCATGCGCCCCCCCTCGCGCGCCTTCTCATAGGAGACGTAGGGGGTCATCGAGTCCTTGAAGGTGGAGAAGGAGAACGCGGCGAAGGCGAGGAGCAGCAGAACGCCGAACAGGTACAGACGAGTCTTTTTCATCTTCATGGTTTCTTCTCCAGTTCGCGCAGCCGCGATCCCAGACGGAGCAGGTAGAGAAACAGCCCGGTCCAGATGATGAGATTGACGGCCACGACCCAACCGATCCCGCCGGTTACCATAGAGAACCTCTACTCATAGAGTGCTGATTTCCGCTCCGCGTGAGCCAGGAACCGGCACTTCAGATTGTGGATCCAGAAAAACAGCGCGGTGCAGCCACCCGAGCCGGCGAGCAGCACCTGCACCATGCGCGACTCCATCTCCACTTTCCCCTGGGCGTTGATCACCGACTGGGGGTGGAGGGAGAACATGATGCGCGGCATGATGAAGAACAGGAATGGCGCCACCACCAGCCCGAGCACGGCGTAGGCCGCCGAGAGGCGGGCGCGCTGGTCGCTGTCCTCGAGGCTCGAGCGCAGGGCGAGGTAGGCGCCGTAGAAGAGGAGGGCGACCACGATCGAGGTCTGCCGCGGGTCCCAGTTCCAGAAGGCGCCCCACATCACGCGCGCCCAGAGCGAGCCGGTGATGGTGGCGAGAACGCCGAAGACCAGCCCGAGCTCGACCGCCACGGCGGCCGCCCGGTCGTGGCGCGGCTGGCGTCCGAAGTAGAGGAAGCGCAGGCTCCAGACTCCCGCGGCGATGAACGCCACGAAGGAAACCCAGGCCATCGGCACGTGAAAGAAGAGGATGCGGCTCGACTGGCCGATGAACCCTTTGGCCAGCGGGGCGTAGAGGAACGCGCCCGCGATCACGGCCGAGATCCAGAGCCAGAGCAGCCATGCGAAGAGTTTTCTCATGGGTTCCATACCACCGGGAAGAGCATGAATCCGGCTACGGTGACCGAACCATCATACAGAAGTAGCTGCAACAGGGCCACGTCGGCGGGGTCCCCGGCGACGGCGTGGCGCGTCAGCTCGACGGCGATCAGCAGCAGCGGCAGGAGGACGGGGAAGGCGAGGACGGAGAACAGCGTCCCCTTGCTCCGCGCCTGGGCGATGATCGCCGCCACCAGGGTGCTGCCGGCGGCGAGGCCGTACCCGCCGGCGGCGAGCACGGCCGCCAGCAGGCCGGGGGATTTGACGTCGAGGCTGGTCATCGCCACGAACACCGGCGTGACCAGCGCCTCCAGGGCGAGCGTCAGGGTCATGCAGTAGAGCAGCTTGCCGCAGAACAGGGCGGACGGCGTGGCGGCGAGGCGCAGGGCGGTCGCCGTCTGCGTCTCCTCCTCCTGCACGAAGGCGCGGGGGAGCCCGGCGGCGGCGGAGAAGAGGAGGATCACCCAGAGCAGGACCGGCAGCACGGCCGTCCCCTGCGAGACCGACACCCCCAGCGGGCCGAGGCTCACGCTCACCACCACCAGGGTGGTGAAGGCGAACAGGCCGAGCGTGTTCAGGGCGTAGCGGGTGCGGAACTCGCACCGCCACTCCTTGGCGAACACCGCCAGCGCTTCAGCGGCCCAGGTCGAGGTGTCCTGCCACATGTCCGAACTCGAGGGGGGATGGGTTGGCGACCACGGCGAGGCCGCCGGCGGCCAGGTGCTCGGCGAGGATCTCGCGCGCGGCGCGCTCCCCCGGGGCGTCGAAGTTCTGGAACGGCTCGTCGAGGAGCAGGAGCCGGGGCGCGTGGAGCAGCGCCCACGCCCAGCGCAGGCGCTGCCGCATCCCCGAGGAGAGGGCGCCCGCCATGCGGTCGAGAGGGAGCTCCAGGCGGGCGAGCACGGCGAGCCCATGCTCCGGCGTGGTGCGCCGCAGCCGGGAGAAGAACTCCAGGTTCTCCCGGACGGTCAGCTCGGCGTAGAAGGCGAGGTCCGGCGTCACGACGCCGGCCAGCCGCCGCCGCCCGGCGGCGTCGAGGGGCTCTTCCCTTTCTTCTCGGTATTCGATGGTCCCCGCGTCAGGCGCCAGCAGGCCGGCGAGGCAGCGCAGCAGCGTGCTCTTGCCGGAGCCGTTGGGGCCGGTGACGAGCAGCATCTCGCCGGGGCCGACGGCGCCGGAGACGCCGGTCAGCACCGCCAGGCGGCCGAAGCGGCGGCGGACGTTTTCGAAGCGCAGGGAAGGCACGGGTGGACTATATCCTCAGGTGCTAGCATCGCCGGATCATGAAACGGACCCTCGGCCTGATCCCCCTCATCCTCCTGGTTACCGCCTGCGCTTCCGGCCCCCGCGCCAGGACGGCGCCGGACCTGCCGTCCGCCGGGGTGCCGAACCTGGAGGAGCGGGCGCTGCTGCTGCTCCTGGTGGACCGCCAGGCCTACGACGAGTTCGTCGTCCATCAGGCGTTGCGGGGGGATGCCTCGCTGCGCGAGGAGCTCGCGGTAGCCCTGGGGCGGATTCCGGACCGCCAGGGGCTCTCGGCGCTCCAGGGGCTGCTGGTCGACGACGAGCCGGCGGTGCGCCGGGCGGCCGCGTTCTCGATCGGCCTGCTGGGGGACCCGGAGGGGCAGCAGGCGCTGTTCGCCGCCGTCCGCGACAAGGATCGCGAGACCGGTGTGCTGGCCGTCGAGGCCCTGGGCCGGCTCGGCGGGCGAACGGTGGACGTGCTGGAGGCGCTCCTGCCGCTGCCCGAGGAGGAGCGCTGGGCGCGGCTGCTGCCGCATCTCTTCCGCTTCAAGGACGACACCGTGGTGTCGCTCGCCGAGCGCGGCCTCAAAACTCCGGACCCGGCGCTCCACGCCGCCGCCGCTTTCGCCCTGGCGCGCGAGCCCAAGGCGCAGGCCCTGCCCACGCTGCGCGCGCTGCTGGCCGATCCCGCGCCGCGGGTCCGCGCCTGGGCCGCCCGCGCCCTGGGGATCGTCGGCGGCGAGGAGGACCTCGCGGCGCTGCGCCCGCTCCTCGACGAGCCGGCCTCGGGCAATTCTGATCCCGGGCCGCTGATCCAGGCCCTGCGCTCCGCCCGGGCGCTCGCCGCCGGCAAGGCGAAGCCCATCCCCGGCTGGACTCCCCGGCTGCGGGCGCTCCTCGACGACCCCCGGCCCGGCGTGCGGGCGAGCGCCGTCGAGGCGGCCGGAGCCTGGGGATCGCCCGAGCTGAACGATGCGCTGGCGGCGCGGGTGGGCGCGGGGGATGCGGGGGAGCGGGGAACGGCCCTGGTGGCCCTGGCAACGGGCAAGGCTCCAGCGGCGCTGGCGCTGGTGACGGCCGCCGCGGCTGACAAGGACGATGCCCTGCGCACCCGCGCCGCCGAGGCCGCGGGAGCGCTCGGCCTGCCGGCGGCCGCGGCGGTGATCGAGCGGCTGGCCGGTGACCCCAGCCCGCGGGTGCGGGCCGCCGCGCTCTCGGCCTGGCTGACCGCCGACCCGAAGGCCACTGAGGTTGCCCGCAAGGCGCTGGCCGATCCCGATCCGACCGTGCGCGGTACCGCGCTCGACTGGCTGGCCGAGCATCCGGTGGTGCCGCTCGCCGACATCGGCGCCGCCCTGCCGGGGGTCTACCAGGAAGGAACGCAGGAAGAGGGGCTCGCCGCCGTCAAGGCCGTCGCCGCCCGCACCGAGGGAGAGCCGCTGGAGAGGGGGGAGGGCCTCGCCCTGCTCGAGCGGCTGTCCACCGGCGGGCCCTACGTGCTGCGGCGGGCGGCCGGGGAGAGCCTGGGCAAGCTCGGCGGCAAGGTCCCTGCCCTGGAGCCGGCGGAGAGGGTCAAGGACGTCGCCCTCTACCGCGAGATCGTCCAGCGCACGCGCTCGCCGCGGACGGTCGAGATCCGCACCCGGCGGGGGACGGTCACGGTGCGGCTCGCCTGCCCGCTGGCGCCGCTGACCTGCCTCAACTTCCTCAACCTCGCCGGCCAGGGATTCTTCGACGGCCTGAGCTTCCACCGGGTGGTCCCCGACTTCGTCGTCCAGGGGGGGGGCCCGAAGGGGGACGGCAGCGGCGGCCCGGGCTACGCCATCCGCGACGAGATCAACCGCCTGCGCTACAACCGCGGGGTGGTCGGTATGGCCCTGGCCGGCGCGGACACCGGCGGCAGCCAGTTCTTCATTACCCTCTCGCCGCAGCCCCACCTCGACGGCGGCTACACCGCCTTCGGCGAGGTGATCGCCGGCGCCGAGGTGCTGGACAGGATCCAACTCGGGGATCGGATCGAGAAGGTCGTGGAGGTGCGGTAAACTCGCGTGTCATGAACACCAGGAACCTGCCGCTCGCGCTGATCGCCGCCGCCGTCCTTGTCTCGATGGCCGGAATCACCGGAGTGTCCGCCGAGCCGCCGGCCCAGCCGGTGGCGAAGCCGGCCCCGGTCCAGGAGACCCCCGTGCTGGTCGGTCCCACCACCCGCGACAAGATCGAGGCCGCGCCGGAGTGGACGCTGGCCGAGGTCCAGGCCCGGCCGGAGGCCGACGCGTCGCGGGAGCTGGCGGAGGCCAGGCCGGGGGCCGAGGTGGTGGTGTTCCTCGGCACCTGGTGCGGCGACAGCCGGCGCGAGCTGCCGCGCCTGTGGAAGGCGATGGACTCCGGGAGCGGCGCGGTCAATTTCCAGATCCGCTACATCGGCGTCGACCGCGCGAAGAAAGAGCCCGCCGATCTGGTGAAGGAGTACAACGTCCTCTATCTGCCCACTTTCATCGTGCGCCGCGACGGCCGCGAGGTGGGGCGGATCGTCGAGACGTCGCCGCACGGCATCGAGAGGGATCTGCTGGCGCTGCTCACCGGCAAGGCGACGGGCGTTCTCACCACCCGGACGGATCTGGTGCCGGCCAGCCCCCCTCCGCCCCAGGGATGATCCCCTTCCTTCCTTCTTTCCAGCACCTCTGAAACCTTGGCTCTGGCCTTGCGTATCCACCCATGACGCGGGGAGCGGAGCAACCGACCGACGAGCAACTGGTTGCAGCGGTCCTCGGGGGCGATCAGGAACGTTTCGGCGACCTGATCGACCGCTACCAGGGCCGCCTCGTCAACTATCTGTTCCGGCTGCTCCGCAACGCGGACGACGCGCACGACCTCGCGCAGGAGGTGCTCGTCAAGGTGTACCAGGTCCTGGATCGGTACGACCCGCAGTACAAGTTCTCCACCTGGCTGTTTCGGGTGGCCCAGAACGCGGCGATCGACCAGATCCGGCGGCGGCGTCTCAAGGTGGTCTCGCTCCGTCAGGAAGATGACGAAGGGGAGAACCGGGATTGGGATCTGCCGTCTCCCGAGCGGGGACCGTACGGCGAGTTGCGCAACCGGGAGCGGGGGAGCGCGATCCAGGACGCGATCGACTCCCTGCCCTGGGAGTACCGGGAGCTGATCCTGCTGCGCCACTTCGGCGAGCTTCCTTACGAGGAGATCGCGAAGCTCAAGCAGATGCCCCTGGGCACGGTGAAGAACAAGCTCTTCCGGGGGCGGCAGATGTTGAAAGAGAAGCTGCAGGACTTCTTGAGCGACTGAGCTTGAGCGATTAAAGAGAATTGAGCGATTGCAGGTCCGGGGGACAGGTTATGAGCAGGCCCGATCACAGCACCTACCGTGAATGGTTGAATCTGGACGCCGACGGCGGTCTCGACAGCGGCGACCGGGCTCTCCTCGACGAGCACCTGGCCTCCTGCGCCGACTGCCGGCGCGAGCGGGAGGAGAGCCTCGCCCTCGACGGCCTGCTGCGCGGCTCGGCTCTGCCGGTGCGCCCCGACTTCCGCGTCGCGGTGATGTCGGCGCTGCCGACCGTCGGCTGGCAGGCCCGTTCCCCCCGCGCCTGGCGGTTCACGGCGGCGGTCATCGTGCTGCTGGGCGGCTTCGCGGCGGCTCTGCTGATCGCCGGCTCCGCTCCCGCCACCTCGGGGTTTGGCGCCCTGGCCGCGGTGGGCGGCATGCTGCAGGCCTCCATCCTGGCCGGCGCCGGCCTGCTCGGCGCCTCCTGGAAGGGGCTCGGGCTGGTCGTCGACCATGTGATCTCCTCGCCCGTGAGCCTCGGGGCGTTCGGCTTCCTGGTGCTCTGCCTCAACCTGCTCCTGGTCTCGCTGATCCGCCGCCGGCGGCCGGCCACGGCGCCTTCGAGGGCGGACCGGAAGAGGTAGGGGCGCGCCTGTGCGGGCGCCCCGCGGTTTCAACCCTTCCTCACGTAAGATCTCGTTGTGAAAGCTCTCCTGCCGCTGTTGCTGCTGGCCCTGGCCTCTCCGGCGCTGGCCGCCCCGAGCCCCGAGGCGGAGCCGGCGATGCGCCTGGAGGCGGGGAGCACCACCGGGCAGCAGCTCGTGGCGATCGGACGGGACATCAGCGTCGAGGGGGAGGCGCTCTCCGACGTCGCCGCCATGAACGGCTCGGTCGACGTCTCCGGACGGGTGGACGGCAGCGTGATCGTGCTGCGCGGCGACGCGCGGCTCGCCCCTACGGCGCGGGTGGGCGGCGACGTCTTCGTGGTCGGCGGCCGGATCCACGCCGCCCGGGGCGCCCAGACCGGTGGGCGCATGGTCTCCTACCCCAACGCTCCCAACGCCTGGCTGACCCTGCTCGAAGGTCCCTCGATCGGCCTCGGCTTCGCTTCCCGCCTGGTGCTGGGGGCTAAGCTGGCCCTGGTCGCCGCCTGGGCCCTGCTCCTCCTGCTGCTCTTCGCGGCCAGCGGCCGGCAGCTCATCGAGACCGCCGAGGGGGTCCGCCGCGAGCCCTTCCGCAGCTTCTTCGTCGGCCTGACGGGGATCGTCTGCCTGGTGCTGACCGCCCTCTTCTTCACCGCCTTCGCCCGCGGCATCCTCAGCGCCCCGTTCGTGGTGCTCATCGTGCTGCTGGGGATCGTGCTGAAGCTCTGGGGGACGGTGGCGGTTTTCTACGCGCTGGGCGACTGGCTCTCCCGCCGGGTCTTCCGCCGCCGCTTCCAGCCGCTCAACGCCGCCACCATCGGCCTGCTGGTGCTCGGCGCCGTCAAGTTCCTCCCCTGGCTGGGAGTCCTCGCCTGGTACGCCGTCACTTTCATCGGCGTCGGCGCCGCGCTGTCGACCAAGTTCGGGCGGCGCGAGCCCTGGTTCGAGATGGCGTAGTAGTCCGTGTTCCCCCCTGACGGCCGAGCCCTATTTCTGTTATTTTTGTCTCCAGTCATTTCTTTGTTGGAGATCTATCTATGCGTTCGGCCGTGAGCCGCGTGGCTCTTCTCCTGTTCGCGTCCGGATTCTGCGCCCTGGTCTACCAGACGGCGTGGCTCCGGATGTTCCGCCTGGTCTTCGGCGCCTCGACCGCGGCCTCGGCCGCGGTGCTGGCGATCTTCATGGCCGGGCTCGGCTTCGGCGGCCTGCTGCTGGGCCGGCGGGTCGACCGCCACCCCTCGCCGCTCTCCCTCTATGCCGGGCTGGAGGCGGGGATCGCGATCTCGGCCGGGCTCTCGCCACTGCTGCTGGCGGCCGTCGAGTGGCTCTACATCTCGATGGGCGGGAGCGCCCGGATGGGGCTTGCGGGGAGCAGCGCCGTGCGCCTGCTGCTCTCGCTGGTGGTCCTCGGGCTGCCCACCTTCCTGATGGGCGGCACCCTGCCGGCGGTGGCGCGGGCGGTGGAGAGGCGGGCCGACTCCGGCCGCCGGACGGTGGGCCTGCTCTATGCCGTCAACACCCTGGGCGCGGTGCTCGGAGCCCTGCTCACCACCTTCTTCGCCCTCGAGACGCTGGGGATCCGCAAGACGATCTGGATCGCGGCGCTGCTCAACCTCCTGGTGGTGCTCGCCGCCAAGAGCCTGGCCCGCGAACTGGGGACGGAGAGCGCGGACGCGGCGGCGGAGCCCGCCGCCGCCGAAGAAGCGCCAGAGGCGGAGGCGCGGCGGCCCGGCTGGCTGGTGCCCTTCGCGGCGGCGCTCGTCGGCTTCGCCTTCCTGCTGATGGAGCTCGTCTGGTACCGGATGCTCGGGCCGCTGCTCGGCGGCTCCTCCTACACCTTCGGGCTGATCCTCGCCATCGCCCTGCTGGGGATCGGCCTCGGGGGGCTGCTGTACGGGGCGGGGGCGAGCCAGCGCCGGCCGACGATGCTCTCCTTCGCCGCCACCTGCTCGCTCGAGGCGCTGCTGATCGCCCTCCCCTTCGCCACCGGCGACGGGGTGGCGGTACTCGCCGCGCTGCTGCACCCGCTGGCGAGCTCGGGCTTCCTGTCGCTGGTCGCGGGGTGGACGGTGGTGACGGTGCTGGTGGTGCTGCCGCCGGCGATCGTCGCCGGCTACCAGTTCCCCCTGCTGATCGCCCTCCTGGGCTCCGGCCGCCGCCGGATCGGCCGCGAGGTGGGGGTCGCCTACGCGGCCAACACCCTGGGGGCGATCCTCGGCTCGATCGCCGGCGGCTTCGGGCTGATCCCGCTGCTGACCGCCCAGGGCGTCTGGCGCCTGGTGACCCTCCTCCTCCTCGCCCTCGCCGCCGTGGCGGTCGTGGCCGGCCTGCGCGCCGGGGCGCCGCGGCGGGGGGTGTTCGTGCCGGTGGCGGCGGGGATCGTGGGGCTCCTGTTCTGCGCCGCGACCGGTCCCACCGCCTTCTGGCGGCACAGCCCGATCGGCGCCGGCCGGCTGAACATCGCCAACTGGAACGGGCCGAACGACATCCGGGACCAGATCGCCAGCGTGCGCGCGCGCACCGTCTGGCAGGCGGACGGCGTCGAGAGCAGCGTCGCGCTCAACCTCGGCGAGGAGTACGCCTTCATCGTCAACGGCAAGTCGGACGGCAGCGCCCTCGGCGACGCGCCGACCCAGGTGATGAGCGGCCTGGTCGGCTCCCTCGTCCACCCCAACCCGCGGCGAGTGCTGGTGATCGGCCTGGGCACCGGCAGCACGGCCGGCTGGCTCGCCAAGGTGCCCTCGGTGGAGCGGGTGGACGTGATCGAGCTGGAGCCGGCCATCGAGCACGTCGCCCAGGTCTGCTCCAAGGTCAACCAGGACGTGCTCCACAACCCCAAGGTCCACCTGGTGATCGGCGACGGGCGGGAGTTCCTGCTCACCACCGGCAACGACTACGACCTGATCTTCTCCGAGCCTTCGAACCCCTACCGGATCGGCGTCGCGAGCCTCTTCAGCCAGGATTTCTACCAGGCCGTGCGGCAGCGGCTGCGCCCCGGCGGGCTCCTGCTGCAATGGCTCCAGGGGTACGAGATCGACTCCCAGCTCGTGCGCACTGCCTATGCCACGCTCGGCTCCGTCTTCCCGGCCGTAGAGAGCTGGCAGGTGCACCGCGCCGACCTCCTGCTGATGGCGGGGCGCGAGCCGCTGGTGCACGACCTCGACCTCATCCGCGCGCGGGTAGGGCAGGAGCCCTATCGCACCGCCCTCACCCGCATCTGGGGGGTCGAGGGGATCGAGGGCTTCTACTCCGGCTACGTGGCCAACCCGGCCTTCGCCCGGGCGGTGGCCAAAGCCGAGGGGAAGGCGATCAACACCGACGACCACCCGATCCTCGAGTTCGGCTTCGCCAGGAACCTGGGGCGCTTCGGGCTGTTCCGGCTCCCCGATCTCTACGCTCTGGTCAAGGCCCGCGGCGAGGGGCGTCCGGCCATGCGGGGGGCGCCGCTCGACTGGTCGCGGGTCGCGGAGATGCGGGTGGCGCGCGGGTCCTACTGGGAGGACTTGGTCGACGATCCCGAGCCGCAGGGGGACCGCGCCGGGCGGCTGCGCGTCGCCGCCCGCCAGGCCTGGACCCGGAAATCCCTCCCGCGGGCCTGCGCGAGCTGGTCCGGGCAGCCGGAGCCGCCGCGGACGCACGCCGACCGGCTGATGGTCGCCGAGTGCATGGCCGACCGCCACGACCCCCACACCCCGGAGGCCGCGGCGCTGCTCGCCGCCGAGCAGCCGATCGAGACCGACCTCGTGATGGCGATCTGGCTCGCCGGCGTCGGCCGGACCGCCGAGGCGGCCGATCGCCTGATCGCCGCGCTCGCGGCCTACCGGACCGACCCCTGGGTCTACCGGCCGCTGATGCGGGAGACCATCCCGCTGGCCGTCCAACTGGCGACCCGGGACCACTCGCTCGCGCCCCGGCTCTATGCGGCATTCGGCCAGCCGTTCGCCATCGACATGTTCGAGCAGCAGCGGCAACTGTCCAGAATCTGGATCGCCCGCGCGGTCGGCGCGCGGAACCTGTGCGTCGAGGCGCTCGCTCCGCTGGAGCCGAACACCCCCTGGGAGGAGGCATTCCTCACCTACCGGTACCAGTGCTACCAGTCTCACCGGCATCCGCTGGCCGCCCAGGCGCGGCGGGACCTGGAGGCGTTCCTGGACGCCGCGCCGCCCAAGCTGGCGCAGGGGCTGATGCCGTAGGCGGCGTTTTTCCTCTCCCGCGAAGCGGGGGAGGAACCTGCTTCCATCGTCTCCTCCCTATCTCCTTGACCCCTCCCCCCCGATTTCATACGCTCGGGCCTCACCGCCGCAACGCGGCGGCATGGGAGGGGTTTAGTCGTTATGGAATCCATTCGAACAATCGGCGTTGTCGGCGCGGGCACGATGGGGCATGGGATCGCCCAGGTGGCCGCCCAGAACGGATATGACGTGGTGCTGGTGGACGCGGTGCCGGCGGCGCTCGAGCGCGGCCGCACCCAGATCGGCAAGGGGCTCGAGCGGCTGGTCGCCAAGGCGAAGCTCTCCGCCGAGGAGCGCGACCAGGCCCTCGGACGCCTGACCACCGCCGGCGACCTCGCGGCCCTCGCGCAGGCCGACCTCGTCGTCGAGGCGGTGGTCGAGCGCGAGGACATCAAGCGGACCGTGCTCTCCGAGCTCGACCGCCTCTGCGCGCCGGCCGCCATCCTCGCCACCAACACCAGCTCGATCTCGATCACCAAGCTCGCCGGCGCCACCTCGCGGCCGGAGAAGGTGATCGGCATGCACTTCATGAACCCGGTGCCGGTGATGCAGCTCGTCGAGGTCATCCGCGGCCTCGCCACCAGCCAGGAGACCTGGGAGGCCGTCGAGGCGGCGTCCCGCAAGATGGGCAAGACCCCGGTCGAGGTGCACGACGCCCCCGGCTTCGTCTCCAACCGGGTCTTGATGCCGATGATCAACGAGGCGATCTTCTGCCTCTACGAGGGGGTCGGGAAGGCGGAGGCCATCGACGAGGTTATGAAGCTCGGGATGAATCATCCGATGGGGCCGCTGGCGCTGGCCGACCTGATCGGCCTCGACGTCTGCCTCGACATCCTCAAGGTCCTCCAGCAGGGGTTCGGCGATCCCAAGTACCGCCCCTGCCCGCTGCTGGTCAAGATGGTCGACGCCGGCCGTCTGGGACGCAAGTCGGGCCAGGGCTTCTATTCGTACGAAGGAAGATAGAGAGAAGAATGTACTGCCAAGTCTGTGGCGCTCCGAACCGGGACGACCACGAATTCTGCGTCCGCTGCCACCAGAAGCTGCTGGTGCTCTCCGGCTCCCTGCGCGAGGAGGAGGAAGGGTACGAGGAGGGTGGCGAGGAGAGCTTCTCGTTCGACGAGCACCTGCTCGAGCGGATCTCGATCCTCGAAGAGGCGGTCAAGCGCACCGCCGAGACCGTCCGCCAGCTCCTCGGCGCCCTCCACAAGCAGGAGAAGAACACCCTTGTCAACCAGACCGGCCTCTCCGCCCTGCGCGAGCTGCTGGAGCAGAAGAAGTACATCGGCTGGGACGAGTGGAGCGAGCTCTGGGAGTCCAAGATGGACTACCAGCTCCTCGCCCTGGAGAAGCGGGAGCGCTTCCTGGCCACCAAGGAGCGCATCGCCGGTCTCTATCACGGCGACAAGCGGAAGCTCTTCCTCCAGCAACTGGAGGACGCCGAGTACGCCCTGTTCGCCTTCGACATCGAGCGGGCGGTGAGCGCCCTGGAGTCCGCCTACAAGCTCGACCGCGGCAACTACGAGCTCGCCTACTTCCTCGGCGAGACCCACTTCAACGAGGCCAACAGCGAGGCCGCGCTGACCTACTTCACCCGCGTCCTGGAGGTGAAGCCGGACCACTACGAGGGGCTCGTCTACAGCGGCGTTATCCACTACGAGCGCGGCGACCACGCCCGCGCCGAGGAGTACCTGAAGCGGGCGGTCGCCATCTACCCGGACAGCTTCCTGCCGCACTTCAGCCTCGGGGCGGTCTACGCCGGCAAGGGGGACCTCGCCAAGGCCGTCCTCTTCCTGGAGCGCGCGGTCGAGGTCGATCCGGTGCCGCAGGCACTGTTCCTGCTGGGGAGCTGCTTCTACGAGATGGGCAAGCTCTCGTCCGCCGTCCACTACCTCCAGGAGGCGGTGCGGCACGATCCGGCCTTTGAGGAGGCCCACCACCTGCTCGGGCTCGCCTATCTCGACCGCCACTGGACGCGCAAGGCGCTCGACTCCTTCCGCCAGGCGCAGCGGCTCAACCCGAAGCGGCTCCAGTACCAGGACTTGGTGAGCTACCTCTCCGGCCACAACGGCGCGCCACTGCCCGAGGTAGAGGGGGAGGCGGAGGTCTGGCTGCGCAAGGGGGAGGAGTACCGCTCCCGCGACAACCTGAAGCAGGCCCACTCCTGCTACCGCCGTGCGCTGGCGCTCGATCCGGACAACCCGACCCTGCTGATGTCCTACGCCCTCCTCTGCCTGAACATGAACCGCAGCCAGGAGATCGAGGCGGTGACCCGCAAGGTGCTCGACTTGAACCCCGGCGAGACGCTGAAGGCGACCGCCTACGCTGCCCTGATCGAGGCGATGCGCAGCCAGGGGAAGTTCCGCGAGGGGAACCGCATCGGCGAGCGGCTGCTCGACGAGGGGAGCTCGAACTTCACCAAGTCGATCGCCTACTACGAGATGGCCTACAACCTGGCGGAGATGGAGGAGGACCTCGACGAGGCCCTCGACTACGCCCGGCGGTCGGTGGAGCTGGCCCCCGACGAGATCAAGCAGTTCCCGCTCGCCGCCCTGGGCTGGGTGCACTACAAGCGGAAGGAGTTCGAAAAGGCGGTCGACTTCCTCTCGCGGTCGAGCGAGCTGGGGGATTCGCCCACCACGCTCACCCATCTCGGGATGGCTCTCCTGGCCTCGGGCGAGGAGGATCAGGCCCGCTCGGTGCTCGCGCACGCCCGGGCGCTCGGAGACCGGGGCGAGGCGCTGCAGGAGAAAATGATGGAGTGCATGAAGGATTCCGCGCGCCTGATCGAAAGGTCCCGGCGAAGCCCGAGGAAGTAGCGGTTTCCCGACCCGGGAATTGCGTCGCCGGACCCGCGAATTGCGGCATTGGACCCACGGGTCCGACTTTCCGACCCGCGGGTCGCTGGCTCCGACCCGGGAATTGCGGACCCTGACCCACGGGTTCAACTCTTCAGACCGCGGGTCGCGAACTCCGACCCACGGGTCCAACTCCTCAGACCGTGGGTCCAGCACTTCGACCCACGGGTCCGACTCTCCAATTCACGGGTCGCGCACCCCGACCCACGGGTCCAACAGCGCAATTCGCGGGTCCAACGGTCCGGTCAGTTCACCCAGGAGACCCGGCGCTTGTCGGGGACCCGCATCTTGAAGGTCCGGTCCTCGATGGTGCCGGAGACCATCACCACCGGCGGCTTCTCCTGGACGAGCTCGCTGCCGGTGATCGTGTAGCCCGAGATCTTGCGGTGGTTGATGTCGAACTCGTCGCGCCAGCCGTCGAAGGCGTCGTAGGCCTGCTCGAGCTCGCCGCGGTCCTGGATCACGATGAGGCCCGAGTCCCACTGGCAGATTGCGGTCTGGAGGGGGACGTCGTTGCCGTCGCCCCCCTTCTCCAGGTTGTCCAGGATCTGCTTGACCCGAGCCTCCGCCGCGTCCGTGGGGCTCCCCGAGACCAGGCGGTCCATCGACAGGCCGCCGCCACCATGGTTGCTCAGATAGTTCTTGCCGGCCCAGAAGATGGCGCCGGCCACGAGCAGAAAAACAATGAATCCACGCATCGATCCCTCCCTTGCCGTGGCGCTCCACGGCGGATCCCAGGTTCTTTCGGGTGAGCCCTGGTTTTTCTCAGAGTGGTGGGGGAAGGGAAAGCGTTTCACGCTCAAGCGCTCCAGCCATGTAGAATGTCGCCCCTTCGGGGCTTGACGCCCGGGGTCCTAAGACTGGAGAACGCGATGCGCTGGAGCCGCTACTACCTGTACACCACCCGCGAGGTGCCGAACGACGCCGAGGTGATCAGCCACCAGCTCATGGTGCGCACCGGCATGATCAAGAAGACTGCCGCGGGCATCTATACCTACCTGCCGTTCGGCTGGCGAAGCCTGCAGAAGTTCATGGCGATCGTGCGCCGCGAGATGAACGCGGCCGGCGCCATCGAGCTGTTCATGCCGGCGATCCAGCCGGCCGAGCTGTGGATCGAGTCCGGCCGCTGGGAGCGCTACGGCAAGGAGCTGCTGCGCATCAAGGACCGCCATGAGCGGGAGTTCGTCTTCGGCCCCACCCACGAGGAGGTCATCACCGACGCGGTGCGCCGGGACGTCAAGAGCTACAGGCAACTGCCGTTCAATCTCTACCAGATCCAGACCAAGTTCCGGGATGAGATCCGCCCCCGCTTCGGCCTGATGCGCGGGCGCGAGTTCCTGATGAAGGACGCCTATTCCTTCGACGCCACCGTCGAGGGGCTCGACACGTCCTACGAGGCGATGCGGGCGGCCTACTGCCGGATCTTCGAGGCGTGCGCCCTCGACTACACCATGGTCGAGGCCGATACCGGCTCGATCGGCGGCTCGGCCTCCCACGAGTTCATGGTGGTGGCCGAGACCGGCGAGAGCGCCGTCGTGCGCTGCCCCTCCTGCGGCTACGCCGCCAACGTCGAGCGCGCCGAGACCCGGCGGGTCGAGGAGGCCGGCGCGACCTTCGCGCAGCAGGAGATGCAGGAGGTGGCCACCCCCGGCAAGCACGCCGTCGAGGACGTCGCCCGCTTCCTCAAGGTGGCGCCGAAGCGGCTGGTCAAGACGCTGATCTACGAGACCGAGAAGGGGCTGGTGGCGGCGCTGGTCCGCGGCGACCGCGAGGTCAACGAGATCAAGCTCGCCAACCACTTCGACGTCCAGCACCTGACGCTCGCCAGCGAGGAGAGGGTGCGCCAGGCGACCGGCGCGCCGGTCGGTTTCGCCGGTCCGGTGGGGCTCAAGGACATCCCGGTCGTCGGCGACCTCGGCGTCCGCGGCATGACCAACTTCGTCACCGGCGCCAACAAGGGGGACGCCCACCTCACCAACGTCAACTGGGGGCGGGATGTCGACCTCTCCAACTGGACCGACCTGCTGCTGGTCTCGGGCGGCGACCCCTGCCCGCGCTGCGACGGCACGCTGGAGGCTTTCCGCGGCATCGAGGTCGGGCACATCTTCAAGCTCGGCACCAAGTACTCGGAGAAGCTCGGCTGCGTGTTCACCGACGAGGCGGGCGAGGAAAAACCGATGATCATGGGGTGCTACGGCGTCGGCATCGGCCGCACGGTGGCCGCCGCCATCGAGCAGAACCACGACAAGGACGGCATCATCTGGCCCCGCCCGCTGGCGCCGTTCGAGGTGCTGCTGATCGCCGTCAATCCCGAGGACGAGGCGGTCAAGCGCACCGCCGAGGAGATCTACGCCCAGCTCCAGGAGAAGGGGATCGACGTCCTCTTCGACGACCGCGACGAGCGCCCCGGCGTCAAGTTCAAGGACGCCGACCTGATCGGCGTCCCCGTCCGCGTCACCGTGGGCGCCAAGTCGCTCGCGGACGGCAAGGTCGAGGTGTCGCTGCGCCGCGACCGCGAGAAGCAGATGGTGGCGCCGGCGGAGGCGGTGGGGAAGGTGCTGGAGCTGCTGGCGGGGTAGGAGTCGTTTGACACCACCCCCTTCTTCGGGCTTCAATACGGCCACGACAAAGGGGGTGCGGCAGTATGGCCTTAGACGTCCTCAACCGGCGGTCCTTCGGAGAGACAGCGCGGAGGGATGCGTGGTGGGTGCAGCCGCTGGTGGTCTTCCTCGGGCTTTCCGCCTTCATCGTCTACTCCACCTGGGCGGCGTTCCAGGGCGCGCACTACCGCTTCGGCAACTATCTCTCCCCGTTCTACTCCCCCGAGGTCTTCGGCGATCCCGAGACCAGTTGGTTCGGCGGCAAGCCGGGGTGGTGGCCGGGGCTGATCCCGTGGTCGGCGGCGTTCTTCATCCTCTGGGCCCCCGGCGGCTTCCGCTTCACCTGTTATTACTACCGGGGCGCCTACTACAAGGCGTTCTGGGCCGACCCGCCGTCGTGCGCGGTGGGCGAGCCCCGCAAGCGCTATCTCGGGGAGCGCTCCTTCCCGCTGATCCTGCAGAACGTCCATCGCTACTTCCTCTATCTCGCCCTGTTCTTCCTGGTCTTCCTTGTCCACGACGTCTGGAAGGCCCTCTGGTTCACCGATCCCGCCACCGGCCAGACCTCCTTCGGGCTCGGGGTGGGCACGCTGGTGCTGGCCGCCAACGTGGCCCTGCTGAGCAGCTACACCTTCGGCTGCCATTCGCTCCGCCATCTGATCGGCGGCTACAGGGACCGGCTCTCGGGCTCGCCGGCCCGGCTCAAGGCCTACAAGTGCGTCGGCTGCTTCAACCGGCGCCACATGATGTTCGCCTGGATGAGCCTGTTCTCGGTGGGGTTCTCCGATCTCTACGTCCGCCTCTGCTCGATGGGGATCTGGACCGACTGGAGGATCTTCTAGGTGGCCGACTTTCCACGCTATCAGTATGACGTGCTGGTGATCGGCGCCGGCGGCGCCGGCCTGCGCGCCGCCATCGAGGCGGCGGCCACCGGCGCGAAGGTAGGGGTGGTCTCGAAATCGCTCCTCGGCAAGGCCCACACGGTGATGGCCGAGGGCGGCGTCGCCGCGGCCCTCGCCAACGTCGACGACCGGGACAACTGGCGGGTCCATTTCACGGACACCATGCGCGGCGGCCAGTACCTGAACCATCCGCGGATGGCCGAGATCCACGCCAAGGAAGCGCCGGAGCGGGTGCAGGAGCTGGAGACCTGGGGCGCGGTGTTCGACCGCACCAAGGACGGGCGCATCCTGCAGCGCAATTTCGGCGGCCACCGCTACCCCCGCCTCGCCCACGTGGGCGACCGCACCGGCCTCGAGATGATCCGCACCCTGCAGGACCACAGCATCCATCTGGGGATCGGGTTCCACATGGAGTGCACGGTCAACACCCTGCTCAAGGACGGCGGCCGCCTGGCTGGGGCCTTCGGCTATGAGCGGGAGCGCGGGCGCTGCGTGATCTGGGAGGCCAAGGCGGTGATCCTCGCCACCGGCGGCATCGGCCGCGCCTTCTCGGTGACCAGCAACAGTTGGGAGTACACCGGCGACGGCCACTCCCTGGCGTACGACGCCGGCGCCGATCTGATCGACATGGAGTTCGTCCAGTTCCACCCCACGGGGATGGTCTGGCCGCCCAGCGTGCGCGGCATCCTGGTGACCGAGGGGGTGCGCGGCGAGGGGGGCGTGCTGCGCAACAGCGAGGGGCGGCGCTTCATGTTCGACGACATCCCGCCGAACTACAAAGAGCAGACCGCCGACAGCGAGGAGGAGGGGTGGCGCTACTGCCAGGGGGACAAGAACGCCCGCCGCCCCCCGGAGCTGCTCACCCGCGATCACGTGGCGCGCTGCATCATGCGCGAGGTCAAGGAGGGGCGGGGAAGCCCGCACGGCGGGGTGTTCCTCGACATCTCCTGGATCAAGGAGCGGATCCCGGGCTCCGAGGAGTACATCAAGCGGAAGCTCCCCAGCATGTACCACCAGTTCAAGCAACTGGCGGACATCGACATCACCAAGGAGCCGATGGAGGTGGGGCCCACCACCCACTACATGATGGGGGGCGTGCGGGTCGACCCCGAGAGCCAGATGTCCACCGTGCCCGGCCTCTTCGCGGCCGGCGAGTGCGGCGCCGGGCTCCACGGCGCCAACCGCCTCGGCGGCAACTCGCTGTCGGACCTGCTGGTGTTCGGCAAGCGCGCCGGCGAGCACGCCGCGGCGTTCGCCCGCGAGCAGGGCGCCGGGCGCATCGACGAGGCCCAGGTGGAGACGGCGGCGAAGCAGCTCTTCGCCCCCTTCGAGCGCCATGGCGAGCCGGGGGCCGAGGCGCCGTACCAGGTCCAGCACGAGCTGCAGACGATGATGCAGAGCCTGGTCGGCATCGTCCGCACCGAGGCGGAGATGGAGCAGGCCCTGGAGGAGATCGGCCGCCTCCGCCAGCGGGCGGCGGCCATCGCCGTCGTCGGCAACCGCGAGTACAACCCGGGCTGGCACACGGCGCTCGACCTCCCCAACCTGCTCACTGTCTCCGAGGCGGTCACCCGGGCGGCCCTGGAACGCCGGGAGAGCCGGGGCGCCCAGTTCCGCGCCGACTATCCGGAGAAGGATCCGGTCTTCGGCGCGGTCAACATCGTGGTCCGCAAGGAGCCGGATGGCGGGATGCGGATCTCCCGCGTGCCGGTCGTGCCGGTCACCCCCGAGCTGAAAGCGATTATCGAGGAGATGAAGTGATGGCGCAGGCAACTTTCAGGATCTGGCGGGGGGACAGCGAGGGGGGCGCATTCAAGGACTACGCGACCGGGGTCTCGGAAGGGATGGTCGTGCTCGACGCGGTACACCAGATCCAGGCCGAGTCGGCTCCCGACCTCGCCGTCCGCTGGAACTGCAAGGCGGGCAAATGCGGCTCCTGCTCGGCGGAGATCAACGGCAAGCCGAAGCTGATGTGCATGACTCGCCTGAACGATCTGCCGCTCGAGGAGCCGGTCACCGTCGAGCCGATGAAGGCCTTCCCGATCCTCCGCGACCTGGTGACCAACGTCTCCTGGAACTTCGGGGCCAAGCAGAAGATCAGGAAGTTCACCCCCCGCCCGGCCGACGCGCCGGACGGCACCTGGCGCGCCCAGCAGGAGGACGTCGACCGGTCGCAGGAGTTCCGCAAGTGCATCGAGTGCTTCCTCTGCCAGGATGTTTGCCACGTCCTGCGCGACCACCACAAGCACGACGAGTTCGTCGGCCCGCGGTACCTCGTTTACACGGCCTCGCTGGAGATGAACCCGCTCGACACGGCCGACCGCATCCCGGAGCTGAAGGAGAAGCACGGCATCGGATACTGCAACATCACCAAGTGCTGCACGAAGGTCTGCCCCGAACACATCACGATCACGGACAACGCCATCATCCCGCTCAAGGAACGGGTGGTGGACGAGTTCTACGACCCGGTGCTGAAACTCATCCAGCTCGTGTTCCGGCCGCGCAAGAAGCAAGAAAGCTAAACCCCGGCGTAAACGCCGGGCTAAATGGTGCGTCATGTTCGAGCTCAAGTCGATCACCCGCGAGGCGGTCCCGGCGGCGCTGGAGAAGGCCCACCGCTACCGGCTCCTGAACGAGCCGGAACAGGCCGTGAGCATCTGCGAGGACGTGCTGCGCGTCGAGCCGGAGGATCAGGAGGCGCTCACCACCCTCGTCCTCGCGCTCACCGACTTGTTCCACGGCATCCGGCCCGCGTCCCCGGCGCAGGCCCGGGCGTTGCTGTCGCGATTGAACGGCGAATACGACCGGCACTACTACGCCGGGCTGATCGCCGAGCGCGAGGGGGTCGCGTGGCTGCGGTCGGACAAGCCGCGGTGCGGGGCCGCGGCCTAC
>DATHEF010000059.1:0-141113 GCA_035490435.1 Thermoanaerobaculia bacterium
TGGATCAAGTATACAGCTCGTGGCTTCCGAAATCGGTTGCGCTTCCGAATCGCCATCTACTTCCACCTCGGCGGCCTTGACCTCTACCCAGAAAACCTCCGGTGAACCAAGGCTACCCACACAAAGTCACGAAGAGCCGCAAACCAACGTCGTCAAGCTCTACCAGCCCGGGTCTCAATCCCTCAGTACAGATCAGGGCAGTTCCGACGATGAACAAGGCAATACCGTTGGTGGCCAAGTATGTGGCGTCTCAATCCCTCAATACAGATCAGGGCAATTCCGACCCTGGTGGCGACCATAGTCTCTGTGCTGGTCGGCATCGTCTCAATCCCTCAATACAGATCAGGGCAATTCCGACAGCGGGCCTCGTAGATCCTTTCGAACGTGCAAGTTCCGATGCCTATTTCCGTTACCCCCTGGTGCGGCCCCCAATTCCGGGGCTGGGCAGGGGTTTCGAGAGGGTCGGATTCGCTTCCTATCTTTCGACAGCTCAAACGGTTCCGCACGTTTCCGTTACCCCCCCGCCAAAATGGCGTTTTGGGCTTGGTATGCTTCTTGTCAGGCACGGATTATGTTTTCAAAGAACGTCCGTTCGCGGGCAGTCCCTCGGGAACATCATAAAGGACCACGAGCTGCATGGCAATCGGGAGGGCTCGGTTGGCGCCGGCAAGACTTTTGTCGGCATGAACGTGCAGTTAGCAACGACAGGGGTGCTCCAGCGCGCGCGGCTACCGCACCGTAATCGGATTCCCTTCGAGGTTCTTGAGGCTCCAGCCCGAGAAGAGCTCGTTGCCGGTGTAGCTCAGCTCCTTGAGGACCCGGATCGCGACGTCTTCCCCGAGCTTCAGGCCCTCGAGGCCGTCCGAGCGCCAGTGGACTCCGGCAAAGTTGCGGCCGAGGGCGGTGTTCGCGGCGAGCTTGTCGAGCTCGCCGCCTACCGTGAGGTCCGCTCCCTTCCAGGGCTGAAGCGACAGGCCGTCCGCGCTCGCGACGACCGGCTCCGGGAGGACGTGCGACTCGTTCAGACACGCCTTGAGGACCGTGGCGCAGGCGCCGGCGATCACCGCGTGGCCCGCCGGATAGGAAGGGTGGGTGGGGCAGCCTTCCGGATAGGCCTGCGGCAGGAGAGCCGTGCCGAAACGGCGCCGCGTCTCCTCCAGGGCTCGCGACTCCAGAAGCCCCGGGGGCAATGAATACCGCGCCGGGCTGGTGGCCGCGGCCATCTCCACGCGCCCGCCATACTCCTCGGGACGGATCCGGCGGTGGACCAGCCACTTCTGGTACCAGCAGGCCTTGAGCGCGACCTGGGTCACCACCGCGAGGAGATACAGGAGATACGGCTGGCCAAAGGTGCCAAACGCGCTCTGCGTTCGGGAGTGCTTGTACGGGTTGCCGCCGTCCGGTTGCGTGCCGGCCTTGAGGGCGATCAGGCAGGCCCCCTGGAAGGATTGATAGGTAAAGTCGCGGTGGACGTACTCGCCAAGGTCCCGGCCGTTCCGGATGTACCGCGGCTTGTCGTCGAAGCGATTGACTCCCGCGATCGCCCCGTTCTGAACCGCGAGCCAGCCGCTACGATCGATCATGTAGTCGACGCCGGGAACCGCCGTGCGGATCTTCTGCTCGACCTTGAGCGGCAGCCAGGGGATCGGCTTCCAGAGGAATTGTGAGATGTAGGGCCCGGCGAGATCTCCGGCGGTGGCTCCCCGGAAGAGCGTCCGTGGCGTGATCTTCCCGCCTTCTTTGGGACCGCGGAATTCCAGCAGCTTCGAGAGCTCCCTCGCCGCCTCCTGGATCAGCGGATTCTCCTCGTACTCCATGAAGGGCACGTCACGGGCGAGCGCCTTCCAGTAGAGCTCGATCAACTCTCCCCCTTGCTCCGGGCTCGCGAACCCGGGAGCGGGCTGACAGACCGGCTGACACGCGTCCGGCCCCAGGAGATCGAAGGCCAGAGCCGCTTGCGGATTGGCGAGTTTCACGAAACCGCCCAGGGGGATGCGCTCGAAGTCCTCCGGCTTGCCCGTGCGGAGCGCGCCGAGGAGGATCTCGTACGCACGCGGATCGGCCTCGCCGAGCGGGTTGTGCGGCAACCCTTTCGAGTAGCAGGCGATCCCTGGGAAGCGTTCCTCGTCGCCGTTGGAGCGGTGGCGCGGAATCCCGCCGCTCTGCGCCAGCTTCGCCGCCTGGACCCGCACCTCGTAGGCTCGTTGTAGGCGGTCCGCCGCGCTCCCGGCGGATCGTTTCCCCGTCCCATGGCCGGCCAGCTCGCGCGCGGCGAGCTCCAGCGGATGGCCCAGCAGGGAGAGGCCGCCCAGGCCCGCGGCGCCGGCCAGGAGCCCGCGACGGGTGAATCGCTTCACGTCGCCGGACATGACGATCAGAGCCCTCCGAGCGCCGCCCGGCAGACGGGCGCGTCGAAGCGCCGGGCGGTCCACGGGATGGAGCGTTGAAGGGGGAGGAACCCGGGGGGCAGGAGCACCTGTCCGATTCCGCCGGGCGTGAGATAGAAGCTCCCCAGATCCGTGGTGCCGTCCGGCTCTCCAGGGACGCTGACCGACCCGCCCTTCCAGAGCTGCCCTTCGATCACCGCGGACGCGGCGGCGAAGAGGTAGCCGTCCGCGGTCGGCACGCCGGAGATCGAGAAGGTGCCATCCTCGCCGGTCCGGGTCGGGAAGGCGTCGAAGGAGGTGAAGACGAAGACCCGCGCCCCGGCGACGGGCTGATCGGTGAAGGAGCCGAGGACCGTGCCGGTCACCGTGGTCCCCGGGTCCGGCAACTCGTCCATCGGATAGACGACGACGTCGCTGGCGTCGGTGATCTCAAGCCCGCTCGGCGAGCCGCCGATCACCCCCCGCAGCCGGGTCCCAGCGACGGTGACCGTGGCGCTGACCGTGAAGCTCTGGGTGGCCGGGACTCCCGCCACGGTGAAGCGGCCTTCGGGATCCGTCGAGGCCGTGAAGACCGCCTGGTCGTCGTAGATCCTGACCGTGGCGCCCGGAAGGGGCGTGCCGGCTTCATCCACCACCCGCCCGGTGACGGTGGTGCCCGGATCGTCGCGCGTCATCTCGACGTTGCCGACCTCGATCACCTCGCCGGGGATCGGCGGGATCGGCTCCGCCACCCTGCTGTGGAGCGTGAAGGCGTCCACCACGGCCGAGGCGTCGAGTTGGAGGTCGCCGCTGGTGGTGGACAGCCCGGCCAGCGAGAAGAAGCCGTCGCCTGCCGAAAGGACGAACGATCCGCCCGCCTCGACCCGCGCGCCGGCTACGGGAACGCCCGCGGCATCCACCGTGCGGCCGTGGATCGTGGTCAGGGGATCGGAAATGCTGGTGATCGTGATCTCGGAGGAGGGGGTGCGGTGAAACCGCGTGTCCTCGGCGACGGCCTGGATCCGCATCGTCTCGCCGGCCGGCGGGGCGGGAACCTCCCATTGGAACGGGCTGATGAGGATCACCCTCGGAACGCCGTCGATGAGAATCTCGACCGTCCGGACTCCGATGTCGTCGGAGGCACCGGCCACGATCCGGACCGGCGTTCCTTCGACCACCTGGGCGCCGTCCCGCGGAGCCAGCAGGATGGCGGTCGGCGGCGTGTCGGGCTTGACCGGAACGGTGACCGGGCCCGCCGGAGCGGACGGGCCGAAGTTGTCGTAGGCCACCGCCGTCACCACGAGCTCGCTGACTCCGGACGGAGCCTGATAAGTGAAACGATATGGCGGTGTCGTGATCGAGGCCACCAGCGTTCCATTGACGCGGAATTCCACCTTCACCACGCCCTGATCGTCGTTCGCCTGCGCCGCCACGGTAAGAAAGGTGCCCTCGGTCACCGCCTGGCCCGCGACGGGGGCGAGGAGGGCCACGTTGGGCGCCTGGCTGTTCGGCGTCACCGCCACCTCCACCTCCTGGGCTTGCCCCTGATTTCCCGCGAGATCGGTGGCGACGGCGCCGATCGTGATTCGCGGCGCGCTCCCCGTCGGTACCTGCAAGGTGTATTCGTAAGGCGAGGTGTAGTCGGTGAAAACCGGCTGGCCGTTTACCAGGAACTGGACCGAGTCCACGACGCCGTCGTCGTGAGCCTCGGCGCGGAGCTTGAGAAAAGTGCGCTCGCCCGCCGTCCCGCCCGGTTGAGGCGCCGTGAGCGAAGCGGTCGGCGGTGTCGCGTCCCCTTCCTCCGAGACCGCGTAGCGGCCGATGAAGAGAGCTCCGCCGCCCGTGGCGCCGTTGTCCTCCCTCTGCGTGCAACACTTGCTCGCGACGAGAAAGACGACCCCCTCCCGGACCGTGAGGCTCTCCCCCTCGTCGTCGTTGTACCGCGAGAAATCGACGAGGCTCCGGAGCAGCACGGTCCCGGGATCGCCACCGAAGATCGGCACCGAATTGACGAAGAAGTAGTCCGAGGCGAGCACGAGCCCGCGATCGAAGGCCACCGAGGTCAGCCCGTAGGCATCGCCGCTGGAGCCCACCACCACCGGATTCGCGGCATCCCGGAAATCGACGATCCGCACTCCGCCCAGAACCCGCGGCGCCCCGTCGGCGACGTAGGCCAGGCGTTCATGGATCGTGACGTCCGCCGCGTTCGACGGGCCGTCCGGCCGGGTGGGGGTCTGGCCCACGATCACGGGATTGGCGGGATCGGTCACGTCGATCGTGAAGATTCCGGCGGAGGAGGCCGCGACGACGGCGAGATTGCCGGTGACGTCAACCCCACGGGCACGCCCCGGCAGGGAGATCGCCCCCAGGAAGAGGGGGTGAGCGGGATCGGAGATCTGGACGATGCTCAACCCCGCCTCATCCGCCACATAAGCCTTTCCATCCGCCACCACGAGATCGGTGGCCGGTCCCGCTGTCGATTCGAGGCCCACGATCCGGGGGGAGAGCGGATCGCTCACGTCCACCACGACCACCCCGGTAATGCCGTCCGCGACGAAGGCATGGCTGCCCACGATCCGTACGTCGTTCGCGTTGCCGGGAGTATCGACCGATGCCACCAGGACGGGCGCCTGGAGGTTCGTCACGTCGACGACCTGGAGGCCGGTGGCGCCGGCCGCCACGAACGCGTAGTTGCCCGCGAGCGCGACGGCGTTGGGATAACCGGGAAGGTCGAGGAAAGAGAGCGCCCGCGGCGAGAACGTCTCGACCGCCACATTCGCTCGCCCCGAGAAGCCGCCCACGGCCGCCGTAATCAGGGCTTCGCCGTTGCGTCCGGCGAACACCCTGCCATCCCCCGGGCCGAAGTTGGCGATCGTGAGGTCCGACGAGGCGTACGCGGTACCGTAGCGGCGGGAGGTGACGTCGAGGCTGGTGCCGTCGATCAGTTGACCGGTGACCTTGAGCTGGCGCGAAGCTTCGCCAAAGACGGTGTTGAACACGATCCGGACCTGGCCAGGAGTCACGGTCAGGGACTGGAGCGCCGCCGCCAGGTTGAAGCTCGCGGGGTCGAGCGGATCGCTCCCCGTCCTCACCTCGAGACCGTCGCGCAGCCCATCGCCGTCGGTATCGGCGAGCAGCGGGTTCGTCCGCAGCTCGATCTCGCGGCCGTCGGGCAGGCCGTCGCCGTCGGAGTCGGGGTGGAATGGGTTCGTCCCGCCCTGATATTCGGCCAGGGTGGTCAGGCCATCCTGGTCAGGATCGTCCAGCGCATCCACGGGGTTGTTAGGATCGAGCCCGTGCGCCAGCTCCCAGTCGTCGGGCAGGCCGTCGCCGTCCGAGTCCCCCGAGGTCACCACCTGGAGCCGGATCACTCCCAGGGCCCCCTCGTCGGCCGCGCTCACCACCACGACGCCGCTGGCGTGCGCGGTCACCAGTCCGTTGGCGTCCACCGACGCGATGGCCGGGTTGCTCGACCGGTAATCGGTCCCCTTGTCCGCCGCCGTCGCGTCCGTGGTCGAGCCGTCGGAGTAGGTGACAAACGCCGAGAGCTGCACCGTCTGGCCGATCGCGCTCAGCACGGGTTGGGGGGAGACGAGAGAGAGGCTCGACGGCACCGGTGGCGGGCCCTGGAACTGGATGTCCTCCACCTTGACGGTGCCATTCGGAGGCACGGTGAGAAAGGCCGAGGCGCCGAACCGCACAAAGCCGTTCTGAACGCAGGTCGCCCGCACCCGCACCGGTCCCAGGCCGGCGGGGACATTCGGCAACACCCACACGCCGTCCGCCTGCACGGGAGCCGTGCGGTTGAAGGCGCTGACCATGCAGGAGGAGTCGAGCTGGGCGAAGGCTGCCGTGGAGACGCCAGCCACGGCAACGGCCAGGATCAATCGGAGGAATCTCTTCCGTGGGGCCATGTCGTCTCCTGAAGGGTTGCTCATCGGCACTTCAGCTTTCCCCCTGATTACTTCTCTCGCCACTTTAGTTGCTCTCATTGTTCCCCCGATCAGCGGGGAGATTGACCCTGAATGTCACCTCGGCAACTGAGCGCTCAATTTCTGCGCTCACGCGCGCAATACCGCTGCCGCGCGCGGTCACGAGGCCATCCTGGTCTACAGCGAGGACCTGATCATCACTGACCTTGTAGAACGCTCCACAAGCACCGGCAGTCAGGTTCTTTACAACGCCGCCGTATTCGAGGACACCAATGAGCTTCAGTTGTACCGCCTGATCGCGGCGGCGTAGGGTCGTGGTAGGCGCTGTGAGTTGCAGCGACTGGAGTTGATTAATGGGGCTCGTGGAAAGGCCTGTGCCTGGAAGGCCATCTTGTCTGACCACGAAAAAGTATGTCGAGGGCGAACTGCCGAGAAGCTGGACTAGAAGCTCGAGGATAGATCCCGGCCAAACCACCAAAACCACATCTTGATAGGTGTGAGGTTTGCCACTACCAGCAAATCCTCTCCAAGAATCATGGAGGTCAGAAAAAGTGGGCAGGCGCCATCTGATCTCATCTGCCAGCTCCTTCGTTATGCGCGCGCGCGGCCCAGGTCCCAGGTACACGTCGTCGAGCCGCAGCTCCCACTTCGAATCTCTCGGGTAGATTACCAAACGATCAGACACAACGCCGTAGCGATATCGTGGAGCGCGTGCCACGATAGCATCCAGGGCTTGGCGCACGGTGATCTCGCGCAAGTCAAGACTCACGGTCTCCTCAGGTTCTGCTTGAATGAAAGACATAGGTGCTCTGGCCATTTCGGAGAGTTCGGCAACCGCTTTCTCAACTTTGACTCCGGTCACCGAAAGGGCGTCGACGTGCCGCTCCAACAGTTGTTCGGCGCTAGCTTCCATGCACGTATAGGGTGACGCAACTGCAGCAGCAAGGGGCAATGCTACGTACCCGTACGAAACAATTGCAATAAGGACAGCAAGGCCCCTCTTGGCTGTCAATGTGGCGCTCCGATTTTGACGCGCAGCGAGCTCTCTCGAAAGAGCCCCTGACTCGCCCACAGGCTACGCGCGAGCGCGACGACCACGACATCATTGCCTTCCCAGTGCAATCCCTCGACAGCAAGACCTTGGCGCTCCCGCCGCAGAGTCTCCGGATAGGTCGGGCCCGAGTACGATACGGAGACTCGCTTGTTGAGAAAATCTAAGCCCAGGCCGTTCGCGTACTCAGAGCATGGCATAGTAGGAGGCCTATAGGATGAGTCCATGCTCCCGGAATTCCCGCATGCCAGCAGCAAGAAAGCTGCCAATAGTGGTTTGTAGCCCTGTGTCGCTGCCCTAACTTGGAATGTCCTCATTGCATAATTCCAAGTAGCCTTCTAGTTCGAAGTTTTTCGCGACAGGGCAGTCTCGCACGAAATTCTTTCGAATTCTAAAGAAGGCAAGCCTGACCTCGCCTTTATAAACTTAAAGTACAAACTTTGATCTTTGCCGAGCAGATCGACGAAATGCTCGATCACTCGCCCCTTTGATCGAAGAGTCACTTTATCACTATAGACTGGCATTCTGTTGTCGCCGAAAAGTACTGGCGGTACTAGCCTGGGAAAGGCCGGTACCGCACGCCTGAGTAGGTCTACATAGAGCTCCGTCGCCTCTTGTCTGGTTTGGTGTTGAATATCCACGTTGTCGACGGTTGCCTGAAACTCTGGAGCTGTTGGATAGAGAACATCCCGCCCCGCGATATTCTCATTGCGATACGCGGAGCTTTGGGCCGCTATCTTGGATAGTACTTCTTCTACGGTCGCATCTCGAAGGTTCAGGCTCACGACGCTCCGTTGGCCGGAATCTATGAAAGAAACAGCTGCGCATTCATGAGTCCGCAGATACTCTACTACTGTAAATACGGGGACCTTATCGACCTTTATATCAATCCCATATAGGGCTGAGGAAAGGGTTGCTATCATGCTCAAGGTAAGAACCTGAGAAAGAGGGAACTTGGTAATGGGGTTCTTGCGCCACATGATTTTTCACCTCTTCTGTTACTTTTTCTCTTCAACTACAGCACTGCAACCTGTAGAAGTACGCGTTATCGTAAAGACCCATTCGTGCGTTTCCACTTCACAGCCATCAACTCTAATTATCTGGCGGAAACTCTGCCGGCAAGAGCCTAAAGGAAAGGCTTCGGCGTCACCACATATATCGATGTGGTCCGCGCAGTTTTGGTTGTCCGGATTCAACTCAGGATCTGTTGGCCTTATCCCTATTATTGGGCAAACCAATCCGACTGTTGGCGGCTTCGTCGTGCATTCCTGAAGTAGCGGTATGACTTCCTCGTGAAGTGAGGCACCAGTCAAACTAACATGCTGACAATTAGGATCCACTTGTTCGTAGACCCGCCAGATACCAGCACCACATTTTTTACATGTGAAGGAAGGCGACTGAGAGACTTTGGCCTTGAGTTGCGGGCATATTTGGGGAAGTAACTGTTTCCCAGTGCGGCAGTAGCCGCTTCCATCGCAAGCGCTACTAGGCGCAGAGCAAAAATCGCAGAGGTTGGTAGGCACACACCAAGCACCTGTGCACTTGGTGCACTCGGGGCAGTTATTCGGAGCGCCGCTGCCCTGGGGGAAGCCGCAGCAGTGCCAGCCCGCCTTGAGGACCCCGACGCCGAGGTTGGAGACGATCGCCGAGCCGTCCTCGCTCACGGTGGCGGGGCCGATGCTCACGAAGTGGCCGAGGTCGTGGTCGAAGGAGTACATCTCGGTGACGGCTCCCGGCGTGAGGCCCTCCACGTTCGGCAGGGTGAGGCGGGCCGGCGGGTCGAAGCGGGCTCCGGCGGGCTGGATGGTGACGATGAGGCGCGGTTGCTGGCCGAAGTTGGGGACCATCGGCACCTTGTCGTTGTGGACCACCGTCACGCTCACCACGCCGCTCCTGGAGCCTCCCGGGAAGGTCACCGAGCCGGGCGCGATCTCCAGGGCGAAGCCGGGCACCTCGGGCAGCGTCAGCGTGCCGCCGCGCGTCTCGTCCACGGCCAGGCCGTTGCGCTGGTCGAGAGGGAGGAGGTAGATCGGCATGTTGACCGTATTATCCCTCCCCGGGATGGTGGTCAGCGCGAATTCGAGGTCCGGCCAGGAGCCGGGGCGCTCGGCGGTGCTGCCGTCCACGATCAGCTTGACGGTGCCCACCGGGGCTCCGGGGATCCGGAAGAGCCCCTGCGCGTCGGTCCGCGCCGTCAGCGAGGTGTCCAGGACGCGCAGGGTCACTCCGGCGATCGGCCGGCTCGAGTTGTCGAGCACCACGCCGCTGATCGAGGTCGCGGCCGGATCGCCCGCCGCCCGCCCCGAGGCGGCGAAGCTCACGACCGGGCTCGCGTCCAGCCCGTCGATCCTCGCCTCCACGATGTTGTTGGCGATCCCCTCCTCGGGGTCGAGCTCGAAGGGGAGGATCAGGCGACCATCGCTGTCGGAGAAGGTCAGCGCTTCCTGAAGGCCGTTCTCGAAGCGGCCCCGGCCCTGCCCGACGCTGAACCTCACCGCGGTTCCCTCCAGCCGGTTGTGGCCGCGATCGGTGACCACGGCCACCAGGGGGCACGGGAGGAGGCGGCCGGCGATCCCCACCTGCTGGTCTCCTGAATCCACGACGAGGAAGGTGGGTGGACCGGGCCGCGCCGTCGCCAGGAACACCGCCGTCCCCTGGAAGCCCACGGAGGAGGCCTCGACGGCCTGATTCCCCGCTCCCGCCCGCAGGCCGAGCGTGAAATGGGCCGCGGCGTGGCCCGAGGCGTCCGTCACCACCGCGATCTGGCGCTTGCCGCCGTCGAGGCTGCCGTCGCTGCCCCGCACCTTGAAGAGGACCGTCCTGCCCGCCGCCGGCTGGCCCGCCGCGTCGAGGAGGGTGACCATCAGCGGCTGGGAAAGCGCGGTCCCGATCACACCCTCCTGAAGATTGCCGGAGGCCGCGGAGATCCGGGGGCCGGCCGGCGGCTCGAATCGGACGGTGGTCCTCACCTCGCCGGTATTTCCGCTTGCGTCCGTGGCCACGATGGACAGGACGTTGTCGCCCGGCGTCAGCGGAGCTCCGGTCATCACGTAGGAGCGGTTGGAGACCGTGGCCGGCCGGCCGTTCACCGTGACGGTGGCCTGAGCGGCGTTGACCGTTCCCGCCACGATGTCGTTCACCATCCCGGAGACGGTGACCGCCGGCTCGAAGACGGTGGAGCCGTCCGGCGGGTACTGCACCGAGAGGTGAGGCGGCGTCAGGTCCCGCACGACGTTGATACTGCCGGTCGCCACGTGCCCGTTGGCATCGGTCGCGGTGGCGGTGAGGATGTTCCCCCCTTCGATGAGCGGCACGCCCGGAGCCGTGAAGGTCGTCCCCGCGACCGTGGCGGGGGTTCCGTTGATGGTGACCTGAGCCGCGGAATCGCTCACGGTGCCGCTCACGTCCACCGTCGTCGCCGAGAGAAAGCTCAGGTCCCGCGGGGAGGTGATCGTGACATCCGGCAGGTCGTAGCGGCTCACGGCAACCTGGGTCACGGTCTCGTTCCCCGCGCGATCCACCGCGCGCACGGAGATCGAATTGCCGCCCGCGACCACGGGGACCGTGGTCTCGAACAGATCCGCCGAAACCGGGACCGCGTTCCCTTGCACCGTGACCTCGGCGAGCTCGCGATCGTCCGTGGCCTGACCGGAAACCTGAATCTGCTGACGGTTCACGATCTGCCCTGCCACGGGGCTCTTGACCAGGAGTTGGGGCGGCGTCGTGTCGAGAGTCACGAACCGCGAGGCGAACCCCTGGTTGCCCGCCACGTCGAGGGCGCTGATCAGGATTTCATTGAGCCCGTCCACGAGCTGCACCGAAGTCTGGAACCCTCCGTTACTGAGCGGGACCTGAATTCCGTTGACCTTCACGGCGGCCACCTGGCTGGCGTCGGAGACGGTTCCCGTGACCGGGAGCGTGGCCGTCTTGACGAAAGCTCCTTCGGCCGGAGAAGTGAACGTGATCGTTGGCGAAGCCGTATCCGTCGTGAAGCTCACCGCCCCTTGCGCCTGATTTCCCGCCAGATCGCGGACGGTCACTTGCGCCGTGTGCCCGCCCTCGGCGAGCGGGGTGGAGGGGGTGAAGCTCAGGCCGGAGGCGCTCGCTTGAGCCTGCCCCGTCCGGTCTGTGCCGTCCAGCAGGAATCGGAGGGAAGCGGGATCGATTCCGGACCCGGCGTCCGAAAACGTCGCGGCGATCGCCGGCGTGGCCGTGGCGAGGAGGCTCCCCGCCGCCGGCGCGGTGAAGGACACCGCCGGCGCCTGGGTGTCCGAGGGCGCCTGGACCACCTTCGCCAGCCAGATCTGCGCGTCGAGTCGCGAACCCCTGGGCTTCGCCCCTTTCCAGTGCATCGTGATCGTGCCGGAGAGGAGGAAGCCGTTCGATAGAGAGGCGCCCTGAATTCTCAGCACGTCCTGGACGTCGGTGCCTGAGTTGATCGCGGAGGAGGAGCCGCTGACCGGCTGCCCGTTGAGGAGAAGATCGCCGACCACGGCCCTCGTGTTGACGTCGACCGCCCGGGTGGGAATGAGGATCTCGTTGAAGTCGCCGGTCACGCTGAACGAGGGCCCATTGACGACTGTGGAGAGGACCAGGGTCAGGATCACCCGGTTCCGGCCGTCGTAGGAGAGGAGGAAGGGGATGGAGTGGCCGTTGTTCCAGGCCTCGAAATTCGCGGTGACCGCCGTACCGTCGGTGAGGACGAGCGGATCGCGGCGGAGTCCCAGCTCCCAGTCGCCGCCACCGCCGGTCCGTGCCTCCGTGGTGACCCGAACCGCCCCGCCGTTGGCGTTGACCAGCGTCAGAGCGGACGAGGAGTCCGGGAGATGGCTGGTGACGACGGCCGCCTCCGCGGGACCCGCCAGCGCCACCAGACACACCACCGCCCCAAGGCCCACCAGTAAGGTCCTCACACACCTCTCCTTTGCAGAAGGCGTCCGCCTCTGAAGAGTGAAATTTTTTGGCTTTGCTGCTGGAGTCAGCCTATCCCGCGGCGGCTGGTTATCTCAAGCCTATGCGTGTCCGGCAATGCACTTTAGGAAGGGTTTTCGGGCTCTGGAGCCGGAGCAGGGGAGGTGGATGGTAGAGGCGCTGGATCCGGTCAATGCGGAGCAGGGCAATTCTGACGACCACTCACATCTGGACGGACGGCGTCGAGTCTCAATCCCTCAATACAGATCAGGGCAATTCCGACGTCGCAACGAGAGAGCTTCTCGTCAGGAAGCTGAAAGTCTCAATCCCTCAATACAGATCAGGGCAATTCCGACCCTTTCCCCGAACAATGGATGGTGGCACAGGTGGAGGTGTCTCAATCCCTCAATACAGATCAGGCAATTCCGACCAGACCAACTCCCCGCCCCAGGTCTCCAACACGGCGCAGAAGAAGTCTCAATCCCTCAATACAGATCAGGGCAATTTCAACACATCGGAGCGCCGACAATGACATTCGGCTGGCGTTAGTCTCAATCCCTCAATACAGATCAGGGCAATTCCGACTGATATGCGGCGTGAAGCCGCACGACCAGGGTTTAATCGGTCTCAATTCCTCAATACAGATCAGGGCAATTCCGACCAGGACAATGCTTCTGGCTCAATAGCGAGCTCTACCAAAGAAAGTCTCAATCCCTCAATACAGATCAGGACAATTCCGACGAAGGACAAGTCCGGATCCAGGAGATGGTAGCGAACCAAAGAAGTCTCAATCCCTCAATACAGATCAGGGCAATTCCGACTGCGGGCCTCGGAAGCTCCTTGGAATGTTGCAGTTCCGAGGCCAATTTCCGTTACCCCCTCGTGCGGCCCCCAATGCCGGGGGGTGGGCACGCCATTCTTGGGGGTGGGTTCGGCACCTATCTCCAGATTCTCCAGTGAGTTACACTGATTTTCGTTACCTCCCCGCCAAAATGGCGTTTTGGGCTTGGCATGCTTCTTGTCAGGCATGGTTTATGTTTTCAAAGAACGTAGAGGTCTGGATCTTCCGTCACCTTGTCGGCTCCCTGGATCTCTATCTGCCGCTCGCAGTTGAGGCAGAACCGGTAGATCCTTACGCGATCCTCCTTGGGATCGATGAGTGCCTTGACCTTCCGGCTGAGCTTGTCCAGCGCGTCGGCTTCCAGCCGGCATTCGAAGACCGAGTACTGCACCCGCGCTCCGAAATCCTTGAGCGCGTGCGCCAAGCGGTCGACGGTGCGGTCAACGAGGTTATGGAAGCGACGTACACCTACATGTCTCAATCCCTCAATACAGCTCAGGGCAATTCCGACGCCGATCTTCGACGGTCTGCTCCAGGTCCGTTACTTCTGTCTCAATCCCTCAATACAGATCAGGGCAATTCCGACGCAACTATCGGACGCCACGATTTGCACGTCCGATTCTGGTCTCAATTCCTCAATACAGATCAGGGCAATTCCGACGGAATCACCTTCGGTCGGCTCTGGATCATCTACGTGAAGGTCTCAATCCCTCAATACAGATCAGGGCAGTTCGGACGGCTACCTTACCAAGGCAGCAGCCGTTCTAGACGAGCTATAAGGCGGATACGTGTTATCTCTCGAATCGGCAGTTGCGGCGCGAGAGCGTTTTCTTCTCCTGGGGCCTCGCATCTGCTCGGCGAGTTCAGTTTTCAAAGAGAGCTACTGCCGACCAAGTGTACCTCGAAACCGTCGTCCTTCAATCGGCGCCGGAGCAGGCGGTCCTGGAGGTGATCGATCTCAAATTCCAGGTTTTCGTAGAAGTCGGAGACGGAGACACCGTCCGAGCCCCGGCAGCCGCCGTTCTCTCGGACGCGGTCGAAGGCTTGGTAGAGGGTGCTCCTGGAGGTGAGTTGCTCGAGCATGGCGCCGTCCTGCCCTCCAGGCTCCGGGCGGACCGGGATCGGGAGGTTACGGATTCAGACACCGGATGGCGCCGAATGGTTGAGAGAGACGAGCAAAGTTGCGGTGGGAAGGAATCTGTTGGCGGAGCGGGCGGGGAGAGGAGTAGATCGGTTCCAGCCCCGCAGGGGCGGCATGAATTAGCCCGGACCGTGAGGTCCGGGACTGAATCAAATTCACCCCAGCCCCGCAGGGGCGACAGGGAGGACCGGCGCGTTGGGGTTCCTGCCGCCCCTGCGGGGCTCTGTTGTGGTTGGGGTGCGTTGACTTCCCGGACCTTCCGGTCCGGGCTAATTCCTATCGCCCCTGCGGGGCTGGGTCCCTGATTACAGGTCAGGACAGTTCCGACCAAGAAAGGATCCAGATGAGAAGAATCTTGTTGCTGTGTCTCAATCCCTCAGTACAGATCAGGGCAGTTCCGACTGCATCTATTTCCGGCAGTGCTCCGCGCACTTCCACCGCCGTCTCAATCCCTCAATACAGATCAGGGCAATTCCGACTCTTCCATCACGACCACCAGGCCGGCACCCCCGTTTGGTCTCAATCCCTCAATACAGATCAGGGCAATTCCGACAGCGGGCCTCGTAAGTCCTTTGAACCGTTGAAGTTCCGAGGCCGATTTCCGTTACCCCCAGGTGAGGCTCCCAATTCTGGGGCCGGGCAAGCGGTTTCAGAGGGGTGGGATCGCACCCTATCCCAAGGAGATTCAGAAGGTTACGCACGTTTCCGTTACCTCCTCGTCAAAAATGGCGTTTTGAGCTTGGCATGTTTCTTGTCAGGCATGGGTGATGCTTTCAAAGAACGTGCGCTCTGAGCTCCTGGCCGGAGTGCTGCACCGGCGACCGCCAAGTAGATCATAAGGCACAACGATCAGCGCGGCAATTGAAAGCGTTCCCATCGGGGGCTCTGGTTGGCATGGGTGTGCCCTGGTGGGGTGGTGCCCCTGGGCGGCGGTATGCCCTCCGGCGGAGACGTTCCGCGGTCCCCATGGCCTCCGCAAGGGTGTCGTATAGGACCTGGAACGTCTCTACCGCCTTCGTCGAAGGGGTGTGCTCGATTCGAGAGCGTTTTGATCCAGAGCTCCCGGGGTGGCCAGGGTGCCGGCCACCTCGGACCCGTTCGCATCGTTAACGGGACACCAGGACCGCCGTGGTCTCCCGGCGGCGCTCCTGGACGTTTGATCTCTCGGCATGCCTTCCTCCCTCAAGTTGGCGGCATCATACCGGATTAAGCAAGCTTGTTAAAGAGAGTATTGACAGAAATGACAACATAATTGACGATATGGGTGCTTCATGGTTGGCAACAGCGGCGGCGACTCAGGGGGAGCAGGTCCGACGAGCCGCGGGTGAATCTGGTGGAGATTCAAGCTCCGGCGCCATTGAAGGCGCGGGATTAACGGGCCCGCGGGCTCAAAAAAGAGGAGTAGGTCATGTCAACGGAAACGACGTACAAGGGGAAGGTTGAGGACTGGGAGCGGCTGAATGAGCGGCTGACCGCAAATGCAAGTGAGCTTGCGCATCTGGAGGGGACCCGGTTGAAGCTGGAAGCGATGATGGCGCAGACCCGGGGTATCGCGGCAACCCAGGCGGCCCAGATGGCGGCCAAGCAGCAGGCATCCCAATCGCTCAAGACGGCCATCGTCGAGGGAGACCGGCTGGCGAACCTGCTGCGGGCGGGCGTCAAGCAGCACTTCGGTATCCGGGCCGAGAAGCTCGCGGAATTCGGCATGAGGCCGTTCCGGGGCCGGAATCGGAAGGCCAAGACGGAGCCGGAGGCCCCGGGAGCGCCCGCGGTTCATCCGCCCACGGGTTCCTCTCAGTAGCCTGACGCAGGATTCCTGAAGGTAGGTCTTGGGGGCGTGCTCCGCACGCCCCCTTTTTTTATACTCAAAGATTCCTCGGCACGATCTCACCGATGCGTCGCTGGCCTGTCGGATCGATCGAACGGCTTGCCGATCGATCGGCGGAGCGTTGCAAGGATGTACGGGGTGTTGGATGGAGATAACGGTCCGTCGTATCGATCGGCGAGGTGTTGGAGGCATCGGCGGAGCGTTGTATCGATCCGCGGATCGTTCGAAGCATCGGCGGTCCTTCAGATGGATCGGCGAGGCGTCCTACCGATCGGCGGAGCGTTGTGCGGATCGGCGGCCGGTTGTAAGGATTGGCGGCCTGTCCTATCGATCGGCGGGCGGTGATAAGGATCGGCGGCTCGCCGGATGCATACGCGACCCGTCGTATGGATCGGCGGAGTGTTGGATCGATATCCGGAGTGGCGATCGATCGGCAAGGCGTTGTATCGATCGGCGGGGCAGCCTCCCCCCCGGGCCTCCGGGAGAAGAGGGAGAAAAGCAAGCGCGGATTCAGTCGATGGCGATTCGGCCGAGGCCGACGGTGGTTCCTTTGCCTACGTGGAGGATCTCGGCGGTGCGGAGGAGGGGGGCGAAGGGGGTGAGATCGCCTTCGAGGTGGAGGGTTCCCAGGAGGCCTCCGAGGGTGACTTTGCGTTGCTGGCGGTTGCTGTAGCGGTCCCAGTCGTGCCAGGCGAGGTTGGGGGTGGAGCGGAGGGTGGCGGCGCGGTCGAGGAGGGGGCGGAAGGTCCAGTCGATGGCGGCTCCGGGGACGTGGAACCAGGCGAGCTCCAGGGTGCGGCGGACCATGGCCAGGACCAGGGAGCGGAAATCGAGGGTCGTGGAGAGGTGGCCGCGCTCCTTGAAGCGCAGCGGCGTGAGCAGGCGGATCGTGAGGCGTTCGGCGTCGAGGCCGTCGCGGGTGGGAAACGACGGTGGGGCGGCGGGGCCAGTGGCGCGGCCGTTCTCGAAGAGGGAGTGGACGGCGCCGTCGGAGGCGCGGAACTCGGCGCGGGCCAGCTCGAAGGGGGAACGGGCGACGCCCAGGCCGGACCTCGCCATGCGCTCGACGGCGAGCAGCACGTAGGCCTGGAGGTCCACGGCCTGGCCGATCAGGAGGAGATCGAACGCCAGCGGATCGCCCGCGGCGAAGTCCTGTCGATCGTCGTCCCCAGGCTCGAAGACGTAGGGCCGGGGGGCCGACGACAGGCCGCGCAGGAACGGCGGCGGTGCTCCCTCGATAAAGGTTTCGAAGATCCGTGGATAGACGCACGCCTGCCGCAGCCGGCAGCTCTCGCAGGGCTGCTCGGGTCCCATCGCGCAGACCGTCCGCCGCAGGGCATGTCCGAAGGCGCCGCGGAGCATCGAGCCCTTGTACGGCGGCAGCCGGGCGGGGGCGAGGGCGCGGAGGACAAGGCTCAGGCGGAGATAGGGGATGGGCGGGAGGGGGTAGGGGGTGGTCGGATCGCCGGGCATGGGTGTGGAGGACATGGTGGGAAGACACGGGGGAGGGGGGCGGGGTTAGTTTAGCGGGTTTCGTGGCCTGCGCCGCCCGGGATTGAAATCCCGGGCTACCCACGGCCGTCCCATCCGGGACTCCCAAAAACCTGTTTCTTTGCAGAGCCCCGGGCAGGGGCGATTGTCGGTAGCCCGGGATTTCAATCCCGGGCGGCGAGGGCGCATCTGGATCGCGCGGGCGGCGAGGTCCGTCGGATTCGATCCCCTATCCCAGGGCGATGCCCTGGGCTGAGGGAGGGCGGCCCTTTGGGCCTCAAACACAAAAAGGGCGGGGACAAGCCCCGCCCCTACGAGATACCCGGAATCCGGGATGCTTGACTACGGCAGCGCGAAGTTGAACGTTGCCACCACGGACTTCATGCCGCTGCGGGTGGTCACGGAGGTTCCCGGGACCGGACCGGTGGGGCCGAGGAAGGGGCCGGTGATGCTGCTGTTCGGGACCTGGTAGTAGGCGAGGTCGAGGGTCAGGATGTCGGTGGCGTGGAAGCCGAGGCCGACGCAGTAATGGTTGACGAAGACCGCCGGCACCTCGACGGTGAGGAAGGTCCGCTCGGCCGGGATCGGCACCTCGCTGTGGTTGTAGCCGGCGCGCACGGCGAACTTTTCGGTCGCCTTGTACTGGATGCCGATCTCGCCGACCATGATGTCCTTGAAGCCGAGGACGTCCTTGAAGCCGGCGGCGTTCTCGTAGTTGATCCACTTGCCGTCGATGCCCACCGCGAGCTTCTCGGTGGGGGTCCAGCCGAGGCCGACGACGGCCTGCGCGGGCAGGTCGAGCTGCAGGGTGATCTTGCGGCTCGCCCCATAGCTGGGCAGGCCGGGGTTGGCTCCCCCGGTGTGCCAGACGAAGTCCTGGAAGCTGGTCTTCGAGTTGTAGGAGGCGCCGAGGGCGAAGGAGGGGCTGAGCTTGTAGTGGATGCCCACACCGGCGCCATAGCCCCACGCGCTGTCGCCGTTGACGCTCGGGAAGTAGCACGGACCCTGCGGGCCCGAGCAGTCCGGGTTGGCGAAGCCGGCGGGGCTGGCTTCCAGGGTGGCCCGGGCGACGTTGAGCGAGAGGCCGAAGGAGAAGGCGTCGGAGAGCTTCCAGGCGAGCACCGTCGGCACCTTGAGCAACTGATAGCTGGAATAGACCCGGCCGAACCCGTTCGGCTGCGGGGAGAGGACCGGGTTGGTGGAGTCCTGCGGGTAGTCGGTGCCGAAGCCGGCGAGGCCCAGGAAGCCGATGCCGTAGGCGAAGTTGGAGCCCCGGGTGTGGTGCACCCAGCCGAAGGCCGGGATCAGGGCGGTGTCGCCGAAGTCTTCCGTCTTGCCGCTGAACGTGCCGACCGGGGTCTGGACGGAGCTGGAGACGGCGTTGGTGCCGGTGTTGTATTCGGCGCTGAAGGCGAAGTGGCTGCCGTCCTGCTGGGTGGCGAGCGCCGGGTTGAGCAGCAGGCCGCCGAGGGTGTCGATGGGCAGCGCGACGCCGGCTCCGCCCATGGAGCTGTTGACGGCGCCGACGCCGTGAAGGGTGTGGCCGTCGCCAGCATAGGCGGCCGGGGCAGCCAGGAGGGCAAGGCCGAGCAACGGAGCAAAGACTTTACGGTTCATGCGGTTACGTCTCCCTGAAAAACAACGTGAATCGTGCACACCCCCGGCGGTCCAGGGGCGCCAAAGCAACTCAAGCCTGGGTACGACTAAAGAAACAACGAAAATGTTGGGGGGATTGTAAGCCCAAGTCGGGCGGGGATTCAACTGGGGGGCCCTCCGGCGCCACCCGGGATTGAAATCCCGGGCTACCCACGGCCGTCCCATCCGGGACTCCCGGATACTGCAGAGCCCCGGGAAGGGGCGACTGTCGGTAGCCCGGGATTTCAATCCCGGGCGGCGCCACGGAACTTGCTCCCGGATAGCGAATTCCCTATCCTACGGGTCACGCTCCGTTTGAAAGCGCTGAAAGCGCCGGACATCGAGTCGGTCGCCGTAGCCGGGTATCCGTTTGCCCGGCGGGGGCGGGCGGCTCGCCGGCAGCCAAGGAGAGAGCACCAGGATGGACGCAGAGTCGACCCTTCCCGCCGTCATATCGGCTGAGCCCGTGGTTGGGGCGCCGTCGGGGCGCTATACCGAGAATGCCATGCTCGGCTGGATCCTGGTCGTCGGGCTGACGCTCGTCGGCTATCTCCTGCTGGCGCTCGGCTCGTCGGTGGGCGCGCCGGGGTGGCCGCGGCATCTGTTCCTGGCCATCGGCCTCGCCGGGGTGGTCTGCTACGGGCTCTGGGTGTTCCCCTATTTCCGCGACCTCGAGAAGCGCCTGCCGGAGGGGCGCGACCGCTGGTCGCGGCTGGAGGGGGAGCTGATCGCCGCCTTCGAGCAGCTCGGCGCCGGCGACCTGGTGCGCTCGATCGATCACACGCAGGGGCTCCCGGAACGGCTGGCGCAGATCTCCGAGGCGGCCAGCGAGTCGCTGTCGCTGCTCGCGCAGCAGATCCAGGACAGCTCGATCGAGGTGGCCTCGGCGGCCGACGCGGTCAACGAGATCGCCTCCGAGCTCGCCTCGGGGTCGTCGCAGCAGGCGGCGTCGGTGGTCGAGATCACCGCCGCCATGGAGGAGCTGGCGCGCACGGCGTCGCAGATCGCCGAGAACGCGGGGCGCCAGGCGGAGCTCGCGGCGCGCGCGGAGGCGAGCGGCGAGGCCGGCTCGGCGGCGGTGTTCGAGGCGGTCTCGGGGGTGGAGGAGGTGCAGAAGCGGATCTCGGCGATCGCCAGCCGCGCCGACGCGCTCGGCACCCGCTCCAAGGAGATCTACCGGGTGCTCGACCTGATCACCGAGATCGCCCAGGAGACGCACATCCTGTCGCTCAACGCGGCGATCGAGGCGGCGGCGGCGGGCGCCGACGGCCGCCGCTTCTCGGTGGTGGCCGAGGAGGTGCGCCACCTCGCCCAGCGCTCGCAGGAGTCGGTGGAGTCGGTGCGCAACCTGCTCGACGAGTTCTCGAGCTCGATCCGTGCCACCATCGTCGCCACCGAGGAGGGGAGCAAGGAGGCGAGCCGCGTGCTGGAGCGCTCGCGGGCCGCGGCGGCGGCGATCGAGGAGCTGCGCGGCGCCTCGGGGGATACCTCGCGGGTGGCGCGCCAGATCTCGCTCGCCACCCAGCAGCAGAACGCCGCCTCGGACGAGGTGGTGATGACGCTGCGCGAGGTCAGCCTGGTGGTGCAGCGGATGACCGGCGGCCTGAAGAACCTGTCGAGCACGGCCGACCGCCTGAACCAGCTCGGCCTCGAGATCCAGCTCCTGGCGCAGTCGTTCCACCTCAACTCGCCGCGCTCGCTCAAGCACCTGGTGGAGGAATGGGCGCGGCGGATCGAGTCGCTCCCCACGCTGCCGGAGAAGGAGCGGCAGCTCGACGAGCTGGTGCACAACGCGCCGTTCGTGGAGCTCGGCTATCTGATGGCGCTCGACGGCGGCACGCTGGCCCTGAGCTTCAATCAGAACCTGCTCGACGAGCGGCAGCAGTCGCTCGCCGCCAAGGTGCGCGAGACCGACGTGCGCTCGCGCCCCTGGTTCAAGGCGGTGTCGCGGCACTGGCGGACGACCCTGATCCCCCCCTATGAATCGATGCAGAACTCGGAGGCCTGCTTCACGGTCTGCACGCCGCTGCACAATGGCGACGGCTCGATCGCGGCGGTGCTCGGGATCGACATCAACGTCACCGGTTGGACGAGGATCTAGGCGTGGGCGAGCCCCTGACCCCGCTCATCGGAGACGGCGCGCGGAAGACCCGGCGCGAGGGCACCCACCTGCTGGTGCGGGCCGGCGAATATTCGTGCGCGCTGCCGCTCTCGGCGGTGCGGCGGGTGGTGCGGGCACTGACGGTGCACCCGCTGCCGGGGGCGGCGGGGGAGCTGGAGGGGCTGGCGGAGTTTGGCGGCGAGCCGCTGCCGGTGCTCAACCTGGCCCGCCTGGTCAACGCCTCGCCGGGGGCCAACCCCTCGTATCCGGTGACGGTGGTGGTCTGGGTGGGGCCGGTCGAGGGGCGGGAGATGATCGGCTTCACCGCCGACGCCGCCCTGGAGGTGGTGCACGTGCCGCCGGAATCGATCGTGGCGGCCAGCGACGGCGGCTTCCTGCAGGGGGAGGCGCCGGTGGGCGGCGAGGTGGTGCGCATCCTCAACCTCGACGCGCTGGGGCACTGACGTTGAGCGCGCCGCACGCCGCGGGCTATTTGCTGGTGCGCCGCGCCGGCGGCGTCTGGGGGATCGCCAACGAGGCGGTGAGCGGCCTGGCCCGCAACGGCAGGGGGTACCGGCTGACGGTCGGCGGCGAGGTGCTGGCGGCCGACGAGATCCTGGGCGTGGTGACCGGCCTGCGCGTGCTGCCGCCGGCCCCGGCGCTGCGGCGGTTCTGGCCCGAGTCGCCGGCGGGGATGGCGGTGCACGGCGGGCTGCCGCTGGTGGTGGTAGACCCGCTCCGGGTGCCCGCCGCTTTGAGATGGAATGAAGGAGAGGACGCATGACGGACGCGACCGGTTCTGCCGGCAAATCCTTTAATCACGCCCTGACCGGGATGATGATCCTGGGCGGCATCGCCGTCTCGGGCCTGGTGCTGCTGATGGTGGTGGAGGCGGGGGGGGGCCAGAACTGGATGTTCAACGCCTTCCTGCTGGTGGCCATCGGCACGCTGGCGCTCTACGCCAAGATCGTCTACCGCTCGCAGCAGAACCTGCGCGAGCGGGTGGAGAGCTCGGAGCGGCGGCGCGAGGGGATCGAGGTCACGCTGGTCTCCGCGCTCGACCGGCTGCGGGCCGGCGACCTGGTGAACTGCTCGGAAGCCTCGCGGGCGCTGCCCGGGCGGCTCGCGCTGTCGCTCGCCAACGCCACCAACTCGCTCGACGTGCTGGCGCAGCAGATCCAGTCGAGCTCGATCGAGGTCGCCTCGGCGGCGAACTCGGTCAACGAGATCGCCTCCGAGCTCGCCTCGGGCTCCTCGGAGCAGGCGGCGTCGGTGGTCGAGATCACCGCCGCCATGGAGGAGCTCGCCCGCACCGCCTCGCAGATCGCCGAGAACGCCTCGTCGCAGGCCGACCTCGCGCAGGCGGCGGAGGAGAGCGGCAACACAGGCCAGGGAGCCGTCGAGGAGGCGGTCGACGGTGTCGAGGAGGTCAAGAAGCGGATCTCGGGGATCGCCAGCCGCGCCGAGATCCTCGGCACCCGCTCGAAGGAGATCTACCGGGTGCTCGACCTGATCACCGAGATCGCCCAGGAGACCCACATCCTGTCGCTCAACGCGGCGATCGAGGCGGCGGCGGCGGGGGACCACGGCCGCCGCTTCTCGGTGGTGGCGGAGGAGGTGCGGCGGCTCGCCCAGCGCTCGCAGGAGTCGGTGGAGTCGGTGCGCAACCTGCTCGACGAGTTCGCCGGCTCGATCCGCACCACCGTGGTCGCCACCGAGGAGGGGAGCACGGAGGCCGGCCGCGTGCTGGAGCGGGCGCGCGCCGCGGCCTCGGCGATCGAGGACCTGCGCGGCGCCTCCAGCGACACGGCGCGGGTGGCGCGCGAGATCTCGCTCGCGACCCAGCAGCAGAACGCCGCCTCCGACGAGGTCGTGCTGACGCTCAAGGAGGTCAGCCAGGTGGTGCAGCGGATGGCCGACGGCCTGAAGCACTTCACCGAGACGGCCGACCGCCTGAACCGCCTGGGGCTGATCATCCAGATGCTCGCCCAGTCGTTCCATCTCGACTCCGCCCACTCGCTCAAGCACACCGCCGAGCTCTGGTCGCGCGAGGTGCGGCGCCGGCTCGGCAACTGGGAGGCGATCGAGCGGCTGCTGGAGGACCTAGTGCACCGGCAGGGGTTCGTCGAGTGCCTCTACTTCTACGACGGCCGGCGCGGGCAGACGGCGCTGGTGGTCAACCGCCAGATCGTCGGCGACCGCGAGGTGCCGGGCGCGGTGCGCACGGGCGAGGGGTTCTCGGACCGCCCCTGGTACAAGTCGGCGGTCCGGGAGGGGCACACGGTGCTGACGCCGCTCTTCAACTCGCTGCTCTCGGGGCGGCCGATCTTCACCGCCTCGACGCCCATCTATGAGGGGGGCGAGCTGGAAGGCGTGCTCGGCCTCGACGTCAACGTCGACAGTTGGACCAAGATCTGACGCTGGGGCAGCTTTGGACGCGGAGTTCGCCGACCTCATCCCCCTCTTCGTCGAGGAAGCGCGCGACCGGCTGGAGCGGCTGGCGTCGAGCGTCCCGCGGCTGGAGGTGGATCCGCAGTCGGTCGTCGAGGCCAAGCGCGAGCTGCACACGCTGAAGGGGGCGGGGCGGATGATGCGGATCGGCGCCCTGGCCGAGCTCTGCCACGCCGCCGAGGAGGTGCTCCACGCCGCGCGGCCGGGCATGATCCCGCTGCTGACGCGGGTGGTGGACGAGCTCTCGTCGCTGGTCGAGTCGGTCTCCCGCGGCTCGGAGCCGCCGATCGACGCCGAGCTGGTCGCCCTGCTCCACGCCTCGGTGACCGCGATCGTGGAAGCCGCGCCGGCGCCGGCCGCCGTGGCCGCGCCCGAGCCGGAGCCGCCCCCCTCCCGGGAGGGGACAAGCCCCTCCCCTACGGAAACTTCGGAGGACATGGACGTAGGGGCGGGGCTTGTCCCCGCCCGGGCGGAGGAAGCCGTTCCGCCCAAGGAGGCCCAGCCCGCCGCCGCCTCTTCCGCCAAGGCCGCCGTGCCGTCCACCGCCAGCGGCGACGTGCGGGTGGACGTCGCCGCGCTCGACGCGGTGGCCGAGCGGGCCACGCAGGTGCGGATCATGGCGGTGGCCGGGCGGCAGGTGGTCGACCGTATCTATGACCTCGCCCGGCTGGCCGAGGACGGCCTGCACGAGCCGCAGCCGACGCAGGTGCTCGCCGTGCTCGCCACCATGTTGCGGCGGGTGGCCGTGGAGCTCGAGGGCGGCCAGCGGCGGCTGATCCGCTCGGCCGAGGAGCAGCTCGAGAAGATGCTCTCGCTGCAACTGCAGCCGATGCGCGGCTTCCTGCTCTCCTTCGCCCGCTACGCCCGCGAGCTCGCCCGCTCGCTGAAGCGCGAGGTCGAGGTCGAGCTCGAGGGGGAGGAGACCCGGCTCGACCGCAGGATCGCCCGCGAGCTGGAGGAGGCGCTGCTCCACCTGGTGCGCAACTCGGTCGATCACGGCATAGAGTCCCCCGAGGTGCGCGAGGCGCGGGGCAAGCCGCGGGCCGGCCGCATCCGGATCAAGGCGCTGGCCGACGGCCCGCGGGTGCGCCTGATCATCGAGGACGACGGCGGCGGCATCGACATCCAGCGCGTCCTCCAGCACGCCGTGGAGGTGGGGCTGGTGGACGCCGCGACCGCTGCCGGCATGGGCAAGAAGGAGGCCCTGCGCCTGCTCTTCGCGCCGGGGTTCTCGACCCGCAAGCAGGTCTCGGAGATCTCCGGCCGCGGCGTCGGGCTGGACGTGGTGGCGACCGCCGTCAACCGCGTCGGCGGCGAGGTCTTCGTCGAGACCGAGCCCCGGCGCGGCACCACGTTCATCCTGGAGGTGCCGGTGGCCCGCCGCGGCGAATCGGTGATGCTGCTGCGGGTCGGCCAGCTCCGCATCGCCCTGCCGGCCGCGGTGGTGCGCCGGGCGACGCGGATGGATGCCGGCGCCGTGGTCGAGCGCGACGGCCGGACGCTGGTGACGCTGGGCGACCGGCTGGTCCCCTTCGTGCCGCTCGCCCGGCTCTACGGCCAGCCGCCCGGCGACAGCCAGCTCCTGCTCGAGGGGGTGATCTCGGGGCAGCCGCTCGCCATCGCCGTCGACACGGTCGAGGGGGAAGAGGAGGTGCTGGTGCGGCCGATCACCCGGCGGGCGCCCACCGACCGGCTGCTCGAAGGGGTGGCGCTGCTCGCCTCGGGGGAGCCGGTGGGGGTGCTCTCGCCGTCGATGCTGTCGCAGCGCGAGTATCTGCGGGCGCTGCCGGCGGCGCGGCCGCAGACGGTGATCCGCCGCGTGCGCGTGCTGCTGGTGGACGACTCGCTGGTCACCCGGGAGATGGAGCGCCGCCTCCTGGAGGACGCCGGCTTCGTGGTGGTGCCCGCGGGGGACGCCGAGGAGGCGCTGTCGCTGCTCGGCGAGGAGAAATTCGACTGTGTGGTCACCGACATCGAGATGCCGCGCATGGACGGCTTCGAGCTTGCAGCGCACCTGCGGGGCATGGAGCACTTCGCCCACCTGCCGATCATCGTCGTCTCGACGCGCGACCGCCCGGAGGACCGCCTGCGCGGCCTCAAGGTGGGCGCCGACGCCTATCTGACCAAGCAGAGCCTGGACGCCGGCGAGCTGGTGGACCTCGTGCGGCGGTTGAGCGGGAGCGGGCGGTGAGGATACAGGCCTCTCTGCCGGCCGGAGCGTCCTGCCCTCCGAGGCCTCACCCCCTGGCCCCCTCTCCACGAAGTGGAGAGGGGGAAAAAGACCTTTCCGAAGCGCTCTTCTCTCCGATCTCGCGCCCCCCCTCTCCACCCCGTGGAGAGGGGCCGGGGGTGAGGCCTCGAAGGGCAGGACGCTCGCAGGGCAGGGATTTGTGGACGCCGGAGGTGCCCCCTTGATCCGCGTCCTGCTGGTCGACGACTCCCCCTCGGTGAGGGCGGTGTTGAAGCGTTTCTTCCGCAAGACGCCCGACATCCAGGTGGTGGGGGAGGCGGCGGACGGCGCCGAGGCGGTGCAGGCGGTGATCGATCTGCAGCCGCAGGTGGTGGTGATGGACCTCCAGATGCCGGTGCTCGACGGCTATCAGGCCACCGAACAGATCATGGCGGTGCGGCCGACGCCGATCATCGTCCTCTCCTCGCGGGCCAACCGCAACCAGATGACGATCGCCTTCGAGGCGATGCGGCGGGGCGCGCTGGAGGTGCTCCCCAAGCCCGAGGACACGCCGAGCTGGCAGCAGCTCGCCGAGAGCCTGCCGGAGACGGTGCGCGCGGTCGCCGAGGCGCGGACCGCCCCGCCGCCGCGCCCGCGGGCGGCGCGCCCGGCGACGCACCCTTCCGCGATCATCGCCAGCCGCGTCGCGTCGGCGGAGCTGCGCTGGATCGCGATCGGCGCCTCGACGGGGGGGCCGGCCGCCATCCGCGAGCTGCTGGACGAGGTGCCGGCGGACGCGCCGGTCGGCTTCCTGATCGTCCAGCACATCGCCTCCGGCTTCGAGCTCGGCTTCGCCGACTGGCTCAACAAGGAGCTGCCGTTCGACGTCCGCCTGGCCCAGGACGGCGAGGTGCTGCGCCGCGGCGCCGTGCGCCTGGCGCCGGGCGGCGCGCATCTGCGCCTGGAGTCCGGGGGCGTGCTGCGCCTCGACGCCGACACCCCGGCGCGGCGCGGCCACCGCCCGGCGGTCGACGAGATGTTCCTCGCCGCCGCCGAGCACTGCCCGCGCGAGGTGGTGGGGGTGCTGATGACCGGCATGGGCTCCGACGGCGTCGAGGGGCTGCTCGCGCTGCGCCAGGCGGGGGGGATCACCCTGGTGCAGGACGAGGCGAGCTCGGTCGTCTTCGGCATGCCGCGGGTGGCCCTGGAGCGGGGGGCGGCCGACGTCGCCCTGCCGCCGCGGGAGCTCGCCCGCGCGCTGGTGCGGATGTGGACGAAAGGGGAGCGGTGAACCGGCGGGTGCTGGTGGTGGACGACAGCGAGGTGACGCGGGCGATCCTCGCCCGCACCCTGCGCGGCGCCGGCTTCGAGGTGCTGGAGGCGCGCGACGGCGCCGAGGGGGCGATGACGGCGCTGCGCGAATGGCCGGCGGTGGTGGTCACCGACCTCGAGATGCCCACCATGGACGGCTTCCCGCTGCTGCGGCTGCTCAAGGCCGACCCGGCGAGCGCCCACATGCCGGTGCTGATCCTCACCAGCCATGGCGAGGCGGCCTCCCGCTACTGGGGGCTGCGCACCGGCGCCGACGCCTATCTGACCAAGGATCACCGCCCCGGCGAGCTGGTCGAGACCGTGATCCGCCTGGTCGAGGCGGCCAACGCCTCGCCCCACGCGGGCCACCCCGCCGGTGGCCTCGATCCGCAGTCGATCGGGCCGGTGGAGGTGCTGGCGCGGGTGGCGCGCCATCTCGACGCCTCGCTGCTGCAGGCGACGGTGGTCAATACCCTGCTGGAGCACGGCATGGCCGCCAACGACTTCCACGAGGCGGCCCATAGCGCGCTGGAGACCCTCGGCCAGGTGGTGGACGCGCAGTTGCTGGCCGTGGCGGTGGCGGAGCTCGACGCCGGGATGATCCAGATCCTTCTCCAGGACCCGGTCCGGCAGACCGACGTCGAGGTGCTGGGGGACCTGCTCGCCAAGGCGGTCACCCACGCGCCGGGGACGCCGTTCGAGGTCCGCATCGGCGGCGAGCGGGGGAGCGTCGCCGTCGAGCTGGAGCGGGCGGTCTGGCTCACCCTGCCGGTGCGCGACGCCACCGGCGTCCTCGCCTTCCTGCCGCGCGATCCCCACGAGTTCGCCGCCGCGCCGACGGGCGCCCTGGTGGAGGCGCTGACCGGCCATCTGGCGCTGGTGCTCGACAACGCCCGCCTGTCGCAGCGGCTGCACGAGCTCTCGACCCTCGATGGCCTGACCCGGCAGCTCAACCACCGGGTGATCTACGACCGCCTGACCGAGGAGCTCGACCGCGCCCGCCGCTACAAGTACCCCTTGAGCGTGGTGCTCTGCGATTTCGACCACTTCAAGGAGATCAACGACACCCACGGCCACTTGGCCGGCGACGCGGTACTGCGCGAGGGGGCGGCGGTGCTGCATAGCTGCCTGCGCAGCACCGATCTGCTCGGGCGCTACGGCGGCGAGGAGTTCCTGGCCGTGCTGCCGCAGGTGGACCTCGGCTCCGCGCGGATGGCCGCCGAGCGGCTGCGCGTGGGGCTGGAGCAGAACCCGGTGCGCCTCGCCGGCGGCATCGAGGTGCGCGTCACCGCCTCCTTCGGCGTCGCCGACCGCGACGAGCTGGCGGGCGCTCCGAGCGGCGACCTGCTGGTGTCGCTCGCCGACCGCCGCCTCTACGAGGCCAAGGCCGCCGGCCGCAACCGCGTCCGCCCATGAGTCGTGTTTTCCCATGAGTCAAGCCGCGCCCAGTCCGCTCCAGCATCTCGTCGTCCTGATCCGCGAGGCGACGGGCAACGTCATTCCGCCCGCCCGCGTCGGCTTCCTCGAGGAGGTGGCGCAGCGGCGGGCGGCTGCGACGGGCTACCACGGCCTCCTCGAGTACGTGCAGGCGCTGGCGACCCATCAAATCGACGGCGAGTGGGCGAATCTGGTCTCGCTGGTCACCATCAAGGAGTCCTACTTCTTCCGCGCTCCGCAGCAGTTCGAGGCCATTCTGAGGCAGGCCCTGCCGGTGCTCACGAAGGCCCGCGCCGGCTCGCGCCACCTGCGGATCTGGTCGGCGGCCTGCGCGCGGGGGGAGGAGCCGGCGACGCTCGCGATGCTGCTCGCCGACGAGCCGTCGCTCGCCGGCTGGACCTGGACGATCGTGGCCACCGACCTCGACGAGGAGGCGCTGGCCGGCGCCCGGCTCGGGCTCTACGGCGAGCGGGCGGTCTCGCAGGTGCCGCCGCTCCTGCTCGAGCGCTGGTTCAAGCGGCGGGGGAAGCTCTTCGAGCTCGACGCCGGGCTGCGCTCGCGGATCAGCTACCAGAGCCTCAACCTAGCCCACGCGCCGTTCGCGCTCCCCTTCGCCGAGTGCGACCTGGTGCTGATGCGCAACGTCCTGATCTACTTCCGGCGCCCGCTCCAGCGCTGGGTGATCTCCCAGGTCGGCAAGCTGCTGTCGCCCGAGGGGTACCTCTTCCTGGGCGCCTCGGAGACGCTCTGGCAGATCCAGGACGAGCTGGAATCGGTGGACCTCGGCCCCTGCTTCGCCTACCGCCACCGGCGGGCGCCGGCTCCCGAGGCGGCGCCGAAACGGATCGCCCCCCGCCGGGCCGCGCCGGCGCCCGAGCCGGAGAAGGCCGTGGAAGAGCGACCGCGCTGGAGCGAGCGGGAGTCCCGCGACTGGAGCGCCGCGCGCGCCGCCGCCGTGGTGGAGTCCCCCCGGCCGCAGCCGGCGGCCGCGGGGACTTCCAGCGTTCACGAACGGCTGGTGGCGGCCGCCCGCGACCTCGCGGCCAACCGCATCGAGGAAGCCGGCAAGGTGATCGCCGCCGCCCTGGCCGCCGACCCGTCCGAGCCCGCCGCCCACGCCCTCGAAGGGTTCCTTCACGACCTCTGCAAGCGCACCGAAGAGGCGGTGGCCTCCTACCGGGCGGCCCTCTATCTCGATCCGGCCCTCTTCCAGGTCCGCGTCCTGCTGGCCGACTGCCTGCTGCGGCTGGGCAACCGCGACCGCGCCGAGCACCAGTTCCGCGAGGTGCTCACCCTGCTCGCCAGCGGCCGCGAGAAGGCCCTGCTCCTCTTCGGGGATCTCCCCCTGCCCGACCGCGAGCGGGCGCAGCGGCGGTGCCGGCAGGTTTTGAAGGGGGGGTAGAGCTCCCTGGGAATCTTCCCGCCACCAGTCGGATTGAAACCATCATGACCACCACCCGTCCCCCCGCCGTCTCCGGCCCGTTCTACCCCGACGATCCGCGCGAGCTGACCGCGATGGTCGAGGGGTTCCTGCACGCCGGACCGCCGGGAGAGGAGCGGCCGGCTCCCAAGGCGATCATCGCTCCCCACGCGGGCTACATCTACTCGGGGCCGATCGCGGGCAGCGCCTTCCACGCGCTCGCCGCGGCGGCGGCCACCATCGAACGGGTGGTTCTCCTCGGGCCGTCCCACTTCGTGCCGATCCGTGGGATGGCGCTGCCGGGAGATCCCTGGTTCGCCACTCCTCTCGGCGAGGTGCGGGTGGAGCCAGAGGGCGCGGGGGCCGCGCTCCGGCTGCCGCAGGTTCGGATGATTCCCGAGGCCCATGCTCGCGAGCATTCGCTGGAGGTCGAGCTCCCCTTTCTGCAGGCGCTGCTCGGCGAGTTCGACCTCGTGCCGCTGGTGACGGGGGACGCGACCGGTGAGGAGGTGGCGGAGGTCCTGGAGCGCCTCTGGGGCGGCCCGGAGACGCTGATCGTCATCAGCTCCGACCTCTCGCACTACCTCGGCTATGACGCGGCGCAACGGGCGGACCGCGACACGGCCGACCGCATCCTCGCCCTGGACGGCACGCTGCACTCTCGCCAGGCCTGCGGCGCCGTGCCGGTCAATGGTCTGCTGGAGATGGCGCGGCGGCGCGGTCTCACCCCGGAGCTGCTCGATCTGCGCAACTCGGCCGACACCGCCGGAGATCCTTCCCGGGTGGTCGGCTATGGAGCCTTCGCTTTTCATGGCCACGGATGAATGGACGTCCGAGCGCGGGCGCACCCTCCTGCGGATCGCCCGCGCGGGCCTCGCCGAGGCTCTCGGTTTCGGCAAAGCTCCGGAAGAGCCTGGCGAGCTCTGGCTGCGCGAGCCCGGGGCGACTTTCGTGACGTTGCGGCGGCGCGGGGAGCTGCGAGGGTGCGTGGGTTCGATCCTGGCCTACCGGCCGCTCTTCGAGGACGTCTGGCGTAACGCCCGGGCCTCGGCTTTCCACGACACCCGCTTTCCGCCGGTCGAGCCGGGGGAGCTGGTGGAGATCGATATCGAGATGTCGCTGCTCTCGGCCCCTGAGCCGCTCCCCTGCGCCAGCGAGTCGGAAGCCCTGTGCCTCCTCCGTCCGGGCGTGGACGGCGTCATCCTCGAGTGTGGAGAGCACCGCGGCACCTTCCTGCCCCAGGTCTGGGAGCAGCTCCCCAATCCCCACGATTTCCTGGATCGCCTCCGGCACAAGGCCGGGCTGCGGCACGGCTACTGGTCGCCGGAGGTCCGGCTCAGCCGCTACACGGTCCTGAAGTGGGTGGAGGAGTAGGCCTTTCCGAGCCTAACCCCGGGCGCGCGCCGCGCGCAGGAGGCTGGAGGTCTGCGCGCGCTCGCGAAGGATGCTCGACTTCATCAGCAGGAGCTCGCTCCGCACCAGTAGATCCTCTACCCTCCTCTGCAATTGCCGGGAGCGCCGCCGCAGGTTGGAAGCGTAGCGCCGGGCCTCGCTGCACCGCTGGCGCCGCAGCAGATCGCCGATCTCCTGGGCTTTCCTGCCGGCCGCGGCCGCATGATACCGGGCGGTCGCGAGGTCCCCCCGGCCGAGCAGCCAGGAGACGTAGCACAGCTCGCTGAGAAAGGTATGAACGGCGCTCGGCGCGTCCTCCATCCGGACGCGCCACTCCTCGAGGCGGTGCGTCAGCTTTCCGCACCCTTCCGTACGGCCGGATGCCGCGTAGCGGGTCGCGAGCTCGAGGAGCAGAAGGCAGCGGGACCACTCCGGGCCCCAGTCGGCCGAATCCATACGCTTGAGAGTAGCACCTCCCGTCCTCCGGGTGGTTGACACCTCCGGCGGCGACTGGACATCATGGCTCCGGAGAAGAGGGAGGCGTTATGTTCCGAAATATCCTGGTCCCCGTCGATTTTTCCGCCAAGAACGACGCGGCGCTCGACAGCGCGGTACAGATCGCCGGTGGCAACGATGCCGGCGGCGGCGAGATCACGCTTCTGCATGTCATCGAGATCATCGAGCACATCGATTTCACGGAGATGTCCGACTTCTACCGCGGGCTGGAGACCCGGGCCACGGCGCGGCTCTTCACCATGAAGGAGAAGCTCGAGGAGAAGGGCGCGCGGGTCCGTCAGGAAGTCCTCTTCGGCAAGCGGGCGGAGACGATCGTGCGCTACGCCGGCGAGATGGCGGCCGACCTGATGATCCTCTCCTCCCACCAGGTCGACCGCGACCACCCCGCCCTTGGCCTGGGGACGCTCAGCTACGGCATCGCGATCGTGGCCCGGTGCCCGGTGCTGCTGGTGAAGTAGAAGTAGAAACAGGGACGAACACGGACCCACAGGGGACACCCACGGACAAAGGCCCTTCTTGTCCGTGTTCGTTCGTGGTTGTCTCTGTTCGTCCGTGAGCTTGCCTTCCCCCCAAACCCCAAATCGCCGATCCAAAATCGGTATCCCCCATACAACGCGTCATGTTCCGTTCCATCGCCACCACCTATCGCGAAGCCTTCTCGGGGCTCAGCCGGTCCGTCTGGCTGCTGTCGGTCGCCTCGCTGATCAACCGCGCCGGCACGATGGTGATGCCCTTCCTGGTGCTCTACCTGGTCGAGAAGCGCGGTTTCACCACGACGCAGGCGGGGCAGGCCCTGGCGCTCTACGGGCTGGGGGCGATGGTCTCCTCGTATGCCGGGGGGCTGCTCTGCGACCGCTTCGGTCCGATACGGATGATGAAGGTGAGCCTGGTGGGGACCGGGCTTGCCTTCATCGCCCTCGGCTATCTTCAGGGGCGGCTGGCGATCTCGGCGATGATCGTCATCCTCAGTCTGGTAGGGGAGGTATTCCGGCCGGCCAACCTGGCGGCCCTGTCGGCGGCGAGCGATCCGGGGGAGCGGGCGCGCAGCTTCGCCCTGATGCGGCTGGCGGTCAACGCCGGCATGTCGGTGGGGCCGACCGTGGGCGGGCTGCTGGCGGCCTATGACTACGACTGGCTGTTCTGGGCGGACGGCGTCACCTGCATCCTCGCCGCCGGTCTGCTGGCCTTCGCCTTCCCCGGCAGGCACGCTGCCGCGCCGGCCGTCCACTCGGCGGCGAAAGTCCGCGCCGGCTCCCCCTTCCGGGATCTGCCGGTGATGGCGATGCTGGGGATGATGTTCCTGCTCAACATCGTGACTTTCCAGGTCACCAGCACGTTCCCGCTGTCGCTGCGCGACCTCTATCACTTCTCCGAGGCGTGGATCGGGGTGACGCTGGCGGTGAACACCCTGATCATCATCGTTTTCGAGATGGTCCTGATCCACTCGCTGGCCCGTCGCGATCCGCTGAAGGTGGCGGGTTTCGGCTGTTTCGTATTCTGCGCCGGCCTCGCCCTGCTGCCGTTCGGATCGGGCTTCGGGTACGTGATCTTCACCGTGGCGATCTGGACGATGGGGGAGATGCTGGCCTTCCCGATGCTGACCAGCGCCGTCGCCGACCGCGCGCCGGAGGCGACCCGCGGCGCCTACATGGGGCTGATGAACTTCTCCTTCGCGGCCTCTTTCGTGGTGGCTCCGCTGGTGGGCACCTGGGTTTACCAGAACCTGGGAGCGCGGGCGCTCTGGCTCGGCTGCGGCGCGGTGGGGCTGCTGGTCTGGGCGGGGTTCCAGGCGGTGGCGGTGGCGATTCAAGGAAAAGGGACCCAAGGGACGCCAGAGACAGCAGGGACCGCAGGAAATCCTGAGGTCTCTGCAGTCTCTGAGGTCCCTTGAGGTCTGGTTACGCCGGCGGCTCCTCGTGCAGCCGGAGCTTGCGATACCCGCGGTTCCAGTAGACCAGCGGCGGCGCCTCTTCAACAGGCACGTCGCTCGCCACCACCTCGCCGACATAGATGGTGTGCGAGCCGGCCGGGTAGCGCGCCTGGATCCGGCAGTCGAGCCAGGCGAGGGCGTCCCGCAGCACCGGCGCGCCGGTCTCGGCCTCCGACCAGTCACCGAGTTGGAAGCGGTCCTCGTCCTTGACCCAGGCGAAGCGGTTCGAGAGCTCCGATTGCCCCTCGCCCAGGATGTTCACCGCGAAGACCGCCTCCGGCTCCTCCAGCATCGCCCAGGCCTTGTGGCGGTTCTCGATGGTGATCGAGATCAGCGCCGGCTCGGCCGAGACCGAGGAGAAGGCCGAGACGGTAAGGCCGTGGATCCGCTCTCCCGACCGGACGGTCACGATCGTGACGCCGGCAGGAAAGTGACGCAGGGCCTTGCGGAATTCCTCTGACGAGATCACACGAATCTCCTCTTGCACTTGCGCGAGCATGCGGACATCCCCCTCATTGTAAACGTCCCGCGGATTTCCCGGGGACTTATATGTGGCATTCGACTTGCACCTTCATAGTGGGTCCGAAGCCGCATTGAGGGACAGTGCGCTTCGATTTTCAAAGCTGAAAGCCAACCGGCGGCAGCGGCCGCCAGGAGGAATGAATACAATGAGCAAGCTCAAGAAGGTCAAGTCGGGAGTGAGGGGCATTCTCAACCAGCGCGTGCGCATGGGTCTGTTCACGGTGCCTCTCTGGGTGGTCGGTGGAGTGTTCCTGGCCCGCAAGCTGCGGGACCGCCGCCGGCAGAGCCAGAGCTACGCGTAGCCACCCCCGGCCCGGGCATCGATGCCCGGGCGGCCGACCTCTCCAGCCCCGTTAAATCGTTTCCCTTTACTGTGGACCGGCATCCATCTAAGCTACCTCCAAGCTTGTAGGGCTTTCTGGAGGCTGCTGACAGATGGCGCTGGGAACGTCTTTTGGGAGAGTGTGCGTCCTGCTGGTGCTCGGGGCTGCGCTGGGCGTCCCCGCGGTCGCGCAGGAGACCGGGGAAACGGCTGCGAATCCGGGGTGGACGTTCCAGTACAACCTGGAGGTCCGGGCGAACTACCGGGACAGCGAGGAGAACCGCTTCCCGCTTCCCTATGCGTTCGAGCTGGACCAGCTCCCCGTCGGCCAGACGAGGGGGTTCGAGGAGACGGTCGACGCCGGCTCCCACTTCGAGTTCTCCAACGTGGCGCTGTTCGCGACCGTCGGCCGCGGGGACCTCTTCACCGCCCACGGCAAGCTCGACCTCATCGACCTCTACGACCGCAACCCGACGTCGACCGGCCAGAAGGTCGACATCGACGAGGCGTGGCTTCGCTTCGGCCGCGAGCCGGAGACGGCCACCCTGGCGGCGCGGAGCGGGGTCTACCTCAAGCTCGGCAAGATCCCCAAGTTCGAGCGGCAGGACGACCGCCATCTCCAGAGCTACGGCCTGGTCTCGACGGCCTTCAACCGCTTCGAGGAGACCGGCGCCGAGCTGGGCCTCCACCTCGGCCGGCACTTCTACCTCAAGGCCCGGGCCGCCGCCGGCAATCCGGTCTTCCTGCGCGATCCCAACGCGCTGGCCGGCGACAACGGCACCCCGGAGCTCCGGCGGCTGAACCCGGATCCCGACCTCAAGAGCGGCGTCCCCATCCTCTACAACGCCCACTCCACCAACTTCGACCTCGACGGCGAGCTGGAGACGGGCGCGGGGGTCGGCTGGCGCCTGGCGGACGAGGGCGGGCGCAACGGGCTCGACTTGCTCGCCTGGGAGAACCGGCGCAAGCTCGCGGACACGGTGAGGATCCACGGCACCTTCTACGGCGGCGACCTCGACATCCTCAGCGCGCCGCCGACGCGGGTCGGCAACGCCACCTTCGCGATCAGGAACGACGAGAAGCGGGAAGTCGGCGGCAACGTCTGGCTCTACCTGGGGGGCTTCTCCTTCTTCGGCCAGTACGTGGATCAGGACCTCGCCGGCCTGCCGCGCACGGGGGTGGAGGGGGAGGTGGCCTGGCGCTTCGACCTGCCTCTGCTCTGGGCGGTGGGCGGCCGCCAGCTCTTCCCCTCGATCGCGCCCTCGGTGCGCTACTCGAAGCTCGACAACGACTTCCGCAACCCGCCGCAGACGCCGAGCCCGAGCTTCTCCTGGGACTGGGAGAAGATCGACGCCGGCTTGCGCCTGGGCCTCCTCACCGGGCTCGACCTCACCTTGGAGTACGCCGACAACCGTTTCATCCTGGCCACCGGCGCGAAACGGAAGAACAACGAGTTTCTGACGACGCTGGCGTGGAGGCTGCGATGAGGCGCGGGTCGCCACCCGGGATTGAAATCCCGGGCTACCCACGGCCGTCCCATCCGGGACTCCCAAGAACCGGTCTTTTTGCAAAGCCCCGGGAAGGGGCGACTGTCGGTAGCCCGGGATTTCAATCCCGGGCGGCGCAGGTCCTCGTCCTGGCTCTTTTAACGCTCCTCACCGTCCCGGCCGGGGCCGACGACCTGCACGGCCACATCGAGCTCCTCGCCAAGGGGGGCAAGGGGCCGGCGCGGGGGAGCGACGTGCGGCAGACGGTCATCTATTTCGAGCCGGCGAGCCCGCGGCCGGTGAAGCCGCCCGAGAAGCCGTTCGAGATGGTCACCCGGCGCAAGGCGTTCGAGCCGCGTCAACTGGTGATCCCGCGCGGCAGCCGGGTGCGCTTCCCCAATGAGGACCCGATCCTCCACAACGTCTTCTCGGTCTCGGCGCCCAACCAGTTCGACCTCGGCCTCTACAAGGGGGCGCCGGGCAAGGAGAAGCGCTTCGAGAAGGCCGGCCTGGTGCGCGTCTACTGCAACGTCCACCACGACATGGTGTCCTACATCCTGGTGCTCGACACCCCGTTCCACACCACGCCCGACGCCAGCGGCGAGTTCGCCCTCCCGGGGCTCCCGCGCGGGCCGGGGAAGCTCGTCGTCTGGCACGAGCAGGCGGACCCTTGGACGATGGACGTCGAGCTGCCGCAGAAGGGGCCGCTGGCGGTGGGGTTGCAGATCGTGCGGCCGCTCGTCCCCTCTCACCTGGACAAAACGGGGAAGTCCTATTTCCGGTCTCGCGGTGATCGCTACGAAAACCGCTGACCGCGGCCGCAGGGGCCTGTCGCTGGAGACCCGGATCTTCCTGGTCACCTCGCTGCTGATCGCCCTGCTGGTGGGCGGCGCGGTCGCGGTCACCTCGCTGATGCTGCGGCGGATCGCCCGCGACGCCGTGCTCGACTCCCTGCGCAGCAGCGCGGCGGCGCAGGCGGCCTTCCAGGAGCAGCGCTACCGGCAGCTCCTGCTGATCTCCCGCCTGTTCGCGGCCGACCCCTACTTCAGCGCCTATCTCTCCGAGGCCGCCGCCACCCGCGACACCCGCTCCATCCTCGACCAGCTCAGCGAGCGCCGCAACGACCTGCAGTTCGACTTCGCCATCGTGCTCGATCCGCAGGGGCGGGTGATCGCCCGCACCGACCGTCCCGAGGGGGCGGGCCAGGACCTGTCGAAGCGGCCGCTGGTGGCGGCGGCGATGGCCGCGGACAACCGGGAGAGCCGGGGGGTCTGGCGCGAGGGGAACGACCTCTACTACGCCCTGGCGGTGCCGGTGGTGAAGGACTTCACCCCGTTCGGCTACCTGATCACCGGCTTCCAGATCACCGATCAGGCCGAGGGGGTGCGGGAGGTCCGGGAGGTCAGCGGCGCCGACGTCGCCTTCGTCGCCGCCGGGCCGGAGGGGCCGCGCATCGTGGCCACCACCCTGCCGCAGTCGACCGCCCGCAGCCTCGCCGCGTCGCTCGCCAAGAGGGACGGCATGGGCAGGGCTCTGCGCGCCGGCCAGGCGGTGGCGCGGACCGAGCTGGAGCTCAACGGCGAGCCCTGGATCGCCGTCGAATCGCCGCTGCGCGACGCCAATGGCTCGGCGGTCGGCGCCACCGTCGCCCTGGCCTCGCTGGAGCGCGAGCTCGCCACCTACCGCCAGATCCAGCGCGTGCTGCTCGGCGCCGGCCTCGCGTCGGTGCTGATCGCGCCCTTCCTCTCCTTCGCCTTCGCCCGCCGGGCGCTGCGGCCGGTGCGCCAGCTCGCCACCGCCGCCGAGGCCGCCCGGCAGGGGAACTACGACCAGCAGATCGACTCCGACCGCGACGACGAGGTGGGGCGGCTCGCCCACACCTTCCACGAGCTGCTGGCCAACCTGCGCGAGAAGCGGGACATGGAGGAGTACGTCAACGAGCTCTCCCGCAACCTCCCGGAGCCGGCGGCGGCCCGCGTGCTGCTGGGCGAGGCGCAGAGCCGGGACGTGCTGCTGCTCGCCGTCGAGCTGCGCCGCTACGCCCATACCGGTGGCGGCGCCGACCCGCGCGAGACGCTGGGCGAGCTGACCGCCGACCTCGAGCGGGTCACCGCCGCCATCGCCCGCGGCCGCGGGCTGATGGAGGTGATCGCCGGGCACCGGGTGCTCGCCCGCTTCGAGGGGGAGGGGCGGGGGCACCGGGCGCTGTCGGTCGCGGCTCGCATCCTGGAGAGTGGCATGGCCACCGGCTTGATCGCACCGGGCGGCGGCATCGGCGGCGGCATTGCCGGGGATACCGAGGCGCCGGCGGTCGCGCTGGCCTCCGGCCGGGCGATCACCGGTCCGGTCACCTGGGGGGAGCGGGCGGAGCGGGCGCTCGTCGGCCTGCCGGTGCAGCAGATCGAGAGCCTGCTGCGCGAGGCGACGTCGGGGGAGATCCTGATGTCGCGCGAGGTGCACGACGAGCTGAAGGGGGCCTTCGAGGCCGCCGGCTACCGGCTGGCCCCGCGCCGCGGCGTGATCACGCCGCAGCCGCTGTACGTGATCGGCCCGCAGATGGCCGCGCAGTTGACCGGCGGCGCGAGCGGGTCCGGCGCCCAGGCGGCGACGCTGACCCAGCCCGGCGCCGCCACGCTCACCGGCATCTCGCCAGGGGCCTTGCTGGGGTCGCGCTTCGAGATCCTCTCCGTGCTCGGCGCCGGCGGCATGGGGATCGTCTACAAGGCGCGCGACCGCGAGCTGGACGACCTGGTCGCCCTGAAGATGCTGAAGCGGGACCTCTGGGGGGACCGCAACCAGCTCGACCGCCTGAAGAGCGAGCTCAAGCTGGCGCGCAAGATCACCCACCCGAACGTGCTGCGCACCTACGACTTCGGCGAGATGGACGGCATCCCCTTCATCTCCATGGAGTTCGTACGCGGCGTGACGCTGCGCTACATGCTCGACCAGACGCGGCGGCTCCCCTACTCGGCGGGGCTGCGGCTGGCCAAGCAGCTCTGCGCCGGGCTCGCCGCCGCCCACTCGGTCGGCGTGCTCCACCGCGACATCAAGCCGGAGAACCTGATCCTCGATCCCACCGGCAACGCCAAGCTGATGGACTTCGGCATCGCCCGGCCGATCGACCGCATGGCACCGGGGCAGACCCAGGCCGGCTTCATCGTCGGCACGCCGCAGTACCTGGCGCCGGAGATCCTCAGGGGGCAGGAGGCCGATCCCCGGGCCGACATCTACGCCTGCGGCATCGTGCTCTACGAGCTGTTCGCCGGCGTGCTGCCGTTCGAGGGCGGAACGGCGATGGAGATCATGGTCAAGCAGATGCGGGAGGAGCCGGCGGCGCCGAGCACCCGCTGGCGCGAGATCCCACCGGCGCTGGAGGCGGCCATCCTGCGCTGCCTGAAGAAGGATCCCGGCGAGCGCTACCGCTCCGTTGCGGAGCTGCTGAGCGATCTCGAGGGCCTGAGCGCGTAGGCGAAAGGGGGGGAGCTGAAATGATCGCCGCGGAATCCGGATCGCCCGTCCTCGGGCCGTCGTTCGAGCCCGATCGCCGCCTCGCCGAGTACGAGACGCTGCTCGACATCGGCGTCAAGCTCTCCGGCACGCTCGACCTCCAGACGATGCTGGAGCTGGCGCTGGAGAACGCTGAGGAGGTCTGCCGGGCCGAGACGAGCTCGATCTGGGAGCTCGACGAGGAGCGGCGGGAGCTCTTCTTCCGCGTCGTGCGGGGGAGCGCCGCCGGCGACATCGGCGGCCTGCGGGTACCGGTGGGGGAGGGGATCGTCGGCAGCGTCGCCCAGTCCGGCGAGGCCGAGGTGGTCAACGACGTGACCGCCGATCCGCGCTGGCAGGGGGACCCCTCGGGCGAGTTCCAGACCCGGGCCATCCTCGCCGTGCCGCTGCGCGCTCAAGGGAGCATCATCGGCGTCGTCCAGCTCCTCAACCCGGTGGACCGCGACCGGTTCACCGCCGGCGATCTCTGGCGGATGCGCCAGTTCGCGGCCATTCTGGCGCCGACGCTGCAGAACGCCCGGCTCTGGGCGGCGCAGCGGCGGCAGTTCTTCCACATGGTCACCGCGCTGGCCGAGGCGCTCGAGAAGCGCGACCCCTACACCGGCGGCCATGTCCGCCGGGTGGTCGCTTACTCGCTCCTGCTCGGCGCCGAGATGGGGCTCTCGCGCGAGGAGCTGCGGGACCTGCGGCTCGCCGCGACCCTGCACGACGTCGGCAAGATCACCACGCCGGACCGCGTCCTCGGCAAGCCCTCCCCCCTCGATTCCGAAGAGGTCGAGATCATGCGCCGCCACGCCGCCGACGGCGCCTCGATCGTCTCGCACCTCGCCAATCTCTGGGTGGTCCACGGCGTGCGCAGCCATCACGAGCGGATGGACGGCAAGGGGTACCCCGATGGCCTCGCCGACGCCGAGATCCCGCTCGCCCCCCGCATCATCGCGGTAGCGGACACCTACGACGCGATGACCACCAGCCGCCCCTACCGGGCCGGCCTGCCGCCGGAGCGCGCGGCCGCCGAGATCGAGAGGGGCGCCGGCAGCCAGTTCTGCCCGCGGGTGGTGGCCGCTTTTCGGAGCCTGTTCGAGAGCGGCCGGTTCCGGCTGGAAGAGGAACAGAAGGAAAGGACGTAAGGGACGAACACGGACGAACAAGGACAAGGGAAGCCGTGTCCGTGCTCGTCCGTGTTTGTCCTTTACGTCCGTGCTCTTCCCTCCGTGGTAAAACTCACCCCATGCTGCGCCTGCGTTACCTCGCCAGCGAAGAGGACCGCGTCGTGCCCCTCGCCGGCGGCAGGATCCGGCTGGGTCGGGGGAGCGACAACGACGTCGTGCTCTCGGACGTCTCCGTCTCCCGCTACCACGCCGAGATCCTCCGCGAGGGGGACGGCTGGACCGTCCACGATCTGAAGAGCACCAACGGCGTCGAGGTCAACCGGATGCCGGTCGAGAAGGCGCCGCTGCGCGCCGGCGACCTGCTGACCGTCGGCGCCTTCGAGATCCGGCTGGAGGAGGAGGAGCCGCGGCCCGCGCGGACGAATACGGTGATGCCCGAGGAGCTCGAGGGGACGCTCTCCGGGCTCGGCAACGCCACGATCATCCGGCCGCTCGCCGACTTCGCCGCCGCCTACGGCCTCGGCGGAAACCCCGGCGTGGTCGACAGCCTGCGAACAGCGCCGGAGACGGACGACCAGATCTACGTCCACCGGATGTTCGGCTTCCTCACCCGGCTGGCCCGCATGCTCACCGTCGCCGAGTCGGTGGACGACGTGCTCTCGCGGGTGCTCGACCTGGCGTTCGAGGCCTTTCTGGTGGACCGCGGGTTCATCCTGCTCTCGGACGACTCGGGAGAGCTGGTCTGCGAGCTGGCGCGGCTCAAGGAGAAATCGCAGTTCCGGCCGGCGGGGGAGGTGGCGGTGTCGCGCACCATGCTGCGGGCGGTGATGGACGAGCGGGTGGCGCTCGTCACCTTCGACGCCCAGGCGGACCAGCGCCTCTCGGGGGGCGAGTCGATCCGCCTGCACCAGATCCGTTCGGCGATGTGCGCGCCGCTCTGGTCGGGCGAGCGGATGATGGGCGCCATCCAGGTCGACTCCCCCGTCCACGTCGGCGCCTTCGGCGAGCGCGACCTCGACGTGCTGACCACGCTCGCCAACTACGCGGCGGTTGCCGTCGAGCGCATCCGCTACGCGAAAAAGGCCGAGTTCGAGCGGCAGGCGCGGTCGCGCCTCGAGCGCTACCACTCGCCGGGGGTCATCGAGGAGGTGCTGCGCCGGGGGGACGAGGGGATGCGGCGTTTGCAGAGCGCCGAGGCGACGGTGCTCTTCGCCGACCTGGTAGGGTTTACGACCTTTGCGGAAAACGCCCCCCCCGAGCAGGTGGCAGAGTCGCTCGACGCCTTCCTCGGCCTCTCCGTCGAGGCGATCTTCCGCGCCGGGGGGACCCTCGACAAGTTCATCGGCGACTGCGTGATGGCCTTCTTCGGCGCCCCGGTGGCGCAGGACGATCATGCCCTGCGGGCGGTGCGGGCGGCGGTCGAGATCCAGGAGGGGCTCGCCGTCTGGAACGCCGGCCGCGAGGCCGAGGGCCTGCCCGGCTTCAAGGCCCGCGTCGCCCTCAACAGCGGCCCGGTGGTGGTCGGGGACATCGGCAGCGCCCGGCGCGTGGACTACACGGTGCTCGGCAATACGGTGAACGTCGCGTCGCGCCTGGAGGGGGCTACGCCGCCGGGCGAGGTGGTCATCGGTCCGGAGACGAACCGATTGCTCGGCGGGGCCATCCCCACCGAACCGTTCGGCGAGCTTCAGCTCAAGGGTTTGCAGCAGCGGATCCCGGCGTACCGGGTGGTGAGGGTGCCGTAGGGGCGCCCCTGCTGGGACGCCCCTGAAAAGCTTCCGGGATTACCTGACGCGGGCGGTCTGCGCCTTCGAGTGGCGGCTGGTCGCCTTCGAGCGAGTCACGACCACGCGCTGGCGCGGCGCGGCCCGGCGCTTGCTCACCGTGTGGACGACGCGGGACTTCTTCGCGCTGCTCACGCGGTGGCTGCTCGTGCGGTGGCTCGCGGTGGCCACGGTCCGGGAGCGGGAGGTCCCGCGCTTCACGGCCTTGACGGCCTTGGCGCTCCGGGAACGCGAGGTCTTGGCGACGGCCCGGGCGGACCGGGAGCCCCGGGAGCGGGAGACCCGCGAGGAGCGGACCCGGGAGACCCGGGCGCGCGAGGCGGTCTCGTGGGTCGACCGGGCGACCTGGATGTCCGGCAGGGCCTCCCCGGAGGCGACGTACTGGAGGTACGGGTTGGGGAAGACCGCCACGTGATAGTGCGGCGGGTACTGCTCGCGCGTCGCCTCGATCACCCCTTTATTCTCGAGGTCGAGCAGCACGGTCTCGAGCCAGAGTCGGCAGCCGGAGCTGTCGCTGCGCCGCAGATCGATCGCCATGCCAGTGGGGTGGACCGAGATCGCCGAGGCGTTGGCGGGCTGGCGCGTAATCGGCCGGGTCAGGCTGGTGACCACCAGCCGCTCGCCGCAGGCGCTGTGATACTGATCTGACAGCCGCTCGACGAACGTCTTCACCTCGGGCCGCGCGTAGGGAAAGGAGACGTTGTCGGCCAGCTCGTAGTCCGAGCTCCCGGGCAGACGCACCAGGAGCCCCTGCTGGGCGTAGTCGCGGACGTCCGCCGTGGTGCGCAGGTAGGTGAAGTCGTGCTCGCGCGCCTCTTCATTCTGGCGCAGCAGCGACTCGTGCGACCCCAGCAGGGTCTGCGCCTCGAGGAACGGCGCCGCGCAGGTGGTGCAGGCGGTCGTCAGGGCGAGGAGCGACAGGGCCGCTTTGCGGCCGCGACGAGGGCGCGGGGAAATGGAAGAGCTCTGCATGGGTGGCGTTTGAAACTCCATTCCGGTTGTAGCCCCATGCGCCTGCGGCGCGTAAAATTGTAAAGTAATCCGCCAATCCGGCTGTTTGAGGGTACCACAGAGTCACCTGATTTCAAGCCACTTTACGGGACGTTTCCCCGCGTGGCGGAGGAGGGCGGAGCGAAAAGGGTGTGACCCGATCCCCTCCGCGTGTACATCCTGGATATGGAACTGGAAACGGCGGTGAGGGAGCTGGCCCCCCAACTCCTCCGCTATTCGCTGGCACGGACCGGCGACGTCAGCCTGGCCGAGGAGGTCGCCCAGGATGCCCTGGCGGCCCTCGTCCAGAGATGGCGGCGTCTGGGCGCTCCGGACTGCCCGGCGGCGTTCGTCTTCGCCGTGGCGCGCCGGCGAGCCGGCCGTCTCATGCTCCAGCGCCGTCTGCTGGAGCCCCTGCACGCGCTGCTCGACGGGCACAGCCCCTTGCCGAGCCCGGAGGAGAACGCCACACTGAGAACCGACCTCGACCGCACGCTCGCCGCCCTGCGCAAGCTGCCCGGCAGGGACCGCGAGGCTCTCCTCCTGGTCGGGGCGGGGGATCTCGGGCCCACCGAAGGGGCCCGGGTCCTCGGCATCACGGTCTCGGCGCTCAAGATGCGCGTGCACCGGGCGAGGAAGCGTCTGCTGCAACTTCTGGAGGTTCGCGATGGAAAGCGGTGACGAGATGCGCCGGCTGCGGGAGGTGCTGGAACCGCGGCCGGAGAGCGTCGAGCGGGTCGTGCGCGCTGCTTTGACCAGGACACCGGCCGGTCCAGGGCCGGCGAGATCCCCGCGGCTGGTGCCGGCCGTCGCCGGTCTGGCGGCGCTGCTCGCGCTGGTCGTGATCGGGGTCCTGGCGCCGCGTCCTCGCGCCGTGGCTTCCATCGAGAACGTCGGAGAGGTGCTGATCGTGCGCGAAGGGGAGGGGGGGCGCCGGCGGATCCACAATGGAATCCGCGGCGCAGGCTCTCCGCCGTCCGGGTCCATCATCGTGATTCACGGAGGAGCGAAATGAGCAAAGGAATCTGGACGTGGGGCCGGACGTGGGGCTGGATTTGGGGATCAGGGCTGGCGCTGCTGCTGCTCGGAGCCGGGGCGGCCCGGGCGGAACCGGACGCCGCGGCGAGCGGCCTCGACGAGCGGATCGACATGGCGCTGAAGAACGCGAAGCCGGACGACATGTTCCGCACCTTCGCAAAGTTGTTCAGCGCGGAGGCGGTGGTGGATCCGGGAGTCACCGCCCCGATTACGGTGGAGCTCCACAACGTCAGCGCGCGCACCCTGCTCGACGCGATCTGCGAGAGCATCGGCTGCCGCTGGACCCTGGAGCCCGGCAGCCCGCCGAAGCTGCGGGTGACGGCGGCTCCAGGGGGCGGCAAGGCCGAGGGGGGCGACAGATCTTCGAAAGTCAAAGACCCGATCGACCTGAAGGTGACCAAAGCCGACGGCCTGGATCTCCTCCGTACCTTCGGCGAGATCCTGGGGGCCGAGGTCGTCATCGATCCCAGGATCGCGGGCACCGTCAGCCTCGAGCTGAAGCACACTCCGGTCGACCAGTCGCTGGACACGGTCTGTCAGGCGCTGAGCTGCGATTGGAGCTACACGGAAGGGCGGGACGGGAAGAAACCCGTCCTGCGGGTCACCTCCCGGAAGAAATAAGATCCTGGAAAAGATAAGACCGGCGGGCGGGGGCGGTGCGCCGCCCCCGCTGTCTACCCCTTCTTGAGGCGCGAGAAGAAGTCGGCCATCGAGCCGAAGCCGGAGCCGGTGGCGGTGGGCGCCGCTGCGCCGCTGCGGGCGTAGGCGTCCTCGTCCCGGGAGCCGCCCCGTTCACCACCGCGCGAGCGGTCTCCACGGTCTCCACGGTCGCCGCGCTCGCTGCGGGAGAAGTCCTGCTGACGGCCGCTGCCGCCGCTGCCGCCACCCCCGCCGCGCCGCCGGTCGCCGCGGGGCTGCTCGCCGCCGCCGCCCATCCCGCCACGGTCGCTCGCGCCCATTCCGGCGCCCATCCCAGCGCCGCCGCCCATGCCGGCGTTGGCGCCGGTGTTCATGGACAGCGAGATCCGGCGCCGGCCGATGTCGACGCCGAGCACTCTCACCTGGACGTCCTGCCCCTGCTCGGCCGCCTCGCGGGAGTGGTTCAGCCGCCGGCCGGCCCCCATCTCGCTGATGTGGACCAGCCCCTCGAGGCCGGGCGCCAGCTCGACGAAGGCGCCGAAGGTCTCCAGGCGCATGACGCGACCGGTCGCCTCGGTCCCCTCGGGGAAGCGGGCCGCCGCGTCCTGCCACGGATCGCTCTCCAGCGCGCGGCGGGAGAGCGAGATCCGCTCGGGGCGCTTCTCGTCCTTCCCCTGCTCGATCTTGATCACCTGCACCTCGACCTCCTGGCCGACGGTGAAGACGTCCTGCGGATGGGTGGTGCGGCTGTGGCCGATCTCGCTGACGTGCAGCATCCCCTCGATGCCGCCGAGGTCGATGAACGCGCCGTAGGTGGTCAGCGAGGTCACCCGGCCGGTGAGCACGGCGCCCACCTGGAGCTTCTCGCGGGTCTCGGCGGCGCGCGACTGCTGCTCCTCCTCGAGGAGCTGGCGGCGGGAGAGCACGATGTTCGGGCCGCGGCCACCCCGGTTCCCCTCTTCCAGCCGGTTGACCTTGAACATCAGCTTCTGGCCGACGAACTGCTGCGGGTTCTCGACGTAGCGCAGATCGAGCTGCGAGAGCGGGCAGAACGCCCGCATGCCGAACACCTGCACCTCGGCGCCGCCCTTGTTCAGGCCGGTCACCAGTCCCTCGATCGGCAGCCCGGCCTCGTGGGCCTGCCGGATCTCCGCCGGCACCTCGGCGGCCGCCCGCTTGCCCTTGCCGCCGCCGGCCTTGCGGCGCAGCAGCAGGGCGCCGGTCTCCGGATCGGTGCCGGTGACCGTGGCCTCCAGCGTGTCGCCTTCCTTGACCGTGGGATTGCCCTCGGCGTCCTTCAGGTCGGCGGCGGCGATGCGCCCCTCGGCCTTGCCGCCGAGGTCGAGAAAGGCCCACTCCTCGGTGATGGAGAGGATCTTGCCCTTGACCTTCTGGCCGACCGCCGGAGCTTCGCTCTTCGGCGCGTCCCCCTCGAACTCGGCGAGGATCTGGCCGAAGTCCTGATTCTGATTCTCTTGCGGACCGCCCTTGGCGGCCGCCGGCTCCGCGTCATTCGTCTGGGCTTCCGGCGTCTGGGCTTCCGGTGCCTGAGCTTCCGTTTCCTGTGCCTGGGCTTCCGGCGCCTGAGTTTCCTGCGGCTGAGCTTCCTGCGCGGCCTCGGTGGAGCCCTGGGTTTCGGAAGCCATCGCCGGAGCGCTGGCTTCGCTTCCATGGACCTGCGGGTCGACCGTTGCGTCTTCGCTCGTTGCCGGAGCCTCCTGCTCGAACTCGGCCAGGATCTGGCCCGAGTCCTGGTTTTCCTGCTGGTTTTCCTGATCGTTCATGTGGTCTCCACTCGTCTTGGATTCTTGCGGGCCCGGCGCTTCGCGGACCGGGGTGCCTGGAGCAGCCTCTCCGGCGGGGTCCGTGAAAATAGCATGCCGGGAAATGTTTCAACCGATGCGCGGCGGCTGGAATTCCATTCGGGGTCGCGGAGGACGGGCGTCAAGCCTGCTTCCGTTTGGTGCAGAATAGCAGGCAGACGGAGCCGTTCCAAGCCTTTCACGAGATCCAGGACGGATGAGCCCATGAATCCACGTATCCTGATGCTGTTTCTGCCGGTCGTTCTCCTCGGGGCCGCCCTGCCGCCGCCCACCCTCGATCCGCGCGAGGTCCACCTGGCCGATCTGCGCCAGCTCAGCCGCGGCGGCGAGAACGCCGAGGCCTACTGGTCCCCCGACGGCGGCGAGCTGATCTTCCAGTCCGCGCGCCCCCCCTACTCCTGCGACCAGATCTTCCGCGTCCCCGCCGACGGCTCGCGCGAGGCGGTCCTGGTCTCCACCGGCAAGGGGCGCACCACCTGCTCCTACTTCACGCGCGACGGCCGGCGGATCCTCTACTCCTCGACCCACCTCGCGAGTCCCGACTGCCCGCCGCCCCCCGACCGCTCGCAGGGGTACGTCTGGCCGATCCACTCGGGCTACGAGATCTTCAGCGCCCGGCCGGACGGCACCGACCTCGTGCCGCTGACGACCAACCAAGCCTACGACGCCGAGACCACCGTCTGTCCCAAGGACGGCTCGCTGATCTTCACCTCGACCCGCGACGGCGACCTCGACCTCTACCGCATGGACGCCGACGGCAAGAACGTCAAGCGGCTGACCGACACCCCCGGCTACGACGGCGGTGCCTTCTTCTCGCCCGACTGCTCGCGGATCGTCTGGCGCGCCTCGCGGCCCAAGGGGGCCGATCTCGACGACTACAAGCGCCTGCTCGCCCAGGGGCTGGTGCGCCCGAACCGGCTCGAGCTCTGGGTCGCCAACGCCGACGGCGGCGAGGCCCATCAGGTCACCTACCTGAACGCCGGCTCCTTCGCGCCGTCCTTCTTCCCCTCGGGCAAGCGGCTGATCTTCGCCACCAATTACGGCGACCCCAAGGGGCGGGAGTTCGACCTCTGGGCGATCGACGTCGACGGCTCCAACCTCGAGCGGATCACCTGGACCGGCGGCTTCGACGGCTTCCCGATGTTCTCGCCGGACGGCACCCGGCTCGCCTTCGCCTCCAACCGCAACGGCACGCAGACCGGGGAGACCGACATCTTCGTGGCCCGCTGGGTGGACGGCCCCGCGCCCGCCGCGGCCTTGATGCCCTCGGCGGCCGACCGCTTCCGCGACGACGTCCGCTGGCTCGCCGACGACGCCCGCGAGGGGCGGGGGATCGGCACCGCGGGTCTCGACGAGGCCCGCCAGTGGCTCGCCGGCCGCTTCCGCGCGCTGGGGGTCGAGCCGGCGGGGGATGACGGCTATTTCGAGAGCTTCGACGTCCCGGTGGCGGTGGAGGTCCGGCCGGACACCGCGGTGACCCTCGACGGCGCCGCCCTGCCGGGCGATAGCTTCCGGCCCGCCGCGTTCTCGGGATCGGGCAAGGCCACGGGCGAGGTGGTGGCCGCCGGCCACGGCATTACCGCCCCGGAGCTCGGGATCGACGACTACAAGGGGATCGAGGCCACGGGCAAGATCGTCGCCGTCCGCCGCTTCACCCCCGAGGGGGGGGCGTTCGCCGATACCGCGGTCGAGCGCCGCTACGGCGATCTGCGCTACAAGGCGTGGAACGCCCGCGAGCACGGCGCCATCGGGGTGATCATCGTCGATTCCCCGGTCGATTCCCCTGATGCCAAGTCGCCGGCCGCCGAGTCGCCGCTCCCCGCCCTCGGGGTCGACGCCATCGACGCTGGCGGGGACGTCGGCCTGCCGGTGGCGGTGGTCAAGCGGGCTGCCGGCTCGTCTCTGTTTTCTTCCGAAAAAAGCGCTGGCAGGCACCGCGCCACGCTCGCCATCAACCTCGACCGCAAGACGGCACCGGCGGCCAACGTCGTCGGCGTCATCCGGTCGAAAGCGGCGGACCGCCTGCCGGGGGTGCTGGTGGTCGGCGCCCATTACGACCATCTGGGGCACGGCGGCACCGGCTCGCTGGCGCCCGACTCGCGCGAGATCCACAACGGGGCGGACGACAACGCCTCGGGCACCGCCGCCCTGCTCGAGGTGGCGCGCCAGCTTACCCAGGATCGCGACCACCTGCGCCGCGACGTCTACCTGATCGCCTTCTCCGGCGAGGAGAAGGGGACGCTCGGCTCGACCGCCTTCACCCGCCGCCCGCCGGCCGGCCTCAAGATGGCCGGCATCGCCGCCATGCTGAACATGGACATGGTGGGGCGGCTGCGCGGCAACCGCGTCTCGGTGCTCGGCGGCGAGTCGGCGGCGGAGTGGGGGGAGATCGTGCCGGCAGCCTGCGGCCGGGAGCGGATCGAGTGCGCGCTGTCGGGGGACGGCTACGGCCCCTCCGATCACAGTCCGTTCTACGCCGCCGGGGTGCCGGTGCTGCACTTCTTCACCGGCCCGCACGAGGACTACCACAAGCCCTCGGACGATGCGGAGCGCATCAACGCCGCCGGCGGCGCCCGCGTCGCCGCCCTGGTGGCGGACGTCGCCGCCGAGATCGCCGGCCGGCCGGAGCGCCCCACCTACAAGAGCGCGCCGGCCCCGGCCCCGCAGGGGGACGTCCGCTCCTACGGCGCCTCGCTCGGCACCGTGCCCGACTACGCCGGCGACGGCCGGCCGGGCGTGCTGCTCTCCGCCGTGCGCCCTGGCAGCGCCGCCGAGCAGGGGGGGCTGCGCCGCGGCGACCTCCTGGTCGGCCTCGGGGGCAAGGAGATCCGCGACATCCACGACTTCATGTACGTGCTCCAGCGCGCCAAGCCGGGGGAGAAGTCCACGGCGGTGGTGGTGCGGGACGGTCAGAAGGTATCCCTGGAGGTGACCTTTGGAGGCAAGAAATAGGAGTAAGGCGCCGGTCCTCGCCTTCGCGCTCATCCTCGTGGGCAGCCTTGCCGCGTCCGCGGCGTTCCCCCCGGAGCTGGTGGATGTGGAGCGCCGGATCGAGCGGTTCCCCGCCACGAAGGGGGAGGGGAGCGAGAGCGAGCGGCTGAAGCAGCTCTTCGACCTGTACTGGCGCGTCCGGCTGCTCACGTATCCGGAGCTCGCCACCTATGTGGGCATCCCCGGCTACGAGGACCGTCTGAGCGACTCCTCTCCCGAGATGCTGGCGTTCGGCCGCCGGCTCCCCCACGAGGAACAGGCCGCCTTCGCCTCGATTGACCGCTCCCGCCTCACGCCTCCCGAGCAGGTCGACTACGACCTGGCGCTCTGGCATGTCGAGCAAGCGAGCAAGGGGGAGAGGTTCCATGGCGAGTACCTGCTGGTCGACCAGTTGAGCGGCATCCAGCAGGAGCTCCCGCAGCTCCTGGAGGGCATGCCCACCCGCTCCGTCCAGGACTTCGAGAACCGGCTCGCCCGTCTGCGCCAAGTCCCCGAGGTCGTCGACCAGACGATGGCGCTGCTCGCCCAGGGGCTCGCGGCGGGGATCACGCCGCCGCGGGTGACCCTGCGCGACGTGCCCGGCCAGTTCGAAAGCCTGCTCACGGCCGACCCCCTGAAGAGCCCGGTCCTGGAATCGTTCCAGCAGATCCCCGAGACGATCGCCGCCGCCGACCGCGAGCGGCTGCGGGGTGAGGCGACCCGGCTCTTCCAGGGCCAGGTGGCGCCGGCCCTCCGCAAGCTCCACGACTACCTGGTGGCGACCTACATCCCGGGTGCCCGGGAGACGATCGCGATGAGCGATCTGCCGGATGGCAGGGCCTGGTACGCCTACCGGGTGCGGAACTCCACGACGACCGACCTCAGCCCTGAGCAGATCCACCAGATCGGCCTCGCCGAGGTCAAGCGCATCCGCGGCGAGATGGACGCGCTGATCGCCTCGACCGGCTTCAAGGGGAGCTTCGCGGAGTTCTGCAAGTTCCTGCGCACCGATCCGCGCTTCTTCTACGACAAGCCGGAGGACCTGATCGCCGGCTACCGTGCCATCACCAAGAGGATCGATCCCGAGCTGATCAAGCTGTTCGGCAAGCTGCCGCGGCTTCCCTACGGCGTCCGGGCGATCCCGGACAGCGCCGCGAAGTCGCAGACCACCGCCTACTACGCCAACGGTTCGCTCGCCGCCGGCCGGGCGGGGTGGTTCACCGTCAACACCTACGACCTGAAGTCGCGTCCGAAATGGGAGATGGAGGCGCTCGCCTCACACGAGTCGGTGCCGGGGCACCACATCATGTACGCCCTCATCGAGGAGCTCGGCAAGCTGCCCGACTGGCGCAAGTGGGACGTCTATCCCGCCATGTCCGAGGGCTGGGCGCTCTACGCCGAGAGCCTGGGGAAAGAGATCGGTCTCTACAAGGACCCCTACTCCAAATTCGGCCAGCTCACCTACGAGATGTGGCGGGCGATCCGCCTGGTGGTCGACACCGGCCTGCACACCAAGGGTTGGACCCGCCAGCAGGCGATCGACTATTGCAAGGCCAATTCGGCCCGGACCGAGCACGACATCGTGGTCGAGATCGACCGCTACATCGCCGGGCCGGGAGGCGCGGTCTGCTACAAGATCGGCGAGCTGAAGATCCGGGAGCTGCGGACCTACGCGGAGAAGAAGCTGGGTCCGAAGTTCGACATCCGCGCCTTCCACGACCGCCTGCTGGCCGACGGCCAGTTGCCGCTGGCCCTGCTGGAGAAGAACATGCGCGCCTGGGTGGATGGCAACCTTTCTCCTCCCATTCCGTAGGATGTTGTCCGTGCCCTTCCCCCTCCGTCTCCCGAGAGGAAACCCAGAGATGAAAAAGCTGATCCCTGCCATCGCGGTTCTCCTGCTGGCCGCCGTCACCGTCGCGAACGCCGCCGTGCCGCCGGATGTCGCCGAGTACGCCCGGACCTTCGAGCGCTTCCCCACCACCCGGGGGCAGGGGAGCGAGAGCGAGCGGCTGCGCAAGCTGTTCGACCTCCTCTGGGAGTTCCAGATGCACGCCTCGCCCGAGTATGCCACCTTCGTCGGCTTTCCCGGCCTCAACGACCGCTGGACCGACCTCTCGCCCGAATCGATCGAGCTCGGCCGGCGCCTCAATCCGACGCTCCAGGAGGCTCTGACGTCGATCGACCGCGCGCGGCTCACCCCCGCCGAGCAGGTGAACTACGATCTGGCGCTCCACCACATCGAGCAGTCGATCGAAGGGGAGAAGTTCCATGGCGAGTACCTGCTGATCAACCAGGTCGGGGGGCCGCAGCAGAACATCCCGCAGCTCCTGTCGATCATGCCGGCGAGGAGCGTCGAGGACTACGAGAACATCCTCGCCCGCCTGCGCGGCGTCCCCACTGTGATCGACCAGACGATCGCGCTGCTCGACCGCGGCCTCAAGGAGGGGATCACGCCGCCGCGGGTGACCCTGCGCGACGTTCCCGCGCAGGTCCAGAGCCTGCTCGTCGAGGATCCGATGAAGAGCCCGATGCTCAAGGCCTTCCAGAAGTTCCCCGAGACGATCGCCGCCGCCGACCGCGAGCGGTTGCTGGGCGAGGCGACGCGGGCGTTCAACGAGCGGGTGGCGCCGGCCCTCCGCAAGCTGCAGGGCTATCTCGCCAATTCCTACCTGCCGGCCGCCCGCGAGTCGATCGCGATGAGCGATCTGCCCAACGGCAGGGCCTGGTACGCCTATCAGGCGCGCGCCTCCACCACCACCCGTTTGACGCCCGAGCAGATCCATCAGATCGGCCTCGCCGAGGTCAAGCGCATCCGCGGGCAGATGGACGCCCTGATCGCCGAGACCGGCTTCAAGGGGAGCTTCGCGGAGTTCTGCCAGTTCCTGCGTACCGATCCGCGCTTCTTCTACGACAAGCCCGAAGACCTGCTGATGGGCTACCGGGACATCGCCAAGCGGATCGACCCCGAGCTGATCAAGCTCTTCGGCAAGCTGCCGCGGCTCCCCTACGGGGTGATCGCCGTGCCCGCCTACTCGGAGAAGTCGCAGACCACCGCCTATTACGAGGAAGGGTCGCTGGCCGCCGGCCGGCCGGGCTACTTCAATGCCAACACCTACGACCTGAAGTCGCGCCCGAAGTGGGAGATGGAAGCCCTGACCTCGCACGAGGCGGTGCCGGGGCACCACCTGCAGATCGCCATCGCCCAGGAGCTCGAGGGGGTCCCCGAGTGGCGCAAGCACGACGACTACACCGCCTTCGTCGAGGGGTGGGGCCTCTACTCCGAGAGCCTGGGCACCGAGATCGGCCTCTACAAGGATCCCTACTCCAAGTTCGGCCAGCTCACCTACGAGGTCTGGCGGGCGATCCGCCTGGTGGTCGACACCGGCATGCACACCATGGGGTGGACGCGGCAGCAGGCGATCGACTACTTCAAGGCCAACTCCGCCAAGGCCGAGCACGACATCGAGGTCGAGGTCGACCGCTACATCGTCTGGCCGGGGCAGGCGCTGGCCTACAAGATCGGCGAGCTCAAGCTCCAGGAGATGCGGGCCTACTCCGAGAAGGAGCTGGGCGCGAAGTTCGACATCCGCGCCTTCCACGACCACATCCTCGGCAACGGCGCCGTGCCGCTCGACCTGCTGGAGAAGAACGTCAGGGCGTGGGTGGCGGAGGTGAAGTCGGGGGAGGGAGCGAAGGCGGCTCGCTAGGCGTCGCAACCGCCGCCGGGGGGGCGGGCGGAGGGACTAGCGTCCACCCCAAAAGGTGCGGCGCCAGCGGCTCCGCCCACGCCTTCGCCACCCGCTCGTACTCCAGGCCGCACCCCTCGGCGCGGGGCGCGGGCAGGGTGCCATCGCCGGCCAGCTCCTGGAACGCCTGCGGATCCCGCCCGTAAACCCAGCAGAGGATGCTGGAGAGGCGGGCCTCGTCGAAGTGGTGGCCGCTCCAGAAGGGGACCCTGGCGAGCCTGGCCCGCGGGCCGGCGTCCCGTTCCTGCGTCAGGAGAACGGAGGCGTCCTCGACAGCGGTGGTCCCCCCCTCCTTGCCGCTGCCGAGGAGGACCAGGGTCGCGATCTGATCGGCGGCCTCCTCCTCCCGGCCGGGGGCCGGCAACTGGTAGAGGTCGATCAGCGCGTGTCCGGTCTCGTGGAGCAGGGCGAAGAGGGTCGCCGCCGCCACCGCGGCACCCGCCTGCTCGGCGTCCGGCACCTTCCCGGAGCGGAGGAAACAGCTCGGCAAAGGCGCCGACCAGCTCGTAGCAGATCGAGATCCGGTGCTTGTCGGCCTCCCAGGTGGCATCGGCCGCGCCGCACTCGCGCAGGGCCACCGTGACGTCCACCGGCAGGGCCAGCTTCTCGTTCAGGGCCTTGGCGGTCTCCTCGAGCAGCCGCGTGCCGCGGAAGATCTCCTGCAGCTCCCGGTTGTCCGGGTTGGCGATTTTCTCGTAGACCACCTTGAAATCGCCGCGATCGGCCGCCGGAAGAAGCGGCGCGGGGGCGGGCGCCGTTTCGAGAGCCGGGGCGGGCGGCTGCTGGGCGGCGGCGGCCGTCGCCATGGCGAAGACGAGCGAGAGCGCGAGTTGACGAATAGGCAAGCGGAACCTCCTCGATCTGGAGTCTGGCCAGAGGCTCGCAAGAACGGCTCCGGGTGTCAAGGCGGCCCCGCCCGGGCATTGATGCCCGGGCGGGGCCGCCACGTTAAACTGCGCCCCGGGAGAGAACGATGAACGTCCAGCCCGTCACCCTCGAAGGTCCCACCCTCCGCCTGGAGCCTCTGACGCTCGAGCATGCCCCATTGCTCTGGCCGCGGGTCGGACCGGAAACCTTCCTGCACACGCTGGAGATGCCGCGCGACGGGAGCTACGAGGCGTTCGAGGAGTGGACGCGCTACTGTCTGGGAGCTCCCGACTCCCTGCTCTGGGCGCTTTGCCTGCGCGAGACGGGGGAGGCCGTGGGGGTGTCGGGCTACCTGGAGATCCGGCCGCGTCACCGCGGCCTGGAGATCGGTCGTACCTGGATCGGCGGCTCCCATCAGGGCACCCGCGTGAACCCCGAGAGCAAGTACCTGCTGCTGCGCCACGCCTTCGAGGATCTGGAGGCCGTGCGGGTGCAGCTCAAGACCGACCTCAACAACCTGCGCAGCCAGCGCGCGATCGAGAAGCTCGGCGCCCAACGCGAGGGGGTTCTGCGGAAATACCAGACCCGGTCCAACGGCTACGTGCGCGACACGGTCGTGTACAGCATCCTCGCCGAGGAGTGGCCCGCGGTGAAGGCGAGACTGGAAGCCCATATGGCGTAAGGTTTGCAGTAGGCTTTCGCCCGTGGGCATACAGAAAGCGTGGAACCTGCTGACCGGCAAGGTGATGGGGTGGGCGCGGGATTTCGTCCTGCTGCTGCCGAACCTGGCGGTGGCGGTGGCGGTGCTGATCGGCTTCTGGCTGCTGGCCAAGCTGGCGCGCAACCTCCTGCGCCGCCTCCTGAACCGGATCTCGCATAGCGAGCAGGTCAACCGCGTCCTCGGCCAGGCGGTGTTCCTCGCCCTGGTGGCCGCCGGCCTCTTCATCGCCCTCGGCATCCTCGGGCTGCAGAAGACGGTGGCCTCGCTGCTCGCCGGTGCCGGCATCATCGGCCTGGCGCTCGGTTTCGCCTTCCAGGACATCGCGGCCAACTTCATGGCCGGCATCTTCCTCTCGATCGAGCACCCCTTCCGCGCCGGCCATCTGATCGCGAGCAAGGACATTCAGGGGATCGTCCGGCGCATCCATCTGCGCTGGACGGAGGTCCGCACTCCGGAGGGGCAGATCGTCCTGGTTCCCAACAAGCAGGTGTTCGAGAACCCGATCACCAATTTCAGCGCCACGGGCCAGCGGCGGGTGGACATCAAGGTCGGCGTCTCCTACGGCGAGGACCTCGACAAGGTGAAGCGGGTGGCCGTCGAGGCCCTCGAGCAGGTGTCGACGCGCAAGCCGGACACCGAGGTCGAGCTCTACTTCGAGGAGTTCGGAGGCAGCTCGATCAACCTGGTGGCGCGTTTCTGGATCGAGTTCCAGTCCAAGCAGTCCGACTATCTGCAGGCGAGGAGCGAGGCGGTCGAGCGCCTGAAGAAGGCCTTCGACGACAGCGGCATCACCATCCCGTTCCCCATCCGCACGCTCGACTTTGCCGTCAAAGGGGGCGAGACGCTCTCCGAGGTGCTGGCGGAGGTCGGCCTGGGGCATGCCGGCGGCGAGGACGAGGGGCAGGAGCCCGGCTCCACCCACTAGGCGAGCCGCGACCGCACGTACGCCTCATCGTAGGTCGTCACCTCCAGCCGGTGCCCCCAGGGGTCGCGGAAGTAGACGGAGAAGGCTCGCCCATGATCCCGCAACGCCGGCGGCCGGAGCTCCTGGCTCTCGCCATCCGCGTCGACAGGGACCGGCGCGTTCTCCGTCTGCTCCAGGAACTCGAAGAAGCGGGGGCCGTCCACCCGGAAGGCCACCCGATGGAAGCCGGCGGTGGGCCGTGAGCCCGGGGGCTCGCCGGTGAACAGGGCGAGCTTCGTGCCGCCGCCGCAGGAGATCATCAGCGGACCTCGCGCGTCCTCCGCCCAGTGCTCGAATTCGGGGACGACGATGAGCCCGAGCGTGCGCTCATACCAGCGGGCGCCCTCATGGCGGTCCGGGACGAAGAGCTCGACATGGTCGATCTGCTCGACTTTGAACATAGTTTTTGGATCCCTCCCGGGACCTATTCTGTCAAGACCGCCGTAATCTTTCCTCCCCACCCCGCGTGTCGGTTCCGCACTCGCGGGTTCTCGCCGGCCGCTCGCGGGGGGCGGACGGGAAGCCGGGAGCGCGTCGCCGGAATCGGCGGTTGCGCGATGGAAATCCGGGATACGCCGAACGGAATTCGCGGGGGAGCTTACGAGAATTCGCCAATTCCGGGTCAGTGCTCGCCGCGGAGGCGGTCGAGCTCGGCGCGCAGACGGGCCAACTCGTCCTCGGCTACGCGAGCCCGTTCTTTGGCGGCCTGGTGGGCGGCCCGAACCTCTTCGTTGCTCAGGATGGGCTCGCCGGTCACGGTATTGACGGCCCGGATCCCTCGCTCCTCGATCCGGAGGGTGACTCCCGTGGTCTGGCTGAGGACCGCGCCGTCCGGCCCGGTGGGAATGGATTGATAGCGTCCGTCCGCCAGCCGGAATCCCTGCAAGGGGGGGCGCAGATAGTCCTGCAGGGGATCGTAGAGGATGTACTCCTCTACCCCGAGCTGCTCGTAGAGGGCCTTCTTCCTGGAGATGTCTTCGTTCCGGGTGCTGTCCGAGGTGACCTCGATAATCAGGGAAGGGGAACGGCCTTCTTCCCAGAGTTTGTAGGTCCGCCGCTCTCCGCGAGGCACTCCCCGGGTCACGAAGACGTCCGGAACGACGAATGTCCTGGGATTGCCCTCGACGTAGTAGAGAAGCATGTCCGCCCCGACGTAGACGTCCGGTACCCCCCGGAGATGCTCGTTGAGCGCCTCGAAGAGGTAGATGATCTCCCGGATGTGGATCTCGGTTTCGCCCATGGGCTTGCCGTCGGATTCCGGGTAATGGATATCTCGCCGCAGAGGAATCGCGGACATCGAAGTCTCCCTTCGCCAACGGTCGCGGGATCAGATCACGGCGGCCCGTCGAAGCGCAATGGCCGCAAGTTTACCATGCGGCAGGAGCCCGGGCTCGGATAGGCTATGCCCATGGTCGAGAGTCTCTGGAACGACGAAGAAGCGGCGCAGTTTTCAGGGAAGTACCACTCGGCTGATCTCGGGCTGCGCGTCTACACCTCGCGCCTGCTCGGGCGCGACAAGAATCTGGTGCTGCACGGCGGCGGCAATACCTCCGTCAAGATCCGCGAGACCAACCGCTTCGGCGAGGAGGAGGAGATCCTCTACGTCAAGGGTAGCGGCTGGGACCTGGAGACGATCGAGGCCGCGGGATTCTCGCCGGTGCGCCTGGGGCCGGCCGCGCGGCTGGCGACGCTGCCGCGCCTCTCGGACCCCGAGATGGTCAACGAGTTGCGGACGGCGATGACCCTCGCCTCGGCGCCCACGCCGTCCGTCGAGGCCATCCTGCACGCCGCGCTCCCTTTCAAGTACGTCGACCACACCCACGCCGACGCGGTGGTCACCCTCACCAACTCCCGCGACGGCGAGGCGCTCATCCGCGAGGCCTACGGTGACTCGGCCGTCGTCATCCCCTACGTGATGCCTGGATTCGACCTCGCCCGCCTGTGCGCCGAGCGGTTCCCCGCCATGGCCGGGCCGGGGACGGTCGGTATGGTGCTGCTGAACCACGGCATCTTCTCCTTCGGCGATACGGCGCGCGAGTCCTATGAGCGGATGATCGAGCTCGTCCGCCGCGCCGAGGAGCTGCTGGAACGGCGGGGAGCCTGGGCCCTCGGCCCTTTTCCCGAGACGGCCGCGGGCGATGCCGATCCCCTGGCGATCGCGCGTCTGCGCCACGACGTCTCGCGGGCGGCGGGGTTCCCCGTGATCCTCGCCAGCCGCCGCGACCCCCGCGCTCTCGCCTTCGCCCGGCGCGAGGACGTCTCCGGGATCGTCCAGGGGCCGGCCACGCCGGACCATGTGATCCGCACCAAGCGCCTGCCGCTGGTCGGCCGGGAGGTCGAGGGCTACGCCGGCGCCTACCGTTCCTACTTCGACGAGCACGCCCCCCGGGCAGCCGTCGCCAAGACGATGCTCGATCCGGCGCCGCGGGTGATCCTCGACCCCGAGCTGGGCCTGGTGACCGCCGGGCGCTCGGTGAAGGACGCGGCCATCGCGGCCGAGATCTACGAGCACACGATGGACATCATCGAGCGGGCCGAGCGGCTCGGCGGCTACCGGGCCCTGCCGGCGAGCGATCTGTTCGACATGGAGTACTGGGACCTCGAGCAGGCGAAGCTGGCACAGGCGGGCAAGCCCGCGGCCTTCGCCGGCGAGGTGGCGCTGGTGACCGGCGCCGCCTCGGGGATCGGCCGGGCGGCGGTCGAATCCCTCCTCGCCCGGGGCGCCGCCGTCGTGGGGCTGGACATCGATCCCCAGGTCGCGTCGGCGTTCACTCGCCGCGACTTTCTGGGCCTTCGCTGCGACGTCACGGTGGAGGCGGAGGTCGAGGCTGCGCTGACCGCGGCGGTCGCGGCCTTCGGTGGGCTCGACCTGCTGGTGCTCAATGCCGGCATCTTCCCGGCGGCCTGCAAGATCGCGGATCTCCCACTCGCCGAGTGGGACCGGGTGATGCGGGTGAACCTGGATGCCAACCTGCTGCTGATGCGTCTCTGCCACCCGCTGCTGAAGCTCGCTCCGGCGGGGGGGCGGGTGGTGGTGATCGGCTCGAAGAACGTGCCGGCGCCGGGGCCGGGAGCCGCCGCCTACTCGGCCTCCAAGGCGGCGCTCTACCAGCTCGCCCGCGTTGCCGCCCTTGAATGGGGGAGCGACGGCATCCGCGTCAACGTCCTGCACCCCAATGCCGTCTTCGACACCGGGGTCTGGACCGACGAGGTCCTCGCCTCCCGGGCCGCCGCCTACGGCCTGTCGGTCGAGGAGTACCGGCGGAACAACGTGTTGAGGGTGGAGGTGACCAGCCGCGACGTCGCCGAGCTGGCCGCCGAGCTCTGCGGCCCCCGTTTCGCCAAGACGACGGGAGCCTGGATTCCGGTGGACGGGGGCAACGAGCGGGTGATCTGAATTTACGGAATCAGCAGCACCTTGCCCGTGGTCTCCCGCCCTTCGAGAGCGCGGTGGGCATCGGCCGCCCGGGCCAGCGGCAGCTCGCGATCGACGTTCAGGCGGAGCTTCCCCTCGGCGATCCAGCCAAGCACCTCGCCGGCTCGCCACAGCAGCTCGTCGCGGTCGGCGATGTAGTGGCCCATGGAGGGGCGGGTCAGATAGAGCGACCCCTTCTGATTGAGGAGCGAGGGATCGAATGGCGGCACCGGGCCGCTCGCCTGGCCGAAGAGGACCATCAGGCCGCGCGGCGCCAGGGTGTCGAGCCCCTTCTCGAAGGTGGTCTTGCCGACGCCGTCGTAGATCACCTGCACGCCCTTGCCGCCGTTGAGCCTCTTGGCCTCGGCGGAAAAGTCCTGCTGGCTATACAGGATCACCTCGTCCGCCCCGGCCTCCCGGGCGATCCGCGCCTTCTCCTCGGTGGAGACGGTGCCGAAGACGCGAGCGCCGCGCAGCTTGGCGATCTGGCAGAGGAGCTGGCCGACTCCGCCCGCGGCGGCATGGACGATGCAGACGTCCCCCGGCTGCAGCGGATAGGTGCTCGCGGCGAGGAATTGCGCCGTGATCCCCTGCAGCATGGCGGCCGCCGCCTGCCGGCTGGTGACGTCCGCGGGGATCTTGACCAGCCGTGCCGCCGGCACCGCGGCGAGCTCGGCGTAGGCCCCCGGAATGGCGACGTAGGCCACCCGGTCGCCGACCGCGATCCCGGCGGCTTCGGCGACACCGGGACCGACGGCGACCACGGTCCCCGCCGCCTCCTGCCCCGGGACGAAGGGGAGCGTCGGCGCCTTGTAAAGGCCGGTACGGAAGTAGACGTCGACGTAGTTGACGCCGGCGGCCTCGACGCGGACGACCGCCTGCCCCTCTCCGGGCTGCGGATCGGGGACGTCCTCGAGCTCCAGGACCTCGGGACCGCCCACACGGTGGATGCGAATGGCTTTCATGATCTCCCCCCCTCCCGGACGCGGCCTACGTCGCGGCTTTTTCCAGCCGCACCCAGCGGCTGCAGATCTCTTCGACGTTGCGGGGATCCTGGGTGGAGAGGGCTTCCTGGCTGAATCGTTCGATCTCGGCGGGCGGAGTCCCGGCGCGGCGCAATCCGTGGCGGATGGCGCTCACCAGTGCGAACCGGTTCCGGGTGCGCAGGGAGACTCGGATTTCTGGATAGAGGGGTCCCATCGAGGTCGCGTCCATACTTATAACGTCCGGCGAGCCGAAAACGTTTCATCCCCGCCCAAAATTCTACCCTACCCCTTGGACGGTGTCCGAAGGCGGTCGGTTCCCGACCGCGTCGTGGCTCCGCGCCACGGGTTCGCCGACGCCGCCGACTACTACGCCCGGGAGAGCGTGGCCCCGCGCCTGCCGGCTCTTCGCGTGCCGGCGCTGCTCTTCAACTCCGAATGGGATCCGATGGTCCCGGCCCGAGCGGTCCGCGCCGCCCTCGGCCACCCCGCCCCCCGGCTGGAGGTCCACTGGATTCCCGGCGGCGGCCACGTCTCCTTCCCACGGGCGATGGCGGTGGACCGCCAGGTGATCGCTTGGCTGCGGTCACGAACTGGTGGGTGAGGCCAGCCGTTCCGCCAGGCGGGTGAACCGCGGCCGTACCCGCTTGTTGCTCACCGCCACCCGCAGGGCCCGCTCCTCTCCCACCAGGATCGCCAGCCGCTTCGCCCGGGTGAGGGCGGTGTAGAAGAGGTTGCGCTGCAGCATGACGTAGTGCGTGGTGTGCAGCGGGATCACCACGCAGGGGTATTCGCTCCCCTGCGACTTGTGGATCGAGCAGGCGTAGGCGAGCACCAGCTCGTCGATCGAGCCGAAGTCGTAGACCACATCCCGGCCGTCGACCGTGACGGTGACGATCTGCTCGACCTCGTCGATCGCGCGCACCCGCCCGATGTCGCCGTTGAAGACCTCGAGATCGTAGTTGTTCCGCACCTGCATCACCTTGTCGCCGACCCGCAGGCTGTGGCCGCCACGGGTCACCGTCACCCCCTCGGGATTGAGCAGGTCGCGCAGCACGGCGTTGAGGTTGTCGGTGCCGAGGGGGCCCCGGTTCATCGGCGTCAGAACCTGGATCTGATCGACCGGATTGAGGCCGAACTTCGCCGGGATGCGCTTCGACACGAGCTGGGCGATGGTTTCGACGACCTCCTCCGGCTCCTTGCGCTCGATGAAGAAGAAGTCGCCGTCGCTGTCCACCGATTCGTGGATCGGCATCACCCCCTGGTTGACCCGGTGGGCGTTGACCACGATCAGGCTCCGCTCGGCCTGGCGGAAGATCTCGGTCAGCCGCACCACCTCCACCGCCTCCGAGCGGATCAGGTCGCCGAGCACGCGCCCGGGGCCCACCGACGGGAGCTGGTCGACGTCGCCGACCAGGATCAGGCGGCCGTGGTCCGGCACCGCCCGCAGCACGTGGTGGGCGAGCACCGTGTCGAGCATCGACGCCTCGTCGACGATCAGCAGATCGGCAGGTAGCGGGTGCTCGCGGTTGCGGTCGAACTGCCGGGTCTGCGGGTTGAACTCGAGCAGCCGGTGGAGGGTGGTCGCTTCGGCGCCGGTCGCCTCGGCCATGCGCTTGGCGGCGCGGCCGGTGGGGGCGGCGAGCAGCACGCGCTGGCGCTTTTTCTCCAGGATCTTCACGATGCCGCGCACCAGCGTGGTCTTGCCGGTGCCGGGGCCGCCGGTGATCACCAGCATCTTGCGCGTCAGCCCGGCGCGGATCGCCTGCCGCTGCTGGCGGGCGAGTGAAATCCGTTCCGTCTTCTCGAACCAGTCGAGAGCGCGGTCGAGATCGATCTCCATCGGCAGCATCGGCTGGATCAGCAGCGTCCGGATGCGCGCCGCGACGCTGGTCTCGGCGGCGTGGAGGGCCTTGAGGAAGACCGCGCTCTCGGCGGATTCGGGGAGCGGCTCGAGGACGATCTGCTCGATCTCGGCGAGCGCCGCCACCGCCGACTCGACCTGCGGAGCGGTGGCGCCGAGGAGCTTTTCGGCCTCCTCGATCAGCACCTGGCGCGGCAGGTAGATATTGCCGCCGCGGCCGGAGGACTGGTCCAGCAGGTAGAGCGTGCCGGCCTCGATGCGCTGCGGCGCGTCGGGGGGGATGCCGAGCGCCGAGGCGATCTGGTCGGCCGACTTGAAGCCGATGCCGTGGATGTCCGTCGCCAGGCGATAGGGGTTGGCGCGCACCAGCTCCGTGGCATGGGCCCCATAGGCTTTGTAGATCTTGATCGCGTAGTGGGTGGAGACCCCGTGCGACTGCAGGAAGACCATCACGTCCTTGATCTCCCGCTGCTCGGACCAGGCGCGGGCGATCTCCTTGCGGCGCTTGGGGCCGATCCCCTCGACCTCGGCGAGCCGCTCCGGCCGGTTCTCGATGACGTCCAGCGTCTCCAGGCCGAACGCCGCCACCATCCGCCCGGCCATTACCTTGCCGATCCCCCGGATCAGGCCGGAGCCGAGGTACTTCTCGATGCCGTTGACGGTCGCCGGGATCACCGTCGCATAAGAGGCAACCCGGAACTGCTTGCCGTACTTGGGGTCGTTGATCCAGCTCCCGCTGAGGCGGAGGTTCTCCCCCGGCTGCACGCCGAGCAGGTTGCCGACGGCGGTCACCAGGTCGCGGTGGCCCAGCGCCTGGAGCTTCACCACGCTCCAGGCGTTCTCCTCATTGGAGAAGACGATCCGCTCCAGAACCCCTTCCAGGGTGGTCGCGGCGTCGCGGGTCTCTCGGGAGTCGAAGGGAAGGGTCATGGCTGCCGGTGGATCGAGTTTATGACAGATGGTGATCCCCACCCCCGTCTGTGCCAAAATGACCCGCGAATGGCCGACAAACCCCTGGTACTTGTGATCGACGACGAGACCGGCTCCCGCGAGTCGATGGCGATCGCCCTTGAAAAGGCGGGGCTCGCCGTGCGCACCTTCGACGACGCGCGCAAGGCGCTGGAGTTCCTCGACGAGAACGACGCCCGCCTCGCCGTCTGCGATCTGCGGATGCCCGGCATGGACGGCATCGGCTTCCTCAACGAGGTGAGGGAGCGCAAGATCGACCTCAGCATCATGCTGGTGACCGCCTACGGCTCGATCGAGTCCGCCGTGGAAGCCATGCGGGTGGGCGCCGACGACTACCTGACCAAGCCCGTCGACCTCTACGAGCTGCGCAAGCGGGTGATGAACCTGATCGAGAAGCAGCAGCTCAAGGAAGAGGTCTCGACCCTGCGCGAGATGCTCGACAAGCGCTACGGCTTCGAGAGCATCATCGGCCGCTCGGCGCCGATGGAGGAGCTCTTCGGGCAGATGCGGCTGGTGGCCCCCACCCGTTCGAGCGTGCTGATCACCGGCGAGAGCGGCACCGGCAAGGAGCTGGTGGCCAACGCCCTGCACCGGGCGAGCCCGCGCCGCAACGAGCGCTTCCTGGCGATCAACTGCGGCGCCATCCCCAGCGACATCCTGGAGAGCGAGCTCTTCGGCCACGAGCGGGGCGCCTTCACCGGCGCCGTCACCCGCAAGATCGGCAAGTTCGAGCTCTCCCACCGCGGCACCCTGTTCCTCGACGAGATCAGCGAGCTCTACCCCGAGCTCCAGGTCAAGCTCCTGCGCGTGCTCGAGGAGCGCCAAGTGATGCGCGTCGGCGGCAGCGAGCTGATCCCGGTCGACTTCCGGCTGGTCGCGGCCACCAACCGCGACCTCGAGCGGGAGGTCACCGAGGGGCGCTTCCGCGAGGATCTCTACTACCGCCTGAAGGTGGTGACGCTGCGCATCCCGCCGCTGCGCGAGCGTCCGGGGGACATCGCCCAGCTCGCCGAGCACTTCCTGGCCCTGTTCTTCCAGGAGCATGGCAAGGCGCCGAAGCGGCTGGGCTCGGCGGCTATGGATCTGCTGCTGCGCTACCCCTGGCCGGGCAACGTGCGCCAGCTTCGCAACGTCATCGAGTCCGCCGTGGTCTTCTGCCAGGGGGAGGAGATCACGCCGGCCGACCTGCCGGTCGAGGTGCGCGAGGCGTCGACGATCTCGACCTCGGGCACGCCCGTGCAGGCGTCCGCCGGCGAGCCGCGCTCAATGGCCGACATCGAGCGCCACGCTATCCTGGAGACCCTGGAGCGCACCGGCGGCCATCGCGCCAAGGCCGCGGACCTCCTGGGGATCGGACTGCGGACGCTGCAGCGCAAGCTCAAGGAGTACAAAGATGAAGGTTATATCCAGGAGGATTGAGGAGAGACCATGGAGCTCCAGACCGAGGTGCTGATCCACAACGAGACCCTGGGAGTGAAGGGGGGGAAGGGCGTTCTCCTCCAGATCAACCCGGAAGGCTATTACGAGGTGAACTGCGTTTTCGGGGAGCGGGTCCACCGCACCCTGTTCCCGATCCATGGCACGGTGCTGATCAGCCGCGAGCCCGAGGAAGCCACCAGCATCGAAGTGGAGATCGAACGCTGATGGCCGCCCAGAAGCGCGCGGCGAAGGCGAACCAGCCGCAGGGCGCCAGGCTATCCGTCAACGTCGATCACGTCGCCACCGTCCGCCAGGCGCGGCGGATCGGCTACCCCGATCCGGTGGAGGCGGCACGCATCGCCGAGGACGCCGGGGCGGTGGGGATCACCGTGCACCTGCGCATGGACCGCCGGCACATTCAGGATGCCGACGTCGAGCGGCTGCGCCAGACCGTGCGCGGCAAGCTCAACCTGGAGATGTCGAGCGCCGAGGAGATGGCGAGGGTCGCCCTGCGGGTCAAGCCCGACCAGGTGACGCTGGTGCCCGAGCGTCCGGAGGAGGTCACGACGGAGGGGGGGCTCAACCTCATCCTCTACGCCCGGCGGATCGTCGACGTCACCCAGCGGCTGGCGGACGCCGGGATCGCGGTCTCGCTCTTCATCGATCCGGACCCCCGGCAGATCCAGGCCCTCCTGTCGCTGGCCGGCAACGGGGTGACCGGGTTCGAGATCAACACCGAGGCCTACACCCGCGCCACCGATCCGGCGATCCTGGCGGATGAGCTGCGGCAGATCACCGAGGTGGTGGAGCAGGGGCGGGTGGCCGGGCTCCACGCCTACGCCGGCCACGGCCTGCGCACCGACAACGCCGGCCCGATCGCGGCCGTCCCGGGCATGGAGGAGCTGAACATCGGCCACTCCATCATCGCCCGCGCGGTGATCGTGGGCATGGACGCGGCGGTGCGGGAGATGCTGGCGGCGATGGCCGGGGGCTAGGCAGTAGTGCTCCTCTACAATGGAGAGGAAAAGAGGAAGTAGAAATGGTTTACCACGGCTGGGTCAAGAATGGTGCGATCGTCCTCGATGCCGGGGCTGACCTCCCGGATGGTGCCGAGGTTCGGATCGAACTGGAGCTTTTGGATCAGGCAGGAAGGGGTGGAGATCCCCTTCTCCGGATGATGGATCTGGCGGTCGAGACGGGGGTTCCGGATCTGGCGACCAACGTCGATCACTATCTTTATGGACATCCCAAGGCGGGAAATGCCAAGTAGTACCGTATTTCTCGACACCAACGGCTGGCTGGCGCTTCTGAATGCCTCTGACACTCTGCATAAGACGGCCTCGGAGGTCTGGAAAGGCCTGGTGGAGCAAGGGGCCACGTTCGTAGTGACCGACTGGATCATCGCGGAGACTGGCAACGGTTTGGCAAAGACCCCCGGCAGGCGTCAGTTCAGCCGGGCGGTAGAATTTTTCCGCTCCAGCACGAGGTCCCGTGTCCTCTTCGTCTCGGCAGACTACCTGGAGAGTGCCCTCAGCCTCTACGATCGTCGAGGGGACAAGGCATGGGGGCTGGTGGACTGCGCGAGCTTTGTCGTGATGGCGGAACTGGGCATCTCCGACGCCTTCACGAACGACCGGCACTTCAAACAGGCCGGACTCCGGCCTCTGCTCTCCCTGCATTAAAGGATCTTCACGCCCCCCCCAGCTCCCCCCGGATCGCCACCGCCAGCTCTTCGGCCAGGGCGTCGATCGCTCCCTGCTCGGGCCCCTCGATCATGATGCGGGCGAGGGGCTCGGTGCCGCTGTAGCGCAGGACGAGGCGGCCGTCGTCGCCCAGGCGCTCCTCGACGGAGCTGGCGGTGGAGGTCACGGCGGGCAGGGCCTTGAAGTCCACCTTCCGCTTCACCCGCACGTTCAGCAGCACCTGCGGGTAGCGCCGGAAGGGGGCCAGCATGGCGGAGAGGGGGCGGCCGTCCTGGTGGCGGAGGAACGCCATCTGCACGGCCGTCAGCAGGCCGTCCCCCGTGCTCGCGAGGTGGCTCTGCACGATGTGGCCGGACTGCTCGCCGCCGAGGAGGATCCCCGCCTTCCGCATCGCTTCCACTACATAGCGGTCGCCCACGGCGCAGCGGACGATCCCGATCCCCTCGGCCTTGAGCGCCCGCTCGAGTCCGAGGTTGCTCATCGATGTGGCAACGATCCGCGGCGGATCGAGCCGGCCGCTCCGGTGCAGGCAGGTCGCCCAGAGATAGAGGATGGCGTCGCCGTCGCGCACCTCCCCCTTCTCGTCAGCCAGGATGCAGCGGTCGGCGTCGCCGTCGAAGGCGGCCCCGAGGTCCGCCCCCTCGGCCACCACCCGCGCCGCCATCTCATCCGGCGCCGTCGAGCCGCACCGCTCGTTGACGTTGCGGCCGTCGGGCGCGGCGTGGAGCAGGGTGACCCCGGCGCCGAGCCGCTCGAAGAGCTCGCCGGCATAGGCGGAAGCGGCGCCGTTCCCGGTATCGAGCACCACCCGCAAGCCCGCCAGCGGGCGCTCTCCGGGCACTGTCGAGGCGAGATGCCGCAGATAGAGCTCCCGCAGTTCCGGTTCGACGGCCGGCCGGCCTTCCGGCAGATCCGGCAGCGGACCTGACGGGCTCGCCTTGAGGCGGCGCTCCAGGGCCAGCTCGTCCTCGTCGCTCCACTTGGTCCCCAGCGGATCGATCAGCTTGATGCCGTTGTCCGGATAGGGGTTGTGGCTCGCCGAGACGACGACCCCGGCGTCCGCGCCGGTCTCGCGGGCGAGGTAGGCCACGCCGGGCGTGGGGATCACCCCCGCGTAGCGCACTTCGACCCCGCCGGCGAGAAGGCCGGCGGCCAGCCAGCGGCAGATCTCGGGCGTGCTCTCGCGGGTGTCGCCGCCGAGCACCACCCGGGGCGCGGCGCCGTTTTCAGCACGCTCGCGCAGGGTCGCGGCGAGATGGACGGCGAGCGCGGTGACAGTGCCGCGTTCGAGCGGCGGCTCGCCGAAGTGGCCGCGGATGCCGTCGGTTCCAAAGAGGCGGGTCGAATCGTGACTCAAGTTGGCTTTCCCTTTTCCTTTTCCTGCTGCGGTTGCGGGGTTTCGTTCGCCGTGCCCGGCGGGGTGATCGGCACCGTCACGGTCACCGATCCGGGAGGGGCGATCTGGATCAGCGGGTTGGGCGACACCACCTCCACCTTCTCCTCGAAGGTGAAAGTGTGACCGTCGAGGTTGATCGGACGGGTCGGGAGCGAATTGAGACGGGCGAGCATCGGCTCCGGACCGGTCACCAGCACCTGGCTGGGGGAGACTTCGGGCTCGCCGCGGATCGCTCCCGATGCCGGCTTGCCCACGATCTCCGGCACCACCGGCACCCGCTGCCCGACCTCCCGCTCGAGATCCACGCGGACCGTTTTCGGCTCGACTGAGACCGCCTCCAGGCCGTCCGGGGTCTGGACGCTCTTCGCCTCGAGGCTGATGTTGACCAGCCCGATCTGGCGCTGCGACAGGTCGACCTGCACGCTCACAAGGTATGGGTTGAGCTGGCGGATCGCCTTCTTGGTGCCTCGCAGGCGGACGTTCACGCTCTGCGGCCCCGGGCTAGTGATGATGAACCCGCGCGGGCTGTTGTAGGTGACGCTCGCCTCGACGACCTTCTCGCTGACCACCAGGCGGTCCTCGACCGAAGCGTTGAACCAGATCCCGATCGCGATGCCCAAGGCGAGCAGCCGCAACCCCCAGGTGCGCGCCCACTCGTTCACCCCGTGCCTCCTTGCGGATAGAGATCGGTCACCAGGTAACGATACAGGGCGTTGCGCAGGCTGTTGCTGTCGAGGTCTGGGGTCAGCACGCCGTTGAACGCCAGCGAGATCGTGCCGGTCTCCTCGGAGACCACCACCGCCACGGCGTCGGTCTCCTCGGTGACGCCGAGGGCGGCGCGGTGGCGGGTGCCGAACTCCTTGGACAGCGCCGGGTTGGTCGTCAGCGGCAGGAAGCAGCCGGCGGCGGCGAGGCGGTCGTCCTGGATGATCACGGCGCCGTCGTGGAGCGGCGTGTCGGGCTGAAAGATGTTGATCAGCAGGTCGTAGGAGACGACGGAGTCGATCGAGATGCCGTTCTCGATGTAGTTGCGCAATCCGTGCAGGCGCTCGATGACGATCAGGGCGCCGATGCGGCGGGTGGAAAGGGTGGTCGCCGCCAGCACGATCTCGCTGAACGAGGCCACCACTTTCTGCTGCTTGGCGAGCCCCCAGAGCGGGTTGCGCCCGAAGTCGGCGAGGGCGCGGCGGATCTCCTGCTGGAAGAGCACGATGACCGCGAAGGGGAGGACGATCAGCAGGTTCTCGAGGATCCGCTGCAGCGTCGGCAGCTCGGCCAGCACGGCGGTGTAGTAGACCAGCCCGATGAACAGCAGCCCGAGCACCATCTGCACCGCCCGCGTGCCGCGGATCAGCAGCAGCAGGTTGTAGATGATGATGGCGACCGCCAGCACGTCGACGGCGTCGCGCCAGGTGAGGATCTCGAGGAAGCGCAGCATCAGCCCGGTGCTCCCTGCTCCGCGACGGCGTACCAGACGTCGAGGAACTGCGCGGTCTCCGCCACGTCGTGCACACGGACGATCGCGGCCCCTTGCCGCGCGGCCCAGGCGATGGCCGCGAGGCTGCCGCCCAGCCGGCGGTCGGGCGGCGCTTCCGGCCGTAGTGGCGTGGAGGCCGAGGCCGCGCGCGCGAGAAAGCTCTTGCGGCTGGCGCCCAGCAGCAGCGGCCGGCCGAGAGCCCCGAGCTCGTCCAGGCGGCGGATTAGCTCCAGGTTCTGCTCCCAGGTCTTGCCGAAGCCGATCCCGGGATCGAGGACGAGCTGCGCCGCATCCACTCCCAGGCTCACCGCCCGCCCGGCGGCGGCGGCCAGCTCCGCCGCCACCTCGCCGAGCAGGTCGTCGAAGTGGATGCCCCGCTGCATGGTGGCGAGCTCGCCGCGGCTGTGCATCAGCACCAGCGGGCAGCCGGCCGCGGCCACCGCCTCCCCGAGCCGGGGATCGGAGAGGGCGGTCACGTCGTTGATCAGGTCGGCGCCCGCCGCCAGGGCCTGCCGCGCCACCTCCCCCTTGCGGGTATCGACCGACAGCGGCGCATCGGTCGCGGCGCGCAGGGCGGCGAGCACGGGGAGGAGCCGCGCGCTCTCCTCCCCGGCGGGCACCGTCCGCGCTCCGCCGCCGTAGACGCCGCCGCCGGGGCGCGTCGACTCGGCCCCGAGATCGAGCAGATCGGCCCCCTCGGCGAGCAGGCGGAGCCCCTGCTCCACGGCGCGGGCCGGCTCCAGCCAGAGGCCGCCGTCGCTGAACGAATCGGGAGTGAGGTTGAGAATACCCATGATCCGCGGGCGCCCTGCCAGCTCGAGAGAGCGGTCACGGGGCAGCCGCAGGGTCCAGGTCGGGGTGCTTGGGGCTAGGGTCGCGGTCTCCATCCAGGGGGGGCGGGGGCGGCGAGGGCTCCGCGCAGGGCAAGTCTATCGTGGGGAGAGGGCAGACGGAAACGCCCGGCGGTTGCCGGGCGTTTCGAGGGTCGATTTCGGGGTTGCGCTTTTTTACGGGTCGATCAGGCCGGCTGCCCGGACCCGGTCGCCACGTGGGCGGTGACCGGGGTGACCTCGATCTCCGGCACCGCCTGGCCACTGATCACCAGCCCCTCGCCGGGGGGCACCTCGCGGTGCGGCGGGGGTTCCTGGCCGGTCATCTCGCGGATGGTGTTGTAGACCTCCTCGCCGTCCAGGGTCTCGCGCTCGAGCAGGGCGTGGGCGATGCGGTCGAGGACCTCCCGGTAGCGGGTGAGGACCGCCCGGGCCCGCTCGTAGCCGCTCTGCACGATACGGGTGACCTCGTGGTCGATGCGGATGGCGGTGTCCTGGCTGTAGTCGGCCCGCTGCGCGAACTCGCGGCCGAGGAAGACCGGCTCGTCCTTGCTACCGTAGGAGAGCGGACCGAGCTCGGACATGCCCCACTCGCAGACCATCCGGCGGGCCATATCAGTGGCGCGCTCGATGTCGTTGCCGGCGCCGGTCGTGATGTCCTCCTGGGTCAGCTCCTCGGCCACCCGGCCGCCCATCAGGATGGCGATCTGCGCCTCGACGTAGTTCTTCTTGTAGGTGTACTTGTCCTCGGTCGGGAGCTGCATGGTGAGGCCCAGCGCCCGGCCGCGGGGGATGATGGTGACCTTGTGCAGCGGGTCCGCGCCCGGGGTGAAGCAGGCCACCAGGGCGTGCCCCGCCTCGTGATAGGCGGTGATCGCCTTCTCCTCGTCGGTCAGCATCATCGTCTTGCGCTCGACGCCCATGATGACCTTGTCCTTGGCGAACTCGAAGTCCCCCATGTCGACCTTCTTCTTGTTGCGCCGGGCGGCGATCAGGGCCGCCTCGTTGACCAGGTTCGACAGGTCGGCGCCGGCGAAGCCCGGAGTGCCGCGGGCGATCACCGACAGGTTGACGTTCTCGTCGAGCGGGATGTTGCGGGTGTGCACCTTGAGGATGCCCAGCCGGCCGTTGATGTCCGGACGGTCGACCACCACCCGGCGGTCGAAGCGGCCGGGGCGCAGCAGCGCCGGATCGAGCACGTCCGGCCGGTTGGTGGCGGCGATCAGGATGACCCCTTCGTTGGACTCGAAGCCGTCCATCTCGACGAGGAGCTGGTTGAGCGTCTGCTCGCGCTCGTCGTGGCCGCCTCCGAGGCCGGCGCCGCGATGGCGGCCGACGGCGTCGATCTCGTCGATGAAGATGATGCAGGGAGCGTTCTTCTTCCCCTGCTCGAACAGGTCGCGCACGCGCGAGGCGCCGACGCCGACGAACATCTCGACGAAGTCGGAGCCGGAGATGGAGAAGAACGGCACGTTCGCCTCGCCGGCAATGGCGCGGGCGAGCAGGGTCTTGCCGGTTCCCGGGGGGCCCATCAGCAGCACGCCCTTGGGGATGCGGCCCCCCAGCTTCTGGAACTTCTGGGGCTCCTTGAGGAACTCGACGATCTCCTGCAGCTCCTCCTTGGCCTCCTCGATCCCGGCGACGTCCTTGAAGCTCACCTTCTTGCCGGAGGCGTTCAGGAGCTTGGCCTTGCTCTTGCCGAAGGAGAGCGCCTTGTTGCCGCCGGTCTGCATCTGGCGCATGAAGAAGATCCAGAGGCCGACGATCAGCAGCACCGGCGCCCAGGTCAGCAGCACGGCGATGAAGGGATTCTCGTGCGGCTCCTCGGCGCTGATGCGGACCTTGGACTCGCGGAGCTGCTTGATCAGGTCCGGATCGTCGTCGAGGAGAGTGGTCTTGAACTCCTGGCCGCCAAGATATTCGCCCTTGTACTTGCCAGTGAGCTGCTTGCCGGAAATCTTGACTTCCGCGACCTTCCCCTGCTGAACGGCCGTCATGAATTCGGAGTTATCCACCGGCTTCTGGGGTGCCTTGCCGCCCTGGAACGTGTTCCAGAGCAGAATCACCACCCCGAAGATCGCCATCCAGAGAAACAGGGTTTTAACAGTAGAGTTCAAAGCTCGGCTACCTCATAGGAAGCGCCCTTGGGGCGAGAAGCCCGGGACGCCTTTTCTTTCAGTCATGAAGGGACGGAACGTCCCTTCCTTTTGACAACCAAACCACCGGTTCATCGATTCCCTCGTCAGCCTTCGTCGGCCAGCCTCCCCACATAGGGGAGATTGCCGTAGCGCCCCTGGGCCTTGAGCCCGTAGCCGACGAGGACCCCCTCGCGATGGGAGGTCAGGGCGCTGTAGTGGAGGTCGAAGGCGGTCTTGCGCTCGTCCGGCAGGTCGATCAGGGCCGCGAAGCGCACCTGGGCGGCGCCATGGTCGCGCAACTGCTGCTCCAGATACGGCTCAGTCACCGCCGACGAGACCACGTCCTTGAGCACCAGCACGCTCTGGCCGGCGATCTCGATCGGGATCGGATACTCGATCCGCATCACCTCATCCTCGTTCTCGTCCAGCGCGGGATCGACGTGGTAGGCGACGTCGATGAACTCGAAGCGCACCGGCCGCGGGATCGCCCGCACCAGGTCGGCGAGGAAGATCACCGAGCCGCCGAGCAGCGCGATCAGCAGGGGATCCTCGTCCCCCAGCTCGGCATCGATCTTCCGGCCGAGGGCGGCGACGCTTTCGCGCACGGTCTCGGCGTCGAAGAGGGTTTCGATGTCGGGCAGGGCAGGGGCTGGGCTCATGTCGTCGAAACCTCGGCGACCCAGGCGGTCGCGTGTCCGGCAAGCCGGAATCGCTGGTCGATGGTCACCCCCGGGGCCCAGGCGATACGCTCGCCCACGCAGAGGAGCGGCAGCCGCTCCCGGATGTGCCGTGGCACCCGGCGGTCGATCAGCACCTCTTTCAATCGCCGGCTGCCGCGCGCTCCCAGCGGGTGGATACGGTCCCCCGGCCGGCGGTTGCGGATCGTGACGAGGTCTCCCTCCATCAAGGGGAGCGCGAGCCCCGCGCGATCGGCCGACCCCTCGAACATCCAGGGCTCGACCGCGCGGCGGGAGATACGCACCCGGACGGCGATCTCCGGGATCTCCAACTCTCCCGGAATCTCAAGAGTATAAGTGAAATCCGCGACCCGCTCCCGCGCCGCCGCCGGATGGCGCAGGATCAGCCGGTCTCCGGCCGCCTCCCAGCGCCAGCCGCCGCCGCAGTCGCAGGCCGCGCGCCGGCCCCGGGCGAGCTGGCGCAGCATCTCCCCCCGCGCCGCCTCGCCGGCCGGATAGGGGGCGCCGGCCTGGCGGTGGAGCCAGGCGAAGACGGCGGGGTAGACGCCGGCGGGGAGGGCCTCGACGGCCGCGCGTTCGACCGCGATCCCGCCGTCGACCGGCACCGCGGCGAGCCGTCCGCTCCAGACGCGGTCGAGCGCCCGGGTGGCCGTCCGCGCCCGGGCCGCCAGCCGGGCGAGCCGGACCGGCAGCTCCGGATCGTTCTCGGAAAGGGCGGGGAGCAAGCGATGGCGCACCCGGTTGCGGGGCACGCTCAACACCCGGTTGGTGGGGTCGTCGACCGCCGCGAGCCCCGCCGCCGCCACCGCTTCCAGGAGCCGGGCGCGCGGCAACCCGAGCAGCGGCCGCGCGACCGCGCCGTGGAGCGGGCGGATGCCGGCCACCCCTTCCAGGCCGCTGCCGAAGAGCAGCCGGAGCAGCACGGTCTCGGCTTGGTCGTCGCGATGGTGGGCGGTGGCGATCCAGCGCGCCCCGAACGCCTTCCGCACCCGTTCGAGAAACTCGTAGCGCGCCCGCCGGCCGGCCGCCTCGGCGCTCTCCGCCGGTCCCGCCGGCGCCTGCCCGGCGCGGCCGGCGATCAGCGGCACGCTCAAGCTGGCGGCGAGGCGGGCGGCGGCGGCGGCGCGGCCGGCCGAACCGGGGTCCATGGCGTGGTCGAGATGGGCGGCGGCGAGCCGGAACCCGCGTTCCGCGGCGAGCCGGGACATCCCCCAGAGCAGGGCCGTCGAGTCCGGTCCGCCCGAGAAGGCGACGACGACTCCCTCGCCGCGGGCGAGGGGCGCCTCGTCGCGGAAGAACGTCGCCAGAGCGTCGAGAAGGTCCACGGCAGCAGGACGGGCAGAAAAAGAATGGTAGCGGTGACGGGACTCGAACCCATGACCTAGCGATTATGAGTCGCTCGCTCTAACCAGCTGAGCTACACCGCCATGGAACTACGAAAGGAGGAAAGTGGCCGTCGGTAACGGACAGCCCTTCAACGCGGGCGGGATTATACTCGACTCGGGACTGAATGGGGCCAGGCGCGCCAAGTGAAACGACGCGCCGGCCGGAGCGGGTACTCCGCAGAGGCGGTACCACCGCTCCGGCGCTCTCGCCCGCCGGCCCGGCCTCTTCGTCAAAAAATTTACCGCATGACTTCCTGACAGCTACGGAACTGACCGAAGAATTCCTGCATCGAGGTCGAAAGCGCCGGTTCATTCAAACGGTAGATGACATTCTGTCCCTGCCGCTGATCGACGACCAGATCCGCTTCCTTGAGGACCGACAAGTGGCGCGAGATCGTGGGCTGCGAGAGATTGAAGTTGCCGACAATCTCGCCAACCGTACGCTGCTGCCCCTCCAGCAGACGCAGGATCTCCTGCCGTGTGCCGTCCGACAACGCCTTGAACACTTTCGTCATGTGCCTCTCCTCACGCCGGAAATCGTGGATGCCGCGGTCGATGTTAGCCATGGCCTTCTGTTCTCCTTGGAGCGGGGGTTGGTTTGCTTCACCGCCTCTGATGAACACATTGTAGAGAGAGCATACTTGAACGAGACTTGAAAGTGCCCGAATCCCGAGGCATGCGAGTGCCCACAAACTGGGCATACCCGTGCAAACTTATCTATAACCGCACGTTACGTCTTTACGGCGGATGGCCTGCAGGGTAGCTCCAGGTGCCCAAAACGTGACAAGGCTCCCAAATTGGGAGCCTTGTCGACCTCGAAAGGGGAACTTGAACCCCTGGATGCGCAGTTTCTGGGCAGTGCTTCGAGGGTTCCCGGGATCAGCCGCGCGCGGCCGCGAACCGCTTCGCCACCGCCGCCCAGTTGACGGTGTTCCACCAGGCGGACAGGTAGTCGGGACGCCGGTTCTGGTACTTCAGATAGTAGGCGTGTTCCCAGACGTCGACGCCGAGGAGCGGCGTCTTCCCCTCCATCAGCGGGCTGTCCTGGTTGGGGCGGGCGATGACGTCGAGCTTGCCGTCGCTCGCCACCAGCCAGCCCCAGCCAGAGCCGAACTGGTTGGCCGCCGCGTTGGTCAGCTTCTCCTTGAAGCCCTCGAAGCTGCCGAAGGCCTGCTGGAGCGCGTCGGCGAGCTCGCCTGAGGGGTTGCCGCCACCGTTCGGGCCCATGACTTCCCAGAACAGGGAGTGGTTGGCGTGGCCGCCGCCGTGATTGCGCACGGCGCCGCGGATCGCCTCCGGCACCTGATCGAAGCCGCGCAGCAGGTCCTCCACCGGCTTGTCCTGGAGGTTGGCGTGGCTGGCGAGCGCCTCGTTCAGCTTGTTGACGTAGGTCGCGTGGTGCTTGTCGTGGTGGATCTCCATCGTCTTCGCGTCGATGTGGGGCTCGAGCGCGTCGAAGGCGTAGGGGAGCGCGGGCAACTGATAGGGCATCGGACGTCCCTCCTTTGGGTTCGGTTGGGGGAAGCGAGGGGGCGGGTGAAGGCTTCGGGGTGGTTCGCCCCCCGGCCCGGGTCTGTATTCTTGCAGAAAGGGCTGCGGAAATGCCAAGGCCCCCGCGAGGGGGGCCTTGATAGAGGCGAAGGAAGATTGTAGGGGCGGCCCTATGTGGCCGCCCTGCCTACCGGAGCTTCTCTTCGACGAACTCGACGTGCTTGCGCACCTTGGGGTCGTACTTCTTCATCCGCAGCTTCTCGGTCGAGAGCTTCTTGTTCTTGCTCGTCGTGTAGAAGTAGCCCGTGCCCGCGGACGAAACCAGCTTGATCTTCTCGCGCATCGTAATCTCTCTTCAGGCCGCTTTTCAGCGCTTTTTTTCAGGATGAGTGGCGGGGCCGACGGGGCTCGAACCCGCGACCTCCGGCGTGACAGGCCGGCGTTCTAACCAACTGAACTACAGCCCCGCAAAGAACTGTTTTCCCGTGACGGCATTCCCACCGCGTGGTGGGAGGTGAGGGATTTGAACCCGCGACCCCCTGCGTGTAAGGCAGGTGCTCTAACCGCTGAGCTAACCTCCCTCTGCCGCCAAGGAGCGCTAATGATAGGTACGGAGGTCGGGGTTGTCAACAGCGATGTTCCCGCCCGCCGCCCTTCAGTGCGCCACGTAGCCGAGCGAGTTGAGCTCCTTCTTCAGCTCCTCCGGCACTTTCTGGTCACGCACCCGGTTGCGCAGGCCCGCGAAGCGGCGCTCGAGGAGCTTCGCGAGCTCGGCGACCTTCGCCGGCTCCCTGGCCGCCAGGTTCACCCGCTCCCCGGGGTCCCGCGAGAGGTCGTACAGCTCCTCCTTGCCGATCGGGTAATGGTTCGGCGGCGCGTCCGGAATGCAGATGGGGCTGAACCCCTCCGGGTTGTGGACCAGCTTCCAGTTGTCCTGGAGCACGGTGTGGATCGTGCTCGACCCGTACTCGGAGAAGGCCGGCCGCCCCCGCCCCCCCTCGCCGGGGCGCTCCAGGTAGGGCACCAGCGACTTGCCGTGCTGCTCGTCCGGCTTCGCCACCCCGACGAGGTCGAGCAGGGTGGGGAGGATGTCGATCAGCTCCACCACCTGCGGCACCCGCGCCCCGGCGGGGATCAGCCCCGGCGCCGAGAAGCCGAGCGGCACGTGGAGCGCCGTTTGGTAGACGGAGCAGGAGTGGTAGAGGTAGCGGTTGTGCTGGTAGAGCTCCTCGCCGTGGTCGGCGCTGAAGATGACGATCGTCCGCTCCAGCCGGCCGGCCGCCCGCAGGCCTTCCAGCAGCGCGCCGCTGAGCCGGTCGCTCCCCTGGACGGCGCCGTCGTAGAGCGCGTCCAGATGCTGGACGTCGCGGGGGGTGAGCGGGACCGGGGTCGTCATCACCGGATCGAGCAGCCGCTTGCGCGGTCCGAGGGGTCCCTGGTAGCCGGGGTCCATCTGCTCCGCCAAGTCGCCGCCGTTGTAGTAGGGGGGGTGGGCGCCGAACAGGTGAACCCAGAGAAAATAGGGGCGCTTGGCGTCGACCTTCCCCGCCCACTCGAGCGCCCGGCGGACATCCTTGCCGTCCTGGCCGCCGGAGCAGGAGAAGTCGTCCCACCCCTGGTGATTGGCCTGGCACATGTTGCTGAGGAACGCCCCGGTCTGGTAGCCGGCGGCGTGCAGCAGCTTGGGCAGGGTCGGCAGGCCGTCGGGAAACCCGAAGCCGTTCTCGTTGACCCCGTGGCTGCTCGGATAGAGGCCGGTCAGCACCGAGGCGAGCGAGGGCCAGGTCGAAGCCCGCTGCGACATCGCGTTCTCGAACCTGATCCCCGAGGCGAGCTGGGCGTCCACCCGCGGGCTGTTGGAGTGCGCCTTGTAGCCATAGCTGCCCAGCCGGTCCGCCCGCAGGGTGTCCACCGTCAGCAGGACCACGTTCCACCCCTTGGCCGCCCCGGCGAGCGGGCGCCGCTCGGGAGGAGCCGTCTCTTTCCCGCGGCAGGCCGCGAGGGTGAGAAGGCAGAGGATGAAGATGAAGGGGAAGATTCGTCGCATGGGGGTGCTCCGGGGGGCGGATTGTAGCTTGGATTGGGGAGGTACCCCACCCCTTGCACCCCGTTCCGTAAACACGATATAAATCGCCTCCCCTTTCCGACCGGGCTCTGAGCCCGGCGATCCGCTTTTCCCTCCCGATCACTGGCGCCACCTCCCCTCCCTTCCTGGAGGAGAGGCAATGAGTTCAGTCGAGAAGAAGAGGCCCGCCGCGCCGCGGCCGCACAAGGAGGCGGACTGGGAGGATCTGGTCCGCTGTTATGGCCCCCTGGTGCGAGGGCAGGTGCACCGGTCGCTGCGCGGCGCCGGCGTCGTCCGGCCCGAGCCCGAGCAGGTCGACGAGCGGGTGCAGGAGGTCTATTGCCGGTTGCTGAGCGGCGGCGCGCGGCGGCTGCGGCTGCTCCGGCGCTGGAGCGAGGGGCAGGTGGTGAGCTATCTGTCGCGGGTCGCCCAGGGGGTGGTGCTCGACGAGCTCCGCTCGCAGGCGGCGGTCAAGCGTGGCGGCGGCTTCCCGGTCGAGCTCTTCGGGCGGCTGCGCGAGATCGCCGACCGCGCGGTCGATCCCCGCGGCACTCCCGAGGACCAGGCCCTGCTCCGCGAGGGGCGGCGGGTGGTGCTCGCGCGCTGCCATTCGCTGCTCGATCCCAATCTCTGCCAGGAGGACCGCCAGCGCTCCCTGCGCATTCTCCGCCGCGCCCTGCTCGACGGCTGGACGGGCGAGGAGATCGTGCGCGCCGAGGGGGGGCGGCTGGCCGCGAGCACCATTCACGCCCTGGTGCACCGGGTGCGCCGGCGGCTGGTCTCCCCCTCCTGGCGGACCGCCGGGGAGCCCGGCCGGGCGCCTGGCGGGGCGAGATATCATCCCAATCCATGATCCGCATCTTCACCGACCCGACCTGTCTCGACCATCGCGCTCCCGCCGGCTACCCCGAGCGGCCCGAACGTCTCTCGGGGGTGGTGGCCCACCTCCGGGAGCGCGGCTGGCCCTTCGCCGAGGCGCCGGCCGCCGCGGGGGACCTCGAAGCCGAGCGCCAGGCGGTCACCGCCCTGCACGACGAGGGGTACATCGCCCGCTTCGAACGTGCCGCCGCGCGCGGGGATTCGCTGCTCGACTCGGCGGACAACCCGCTCTCCGCCGGCACCTGGAAGGCGTCCTGGGCGGCGGTGTCGGCCACGCTCGCGGCGGCGGACTGGATGGCCGGGGGGGCGGAGCGCGCGGCTTTCGCGGCGGTGCGCCCCCCGGGACATCACGCCGAGCGTGCGTTCGCCATGGGCTTCTGCTTCTTCAACAGCGCGGCGGTAGCCGCCGAGCACCTGCGCTGCCGGCACGGCGCCTCGCGGGTGGCCGTCTTCGATTTCGACGTCCATCATGGCAACGGCACCCAGCACCTGTTCGAGGAGCGGGCCGACGTGTTCTATGCCAGCACCCATCAGTACCCGTTCTACCCCGGCACCGGCGCCGCGAGCGAGCGGGGGATCGGGGCCGGCGAGGGGTTCACTCTCAACGTGCCGCTCCCCGCCGGCACCGGCGACGAGGGGTACGCCGAGGCGATCCGCGACCGGATCCTCCCCGGGCTGCGCCGCTTCTCCCCCGACGCGCTGATCGTCTCCGCCGGCTTCGACGCCTGGCAAAGCGACCCCTTGGGCGGCATGCGGGTCACCCGGGAGGGGTTTCGGAGCTGGGGGGACTGGTTGCGGGAGCTCGCCGCCGAGGTCTGCGACGGCCGGGTGCTCGCCGTTCTCGAAGGGGGGTACGACCTCGCGAACCTGCCGCTGCTGGTCGAGGCCAACCTCGAGGGGCTGGCGGGCGGGAAGCCGGATTCCACCCTATAGAAGAAAGTCGATGATTGACTTTCTTCCTGCAAAGCCCTTAAAATCCGCGAAAGTTCACGTAATACATGAAGGGTGACCGGAAAAGGTCCGCGCTCTTCAGTTGTTTCCAACGTTTCACACACCCTGGTGTTCGACGCAGGTGCCTGTGAGGAGGTTAGGAGCATGAAGCGCAATGTTCTCGTGTCCGCGATCGCGGTAGCCCTGCTGGCGTCGATGCCGGGTTGGGCCGCTGCCCCGTTCGGCTCGTTTGGTGGCATCGTGGGCGGCGGCAACTCCGGCGCCGGTTCCCTGCCGCTCACCGGCTGGGCTCTCGACGACAATGGCGTCCTGGCGGTCGACATCCTGGTGGATGGCTTCGTCGCCGGCCGCGCCGCCTACGGCCGGGCTCGCGCCGGGGTCGCGGCGAGGTTCCCCGACTATCCGGATTCGGACGCCGCCGGCTTCGCCTTCCAGCTCGACACCACGCACTACCTGAACGGCAGGCACAGCGTGGCCATGCGGGTGAAGAGCCGCGCCGGCGAGACGGTGGTCCTCCCCTCCCGGGCGATCACGTTCACCAACGTGGAGCACGATCTCCTGCCGTTCGGCATGATCGAGTTCCCCAAGCCGCAGGCCGAGCTGCGCGGCAACTGCGACGTCAACTCCCCCAACCGCCGCTACGCCGTCATCTCCGGCTATGCGCTCGACGCCGGCACCAGGAGCAACGACACCGGCGTCGCCTTTGTCGAGCTGCTGATCGACCGCGCGGTGGCGGCGGACCCCTGGGAGGGCATCAGCTACAACTCCGACCTCGCGTGCACCTTCTCCTCCGCGAAGGGCGGCCAGACCGATTGCTATGGGATCCGCCGGGTGGATATCGAGCAGGTCTTCCCGAGCCTCAAGGACAGCCCCCACAGCGGCTTCCGTTTCGTGCTCGACATCGGGCAACTGGTGACCGCCCTGCCGATCCCGGGCTACCAGCCGCTGTACAACCAGGGCCATCACATCCTGACCATCCGGGCGGGCGACCACGCCAGCCAGCTCAGCAACATCGCCGAGATCCCGGTCACCTTCACCTGCGACCAGAATCCGCCGAGCAACGAGATCGCGATCGGCAACATCGATCTGCCGCGCAACGGGCTGCTGTACAACGGCGTCATCCAGGTGACCGGCTGGACGCTCGACTGGGAGGGCGTGAGCGATGTCCAGATCCTCGTCGACGGCCATCCGTCCGGCAGCGCGATCTATGGTCTCCCGCGGACGGACGTCTTCGAGCTGAACTACTACCCGGGCTATCCCAACTTCGTCGGTCCGGGCTATCAGTACGCCCTCGACACCCGGCTGCTCGCCAACGGCGAGCACTTCATCGACGTGGTGGTGACGGACATCCTCGGCTCCACCACCTACATCGGCAAGAAGCGGATCGTCGTCAACAACGTCGGCGGGTAGGTCTCCTCTCCGCCCGCGGTTTGAGCGCCCCATCCTTCGGGATGGGGCGTTTGGCGTTTTCAGGCCCCGTCATGCTGCCCGGCCATGTTTTTTCCCCGGTGCTATCCTTCGCGGCATGTCGGGGATCGACCGCATTCTGTTCTTCGGCACGCCGGAATTCGCGGTGCCGACGCTCGCCGCCCTGGTCGCGGCCGGGCGGCCGCCGGTGCGCGTCGTCACCCAGCCCTCACGCCCGGTCGGCCGCCATCGCGACCCCCAGGACCCGCCGGTCGCCCGCTGGGCGCGCGAGCACGGCCTCGCGGTGACGCAGCCCGAGCGTGTCCGCACCCCTGAGTTCCTGGAGGAGGCGGCGGCGCTCGGCGCCGATGTCGCCGTGGTCGTCGCCTTCGGCCAGATCTTCCCGCGCGCCCTGCTCGACCTGCCGCGTTACGGCTGCATCAACCTCCACGCCTCGCTGCTCCCGCGCTGGCGCGGCGCCTCGCCGATTCAGGCCGCGGTGGCCGCGGGCGACGCCTGGACCGGGGTGGCGACGATGCGGATGGACGAGGGGCTCGACACCGGCCCCATCCTGCTCGAGGAGAGGGTCGAGATCGGCCCGCTGGAGACCGCGGACGAGCTCGCCGCGCGGCTCGCCGGCCTCGGCGGCCCGCTGATGGTGCGCACGCTCGAGCTTTTGGAGCGCGGCGAGATCGAGCCCCGGCCGCAGCCCGCCGGCGGGGTGACCTACGCGCCGCGCCTCACCCGCGACAGCGGCCGGGTGGACTGGGGATTGCCGGCGCGCGAGATCCACGACCGCCTGCGCGCCTACACGCCGTGGCCGGGCCTCACCGCCGAGCTGCGCGGCGAGCCGGTGAAGATCGTGGCGGCGGAAGTGATCGAGGAGACCGGGGAGGGAGGCCCCGGGACGATCCTCGGGCCGCGCGGCGGCCGGCTGCTCGCCGTCGCCTGCGGCGGCGGCACCGTGCTCGGCCTCGCCGAGCTGCAGCGGCCCGGCAAGCGCGCTCTGCGCGCCGCCGACTTCGCCAATGGAGAGCGGCTGCGAGCCGGCGAGAGCTTCACCTGACCGGTCCGCAACGCATGTCCAAGCGCCACTTCTCTCCGCCTCCGACCCCCCAGACCGGCCCCGGCCGCAGCCGCCGCCTCAGCGCCCGCCAGGACAATGTCCGCGCCGCCGCGGCGTGGGTGCTCGAGCGGACCCTGCAATCGATGGCGCCGGCCGACTCCTTCCTCGAAAGCGCGCTGCCGCGCTTCGACGACCGCGATCAGGGGCTGCTCCGCGAGCTGGTGATGGGGAGCCTGCGCTGGCTGCGCCGGCTCGACCACGTGATCACCGCCGCCAGCAGCCGCTCCTTCGAGCAGATCGAGGAGGTGCTGCGCTCGCCGCTGCGGATCGCCACCTATCAGCTCCTCTTCCTCGACCGCGTGCCGGCGCACGCCGCCGTCCACGAGGCGGTCGAGCAGGCGCACCAGCTCACCCATCGCGGCGGCGCCAGCTTCGTCAACGGCGTGCTGCGCCGGATCGCGCGCGATCCACGCCCCGGGGACTGGCCGGTGAAGGAGTCCGATCCGGTGCGGCGGCTGGCGATCGAGTACAGCCACCCCGACTTCCTGGTCGACCGCTGGCTCCACCGCTTCGGCACCGCGCGGACGCTCGACCTGCTCGAAGCCAACAACCGGCCGAAGCCGATGCAACTGCTCGCCTTCCGCGACCGCGGCGGCCGCGAGCTGCTCGCCGAATCGCTGATCGACGAGGGGCTGGAGGTCGAGCCGGCGTCGCTCTCGCCGCTCGGGCTGATCGTGCGGCGCGGCAATCCGCTGACCTCTGCGGCCTTCCATCGCGGCGATCTCTACGTGCAGGACGAGGCGAGCCAGGCCGCGGCGCTGATCCCGCCGCCACGGAAGAACGAGACCGTGCTCGACGCCGCGGCGGCGCCCGGCGGCAAGAGCTTTGCGCTGCTCGCCTGGGAGCCGAGCGTCAGGATCACGATGAGCGACGTCGCGCTGTCGCGCGTTTCCCTGGTGCGCGCCAACCAGCGCCGGCTGGGGCGTTCGCTGCCGCTCGCCGTTGCCGACGCCGGGGCGCCCCCCTTCTCCCGCCCGTTCGATCGCGTGGTGCTCGACCTGCCGTGCACGGGCACCGGCACGCTGCGCCGGCACCCGGAGATCAAGTGGCGGATCAGCGAGAGCGAGATCGGCCGCCTGTCGCGCCAAGCCCTGCGGCTGCTCGAAGGCTCGGCGCCTCAGGTGGCTCCCGGCGGCCGGCTGATCGCCATCACCTGCTCCCTCGAACGGGAAGAGAACGAGGACGTCATGGCACGCTTTCTCGCAACGCATCCGGATTTTTCTCTGACACCGCTTGAAGGAATGCTTGAAACCGCTGTGGCGTCAGGAGTTACGGGCTCCGGGACGTGGCAGATCCTGACCGGTGGCGATCACGACGGCTTCACCGTCAATGTGCTCGCCAAAGCCCCGGTTTAAAGCGGTTCTGAGCCCCTCATGCTGTATTGACAGCCCACTCCGGTTGCCTTATCGTTTCCGCCAGTCACTTTCGTTCAAAAAAACGACTAGAGGAGGAGAGCGATGGCTGGTAAGGCTGATCTCGTGAATAGTATTGTGGACTCCGTCGAGGGCGTGAACCGGCGGCAGGCCGCTGCAGCTTTCGAAGCGGTCGTCGGCGCCGTCTCCGACGCCCTGAAGGCTGGTGAGTCGGTCAAGATCCCGGGCCTCGGCAGCTTCGCCGTCGCCGAGCGTGGGGCCCGCAAGGGGCGCAACCCCGCCACCGGCGAGTCGATCACCATCAAGGCCAGCAAGACCGTCCGTTTCAAGGCCGGCAAGGACCTCAAGGAAGCCGTCAACACCAAGAAGCGTGGCCGCAAGTCCTCGTAAGCAAGATCCCCCTCTCGGTCTGATCCTCGAGAAGGTCGCTCTCCGAAGCCCCGCGCGCGCTCAGCGCCGGGGCTTTGATGTTTTTGGGCGGTGGTACCATCTGTGGAATGGATCCAGAACGCGTCATGGCCGCTGGCGAAGACCCTGCCTCCGCGGAGCAGAAGCAGGAACAGGAAGAAGATGACGGGCTCATCCTTTGGATGCTCAGTCTGACGCCGGCACAACGCCTCGAGGTGGCCCAGGGGTTCGTCGACAGCGTCCAGGCCCTGCGGAATGGACGCCGCGTTTAGATTCCTCCACATTCTCGAGGTCCTGGCCCGGCACGACGTGGAGTTCATCGTCGTCGGCGGGGTTGCCGCCATTCTGGAAGGCGCACCGGTCTCGACGTTCGATCTCGACGTCGTGGTCCGTCCGACGGTGGAGGATCGGGACCGCCTTCTGGAGGCATTGCGCGAGCTGAACGCGCGCTATCTCGATCCGGCTGGACGGCTGATCCTTCCCGATCGCGCCAAATTGGACACGATGCGCCTCCATCGCCTGGTGACCGACTCCGGCCCCTTGGACGTCCTGGAAAGCATCGGTCACGGATCGACCTACACGGACCTCGTTGGAGAGACGGAGATCTACGAAATTTCCGGCCTGCGGGTTCGCACTCTCCGCCTGGGCATGATCATCCGCTCGAAAGAAGAGGCGAACCGCGACAAGGATCAGGCGACCCTGCCGATCCTCCGCCGGACGCTCCGGTTGAAGTCCGGCGCGAGCGAGTAAGAGCGTAGCCCCTACCGGATTTGCCGGTAGAGCCGCGCCAGGCGGTGCGGCGAGACGCCGCAGAGGAAGAGGATCCAGATCAGCCAGTTCGTCGCCACCGTCCGCACCGTTCCCTGCTCCACGAAGCGGCGGGCGCCGGTCGTCACCGGCTCCTCGATCAGCGTGAAGCCCTCGAGGCGGCGCAGCCGCAGGGCGAAGTCGAGGTCTTCCAGGATCGGCCAGTCGCGGAATCCACCCAGATTTTCGAACGTCTCGCGGGTCGCGAACTGGGCTTGATCGCCGAGCGGGACGCGCAGCCGGCGCGTGCGCCAGTTGATCAGCCGGGAACCGAGGCGCTGCATCGGGCGGTCGACGTCGAAGCGGAGGAAGAAGGCGCCGCCGGGCGCGCCGCGCGCCACCGCCTCGCGAAGCCGTTCCACCCCTCGTTCCGGCAGCGTCGTGTCCGCGTGAAGGAAGAGCAGCACGTCCGCGGTAGCCGCCGCGGCGCCGCGGTTGAGCTGGCCGCCGCGCCCGGGCGGACCGGTCAAGACGCGAGCGCCGAGCTCGCGCGCCAGCGCCACCGTGCCGTCGTCGCTGCCGCCGTCCGAGACGATCAGCTCGTCGGCCACGGCGAGGGCCGCGGGAAGATAGCGGCGCAGGGTGTCCTCCTCGTTCAGGGTGGGCACCACGATCGCCAGTCGCATCGGGTGTTAGCATACCGGCGCCAGATAGCGGATCAAAACGCCCGGAGACGCATCACCTCATGAGCTCGCAAGGTTCGTTCAGCCATCTCGACCCCCAGGGCAGCGCCCACATGGTGGATGTCTCGGAGAAAGCCGTCACCCGCCGGGTGGCCGAGGCTTCCTGCCGGGTGCTGCTCTCCGCCCAGACCCTGATCCGGCTGGCCAACCTCCCCAAGGGGGATGCCTTCGCCGTTGCCCGCCTCGCCGGCATCCAGGGCGCCAAGCGCACCTCCGAGCTGATCCCGCTCGCGCACCAGATCCCGCTCGACCAGGTGGAGATCGACATCCAGCCGATCCCCGAGGGGGTCCTGATCCGCAGCCACGTCGTCGTCAACGCCCGCACCGGCGCCGAGATGGAGGCCCTGCTGGCCTGCTCGACCGCCGCCCTCGCCCTCTACGACATGGTCAAGGCGGTCGAGAAGGGCGCCGTGATCACCGACCTCCGGCTGGACGCCAAGAGCGGCGGCCGGACGGGCATCTTCCGGAGGGAAGGATAGATGAAGATGAGCGTTCAGACCGGCCTCGACCGTCTCCTCGCCGACCCCTCGCGGCTCGCGGACCGCGCCTACGGCATCCTGGCCCACGGCGCCTCGATCACGCGCGACGGCCGGCCCATCCATCTCGCGCTCGCGGAGACCGCGGCCGGGCCGCCGCGCGCCCTCTTCGGCCCCGAGCACGGTTACTACGGCATCGAGCAGGACATGATCCCCGCCGAGGGGGGGAGCGACCCGTGGACCGGCGCTCCCATCCTCTCGCTCTACGGCGATTCCGAGCAGACGCTGCGCCCGTGCCCCTGCGCGTTCGCGGGGCTCGACCTGCTGCTGATCGACCTCCAGGACATCGGCTCGCGCTACTACACCTACGCGGCGACCGGGATCTGGGCCGCCGAGGCGGCGATGGCCGCCGGCTGCGAGGTCTGGGTGCTCGACCGCCCCAACCCGCTGGGGGGCGAGGTGATCGAGGGGAACCTTCTGGGCGCCGGCTACGAGTCGTTCGTCGGCGCCTTCCGGCTGCCCGTCCGCCACGGCCTGACGCTCGGCGAGCTGTTCCGCCTGGAGGCGCGGCGCCGCAACTGGATCGGGCACAACGCCTACTTCACGGTCTGGTACATGGATGGCTGGTCGCGCGACATGACCTGGGAGGAGACCGGCCTCCCGTGGATCGCGCCGTCGCCCAACATGCCGACCCCCGCCACGACGCTGGTCTACCCCGGCGGCTGCCTCGTCGAGGCGACCGAGCTCTCCGAGGGGCGGGGCACCACGCGCCCGTTCCAGCTCACCGGCGCGCCGTTCATCGATCCCAAGCGCCTGGCCGCCGAGCTGAACCGGCGCGACCTGCCGGGCGTCCGGTTCGTCCCCACCTATTACCGGCCGCAGTTCCAGAAGCACCGGGGCGAGGTCTGCGCCGGCGTCGAGCTGCTGGTGACCGACCCCCGCGCCTTCCAGTCCTACCGCGCCGGCGCCGAGCTGCTCGACGCCATCCACCGCCTCTGGCCGGACGGCTTCGCCTGGCGCGAGGCCCCCTATGAGTTCGTCTCCGACCGTCCGGCGATCGATCTCCTGACCGGCGGCCCCGAATACCGGCAGGCGATCGAAAGCGGGGAGGGGCTGGCGGACTGGATCGCGACCTGGAAGAACGACGAGCGGGAGTTCCGGGACGAGCGCCGGGAGATCCTGCTCTATCCGGAGAATGGCGCGTGAGGGTGGGGGAACGCCTCCCCAGCCTGGGGGACCCCTCCCCCCGCTCGGGGGACCCCTCTCCCCGCTGGGGGGACCCCTCTCCCGGCCTGGGAGACCCCTCCCCCGGGCCGGGGGAACCCTGTACCTGCCTGGGGGACCCCTCTCCCCACGAGGGGGACCCTTTCCCCCACCTGGGGGACCCCTCTCCCCGGCTGACCGAGCATCCTGGGAGAACGATTTGAAGACCCCTCATCTCCTCCGGGTGGACGACGCGCCCGGCCGCTTCGCCCCCCTGATCGACGCCGCCCGCGCCCTGGGCCTCCGGATCGGCTGGCTCGACCTCGGCGGCGCGACCACCCCCGTCCCCGAGGCGCTGGAGACCGCCGCGGCCTTGAGCGTTCTCCGCGCCGTGGCGGTGGGGGAGGGGCGGACGGTCACCGTCAAGCCCATGCGCGGCGCCCCGGTCCTGAAGGATCTCCTGCGCGAGCACTTCCGGGGGTGCGTCATGGTCCTGGTCCGGGGGGAGATCGAAGCCCCTTCCCTGCGGCTCGAGGACGACGCCTGGATCGTGGCGCCCCCCGGAGCCGCCTCGCGGCGCTATGCAACGGAAGAGCTCGCCATGGCGCTGCGCAAGCCGCGGCCGTGGGAGGCTGTGGCGGCCTGAGGGGCGGGGCCCGCCTTGCCACCCCACCCCCTTTTTGCCACAATGCGGCATCATTTCAGGGACCTCTCCCAGGTCCCTCCGAGAGGAGAGGTGTACCGTGACCGAGCCCATCAAGTTCTTCCTTCCCGGCCCGACCTACGTTTCCGAGGATGCCCGCCAGGCGATGACCCAGCCGATGGTGGGGCACCGGTCGCCCGGCTTCAAGGATTTCTACATCAAGTTGTCCGCCAAGCTCCCCAAGCTGCTCCGCACCTCCGGCGACGTCATGGTCGCCAGCGGCAGCTCGACGCTGGTGATGGAGAGCGCCGTCATCTCCTGCGTGCAGCAGGACGTGCTCTGCCTGACCAACGGCGCCTTTTCCGAGCGCTGGCACTCGATCGCCAAGTCGACCGGCAAGTCCGCCGACAAGCTCGCCGCCCCCTGGGGTCAGGCGATCGATCCCGAGGCGCTGCGCGCCGCCCTGCGCCGCAAGAAGTACGACGCCGTCACCGTGGTCCACAACGAGACCTCGACCGGCGTCATGAACCCGATCGCCGACCTCGCCAAGGTGATCCGCGAGGAGGGGGATGCCCTGGTGATCGTCGACGCCGTCTCCTCGCTCGGCGGCGCGCCGGTCGAGACCGATGACTGGGGGATCGACATCTGCCTCGCCGGCACCCAGAAGGCGATCGCCGTGCCGCCCGGCCTGACCGTCTTCACCCTCTCCGACCGCGCGGCCGAGCGGGCGAAGGCCGTGCCGCACCGCGGCTTCTACACCGACCTCCTGCGCTACCTCGACAAGCACAAGGAGGGGGGCTTCATCACCACCCCCGCCATCCCGCTGCTCTGGGCGCTCGACGTCCAGCTCGACCGCATCCTCGCCGAGGGGATGGAGGCGCGCTGGGCCCGGCATCAGCAGTTGCAGGAGAAGACGGCCCAGTGGGCGGCCTCGCGCGGCTGCGCCTACGCCTCGGCCGAGAACGCCCGCTCGCTGACGGTGAGCTGCTTCAATTCGCCGGCGGGCGTCGATCCGCAGGCGATCGTCAAGGGGTGCACCGCGCAGGGCTACACCATTGGCAGCGGCTACGGCGACTGGAAGCCGACCACCTTCCGCATCGGCCACATGGGCGAGGTGCGCGAGAGCGACCTCGACGCGCTGCTGGCCGTGATCGATCAGATCCTGGAAAAGGTGTCCGCTCCGGCGGCTCGGTAAGGATGGATGAAATCATCATGGCGAAGATCCTGATCGCCGACACCCTCGATCCCTCCGGTCTGACGCTGTTCCAGGAAGCCGGGGTGGAAGTGCATCAGCTCACGGCGGAAGAGCGCCCGCGCCTGCCTGAGATCCTCGCCGACTTCGACGCTCTGGTCGTGCGCAGCTCCACCCAGGCCACCGCCGATTTGCTCAAGGCCGGCAAGAAGCTCAAGGTGGTGGGGCGCGCCGGTATCGGCGTCGACAACGTCGACGTGGCCGCCGCGACCGAGCTCGGCATCCTGGTGGTCAACGCGCCCACGGCCAACCTGATGTCGGCCACCGAGCACACCTTCGCACTCCTCCTCTCGCTCGCCCGCCGGGTGCCCGAGGCCGACGCCTCGATGCGGGCGGGGGAGTGGAACCGCAAGATCACCGGCGTCGAGCTGCAGGGCAAGACGATCGGGATCATCGGCTTCGGACGCATCGGCCAGCGGGTGGCGGACCGCGCCCGCGGCTTCGAGATGAAGATCGTGGCCTACGACCCCTTCCTCGACGCCGCGGCGGCCCGCAAGCTGGACGTCGAGCTGCTGGGGATCGACGACCTGCTCGCCCGCGCGGACGTGATCACCTTCCACACGCCGCTCACCAAGGAGACCCGCAACCTGCTGAACCGCGAGCGCCTGGCGAAGATGAAGAAGAGGGCGCTGATCGTCAACTGCGGACGCGGCGGGGTGATCGACGAAGAGGCGCTGCTCGAGGCGCTCGAATCCGGTCACATCGGCGGCGCGGCGCTCGACGTCTTCGCCGAGGAGCCGCCGAAGGATCTCCGGCTGGTGCGCCACAAGAGAGTGGTGTCGACGCCCCACCTCGGCGCCCAGACCCGCGAGGCCCAGGAGCGGATCTCGATCGAGACCGCGCAGATGGTCCTCGCCGCGCTTGCCGGTTCGCTGGCGGTGGCGGCGGTCAACCTGCCGTTCCGGGCCACCGGCGGCCGGGCCGAGCCGTTCATGGCGCTGGGCGAGTCGCTCGGCCGCATGGCTGGCGCGCTCCTCGGCACCGCGCCGCAGAGCCTGACGGTGGACGTCTGGGGATTGGATGAGGGGCTGCGCCACCCGGTGACGGTCGCCGTGCTCAAGGGGGTGCTCACCCCGTTCCTGGGCGAGGGCGTCAACTACGTCAACGCCGAGCGGATCGCCGAAGGCCGCGGGATCGAGGTGGTGCGCTCCACCCACAGCAACGCGCGCAGCGAGTACCCGCAACTGGTCGACATCACCCTCTCCGGCGGCGGCCGCAGCGTCGAGCTGGGCGGCACTCTGTTCGGAGACGGCGATCCGCGGGTGGTGCGCTTCGAGAACTACCCGCTGGAGTTCCGGCCCGAGGGGAATCTGCTGGTGCTGGAGAACCTGGACAAGCCCGGAGTCGTGGGCAAGGTCGGCACCCTGCTGGCGGAATCGAACGTCAACATCGCCGACATTCACCTTTCCCGCCGCGGCCAGGAAGCCCTGGCCGTCCTGCGCCTCGACCAGGAGCCCACGCCCGAGCTGCTGGAGAAGCTCGCCGCGCTGCCCGAGGTGAAGTCGGCGCGGCGGGTGTTGCTGGGGTAGGTTGTCCCTGGGAGCGCCGGCGCTCCCAGGGAACTACGGGCAAGGCTGCGGCGCCGGGAACTTCGTATTGCTGCCGACGCGCCGGTTCAGCCACTTCAGCATGGTGGTATAGGTGCGCGGGGCCTGGTAGTGCAGGTTGAGGTCGTGACCCGATCCCGGGATAGCCACCGCCTCCGCGCAGGCGTCGGCCGGGTAGAAGCTCGGCTCGGTCGCGAGGCTGCCGGAGGCCGTGCAGCCCGGTGGGTTGCAAAAGGCCTGATCCGAATCGCCGACCACCACCAGCACCGGAACGTGGATGCCGGTCGAGAAGCCCAGCCCGGCAACCGCCGTGTTGAGCTCGCCCACGGTGGTCGTCTCCTTGTTCTTCTCGTCGATCCTGATAATGCGGCGATCGTAGGATGAAGGGTCGTCGGTGTTGTAGAAGATCGACCGGAACCGGATGCCGGGGGCGGTAGTCAAGTAGCCGTCCGGGATGCCGCGCCCCGCGAAGTGCGGATCGAGGTTCGCCGGAAAGAAGCTCACGTCTCCCAGGGCCGGCGTCACGGTGTGCGACACGCCGGTCAGCACCACGGCGTCCACGTCGTCATAGGTGGCCGCCTCCTGGATCGAGATCACCGAGCCTAGCGAGTGGCCGACGAGCACGACCCGTTCGGCGCGGATGCGGCCGAAAGGCGGCACCACCAGATCCCCGCCGCGCAGCTCCTGGACGATCTGGTGCACTACATAGGCGTTGGATTCGATGGTGACCGCTTCCGCCGGCGGATGATCGCTCCGGCCGACCCCGATCCGGTCGAGATTGAGCACCGCATAACCCTCGGTCGTGGCCCGGCGCACGTACGAGTAGATCTCGGGCTGGAAGGGGAAGTCCCAGTAGAGATGGCCGTAGGTCGAGCCGTGGAGCGCGATCTGGATCGTCCTGTCCCTGAGGCTGCCGCGCGAGCAGAGGACGCCGAACACGTCATAGGCGGTGGCGTCGCTCGGAGCGAGGTTCACGGAGAAAGAAACTTCCCCACACCGCATCTCCCCCTGCGCCGCCGCGGCGCTGGAGGGAACGAGCACGGAAATGGCCAACGCGCAGAGCAGCCCCACAGCGAACCGCAGGCGCGAAGCGGGGACTTCAAAGCTTGGACGGTGTCTCATCGTTCTCTCCTCATTGGACTGGAGGCCAGAATTGTGGACCTTGGGGAAGCTGATCGCCTGATCCTCTTAAGAAGATAACGGATCACGGCGCAAATCCCCTCACTGGTCCTCTCGCGAAAAAACCTGGATCATCTCGTCATCAGTCAATGGGACCATCTGCGAGCATTCCGCACGATCGAACGATCAAGGTTGCATATCTTTCATACCTTTTCGCGCTTGATTTTAGCTGACTCTATCCGCTCCGCCAAGCCGGGGAACAGCGGCCGGGCTCCCCTCATGATGTCGAAATCTTCAGCGCCCATGCGGCCCGCCGTCCTGCCGCTGCATTTAAAGACGATCTGCTGCCGTCGAGAGGGGCCGTCGCTCCAGTCGATCACAATGTAGCTGGTGCCCTCTTTTCTCTCCCTGCGGCCATTCGCCATCTGGGCCAGGATCAGGGACGGAAGCCCGTCAAGGGCCGCGAGATGGGCGTGCGTGTCCGACTCTTCGCCTCCGAAAGCTCCGAGGACCGAACGGCGCGGGATTCTGCCGATCTCCCGGCAGTCGTTCTCCGCCAGGAAGATGATCTCCGTGGCGGTCGCGCCGCAGCTCACGAGCGTGGACGGCTCGAGCCCCTGCAGACCCGAGAGGCAGGTTCCGAGGAGGTGCGACCGGCCGGCGCCCAGAGCCTCGAGAGCCCGATCCATCCTGCGCGCCGCCCGGGACGCCTGCGCGAGTTTCCAGGCGATAAAAAGGACCATGAGAGCCGCGGCGCCGATCATCGCCGCATGAACCGTATCAACAGTATTCATGGAGGGATCCTAAACCAGGGAGAGCCGCGCGGGTACGGCTGGGGTAAACTTCGCCCCGCCAGGGACCGAGGGGCGCGGACCGCGCCTCCAGCGAGAGAGGAGATCTGCATGGCCCACGTCGGAGTCGTCTTCGGAGGCAGGAGTACCGAGCATCAGGTCTCGATCCGCTCGGCGCGCACGGTGGTCGAGGGGTTGCGCGAGGCCGGTCACGCGGTCACGCCGCTCGGCATCGCGGCGGACGGCTGCTGGATCGACGCCGAGGCCTCCGCGGCGGTGATCGACGGCGTGTCGAAGGAGATCCCGCCGCTGGAGCTGCCGATCGCGCCCACGGTGCGCCATCTGCTCGCCTCGGGGGTCGAGGTGGTCTTCCCGATCGTCCACGGCACCTGGGGGGAGGACGGCACCTTCCAGGGGCTCTGCGAGATGCTCGACCTCCCCTATGTGGGCTGCGGCGTCACCGCCAGCGCCCTGGCCATGGACAAGGTCCTCGCCAAGCGCCAGCTCGCCGCGGCCGGCGTGCCGGTGGTGGACTTCGAGACCGCCTCGCGCCGCGAGTTCGAGACCAACCCGGCGGCGTTCCTCGCCCGCTGCGAGCGGCTGCCGCTGCCGCTGTTCGTCAAGCCGAGCAACGGCGGCTCCAGCGTGGGGGTGCGCAAGGTCTCCGACCTCGCGGGTCTGGAGGAGGCGGTCCGCTTCGCTCTCCGGTTCGACGAGGTGGTGCTGGTCGAGCGGGGGATCAAGGGGCGGGAGCTGGAGTGCGCCGTCCTCGGCTACCGGGACGTCCAGGCTTCGGTGGTGGGGGAGATCGTCCCCGGCAACGAGTTCTACGACTACGCGGACAAGTATCTGCAGGACACGGCCGGCCTGATCGCCCCGGCCGAGCTGCCCGGGCGGGTCTCGGACCGGCTGCGCGCCATCGCCGTCGAGGCGTTCTCCGCGATCGGCGGCGCCGGCTTCGCCCGGGTCGACTTCCTGCTCGAAGGGGAAGGCGAGGAGGGGCTCTTCGTCAACGAGATCAACACGCTCCCCGGCTTCACCAGCATCTCCATGTACCCCCTGCTCTGGAGCCTCACCGGCTATCCCCTCCCCAAGCTGGTGGACCGCCTGGTCCAGATCGCCCTCGAACGCCACCGCGAGCGCCAGCGGTTGGACGAGGGGATCAAGGAGTTCCTGGCGGATCTGGCGCTCCGGGCCTGATCGCAGCCTTTTCGAAGCTCGGACCCCTCCATGAGTCCGTCGAACCGGACGAGATTTCTGCTCGGAGCGCTCATCGTCGCGGTGACGACCGTCCGGCTGATCCTCGCCTTCGCGTTCTACGGCTTCCTGACGGGGGATGACGTCGAGATCCTCCATGCAGGATTCCTGCGGGCATTCGGCTGGCCTTACCAGCCTTGGGCGATCCGCAATCTCCTGGTTCCGGACCTGCTCGTCGCCCCCGCCCTGCGGATCGCGGCGGCTCTGGGGGCCACCTCCACGCGGACGCTCGTCGCGCTCGCCAGCGTGCCGTTCGTCCTGCTCGCCTCGCTCAACGTCTGGATGGTGTTCCGTCTGGCCAGGAGGTGGCTGGCGAACGACGCTCCCGCGCTCCTGGCGGCCACCCTGTATGCCCTGCACTGGATTCCTCTGGGGTTCGGCAGCACCGTCTATCCGCGGACGGCCTCCACGACCTGTGTACTGCTCGCGGCGTTGCTCCTCTCGCGCGTCGATCTCTGGCGGGCGTCTCTGGCCGGCGGCCTGGTCGCCGTCGCTTTCGCGATCCGCTACAGCGAGGCGATCTTCCTGGCGCCGATGCTCGCGGTGCTCTGGCTAGATGCGGGACCCGCGCGCTCCCGGCTGGCGAGGTGCGCCGCTGTTCTCGGCGGATTTGTCGGGATGGGACTGCTCACGGTGGGTCTGGAGGACTGGCTCACCTGGGGGCGGCCGTTCGCCAGCCTGATCGCCTTCGCCCGGTTCACGCTGGTCGAGGAGCGGTCGTCCTCCCTGGTGGTCGGCCAGCCATGGTACTGGTTCTTCTGGCGGCTGCCGAAATGGCTGCCGGTCACGCTCCTCCCCTTCCTGTGGAGAGCCCGCCGCGCGCGCGTCCTGCTCCCGGCCGCGCTCTACGCGCTCCTGCCACTTCTCCTGCTCTCAGGCATCCACCACAAGGAGATGCGCTATCTCCAGGGGGTTTTCCCCTTCGTCCTGCTGATCGCGGCGGCCGGCGCGTGGTCTTTCTGGGAGAGCGGCCGGCGCTGGCCGGTGGCGATCCTCTGTGTGGCGTCGGTGGCGCTGGGCCTCGCGGGCATCGTCTTCCTCAGGGACAAGTCGATGGCCGCCGTGCAGGCGGGGGAGGCGCTCGCCGGCCTCGCCCCGGGGCAGACCGTGGCGGTGTCACAGTCCTGGGCGTACGGGGGGACACTCTATCTGCGTCCGGACATCACGGTCCTGGAGCTTCCCTATCCGCTGACAGTAACGGCCCTGGCGAGGGCGGCGGACAGGGCTCGATGGATCGCCGTCTACAGCCGGGACCTGCGGGCGAACTCCGCGTTCGCGGCCCTGCTGGCGGCGCGCGGGTTCACCCGGATGCGGGAATTCGTGGGGAGATCGAGCCGGCCGGTGGTCCTCTACGCTGCCGGACCGGTCGTCGCCGGCTCGGCCACCGCCTCAGAGGGGCGTGATCTCGACGCGGGCGAGGCCGTTCGGGACCATCTGGAGCTCGCGGGCGGCGCCGTAGGAGAGGTCGATGTCGCGGCCGTGGATGTAGGGGCCGCGGTCATTGATCTTCACCACCACTCCGCGGCCGTTGTCGAGGTTGCGGACGAGGACGCGGCTGCCCAAGGGGAGAGAGCGGTGGGCGGCGGTCATGGCGTGCATGTCGAAGGTCTCGCCGTTGGCGGTCATCTTGCCGTCGAACTGGGAGCCGTACCACGAGGCGCGGCCGATGGTGCGGAAGGACTCCGAAACCGCCGCGCCGTCCTCCGGAAGGGAGAAGTTCTCCCACGCCCGCTCCCGGTTCACCGAGGCGACCGCAGTCCCGAGGTAGGCCGTCAACGCCAAGCCGGCCACCCAGACGAATCCAGCGCCCCGGCTCCTGCGGGCTTTCTGGGAATAGCCAGAGATCGAGCGGACAGGTGTTCCTTCTCGCTTCATGACACCTCCTGCTGAGACGTTTTCGCTTAGGCTCAAAGAATCATAACGAAAAAGCGGGGGAGAGGATTCCCCCGCCTTCCGCTGACCCGCGCCTAGCGGGCGGCGACCACGATCGCCGGCATGCCCATGGCAGCCAGCTCGCGGCGCAGCGACTCGGCCTGGTCGCGGTTGTCGAAGGCGCCGATCTGCACCCGGTTCCAGGTGCCGTCCGCGTCCACCACCGCCTCCGGATAGAGCCGCACGACGTCGCGCTGGAGGGAAACCGCCTTCTCGTTCTCGCTGAAGGCGCCCACCTGGACGGTGAAGCGCGCCGGCAAGCCGGCCGCGGGCACGACGTAGATCTCGACGCTGGCCGTGCCTGGGCCCACGACCCCCACCTCACGGGCGGCGGCGTAGGAGAGATCGATGATGCGGTTCTTCGAGTAGGGGCCGCGGTCGTTGACCCGCACCACCACCTCGCGGCCGGTACGGGTATTGCGTACACCGATCTTCGTGCCGAAGGGGAGTGAGGGGTGGGCGGCGGTGAGCGCGTTCATGTCATAGCGCTCGCCATTGGCGGTCTGCCTGCCGTTGAACCGGGGGCCGTACCAGGAGGCGATCCCCCGTTCGAGCGGCACCCCGAAAGTGGGGGGGGCCGAGGACGGCTTGCGGTTGCCCGAGCAGGCCGCGGTCAGCAGCAACTGGGCGAAGAGGAGTACTGCGAAGGCGACTCGACAGAGAACGACAACGCGGGGGGAGTCTTTCCTTGGGCGCATGGGCTTGCGGCCTCCGTAAGGTGGTTCTGAGCCATCTTCGTGAGAGCTCTTGGGTCCAATAGCGCTGGAACGGCTTGCGCTCTGACCCGGGCATATTAGCACATGGCTAACTTTCGCCCGGATGCCGCCTCCGGGCGACCGTTCTGCCGGAGGCGGGGTGGACGGGGCACGCCCCCATCCGTCAGGTACCACCCGCTACAAAAACATCAGACGCGGGGGGCGGCGATCGTGGTGGCCTCGGTCCCTTCCAGGGCGGGCGCCACGACCTCGTCGAGAAATTCGTCCACCTGTGCGGCCGACCGTCCAGTGAAGGCGACGGGATCGAGCCAGGGTTCGACCTCCTGGCGCGTGAGCCGGAAATCCGGGTCGCTCACGATGAGGCCGATCAGGGGATTTTCTCCCCCTTTAGCTTCTAGAGTGCTCTGGGCGTCGAAACTGTAGCCGCGGATCCTTTCGTGGAGCTCCTGGCGGTCGCCGCCGCGCAGCGCGGCCTCCATCAGCAGCGTCTCCGTGGCCATGAACGGCAGCTCGCGGGCGACCCGGGCGGCGATCGTCCCCTCGCGCACCACCAAGCCGGCCGAGATGTGGGCCGCGAGGCCGAGCACGGCATCGGCGTCGAGGAAGGAATCGGGGATCACCAGGCGGCGGTTGGCCGAGTCGTCGAGGCTCCGCTCCAGCCACTGGGTGGCGGCGTTGAGCGGGCCGTTGAGGCTGTCGGTGATCAGCCGGCGACTGAGCCCGCACATCCGCTCGGCGCGCACCGGGTTGCGCTTGTAGGCCATGGCGGAGGAGCCCACCTGCTCGGCGTCGAACGGTTCCGAGAGCTCGCCCACCCCCTGGAGGAGGCGGAGATCGGTGCCGAACTTGTGGCAGGTCTCGCCGAGACCGGCCAGGGTCTGCAGCACCTGGCTGTCCTGCTTGCGCGGATAGGTCTGGCCGGTCACCGGGAAGCTCTCGGCGAACCCGAGCTTCTCGGCGACCAGGAGGTCGAGCGCGCGCACCTTGGCGCCGTCCCCCTGAAACAGGGTGAGGAAGCTCGCCTGCGTGCCGGTGGTCCCCTTGACGCCGCGGCAGCGCAGGGTGGCGAGCCGGTGGCGCACCTCGGCGAGGTCCATCAGGAAGTCCTGCAGCCAGAGGCAGGCGCGCTTGCCCACGGTGGTGAGCTGCGCCGGCTGGAAGTGGGTGTAGGCGAGGGTCGGGATCGCCCGCGTCCGCCGCGCGAAATCGCCCAGCTCGCGGACGGTCGCGGCGAGCCGGCCGGCCAGCAGCTCCAGAGCCTCCCGGGTCAGCAGGACGTCGGTGTTGTCGGTGATGAAGGCGCTGGTCGCGCCGAGATGGAGAATGCCGCCGGCCCCCTCGTGAACGCGGTCGGCCTGCTCGGCGTAGTGGCGCAGGTGGGCGACCACGTCGTGACGGGTGCGGCGCTCGAGCTCCGCGACGCGGTCGAGGTCGGTGTCGCCGGCCACCTGTTTCAGCGCCGCGATCTGCTCGGCGGTGAACGGCAGCCCCAGCTCCTGCTCCCCCTCGGCGAGGGTGATCCAGAGCCGCCGCCAGGTACGGAAGCGGTGGCTGGAAGAGAAGATCCGCGCCATCTCGGGCGAGGCGTAGCGCTCGTAGAGGGGGTTCTGGGGGGTCTCGGACAGCATGCCGGGGCGGGATTGTACCGCAACGGCCCCGAGTGCTTACCTGATATGTGGCACTGCTCCAGGTGGTGTAGGGCCGCTACTGGTGACTGATAGCACAGAGTGGTGGGCGCCGAGGCCGCCGCTCAGGCGTAGTCGGCGGCGCTGACCCGCAGGGTCGCCCTCTGACCCGGCGAGCCGACCTCCCTCTGTATGGGTGCCGGAGGGGGCTCAACCCGGCACCAGAGATGGTATCCAGACCAGACGGCGTCCGTAGTCTGGATGCCAGGACTTTTCTCACCTGCTTAAGGGTATTCCCGCCCTCGTTTGTCTACCAGATCTTCGCTTCTGTTTGGCACCGTTTGCTTTCTTCCGCGATTTCGTAACTTTTCTCTCGCCATCGCGCCTGAAGCTCATATAGGGAGGACAACGATAATGAAACGTACGCTTCTCGTTCCCCTCGCGATCGCATTCGGTGCGGTCTCAGGATTCCACTGTGCGGCGGCCCAGAAGCAGACGTCTCCGACCCACGGCGACACGGAGCAGAGGCCGTTCCTCTCGCTGGAGCCCGCCGCGGCCCCGCCCGGGACCACGCTGGCGGCCAAGGGCTCGGGCTTCCGGGGAGATTGCGGGGTCCGGCTCTACTTCGACTCCGAGAGCGGGCCCCCGCTGGGCGCTTCTGACGTGGACCGTTCCGGTTCCTTCACGGCCCGGCTCATCATCTCCGAGCAGGCCACCGGCGAGCAGCACGTGGTGCTCGCGCGCGGCCTGCGCCCCGGCGCCAATGGCTGCGTGGAGCCTTCGGGCAACAGGGCGCAAACTCCGTTCGCCTTGGAGCCGCGTACATCCATACCCACGCTGGCGATCGATACGATCGAGGCGCGCCCCGGGAAGGCTGTTCATGTCGAAGGCCGCGGCTTTTGTACGGATCCGCGGTGCTCGAACGTGACCGTCCTCATCGACGGCCAGATCGCGGCAGGCGACGTGAAGGTGAGCCCCGCCGGGACGTTCAGCGCCGCGGCGCGGGTCCCCGCGACCAAGACCGCCGGCAAGATCGCAGTCGCCGCCGTACAGACTCTGGCCGACCAGTCCGAGATCCGTGCCTTCGGCGAGTTGGAGGTCACTCCAAGGCCCAACGTCCGGCGTGAGCCGGTGCGGTAGGAGGATTACCATGAGACAGATTCCGGCCTTTTCGAATTCCAGTGCGGCAGGACGGCACGGACCGCGCACGGCGGCCTACCTGGCTCTCGCGCTTCTCGTCTTCGCGCTCTGCTCCGCCGTAGCGCGGGCCGCAGTGGTCGACATCAACCCGAACGGGACTCCACCCGAGCCCCGCTTCGGCGGGCGCAGCCTAGGGCTGACCATCCATCCTTTCAATACCCAGATCGTCTACGTGGCCACCGAGCAAGGCGGCTTCTTTACCAGCGCCGATGGCGGCAACCACTGGCGTCACGTCGACGCCATCCCCATCCCCTTGGCGCGCGACGTCCTTTTCGATCCGCAGGATCCGAGCATCCTGATCGCCAGCGGACGCTATGACGGCCGCGTCGCCAACCAGGGCGGCATCTGGGTGAGCAACAACGGCGGCGCGACCTGGCTCAAGCCCGCCACCTCCAACCCCGGGTGCAGCTCGGAAGCTTCGACATGGGGCATCGCCATCCCGAACGATCCGGCCGCCCATGGCAACGTCTACGTCGCCACCGACTGTGGCATCGCCATCAGCGCGAATTCCGGAGCCACCTGGACCCATGTCGATCCCTGCATGGCGGCCAACGCGCCCTTCTGCGGTGCCCGGGCAACCTACTTCGACGTCGAGGCCCGGGTCGTCGGCGGTCAAGTCCAGCTCGACGTCTGTGGTGACGAGGGCTACTTCCGTTCGTCCGACGGCGGCGCGACCTGGTCGGCGCCCGACCCGGCCTCGCCGGCCCGCGCGGCCGGAGGCGCTTTCAATCCCTGCAACGTGGCCACGGCGCCTGGCGACCCCAATACGGTCTACCTGACTAACTACAGCGGCGTCACCGCCGATGGTTTCTGCATCTCCCGGCTGATGGAGAACGCCGCCGGAGGCGCTTCCGGCATGTGGACGGACATGATGGTGAGCGCCAACAACTGCCGCGACCCCTGGGTCGTCGCGCATCCCGACCTGGCCGGGGACCCAAACCGTTTCCAGGTCTACTATGGCGACACTCAGCAGATGAGGGTCCAGCGCTGCAATCTCTCGAGCACCCCGCGCTGCGCGACGGGGGCGGCCAGTTGGCCGACCGCCGACGCCGGCTCTCACTCGGACACCAGCGATATAGCCTTCGACCCGACCCTGCCGAACGGCTGTCCTCGGGTCCTCTCCTCGGACGGCGGCATCGCGACTTCCACCGACTGCGGGGCAACGTGGAACGACGGCAACCGGGGCCTCCACGCGCTCGACGTGGTCACCTTCTCCGGCACGCAGCAAGCCGGCGGGGTCGATCTCTACGCCGGGACCCAGGACAATGGGATCTACGCCACCCTGAACAGCGGCGCCACCTGGACGCAGCCCGTCGGCGCCGACGGCTACCACGTCATGGCGGACCGCACGCCGCCGGTCCGCGTCTTCCACCGGGTCTGCTTCGGCTGCAGCAATCACATCTCCAACCGCGGCATCGTCGGAATCGCCGGGTTCAACGATCCTGCCGGCAATGTGCCCACTCGTTCGCGGGTGCAGTTCGGCCCCAGAAGCTACGTGTCCTTGACCAGCGACAACTCCACGCCAGCACAGTGGACCGCCTGGGTGACGACCAACGAGGGCGGCGCATGGGCGCAGCTCGGGCCGAGCCCCTTGCCCGGTCCACCCGCCGAGATCAAGGCCGCGGGCCCGGCGGTCGCGCCCACCTTCTACCTCCGGCTCCTCACCGGCGGACAGTGGCGGATCTATCGGCTCTCCGGGCCGTTGAACAGCACCGCCACGCTCACCCTCGCCAACGCCGGCCTGCCCGCTCCCACCGGCGCCTGGGATGTGGATCCGAACAATCCCTTGCGGCTCTACGCCACCGACGCCGCGCGCAACGGCATCATGTTCAGCACCAATGGCGGAACGTCGTGGAATCCGGATCCCGAGATCACCGGCCTGGTGACCCGGGGCGGCGTCTTCCGGTTCGCCTCGAGCTCCTACGGTCCTCAGGTTTGGGGCATCGCCTTCGACCCCAACAGCGCGGCGATCCTGGTGGGCACCTTCAATGCCGGGATCTTCGTCTCGCTGACGGATGGACAGGATTGGCTGCGGGTCACCGGCTCGGAAGGAATCTCCCAGGCCGAAGAGTTCTTCTTCGACTCGGCTACCCAAGCCATGTACGCGGCGTCGCACGGCCGCGGCGTCTGGCGGCTCACGCTGCCCAAGCCCCACATCCAGGTGCCCGGCGCCGTCGACTGGGGGCAAACCTGCGCCGGATCGGCGAGCTACCGGACGCTCAACGTCTGCAACACCGGCGTCGACGACCTGGTCGTCGATCCGATCACTTCATCGAGCTCCCGCTTCCGTGTCGCCGAGCCCTCCGCCGGCTATCCGGTGACGATCAGCCACGACTTCTGCTTCCCCTTCCAGGCGCGCTTCGACCCGTTGGTGGCGGGAGCGTTGTCGGGCGTCCTGACCGTCCGCAGCAATGATCCCGACCACTCGGAGAGTCTGGTGACGGTGGCGGGCGAGGGTACCGTGGGTGACGTCCGGGTCACCGGCTCCACCGATTTCGGAGTCACCTCGGCTTGGTCGCCGGCGGAGCGGACGGTGACCGTCTGCAACTCGGGGCCGTGTGCTCTGCAGATCTTTTCGGCGGCCATCGACTGTACCGACTTCACTCTGACCGGCAACCCACTGCCAGCCAGTCTCGAAGCCGGCTCCTGCCTCGACTTGGTGGTCGGTTTTACCCCGCTGTTGCCGGGAAAGAAGACCTGTCATCTCACGGTGACGAGCGCCGACCCCGACACGCCGCTGGTGAGCCGCACCCTCACCGCTCGCACGCCGCCCGCGCTGAGCTTGCACGCCGGCCTCGCCAATCCGCACGGAGCGCTTGCGGGCAGCGCGAAGCAGGGCTCCACCTTCAACCTCGACTTCGTCTATCCTGTCAAGCCCAAGCTGGCCTGGGACGTGCGCCTCGGGCTCACCCGCTTCGACGGCCGCTCGGGCCAGCCGGACACTCGCCTCTGGTCGCTCGGCGCCAACGCCAAGTACACCCTCAATCCTGCGGCGCCGGTGCGCGTGTTCCTCAACGGCGGACCCGGTCTCTACCACTTCGATCCGGGTACCTTCGAAGGCGGTCTGAGCCTCGGTCTGGGAATCAACGTGCCCGCGGGCCCGCGGTTCGCGATCGAGGCGACCTACAACTACCATTGGGTGCTAACGGCCTCGCCGCCCCTGAAGTACGATCAGGTGCAGGCCGGGTTCCTGGTGTCGTTCTAGACGCCGACAGTCCTAGGAATGAGGTGCGGCAGGCGGCTGTGGGGCAGGCTGCATGCCGCACCGGCCGGCGGGCTCGCGAGAGGGGGTTCTGGGGGGTCTCGTTCAGCATGCGGGGCGGGATTGTATCGCAACGGCCGGAGGCCCCGGGCGGGCTCTCCGCCCGTCTGCTACAATCCGCCGCCACGCCCACCCCGGGCGCATCCTCTTCGGGACAGTCTCTTTTTCGGGGACAACTCGGGAAAACCTGCGGGACAACTAGTTATGCCGATACAAGTCAATTCTGAAATCGGACGCCTGCGGCGCGTCCTGGTCCACCGGCCGGGGCGGGAGATCGACTGGATGGTCCCCGCCATGATGGAGACCCTGCTCTTCGACGACATCCTTGACGGCGATGAGGCGCGGGAAGAGCACGACCTCTTCTCGCAGATGCTGCGGCAGGCCGGGGTGGAGGTGCTCGAGGCGCAGGATCTGCTCGCGGACGTGCTGGCGAACGCCGAACCGCGCCAGCGGCTGCTCGCCGAGCTCGAGGCCGAGTACGGCGCCCCCTTCAGCCTGGTGCGCCGGCTGGACGAGCTGCCGCCGCGGGAGCTCGCCTCGGCCCTGGTCGAGGGGATCCGCGCCCCGGCCGAGGTCACGGACGCCGACCGCCTGCAGTTCTTCGAGCTCAATCCGGTGCCCAACTACTTCTTTCAGCGCGATCCGCAGGTGGTGATGGGCAACCGCGTGGTGATCTCCTCGATGGCGACCGGCGCCCGCGAGCGCGAGCCGCTCCTCGCCCGCGCCATCTTCGAGCACCACCCGGTATTCGCCAGCTCCGCGGGGCTGTTCGAGATCGACGTCCCCCCCTCGGGCGCGCCGCAGCACAACCCGCACTTCCCCTATCCGAACCTGGAGGGGGGCGACGTGCTGGTGGTGAGCCCGGAGATCCTCCTCGTCGGGCTGTCGGAGCGGACGAACCGGCGGGGGATCGAGACGCTCGCCGAGTACCTGCGCCGGGAGGAGACCTCCTTCCGCCACCTGATCATGGTCGAGCTGCCGCGCCGGCGCTCCTACATGCACCTCGACACGGTGTTCACCCTGATCGACCGCAATCTCTGCCTGGCCTACCTGCCGGTCATCGAGCCCGGCGGACCGGAGTCGGCCCATGTCTACTCGGTCGACCTCGACGCCAAGGAGCTGACCTTCACCCTCCGCCCGTCGCTGCTCCGGGTGCTGGCCGATCTCGGAGTGGAGCTCGACGTCGTCCCCTGCGGCGGCGCCAAGGAAGCGATCTACCAGCAGCGCGAGCAGTGGACCGACGGCGCCAACGCCTTCGCCATCGCCCCCGGGCTGATTCTGCTCTACCGGCGCAACCACAAGACGATGGAAGAGCTGGCGCAGCGCGGCTGGCGGATCCTGCGCGACGAGGACGTCTTGGCCGGCAAGGACGATCTGCTGGGAGGCGGGCCGGCGGTGATCTCGCTCTGCTCCAACGAGCTGTCGCGCGCCCGAGGCGGCCCCCGCTGCATGACGATGCCGATCGAAAGAGACTCGCTGTAAACGTTTGGGCTGGCTTTATTGGTTGTCGTAGGGGTGGGGCTTGCCCCCACCCGGGCGGGGACAAGCCCCGCCCCTACATTCAAAATCCCAATTTCCTGCTGAAGGAGATTTCATGCCTCGTCACCTGATCTCGATCCACGACCTGACCGCCGCGGAGGTGGCCGGCCTCTTCCGGCTGGCGGCCGACGTCAAGGCGAATCCGTCGAAGTACGAGAACCACATGCACCGCAAGACGCTGGGGATGATCTTCGAGAAGTCCTCGACCCGCACCCGCGTCAGCTTCGAGGTGGGGATGGCCCAGATGGGGGGGCACGCCCTGTTCCTCTCCAGCCGCGACATCCAGCTCGGCCGCGGCGAGCCGATCTCCGACACCGCCCAGGTGCTCTCGCGCTATATCGACGGCATCATGGCCCGCACCTTCGCGCACCAGACGGTGACCGATCTCGCCAAGTACGGCTCGGTGCCGGTGATCAACGGCCTGACCGACGATCTCCACCCCTGCCAGGCGCTCACCGACTACTTCACGCTGATCGAGGTCTTCGGCAGCCTCGAGGCGCTGCGCGGCCACAAGCTCACCTATGTGGGCGACGGCAACAACATGGCCCATTCGCTGATGTTCGGCGCCGCCAAGGCGGGGATGGACGTGGCGATCGCCTCGCCCAAGGGGTACGAGGTGAACGCGCGCTACGCCGACCTCGTCCGCCAGGACGCCGCGGCCGCGGGCACGAAGGTGCTCCTGACCAACGATCCGGCGGAAGCGGTGACGGACGCCTCGGCCGTCTACACCGACGTCTGGGCCTCGATGGGGCAGGAGGCCGAGCAGCAGAAGCGGGTCGAGGCGTTCAAGGGGTTCACGGTCGACGGCGCGCTGATGTCCCACGCGCGCCAGGATGCCGTCTTCCTCCACTGCCTGCCGGCCCACCGCGGTGAGGAGGTCTCGGCCGAGGTCTGCGACGGCCCGCAGAGCCGCATCTTTGACGAGGCGGAGAACCGCCTGCACGTCCAGAAGGCGATCATGCTCTGGCTGATGGCGGGAGTGGAGATCTAGGAGGGCTCCCGCCGGTAGGACGAGAGGTGCCGGTCGGTGGACCAGATGTAAACCAGACGGCTCGGGTTCAGGGCGCACTGGCGATCGAACTCTTTGAGGATCGTCAGATCGCCCAACCCGGAGCCTCGGCCAGCCCAATCCGGGAACTCGTCGAGCCAGCCCAGCAGCGATTCCGGTTCCTTGAAGAGCGGCGTCGCCGTGAACGGAGAGAGACCGAGGATGGCCTTCTTCACGAAATCGACAAAGTCCGCCGCCGCCTTCCGGCGCTGGCGGCCATCGCCGTTCTGCCCGATGTGATTGCCCGTCTCGATGATGGCGCTCATTGGAAGGAGCAGCGTCTCCGCTCGGATCTTTCCCTCCATCTGGGCATAGATCTCCCGATGGTTCCCACAGCGGTTGGGGACCTTGAGGATCTCGCAGAGGATGGAAGTATCGACGAGGCAGATGCTCACGAGGATTGGACGCGCCGCTTGAAGTCCGCGAGCCAGGCGAGACCCTTCTCGACCTTGACCTCGCCGTCCCGCTTGTCCGGATCCTTCAGATAGCGGTCCAGGATGCCCCGCGTCACCAGCCAGCCGAGGGGGCCTTGAGCGACCAGTTCGGGATAGCTCTCCAGCTCTTCAAGGCGGATCAGGCGGCTGTCGCCTTCCTCTGGGTCGCGGTAGCAGGCAACAGTGTCCGGAATCGCCTCGAGTGGCAGCGCATCCAGCAGGGCGGGGTTGTGGGTGGTCAGGAGGACACGGAGGTCGCGCTCACGGGCGATCTTCTGAACATCCGCGAGGAGCCTCTCGGCTCGGCTGGGATGAACTCCATTGTCGATCTCCTCGACGATAACGACAGAGCCTTTTGGAATTGACAGGAGAGCGGCGGCTACTGCTAATACGCGCAGAGTGCCGTCGGATAGAAGGGCTGCGTCCCGCGGAACTGCTCTCCCGCCGAACGTCTCGTGAAGTTGGACCATGACCTCGCCCCGGGGTGTCTCGACGTAACTGATGTCGCTGATGTCCTGCTCGGGGAGAAAGCGGATGAAGTCAAGAACTCTTGCTTTTTCGCCCTCTTCCTCGGTGAGCCGGCGCAGCACCGACGAGAGAGCTGAGCCGTCCCGTTTGAGCTGCTTCTCCTGAACGAAGCTGTACTCTCGCATCCGCCGGGGGTTGGGGTCCAAGAAGAACATGGAGGAAAGGGCGCTCGCGATCTGAGGGAACTTCGCTACAGGCTCGGAAGGGTCCTGCTTGAAGTCCTGACTGGCCGTAGCTAAGAGCCTCTTCCCCGAATCCTGCATATTCTCGTGCGCGAATAGGTGCTGCGTAGTAACTTGGAGCCCTGCTTCTGTGACTTCGAGGGATATGGAAAAAGTCAGAGACGTACGATCGGAATCTTCCGTTGCCTCGCAACCTAAAGAGATCTCGCCGTCAGCGCCACCTAGATCCTTGAATCCTCCCCGCAGAGACAGCTCCTGCTCGCGAACGTCATAGAGAAGGTCATTCAAGGGGCGCCCTGACGCCAGCCACGCCAGAAGCTGGATCGCCTCGATCGCATTGCTTTTCCCCGAAGCATTGGCGCCGATCAGGAGCGTCAACGGCGAAAGCGGAAGGGTGGCCTTCCGAAAGCTCTTGAAGTTCTCGATGCTGAAGCTCTGGATCATGGCGTTACGAGTCTACACCGACCCCAGCAGCCTCACCATTTCCCGCCATGCCTTCCCCCGATGGCTGACGGCGCCCTTCTCGGCGCCGGTCAGCTCGGCGAAGGTGAAGGCGGAGCCGTCCGGCAGGAAGACTGGGTCCCAGCCGAAGCCGTGCGTTCCGCGGCCGGGGAGGACGAGGGTGCCCTCCGTCCTCCCCTCGGCCACGATCTCGTGGTCGCCATCCTTGTAGAGAAGGAAGCAGCGGGCGGCGGCGCGGATATCCCCGAGGGAGGCCGCGGTGCGGGCGAGCCCCTCGGCGCCCACGGCCTGCAGCATCCACTTGACCAGCGGGCCGGGGAAGCCGTTCAGGGCGGCGAGGTCGAGCCCCGCCTCCTCGACCACCAGGGGGCGGCCGACGTGCCGCCACGCCTCGTCCGCCTTGGCCCGCAGCACCTCCAGATAGTCGAGCGACTGGATCTCGGGGAGGTCGACGTCGACGGCTTCGAGCTCCGGCCTCACCGCCAGCCGGGCCTCGGCGACCTTGCCGGCGTTGCCGGTGACAAGGACGAAGGGGGTCACCGCCCGGCCGCCAGCCGCTTCAGCTCTTCGATCAGCTCGTCCACCTGGCGGCGGAGGTGCCGCTCGTCGCCGGAGTTGTCGATCAGCCGGTGAGCCGCCCGGCGCCGCTCCTCACCGTCCCCCTGGGCGAGCAGGCGGGCGCGGGCCGACTCGGGGTTCACGCCCCGCGCGATCGCGCGTTCCAGACGCAGCTCGCAAGGGGCCTCGACGGTGACGATCAGATCGAAGCCCGGCCCGTAGCCGGCCTCGACCAGCAGCGTCGCCTCGAGCACGACCACCCCTCGAGCCTGGGCCGCGATCTCGACGAACCGTTTCCTCACCAGCGGATGGACCACCGCCTCCAGGGAGGCGCGCGCCGCGGGGTCGCTGAAGACGCGGGCCGCGACCTTGGCGTGATCCACGGCGCCGCTCTCGTCGAGCATCTCGGGGCCGAAGAGATCGCGCACGGCCGCCGCCCCCTCGCCTCCGGGCTGATAGAGCTCGGTGACCAGGCGGTCGGCGTCGATCACCTCGAAACCGGCGTCGCGCAGCCACTGCGAGACGGTCGACTTGCCGCTGGCGAGGCCGCCGGTGAGGCCGACACGGAGCGCCTGGGCACTCATGCCGGGAGCCCCTGCCGGCGGCGGGAAGCCTTCAAGGTACCGGCGATGACCATGGCGACGGTCAGCGGCCCGACGCCCCCGGGGACGGGGGTGATGTGGGACGCCTTCGGCGCCACGCGGGTGAAGTCGACGTCGCCCACCAGGATGTACCCCTTGGATTCGAACTGCCGGCGGCGCTCCTCGTCGCCGGGATAGAGGCGCTCGGCCTCGGCGGCGTCGGCCAGGCGGTTCATGCCGACGTCGACCACCACCGCCCCCTCGCGGACGTGATCGGGCCCGATCATCCCCGGCCGTCCGATGGCGGCGATAAGGATGTCGGCTTCGCGGGTGACGGCGGCGAGATCGGCGGTGCGGGAGTGGCAGATGGTGACCGTGCAGTTCTCCCGCAGCAGCAGGCCGGCCATCGGCTTGCCGACGATGGCGCTGCGCCCGACGATCACGGCCCGGCGGCCGGCGAGGGGGATGCCGTTGCGCTTCAGCAGGGCGACGATGCCGGTGGGGGTCGCGGGGGTGAGCCCCTCCTCGTCGAGCCAGAGGCGGCCGACGTTGACGGGGTGGAAGCCGTCGACGTCCTTGTCGGGGGAGATGCGGTCGAGGACGCGCTTCTCGGTGATCTGAGCGGGGAGCGGGAGCTGCACCAGGATGCCGTCCACGGCGTCCTCGGCGTTGAGCTCGTCGAGCAGGGCGAGGAGCTCGGCCTCGGTGGTCTCGGCGGCGAGCCGGAGGGTGCGGCTCAGCATGCCGACCTCGGCGCAGCCGCGCACCTTGCTGCCGACATAGACCTGGGAGGCGGGGTTCTCGCCCACCAGCACGGCGACGAGCTGCGGCGGCCGGGCGCCCGCCGCGGTCATCTCGCGGACGCTCGCCGCCACCTCCGAGCGGATCTCGGCGGCGGCCGCCTTGCCGTCCAGGATGTTATTGGCAAGGACGTTATTGGCAAGGACGTTGGTCATCCAGGCACTCTCCCTCGATGGATGCAGACGGTCCCGCCGGAGAGGTCCTCCCATCCGAGATCGGTAAAACCGGCCGCGGCCATGCGGTCGAGGAACTCCTGCCGCTGGGGGAAGCCGACCACCGAGCTCGTCAGGTAGGAATAGGCCGATCCCCGCGGCGAGAGCAGGCGGCCGATCCCCGGCAGCAGCCGGAGGAAATAGAACAGGTAGAGCGCCTTGAGCGGCTGCCGGCGCGGGATCGTGGCGTCGAGGACGACGAGCTTCCCCCCCGGCCGCAGCACCCGGGCGAGCTGGCGCAGGGCGGCGTCGAGATCGGCGACGTTGCGCAGGCCGAAGGAGACGGTGGCGCCGGCGAAGTGGCGGTCGGGGAAGGGGAGCGCCAGGGCATCGGCGGCGAGGGCGGCCGGGCGGGGGGGCGCGGTTTTGGCGAATTTGCGCCGCGCGATGGCGAGCATCGGTACGCAGAAGTCTGCCGCCGCCACCCGCGCTCCCCGGCGGCGCAGGGCGGTCGCCTGGTCGCCGGTGCCGCAGCAGAGGTCGAGCACCTCGGCGCCCGGCGGGAGCCCCAGGACCACCGCCGACCGCCGGCGCCAGACCACGTCCAGGCTGGCGGAGAGCAGGTGGTTGAGCAGGTCGTAACGGGGCGCCACCCCCGCGAACATGTCGCGGATGGTCTTGCCCGACTTATCCAGGGAAGAGTCGAGGGAAGAGTCGAGGGGAGCGGCGGTCGTGGTGGTCTCGGCCATCTTGGGAGAAGTGTATCCCGGGCCAGGAGTAACATCCCACTTGCGGAAATCGGAATTCTGAGCCAGACTGACGGCTCACCGGTTTACCCGGTCCGGGGGCTGTTAGCGTCCTCTTGACAATTTTCTTTTGTCCGCCTACCCTGTGGGTCCCTTGCGCCGCGAGGGCGGGTATCGTCCGCCGCGCCGAGGCGAATTTTTTCCCAGCCAGAGTTGACCTGGAGAGATTGGAAGATGCTGAAGAAGACCTACAGCCCGAAGCTCGCCGAGATCGAGCATCGCTGGTATGTGCTGGATGCCGCGGGGATCCCTCTGGGACGTCTCTCGTCGCTGGTGGCTCGCCTGCTGATGGGCAAGCACAAGCCCACGTATGCCACGCACATCGATACCGGTGACTTCGTCGTCGTCATCAACGCCGAGCAGGCGGTGCTGACCGGTGGCAAGGAAGAGAAGAAGGTTTATTACTACCACACGGGGTATCCGGGTGGGATCAAGTCGGAGACGGCGGCCAAGCGGCGTGCCCGCCGGCCGACGAAGCTGGTCGAGGAGGCGGTGTGGGGCATGCTCCCCAAGGGTCCTCTCGGCCGCAAGCAGCTCCGCAAGCTCAAGGTCTATGCGGGCCCCGAGCACCCTCACCAGGCGCAGCAGCCCGAGAGCTTCGACGTCGCCGCGGCCCTGTAACCCCAAGGAGAATTCGGAACGTGAGCCAAGTTCAATATTACGGTACCGGGCGACGCAAGACGGCCGCGGCCCGCGTCTTCCTGCGGCCCGGCTCGGGCGGTTTCCAGATCAACGGCCGCACGCTCGACAGCTACTTCCCGAACGAAGTGCTGAAGATGGTCATCAAGCAGCCGCTGCAGTTGACCGAGTCGGTCGAGCAGTTCGACATCCAGGTCACGGTGGCGGGTGGCGGCAGCGCGGGCCAGGCCGGTGCGATCCGGCACGGCATCTCGCGCGCCCTGCTCGAGTTCAATGGTGATCTGCGCGCACGCCTGAAGTCGGCCGGGTTCCTGACGCGCGACCCGCGCAAGAAGGAACGCAAGAAGTACGGCCAGAAGGGCGCCCGGGCTCGTTTCCAGTTCAGCAAGCGCTAGAAGGCCAGAAGGAGAGGATCTCTTGGTAGAAGTCACGATGAAGGAACTGCTGGAGGCCGGTGTCCACTTCGGGCACCAGACCCGGCGTTGGAACCCGAAGATGAAGCCCTATATCTTCGGCAAGCGGAACGGGATCTACATCATCGATCTGCAGAAGACGCTGCGGATGTTCAACCAGGTCGCCGAGCTCGTGCAGCAGTTCGCCGCCGAGGGCAAGCGCATCCTGTTCGTCGGCACGAAGCGGCAGGCGCAGGAGGCGATCGCCGAGGAGGCGGCACGCGCCGGCGAGTTCTACGTCACCAACCGGTGGCTGGGCGGCACCCTGACCAACTTCGTCACCCTGCGCACCTCGATCCAGCGGTTGAAGGAGGTCGAGGGGCGGCTCAACGACGAGAACAGCCAGATCACCAAGAAAGAACGGCTGCGGATGGAGCGCGAGCGGGAGAAGATGGTGAAGAACCTCGAAGGGATCCGCGACATGGAAGAGCTGCCCGATGCTCTCTTCGTCGTCGACCCGAAGAAGGAGGACATCGCGGTCTCCGAGGCGAACAAGCTCGGCATCCCGGTGATCGCCATCGTCGACACCAACTGCGACCCGGAGCTGATCGACTATCCGATCCCGGGCAACGACGACGCCATCCGGGCCATCCGGCTGTTCGCCTCGCGGCTCGCCGACGCCTATCTCGCCGGCGCCGGCAAGCTCTCCGACGACTCGGCGTTCCAGAAGGACAGCAGAATGCCGGTCTTCGACAAGGACGCCGCCGCCGCGAGCGCCGCTCCGGCCTAGAGCTCGCCGTTGTTCTGCAACACCGCGCGCCGCCGGCCTCGAGAGGCCGGCGGTGCTGGAGGATAGGTCAGTCGAACTTGGCGTCGATCTGACCTTTTCTTTTGTCTACACACAATCATCCGCGATAGGCGCTCGATCACACCCGCTGCATCGCGGTTCGAAGGAGAAACACGGTCATGGCTGAAGTCACCGCTCAGATGGTCAAGGAGCTCCGGGAGCGTACCGGCGCTGGAATGATGGATTGCAAGAACGCCCTCAACGAGTGCCAGGGGAACATGGAGAGCGCGGTCGACACGCTGCGCAAGAAGGGCCTCGCCGCGGCGGCCAAGAAGGCCGGGCGGGTCACGGCCGAGGGCGCCGTGGGTTCGTACATCCACGGCGGCGGTAAGATCGGCGTGCTGGTCGAGATCAATTGCGAGACCGACTTCGTGGCCCGCACCGACCAGTTCCAGGAGCTGGTGCGTGACATCGCGATGCACATCGCGGCCACCGACCCCCGCTGCGTGCGCCGCGAGGAGGTCACCCCCGAGCTGCTCGAGCGCGAGCAGGCGATCTTCCGCGAGCAGGCGCTCGCCTCGGGCAAGCCGCCCCAGGTGGTCGAGAAGATCGTCGCCGGCAAGATGGAGAAGTACTACTCCGAGTTCGTGCTGCTCGAGCAGCCGTTCGTCAAGAACCCGGACCAGACGATCACCCAGATGATCGCCGAGAAGGTCGGCAAGATCGGCGAGAACATCCAGGTGCGCCGCTTCGTCCGCTTCAAGCTGGGCGAGGGGATCGAGAAGCGCCAGGACGACTTCGCCGCCGAGGTCATGGCCCAGGCGGGGCAGTGATGACGGAGGCGAAGGCGGGGGGAGTGGCCCCGGCGGGGAGCAAATACCGCCGGATCCTCCTCAAGGTCTCCGGTGAGGCCCTGATGGGGTCGCAGCCGTTCGGCATCGACGAGGCGGTGGTCGCCGCCATCGCCGACGAGATCCGCGACGTCCACAACCTCAAGGTCGAGGTGGCGGTCGTCGTCGGCGGCGGCAACATCATCCGGGGTCTCGCCGCCAGCCACCGCGGCATCGACCGCGTGACCGGCGACTACATGGGCATGCTCGCCACGGTGATCAACGCCCTCGCCCTCCAGGACGCCCTGGAGAAGCGGGGCGTGCCCACCCGCGTGCAGACGGCAATCGACATCCGCGAGGTCGCCGAGCCGTTCATCCGCCGCCGCGCCCTGCGCCACCTGGAGAAGGGGCGCGTGGTCATCTTCGCCGCCGGCACCGGCAACCCGTACTTCACGACCGACAGCGCGGCGGCCCTGCGCGCCAACGAGATCCACGCCGACATCCTGCTCAAGGCGACCAAGGTGGACGGCCTCTACACCGCCGATCCCGAGACGGACCCGGCGGCGGTGATGCTCCCCGAGGTGACCTACCAGGAGGTGCTGGAGAAGGATCTCAAGGTGATGGACACCGCGGCGATCAGCCTCTGCCGCGACAACGGCATCCCGATCGCCATCTTCGACCTGATGACCGCTGGTAACATTCGCCGGGTGGTCTGCGGCGAGCGGATCGGCTCGATCGTGCACGCCGCCTGAACGCAGGAGGGATCATGAAAGAACTGTTCAAGGAAGTCGAAACCCACATGAAGCAAGCGCTGGATCATTTCCATCACGAGCTGAAGAGCTTGCGGACCGGGCGCGCCTCGCTCTCGCTGCTGGAGGGGATCACCGTCGACTACTACGGCAGCCTGGTGCCGCTCAACCAGGTCGCCAACCTGTCGGTGGCGGACGCGTCGATGATCGTGGCGCAGCCGTTCGATCCGCGGCAGAGCTCGGCGATCGAGCGCGCCATCATAAAGTCCGATCTGGGGCTGAACCCGTCGTCGGACGGCAAGGTGATCCGCATCCCGGTGCCGCCGCTGACCGAGGACCGCCGCAAGGAGATCGCCAAGAAGGCTCACGATCTCGCTGAGCACGCGCGCACCGGCGTCCGCCAGGCGCGCCGCGAAGGCAACGACAAGCTCAAGAAGATGGAGAAGGACAAGGCGATCAGCCAGGACGACGAGCGCCGCGGCCTCGACGAGGTCCAGAAGCTCCACGACCGCTATATCGGCGAGATCGCGACCGGCCTGCAGAAGAAAGAGCAGCAGATCATGGAGGTCTGACCTCCATGTTCCTCTACGGCTACCACCCCGTCCGCGAAGCCCTGCGCCACCGCCCGCACGAGGTGGCGCGGGTGCTGGTGAGCGCGGCGCGCGCGGGCAAGCGGCGCGAGGAGATCCAGGATGCCTGCCAGCGGCACCGGGTGCCGTTCCTGGTGGTGCCGGAGCGCGCGCTCGCCGAGATCGCCGGCGCGGCCCACAACGGCATGGCGGCCGAGGTGCGGGCGGGCGCGGCGGTGCCGGAGACCGCGGCCGGAGCGGACCCGGGGCTGATCGTGATGCTCGAGGACGTCCAGGACCCGCGCAACCTCGGGGCCCTGCTCCGCGTCTGCGAGGGCGCCGGGGCCGGCCGGGTGCTGATCCGCGACCGCGGCTCGGCGCCGGTCTCGCCGACGGTCGCCAAGACCTCGGCGGGGGCGACCGAATGGCTGCAGATCGAGCGCATCACCAACACGGCGAATGAGATCGAGCGGTTCAAGGCGGCGGGCTTCTGGGTCTACGGCACCGACCCGGAGGGCGATCCGCCCTGGGAGGTCGACCTCTCCGGCCAGGTCGTCCTCTGCTTCGGCGGCGAGGAGAAGGGGCTGCGCGCCCGCACCCGCCAGCTTTGCGACCGCATGATCGGCCTGCCCATGCGCGGCCGGGTCGGCTCGCTCAACATCGCGACCTCGGCGGCGGCGGTGCTCTACGAGGCCGTCCGGCAGCGCAGCTCCTCTCAGGCATAGACTTCGCACGCCGTTGGATGCCATGCCGCATCCACCCGAACAGGACTCCCAGGCCACCGTGGAGTCCGCCCGCAAGAACATCGAGACCGTCGTCCGGCTCGAGCAGGCGTCGATGGAGAGCCGGAGCCTGGGGGAGCGCGTCAGCGACGTCATCACCCGGTTTATCGGGGCGATGTCGTTCGCCGTCTTCCATCTCCTGCTCTTCGGGGTCTGGTTCACGGTGAACCTGGGAGCGACCCCCTTGAAGCCCTTCGACCCCTTCCCCTTCGGCATCCTGACGCTGATCGTCTCGGCCGAAGGGGTGATGCTCGCCATCTTCGTTCTGATCAGCCAGAACCGGATGGGCCGGCAGGCGAACCAGCGCGCCCACCTCAATTTGCAGATCGACCTCCTCGCCGAGCAGGAGACCACCCAGCTTCTCCAGAAGGTGCAGCGCCTGCTCGAGCACTTCGGGATCGAGGCCGATCGCGCGGCCGAGGCGCTGAGCCAGGAGACCCAGGTCGAAGCCCTGGTGAGCGAGCTTCAGAAGAGCCTTCCGGAAGAGTAAAAGACGTAAAAATCGGCCCCGCCTGTGATTTCGCCCCTTCGGGATTCCCTTTTACCTCGGAATCGTGGTAACAAGCTGGAATCCGAAACGCCCAATAAGGCAAAGGAGGAGGAATCCATGGCCAAGCAGAGGCTGTCTGTTTGCGTATTGGCTCTGATGTTGGTGGTGCTGTGCCTGCCGGTCCACGGAGCGGAGGTCGCCCGGGTCCAGGTCACGCCGTCACAGGTGCAGTGGGAGCCCCAGGTGAGCTACGAGCGTCTGGTGCTGACCGTCTCGATGCCGGGGGGCGCCGTCGTCCGCCGGGAGTTCGCGGCGGGGCAGGCACCGGTCTTCGCGCTGCCTCGGGGGGAAGCGGACGGCTCCTATTCGTATGAGCTGCGGGTCGTCCCGACCCTCGATCCGGAGGTCCGGAAGGCCCTCGCGGCCTCCCGGGAGCCGGGTGGCGCGGTGGCGGTCGAGCGGCTCAGGAAGGCGGGCCGGCTGCCGGCGGGCGATCTGGTGCAGTCCGGTTCCTTCACGGCCGTGGGCGGCGCCCTGGTCGTTCCGGAAGGGCGGGAGGAGCGGACCGCGCCCGTGAAGAAGGGTGGCGCGGACCTGCCGGTGAAGGATCAGGTGATCGCGGACGACCTGATCGTCCAGGGGAGCGCCTGCATCGGCCTCGACTGCGTGGCCAACGAGAGCTTCGGGTTCGACACCATCCGGCTCAAGGAGAACAGCACCCGGATCAAGTTCGAGGACACCAGCGTCGGCAGCTTCCCCTCGACCGACTGGCAGCTCACCGCCAACGACTCGGCGAGCGGCGGCGCCAACAAGTTCTCGATCGAGGACATCACGGGCTCCAAGGTGCCGTTCACGATCACCGCCGGCGCGGCGACCAACTCGATCTTCGTTGACTCCACGGGCCGGCTGGGCCTGCGCACGTCGACCCCGGTGCTCGACATCCACGTCAGTACCAGCAACACGCCGGCGATGCGGCTGGAGCAGAACAACTCGGGCGGCTTCACGGCGCAGACCTGGGACGTCGCCGGCAACGAGGCTAACTTCTTCGTTCGCGACGTGACGGGGGGCTCGCGCCTGCCGTTCCGCATCCGGCCCGGCGCGCCGACCAGCAGCATCGACATCAACGCCTCCGGCAATGTCGGCATCGGCACGGCCTCGCCGAGCACCAAGCTGCATGTCTCGGGCAGCGACGGCACGACGAAGCTGCTGGTCCAGGAATCGAGCGCCACGGCCACGGCGCGCGAGATGGCGGAATTCCGCAACAACGGCGGCGCCGAGATGATCTTCAAGGACACCGGCGACACGGCGCGCTGGAGCATCGGCACCTTCAGCTCCGCGTTCATCTGGGACAACCAGGCCGTCGCCAACGTCGAGATGACGCTGGGAAATACCGGCAACCTCACCATCACGGGGATGCTGTCCCAGGGTTCGGACCGCAACACGAAGACGGACATCTTCGACGTGCAGCCGGATGATGTCCTGGCCAAGGTGGACAGCCTGCCGATCTCGACCTGGCGTTATAAGGGGGATGCCGCGGACGTGCATCACCTGGGTCCGATGGCTCAGGACTTCTCCGCCGCCTTCGGTCTCGGCCAGGATGACCGGCACATCGCGCCGCTCGACGCCGCCGGCGTCAGCCTCGCCGCCATCCAGGCGCTCAACCGCAAGGTCACCGAGAAGCAGGCCGCGATCGAGGACCTGGCCCGGCGCAACGCTGATCTCGAGAAGCGGCTCGCCGATCTCGAGACGCTGGTGGCGAAGCTCGCCCCGGCCGTGCAGAAGTAAGCAGAACCAGGACGCCGGCCCCGGGCCGGCGTCCTGATGGTTTCGCTGTACCATCCCTTCCCGGATGATCTGCCCCAAGTGCCAGTTCGAGCAGCCGGACGGCGGCGCCGAGTGCCCGCGGTGCGGGATCGTGTTCGCCCGCCTCCTGGAGCCCCGCGCGATCGCCGCGATCGCCGCGGTCCCGGAGCCGCGGGAGGGGGCCGACTGGCGGCAGCTCCTGCTCGAGGAGGACCGGGAGCCCGAGCCGGTCCGCTTCTGGGGGCGGGCGGCGCTCTACGCGTTCCTGTTCGTCTGGGGGTGGCGGTTCATCCTCTCGTCGGTGGCCGGAAACTATGTCGCGGCGTCGTTCCTGCACATGGTGAACCTGCCGTTCCACGAGGCCGGGCATGTCTTCTTCGGCCCCTTCGGTGACTTCCTGCGCGCGCTCGGCGGCACGCTCGGACAGCTCCTGATCCCCGCCATCTGCCTCGGCACCTTTCTGCTCAAGACCCGCGATCCGTTCGCGGCCGCGGTCGCCCTCTGGTGGCTCGGCGAGAGCTTCATGGACATCGGACCCTACATCGCCGACGCCCGGTCGGGTGAGCTGCTGCTCCTCGGCGGCGTCACCGGCCGCGACGTCCCCGGCTATCACGACTGGGAGAACGTCCTCGGCGATCTAAACCTTTTACAGTACGACCACGCGCTCGGCGCCCTCGCCTACGATTGCGGCCGGCTGCTGATGCTCGCCGCGTTCGTCTGGGGCGGCGCGCTCCTGCTGCGCCAGTGGCGCGAGCTGCAAGCCAGCCGCGAGGGGTGAGATCCTGAAAGGCGCAACTCCCATGCGGGTCGTTGCGTTTTGTCGCGACACGCAATAACACCGAAGAACATGCAGTTTCTCACCGGCCTCTGTTTTCATTCCTGAATGCACGCTCTTCAAGATCGCTCCGGAATCGGCTACGATACGTCTTCGTTGTTTTTCCTTCCTCTTTTCAACCGAGCCGAGGTCCAGGGCGCATGAGTGATGTCGTCCAGAAGTTCTGGGGTTTCTGTCATACGCTGCGCCATGACGGCATCGATTATGGCGACTACATCGAACAGATCACATATCTGCTCTTCCTCAAGATGGCGGACGAGCGGGCGATCGATCTCAGCCGGATGGGCGTGCCACAGGATGCCGCCGCGGCGATCGACTGCTCCTGGCCGGCGCTGGCGAGCGAGCAGGGCGAGACGCTGACGCGGCACTACAACGGTGTGCTGCGCACCTTGGGCCGGCAACCGGGCCTGCTCGGCGACATCTTCACCGGCGCCGCGTCGCGCTTCAACAACCCGGCGAACCTGAAGCGTCTGATCGATCTGATCGATGAGACGAAGTGGACCACGATGGAAGTGGACCTCAAGGCCGCGGTCTTCGAAGGGCTGCTCGAAAAGGCGGCGAGCGAAGGCAAGAAGGGCGCCGGTCAGTACTTCACGCCACGGCGTCTGATCCAATCGATCGTGCGCTGCGTGCGGCCCGATCCGCGCGATTGTCCGGAGCTCGCGATCTGCGATCCGGCGTGCGGCACGGCGGGTTTCCTGGTCGTAGCTTATGAATGGTTGCTGGCCGAGGCGCGCGAGGACGCGGAACCGGAGCTCGCGCGGCGAGTGCGCCGCGGCACCTACTTCGGCGAGGAGCTGGTGCCGCGCCCGCGGCGTCTGGCGCTGATGAATCTCTTCCTGCACGGCCTGGAGCCGGAGATCAAGCTCGGCGATTCGATCTACGAGCAGCCCGGGGACCGGCGCTTCGACGTGGTCCTGACCAATCCCCCCTTCGGCAACAAGGGGGCGAACCAGGTGCCGGCGCGCGACGACCTGACGATCAAGACCTCGAACAAGCAGCTCAATTTTCTGCAGCACGTCATCACGCTGCTGAAAACCGGCGGCCGCGCCGCGGTGATCGTGCCCGACAACTGCCTGTTTGCCGATCAGGCCGGCGAGGTGTTCAAGGTGCTCACCCAGGAGTGCGATCTCCACACGGTGCTGCGCCTGCCCAACGGCACGTTCACTCCGTACAGCGCCGGCACCAAGACCAACGTCGTCTTCTTCACCAAGGGAGCGCCGACGGAGACGGTCTGGGTCTACGACGCGCGCACCAACGTGCCGCGGATCACCAAGAAGGACCGCCCGCTCACCCATGCCCACCTCGCCGCCTTCGAGGCCTGCTACGGGCTCGATCCCAACGGCCGCTCCCGGCGCGCGGCCGGCGACTCGCGGGAGGACCGCTGGCGCTCGTTCTCGGTCGCCGAGGTGAGGGCCCGCGACTTCAAGATCGACGGCCTGAAATGGCTCAAGGAGGAGTCGCTCGACGACGAGCTGCCGGAGCCCGAGGAGCTGGCGGCGGAAGCGATCGCGGAGCTGGAGAGCGCGGTGGCCGACCTCGCGTCGGTGATCGAGCTGCTGACGAGCGACGCCGAGCCGCAGCGGCCGCGCGTCGTCCAGGGAGGCTCATGACGAGCGCCGTCTCCGATTGGGAGATCGGACGCCGCGAAGGGGAGCTGCCGGAAGGCTGGGCCGAGGCGACGCTCGAGGAGATCGTCGTCCACAAGCTCGGCGGCGAGTGGGGCAAGGATCCGCGCGAGGTGGCGGAGAGCCCGGAGATGGTGCGGGTGCGGGTGATCCGCGGCACGGAGTTCCGCAACTGGGAGCGCGACAAGGGAGCGACCGCGGAGGAGCGGGTGATCAAGCGCAAGAGCCTCGCCCGCCGGCAGCTCGCGGTGGGGGACCTGGTGGTCGAGGTCTCGGGCGGCGGCGCCACCCAGCCGGTGGGGCGGACGCTGCTGATCGACGCCGAGGTGGTCCGGCGCGCGGGGGACGCGCCGCTGATCTGCTCCAACTTCTGCCGCCAGATCCGCATCCATCGCGAGATCGATCCCGCGTTCGTCCACCTGGCGCTCTCCTATCACTATCTTTGCGGCAGCTTCGACGAGCACCAGACGCAGACGACGAACCTGCGCAACCTCGATTTCGACGGCTTCCTCTCCGGCATCGTCCTGCCCCTGCCGCCGCTGGCGGAGCAGCGGCGGATCGTCGAGAAGACGCGGGAGCTGATGGCGCCGCTGCGGCGCGCCCGCGAGGGGTTCGCCAAGCTGCCGGAGATCCTCCGCCGCTTCCGCCAGTCCGTGCTCGCCGACGCCTACTCGGGAAGGCTGACCGAGGACTGGCGCGAGCGCCGCGGCGCCTACGAGCCGCTCGCGCCCCGGCTGGCGCGCGCGTTCGCCGCCCGCTGCGAGGCCTACGAGATGGCGCGCTGCGAGGCCGAGGCGTTCGAGCGCCGGGCGCCGCGGCGGCCGAAGAATCTGGCCGCCACCGAGTGGGAGGCGCCGGAGCCGCTGGACGCTCCGCAGGTGCCGGCGGAGTGGAGCCTGGTGGCGCTGCAGGACGTGATCCATCGCGCCCAGTACGGCCTCTCGATGAAGGCGGACGGGGAGGCGCGGACCGGCGTCGCGATGCTCCGCATGGCCAACATCCGCGACGGCAGGATGGACCCCACCGAGCTCAAGTACGTCGATCGCCAGGGGATCGACGTCCCGGGATTCACGGTGCGGCACGGGGACATCCTCTTCAACCGCACCAACAGTGCCGAGCTGGTGGGGAAGGCCGCGGTCTTCGACCTCGACCTCGAGGCGGTCTTCGCCTCCTACGTGGTGCGCATCGAGTGCGACGAGCAACTGGTCTCCAGCCGCTACGTCTGCGGCTGGATCAACTCCCCCTGGGGGCGCCGGTGGGCGCGCACGGTGCGCACCGACTGCAGCAACCAGTCGAACATCAACGTCTCGCGTTTGCAGCGGATGCCGCTGCCGGTACCGCCGCTGGTCGAGCAGCGGGAGATCGTGCGGCGTGTCGAGGAGCTCTTCGCCTTCGCCGACGCGATCGAGCGGCGGGTGGCGGCGGCGGAGGAGCGGACCGAGCGGCTGCGGCGGACGATTCTGGCCCGCGCCATGCGCGGCGAGCTGGTGCCGACCGAGGCGGAGCTTGGCGGTGGGGAAGGGGGTGGCTTCGAGCCCGCCTCGGACCTGCTCGACCGGATCGGGGCCGAGCGCCTCGCCGCCGAGGAGGTCGGAGCGGAGACCGTGGCGATGAGCCCGGAGGAGGCGGTCGCGGAGCGCATCCTGGCCGCCGTCCGCCAGGTCTGCTGGGGAGCCGGGGAGATGAGCCGTGAGGAGCTGATCCGGCGGGTCGCCGGACGGCTGGGCAGCCCGCGGTTCGGCAAGAGCGTCCGCGCCCGGCTCGAGCGTCACGTCGAGGTGGCGCTCCAGCGGCGGATCGTCGCCCGCAAGGGGGATCTGCTCACCGGCGCGACGCCGACCTTCGGGCGCTACGACTACCGGTTCCTGCTGGCGACGGTCGCCGGGCTGGCGGCGCGGGGGACCGAGCACGAGAAGGACGAGATCGTCCGCGCCGTCGCCGCCTACCTGGGCTACGGCCAGGTGACCCCCGCGATCCGCGAGCGGATGGATCGCGTCTTCCTCTGGGCGGCGCAGGATGGGCAGATGGAGATCCGCGAGGGGCGGGTGGTGATTCTCTAACTCTTCAGCCACTCAAATAAATCGTAATGCTCGCGGCTCATGCCGAGCCGCTCGTAGACCCTTTGCGCGGCGGCGTTGCGTTTCTCCACATACAACCGGATCCCCTTGAGGTCGGGGGATTCCTCGACCTGCCGCTTCACGCGCTCGTAAAGGGCGCGATAGACCCCGTGGCCGCGCTCCTCGGGGATGACGTAGACCGACTGGATCCAGAGAATGATCCCATTCCGCCAGTCGCTCCACTCGTTGGTGGTGAGCAGGCCGCCGGCGATCCGGCCGCCGCGCTCGGCGATCCAGTAGGCCCCCTTGCCGGGATCGGCGAAGACGGCGCCGACGCCGCGGGTCAGAATTTCGCGGTCGAGCTCCAGATCCTCGGTCTCGCGGGCCATCCGGAGCTGGAACTCGACGATCGCCGCGGCGTCCGCCGGCTCCGCCGGACGGATGAGCAGGTCCGATTCAATCATCTGCCGATTTAATCATCCTGCTTCAGTCCTGGGAAGCGGCCTCGCCGGTCCGCAGAGCGTCGAGCAGACTCTCCTCCACCTCGGAAGGGAGGGCCTCGTCCGGCAACTGCCGCAGGGCGCGCACCACGGCGGTGACCGCGCTCTCGAAATGGCGGCACCCCGTGCATTCTTCCAGATGCTCGTCGATCCGCTGTGCCCGGTCACGGCTCAGCCGCCCGTCGAGGTGCTCGGTGAGATCCGCCAGCACCTCGCCACAGTGCAGGCCGGCGGCGACCTGTTCCTCCCTGAGAGCCCCTGCCGCGGGCGGAGCCCAGCGGGCGAGCAGCCGCAGGCGAGCCCGGTGCAGGCGTGTGTGGACGGCGGCGTCGGCGAGGCCGGTGACCCGGGCGGTCTCGTCCACCGTGAAGTACTCGCGATCGCAGAGAGTGAGGATCTCCCGGTCTGCCGCGGGGAGCGCGGCGAAGGCGGCCTCCATGCCCGGGCCGTCCTCTCCGAAGGGATCGTCGCCGGAGCTCCCCCAGCCCGCCGACCGCGCCAGCTCGCGCAACGGGGTGAGATCGGGCTCGGGGGAGCGGGCGTTCCGCCGGCCGATCGCCTGGCGGGCGAGGGCGAGCAGCCAGGGGCGGGCGGAGGGCTCGTCGCGGTGGCGGTGCGCGGCGCGCCAAGCGGCGCGGAAGGTCTCGTGGAGGATCTCCCCGGCCTCTTCGGCCTCCCCGGCCCCGCCAGACACCGCCGCGCGCGCGAAGCGGTAGACCGCCGCCTGGTGCCGCCTGACGAGGCGGTCGAAGGAGGAGGGGTCCCCGGCCGCGATGCGGCCGATCAACGTCTCGTCGCTGACCCTGGAGTCGTCTGTGTCAACCATCTCCCGATCCCCGGAGTGGACGGGCGGTGAACGATCTCAAACTGGTTAATGTCCAGAGAGATCTTACACCCTGCCCCTCCCTCCGGGGGAGACCGCCGTTCAGACCGCGATGCGCCCGTAGCGGGCGAGCAGGAGGGAGTAGGCGCCGAAGGCGATCAGGCCGATGGCGACCAGGGCGAGCAGAAGCGTGCCGTGCGGCTGCGCCGCCATCGCCGCCAGCGCTCCGCCCAAGCCCCGCGCCTCGCTCGGATCGAACCGCAGGGCGGCCTGGATCAGGAACCAGCCGGTGATCAGGAAGACGGCGCCGCGGGCGATCAGGCCCAGCTTGCCGGAGTTGATCGCCAGCTTCCGCTCCGTCTCATTCATCTCCTGGAGGCGGAGCTCCTTGCGGAACTTCTCGGTCCAGCCGCGCCGGATCTGGTGGAGGCCGCCGACGATCACCCCGATCCCGACGGCGGCGACCAGCCAGCGGCCGAACGGCTGGCTCATCAGCTTCGCCGTCCACTCCTGGTAGGCGTGCCCCCCGGAGCCGGAGCGGCCGCCCTGGGCGATCCGCACGGCGGCCACGGCGAGACTGCCGTAGATCAGGCCGCTGCCCACCCGGCTCGCGCGATGGGCCAAGCCCTTGATGCCGGACCCCTTGTGCTCGCGGTCGAGGAACCCCTGGACGATTCGCCAGATGGCGTAGCCGAACAGGCCGATGGCCATCAGCCAGAGGAGCGCCGTGCTCTGCTCGGCCACTTTCTGGAGGGCGCCGCGGGTGTCCGTGGCATGGGAGCGGGCGCCGAACGCCGTCTGCACGGCCAGGAGACCGACGATCGCGTAGACGGCCCCGCGGGCGGCGTAGCCGGCGCGGGCCATCTTCTCCATCCACGGGCTCTGGAGCGCGACCTGCGTGAAGGTGCTGCTGGATGCTCTAGCCATTCCTCGAGTCCTCCTCGGGAATGGCCAGAGCAAGGGGGGTGCCAAGTGCTACTTCAGATTCGTCTCGAACAGCTTGAAGATCCGGCGGTACTCGTCGAGCCAGCTCGTCGGCTGGACGAAGCCGTGGTCCTCGACCGGGTAGATGGCGATCTCAAAGTTCTCCTTCTTGAGCTCGATCAGGCGCTGGACCAGCCGCACGTTGTCCTGGAAGAAGACGTTGGCGTCCTGCATCCCATCGCAGATTAGCAGCGGCTTCCGCAGCCCCGCCGCGTACTCGATGGGCGAGCTCTTCTCGTAGGCCTCCGGGTCGATCTCCGGGCGGTTGAGGATGTTCGCGGTGTACTCCTCGTTGTAGTGCGCCCAGTCGGAGACCGGCCGCAGGGCGGCGCCGGCGGCGAAGAGATCGGGCTGGCGGAACAGCGCCATGTAGGTGAGGAAGCCGCCATAGGAGCCCCCCCAGACGCCGACGCGCGCGGGATCGACGTTCTTGTGCTGCGCGATCCAGGCGACGCCGTCCTGGAGATCTTCCAGCTCCGGAGTCCCCATCTGGCGGTAGATCGCCGTGCGCCAGTCGCGGCCGTAGCCGGCCGAGGCGCGGTAGTCCATGTCGAGCACCACGTAGCCGTGGCGGGTCAGGAAGGTGCTGAACATGAACTCGCGGAAGTAGTTCGACCAGCCGTAGGTGACCTCCTGGAGGTAGCCGGCGCCGTGGACGAAGACGGCCGCCGGATACTTGCGCGCCGGGTCGAAGTCCTTCGGCGTGTAGATCCGCGCGTAGATCGCCCCCGCTCCATGCGTCGAGGGGACCGGCACGATCTCCGGAATCGTCCAGTCCTGGGCGAGGAAGAGCGGCGTCCGCGTCCGGGTGACCGGGCGCGCCTCGGCGCCGGGCCGGGCGGCCTGCACGTAGACCTCGTCCGGCCGGGCGATCGAGGAGCCGAGAAACAGCATCTGGCTCTCGTCCGGCGACAGCACCCCATGGGTGAAGCCGCCGCCCATCCGGGTGAGCTGCTCAGCCCTGGCGTTCGCGACCTCGACGCGCCAGAGGTCGTACTTGCCCGGATGCTCCTGGTTGGCCGTGTAGTAGAGATACCGCCCGTCCCAGCTCAAGGCCGGCAGGGAAATCTCGTATTTCCCCTCAGGCGTCAGCCGGCGGATCTCGCCGGTGCGGGTCGACAGCCGGTAGAGCTGCGAGGCGCCGCTCTCCTCGGAGAGCAGCCAGAGGGTCTCGTTGTCGCGCAGCCAGCCGAATTCGTTGAAGTTCCAGTTGATCCAGGCCGCGTCGGTCAGCCGGTGGCGGGGGGTGAGCGTGCCGCCGGCGGTGTCCCAGGTGGCGATCCAGCGGTCCTTGTTGTCGCGGGCGCGGAGCCCGAGGGCGAGCTGCCGGCCGTCATCCGACCAGGAGAGCCCGGAGACCTCGAGCGCGCGCGGCGCGGGCTCCTTCGGTTTGTCCGCTGGCTTGTCCGCGGTCTTTTCAGCGTCGCCACTCCCCGCGGCGGCGGGCTTCTTTTTCTCGTCCTCCGCCTTCCGGGCGGCCTTGCGGGCCTCCGCCGCCTCGCGTAGCGCCTTCAGCGGATCCTCCTTGACTCCCGGCAGGATGGCCCAGTCGAGGTCATGCCGCTCGTGATTTTTCAGGTCGAGCAGGAGGACGGACTGGGGGACCGGCTCCTCGGCGCCGACCTTGGGGCGCACGTCGCGGGTCTCGACGTTGCCGCTTTCGGTGACGTACTGCGGCAGCTTCGACGGCTTGGACGCGCTCTCGTCCCGCTTCGGAGAGGTGACCACGGCGAGCCAGTCGCCGGAGGGGGAGAGGGAGAGGGTCTCGATCCTGACCTCCTTGCCCAGGTACCACGGCAGCGGCGCCCGGGTGGGGTCGGCCCGCCGCAGCGCCCGCTCCTCCTCGCGCTCGCGCTTCTCCTTCTCCTGCTTCTGGCGGATTACGTCGAAGAGGCGGGTCTGCTGCTCCTGGAGATAGGTCATCTCCTTCTTGTCGGCCGGGTCCTTGTCGAGCTTCAGCTCGGCGGGCTGGGACAGCAGGCCGGACTCGACGTCGTAGACCAGGAGATCGTCGCCGCGGCGGAACCAGACGCGCCGGCCGTCGGCCAGGAAGTGCGGCTCGCTCTCCTCCGCCTCCGTGCGCGTCACCTGCCGCACCTTGCCCGTCTTGAGGTCCTTGACGAAGATGTCCCCCTCCCACGCGTAGACCTTGCGGGTCCGCTGGCGGTTGCGCTCGCCGGGCGCGTCCGCCCGGCCGCGTTCGGCGGGATCGATACGGACCGCCTCGCCGATGGCGCCGGTTGCCCCCCGCGAGAGGTCGACGCGGAAGAGGTCCTTCTTCTGCTCTCCGATCCCCTCGCGCTGCCGCTCGTAGTAGATCGAGCGGCCGTCGTCTGACCAGTAGGGGTCCTCCGGCGGGTTCCCGATCCAGTCGGGATCGGCCATGATCTGCTCCAGCGTGAGCTCGGAAGCTTCAGGGGCGGCAGGGGTGGCGCCCGTAGAGATCGCGGGGACTGCCAGCAGGAGGCAGAGGCCCGCGGAGACAAGACGGCTGCGATAGGTCGGCATCATTATCTTTGGTCCCTCGAAGCGGAAGGCTATAGCGAACCAGGACAGGGGGGAAGGTCTTCGGATAGACTTCGGCCCCTATGGAGCTGGGGGAACTCAAGCTGACGCTGGTCAGCGACGGCGAATTTCGTCTCGACGGCGGCGCGATGTTCGGCGTCGTGCCCCGCACCCTCTGGGAGCAGGCGAAGCCGCCGGATTCCCTGAACCGCATCCGCATGGGCACCAACTGCCTGCTGGTCGAGCGCGGGAGCGAGCTCCTGCTGATCGACACCGGCATCGGCGACAAGCACGACGCGCGCTTCCAGGAGATCTACGGCATGGACCCCGCGGCCGAGCGGCTGCCGAAGGCGATCCGCCGCGCCGGCTACGAGCTGGGGGACGTCACCCACGTCCTGCTCTCCCATCTCCACTTCGACCACTGCGGCTGGAACACCCGCGAGCAGGATGGGCGGATCGTGCCGACCTTCCCCAAGGCGCGGTACTGGCTGCAGCGGGGGGAGGTGGACCATGCCCGCTTTCCCAACGAGCGCGACCGCGCCAGCTATTTCCCGCAGAACTGGGAGCCGCTGTTCGAGGCCGGCGCCGTCGAGCTGTTCGGCGACGAGGCCGAGCCGATGCCAGGCGTCAAGGCCGTCCGCGCGCCCGGGCATAACGCCGACATGTGTATCGTTCTCCTTGATGGCGGAGACAAGGGTGGTGACGGCGCGCGGTGGGCGGCTTACTGGGCCGATCTGGTGCCGACCGCGGCCCACGTCCCCTACCCCTGGATCATGGGTTACGACCTGTATCCGTTGACGACTCTCGAGAACAAGAAGCACTGGCTGCCGCAGGCGGCGGCGGGGGACTGGCTCTGCATCTTCGAGCACGACCCGCTCGTTCCCTTCGGCCGCGTGGTGGAGGAGAAGCCCGGGCGTTTCCGGGCCGTCCCGGTCGAGTTTCCCGGGGCCCCTTCTTCCAATCCAAAATCCAAAATCTAAAATCCAAAATCAGATACGGGGAGATCCGATGGCGCGAGAAGAATTCGATCTGATCATCATCGGCAGCGGTCCGGGCGGCTACGTCGCCGGAGTCCGCGCCGGCCAGTTGGGGATGAAAGTGGCGGTGGTGGAGCGCGATCCCAAGTTCGGCGGCACCTGCCTGCTGCGCGGCTGCATCCCCACCAAGGCGCTGCTGCACACGGCGTCCGTGCTCGACGAGATCCGCGAGGCCGGCAGCCTGGGCATCACCGTCGCCGCGCCGGTGCTCGACATCGTCAAGGCGCAGGAGCGCAAGCAGAAGGTGGTCGACAGCAACTCCAAGGGGGTCGAGTTCCTGTTCAAGAAGAACAAGGTGACCGGCATCCACGGGCTCGGCCGCATCACCGGCCCCAACGAGGTCGAGGTCGAGGGGCCGGACGGCACCAAGACGACTTATGGGGCGAAGAACATCATGATCGCCACCGGCTCGGTGCCGCGCGACGTGCCGATCGCGCCGACCGACGGCGAGCGCATCCTCAACTCCGATCACGTCCTGGAGCTCAAGAGCGTGCCGCAGTCGATCGCGGTGCTTGGCGCCGGCGCCGTGGGCACCGAGTTCGCCTCGATCTACACCTCGTTCGGCTCCAAGGTCACCCTGATCGAGATGCTCCCGCGCATCCTCCCGATCGAGGACGAGGAGGTCTCGGCCGAGCTGCAGAAGGCGCTGCGCAAGCGTGGCATCGACGTCATGACCGGCACCAAGATGCTGGGCGTCGACCGCACCGAGAACGGCGTCCGTCTGCGGCTGGAAGGCGGGAAGACCGACACCGTCGAGGCCGAGCTGCTGCTGGTCGCGATCGGCCGCCGGCCGGTGACCGAGAACCTGAATCTGGAGGCGCTGGGCGTCAAGCTCGAGCGCGGCTACGTCCACGTCAACCCGTATATGCAGACCGCGGTGCCGAACATCTACGCCATCGGCGACGTGATCAACACCCCTTGGCTGGCGCACGTCGCCTCGGCCGAGGGGATCCTCGCCGTCGAGCACATGGCGGGCTTGCCGGTGAAACCGATCAACTACGACCGCGTCCCCTCCTGCACCTACTGCGATCCGGAGGTGGCGAGCGTCGGCCTCACCGAGGCCAAGGCGCGCGAGCGGGGTTATGACATCAAGGTCGGCAAGTTCCCCTTCACCGCTCTCGGCAAGGCCAAGGTGATCGGCAAGACCATCGGCTTCGTCAAGGTGATCCGCGAGACGAAGTACGACGAGATCCTCGGCGTGCACATCATCGGCGCCCACGCCACCGACCTGATCGCCGAGGCCTGCGTGGCCTTGCAGATGGAAGGGACCGACGAGGAGCTGCTGCGCACCATGCATGCCCACCCGACGATGTCCGAGGCGGTCATGGAGGCGGCCCACGCCGCCCACGGCGCTGCGATTCACATGTAGGCAAAGGACACCATGACGACGACAGGAAAGAGCTGGGGTCCCCTTCACCCCAAGACCGAAACGACGCAACCGGCCGAACGGCTGGCGAAGACCGGGCTGCCCCGCGAGCGGCAGCTCGAGCTCTATCACTTCATGAAGCTCACCCGGATGGTGGAAGGCCGGCTGGGCAACCTCTACCGGCAGGGCAAGGTGGTGGGCGGCCTCTACTCCAGCCTGGGGCAGGAGGCGACCGCCGTCGGCAGCGCCTTCGCCTTGGAGGCGCAGGACATGATGGGACCGCTGATCCGCAACCTGGGCTCGATGCTCGTCCGCGGCGTCCAGCCGCGCGAGGTCATGATGCAGTACATGGCCAAGAGCGACAGCCCGACCGGCGGCAAGGACGGCAACACCCACTTCGGCGACCTCAAGCGCGGGCTGGTGGCGCCGATCTCCATGCTCGGCGCGGTGATCCCGGTGATGGCCGGCGTCGCCCTCGCCGGCAAGATGCAGGGGAAGAACCTGGTGGCGCTGACCTACATTGGCGACGGCGGCACCTCGACCGGCGACTTCCACGAGGGGCTGAACCTCGCGGCGGTGCTCAACGTGCCGTTCGTGCTGATCGCCGAGAACAACGGCTGGGCCTACTCGACGCCGGTCGCCAAGCAGATGCGGATCAGGAACATCGCCGCCCGGGCCGCCGGCTACGGCATCCCCGGCGAGATCGTGGACGGCAACGACGTGCTCGCCGTCTACGAGGTCACCAAGCGGGCCGTCGAGCGCGCGCGCGCCGGCGCCGGGCCGACGCTGATCGAATCCAAGACCTTCCGCATGAAGGGGCACGCCGAGCACGACGACGCCGGCTACGTGCCCAAGGAGCAGTTCGAGGAGTGGCGGCCCAAGGATCCGATCGAGCGCTTCGAGCGGCACCTCCTCGGCAACGGCCTCGCCACCGAGGACGATCTGAAGGCGATCGTCGCCAGGATCGACGCCCAGCTCAACGAGGAGGTCGACTTCGCCCTCGCCTCGCCCATGCCACCGCCCGAGCGGGCCTTCGAGGGGGTCTACGCCTGATGGCTACCGTCACCTACCTCGAAGCCATTCGCCAGGCGCTCTGGGACGAAATGGAGCAGGACGAGCGGGTCTTCATGCTCGGCCAGGACATCGGCACTTACGGCGGCGCCTTCCGCGTCACCGCCGGCTTCCTCGACAAGTTCGGTCCGGAGCGGATCGTCGACACGCCGATCAGCGAGTCGGCGATGATCGGCTGCGCCATCGGCGCCTCGATGATGGGACTGCTGCCGGTGGTCGAGATGCAGTTCATCGACTTCATCTCCTGCGGCTTCAACCAGATCATCAACTTCGCCGCCCCCTCGCACTACCGCTGGGGGCAGCAGGTGCCGATCGTCGTCCGCGGCCCGGCCGGCGGCAACGTCCACGGCTCGGCGTACCACAGCCAGAACCCGGAGTCCTACTTCCAGCACACGCCAGGCCTCAAGATCCTGGCGCCGGGAACCGTGGCCGACGCCTACGGGCTGCTGCGGGCGGCGATCCACGATCCCAACCCGGTCCTCTACTTCGAGCACAAGTACCTCTACCGCCGCCTCAAGGACGAGCTCGCTACTGGGAGTGACGGCGTTGTGGTGCCGATCGGCCAAGCGCGGCTGGCGCGCGAGGGGCGCGACCTTTCCGTCATCACCTACGGTGCTATGCTCCAGGTGGCGCTGGAAGCCGCCGGGCGCCTCGAAGGCGACGGGATCGACCTCGAAGTCCTCGATCTGCGCACCCTCAAGCCTCTCGACCAGGAGGCCATCCTCGCCACCGCCCGCAAGACCAGCCGGGTGATCGTCCTCACCGAGGAGCAGACCACCGGGTCGGTGGCGGGCGAGGTGGCGGCGCGGATCTCGCAAGACGCTTTCGAATGGCTGGACGGGCCGGTCCACCGGCTCTGCTGCCCTGATACGCCGGTCCCCTACAGCCCGACGCTCGAAGAAGCCTACCTGCCTAATGTGGACAAGCTCGTCGCCAAGGTGCGTGAGCTGGCCAGCTACTGATACGGAGAGCTTATGGCTACTGAAGTCGTGATGCCCCAGATGGGAGAGTCGATCGCCGAGGGAACCATCACCCGTTGGCTGGTGAAGGTCGGCGACAAGGTGGAGCGGGATCAGCCGCTGTTCGAGATCTCGACCGACAAGGTCGACGCCGAGATCCCGAGCCCGGCGTCGGGCACGTTGCTGGAGATCCGCAACAAAGAAGGGGAGACCGTCCCGGTCAACCAGGTGGTCGCCTCGATCGGCGAGGCGGGAGATCAGCCTGGTGCGGCGGCGGCTCCGGCCGTGCCGGCCGCCACGCCCGGCGCGACGCCGCAGCCCACGGCGACCGAGGTGAGCCGCGAGGAGAGCGCCCGCGAGGGTACGGCCGCTGTCGCCGATGCCCCCGCCCCCAAGGTGGCCTCGCCCGAGCCCGCGCCCAAGCCCCGCGCCGAGTCGGCGGCCCAGGCCACGGCGGCCGAGGAGAACCAGGAAGTCCAGCGCGACGCGGGCGAAACCCCGCAGGCCCGGGAGATCGAGGCCGGTGAGGCGGACGTCGAGGATCGCCTCCGCAAGTTCTCCAGCCCGCTGGTGCGCAACATCGCCTCCAAGGAGGGCGTGAACCTCGCGGACGTTCAGGGCACGGGCGCTCACGGCCGGGTGACCAAGGACGACATCCTCGGCCACCTGGAGCAGCGCAAGACGGCTCCGGCGGCTGCCCCGGCACCAGCGGCGGCTCAGGCGCAGCCCGCCGCCGCTCCGGCCCCGGCTCCCGCGGCGACCCCCGCTCCGGCTCCGGCCGCCGCGGCACCGGCTCCGTCTGGCCAGCGTCCCCTCCCGGCCGGCTTCCATGTCGCCGCCTACGCCGAGGGGGACAACGTCGAGATCGAGCCGATGTCCAAGATGCGGCAGATCACGGCGGCGCACATGGTCTACTCCAAGGCCACCTCGGCGCACGTCACCACCCTGTTCCACATCGACATGTCGAAGGTGAACAAGGCCCGGCTGCGCGCCCGCGACGGCTTCTTCAAGAAGGAGGGCACCAAGCTCACCTTCATGCCCTTCATCTTCAAGGCGGTGGCGACCGCGCTCAAGGCCCACAGGAGCGTCAACGCCTCGGTCGACGGCACCAACATCGTCTACAAGAAGGACATCAACATCGGCATGGCGGTCGACATGCCGGGCCGGGGCCTGATCGTGCCGGTGATCAAGAAGGCCGACCAGCTCAGCCTCGTCGGCCTCGCCAAGGCCGCCAACGACCTGGCGGACCGCGCGCGCGGCAAGAAGCTGAAGCCCGAGGAGGCGCAGGGGGGCACGTTCACCGTCACCAATCCGGGCGTCTTCGGCAGCCTCTTCGGCACGCCGGTGATCAACCAGCCGCAAGTGGCGATCCTCGGCGTCGGCGCCATCGAGAAGCGGCCGATCGTGGTCGAGGACGCGGACGGCAACGACTCGATCGTGATCAAGACCATGTCCTACTTCAGCATCTCCTACGACCACCGTCTGGTGGACGGCGCGGATGCCGACCGCTTCATGATCGACATCAAAAAGGTTCTCGAAGGGGATACCTGGACCGAGCTCGAAGCGTACGTGTAGGCGGTTTCCAAGCCTCTGAAGTCTTTGACGAGCCCGGGGCGACCCGGGCTCGTCGTGTATTCAGGGTACGGATTTTGAGGATACGACCTGCCCTTCGAATCCTCACCCTCGGTCCCTCTCCACGAAGTGGAGAGGGAGGGCTTGGATAAAGCGTTGGAGGCCGTAGGGTGCGCTGTGCGCACCTTTGACATCGGTTATGGCGCGCACAGCGCACCCTACGGCCTCCAACTGTCCGGCAAGGCTCCCCCCTCTCCACTTCGTGGAGAGGGGGCCAGGGGGTGAGGATTCGAAGGGCAGGCTGCTTCATTAGCGAAGAGGTTCAGAATCGCGCTTGAGCCACTAACCCACCGCCTCCCCGCTCCGCCCCGCCCGGTACAGAAGCCACGCAATCCCCACCACCAGCACGATCCCCAGGGTCACCGCCGCCGGTCCGGTGATCCACGAAAAATCCTTTCCCGCAAAGTGCACGGAGTCGAGCCATTGGTTCCAGGCCGACTTCGGCCATTTCGTCTTGGCCGCGACCAGGGCGGCGATCGCCACGCCCGCGAGCCCTTCGCCGGCGATCATTCCGGAGGCGGCGAGGATGCCGGGGTCCCCCTCGCGGGCGCCCTCGGCCCGGCGGGCGTCGACGAGGCGCCGGATCACGCCGCCGAGGAAGATCGGCGTCAGGCTGCCGAGCGGCAGGTAGATGCCCACCGCGAAAGCCAAGCCCGGGAGCCCCGCGAGGATCGCGCTGAGCGAGAAGGCGGCGCCGGTGCCCACCAGCCCCCAGGGGAGCGAGCCGGAGAGCACGCCGTCGATCACCGTCTTCATCAGCGTGGCCTGGGGCGCCGCCAGGTCGGGGGAGCCGAAGGTGTAGGTCTTGCCAAGGAGCAGCACGGTGCCCGCGATCGCCCAGCAGGCGAAGGCCGCGCCGAGGAACTGCCCGGCCTGCTGCCGCGCCGGCGTGGCCCCCACCAGATAGCCGGTCTTCAGGTCCTGCGAGATGTCCCCCGCCTTCGAGGCGGCGATGCAGACCACCGTGCCCACCGTCAGAATGGCGGCGCGGGCCGAGGGGTCCGTCCAGCCGCAGAGGACGAAGACGACGGCCACCCCCAACAGAGTGACCAGCGCCATGCCGGAGGTCGGGTTCGAGGAGACGCCGATCAGCCCCACGATTCGCGAGGAGACGACGACGAAGGCGATGCCGAAGACCCCGACCCCCATCGCCGCGGCGATCCGCGGCAGGAACCCCATGTCGCCGCCGATCAGCCCGGGCACGAAGATCAGCGCCAGGATCACGACCGCGGGGCCGGCGAGCACCACCCAGCCGGGCAGGTCGCGGTCGGTGCGCGGCACGGGGCCGCCGCCGTCCGGGCCGGCACCCTGGCGGCGGAGCCCGCGGAGGACGGCGGCGAGCGACCGGTACATCACCGGCAGCGTCCGCAGCACCGTCACGATGCCCGCCGCGGCCACCGCCCCGGCGCCGATGTAGCGCACGTATTTCGACCAGATCTGCCCGGCCGAAAGCGCGCTGATCGGCGTCGTGATCTCGGGGAAGAGCGGGACGGTCAGCCCGGCGCCCACCAGGGCGATCAGGGGGGTGAGCACCAGGGCCGAGATCAGGCTCCCCGAGACCATGATCGATGACTGCCGGTAGCCCAGGATATAGCCGACGGCGAGCAGCGCGGGCGCGATCGCCAGCGACAGCTCGGCCTTCGGCAGCACCGGCAGTTGGGCGACGAGGTCCGCCGGGATGAGGACGGCGGCGCCGAGCGTGAGCTTGACGAGGGCGCCCACGGCGAGACCGATGAAGATCCAGCGTCCACCGGCCGCGTCCGCCGCCGTGGCCCGCAGCACCTCGGCGCAGGCCGTCCCTTCCGGGTAGGGGAGCTCGCCGGCGCTCTGCACGATCAGCAGCCGCCGCAGTGGGATCATGGCGCTGATGCCGAGGATCGCGCCGAGCAGCGCCAGGCCCGCCACCTGCCAGAAGGAGGGGACCATCCCCCACAGAAACAGGGCCGGGATGGTGAAGATAGTGCCGCTGGCGAGCGACGAGCTCGCGGAGCCGATGGTCTGCGAGAGGTTGGCCTCGAGGATCATGCCGCCATCCCGGCGGGGGAAGAGGCGGAACAGCGCCACCGTGAGCACGGCGATCGGGATCGACGTCGAGACGGTGAGCCCCACCTTCAGGCCGAGGTAGGCGTTGGCGGCGCCGAAGACCAGACCGAAAATGATCCCGGCCGCGGCGGCGCGGAAAGTGAACTCGACGACGGATTCGTCCGGCCTGGAAGTCGGCGCGATCATCGCTCTCTCCTATCGTTAATGACTGGCTGCCAGCCGCCCGTACAGCTCCACGTACTCCCGCCCCTGGACCTCCCAGGAGAAGTCCCGGGTCATCCCGTCGCCCATCATTCGCCGCCAGAGGATGGGGTGGTGGAAGGCGTTGAGGGCGAGGTCGAGCGCCCAGGCGAAGCCGGCGGGGGTGAAGTGCTCGAAGACGAAGCCGGTCCCCTGGCCGGTGGCGGGATTGAAGGGCTCGACGGTGTCGGCCAAGCCGCCGGTCTTGCGGACGATCGGCGGCGTGCCGTAACGCAGGCTGTACATCTGGTTGAGGCCACAGGGCTCGAACTTTGAGGGCATCAGGAAGATGTCCGCCCCGGCCTCGATCTGGTGAGCTAGCTTCTCGTTGTAGCCGCGGTAGAACCAGGCCTTGCCCGGGAAGCTCCGCTCGAGCTGCTGGAAGAACTCCTCGTAGCGCGGCTCGCCGCTGCCCAGCGCCACCAGCCGCATGTCGCGCTGGGCGAGGAAGGCGGGGAGGGTGTCGAAGCAGAGATCGAAACCCTTCTGCGGCGTCAGGCGGGAGACGATCCCCACCACCGGCGCCGCCGTGCGCTCGTCGAAGCCGATCTCGCGCAGCAGGGCCCGCTTGCAGTTCCGCTTGCCGGCGAGATCGTCCACCGAGTAGTGGTAGAAGAGGTTGGGATCGGTCTCCGGGTTCCAATCCTCGTAATCCACGCCGTTGACGATGCCGAACAGGCGGTCGCGGCGGGCGCGCAGCAGGCCCTCGAGACCGAAGCCCAGCTCGGGGGTCTGGATCTCACGGGCGTAGGTGCGGCTGACCGCGGTCAATGCGTCCGCGTGGAGGATCCCGTTGCGCAGGAAGTTGAGATACCCCGGCGAGAGGTCGAGCAGGCGCGTGTACGGGTCCAGCCCGAGATCGATCAGGCGGCTGCTGTCGACCACTCCCTGGAAACCGATGTTGTGAATGGTCAGCACCGTCCGCGTGCGCTGAAACAGGCCGTCCCATTCGAAAAAAGCCTTACGGTAGACCGGCGCCAGCGCGGTGTGCCAGTCGTGGCAATGGATGATGTCGGGAGACCAGCCCATCCGCTGCGCGCATTCGAAGGTGGCGACGGTGAGCAGGGCGAAGCGCAGCGAATCGTCGCGATCGCCGTGATAGATCCCGCCGCGGCCGAACAGCGCGGGGCAGTCGATGAAATAGACGCTGACGTCGCTGTCCGGCAGGAGCACGGTCCGCACGGTGTAGGTGAAGCGATGAGGGCCGAGCTGCACCGGCACGTCGCGGATGAAATCGACCGGCACATAGCGGTCGCCGTCGCTCGCCAGGCTGGGATAGAAAGGGAGGAAGATCCGGACGTCGTGCCCCGTCCTGCCGAGGAAACGGGAGAGCCCCGCGACGACGTCGCCGAGCCCGCCGGTCTTGGCGAACGGCGTCACTTCGGCGGCGAGCTGGAGGATCCGCAACGGTGACTCCCGCGTCAGATCGTGGTCCCGGGCGGGATCACGGCGTTCTTGTGGACGATGATGATCTTGTCGCGGATCGAATAGTTTTCGCCGTCGAAGCTGGTGAGACCATCCGCATTGATCAGTTTGCAGCCGTCGCCGATGCGGGCGTTGAAATCGATGATCGCGTTGCGCACCGTGCAGTCCCGGCCGATGCCGATCGGGATCTGATCGCTCCCCTCGGGGAGGGTCTCCCAGGTGTTGGCGCCCATCACGATCGAACGTTCGATCACCGAGCCGGCGTGCACGACCGAGCGGACGCCGATGATCGAATCGGCGATGTGGCTGCCGGAGAGGATGCTCCCCTCGCTCAGGATCGAGTAGCGCACCGAGCACTCGTTCACCTTGGTCCCCGGCAGGAACCGGGGGTGGGTGAAGATCCGCAACTCCGGATGGTAGAGATTGAGCGGCGGCAGCGGCAGCGTGAGGTCGAGGTTCGCCTGGTGGAAGCTCGGGATGGTGCCGATGTCGGCCCAGTAGCCGTCGTGCGGGAAGGCCATCACCTTGTACTGGCTGAGCGCCTGGGGGATTACCTCGCGCCCGAAGTCGACGGTGTCGGTGCCCACCAGCAGCTCGCTCAGCACCTCGGGGCGGAAGATGTAGATGCCCATGCTGGCGAGGAAAGTGCCGGTCGCATCCGGAGGGGCGCCGAGCACGGCCCGGGTCTGCTCGTCGAGCTCGATGGCGTCGAGCTGCTCGGCCTCCTTGGGCTTCTCGACGAAGTCGACGATCCGCCCGGTGGCGTCGAGGCGCAGGATGCCGAAGCCGGAGGCCTCCTCGCGGGTGACCAGCTTGACGGCGATCGTCAGGTCCGCCCGGAGCTCCCGGTGGGTGCGCACGAACTTCGAGATGTCCATCAGGTAGAGCTGGTCGCCGGAGAGGATCAGCACCTCGTGGGGATTCTCCTCGAGCAGCCGGGAGAGGGTCTGGCGCACGGCGTCAGCCGTTCCCTGGAACCAGTCGCGATTGTCCAGCGTCTGCTCGGCGGCAAGGATGTTGACGTAGCCGTCGCTGAAGGCGCTGAAGCGGTAGGTCTGGTTGATGTGGCGATGGAGGCTGGTGCTGTTGAACTGGGTGATGACGAAGATGCGATCGATCCTCGCGTGCAGGCTGTTGCTGATCGGGATGTCGATCAGCCGGAACTTCCCGCCCACCGGCACGGCCGGCTTCGCGCGGTCGCGGGTCAGCGGCCAGAGACGGGCCCCTTGCCCTCCACCGAGAATGGCTGTGACGATTTTTTCCATGTCCCCTCCCGAAGGCGCGGGTATCTTATCCCAGGGAGGGGAAGGAGAGAGGGCAAGGTAGAATGAACCCGTGATTCGTCCCGAGACCGATCCCGCCGACCGCCGCTCCCTCCACTGGGACTACCTCGGCCGCGTTCCCTACGCGGAGGCGGTCGAGCTGCAGCTCGCGGCGCGCGCGGCGGTGAAGGACGGCGAGGGGCCGGAGCGCTTCTTCCTGCTCGAGCATCCGCACGTCTACACCCTGGGACGCAACGCCAGCGGCGAGGATGTTCTGGCGAGCCCCGAGTGGCTCGCCACTCGCGGCGTCGAGATCGCCGAGTGCGACCGCGGCGGCCAGGTCACCTACCACGGCCCCGGACAGCTCGTCGGCTACCCGGTCGTCAACCTCAGCCCCGACCGGCGGGACATCCGCCGCTACGTGCGCGACCTCCAGGAGGTGCTGATCCGCACCCTCGCCGACTATGGGGTGACCGGCCGGCCGGGCGAGGAGCAGGCGTTCATCGGCGTCTGGGCGGGCGACGAGAAGATCGCCTCGATCGGCGTCCACCTCTCGCGGTGGATCACCACCCACGGCTTCGCCCTCAACGTCGCGACCGACCTCTCCTACTTCGCGGGGATCATCCCTTGCGGCCTCCAGCAGGTCCGCATGACCTCGATCGAGCGGCTGATGGGGCGGGCGCCGGAGCTGCCCAAGATCGCCGCCGTCGCCGCCCGGCACTTCGGCGAGGTGTTCGACCGCGAGCTGGTCGCCGCCCCTTCCCCCGTCCTGGCGATGGGGGAGCGATGAGGGTCGACCTCGGCCTCAACGCGGTGATCGTGGCGGTCACCGCGGAGGTCCCCCGCATCCTGACCGTCGCCCGCCCCGGCAGCGAGGCCGCGCCCGAGGACGCCCTGCCGTTCGGCCCGCTGGAGCCCGAGACCGACCGCACCCTCGATCTCGGCCTGCGGCGCTGGGTGCGCGAGCAGACCGGCCTCGATCTCGGCTACGTGGAGCAGCTCTACACCTTCGGCGACCGCTACCGCGATCCGCGTGAGACGCAGGCGGGGCCGCGCGGGGTCTCGGTGGCCTATCTGGCGCTGGTGCGCGAGGTCACCGTCCACGCGGAAGCCCGCTGGCGGGACTGGTACGAGTTCTTCCCCTGGGAGGACTGGCGCTCCGGCCGCCCCGAGGTGATCGACGGCTCGATCGCCTCCGCCCTCGACGCCTGGGTGGAGACCGCCCCCGACCGCCTCCTGCGGCTGGAGCGGCGGCAGCGGGCGGACATCGTCTTCGGGCTCGGCGGGGTAGGCTGGGACGGCGAGCGGGTGCTCGAGCGCTACGAGCTGCTCTACGAGGCCTACCTGGTGCCGGAAGCCTGGCGGGACCGCGAGGCGACCGGCGGCGCCGCCGAGGCGAGGCGCCCCGCCCCCTCGGAACGGCCGGACCTGCTGCCCGGCCGCTCCATGGCGCTCGACCACCGGCGCATCCTGGCGACGGCGCTCGGCCGTCTGCGCGGCAAACTCAAATACCGGCCGGTCGTCTTCGAGCTGTTGCCGCCCACCTTCACGCTGCTCCAGCTCCAGCGGGTGGTCGAGGCGCTGTCCGGCGTGCGCCTCCACAAACAGAACTTCCGCCGCCTGGTCGAGAACGGCGGCCTGGTGGAAGGCACCGGCCGCCAGGACTCCCAGACCGGCGGCCGTCCGGCCGAGCTGTTCGTCTTCCGCCGCGAGGTGCTGCGCGAGCGCCCCGCGCCCGGCGTCGGGCTGCCCGGCATGCGGCGCGGCTCGACCCTGTAAACGTCCGGCGGCTCGCGGCTTTTGCCACATTGGACCCGTGGTTCCGCTGGCTGGACCCGTGCATTGCGTCACTGGACCCGGGCTGTGCTTGTCGCGGACCGTGATGTGCGACATTGGACCCGTGGTCTGCGACACAGGACCCACGAAGTGCTCCGCTGGACCCCTGGTTTGCGACACTGGACCCGTGAATTGCCCTTCGAGACCCGGCCGCCGCTTCACGGGACCCGCGAAATGAATGAGACAGACCACGGGTCGCATTTTCCGGTCCGTGGGTCCAATGGCGCACGAACCTTCCCGGGTGGTGCACGGGGGCGAGCGGCAGGGGGGCGAACGATCCCTTGTGTGCCGTGAACGTTCGCTTGCGACACACGAATCGGGCGGTGCGTCACATCCCGGGCAGGGGAACGTCCACGCCGGTTTTCCTGTAGGCCGTGGGCACTCTGCCGCGGCCGGGGCGCTCTACCTTGAGATTCCCATTCCCTACCAACTGCTGGAGAATCCGGTGCAGGGAGCTGCGATCCGGTTCGTAGCCGAGCGCTTCGTGCAGGCGGTTACGATCGAACACCTCGGGGACCTTCGGCAACGCGACCGCGAGATCCTGAATGATCTCCCAGGGAGTGCGGCGACTGGGCGGCTCCGGCGCTAGTGCGGCGGGCTCGCTCCGGACCGAGGCCGGCCCGGCGCCGAGGGCCAGATCCTCCTCCACGGTCGTCATCCAGACCAGCTCCAGGGCCCGGAGCTGCTGCCGGTGCGCCGATTCCAGAAGCGCGATCCCCTCGCGGAGCTGCGTCTCCAGCCGCTGTTTGCGTTGCTCGTATTCGTCGCGTCTCATGTTCGTGCACGAGATTGCATCACAACAGGGGGCGGGGAGCAAATCCAGGGGCGCCGCCCTGGGTTCAGGTCTTGCCCATCAAGCCCTGTACGTAGCAAGATCTCGGCATGCGCGCGCTAGGCAGTGCAGCCAAAGTATCATGAAAGACGCAGCAGACCCCGTACGCGCGAGTTACGACTCCGTCGCAGCCGCCTACGTCGAGCACATCTACTCGGAGCTCGCGCGGAAGCCTCTCGATCGGCATCTGCTCAACCGATTCGCCGAGGAGGTTCGCGAGCGTGGAACCGTCGGCGACCTCGGCTGTGGCCCGGGCCATGTCACACGGTACCTCCACGATCAGGGCGTGCAGATGCTGGGTATCGACCTTTCGCCTGAAATGGTCCGGTGGGCAACGCAACTGAACCCGGACATCGCGTTTCGGGTTGGCGACATCCGGGCGCTCGATCTCCCGGACGCGTCCCTGGCCGGGATCGTCGCTTTCTACTCCGTGATCCATCTGGATCCATCAGTGCTCGAGATTGCCTTTCGTGAGCTCCGGCGGGTGTTGGCCGGCAACGGCCTTCTTTTCGTGGCGTTTCATATCGGCGATCACACTGTCCACCTCGACGAGCTCTGGGAACAAGCGGTATCGCTGGATTTTCGCTTCCTCCAGCCCAGCACAGTCATTGCCGCCCTCCATTCAGCCGGCTTTCTGGTCAATGAGTCCGTGGAGCGCGAGCCTTACGAAGGCGTCGAGTATCCCAGCCGCCGTTGCTATCTGATCGCAAAGGCTGCCTGACTGGGAACGATAAGCCTGTAACGGCCGTCCCTTGGTCAGAGCCTATGTGGGACAAGGCCAGCGCTCCGGATGTCACCCCGACCGCCGGGGCCGGCTGTATCTCCAAAACACCGAGGAACTCTGTCATGCGATACAACGACTCGAAAGCGAAGCTTTTTATCCGTAGAAGTGCTCTCATCCTAGGAGCCTGCGCGGCAGGAATCGTTGGCATGCGGTAAAATAGCCGTATGCCAACGACCTTTCGTCGCTACGTTCCGGAACAGTCTCTTCTTCTTCCGCCGTCGCCGCGGGATTGGCTTGCGGAGGGCCACCTGGCGTA
>DATHEF010000060.1:0-62934 GCA_035490435.1 Thermoanaerobaculia bacterium
GACCGTAGGTGGCCAAGGCGGCCACTTCCACCAACCATGAGCCCTGGTCGTCGCTACGCTCCGACCGAGTGGCCGCCTTGCATCGGAATGGGTGGCCGGCTTGGCGTCGGAATGAGTGGCCGGCTTCGCCGGAATCCGCACACTTTTTATGCGTTTAGGGGGCAACGTCCCGGTCCAACCTGGGGATTTACGGGGGGTAAGGCAGCGGAGCCGGCCAGCGCCCACAGTAAGGACCAGAGCCACACTACCTGAACGGCCTCACGGCCGCCCCCTCCCCGGAGGGGATGCCCCGGTGTCTCCGACGATCAGAACGACGAGAAAGAGCGCTCAGATGTGAGGCCCAACGAATTGTTGCACGAATATTGCTTATAAAAAATTCCGTTAACTCTGGGGCTGCCGATGCCCACTTACCTACAGGAGACGCATCAATGAAACGGCAGACACTCTCAAGGCTTATCGGACTTTCCATCCTCGTCATTGTGGCTGCTGCGGCTCAGGTCTATCCTGCCCATGCGTCTGCCGCAGCGACATGTGACCAGATCACGTGTCCAAAAGATTATTTCTGCTGTCCGCTTAGTGACACTACTTCAACTTGTCTCAAAGCCGGCGATCCCTGCTAAAGGCTCGGAAGAAGCCAAGGCGTGAAATAGCCCCGGGGGTTCCCCGGGGCTGGTACCTATCAGCTACACCCCTCCCACATACCTCTCGAAGAGCTTCTCGAACCGCGAGAACCGCCGCCTCACCGTCCCGCTCTCCCAGGCCGTGACGGTCGAGGGATCGACTCCCAGGCGCCGGGCAAGCTCCTCCTGCGAGATCCCCTGCCGGTGCCGGACCGCCGGATGCGCTCTCCAAGGGTCTCGGGCTCCGGCGTCGGGTCATACCCCAGGAAGGCGATGATCCCGGGTAGAAACCGGAACTCCGGTTCATACTTCCCCTGCTCCCAATACTCGTAGGTCTTCGGGTTCGCCCCGAGCTTCTCCGCTACGTCCTTCTGCCGAAGGCCGAGGTCGAGCCGCCGTGCCTAAAGCACCTGGAGCCGAACTGACTGGATGGGATAGGGAAGGCTAAGCCATTCCACCGGCGCTGTACTCGATCGGAAGGATAACGAGGGGACGGTTGCCCGTCCCCTCTAGTGAGTGTGGGGTTCCTACCTCAGCCAGTAGCCCAAGATAAAACCGACCGCACCGAACGACCACTTGCGCGCCTCCGGATCATCCCGCCGGAACAACACGATGAACAGGCAGACCGCAAGCACCGCCCCGCTGACCACGTACTTCCACTCCATGGCTCTCCTCACCTCCCTCCGGGTTGACGGGCGGTCGGCTAGCCCCCTACACTGGCAAGAGCCGTCGCCTAACCGCGCCGGTTGTGTCCCTGGCCCGCCCCAACCGTCTTTGACCGGGTGGAAGGGGCGGGCTCAGGGCTCGTTCTTGTGTAAGTCCGCTAATCTCTTCAGTACCTCCCTTCGACGTTTTTCCACCTGTGACCCAAGTGCCTCCTCGTGGGCCGCTTGCCTACATATCGGCGGGAGCTGATCTTCTTCCATAGTACGAGGGGCTTCCATTAATCTCTTCAGTAGCTCCCTTCGAGTTTTTTCCGAACGTGCCTCAAGTACCTTCTCGTAGGCCGCTCGCCTACGTATCGGCGGGGGCTGATCTTCTTCCATAGTACGAGGGGCTTCCACGAACCTGCATAGGGGGGCATTCTCGGCCTCTTGCTTCAACGGCTGTGCCTCTCCGTCGAAGAAGCAGACCAGCGCGTCAAGAACGCCTTCCCTGGTGTTGGTTCGGAAATTCTCAAAGCATTCCTTCACGAAGTGAAGTTCAGGGCGTTCGTGGTTCTTGTCGAGCCAGCCACTCGCCAACCAGGTAAGAACGGGTTCCGCGTACGAGGTGCCCGCCTGAGAGGTCGCACACTTAGCCTCCCGTGCGGCGGCAGCGAGATCATCGAGATTCGCCTCGTAGACATCCAGGAGACGACCCAGCGTCCGTAGGGTCGGCGACGCTACTCCCGCCTCGTAGCGACTCAGCTGCGCCGGCGACAAGCCCGCCTTCTCGGCAGCCTCCCCCTGCTTCAAGCCCGCCTTCCTGCGGAGTCTCACGATTGCCTCGTTCCAGCCGTCGATCGCGCCCATGGATGGATGCTACTCCTGTCTTGCGTCTCAGCGCAAGAGTCTTGCTGAAATCAGCAAGTCAAAAATATTTTCTAGATATAGCGCGGAAAACAGAATCGAACTATTGGGCGCTCCCACTGAGTGGACCACGACTAATAGACCATCCGCCAATGAGTCGCCACAACATCTTGCGGTTTTTCTCTTGACACACCCGAATTTTAGGGAGTACATTCGGATGAGCGTAATTGAGGCAGAATCAAGCCTGGGCGGGGCTCTTCACTCACACAGCAGTCAGCTCTGCCCGCTGACCTAGAAGGAGAAGAAATCATGGGTAAGAACCAGCATGTCGTAACGACCGACAACGGATGGGGTGTACGTGGGGAGGGCAACGGGCGCCTCACCAAGGTCTTCGAAACCCAGAGAGAGGCGATCGACTTCGGTCGAGGAGTCGCCCAGAACCAGGGCTCCGAGCTGTTGATCCACGGCCGGGACGGCCAGATCAGGGAACGCAACAGCTACGGGGACGACCCGTACCCGCCGAAGGGCTAGTCGCCGTAGGCCACATCAACCCCGGGAAGAGCTCCCGGGGTTGGGCTTGGCGGGTCAGCGACACTCCTGGCCGTTCACGGCGTCATACGGAACACGAACGCCGTTCCGCTCTGGCTAACCAAAGCGGTATCGCCGGCCGAACTCACCCCAAAGCTCTCGCTGTCGCTGCGCCAAAGCGACACGGCGCGCTTCTCTCAACTCTAAGCACCTACTCAGGTGATGGACATCTACTAAAGGAGTTCTATATGAAGAGTCGTCGTGCCGCCACCGCCTTGGGTCTTCTCTTCCTGTCTACCACCGCACTATTCGCCGGCACTCAGCAGGCGACGCTGAGCCAGACTCCCGGCTCGACAACCTCGAGTTATGGCTGTTACGACTTCACTTGCGACGGCGAAACCTTAGCCGGATCAGCGTGCGGAGAGACCGAACAAGAAATCTTCGATGCGGCCGTTGCGTACTGCAAAGGCATAGTTAACTGAGTGCTGAGGGCCGTGGGGCGTTCTAGGTACGCTCCTGTCACGACCCGCCGCCCGCTCGCTTAGTCTCCTCTTTCCGTCCAACAAAACGGCCAGGATTCCTCCTGGCCGTACGTCATCTACACACCTCCCTCCCTTCCAAGAACGCCCGCACCGCCTCGAGCACCCGCTCGTTCGTAACCTCCTTACCTGTCTCAAGAAGGGTGATGGTGTCCTTATAGACCCCGAGCTGCCGAGCCAGTTGGTACTGCGTGAGCCCGCGCTTCCACCGCTCCACGCGCAGCCGCTCTCCAAAGCTCTTTGCCTCTGGGAACGGGTCGTAGCCGATGAAGGCCAGGATCGCCGGCAGATACGACACCTTCGGCTCCGCCCTGCCGACCTCCCAGCCCACTACGGTGCTTACCTCGACGCCGATGATTGCAGCCACCTCCTTCTGCAGGAGTCCACGCTTCAGCCGCTCGGTCCGCAGGTGATCCCCGAGGGACCGGAGCTCCCCGGGATACTCCGGCGGGAGCGGCTTAGGCGCCGAAAGCGTAAGGTGGCAAAAACCCGCCGCAGCCATCGTTGTCGGGGTGAGTCATGACCAGGGCATCGAGGCGAGCCACCCCCTCCCCCAGCAGCGCCGGCAGGAGCACCCGGCCGCCGATATCGCCGCCTCGCGAGCCGCCGCCGTCCACCAGAATGGCGCGGCCGCCGTCGCGGAGGAGAATCGAGTCTCCCTGGCCGACGTCGAGCATGGCCAGCTCGGGATCGGGGCGGTGGGGGCCCCTCCCTGCGGTGGCGCCAAGGACGGAAAGGACGACAAGGACTGCAAGGATAGAAAGGATGATGCGGGGACGCCGAAGGGGGAGAAGCAGGAGAGCGGTGATTCCTGCGGCTAGCAGCCAGGCCCAGATTGGCGCGAGGGCTAGCGGCACCGGCAGCCAGACTTCCGGCGGGGTCCTGGAGGGCCAGGAGAACGGTGTTGCCAGAACGTCCAGTGCCGGGAGCAGTCTGCCGGCTAACGTCGGGGCGACCAGCGCCACCGCCGTCCAGGCCAGCGAGGCGATCAGCGCGAGGCCCGTCCACGGCACCGCCGGCAGGTTGAGGAGGGGCGCGAGCGGCGAGAGCATGTGGAACCGGGGGAGCGCCCAGGGAAGGGTCGCGAGTTGGGCGCCCACGCTGGCGGCGACCGCTTCCGCGAGCCGGGGGGGAATCCAGCGCCCCTGCCAGCGCCGGGCGAGCCTCGGCGCCAGCAGCAGGAGCCCCGCCGTCGCCGACACGGTGAGCTGGAACGCGGGGGAGAGCGCCACGTCCGGCTGATCGAGCAGCAGCAGGATCACCGCCCAGCCGAGGGCGTTGGCGGCGGCCGGCGGACGCTCGGCCAGCAGCGCCAGCGCGGCCAGCCCGCCCATCACCGCGGACCGCACCAACGCGGGGAGCGGCCCCACCAGCAGCAGATACAGGACGATCGCCGCGAGCATCAGCAGCAGGCGGAGCGGCCGCGGCAGCCAGCCGCCGAGCAGCCAGACCAGTCCCGCCACCAGGGCCACGTGCACGCCGGAGACGGACATCAGGTGATAGACGCCGGTCACCCGCAGCCCCCGCTTCCAGGCCAGCGGAAGGTCCGAGACGTCTCCCAGTACCAGCGCCCGGGCCAGAGCCCTCCCCTCCCCCTTACCCGGCCCGGCGGCGCGGTAGGCCCGCTCCACGCGTTCACGGATGGCGCCCGAGAGGCGCGCCAGCGGTCCCGGCGGACTCTCGATCTCCACGAGCTGACGGCTCTTGACGCGCAGCCGCCAGGGTCCGGGCGGCGAGGGGATGCGGTTGCCGAGCGCCGGCGAACGGACGAGATAGCCCTTGGCGCGCAGGGTCGTGCCGAACGGCGGCGGGAGATCCTCGGGATCGGGCAGGTGGAGGATCACCTCGATCGGCGGCGCCGTCAGCCGGTCCCCCTGCCGGAGTTGGACGACCCGCGCCGGTGCGGACCACCCCTCGTCGTCCGGAATCCAGTGCCCCGACACCCTGAGGACCGCCTCCACCGGGCGGTCCCGGAACAGGGATGCGGTGGGATCGCCCGGCAGGACGAGCCGCACCGCCGCGGCGAGGAGGCCGCAGGCGAAGAAGGCGAGGCAGATTCCGGAACGGCGCCTGAGCGCCAGTCCCGCGAAGGCCAGGGCCACCAGCGGCGCGAGAGGCAGGTATGAGACTTGAAAGGCCAACAGGGTGCCGGCCGCGAACGCCGCGGACGGAAGGAGCATGGGTGCGTTACGGAGGTCAAAATCGCGGAATTCCATGCCAGATAAGACGTAAAAAATGGCCTCCGCTGACAAACCCTTTCACTCCAGAGACTTAGGAGGCTAAAAATGCCTGAGCTGATCTACGAGCACACGGTGCGGGTGGAAGATGGCGAAGGCGGGATCTACGTCCCGAGGAGCTATGGCCAGGAGAGAGGGGATGGCACCTGGATCGGCTGGATCGAGTTCCACCCCCTGGACGGCGAGGGCGTGTTCCTGCGCACCAGCCAGGAGACCAGCCAGCCGAACCGCGCCGCCCTGGCCTACTGGGCGTCCGGGCTAGAGCCCGTCTACTTCGAGGGAGCCTTCAACCGCGCGGGGGAGCTCACCGAGCGGTGAGGCTTCAGGAGGCCGCCGCCTCCGGCGAGAACAGCGACAGCACCGGCAGGCCCAGCCGCCGGCGGAGGATCTGACGGGCGAGCCGCTCGCGGGAGCTCTCCAACTCCGCGGCCGGCAGGCGACCACCGAGGGAGACGAGGGTCTTCTCCACCGCGAAGTCAATCTCGGAGCGCATCTCGCCGTCCAGCTCCGCCGCGGCCCGGTCGAGCATCTCGCGGTCGATCGCGGAGAGGTGCTCCTCGACCTCCTGGGGATCTCCCGCGAGAGTATTGAGGAGAGTATTGAGACGCGCGGCGAGGGCCTCGCGGCCGGGCAAGCCCGCAGGCAGGGCGGCGGCGAGGGCGGCGAGGCGGGACGCCACCTCGAAGGCGGGCGCCTCCACCCGGTGCGCCGGGGCGGTCAGCTCTTTGAGATCGGCCCAGGCGGCCTCGACGGCGGGCGCGCAGTAGCGCAGGCTCGAGATCTTCCCCTTGGCGCCCCGCTCCTTGCGGCGGGCGAAGACCTCCCTGAGCGTGCTCCGCACCAGATCGAGGGGGACCCCCTCCTGGTGCCAGCGGCGGGCCACCTGCCAGTCCGCCGGCGAGAGCAGCAGCGGCGCCCCCCGCAGCTCGACGAAGATCTCCTCGATAGCCTGGAAGTAGGAGTGGTCCGGTTCCCCGGCCTCGGCTGTATCCGTCACCACCGGGTGAGGGTAGTACAGACCCTGAGCGGCTTCAATCCACGGCGGCGGTCCCCTTCCCGCCCCTCATTCCGGCGGGGGCTGGTCGCCGAGCTTGACCGAAGGCTTCATGACCGCGAACCTGTTTCCCTTCGCCTTGGCTGAGTTGGCCGAGCCGACGACCTCTCCTCCACTCATCAATTCGACGACCCAGGCCTGAGCGGCGAACGGATCCGACGGGGGGTTGTTGCCGGCCGCCGCGACCGCGGTCCTCAGATCGAGGAACATCCATCCGAAGTTGAAGGGGACGGGCAGGTCTCCGCCCGCGACCGGAACCCTCTGGGTCTCGGCGGGGAACGGAACGATCCCCTGCTGGGGCGGCTGGGGAGAGACCGGGAAGGTCGCCGGTACCACCGGGTGCTCCTCCTCGTCGAAGATCACGATGGCCTCCTGGCCCAACGGGAACCACGGCGGACGGACGCCGGCGGCGGACGGACAGGGGAAGGCCACCTGATTGACCTTGGAGTCGCGCCAGACGATGAGGTCGGTGCCGCCGTTGAAAGCTCCACCGTCGATGTAGCGAGAGGCGAACTTCATCGGGAGCGGCTCGCGGTCGTCGAAGGCGTTCCAGTTCACGTAGCGGCCATAGAAGGTGTATTGGCCGCTGGCGAAGGCGGCCGGGCTGGCCTCGATGTGCACCAGGGGCTCGCCGCCGGCCAAGCCCGCGGTATCGAGGAGAAAAAAATCTCCCCAGAGCGCGTTCTGGTCGGTGGCGTCGCCAAGGCCATTCGGCTGGAAGTAGCCGGGGTCGCCCGGAAAACGCAGGGTGCAGTTGTCGACGGTGTCGACCGTCACATAGCCGCGGGCGTGGTTGTCGCCGAGGTCGCGACCGGCGCAGAGGTTGCCGAGGACCGGCGAAGACTTGCCGGTCAGCGATCGCTGCAAGTGCTGGATGAACGAAGCCGGCAGGACCGGCGGCGGCAGCAGGCCGGTACAGCTCGCGAAATTGATGTCCTGTGAGAGAAGACCCTGCGGGCTGATGGTGTCGCCCGGATCCTGTCCGGTGGAAGCGGTCCGCGGCAATGCGCCGTTGACCAGGATGTCGCGCAGGTTGAAGGTCTGCACGTCGTAGCCGGTCAGGTAGATGTTGAAGTCGAGGACGGGGACGGAGAGGTCTGACCAGACCACGACGTGGGCCAGGACGGCGGTGGGTGAGGCATTGTTGACCGAGAACAGGGTGTTCACTCCGCTCGCATCGCCGAGGTCCACCTCGAAGTACGGCAGCAGCAGGGTCGCCGCGGGCACGTTGTCGATGGTGCCGATCACGGCGGCAGCCGGGCTGGCCAGCATCAGCGGAAAGGCCAGAACGAAGAGCGCGGCTCGGAGCGTTCGCATCCTGAACCCCCTCGCGGTATCTCGCGGCGGGATCGCCGGGAGAGATTTGTATCCTTTGGTAAAAGGCTACCACAAAGATGTGCAGCGCCGTCCTGTAGAATCTACGGGAATCCGGACCCTTATCCCGGGAGAAAGGCCTTCGCGTGTCTCTGGCTCTCGTCGACGCCGCCGGCAACCCGTCCGTGCAACTCGCGGCGGGGCGCACCTATTCGGTGGGACGCGCCGTGACCTGCGATCTGGCGATCCAGGACCCGACGGTATCGCGCAACCATGCCGAGTTGGAGCTCGTGGCGGCCGGCGTGCGGGTGCGCGACCTCGGAACCACCAACGGCACCTTCCTCAACGGCGAACGGATCCTGGACGCGGTGGCCACCCCGGGCTCCCGGGTGGCTTTCGGCAAGGTGAGCTTCGCGGTGCGCGACGAGACCGAGACGCCCGCCGAGGCCCAGGCGGAGCTCGCGGCTGAGGCTCCGCTCGACGCCACCATCCTGCGCCAAGTGCCGGTGCGCGGGTCCGCGGACATCGCGGCCCAGCTCTCGGACCTGTCCCAGGGAGCCTCACTGCTCCGGATCGGCGGGGCGTCCCGGGAGGACCGCCAGGCGAGAAAGCTGGCGCTGCTGCTCGACGTCGGCAAGGAGCTGTCGCAGCAGCCGGAAATCGACCGGCTGCTCGACAAGGTGGTGGGCCTCACCTTCCAGGTGATGAGCGTCGACCGGGTGACCATCCTGATGACCGCCGAGGAGGACGAGCTGGTGCCGCGGATCTGGCGCAGCCGGGGCGACGCTTCGCCCGGAGGCTGGCGGGTACCGCGCTCGATCACCCGCAAGGTGGTGAGTGAGCGGGTGGCGGTGCTGATCGACAACGCGGCCTCCGACGGCCGGTTCCAGGGCGGCTCGGTGCTCTTGCAGCGGGTACAGAGCGCCCTCTGCGCGCCGCTCCTCGGCAAACAGGGGGCGGTGCTCGGCGTCCTCTACGTCGACAACCTGGGAGCTACCCACTCCTTCTCCGAGGAGGATCTGGACTTCCTGACCGCCTTCGCCGGCATGGCCGCGGTGGCCCTCGAGAACAGCCAACTGATCGAGCGTGTGCGCCGTGAGGCGGTGGTGCTGTCGAACTTCCAACGCTACTTCGCGCCCGATCTGGCGCACCAGATCGCCGGCCATGAGGAAGAGATCCAGCTCGGCGGCGCCAAGCGGCGGGTGGTCGTCCTCTTCTCCGACATCCGCGGCTTCACCTCGATCTCGGAGCGGATGAGCCCGGAGGAGATCGCGAGCCTGCTCAACCGTTACTTCACCGAGATGGTGGAGATCGTCTTCGAGCACGGCGGCACCCTCGACAAGTTCATCGGCGACGCGGTGATGGCGCTCTGGGGCGCGCCGATCGCCCGCGAGGACGATGCCGACCGCGCCACCCGGGCGGGGGTCGAGATGCAGCGGGCGCTCGCCCGGTTGAATCAAGAGTGGAAGCTGGACGGACGGCAGGAGCTCTCCATCGGGATCGGCATCAACGTCGGCGAGGTCTTCGCCGGCAACATCGGCAGCAACCGGCGGCTGGAGTACACGGTGATCGGCGATGCCGTCAACACGGCGTCGCGCCTCTGCTCCGAGGCCGGTCCGGGGGAGATCCTGGTCTCCGCGCCGCTCTACGCCGCCCTCGGCGAGCCGCCGCCGGTCTCCGCCCTGCCGCCCATGCCGCTCAAGGGCAAGGCCCAGCCGGTCCCCGTCTACCGCGTCGAGTGGAGCCCGGCGAGCGACGACGGCGGAAATCTCGTCAACGCTCCGATCGTAGAATGAGGATGGCCACCACCCCCACCGAACCGCCCGATCCCTCCTCACAGCCGACCGTCGTCAGCGGCGCCGGCGAGGGCACGGTCGTCTGGTCGGCTCCCCCGCCGACATCCCGGTTCCCTCCGGGACTGCTACTCGCTGGCCGGTTCCGCATCGTCGGGTTCCTCGGCCAGGGCGGGATGGGGGATGTCTACGAGGCCGAGGACCAGGAGTTGCGGGAACGCGTTGCCCTGAAGACGGTCCGTCCCGCGGTCCTCCGAGTTCCAGGAGTGATCGAGCGCTTCCGGCGCGAGGTTCAGCTTGCCCGCAAGGTCACCCATCCCAACGTATGCCGGCTGTTCGACGTCTTCCACCACCGCGCCGAGACCGGGTCTGGGGAGGAGGTCGCCTTCTTCACCATGGAGCTGCTGGCCGGCGAGACGCTCGACAAGCGGCTGCGCCGGGACGGTCCAATGAACGAGGCCGAGGCGTTGCCGATCGCCCGCCAGATGGCGGACGGGCTGGCCGCGGCCCATCGCGTCGGGGTGGTCCATCGCGACTTCAAGAGCGCCAACGTCATGCTGGTGCCGGAGGACGGCGGCGCGCGGGCGGTGGTGACCGACTTCGGTCTCGCCCATGGGGCCGAGGCCCTATCCGGTGGCCTCACCCTGCACGGGGATGTGCTCGGCACGCCGGAGTACATGGCGCCCGAGCAGGTCACCGGCGGCGAGATCACCCCGAAGACGGATGTCTATGCCCTGGGTATCGTGCTCTACGAGATGGTGACCGGCAGCCTTCCGTTCCTGGGCGATTCGGCTCTCGCTACGGCGGCCAAGCGCCTGCGGGAGGATCCGCCGCCCCCCCGGCTCAAGAGGCCGGGCCTCGCACCCGCCTGGGAGGTGGCGATCCTGCGCTGCCTCGCCCGCGAGCCGGTGGACCGCTTCACGACCGTCCGTGAGGCCCTCGCGGCTCTGGAGACCAGCGCGATGCCGGCGGCCCCGGCATTGCCGGAGCCGTCGAAGCCAAGACGCTGGTTGCTCGCGGTGGCCATCTTGGCGATCCTTCTCGGCATCGCCGGCGGCTGGTGGAGCTGGCACCGGTCGAGGGCAGTGGATCCGGTGACCGACAAGCTGCCTTTCGAGCTGGCGGCACCGGAATCCCTGCCTGCGAGCCCGGCAGCCCGGAGCTTCTATGCCAAGGGTCAAAAGGCCCTCGCCCGCTTTAAAGCCGAGGAGGCAAAGCGCCTTTTCCAGCAAGCTATCGCGGCTGAGCCCGGCTTCCCCCTTGCCCACTCAGCCCTGGCCGAGGCCTGGGATCAGCTCGGGTACAAGGCCGAGGCCGCCAGGCAGGCGCAACAAGCCGAGAAGCTTGCGCTCCGACTGCCGCGCGAGGATCAGTTGTTGGTGAAGGCGCGCTCGGATCAGCTCAACGGCAGACCGGACAAGGCCGTCGCCTCCTACCAGGCCCTTCACGCCATCCACCTGGACAATGTGGAATTCGGTCTCGCCCTCGCCGATGCGCAGATCGGAGCGAATCAAGGGAAGAACGCACTGGAAACCCTGGAAGGGATGCGGCCCCATGGCACGACGAAGCCGGACCCGCGCCTCGACCTCGCCGAAGCCAGGGCGGCCGGGAAGATCTCCGACTTTGCCCGCCAGCAGAAGGCGGCCGGCCGGGCTCTCGCCCGGGGGGAACAGGAGGGCTCCAGCCTGCTGATCGCCCGCGCCCTGGTGTTTCGAGGAATGGCGCAGTCCGACCTTGGCGACCCGCAGGGGGCTATCGCCGACTTCGAGCGGGCCAAGCAGTTGTACGCCAAGGTCGCCGACAAGCGGGGGATGGCTGAAGTCCTCTACACCACCGCCTACGCTCTGTACCACCAGGGAAAGATGGAGGAAGCGCAGAAGTACTACCAAGAAGCACGCGAAACCTACCACGACCTGGGAGACCGCGGAGGCGAGGTCGAGATGCTGTTCAACCTGGCCAGCGTGGCCGGCGAGCAGGGGAAGCTGGACGCGGCCGAAAAGAGCTTCAAGGAGATACTGAAGGTGAGCCGTGTCATCGGCAACCGCCAAGCGGAAGCCATCACACTGGGTAACATCGGACAAGCCTTGTTCCGGCAGGGGAAGCTGCTCGAAGCCAGTCAGTCGATCATCGAATCGCGAACCCTCTACCGGGAGCTGGGCGATCGACAGGGGGAGGCCCTCCAGATCCAATCTCTGGCGGACGTGCTCGCCGACCAGTTGGAGCTCGCCAAGGCGGAGGCCGGATACAAAGAGGCGCTCGAGCTGGCCACTTCCATCGGCGACCAGAATCAGGTCGCGGGCCTGGAGGTCGCTCTCGGGCTGGTCCTCGCGGCCGAAGGCGACCTCGACGGAGCTGAGGTGCGTTATCAGTCGGCACTTCCCCTGGCCAACAAGCTCGGAGACTCATCGAGAGCCGGGGAGGTGCAGCTCTCCCTGGCCAGCTTGCAGCTTGAGAAGGGTCGCCTTTTCCAGGCTGAGGCGGCGGCGCAAGGAGCGTTGAAGGAATTTCTAGCCGCGGCCGTACCCTCCAGGGAGGCCGAGGCCGAGGCCGTGCTGGCTCGGATCTACCTGGCGCAGAAGGTGCTGCCGAAGGCGCGGAGCGCCGTCGAGCAGGCGGAACGGCTGGCGGCGGGTATCCAGGAGCCAGCGCCGCGCGTCCAGGTGGGGCTCGCGGCGGCCCAGGTGCGGGCGGCTGACGGCGACGCCGCCGGGGCGATCGCGCGGCTGGGCAAGATCCTCGGCGAGGCGACCGGGGTCAGCGCTCTCGAGGTGCGGCTGGCGCTCGGCGAGCTCGAGATCGCCCACGGCGATCGCTCCCGCGGCCGCGAACGGTTGCGGGGCGTCGAGGAGGACGCCCGCCTGCATGGCGTCAAGCGAATCGCCGCCAAGGCCGCCACGGCCCTGGCCGGCTCCGGGTAATTTCCTGTAACGAAGCTCCCCTCTCCATCGCCTCTCATTTGCGCAATCCCCCAAACTGGGGGAGAATTACAGAGTTCCTAAAACTCGGGCTCCGGTCCCGCGGCGCTCCTGGCCGCGGCAGAGAGGTGGCAATACGGCCGTCCACTCGCTTGACCTGGTAATCGTAGGCTCCGGCCCCGCCGGTCTGTCGGCGGCGGCGCAGGCCGCGGCCAGCGGTCTGTCCTATGTGGTCCTGGAGCGGACGGACCACCTCGCCGACACCCTCCACTGCTACCAGAAACGCAAGCACGTCATGGCCGAGCCGGGGGTGATTCCCCAGCGCGGCGAGATCCCCTTCGCCGCCGGCTCCCGCGAATCGATCCTCGATGCCTGGTCGCGCTTCGTGGCGGAGCGGCGGCTCGACGTCCGCTTCCGGCAGGAGATGGTCGGCCTCGAAAAGACCGGAGACGGTTTCGCCGTGCGCACCGCGACGGACGAGTACGTGGCCCGGCACGTCATCCTGGCCCTCGGCACCCAGGGGAACCCCCGCCGCTTGGGAGCGCCGGGGGAGGACCTCCCCCACGTCGCCACCCGGCTGGTCGATCCCGACGAATTCGAGGACCTGGACATCCTGGTGGTGGGCGCCGGCGACTCGGCCCTGGAGGTGGCGATCGCGCTGGCGCCCCGCAACCGGGTCGGCCTGGTGGTGCGCACCCCCGAGATCCTGAAAGCCAAGGAGAGCCTGGAGCGCGAGGTGCTGGGCCTCGCCGCCCGCGGTCAGATGACGATCCATTTCAGCTCCTCGGTGGCCCGCGTCGAGCCGGGCTCGGCGGATCTGAAGACGCCCGCCGGCGTGGTCAAGGTGCCCGCGCGGCAGATCATCCTCAAGCTCGGCGCCACCCCGCCGCGGGGTCTGCTCGAAGGGATCGGCGTCCAGTTCGCCGGCACCGGGCGGGAGTCGAAGCCCGTCCTTTCCTATCGCTACGAATCGAGCGTGCCGGGGCTCTATCTGATCGGCGCGGTCGCCGGGCGGGACCTGATCCGGCTGGGGATCAACCAGGGATGGGAGGTCGTCGAGCACATCCTGGGACACGCGGTCGAGCCGGCGGACGAGGAGGTGCTCAAGGCCCGTCTCCCCTTCTGGCAGGGCACGGTGCGGGAACGGATCGCCGGGCTGCGCGGCGAGATCCCCCTGCTGGAGGCCGCGGACGAGGAGCTGCTGCGCGAGATGTTCCTCTCGGCCACCGTCCGCGAGTACCGGGACGGCGAGGTCATCCTGCGCCAGAACGACTACAGCGATAGCTTCCTGATCGTGGCCGGAGGAGAGGTCGAGATCACCGCCCGGGCGGAGGGGGAGGCGCGGGACCGCAAGATCGCGACGCTCGCCACCGGCAACTTCTTTGGCGAGATGAGCCTGATCTCCGGCCGCCGCCGCAATGCCACGGCCACGGCGCGGACGACGCGGGAGAGCGCGCGTCTGATCGAGGTGCCGCGCAAGGCCATGCTCAAGCTGATGGCCACCGACGCCGGAGTGAAGCGGAAGGTGGACCAGGCCTTCCTCATCCGCGCCTTCCAGGGGTACCTGTTCCGGGACCTGCCCGAGGAGGTGCTCTGGCGTCTGGTGGGGCAGGCTACCCTCGAGCGGCTCGACGCCGATCACCCCGTGTTCCGCGAGGGGGACCCCGGGGACGCCTTCTACCTGATCCGCAACGGCCAGGTGAAGATCTCCAAGGCCTCCGGGGGCAAGGACCTCGTCCTCTCCTATCTGGTGGCCGGGAACTTCTTCGGCGAAACCGCGCTGCTGCCCGGCACGCCGCGCACGGCGACCGTCACCACCATCTTCCCCACCGAGCTGATCCGCCTGGGCCGCGACGATTTCGAGCGCTTTCTGGAGGACCATCCTCACCTGCGGGAAGGGATCGTCGGCAAGCTCGAGGAGCGGCGGATCGCCTCGCTGATCGCCGAGGCCGCGCCGCTCGCCGGCAGCGTGCTCTCCGACCTGATCCGTGAGGAGGTCGTGATGGGCACCCAGGCGTTGTTCATCGACGATCACAAGTGCGTGCGCTGCGGCAACTGCATCGCCGCCTGCGAGGGAGTGCACGAGGACGGGCAGGCCCGGCTGTCGCTGACCGGCATCAAGTTCTACAACCTGCTCGCCCCCAACTCCTGCTGGCAGTGCGAGAACCCGCTGTGCATGACCGACTGTCCACCGGACGCCATCGCCCGCGACCCGCACGGCGAGGTCTACATCAAGAGCAACTGCATCGGCTGCGGCAACTGCGAGAAGAACTGCCCCTACGACAACATCTTCATGGTCCACCCCAAGGCAGGTTGGAACCCCTTCGATTGGGTCAAGGGGCTGCTCGGCTTCGAGGGAAATAGCGGGAAGCCAAAGGAGGACGCCGGCCGAACCGTGGCCGTCAAGTGTGACCTCTGCCGCGAGATCCACGGCGGTCCGGCGTGCGTGCGGAGCTGCCCCACGGGAGCGGCCATCCGGCTGGAGCCGGAGCAGTATCAGGAACGCCTCGACGAGTTGCTGGCGCGGAGCCGGGGGATCTGATGCTGCTGCGCACGGCGGAGAGCGCGCGCTGGCGCCGGCGGTCCTTCTGGGTCTTCCTGCTGCTCGCGGCCTCGTACGTCTACTACGACCGCCGCGCCGGGTTCACCCACGGCGGCTCCCAGGGGGGGATCGCCTACGGCGCCCTGGGTACCCTGGCGATCCTCATCCTCCTCTATTTCGGGGTGCGCAAGCGGTCGTACCGCAGCACCTGGGGGACGCTGGAGGGTTGGCTCCAATGTCATCTCTATCTGGGGTTCTTGGCGGCGGTCCTCATCCTCTTCCATACCGGCTTCCGCTTCCACGACAAGGTGGCGCTCGCGGCCTTCGGCGTCCTCCTGATCGTGGTGGCGAGCGGCTTCTGGGGGGCGGTGGTCTACACCGGCGTGCCCCGCCGGCTGACCGAGGTGGAGGGGGACTTGGCGCCGGCCGATATGGCCGAGCAGCTCGACCAGCTCGGCCGCACCATGGCGCGCCTGGCCGCCGGCCGCTCGGCGCCGTTCCAGAAGGTCTGCACGGGCCTGCTGGCGGAGCTGGTGCCGGAGCGGCTGGCGGGCTGGAAGCTCCTCTTCAGCGGGGAGAGGAGGAAGAAGAGCGACGCGGCGGCGCCCTGGGCCGCCGAGCTGAGGCACGTGCCTCCGGCCGAGCAGGAGGAGCTGCGGCAGCTCCTCGTCCTCTCCCGCCAGCGCCGGGAGTTGCACCAGCGCCTGCTCGCCCAGCAGCGCTACCGCAACCAGCTCGAGGTCTGGCTCTACATCCATCTGCCGCTCTCCCTCGCCCTGGTGGCGCTGGTGGCGGCTCACCTGATCGCGGTGTTTTTCTTTTCGAGGATCAGGCTCTAGGCCATGCCCTTCCTCATCGAGCGTCCCGACGTTTCCCAGGTCCCTATCGTACGGGTCGACGCCGACGAGTTGCGGATCGGCCGTGGCACCAACGCCGATCTTCGGCTCGACGAGCCTGCCGTGGCCCTGGAGCATGCCCGCATCGAGCGTGTGGGGGACGGCTACCGGCTGGTGGACCTGGGGAGCGACACCGGTACTTACCTGAACGGCAGGCCGGTGACGAGCGCCACGGTCCTGAAGGATGGCGACACGATCGGCCTCGGCGGCTCGCAATTGCGGGTGCGGTGGAGCTCGCCCGCGGACCCGCTGACCCTGGAGGTGCGGCCCGTGGCGGCGGCCGCGACCGCCGTGGCGGGGCCGGCCGTCCGGGTTCCCAAAGTGGACTATCTGCGGGCCTACGCCCTGCGCCGGCCATTCCTCACCAAGGGGTTCCTCGCCCTCCTCCTCACCCTGGCAGCCGCGGGCGCCCTCGCCGCCCTCCCCCGTCTCGGCCTCTGGCAGGCGTTCCAGCCCGGCCCGGTGAGCGCTGCCCATCAGCTCCAACAGGTGGGCTGCTTGGGTTGCCACACCCCCTGGAAAGGACCCACGTCCATGGGCTGCGGCAGCGCCGGATGCCATCCGCGTCTGGACCACCAGATCCGCCAGGCCTTCACCCCGGCCTGCGCGGACTGCCACTTCGAGCACCGGGGGCAGGAGAGGCTGACCCGGGTGAGAGACACCAACTGCGTCGCCTGCCATGGCGATCTCCAGGTAAAAAGCGGGGAGCCGGTCTTCGCCCGCCACGTCACCGCCTTCCCGGAGGGGCACGCCGACTTCTCTCTCACCCTCCCGGCGGGGGGCCGGCTCCCCATCGCCGAGGCCGTGGTCCGCCGGGTGGACCCCGGCACCGTGCGGCTGAACCACGCCTTCCATCTGAAGCCGGGCCTCCTCAGCCCGGAGGGGCGAGTGACTCTCGCCTGCCGTAACTGCCATCAGCCCGGGCCGGGGTCGGCGGGGATGAGGGCCGTGACCTTCGCGAGCCACTGCGACCGCTGTCACCGGCTGACCTTCGACCCCGCTCTCCCGGACGAGGAGGCCCCTCACGCCGAGCCGCGTACCATCCACAATGCGTTGCTGGCGATCTACTCCGTGGACGAGGGGAGGATGGGATCGTTCCGCGAGCGGCGGCGGATCATCGTCCGCAATCCGGGAGCGGCGATGGGGCTCAACCTGAGCTCCCGGGTGCGGGCCCAGGTGGAAGAGGCGGAAAGCCACCTCTACCGCTCCGCCTGCCTCAAGTGCCACGCCATGAACCTCGACGTCCGCCCCTTCCCCGTGGTGGCGCGGGCGGGCACCCCGGGCGAGTGGCTGCGGCTCTCCCATTTCGACCACGGCGATCACGCCCCCCTCGAGGGGCTGACCTGCGAGTCCTGCCACACCCGGGCGGCGGCCAGCACGGCGACCGCCGACCTGCTCGTGCCGGGGATCGAGGCCTGTGGCGGCTGTCACGGCGGCGACGGCAAGCCTCCCGGGAACGCGGCCGTGAAGGCCGGGGCGCGGGACTGCCTCGGCTGCCATACCTACCATCCCGCGAGAAGGAAGGTCTGATGCGCCGGCCGGGAATCCTCGTCCTGCTCGTTCTGATCGTCGCCGGCCCTGCTACGGCGGCCCGGCGGCCCCGGCGGCCACCGCCCCCCCCGCCGCCGCCTGCGGAGGGCGGTGGGGTGCCCGCGCCGGCGTGCGGGGGGTTCGATGCGGCCGAGGTGATGGGATTGCTCAACGCCGCGGCGGCGGCCGTCAACTTTCCCACCCTGGCGGTGGCGGTGGTGGACCGGCCGGGGAACGTCCTCGGTCTCTATCTCCAGGGGAGCCCCACGCCGGCGCAGCAGGACCAGGCGGTGGGGCTCGCCCGCACCGGCGCCTTCTTCAGCAACGACCAGGCGCCCCTCTCGTCGCGGACCGTGCGCTTCGTCAGCGGCCTCCACTTCCCGCCCGGCATCGCTCGCACCGGCAACGCCGCCCTCTACGGCATCGAGAGCACCAACCGCGGCTGCGATCTCAACGTCACCTGGAATCCGGGCAAGTTCCTGCCCCGCGCCACCTCGGTCGCCGGCGGGACGTGCAACGCCTTCGACACCGCCGGCTGCGGCACCGGCCCGGTGACCGGCAAGGTGGTGGACCTCTCGGGGGCCCCGAGGGACACCAATCCGTCGGCCGTGAACCCGGGCGGACTACCCATTTTCCGTGGCGGCATGCTGGTGGGGGGCATCGGGGTCGCCGGAGTGCCGGCGGGGAAGCTCGACGCCGCCGAGTTCGCCGCTTTCCTGGCGATCGTCTCCTCCGGGTTGACGCCGTTCCCGTCCCCCGTGCCGGACCCGGGCGTGGTGTTCATCGACGGCATCCGCCTCCCTTTCGTGCGCCAGACCCAGCGGCCGGCGGGGGTATCCGCGGGCTCGGCCTCGGGAACCATGACCGTCGGCCCGGCGGTGGGACAGTGCGCGCCGGACGAATATCTGGTGGGTCCCACGGCGGGCTCGAACCTCTCGCTCGCCGAGGTGCGGCAGATCGTCCAGCAGGCGGTCGACGCTGCCAGCCGCACCCGCGCCGTGATCCGTCTGCCCATCGGCCGGAGGACCCGGATGGTGATCGCCGTCGGCGACGTGGACGGCAGGATCCTGGCCCTCTACCGCATGCCGGATACCACCGTCTTCTCGGTGGACGTAGCGGTGGCCAAGGCGCGCAACGTGGCCTGGTTCAGCGGCCCCGGAGCGGCAGACCTCCCCGAGGTGCCTGCCGGGACGGCGATCAGCAACCGCACCCTGAGCTTCGGCGGCCAGCCGCTCTATCCGGCGGGGATCGACGGCAGCGGCCCCGGCCCGTTCTTCGACCTGTTCAGGAATGACGTCCTCCGCCCCTGCTCCCAGGGCTTCGCACCCCCGGGGGCGAACCAGAACGGCATCGTCTTCTTCCCCGGCAGCCTCCCCCTCTATAAAGGGGGGCTCCTGGTGGGCGGCCTGGGGGTGAGCGGCGATGGCGTCGAGCAGGACGACTATGTGACTTTCCTCGGCGCCCAGGGGTTCCTGCCGCCGAAAAACCTCTGGGCCGACAACGTCTTCGTCGACGGCGTGCGGCTGCCGTTCCTGAAGTTCCCGAGGAATCCGGAGCAGTGAGGGCTCTCCAGCTCCTCCCCTGTCTCGTCTGTCTGGTGGCCCTCGCCACACCACTGTCCGCGCAGGATCTCCACCTCGCCCTCAATGGCGGCCAGCCCCTCTTCACCCGCACCCCCGCCCTCACCCTCGCCGGCACCAGCGACGCGCCGGCGGGCTCGAAAGTCGAGGTGACGATCGGCGCCGCCACTCACGAGGCCGTGGTCGCCGAGGGGGGGAGTTGGCATCTGGACTGGCCCGAGCCCCTGGCGGGTGGGCAGTACACGGTGACCGCCCGGGTGACCGACGCGGGCCGCTCGGTCGCCACGGACCAGCCGCTCATCGTGCAGCTTCCCGGACGGCTCGCCCGCGGCCCTCTGCTCCCCGTGGGGCTGGACTACGACTCCCCCGAGGAGACCGCGGCGGCGGACTTCCAGGAGTTCACCGACCGCTGGCGGATCGTGCCGCCTCCCTACGAGCTCACCGTCAAGAGCCGGGGGAAGTGGGACCCGTACAACCAGAGCCGCTGGAAGGGTGACCTCCCCTGGCGGGGGACCGACCTCTTCCTCAACGTCTCGGCCGTCTCCGACACCCTGGCCGAGGCGCGGCAGCTCCCCACCCCCTCGGGAGTGAGCGCGGACCGGCCGGGAAGCATCCGCTTCTTCGGCCGCGACGGACAGGCCTTCGGCTTCCAGCAGATCGCCCTCTCGGCCGACCTGTTCAAGGGGGATACGGCCTTCAAGCCGATCGAGTGGCGAGTGAAGGGCACCGTGGTGGTCAATCTGAACGCCGTCAAGGTGGCGGAGAACGCCGTGGTGCGCCCCGACGTGCGCGACGGCACCAGCCGCGTCCGCGGCTTCCTTGCCCTGCAGGAGCTGTTCGGCGAGTGGAAGCTCCGCGACCTCTCGCCCAACTACGACTTCGTCTCGGTGCGCGCCGGCATCCAGCCGTTCAGCAGCGACTTTCGCGGCTTCGTCTTCACCGATACCAACTTCGGCGTGCGCCTGTTCGGCAACTACCACGCGAACCGCGAGCAGTACAACCTCGCCGTCTTCGACCGCCTGGAGAAGGACACCAACAGCGGCCTCAACACCTTCGAGCGGCGCCGCCAGCAGGTGGCGGTGGCCAACGTCTACCGCCAGGACTTCCTCACTCCCGGCTACACGGCCCAGACCTCTCTCCACTACCTGCGCGACGAGGCGACGTTCAAGTTCGACAAAAACGGCTTCCTGGCCCGGCCCGATCCCGTGGGCTCGGCCCAGCCGCACGAGATCGAGGCGGTCTATCTCGGCGTCACGGGCTCGGGGCACGTGGGGCGGATCAACGTCGAGAACGCCCTCTACTTCGTCACCGGCAAGGACAGCCTCAACCCCATCGCCGGCCCGGCCCGGCCGACGAAGGACGGCGAGGGGGACCGGGTGGACATCCGGGCTTTCATGGGCGCCGTCGAGCTGTCGGTCGACCGCGACTGGTACCGCCCGAAGCTGGCGTACTTCTACGCCTCGGGCGACGGCGACCCGGTGGACCGCAACGCCAAGGGGTTCGATTCGATCTTCGACAACCCCGCCTTCGCCGGCGGCGGCTTCAGCTTCTGGAACCGGATGGGGATCCGCCTCGCCGGCTCGGGCGTCACCCTGGTGAGCCGGGGGAGCCTGCTGCCCGATCTGCGCAGCAGCAAGGAGGAGGGGCAGCCGAACTTCGTGAACCCTGGGCTCCAGCTCGCGAGCGCCGCGGTGGACCTCGACCTCACGCCGAAGCTGCGGGCCGTGCTGACCGCCAACTATCTGCGCTTCGACAGGACCGAGACGCTGGAGCTCGTGCTCTTCCAGTCGCCCATCCACCGCGAGATCGGCTGGGACCTCTCGGCGGGAGTCCGCTGGCGCCCCTACCTCAACCAGAACGCGGTGGTGGTGGGCGGCGTGGCCGCGCTGCTGCCGGGGAAGGGGTTCGCGGACATCTATGAGTCCCGCTCGCCACTCTTCGCGGCGTTCACGAACCTGATCCTGACCTACTGAGGAGATCCTGCCGATGCCCTCGCTCTCCCACGCCGCCCTGGCTCTCGCCGGAACCGTGGCGCTCGGCGTGGCCTTCGCCGCCGCCCAGCCGCCCGGCTCGCCGGCCACGGAGGGGCTGCAGCGGCAGCGCACGGCGCGGACGAAGGCGGACGGCCTGTCGCGCGGCTGCCTCACCTGCCACGCCGGCGTCGAGCCGATCCACCCCACGCGGACGGTGCAGATCGGCTGCACGGAGTGTCATGGCGGCGACGCCTCCGCCGTCCGGCCTTCCGGGGCCGATCCCGGCGGCGCGCCCTACGAGGAAACGAAGAAGCGGGCCCACGTCCAGCCCTTGTATCCGGACCGCTGGCCCACGTCGGCCAACCCCGAGCGCACCTACACGAGCCTGCTCCAGGAGTCCCCGGAATTCGTCCGCTTCATCAATCCCGGGGACCTGCGGGTGGCCCAGGAGACCTGCGGCCCCTGCCATCAGGAGCAGGTCAACCGGGTGCTGAAGAGCCCGATGACCACCTCCTCCATCTTCTTTGCCGCCGCGGCCTACGCCAACGGCGTCCTCGGACAGAAGGCCACCTTCCTGGGGGAGAGCTACAGCCCTGCCGGCCGGCCGGCCAAGGTCCAGCCGGTGGCGCCGCTCACCCCGGAGCAGATCGCCCGGGGCGGCCTTCCCTTCCTTTACCCCCTTCCCCGCTGGGAAGTCACGCAGCCGGGGGGGTACTTCCGCGCTTTCGAGCGCGGCGGCGCGCTCCAGCCGTCCATGTTCCCGGACATCGGCAACCCCAATCCCCTGGACGAGCCGGGCAAGCCCGACATCCGTCTCTCCAACCGCGGACCGGGCACCGGCCTGCGCATCAGCCCGGCGCTGATCAATCTCCACAAGACGCGGCTGAACGATCCCCACCTGTCGTTCCTGGGCACCAACGACCATCCGGGGGACTATCGCTCCAGCGGCTGCACGGCCTGCCATCTGGTCTACGCCAACGACGGCGATCCGGCCAACTCCGGCCTGTGGGCCGCCTTCGGCAACCTGGGGAAGAGCGCCACCGCCGATCCGTCCATCCCCAGGAACGAGCCGGGCCACCCCATCCGCCACAGCTTCACGCGGGCGGTGCCGACCAGCCAGTGCATGTCCTGCCACATGCACCAGCCGAACTCGTTCGTCAACACCTACCTCGGCTACACGATGTGGGACTACGAGACGGACGGCGAGGCGCTCTGGCCCAAAGAGCAGCGCTACCCCACGCAAGCCGAGCGGCGGGCGAGCCTCGACCGCAACCCCGAGGGGGCGGCCGTGCGCGGCCGGTGGACCGAACCGAAGTTCCTGGCCAGGGTCTCGGAGCTCAACCCCACCCTCAAGCACACCCAGTTCGCCGACTACCACGGCCACGGCTGGGTCTTCCGCGCCGTCTACAAGCAGGACCGGCGGGGCAATCTCCTCGACGCCGAGGACCGGATCGTCCCGTTCGACGATCCCGACCGTTTCAGGAAGGCGGTCCACCTCAAGGACATCCACCTGGAGAAGGGGATGCACTGCTCGGACTGCCACTTCTCCCAGGACTCCCACGGCGACGGGCTGATCCATGGCGAGTACGGCGACTCCCTGGAGATCGGCTGCGAGGACTGTCACGGCACCGTCCGCGCCAGGGCCACCCTGCGCACCTCCGGCCCCGCGGCGCCCCCCGGGGGCACCGACCTGTCGCTCGGCACCACCCCGTCCGGCCGGCGCCGCTTCGTCTGGCGCGACGGCCGGCTTTGGCAGCGCTCCATGCTCGATTCCAAGGTCGAATGGGAGGTGACGCAGGTCCTGGACTCCATCACTCCGGGCAACCCCCACTACAGCGAGCGGTCGCGCCTCGCCAAGACCCTGCAGAAGGACGGCTCGACCTGGGGCTACGTGCCCGGGGACGAGACCGCGCTCGCCCACGCCGACTCGCGGCTGACCTGCTACACCTGCCACTCCTCCTGGGCCACGGCCTGTTCCGGCTGCCACCTCCCCCAGGAGGCGAACGCGAAGTCCGAGATCAACCACTTCGAGGGGGGCGAGACCCGCAACTACGCCTCCTACAACCCGCAGGTGATCCGCACGGACGCCTACATGCTGGGGATCAACGGCAAGGTGAAGGGGAACCGCGTCGCCCCCGTCCGCTCGTCCTCGGCCCTGGTGCTCTCCTCCGCCAACGCCAGCCGCCAGCGGTTCTACGTGCAGCAGCCGCCGATCTCCGCCCCCGGCTTCAGCAGCCAGGCGTTCAACCCCCACGTGCCGCACACCGTGCGAGCCCGCGAGACCAAGACCTGCACCGACTGCCACGCCTCGGCGGCGGGGGACAACAACGCCTGGATGGCGCAGCTCCTCACCCAGGGGACGAACTTCGTCAACTTCCTCGGCCGCTTCGCCTGGGTCGGCGAGGGGCGGGAGGGGATGGAGGCGGTCGCCGTCACCGAGTCCGAGGAGCCCCAGGCGGTGATCGGCAGCTACCTCCAGCGCCTGGCCTACCCGGACTTCTACCGCACCCACCAGAAACGCGGGCTGGAGCTCCCCGAGGCCCATCACCATCATGCGAGCGGTGAGGTCCGTGGTCTCCAGCTCCGGGGCGAGTATCTGTTCACGGCCCAGGGGAGAAGCGGCTTCGAGGTCTACGACGTGGCCAACGTGGACAACAAGGACGCCTCCGAGCGGCTGGTCACCGCTCCGGTCTCCCCTCTCGGCCAGCGGACGTATGTGCGCACCCGCGACGCCACGGGAGTCGCTCTGCCCACCACGATGCCGGTGGCGCGGCGGAAGGGCGATCCCGCCAACCTCGAGCAGCCGCTCCACCGGATCTACGACTACGCCTTCGTCTCCGACCGCGAGGAGGGGCTGATCCTGGTGGACGTGACGACGCTGACCGACGGCGATCCGGCGAACAACTTCCTCGAACGGGCCCTCACCTTCAACCCGGGCGGCGCCCTGACTGGCGCCGAGGGGCTGACGGTGGCCGGCGACTGGGTCTACCTGACAACGAAGGACGAGTTGGTGGTGGTCGACGCCTCGGTGCCGCTCAAGCCGCGGATCGCCGCCCGGCTGAAAGGCTTCCGGCAGCCGGTGGCGGTGGCCGTCCAGTTCCGTTACGCCTTCGTGGCCGACCGCGACGGCTTGGAGGTGGTGGACGTGACGGAGCCCACCGCGCCCCGGCTGGCCGGCCGGGCCGGCGGGTTCGTGGGGCGCAGCGTCTACGTGGCCCGCACCTGGGCCTACGTGGCGGCCGGGGAGAAAGGGATCGCGCTGGTGGACGTGGAGCGCCCCGAGGCGCCGCGGCTCGATCGCCTGTGGAACGCGGACGGCCGGCTGAAAGATACCCGCGACGTCAAGGTGGGCTCCACCAACGCCAGCCTCTTCGCCTATGTGGCCGACGGCGGCAACGGACTGGCCGTCGTCCAGCTCACCTCGCCGGAGACGGTGCCGGGCTATCTCGGCTTCTCCCCCCGGCCCGAGCCGCGCCTGATCGCCACCCGCCGCACCCGCGGGCCGGCCATGGCCCTCTCCAAGGGGCTGGACCGCGACCGGGCGGCGGACGAGAGCGGCAACCAGGTGAGCGTCTTCAATCGCCTCGGAGCCCGTCCGTTCAACGCCGGGGAGATGCGCCGGCTCTACCTGCGCAGAGGACGGCTCTACACCGTGATCGACGATCCGCCACAGCCCCCGGGGAGACGGCCATGAAGGGACGACGATCCTGGCGGGCCGCCTGCGGGCTTGGCCTCGCCCTGACCTTGGCGGCCGGCTTGGCGGGGCAGCCGCCGGCATCCGCTCCTCCCCCCGCGGAACCGCCGGCGCCGCAGGCCGGCCAGTACGTCGGGCCCGCCTCCTGCGCCTCCAGCAACTGCCACGGCGCCGTCCGGCCGCGGCGGGTCTTCGACGTCCTGCAGAACGAGCACTTCACCTGGTTCAAGGGGGGCGACCGCCACTACACGGCCTGGCGAGTGCTGTTCAACGACCGCTCGCGCCTGATCGCCCGCAACCTGGAGCTGCCGGCGCCGCCCGCCGAGAGCCCGGCCTGCCTGGTCTGCCACGGCATGGCGGTGGCGAAGGAGAAGCAGGCGGTGCCCCTGGAGATCGAGGACGGCATCTCCTGCGAGGGGTGCCACGGGCCGGCGGGCGGCTGGATCCGCGAGCACACCGCTCAGGACTGGAGCCACCAGCAGTCCGTGGCGGCGGGCATGGCCGACCTGCGGGACCTGGAAGTGCGCTCCCGCCTCTGCCTCTCCTGCCACCTGGGGGCGCCGGGCCAGACGGTGGACCACGAGCTGATCGCCGCCGGCCACCCGCTGCTGAGCTTCGAGCTGGACAACTATACCGAGGACATGCCCGCCCACTGGATGCCCTTCCGGGACAAGCAGAGAAAGGAGGGGCTGCGCGACTCCCACGGCCTGCGCGCCTGGGCGGTGGGACAGGCGGCGAGCTTCCGCGCCGGACTCGACCTGCTCGCCCGCCGCGCCCGCTCGCCGCGCTGGCCCGAGTTCTCCGAGATGAGCTGCGACTCCTGCCATCACTCCCTCACCGAGCAGCGCTGGAAGACGGTGCGCAACCCCGAGCGCCCCGGCCTGCCGCGCTGGAGCCCGGCCCGCTGGGCCGTCCTCCGCCACCTGGTGACCGCCGTGGCGCCGGACGCCAAGGCCCCCCTGGACGCCGGCGTCGCCCAGCTCGCGCACCAGACGTCCCGCTTCAGCACCCCCCCGGCCGAGGTGGCCGAGACCGCCGAGCGGATCAGCCGCGCCCTCGGCGACGTCATCCCCCGGTTGGACCAGGCCGCTTGGGACGACACCGAGGCCAGACGCCTCCTGCTGGCCATCTCCGAGGACGCCGACGCCTTCGCGGTGGCCGACCCGGCCGCCGCCGAGCAGGCCTTCCTGGCCTTCAACAGCCTGGTGGTCCGGCTCCAGGCGAACAACCCGCGGCGGGTCCGCGCCGGTCTCGCCGGCACCCTGGAGACGATGAAGAGAGAGCTCGACGACCCCTACACCTGGAATCCCGCCCGCTTCAAAAGCCAGCTCGCCCGGCTCCGCAAGCAGGCACAAGGAGTCCCATGAGACGACAAAGACTCTGCTCCACCCTTCTGCTCCTCACCCTTCTGGCTCCCCTCGCCGCCTCCCGCGCCGCCGAGCGGAGCACCGCCGTGGCCGAGGTGGCCTTCACCTATGGCGTCCGCGCCTACAACCACGGCGACTTCGCGGAAGCCGTCCGCCTCTTCCAGGAGGCCGTCGCCGCCGATCCGGACCACCGCGACGCGCGCGACTGGCTCGCCCTGGCGCAGCGCCGGCAGAGCGACTCCGCCGTCACGGCTCCCGGCTTCGAAGGCCTCCTGCCGCTGCGCGATCAGCCGCGCTTCGACCTGCGGGTGGGGGCCGCGTACGGGCACGACTCGAACCCCGTCCTGCTAACGACCCGAACCGCCGGAATTTTGACCCGGGAGGTGGGCGACCAGGTCACCGACCTCGACTTGAGGGCCGCCACCTACCCCTTCTACGGCCGGGGAAGCCAGGATCACCGGAGCGGCTGGAGCCTGGGCCTGACCGGCCAGGTGAAGGCCGCCCGGTTCCAGGATCTCGATATCCTGAACGAGCGGCAGTGGAGCGCCGCCGTCCAGCTCGCCTGGGGCTCGGACCCGCTGGGATATCTCACCGGCCCTCTGGGCTACACCCGCGTGCCCTTCGGCAACAGCCGGTTCTCGCTGCTCCTCCAGGCGGGACGGACCGACAGCCGCGTCAACGGCGAGCCTCAGCTCACGGCCGACGAGGCGGCCCTCGTCCTCGTCGCCCGCGAGGCGGTATTCACCGCCACCCAGGTAGAGCTGGACGTCCAGCGGCGGGACTACATCGACGGCTTCCGAAAGTCCGACCCCTGGTCGGTGAGCGCCAGCCAACTCTTCTTCCTCGGCCGGCGGGACCGCTATCTGCGCCTCGGCGCTCTGCGGGGGGAGGAGAAGGACGGCCTGAGGTCTGACACCACGTCCCTGGAAGGCACGGCCGAGCTGGCGCTCCCTTTGACCGACCGCGTAGTTTTCCAGCTCGCCGGCTCCCGGCGCAAGGACGAGAGTGAATTCCATTCCCCCTTCTTCCCATCCTCCAGATTCGATACCACCACCAACCGGATCGCGGCAGCCCTCTCGTGGGAGGCGGCGCGCCACCTCTATGTGACCGGCCGGGCAAGCTGGTCCGAACGTCGCGCGCCCATCCAGTTCTTCATCCTCAGCCCCGTGTCCCTCGCCTTCGACGAATACCAGCGGACCGTCGTGTCCGCGGGTATCCACTGGATCTTTTAAGGAGGACGGCCGATGATTCTTCGACTCTCCACATCCTGCCTGGCGCTCCTCCTGGCCGCGTCCGTCCCCGCTCTCGCCGCCGACGTGGGCGAGGTCGTGCTGGTGCGCAACGACGTGCGGGGAACCCCGCAAGGGGGCTCCCCGGCGCCTCTCGCCGCCGGCAACGGCGTCGGCCTCGGCCTGCGCGTTGATACCGGCGCCGATTCGGCCGCCCGGATGACCTTCGATCCCAGCGGCTCCCTCACCCTCGGCTCGCGCGCCAAAGTCGTCGTCGACCGCAATCTGGTCGATCAGGCCACCGGCCGCTCCGACTCCGCCCTCTCCGTGCTCGCCGGCCAGCTCCGGCTGGCCCTCGGCAAGCTCTTCCACGGCGAGGTCGCGATCGATACGCCCACGGCGGTAGTGGGCGTCAAGGGGACCGACCTGCGGGTGGACGTGGACGAGCCGACCGGCACCACGGTGGTGACCGTGACCGAGGGAGTCGTCACCGTGCGCTCCAAGTCCGGCGGCGAGGTGACCGTCCGGGCCGGCCAGCGCACCCTGGTGGCCGCGGGGCAGCCGCCCACTCCGCCGGCCCGGATCGATCCCAGCTCCACCGCCCTCTCCGCCTCGGCCGGCGGCCCCGCCTTCACGACGCCCGAGGAGACGGTCTTCCCCGACGCGCCTCTGCTCGGCCGTGGTCGCGATCAAGGCTTCCCAGGGGAGGGGCCGATCTTCGGGCCGCCGGGGACCCGGCCGAATGGGTAGAGGCTCGCGAACCGCTCTCGGCATCGCGCTTGCCGGGGTGCTGATCGCTCTCCTCGCCTACTTCGTCCGTACCCCGGAGGAGCTCGCCACCGACCTGATGATGCGGGCCCGGGGCCGGCTGCCGCCCGACCCGCGGGTCGTCGTCTGCGCTGTGGACGGCGACAGCGTCCACAAGCTCGGCCGCTGGCCCTGGCGACGCACCCTCGTCGCCGAGCTCATCGACCGCCTGCGGGCGGACGGCGCCAGGGTCATCGCCCTGGACATCGTCTTCTCCGACCCCTCTCCCCGCGCCGCCGGCTACGACCTCTCCGCGGACGACCGCGCCCTCGCCGCCTCGCTCAGGAACGCGGGCAATGTCGTCCTCGGCTATTTCTTCCGCCGCGAGCCCATCGCCGTCAACGCGGAGACCCTGGAAAAGGAGGTCTACAACCAGGTCATGCTGCGGCAGGCGCTGCCCGTTCCGGTCCGGCCGGGCGTCGAGGCGAACCTCCCCCTCTTCGCCGACGCGGCGATCGATCAGGGCTTCTTCAGCCATGAGCGGGAGAGCGGAGTGCTGCGCCACTACGCCCTGGCGACCCGCTACGGCGAAGGCTACTACCCGCCGCTGGCCCTGCGGGCGACCGAGGTCTTCCTCGGCGGCCAGGGTCTGGCCCTGGCGTCCCGGTCCGGCGTGGCCGAGGTGAAGCTGGGGGACCGCACCGTCCAGGCCGACGAGCAGGGCCGTCTCTGGGTGAACTACCTAGGCCCGGCCAGAACCTTCAGCACCGTTCCCGCCTGGAAGGTCCTGGCGGGGCAGACAGCCTCCGGCGCCTTCCGGGGCCGGCTGGTCTTCGTCGGCCTCACCGAGATCGGCGTGGGCGACGTCCAGTCGACCCCCTTCGGCCGCGAGATCCCCGGCGTCGAGGTCCACGCCAACGTCGCGGACAACCTCCTGAACCGCCGCTACATCCAAGACACCGGGCTCCTGGCCGGCCTCTCCCTGCTCGCCGCGGCGCTCCTGGCGCTGGCCGTGGCGCTCTTCGTGCTGCGCCCCGCCCGCCATCGCGTGGGCGCCGCGGCGGCGGCCATCCTGGTGCTCGGCTGGCCCGTTCTGGCCTATGCGGCCTTCATCGCCCGGGGATGGCATCTCCAGGTCGTCTCGCCGGTGCTCGCCGGCGTGCTCGCCCTGGTCCTGTCGCTGCGCGTCCGCGTCGCCGCCGAGGAGGAACGGGCGCAGCACATCCGCCAGACCTTCGAGCACTACGTCTCCGGGCCAGTGGTGGAGGAGATGCTCCGCCACCCGGAGCGAGTGAAGCTGGGGGGCGAGCGGCGGGAGATGACCGTCCTCTTCTCCGACATCCGCGGCTTCACCTCGATCTCCGAGACCCTCGACCCCGAGGCCCTGGTGCGCCTGCTCAACGAGTTCTTCACCCCGATGACCCGCCTGGTGCTGGAGAACGGCGGCACCCTCGACAAGTACATGGGCGACGCCCTGATGGCCTTCTTCGGCGCCCCCCTGGCCCAGAAGGATCACGCCGCCCGCGCCTGCCGCGCCACGCTCGCCATGCGGGAAGAGCTCGTGCGCCTGAACGAGGGGTGGCACCGGGACGGCAAGCTGCCCCCCCACCTCACCCTGGGGATCGGCATCGGCCTCAACAGCGGCGAGATGTCGGTCGGCAACGTCGGCTCCGAGGTCGTCTTCGGCTATACCGTGATCGGCGACAACGTGAACCTGGGCTCCCGCATCGAGGGGCTCAACAAGGACTACGGCACCCAGATCCTGGTCTCCGAGTACACCGTCCGCGCGGCTGGCGACGGCTTCCTCTTCCGCGAGCTGGACTGGGTGCGGGTGAAGGGCAAGCAGCAGCCGGTGGGAATCCACGAGCTGCTGGACGCCGCGCCGGCGCCGGCCCACGCCGAGCGCGCCACCCTCTACGCCCAGGGCCTCGCCGCCTACCGCGCCCGCGACTTCGCCGGCGCCGAGGTGCTCTTCGCGGATCTCGCCGAGCGGATCGGCGACGGCCCCGGAAAGATCTTCCGCGAGCGCTGCCGCCACTATCTGGAAGATCCGCCGCCCGCGGACTGGGACGGCGTGGAGGTGCGGAAGACGAAGTAGTCGGGCAGTCTCTCCTGAGATATCCTAGTGTCACGTCAGCCTGGAATAGCAGATGCCCTGTAGGGGGCGGCCCTACGGAGGACCGCATTGTTTCTGGTTTGACCGAGTTCCTACTATCTATGAGGCTTATGCTGATCCGCGCCATTCTTGCTCTGCTTCTGCTGTTTCCGGCTGCGGCCTCCGCGCAGGAACTCGACACGGCATTTTCCGCCCTGGTGAGGATCTCCGGAACACGCGACGGCACGACCGTTCGGGGAACCGGCTTCGTAGTGGGCCTGGATCACGACAAGGCCACAATCGTAACCGCCTCGCATGTGATCGAGGGGATGGAGATGGCAAGGGTCCAGGTCGCCTTCGCGGGAGACCCCAAGTCCTTTCCCGCCGATGTCATCCTCGGAATGGACTTCAACAACCCCAATGGCTTGGCCGTCTTCCTGGTTCGCGGTACGCTCCCATCAGGAACGACTGTCCTGAGCCTCGACAGCGAGCGGCCTCACATTGGCGAAGCTTTGTTTTTACTGGGCTTTCCCAATATGGAGCTCTCACCCCGCACGACTCAAAGAGTACTTTCTGCCCGCCGCGGGACGTCGCTGCTCATCGATCAGGAGATCGGGGAAGGTTTTTCAGGTGGCCCCGTTCTCAAGGACGGCAAGGTCGTGGGAGTGGTCATAGGCATGGACGGCCAGACGACCTACGCCGTCAATGCCGTGGTAGTGCGTGAGGCCCTTGAGGGCTGGGGGGTGAAGTTCGGTAGACAGATAAGCGTGTCGACGAACACTCTGAAAACCACTCCGCCGACGCCAGTCGTGGAGAATTGCGTTCCTGGAGAAGAGCGCACCGAGGCCGGTATCGTCTACGTACATATCTGTCCGGGGACCTTCACAATGGGCTCAGCAAAGAACGACCCGCGAGCCTCTGCCAATGAGAAACCGGCCCATCAAGTTACGCTGAGCGAGTTCTGGATCGGCAAGACCGAGATCACCAGAGAGCAGTACCGCCGCTTCCGCTCTGATCAACAGGGATTTAACCAGTCGCCGGCGACATTCGTAAGTTGGGACAATGCGAAGGCGGCCTGCGAGTACTTCGGCGGACGCCTTCCCACTGAAGCAGAGTGGGAATACGCCGCGCGTGCTGGTAGCCAGACCTTTTGGTCATTCGGCGACGATGAAACGATGTTCGGCGAGTATGGGTGGCATTTTAAAAATTCGCATTATGTGACAAATCCTGTCGGCATAAAGAAGCCCAACGCTTGGGGCCTTTACGATGTGCACGGCAACGTCTGGGAATGGGTATTCGACCGGTACGGCCCCTATACAAAAGGTCCGCAAAAAGACCCTACTGGCCCCAAAGCAGGAAAGACAAGAGTGATACGAGGGGGCGCATTCAACGGCTGGCCCGGGTTTATACACTCTGCGGTCCGGCTCGAGAGTTATCCAGGGGACCAGAATAGCTACGTAGGCTTCCGCTGTGCCTACAGCCCCCGCATCCTTCCTTGACTCTTATCGAAACTTATGCTGATCCGCATCGCCTTCGCTCTGCTTCTGCTGCTCCCGGCTATGGCCTCCGCGCAGGATCTCGACACGGCTGTTTCCGCCGTTGTGAGGATCTCCGGTATACGCGGCGGCACACCGGTACGAGGAAGCGGCTTCGTAGTCGGCCTTGATCGCGACAAAGCCACGGTCGTCACCGCCTCACATGTGATCGAAGGGGTTCAGCAACTCGAAGTGAGTTTTGCAGCGGATCGCACCGAGAGTTTTCCGGTTGGAGTCGTACTCGGGATGGAGTCTGGTAACCAGCGTGGCCTCGCCGTGTTCCAAGTACATGGTGCGCTCCCGGCGGGGGTAACTACCCTGAGCTTCGAAACCGAGGTTCAGCTTCAAAGAGGTGAGGATCTCTTCTTGGTCGGTTTCCCGCAGCTGGCTAAGTCCCCACTCACCTTGCGGAGAAACTTTGCCGGTCGCGACGGCAACATCTTACAGCTCGATCTGCCTGCTGGAGAGGGCTTCTCGGGTGCTCCGTTGCTGCAGAGAAGCGGTAAGGTGCTGGGAGTGGTGACGGACGAGGATCCGCAACTCACCTTTGCGGTCAGGGCTCTGTTGGCTCGAGATGCTGTTATCGGGTGGGGAGGAAAGCTCGGCACGCAGAGCAACAACTGGGCGACGAGCAATTCTGTAAAGCTTCCGCCGTTCTGGCCAGATCCGGCGATGTGCATTCCAGGTCAAGAGCGCGTCGAAAAAGGCATCGTCTACGTCCGCATCTGCCCGGGGACTTTCACCATGGGTTCCGCCGAAAACGACAAGCTGGCCAATCCCGATGAGAAACCGGCACACCAAGTCACGTTGAGCGAGTTCTGGATCGGCAAGACTGAAATCACCAACGAGCAGTACCGTCGCTTCCGATCGGATCACCGAGGTGAGGCCAAGCTGCCGGCGACTTGGATCAATTGGTTCGACGCAAAGGCAGCCTGCGAGCATTTTGGCGGCCGCCTTCCCACCGAGGCGCAGTGGGAATACGCCGCGCGCGCCGGCAGCCAGAGCTCCTGGTCGTTCGGTGACGACAAGAAGATGTTGGACGAGTACGCATGGTATGGCGAGAGCAGCGACAGCACCCCACACCCCGTCGGCACGAAGAAGCCAAACACTTGGGGCCTCTTCGATATGTACGGGAACGTCTCAGAATGGGTAGCCGACTGGTATATCCCGGCCTACTCAAGTGGGCCGCAAACCGATCCTATCGGCCCTACGGCAGGAGAGCACCGAGTCGTGCGGGGGAACTCTGTCTCCTATACATCCTTGGACCCGCGCTCCGCAATCCGTGACTCGGTTTTTCCCAAAAATGATCTCCGTCTCCTTGGCTTCCGCTGCGTACGTGTTTCCCACCCCCAGCCTTGACTCTTTCCCTCTGACTGGCTGACTGGATAGGCACTTACCCAAGCGCGGCGCAAATCGATCCCCTCGGCCCTTCGACAGGTAAGAGCCGCATAATACGAGGGGGTTCCTTCGTCGTCGTGCTCGCGGGTCTGCGCCCCACGCTTCGGGGTGGATTCTTGCCTGCGGACCGGAATAGGGCCATCGGCTTCCGCGGTGCCCGCCACCAGCCTTGATGGCGAAGTAGTAGAATGCTCGCTTCATGAGAGTAGAGCCGATACGAAGGGGCTGGCGGTGCCGGCAGGCGATCACCTTGGTCCTGTTCCTTGCCGCCTTCCCGCTCCTCGCCCAGTACGACCCCGCGCTCCAGTACCAGAACCGCGGCAACCGTTTCGAGGGCCTCAAGCCCAAGCCGGTGAGCGGCTATGACATCGAGCTCCTCTCGGCCCTCGTCGACGACCGCGAGCCGAGCCCCACGTGGCCCTCGACGTTGCATCTCAAGTTCTACCTTCCCGCTGCCGAGCCGGTCTTCGTCAACGTCCGCCTGCCGCGGCCCAAGACCATCTACTATTGGCTGGACAGGGTCATGCCCCCCGCGCCCTGGCGCCCCGGGGCATTCAACGAATTCACCTGGCCCACGGAGCCCGTCCTCCGGAACCTGACTTCGGTGACTCTCGAAGACCTGGGAGTCGTAGTGCGCTTGCGCCAGCAAGACCCAGCCAAAAAAGAGACGATCGCTCCGGCGTCTCTCTTTCACATGCAGCCACCCGCAGTCGCGAACGGCTATCGTTTTACTTTCAAGACCAACGGCGCCGCCCACGTTACCGGCAAGATCTACCGGGGCGACAAAGAGGTCTACCAGCGGCCTCAAAACTGGGAGAAAGCCGGCAGTCCCTTCACCCTGAGTTGGAACGCCCAGGGCCAGCCAGAAGGCGAATATCGCCTCGAGCTCTCTGGCTACTTCGACGACAACACCCCGCTCGCCAAGGAGGTGCTCTTCTATCACCGGGTTTCCTGGAAATGAGCGCCGCGAAACAAAAGCGCCGTTCCCAGGGGGGCAAGAAAGCGGCGCCACGCCACCGGCGTCCACTCCTCTGGCTCGTGCTGCCGACCCTGGTCCTCCTGTTGCTGGTCGTGATCTCGACTTTCTGGCATGTGCCCACCCGCGTCCAGCTCGACCTTGCCACAGCCCGGCTCGCCTTCACCCCGGGCGGCGACGAGCGCCGCGAGATCCTCAATCGCTCGGTGCCGTTCTCTTCCCTGGTCATCGAAGACTGCGGCACCGCGGTGTTCGCCGCCGAAAAGCTGGAGATCGCGGACCCGCGGCAACTTGTGCCTGGGACCGAGGCCAAGGAAACGGCACACTTTCCCGCTGTGGCCTGGCGCGAGCTCAAACCCACCGGCCCGGTGAAGTTCTCGTGTCACGACCCGGCGGCCAAGCTGACGCTGAGAAACCCAGACCCGGCCTCCGCACGGCTGGGTCTCCTCGACCGCATGTATTTCAAACCGGGCTCGCAGGTCATTCTCGCGGTATCCCCGGGCCGGGATCCCGCGTTCAGCATAGAGGTCGAGACATCCCAGGACCTCAACCTCGCGCTCAGTCCCGGCCTGGAGCTCGTGGCCGACTTCGTCAAGCCGGAGGGCATCGATCCACCCTTCCCGGGCGACCTCCAGACCTACCGGGCACGGCTTCCGGAAGGGCGCCGGACGTTCGAGATCACGAGCGGCGAGCACGGCATGGTCCTGATCGTGACCCCCACGCGAGATCAGCTCGCGCAGCTCTTCGCCGAGCCGCTCGATCTGCCGCTCGCCTCAGTGGAGGTGCTCGAGGAAGAGCTCGAGGGAAAGCTCGACTCGCCGTTGCGCGACAAGGCCACTCTCAGCTATCCCGACTATCCCGCCATCGCTGCCGTGAACATCGAGAAAGACGAGGCCGTGGGCCTGAGCGGGCTCTCGCGGGCGCGGCTGAGGAGCCTCGCGCTCGACGCCGACAAAGGCGCTCTGCGCGCGCGCTTCGATGGCATCGCGGAGCATGCCACCAGCCGTGCCGGGTCGTTTGCCAGCGATCACCGCCTGACGCTCTTCCACACCTTCCGCTACAGCTGGCGCTGGGGGCTGATCGCGGTCGCCGCCATGTGGCTCGTTCCCACCGCCTGGGGGGTTTTCGAGGTGCTGAAGAAACTCCAGGAATGAAGGCTGCCGCGGAGCCCTACCGGTTGCGCTCGTAGATCAGCTTCAGGCCGGTCAGCGTGAGGTCGGGGTCCACCTCGCGGATGTACTTCGAGCCGCCGGCGATCAGGGGGGCCTGGCCGCCGGTGGCGACGATCCCCTTGACGCCGGGAATCTCGGCCAGCAGGCGCTCGAGGATGCCGTCCACCAGACCGATGTAGCCGTAGTAGATGCCGGCCTGCATGGCGGCGGCGGTGTTGCGCCCCACCAGCTCGGTGGGCTTGCGGACGTCCACCCGGTAGAGGCGCGAGGCGTGGGCGAAGAGTGCCTCGGCCGAGATGCCGATGCCGGGGGTGATGATCCCCCCCATGTATTCCCCCGCCGCGTTGACCACGTCGAAGGTGGTGGCGGTTCCGAAGTCGACCACGATCACCGGCGAGCCGTAGCGCTCGCGCGCCGCCACCGCGTTGACAATGCGGTCCGCCCCCACCTCGGTCGGGTTGTCGTAGCGGATCGGCATCCCCGTGCGCACCCCCGGCTCGATGAACAGGGGCTTCTTGCCGAAGTAGCGGCGGGCCAGGCGGTCGAGCGTCAGGTGCAGCGGCGGCACCACGGAGGAGATCACCACCGCCTCGGCACTGGCGGGCTCGATCCCCCGCATTCCGAACAGGGGGAGCAGGAGCGCGCCGTATTCGTCCGCCGTGCGCTCGGTGTCCGTCGAGAGGCGGAAGCTCTCGACCAGCTCGTCCCCCCGGTAGATGCCGAAGACCGTATTGGTGTTGCCGACGTCCACCAGGACGAGCACCCCGGCGCCGTTCTCCTTGCTCTTTTTCATCCCTCGATCACCTCTCCGGAGGCCACCGCGATCCGCCCCTCGGCGCTGTCGAGCAGCAGCCGCCCGATCTCGTCGAACCCCGCGAAGGCGCCCTCGATCACCGTATCTCCGAACCGGCAGACGATCCGCTCGCCTGGCTGGTGGACCGACAGCGGCCGGTAGCTCTCCACGGCGTACGCGGCATCCCCAAGATGGGCGAGCTCGGCCTCCACCCCTTCCACCAGGTCCCAGGTGAGGTCCGCCAGACTGCCTGAATTTCCACCCAGCGTCCCCTCCAGCAGCCGCAGCGAGGTCGCCGTCTCCGGCAGGTCGCTACTGCCATGGAAGAGGTTGACGCCGAAACCGATGAGACCCACGCTCCCCTCGCCAGGCCGTACCAGCACCTCGATCAGGATGCCGCCGATCTTCCTCCGCTCACCCGCGACCTCGACCATCAGGTCGTTCGGCCACTTGAGGCGGCAGGGGGTGGACAGATGCGAGGCGAGCGCCCGGCAGAGGCCGACGCCGACGAGCAGGGGGAGCGTCTGCAGGAGGGCCGGGTCCGCCGTCGCGACGACCCGCGTGGCGTAGGTCCCCATGCCGGCCGGGCTCGACCAGCTCCGCCCCTGGCGGCCGCGCCCCCCCGACTGCTCGAAGGCCAGCACCAGCAACGGGTGGAGCGGGATCTCCTCGTTCTGATACTCGGTGGCGATGGCGCGGGCGAGCGCGTTGGTCGAGTCCACCACGGGGACGATCACGACGTTCTCGGGGCCGCCGCCGATATTTGGGTCCCTCCCACCCCGCTGGCGCCGTTCCAGCAGTTCCTGGATGTAGCGGTCGTAATCCACGTCGGTGCTCTTCAGGCGAGCCCCAGGCTCGACCGCATGGCCGCCTGCCGCTCGCGCATCTCGGCGAGCTTGGCCTTGCCCCCCTCCACCACGTGGGCGGGGGCCTTGCCCAGGAAGTCCGGGTTGGACAGCCGCTCCGCGGAGCGGGTGATCTCGGTCGTCAGCTTCTCGAGCTCCTTTTCCAGCCTCCCCCGCTCCTCCGGGCTCATCTCGGTCTTCTCCATCTTCTCCATCGTGACGCCGATCTCGACGCCGGCCGCGAGATCCCGCCGCGCCCCCTCGGGGGCCGGGCCGATCGCCACCGTCTCCACGCGGGTGAGGAACTGGATCAGCGGCGCCTGCTCCGCGAGCAGCCCGCCGACCGTCGAGTCCACCGCGTTGAGATGGAGGTCGAGCTTCGCCTTCGGGGGGATCCCCATCTCGGCCCGCAGGGCGCGCACGCGGGTGACCACCTGAATCAGCGCGTCCATTCCGGCCTCCGCCGCGTCGTCCTCCCAACCCTCCTCGCGACGCGGGTAGGGGGCGAGGACGATCGTCTCCGGGTGGATCGCCTCATGGCCGGGCAACCGCTGCCAGAGCTCCTCGGTGAGGAACGGCATCACCGGATGGAGCAGCCGCAGGGCGCGGTCGAGCACCGTGAGCAGCACGTCCCCCACCCGCTGCCGCGGCGCGTCGCCGAACAGCGCCGGCTTGGAGAGCTCGATGTACCAGTCGCAGAAGTCCCCCCAGAAGAAGTGGTAGAGCCGGTTGCACCCCTCGTCGAAGCGGAAGGTCTCGAAACGGGCGTCGACCTCCGCCGCTACCTTGGACAGCCGCGAGAGGATCCAGCGCTCCGGAGCGGCGAGGCCGTCGACATCGATCGACTCCCGCACCCGCGCCTCGGGCGGGATGCGCGACAGGGCGAAGCGAGTGGCGTTCCAGAGCTTGTTGCCGAAGGCGCGGTAGCCGGCGATCTGGTCGCGGTTGAGCGGGATGTCCCGCCCGGGGCTGTCGAGCGACGCCAGGGTGAAGCGCAGGGCGTCCGCCCCGTACTCCGCCACCAGGTCGGTGGGGTCCAGCACGTTCCCCTTGGTCTTCGACATCTTCTGCCCCTCGGCGTCGCGCACCAGGCCGGTCAGGTGGACCGCCCGGAACGGCACGTCGGCCGTGAAATGGAGGCCGGTCATCACCATCCGCGCCACCCAGAAGAAGAGGATGTCGAAGCCGGTGATCAGCACGTCCGTGGGGTAGAAGGTCCGCAGGTCCGGCGTGTCGTCCGGCCAGCCCAGCGTCGAGAACGGCCAGAGCGCCGAGGAAAACCAGGTGTCGAGCACGTCGGGGTCCTGGGTGAGCCGGTCGGTGCCCGCCTCGGCGATCGCCTCCTCCAGGCTGTGCGCCACGATGCAGCGGCCGTCCTCGGTGTACCAGGCCGGGATCTGGTGCCCCCACCAGAGCTGGCGCGAGATGCACCAGGGGCGGATGTTGAGCAGCCAGTGCTCCCAGGTCTTGTCCCAGGAATCAGGGACCAGCTTGGTGCTGCCGTCGCGCACCGCCACCACCGCGTCCGCCGCCATGCCCGCCATGTCGCAGAACCACTGCGTCGAGACCAGCGGCTCGATCGCCTCGCCGCTGCGCTGGCTGTGCCCGACGTTGTGGGTGTGCGGCTCGATCTTGACCAGATACCCCTCCGCCTGCAGGCGCTCGACGATCTTCTCGCGGGCCTCGGCGCGGTCGAGGCCGGCAAAGTCCGGACCCGCCTCAGCGGTCATCCGGCCGTCCAGGCCGATTACCGTGATGCCGGGCAGGTCGTGCCGCTTCCCCATCTCGAAGTCATTGGGATCGTGAAACGGGGTGATCTTCACCAGCCCGGTGCCGAACTCGCGGTCGACCGCCTCGTCGGCCACGAATGGCAGACGCCGCCTGACCAGCGGCAGGATCGCCGCCTTGCCGTGGAGGTGGAGATAGCGCTCGTCCTCCGGGTGGAGGGCCACGGCGGTGTCGCCCAGCATCGTCTCCGGCCGCGTGGTCGCCACCACGATCCGCTCGTCGCTCCCCTCGACCGGATAGGCGACGTGGTAGAGCTTGCCCTGGACGGTCTTCATCTCCACCTCGAGGTCGGAGACCGCCGTGCCGAGCTTGGGGGACCAGTTGACCATGTACTCGCCGCGGGTGATCAGCCCCTCGCGGTAGAGGCGCACGAAGGCCTCGCGCACGGCGCGCGAGAGGCCGGCGTCGAGAGTGAAGCGCTCGCGCGTCCAGTCGCAGGAGGCGCCCAGCAGGTCGAGCTGCTCGCGGATGTTGCCGTGGTACTGCTCCTTCCACTGCCACATCCGCTCCACGAAGAGCTCGCGCCCCATCTCGCGGCGGCTCGTCCCTTCTTTCTCCAGGTGGCGCTCCACCATGAGCTGGGTGGCGATGCCGGCGTGGTCGGTGCCCGGCAGCCAGAGCGCGTTGTACCCCTGCATCCGCCGCCAGCGGGTGAGGAGGTCCTGCAGGGTGTACTGGAGGGCATGGCCGACGTGCAGCTTCCCCGTGACGTTCGGGGGCGGGATCATGATGCAGAACGAGGGCTTCGCCGAGGGGGCCTCGGCGACGAGATACCCCTTCTCCGCCCAGCGCCGCTGCCAGGCCTGCTCGTAGCCGGCCGGGTCGAAGCGCTTGTCCATCTCGGGGCTGGTCGTCTCGGTGCTGGTCGTCGTCTCGGTGCTCGTGCCGCTCACGTCTGTCTCCTCACGTTGCCCTCAATCAATCCGTCCAACAAACAGAAGGGAGCGGTGATTGCCACCGCTCCCCGATTGCCTCCGGCCCTGCCGAAGGCTGCGCTACTCGACCTGGGCCTCGAGCTCGCGCAGGCGGTCGCGGATGATCACCTCCGCCATGTCCGGGATCACTTCCCAGGCCACGTCCCGGACGGCACGGTCGCCGAGCAGCTCCACCACCCGGCGGGCGATGCGGTCGACGTCGTCGTCCGAGAGCCGTCCATGGCCGTTCCCGCTCGCTTCCTGGGAAGCCTCTGCGGCGTAGGCCGGCTCGGGCTCGTAGACAGGCGCCATCGTCGGACCGGGCGGGAACGCCGGCTCCGGCTCGGGGGTGGCGGCGAAGGGCTCGGCCTCGAGCGCGGCGAACGGCTCCGGCTCGCTCCACTGGAGCTGGGGCTCGACCAGGGGCTCGGCGACCGCGGGCGCCCAGGCCGGCGCGGCCGGGGGCTCGAAGTGGAACGGCTCCGGCTCCGGCTGAGGCTCCGGAGTCCAGTTGAACCCGGCGGCGGCCGCGGGCTCCTCGGCGATGGGCTCCTCGACGGCGGGTTCCTGGTCGAATACATAGCGGTCCTGCGGCGCCTCGTCGAGCGACAGCTCGCTGGGCGCGCCGAAGACGTCGTCCCGCACGCCGAAGGACGGCTCATCCGTCTCCAGGGAGAAGACCGGCTCCGCTTCAACCTGGAAGCCGGGGTCCGGCTCCAGCGAGAAGGAGGGCTCGTGGTCGAACGGCTCCGGGGACGCCGGCATGGCGGCAGCCGCGGGCGCGGCAAATGGCGAGGCGGGCTCGGGCTCCAGCTCGAAGTTGCCCCAGGCCGGCTCGGCGGGCTGACCCCAGCTCGGTTCCGCCGAGAGCTCGGGCGCCGCGGCGAAGTCCGGAACCGCGGGCGCTGCGGCGGCGAGCCAGTCCGGCACCGCCTGAGGCGCCGACGCCGTCCAGTCCGCCAGGGAGGCCGGAGGCGCTTCGGGCGCGGCGGTGGCGGCGGGAGCCTTCGAGGCGAGCAGCTCCTCGACCCGCTGCAGCAGCTCCTGCGAGTCGAACGGCTTCTTCAGGTGCGAGTCCGCGCCGACGGCGCGGGCCTGGGCCTCGTCGAACGGCTCGAAGGTGCCCACCAGCAGCAGCACGGGCAGGTCCGGCCGGATCTGCTTCGCCCGCCGGCAGACCTCATAGCCGTTGGCTCCGGGCATGTGGACGTCGGCGATCACGAAATCCGGGTTGAGACTTGAAAGCAGCGCCACGGCCTCGTCACCGTTGCTGACGGCGCGGACCTCGTAGTCTTCGTCCATGAACGTCAGCTCGATGACCTTCTGGATCGTGACGCTGTCGTCCGCCAGCAGAATCCTTCTCTTCATTCCTCCTCCATCTAGGTGGCCTAAAGTAGCACTGCGATAGCCGTATCAGGAAGATACAGGGGAAGACGCCACGGCGTCGGCGAAGCGGTGCTGCAGATACTCGACGATCGATTTCGTCGAGGTGCCGGGCAGGAAGATCGCATCGACGCCGGCACTCTTGAGCCCGGCGATGTCCTGCTCCGGCACGATGCCGCCGGCGAAGACCAGGATGTCCTCGGCCCCCTGTTCCTTGAGCAGGCGCGTCACCTCGGGCAGCAGGACGTTGTGGGCTCCCGAGAGGATCGACAGGCCCACCGCGTCCACGTCCTCCTGGACGGCCGCGGCGGCGATCTGCTCCGGGGTCTGGCGCAGACCGGTGTAGATCACCTCGTACCCGGCATCGCGCAGCGCCCGCGCCACCACCTTCGCGCCGCGATCGTGGCCGTCCAAGCCAGGCTTGGCAATCAGGATACGAATCCTTCTTTCGTTCATAGGGCGCGATTGTAGCAGAGGGGCGACACGCCGTAGCGGAAAGGCGGCGTTCGCAGCCTATCTATTTCAGGAAGAAGTAAATCAGATCCGTCTCCGGAGGCTGATATCCGAGCTGCCGCAGCAGCGAGGTCACCTGCCCGCGATGGTAGGTCGAGTGGTTCACCATGTGGGAGACCGGCTGCCAGAGCGGCCGGGTGACGGCCCCGATCTCGGTGTCCTCCCAGGTGATCTCGGCCGTGAGCTGGTCCTCGGTCAGCGAGGCGAGGAGGAACTCCATCTGGGCGGCGGTCTCGGACCAGCCGGCGGCGAGCGTCTCCAGGTCCGGGAAGTCCACGGGGTCAGGAAGGGCCTGCCCGGTGAGCCGCGCCAGCCAGCGGCGCTGCGAGCGGAGGATGTGGGAGAGCGTCCCCAGCAGCGAGCCGAAGCTCACCCCGGCCTCACGGGTGAGCGCCTCCAGTGGGACGTCGCGGGCCGCGTCCAGACAGACACGGTCCGCCCAGAGCGTGTAGAGCAGGAGCTGCCGCGTCTGCGTCAGAAGACCCATTCCCTCTCCTCTCTCGAGAGAAGACTACTTAGAAGACCGCCGGCTCTTCGTAGGTGCCATAGACGTCGCGCAGTGCGTCGCTGATCTCCCCCACCGTGCAGTAGGCCTTCACACAGTCGAGGATCAGCGGCATCGTGTTCTCGGTCCCGGCCGCCCCCTTCTTCAAGGCGTCCAGCGTCCGCCCCACCGCTCCGGGGTCGCGCTGCTCCTTGACACTGTTCATGAAGCCGATCTGCCTCTCGGCGAGGTCGTCGCCGATATAGAGGATGTCGATCGGCGGCTCGTTCTCGAGCTGGTAGGCGTTGACGCCGACGATCAGCTTCTGCTTCTCCTCGAACGCCCGCTGGTGGGCGAAGGCGGCGTCCATGATCTCGCGCTGCGGGAAGCCGGCCTCGATCGCCTCCACCATGCCGCCGAGGTCGTCGATGCGGCGGAAGTAGTCGAAGGTGCCGTCCACCATCCGGCGGGTCATCTCCTCGACGAAGTAGCTGCCGCCGAGCGGATCGACGGCGCTGATCACCCCCGACTCGTGGGCGATGATCTGCTGCGTCCGCAGAGCGATGCGGGCGTTCTCCTCGGTCGGCAGGGCCAGCGTCTCGTCGAGCGAGTTGGTGTGCAGCGACTGCGTGCCACCCATCACCGCCGCCAGCGCCTGGATCGTCGTCCGCACGACGTTGTTGTAGGGCTGCTGGGCGGTGAGCGAGCAGCCGGCCGTCTGGGTGTGGAAGCGCAGCATCCAGGAGCGCGGGTTCCTGGCGCCGTAGCGGTCGCGCATCACCGTCGCCCAGATCTGGCGGGCGGCGCGGAACTTGGCGACCTCCTCGAAGAAGTCGTTGTGGCTGTTGAAGAAGAAGGAGAGCCGCGGCGCGAACTCGTCGATGTCGAGGCCGGCGTCGACCCCGTACTGGACGTACTCCATGCCGTCGCGAAGCGTGAACGCCAGCTCCTGGAGCGCCGTCGAGCCCGCCTCGCGGATGTGGTAGCCGGAGATCGAGATCGTGTTCCAGCGCGGCACCTCGCGCGCCGCGAAGGCGAACTGGTCGGTGATCAGCCGCATCGACGGCCGCGGCGGGTAGATGTACTCCTTCTGCGCGATGTACTCCTTCAGGATGTCGTTCTGCAGCGTGCCCGAGACCTGCCGCTGGATGTCCACCCCCTGCTTCTCGGCCACGGCGAGATACATCGCGAAGAGGATCGGCGCCGTCGAGTTGATGGTCATCGACGTCGTCACCTCGCCGAGCGGGATCCCCTCGAAGAGGACCTCCATGTCGGCCAGAGTGTCCACCGTCACGCCGCACTTCCCCACCTCGCCGTTCGACATCGGGTGGTCCGAGTCGTAGCCGTAGAGGGTCGGCAGGTGGAAGGCGACCGAGAGGCCGGTCTGCCCCTGCGAGAGGAGATACTTGAAGCGCTGGTTGGTGTCCGCGGCGGTGCCGAAGCCGGCGAACTGGCGCATCGTCCAGAGCTTGCCGCGATAGCCGGTCGGGTGGATGCCGCGCGTATAGGGGAACTCGCCCGGGATGCCGATCGTCTTCAGGGGATCGACGTCCGCCACCTGCTCGGGGGTGACCAGGTGCGGGACCTCCATGCCGGAGACGGTCGTGAAGTCCTCTTTCCAGAACGGCGCCCTGGCCTCCGCCTTGGCGGTGGCGGCATCCCAGCGCTGCCGCGCCGCGGTCATCGCCGCGAGGGCGTCCTCCTTATAGACAGAGTCGACGGCGGGCTTCGCCGGATCGAGAACAGTCGGTTCCTGGTCCTTCACGGCCATGCTCAGGCTCCTTTCACCTCTAAAACGGGGCAGGCGGGGACGGACATTCCCCGGCGCGGGCGTGACAAAGTATAGACGATGGCAGACAGCCCCGTTGGACTCTGGCAGCCGCGCTACGCGCTGACGCCGTCGATGGCCCGCCGCCTGATGGAGATCGAGGCGGCGCGGACGGTCGTCGAACAGGTGCCCCTGCCGCCGGCCATCCAGTCCGAGATGCGGAACCGGGCACGGCTTCGCGCCACCCACTACTCCACCCGGATCGAAGGGAACCGGCTGACCCTGGCCGAGGCCGAGCAGGTCCTCGCCGGGAGCAAGGTTTCGCTCCACGGCCGTGAACGGGACGTGGGCGAAGTCCGGTGCTACTGGAAGGCCCTGTTGCGCGTCGAGGAGTGGGCGGCGCGAGGGGCCGAGCTGACCGAGGAGCTGATCCAGCGCCTCCATGCCCTGGTGGAAGGCCGGGCGCGCCCCAGCCGCTACCGCGACGGCCAGAACACCATCCGGGATTCTGAGACGGGAGCCCTGGTCTACCTGCCGCCCGAGGCTAAGGACGTTCCAGCCCTGATGGCCGGCCTCGTCGCCTGGATCCGTCAGGCCGGGGAGGAGCGGCTGCCGCCTCCCCTCATCGCCGGTCTGGCCCATTACCAGTTCGTCACCATCCATCCCTACTACGACGGCAACGGCCGGACCGCGCGGCTCCTCGCGACCTTTCTCCTCCAGCGGGACGACTATGGTCTGAACGGCCTCTTCTCTCTCGAAGAGGAGCACGCCCGCGATCTCTCCGCCTACTACAACTCGCTCGCCGTCCATCCCCACCACAACTACTACGAAGGACGGGATACGGCCGACCTGACCTCCTGGCTGGAGTACTTCCTCGCGGTACTGGCGACGGCCTTCACCTCCACCCGAGAAGAAATTCTGCGCGTCACCCGCGCGGGCTCCCCGGGCGAACCGGAGGCCTTGCGACGGCTGGACGCACGCGCCCGGGCCGTCCTGGCACTCTTCGCTCGCCAGAACCGCATCACCGCCCCCGAAGTCGCCCGACTCCTCGGCCTTGCCGACCGCACCGCCCGGCTGCTCCTCCAGAAATGGACCGAGGCTGGCTGGCTGGTCGTCGCGGACCCCTCCCGGCGAGGCCGGGTCTACGAGTTATCGGCAAGTTATCGGCAACTCATCGGCAATTTAACGGTAGAGGACGATCCCGAATGACTGACCTCCATACCGGCCAGGAGCTGCTCCGGCGAGCCCTGCAGGACCCCGCCGCCGACTTCAGGGACGGCCAGTGGGAGGCGATCGACGCGCTGGTGAACCACCGGCGGAAGCTGCTGGTGGTCCAGCGCACCGGCTGGGGGAAGAGCTCGGTCTACTTCATCGCCACCCGCATCCTGCGCGACCGGGGGGCCGGGCCGACGCTCATCGTCTCCCCCCTGCTGGCGCTGATGCGCAACCAGATCGTGGCGGCGGAGCGGCTGGGCATCCGGGCGCTGACCATCGATTCCACCAACCGGAGCGATTGGGAGGGCCTCGCCCGGAGCATCCTCGCCGACGAGGCGGACGCGGTGCTGATCTCGCCGGAACGCCTGGCCAATGACGAGTTCGTGCGCAACGTCCTGCTGCCGATCTCGAACCGGCTCGGACTGGTCGTGGTGGACGAGGCTCACTGCATCTCCGACTGGGGGCACGACTTCCGCCCCGACTACCAGCGGCTGGTGAATGTCCTCCAGGCCATGCCGGTCAACATGCCGGTGCTCGGCACCACGGCCACCGCGAACCACCGGGTCGTGAACGACATCGTCGCCCAGCTGGGGGACATCGGGGTCCAGCGCGGCTCGCTGATGCGGGAGACCCTGGCTCTGCAGACCCTCCGCCTGCCCGATCAGGTGGCACGGCTGGCGTGGCTCGCCGAACATCTGCCGAGCCTCCCCGGCACCGGCATCGTCTACACGCTCACCAAGCGCGACGCCGACCAGGTCACCGGATGGCTGAACCAGAACGGCATCACGGCGCGCGCCTATTACAGCGACGCGCAGCCCTCGGCCGGTGATCCCGCCGATCCAACGACCTACCGGCAACATCTCGAAGGGCTGCTGCTCAACAATCAGATCAAAGCGCTCGTCGCCACCACCGCGCTGGGCATGGGCTACGACAAGCCCGACCTGGGCTTCGTCGTCCACTACCAGGCCCCCGGCTCGATCGTGGCCTATTACCAGCAGGTGGGGCGCGCGGGCCGTGCCATCGATCGCGCGGTCGGCGTTCTGATGTCCGGGCGGGAGGACGGCGAGATTCAGGATTTTTTCCGCCACAGCGCCTTCCCCGCCGAAACCCACGTGAATGCAATCCTGGAAGCGCTGGCCAACAGCGACGGGCTCTCCGAGCGGCGGCTCGAGGAGACCGTGAACCTGCGCCAGGGGCAGATCGAAAAGGTTTTGAAATTCCTTTCGGTGGACAACCCCTCGCCGGTCCTGAAGGACGGCGCGAAGTGGCTGAGAACGCCCGTCCCCTACGACATGGATCACGAACGGATCCGGCGGCTGACGAACCAGCGCGCGCAGGAGTGGCAGGAGGTGCAGGAGTACATCGACACGCCGGATTGCCTGATGGTGTTCCTGGCCCGGTCGCTGGATGACGAGAACCCGCGACCGTGTGGAAAGTGCGCCCGCTGCCTGGGCCGGCCGGTGATCGACGAGGGCTTCAGCCACCGTCTGGCGGTCGACGCCTCCCTCTATCTCAGGCGTTCCGATCTCCCCCTGGAAGGCAGGAAACAGGTGGCCACCGGAGCGTTTCCCAAGTATGGGTTCAAAGGCAACCTGCCGGAGGGGCTGCGCGCCGAGACCGGCCGGATTCTTTCCCGCTGGGGTGATGCCGGCTGGGGGCGCCTGATCGCCGAGGACCATTCCGCGAGCTGCTTTCGAGGCGAGTTGGTGGACGCCGTCGCCGAGATGATCCGGGATCGCTGGCGCCCTGAACCGCCGCCTGCCTGGGTGACCTGCGTCCCCTCTCTGAGGCATCCGGAGTTGGTTCCCGACTTCGCCTGGAGCCTGGCGCGACGGCTCGGGCTGCCCTTCGTGGATGCGGTCCGGAAGGTGCTCGACAACCCGCCGCAGAAGCAGCAGCAGAACCGCTTTCATCAATGCCACAACCTCGACGGCGCCTTCGAGGTTCGCGATGGCATCCCATCGGGGCCGGTGCTGCTCGTGGACGATCTCGTGGATTCCGGCTGGACGATGACGATCGTCGCCGCCCTGCTGCGCCAGGCGGGCAGCGGCCCGGTCTTGCCGGTGGCGCTGGCCACGACGAGCGCGGGAGGTTGAAACGATGAGCTCCAGCCCGCAGACCCAGGCCATCCTGCTGCTGACCGCCGGATTTACGAAACCCGCGAAGGGGGACCCCGAGCCGCTCACGCCCGCCGAGTGGGGACGCTTCGCGGCCTGGCTCAAGAATCAGGAAAAATCTCCTGAGCTGCTGCTGACGAGCGACGATCCCGCGGCCTTCCTCGATGGCTGGTCGGACGATGCCGTCACGCCGGATCGAATCTGCCATCTGCTCGGGCGTTCGGGCGCCATGGGTCTGGCCCTGGAAAAGTGGCAGCGGGCCGGGCTCTGGGTGATGACGCGATCGGATGCCGAGTACCCGGTCCGTCTCAAGAAACGTCTGAGATTCGAAGCGCCGCCCGTGCTTTTCGGCTGCGGCGACCGTGGACTGCTCAACCGGGCCGGAATCGTGGTGGTCGGCTCGCGAGACGCAGGCGAGAAGGAGCTTGGCGAGGCCTCGCGGCTCGGAGCCGGGATCGCATCGCAGGGGTTCTCCGTCGTCTCCGGCGGCGAGCGTGGAGTGGATGAAGCGGCGATGCTGGGCGCGCTCGAAAGCCAGGGCACCGCGGCCGGAGTGCTGGCCGACAGCCTGCTGCGCGCCGCGACCTCCGCGAAATACCGCAGGGGATTGATGGGAAAAACCCTGGTGCTGGTCTCCCCCTTCAGCCCGGAAGCGGGCTTCGACGAAAGCCACGCGATGGCGCGCAACAAATATATCTATTGCCTGGCGGACGCCGCCATCGTGGTGACGGCCGGCAAGGAGAGCGGCGGCACCTGGAACGGCGCGATCGAAAACCTGAAGCACGGATGGGTGCCGCTCTGGGTCAAGGAGCAAGCCGATCAGGACTCCCGAAGCGCCGCCCTGGTCCAGCAAGGGGCGCGCTGGCTGCCGGCAGGCGATCTGGTGGTCAGCTCCCTGGCTGCCGCGAGCCCACTGTCCCGCCCGCCCCTCCCCGCACACCATTGAATATGGAGAGACCACATTTCATAGGAGACCCTCCATGAACAAGACCGATGTCATCCGCGCCTGGAAGGATCCGTTTTACCGGGCGACCCTGTCGGCGGAAGAGCAGGCGGCATTGCCCCTCCACCCCGCCGGCCTCACCGAGCTGAGCGACGACCAGCTCCGGATCACCGGCGCCAGCGAGGTCATCACGACGGCTCCGAACTGTACTAACTACACCTTCCTCAACATGCGGTCCTGCTGCCCGCCGATCACCACCGCCATCACCTGCACGGAGTACACTTTCAGCGGGTCCGCGGGCTGCTGCCCGACGACGACGTAAAGCCACGTCAAAGCGGAACGGATCGATCGGGGCGGCCCGGTATGGCCGCCCCTGCCGAACAGATCTCATGCAGGATTCACCACCCGATCTCATCGACTGGCACCGCGCCCTGACGCTAGCCGAGCGCGCCGCCCTCGGTTTACCCGGCGACGCCGCCGCGGACGAGCTCGCCAGCCACCGGCTCGCGGAGTGGCAGGGCCTGACCCCGTTTCGGTCCGGGCCCTGGTGGGATCGGCGCCTGGAGGATCTGGGCCTCACCGAGGAGTCGTTCGCCCGTCTCCTCGCGCTGCCGCCGCATCAGCTCGGCGCGGAGCTTCCGGGCTGGATGGCGGAGCTCGCGGATCGAACGTCGCCGGCTCAGGCGTCCGAAGCCCCGCCCGTGCCCGCCGAGGTGGCTGGCGCGGCGGGATTCCTGGAGCTGGTTCGCCCCTATCTCGACCGCGCCCGGCTCCGCCTGCGCGAGGATCTCGCCACGCTCATCCGCGAGGCGGACCGGCCGCTCCCTTTCACTGTCGAAAGTGCCCTCCGGCTGGCTTCCGAGACGCTCCCCTACCGGGTTCTGCCGATCCTTTCGCGCACCCTCGTCCTCGAGCTGAACGTGGCCCGGATGCAGGGGCTCCTTCCGGGCGAGACCCCGCGGGAGCGCTTCGCGGCGTTCGTCGAGCGCCTGCGCGATCCGGAGACCGCGGCGGCGATCCTCCGCGAATACCCGGTGCTCGCCCGCCAGGCGCTCCTCGATCTCGAGCTCTTCCGCGAGTCGACGCTCGAGATCCTCACCCACCTCGCGGAGGACTGGCCCGCGATCGTCCAGCACTTCTTCGACGGTCGCGATCCCGGCCCGCTCACCGCCCTCGACGGCGGCGCCGGCGACCGCCACCGCCGCGGCCGAGCGGTGCGCATCCTCACCTTCTCGGAGGGCTCCCGGCTGGTCTACAAGCCCCGCTCACTCCTCGTCGAGGCCCACTTCCAGGAGCTTCTGGCCTGGGTGAACGCCGAGGGGGACCACCTCGGCTTCCGCACCCTGGCCGTGCTCGACCGCGGCGACCATGGCTGGATGGAGTTCGCCACCGCCGATCCGTGCTCCTCGCGAGAAGAAGTGGCCCGCTTCCACGAACGGCTGGGCGGGCTCCTCGCCATCCTCTACGGCCTGGCCGCCACCGACTGCCATTACGAAAACCTGATCGCCGCCGGCGAGCATCCGGTGGTCGTCGATCTGGAATCGCTCTTCCACCCCCAGATCCAGCGCGGCAGCCGGACCCGGCCGCAGGCAGAGCTGCGGTCGCAGTTCGCCCTCCACTCCGTCCTGCGCGTCGGCCTTCTCCCCTTCCAGATCGGCGGCGGCGAAGACATCGCTGGAATCGACATCAGCGGCGTGTCGGCGGTGGGCGGGCAACAGACGCCGCGCAAGGTGATCCAGTGGCAGGGAACGGGCACCGACGAGATGCGGGTGGTGCGCGACCATGCGCTGATGGAAGACGGGCGGAACCGGCCGGTCCTCGACGGCGAGCCCGCCCAGGTGGGCGAATACCGCGACGAGATGACGCGTGGCTTCGAAGCCCTCTACCGCCTGCTGGCCCGGCGCCGCGACGAGTTGCACGCCCAACTCGCTCGCTTCGCCGGCGACCCGGTGCGGGTAGTGCTGCGCCCGACGCAGATCTACGGCCTGCTGATCACCGAGAGCTTCCACCCCGACTTCCTGCGCGACGCTCTCGACCGCGACCGGCTGTTCGACCGCCTCTGGCTGGAGGTGGAAAACCAGCCGAACCTCGCCCGGGTGATCGCCGCCGAGCACCGCGACCTCTCGGAAGGGGACATTCCCTCCTTCTCCACCCTCCCCTCATCGTGCGACCTGTGGACGAGCCGTGGCGAACAGATTCCTGGCTTTCTGGAAGAGCCCTCCTACGACCTCGTCCGCCACCGGATCCATCTGCTGGGCGAGGAAGACCTGCGGCGCCAGCTCTGGCTCCTGCGCCTCTCCCTCGGCACCCAGATCCTGAACCGCGACAACGTCGAATGGACGAGCTACACGCCCGACCCGCAAGCACCGCGGCTGCCACCCGGGGAGCTCCGCGAGAGCCTGCTCCGGCACGCCCGCGCCCTGGGCGGCTGGTTCGCCGAGATGGCCGTGCGGGAGGGGGACTATGCCTCGTGGATCGGCCTCGAATACCGCAACAAGCGCTGGTCGCTCGAGCCCACGCCCGAAGACCTCTACGCCGGCCTGCCCGGCATCGCGCTGTTCCTCGGCTTTCTCGGCGAGATCGCCGGCGATCCGGCCGCGACCGCCCTCGCCCGCGCCGCGATCGCCACCCTCCGCCTGCAACTGGAGGCCCGGCCGGAGGGCGATCCGGGACCCGCTTCGATCGGCGCCTTCCAGGGCTGGGGCGGCATCGTCTGGACGCTCGCCCAGCTCGGCCATCTCTGGCAGGACCGCGAGCTCCTCGCCGCGGGCGAGCGGATGGTGGAGCGCTTCCCCGCGCTGCTGGCCGGCGACGAGGAGATCGACCTGATCACCGGCACGGCCGGCGCCATCCTGGGGCTGCTCGCCCTGCATCAGGCTGGCGGGTCGGCGCGCGCCCTGGAGGTGGCGGTCCAGGGCGGCGAGCGGCTGCTGGCGCTCGCGGAACCCTGGGGGTCGGGATTAGGCTGGCGCACCCGGCTGGCGGCCGAGCGCCCGCAGACCGGCATTTCGCACGGCGTGGCGGGGATCGCGCTCGCGCTCACCCGGCTCGGGGAGGTCACCGGCGACCGGCGCTTTCTCGATGCCGGTCTCGCGGGATTCGCCGGCGAGCGGGAACGGTTCTGGGAAGATCTCGACCGGCTGCTGGGCGGAATGCCCGGCGAGAAGCCGCCGCCGGAGAGCACGGTCGCGATGGCCTGGTGCTACGGCGCTCCCGGCGTCGGCCTCACCCGCCTCCACGCCTTTCCACACGCCCGAAGCGAGGACGAGCGCGCGGCGCTGAGACAGGAGATCGCGCGAGCCGTCGAGCGCACCCTGGAGCGCGGCCCGGGGCAGAACCACTGCCTCTGCCACGGCGACCTCGGCAATCTCGACTTCCTCTTCCAGGCCCACGAGCGGTTCCCGGACGCCGGCCTGGCCGCGGACCTCCAGCGCTTCCTGGAGCAGGTCCTCGCCAGCCTCGACCGCGACGGCTGGCTCTGCGGCACCCGCGCCAGCATCGAATCCCCCGGCCTGATGAACGGTTTCGCCGGCATCGGCCTGGGGCTGCTGCGAATGGCGGAACCGGGGAAGGTGCCTTCGGTGCTGACGCTGGCGGGGGTGGGAATTTAAAGGTTTATTCTCGATCTCTCCCCAGCACCCACGTCGTCATGCACCGCTGGTCCTGAACCACCGTCGTCTTCAGCGGATCGAGCAGCGTGCCGCCGAGCTCGGCGGTGAGATCGAGCAGATACGCCTCGTCGACCAGGAAGCGCTCGCTGTGATCGGGCAGGCGGAAGCGCCGGTTGCCCAAAGGCGTCACGCGGCTCTCCATGCCGATCGAGGACGCCAGGCGGCAGAAGAGCAGACCTCCAGGTTTCACCAGCCGCCAGGTGCCGTCGAGCATCGCGCGGAAGTGTGATTCATCCCGGGCGAAATGGAGCACGGCGCTGCTGAGGACGGCGTCGGCTGCGTGGTCGGGAAAGCTGTTCGATTCGATGGGCTCCGCCCGGAAGTTCGCGGCCGGCAGCCGCGGGGCGAGCTGGCCGGCGAGGGAGCGCACCGCCCGGATCGCCTCCGGGTCCTGATCGACGGCGCAGACCTCGTAGCCCTCGCGCAGCAGGAAGACGAGGTTGCGGCCGCCGCCGCAGCCGGCGTCGAGCACGGTCATTCCGGGCTGGATCCGGCCGCGCAGAAGCTGATCGAAGAGATAGACGTCGATCGGTCCGAAGAGTGACTGGAGATCGATCACCGGCCCGGCGCTACTTTCAACATGAACAGCACCTCCCGGAGCTGCTCGAGCTGGATCGGTTTCACCAGGTGCCGCTCGAAGCCGGCGGCGACGGACTGGCGGCGGTCCGCCTCCTGGCTGTAGCCGGTGATCGCGATCAGCCGGATCGACTCCAGGCCGGGCAGCGCCCGCAGGTGGCGGGCGAGCTCGTAGCCATCCATCACCGGCAAGCCAATGTCGAGCAGCGCCACATCCGGACGGAATTCCGCTCCGATCCGCAGGCCGGCGGGACCATCGTGCGCCACCCGCGGGACGTGCCCCATCAGCCGGACGCTCTCCGCCAGCAGCTCGGCGGAATCGACATTGTCGTCGACGACGAGGACTCGGAGCGCGTCGGGATCCGCGACGATCCCGGATTCCCTGCGGCTCGCCGGCGCAGTCTCATCGCCGGCTGGGGCGGCGGTCAGCCGGACGATGAACTCGCTCCCCTTGCCGTAGCCCTCGCTCCGCGCCTCGACCGTGCCGCCATGCAGCTCGACGAGGGTGCGCACGATCGCGAGCCCCAGGCCGAGCCCCCCCTGCGCCCGATCGATCGCCTGACGCTCCTGCACGAAGAGGTCGAACACCCGGGGGAGCATCTCCGCGCTCAAGCCGATCCCGGTATCGCGCACCCGGAGGACGACCCGGTGGTCTTCCGCAAGGTTTTCCATCGCCGCGCTGACGGTGATGCCACCGTGCGGCTCAGTGTACTTGGCGGCATTGTTGAACAGATTGGCCAGCACCTGCGCCATCCGCACCGTGTCCACCTCGACGGCGAGGCCGTGGCGCGGGACGTCCACCGTCAGGTTGTGGCGCCGCTGCTCGATCAGCGGGCTGGCCATCTCGATGGCTTTGGCGATGATCTCGGAAATTTCGATCCGTTCTCGCTTGAGCTCGATCTTGCCGCTGGTGATGCGGGAGACGTCGAGGAGGTCGTCGACGAGGCGGACCAGGTGACGGACCTGCCGCTCGATGAGAGTGCGCTCTTTATAGAGCGTCTCGTCGCCGCGCAACTGCATGAGCTGCAGCGCCGTGACGATCGGCGCCAGCGGATTGCGCAGCTCGTGGCCGAGCATGGCGAGGAACTCGTCCTTGGACCGGTTGGCCACCTCGGCCTCCGCGCGCGCCTCGCGCTCACGGATCAGCAACTGCCGGTTCGACTCTTCCGCGCTCTTGCGGCCGCTGATATCCGAAAACGCGTTGACCGCCGCGATGATCTTGCCGTCCGCGTCGTAGACCGGCGCGGCGCTGGCGGAGAGGGTCCGCCGCGTACCGTCGGTATTTTGATAGATGATCTCCTCGTCGAGAACGATCTCGCCGGCGAGCGCCCGGGTCAAGGCGTACTCGCCGGCCTGGAAGGGGCTGCCGTCGGCGTGCACGGCCGTGTAGGCGCCGAAGTCCTCGATCGCCTGGGTGGTGAGAGCCGGATGGCCGAGGATCGATCGCACGCGCTCGTTGGCCAGCAGCGTGCGCCCCGAGGGCGCCTCGGCGATGATCACTCCGGCGGGCATCTGGTTCACCACCGTCTCGAGCAGCTTGCGGGCGGCCTCGACCTCGCGGCGGGCGTTCACCTGCGCCGTGACGTCGACGGCGACGACCATGACACTCTGGACCTGCCCGGCCGCGTCGCGCATCGGGTGGGCGGTGAACTTGAAAAAAACATCCTCGACCGTGCCGTCCCCGTGGAGATCGAGGGGCACGGGATATTCATCGGCAGTGAAGGGCTCGCCGCTGGCGTAGACCCCACCGAGGATCTGGAAGATCGCGGCGTCGTGCGGCAGCTCGGGGAAGACCTCGCGCATCGGCTTGCCCGTGATGTCCGAACGGCCGATCATCCGCTCGTAGAGCGGGTTGGCGAGGTCGTAGACCAGCTCGGAGCCGGTCAGGATGCATACCGGGACCGGGGCCTGCATGAACTGCGAGTAGAGCCGCGCCCGGGCCCGCTCGGCCTCTCTGCGCAGCCGCGCGATCTCCAGGCGCGTGCCGACGCGGGCCAGCAGCTCGCGGGCCGAGAAGGGCTTGACCAGGTAGTCGTCGGCGCCTGCGGAGAGCCCCTCGATGCGGGCCTCGTCGCCCGCGCGCGCCGAAAGAAAGATGACCGGAATGCCGCGCGTCCGCTCGTCGGCGCGCAGGGCCTGGAGGAGTTGGTAACCATCGAGGCCCGGCATCATGATGTCGGAGAGGATCAGATCCGGAGGCGCGGCCTGGGCTCGCGCCAGCGCCGCCTCGCCATCGGCGACCACCTCCACGGTCCAGTGATCCTCCAGGAGCCGCGTGACGTAGTCGCGCATATCGGCGTTATCGTCGGCGAGCAGAATGTGGGCCGCTCCCCTCTCCCCCCGCGCCCGCTCGGCGGCCGCGGGCGACCAGCGCAGCGCCTCCCGCACGAACGGCGCGGCGCCGGCGGTGACGGAGCCGGAGCCGGGCCCGGACGGCGTCGCGACGTGATCCTGGGGCAGGTGCGAGGCGCCGAACGGGAGGGTGACCGTAAAGGCCGTGCCCCGGTCCACCACACTCTCGACCGTTATGGTGCCGCCGTGCAGCCGGACGAGCTCCTGGACGAGCGCGAGCCCGATCCCGGTGCCTTCGTGCGTGCGTGCCCGCGCTCCCGGCACGCGGTGGAAGCGATCGAAGAGCCGCGGGATCTGGTCGGACGGAATGCCGGTGCCGGTATCGCGGACCGTGAGCGCGGCCTGCTCGCCGCGCCGGTGCAGCGCGATCCCGATCTCCCCTTCGAACGTGAACTTGAGCGCGTTCGAGAGCAGGTTGAGAACGATTTTCTCCCACATGTCGCGATCGACGAAGACCGGCTCGTCGAGCGTCTCGACGTCGAGCTCGAATCGCAGGCCGGCGTGCTCGATCGCCGACCGGAAGGCGCTCGCCAGATCGCGGGTCAGGGCGGCGAGATCGGCGGGCTCGTAGGAGGCCTGGATGCGCCCGGCCTCGATGCGGGAAAAGTCGAGCAGCGTGTTGACCAGCTTGAGCAGCCGCAGCCCGTTGCGGTGCACGAGATCCCAGCGCTCGGCGTCGGCGGCCGGCAGCGTTTCCGCCTGGGCGAGCGCATCCCGCGCAGGTCCCAGGATCAGCGTCAGCGGCGTCCGGAACTCGTGGCTGACGTTGCTGAAGAATGCCGTCTTGGCGCGATCGATCTCCGCCAGCGCCTCGACGCGGGCCTTGGCCTCGGCCAGCGCGCGGGCATTGGAGACAGCGGTGGCGATCTCGCCGGCGACCAGCGCGAGGAAACTGCGGTAATTGGCGTCGAAGACGAGCCGCGGGCTGATCGCGGCCACCAGCACGCCGGCCGGCCGGTCCTCGCCCGGCTGCGCGATGGGGAGCACCGCGATCCGGTCCGCCGGCAGGGAACCGGCTCCGGTGGGGCGCTCCTCGGGGAACCGCGCCTCCCCTCTATCGAGAACGGCGGCGAGCGGCCAGGGCGAATCCTCCGCGGCCAGGTCGATCCAGGGGGGATGATCGCCGGCCTCCGGCTCCAGGCCCGCGGCGCAGGCGAGCCGCGCCCGCTTACCGTCGGAATCGAGCAGGTACAGCAGGCTGAACGGCAGATCGGCCAGGTTTCCGGCAAGGACGTCCGCCGCGGTCGCGCAGGCCGCCTCGGCGGTCGGCGCCTTCTGCGTCCTGGCGGCCAGCTCCTGCAGCGTCTTGAGGCGGCGCGCGCCGAGCACGCGCTCCGTCGTCTCGGTGACGGTGACGAGAACTCCGCCGACATCGCCCCCCTCTTCGCGAATGGGGCTGTACGAAAAGATGAAGTAGCACTCCTCGACGAAGCCGTGGCGGTCGAGCGGCAGCAGGAAGTCCACCAGCGTCGTGGCAGTCCCCTGCATCACGCCGAGGAACATCGGGCCGATGATGTCCCAGATCTCGGCGAAGGTGACCCGGGTGCTGAGACCCATGGCGGCCGGATGCTTGGTGGAACCGAGGATCGGCCGGTAGCCGTCGTTGTAGAACTGGATGAACTCGGGTCCCCAGGCGATATACATGGGGAAACCGGTCTCGAGCAGGATGCTGAGCGCGGTGCGCAGGCTCTGCGGCCACGCCGAAACCGGGCCGACGGCGGTCCTCGACCAGTCGATCGATCGCATCAGCGCGCCCATCTCGCCACCGCCGGCGAGCGGGTCCGTCTGTCGCACTCCGCGGTCCCGTTCCCCCATCGGCTCTAGTCTATCTCTTCAGAGCTCCACGTTCCCCTTGGGACAGGCCAGCGTAACCCGGATGCGGGATTCCTTCCCGTGGCGCACCTCCACCTGGAGACCGGCGGCCCGCAGGGGCTCGCGGAGGGCGTCCGGGGCAGGGCTCTCGAGGGCGAAGCCGGTCAGCCGGCATCCCCCCGGGGAGGTCGACGACGGGTGCGCACCGGCGGGGTCCCATTCGATGAAGAACGGCAGGAGAGGGCTCGCGGACGGCGGGAAGCCGAGCGTTTTCCAGGCCAGCCGGGAGCCGTCCGGCAGGTTCCGCGCTCCGGGCCGGATCTCTCCGATCTCCACACCCCGGCTCCGCAGGTCCCGCTCCAGCGCCGTCATATCGTGGGTTCGCGCCGCCCATCCAATGGGGGTCAGGGTGGTCAGCTTCCCCAATTCCTCCCTGGATTCCGCGATCCCGCTGTCCTCCGGATTCGGCGCCAGGATCTCCAGATAGTGATCCCCGCCGAGCGCGATCAGCGCGTTCTGGGTGCCGCGTCCCGGATGAGCGCCGCCGAAGACCGCCCGCACCCCGGTGAGACGCTCGAGCTCCGCGATCCCTTTTTGCAGATCGTCGATGCCGAGGAGGATGTGATCGATTCGAGACAGATCTCCGGACACGGCAGCCTCCCCCGTTCCCTCCTGCCGCTGGGCGACCCGCCCGGTGCCCGCGCAGGCGAGGCAGGCAAGGACCAGGACGGCGGAAAGGACCTTGTAAGCGTTGGTGATCATGGAGCTGATTCTATGCTCTATCTAACTGTCGTGACCGCCGATCGGCGGCACCGGTCCCGTCCCCCGGTGGAAGTGCTCCGTAGTCTCCGCCAGGATGACGCCGAGCTTGGTGATCGTCACCCGGTTGATCATCGTTTCGCCGTCGGCCTGCAGGTACATCCAGAGCTTGAAGCGCAGATTGGTCAGGGGGGTGCGCCCCGCCACCGTGTACTCCCAGTTGAAGGTATTCCCGTAGGCCAGCCCGTGCGACACGCCGACCACGTCGTTAGCGGTGGCGTCGTAGTGGTGATCGTCGATCTTTCGTACCCGCCAGACCCTTTGTTGCCGGTGGCCGTCCTCAAAGGTGAAATCCTGGGTGATCACCAGCTCACCCCCCTCCCGCCGCCCCATCATCTCCGTCCGGAACCGGCTCTTCGGCTTTCCGGAGCGGCTCTCGATGATTCCCCAGGACCGCGTGGGCCCCGCGAAGAACTGGTCCGGATCGAAGAGCGGCCCGGTCCCGGCGAAGCTCTCCGGCCGCAGGCCGTGGCAGCCGGCCGTCAAGAGGCAGACCAGAAGGCAGAACAGGGGGAAAAAAGAATTCATGAGGTTCTTCAAGGTGCACCTTTCCCGGGGCAGCTTACTGCGCCCTCCAGGATTACGCGGCCACCAGTGCGGCGGATCACCTTCAGAACCGATAACCGAAGCTGACACCGGCGCTGAGCGTGAACCCGGGGTCCGGATAGGCGTCATCCCCTTGATCAAACGAGTAGAAGGGGGTTACGCCCGCGCGAAAAAGATAGCCGCGCCCAGGGGGCTGAGACCGGTACCCGATGATGCCTGTCAGACTGCTGAAGGAGAAGTTTCTCTTGTCGCTCGAGAAACGATCGCGCGTCGCACGGCCGAACGTGACTCCGCCGCCGAGCTCGAGCTTCCGCTCTCCGCCGCCCAGCAGATAGCTCATCGTCACGGGCACGGTTGTGAATCGGTCCGGAGGCGACCCATCATAAAAAATCGCCGGGCTGTTCCAGGTGGCAAAGCCAACTCGAAGCGCCAGAGTGTCGTGGAGAATACGCTCGAAGTTGACGGAATAGAGGCCGCCGTTGCCCAGCAATTCCAGATAAACCGCATTGCGGGCGATCGGAGCCGCGCCGGCCTGGGCGAGACAAGAGCTCCCGCAGGCCAGAAGGAAAATTAAGGAGAAGCAGCGTTTGATCCGCATTTCATCCTCCCGTTCTGACGTCCGAATCTGCCTCCATCCTATCCCAACGTCTCACCAGGGCCATAATGACTGCCTGACTACCGCGGGCCGAAAAAAATCACGCAGGCGCCGACGAGGCAGATCGCCGCGCCGAGGACGTCCCACCGGTCGGGCAGTACACGCTCGACCACGGCCAGCCAGAGCAGTGACGCCAGGATGTATATGCCTCCATAGGCCGCATAAACGCGACCCGCATAAGCCGCGTCCACCCGGCTCAACAGCCATGCGAAGGCCACGAGAGAGCCAACCCCCGGCACGAGCCACAACAGTGATCGATCCAGGCGAAAGCAGGCCCAGAACGAGAAGCAGCCGGCGATCTCGCACAGAGCGGCAGCGGCGAAGACTGCGAGCGAGCGCACGCCCCCCTACTCCGCGAACTCCGCCAGGATGACCGCCTTCGCCCCAGGAGACCCGGAGATGTAGAGCCGGCAACTCTCCTCCCGAGTCACTTCGAGTCGAAACGTCAGAAAGGGGCAGCAGAGGCGCTCCAGTCCCAGCAACTCGCCGAGATCTGCCAGTTCCTCCGGATCAGCGGCGCCGGAGAACCAGACTCCGTCATCCGTCTCGGCCTCCCGGCTCCACTATTCCCTGAACTTCCCGAGCAACTCTTGCTCCCGCTTGCGCTGATCGCTATTCAATCGGGAGAGGTCACAGGCGATGGGAGGCTCTTGATCCGTCACGCGCTCACTCTCCATGGTTCGGGGACTCCGGGGAAGTTGGCCATGGAGCCACTATAGCAAGGCCCATCCCTCCTCCGGCACAGCTGCCCCACTCTCTCTTGCAATTTCGGAAACCGTCTCCTAAGCTACACGAAGGAGGAACTATATGACTAAATGGCAAGGCTTCGCCCTAACTTTCTGTCTCGGACTCCTGGCAGCACGGCAGAGCTCGGCATCCTGCACCGCTACCGCAAGCTATCAATGCTACGGTCGCGGAACACTCTCCTGTTCCGGCACAAGCGTATGCTCGTCAGGTCCCACCTGGGTTCAGTGTGATGGTGTGCGCACCGACTGTCCCGCCTGTGAGGTTGAGGTGGATTGCTCGTGGATCTGCCCCCCTGGCGAGAGTGCCAGTGCTTATTGCAGCAGCGATGTCGGAAGGTGCACAGAGACCTTCAAATCCGTGCAATGTGATTCGGCCCCTCGGATCTACTGCTCCGCCTCGATGTGCTTTTGACGGCGAGGGCGCCCAGCGAGTCATCCCCCGACGACGACGAAGTCGACTTCTCACCTTCAGGGGAAAGGCAACCCGCTTTCCCTCCCCTCTCTGCGTCATTCCGGGAGTTTCCGTGAGAGCGATCCGGATCTGATCTGGATCTTTCGCCCTGAAAGGGCGACATTTGAATGGAACTCTGCGATCCGGTCGTCTCTCGCGATATAACCTGCCTTTGCGCTTGAGGCTTCACCTCCAGGGGAAAGTCACCCGCTTTCCCCACCTTTCTTCCATTCCTTAGCTTTTCGCGTCTGGCTTGAGCCGAGCCTTCATTGCCAGCGTCTGCCGCAAGACCGGTAACACGGCTCGATCCTTATCGCGATTGGCTTGTTCCTTGGTCTCGATGACAGCGGCAAGCTCGAGGACGCGAACTTGTGATTCTCCAAGCTGATACAAGATGGTTCGGCCCACAAGATCCTGATAGGTCAGGCCGTTGCCAATGGAGCCGAGTACGTCGAGAGCGCCAAGCTCGGTCAGCAGGAGATGCAGCCGCAGGGTCGCGAGCTTCTCCGCGTCCGGCTCGATGTGCCGCCCCGCGGGATCGCGGTAGCGGGCTTTGAGCTCTCGGAGCGCGGCCAGCAGGCGAGCCAGATTCTCGGGAGTCTTGTCATACAGGACATCCAGATCAAACGTCAGGATGGCGCCCCTTCGAGTTGGGCAGCCACTCCCCCAACGACGAAGAAGTCGACTCCATGACGGAGCAGGGCCCGGAGGAGCCCGAGGAACCTAACGCTCCGCGGCTCGTCCATGCCGGAGCTCCGCGAGCCCGTCCACCCAATCCTGGAGGAGCTCGAGACGCTCAAGAGGTGTCAAGCTGAGGGTCCACTGGATCAGGGTGAGGTCAACCCCGTCGGGAGACTCCTCGGGCCAGGAGACATCCGGCGGTAGCTCGGGGGCTTTGGGAGGAGTCTGAGCCATGGAGCCACTATAGCAAGACCGGAGACGGGCAGAGCCGGATGTTCGACTGCGACCTGAAGCTGAATCTCTAAGCTCGACCTCTACTCGTCAAGGGCGAGTAACGTCTCGCAAAACTCCCCCATGAATCCTGCACCAGTTGCTCCGGAGTCGAAATGCCTCATTGAAATCAAACTTGTCATCTCCCGAGAGATCTACCTGATTCCAAAGATAATTCTTAGCTTCGGCGCTGCAGCCACATGACAATAGCGCATGTTCGTCTCTGAGCCTTTTATAGAAACGGCCCGAGCGTTGGCTGGCCCTGCTCGCGGCGGCTGTCCTCCCCGGCACCGGGCGGGATACGGCGTTCCGTCTTCAGAAGGATTCCGGACCGGAAGGCTTCGCGGTCGAGACCGGAAACGGCGGCGAGGTGGTAGGCTATCTGGAGTTGTTCGATCAAGACTTGGTAAAGGCTCTGGGGCCTTCTGGAAGCGGCTGGGCAAGTTGCTCTGGATCGGGCCGGGGCGATCGACACAACCGAATGTTCGTAGCGTTCCAGTGGCGCGAATTACACCGCACACGAACGTTCACGCATCTTTGAGAAGTGCTCCCGCATCACGACGGGAGGTTCCCGGGACACCTGGGAGGCGCTCCGCGACACCGGCAGGCTCTCGTGCGTTCTTTGACCCGTGGGTCGCGGAATCCGGAACGCGGTTCCATTCATCGGACCCGTGGGTCCAGTGACGCGACCCGTGGGTCGGCTCGTCGGACCCGTGGGTCCTTTGAAGCAACCCGCGGGTCCAATGAAGCACTTCACGGGTCCTGTGTCGCAATTCATGGGTTCTGTGTTCAGACCCGCGGGTCGATCGACGCAGACCGCGGGTCCAGTGACCGGCTGGACGGGTCAAATGTCGCGACCCACGGGTCCGGCGGTGCAATTCGCGGGTCCAGGAATGCGAACCGTGGGTCCGGCGGCGCATCGCCCGGGTCGAACCGCTGACGGGGCCGCCCTGGGTTCGCGCGTTCTCTGCTAGACTGCGGCGCTTATTTCTCGGCGCCCCCCTTTGGGTCTCGCCTCTTCGAGGTATTCGACATGCTCAAGAAGATTTCGCCCCGCACGACTCTGTTCTCCCTGGGGCTCGCTCTGCTCCTCTCCGGCTGGACGGCCTGCAAGGGCACGCCCGACAAGGCGGCTGACAAGGCCGGGACTCCGGCGGCCGGCACGTCCGACACCGCCGCTGCGACCCCTGGCTCGACGCCGGCCGCTCCTGGGATGGCCAGGAGTGGGACGCCGGCGGCCGGACAGCCTGGCGGTCAACCTGGTGCGACTGGCCTTCCGGGCCAGCCGGTCTCCAATCAGCCGGTGATGCCGGTGGAAAAGATCCCGGCGGTTGTGGCGCGCGTGAACGGCCAGGAGATCAAGAAGGCGGAGCTCATGGACGGCGCCCAGATGGTGCAGATGCGCCTCGCCCAGGCGGGCCAGCCGGTCACCGCCTCAACCGATTTCTACCATCACGTGCTCGACGAGCTGATCGCCATCACCCTCCTGCAGCAGGACGCCAAGGCGCAGGGGATCACCGCCTCCGACCAGGAGGTGCAGCAGATGGTCGCCGCCCGCAAGCAGAACTTCCCCAATGAGGAGGCCTACAAGAAGGCCCTCGCCCAGGCGGGAGTCACGGAGGCCAAGCTGCGCGAGCAGGCCCGCGACACGATCTCGGTCCAGAAGTACGTCCAGACCAAGCTCGCCCCCCAGGCCACCGTCTCCGACCAGGCGGCGAAGGACTTCTACGAGAAGAACAAGGGGCAGATGCAGATGCCGGAGCGCCTCCACCTGCGTCACATCTTCGTCCTCGTCGACCCGAAGGCCGCCACCCCCGCCGACCGGGAGAAGGCCAAGCAGAAGGCCGAGGGCCTCCTCAAGCGCGTGCAGGGGGGCGAGGACTTCGCCAAGGTGGCGACGGAGGCCTCGGACGATCCCGGCTCGAAGAGCCGGGGCGGCGACATCGGCCTGGTCGGCCACGGCCAGACCGATCCGGCGTTCGAGGCTGCCGCCTTCGCGCTCAAGAAGCCGAACGAAATGAGTCCGGTCGTCCAGAGCAGCTTCGGCTACCACATCCTCCAGCTCCTCGAGCGCAAGGAGCCGTCCACGGTGCCCTTCGAGCAGGTGAAGGGGCGGATCGAGCAGATGCTCAAGCAGCAGCAGATCCAGAAGCTGTTCCAGGTGCGGGCGGATCAGTTGCGGGCCAAGGGGAAGGTGGAGACGTATATCTAGGAGCCTGCGCGGCAGGAATCGTTGGCATGCGGTAAAATAGCCGTATGCCAACGACCTTTCGTCGCTACGTTCCGGAACAGTCTCTTCTTCTTCCGCCGTCGCCGCGGGATTGGCTTGCGGAGGGCCACCTGGCGT
>DATHEF010000061.1:0-85457 GCA_035490435.1 Thermoanaerobaculia bacterium
AGCTCGCCCGGGACTTGCTCTCCTCCAACCGCTCGGCCCCCTGCTCTTTCGAACGGAGAGCATCCTAGAGAAATCAGCGATCGCTCGCCCAGCAGGGGGACATCTCGCCTCAGGATTCCTGGCGCGCAGGCTCCTAGGCGCACCAAGCTCGGAGTCACTCGATCCTGTGATCGCCGGGCAGCTCGACACAACGCCTCCAGAGCCCTTTTTCCTCCCTGACGCGCCCCCAGCGACTCCAGAACTACGGCCTCACCAACAACGTCGGGAAGAATAGGCGCGACAATGCCTGGATCTCCCGGCAATGCATCGGCGAGGGCGCCAAAGATGTCGGGCAAGTCTCCCGTAGCGCTGTAGTGTAGCGCCGCCTTCTCCTCCTCGATCACCGCCTCGACCTCGTCATGACTCAGCCCTTGGCAAAGGGTGATGTAGGCGGCAATATGGGAGAGGAACTCCTTCGAAAGCTTCCGGCTCTCGGCGATGTCGTGAAGACGCCGGATCTCGTGGCCGGCAATGATCAGACCGAGATCGGGTGCCGAGAGAGCAAGGACCTCTCCGAAGCCCGCGCGGGCGGCGACCAGTCCCGCCATCAACAGGAAGAGCGACTCTCCTCCCCAGGAGAGCTCGGCAAGCCGGTGGTCGAAGCCTGGCCCTTCTGGCAGCCGGATCGGGCTCCCGATCCGCTGGAGGATCGACGCAAGCACCCGCCGCCGCTCCTGGGGTTCGACGAGCCCCGATAAGGCATAGGGGCCCGTCACCGGGTCGAGCAGCCGAGCGATCGCTTCGGTGTCTCCCCCACCCACCCCGAAAGCCTCCCGCCACCAGCCGCCGGCTGGGTCCGCATGACGCTCCAGCAGGAGGAGACGAAGGGGCGGACCCTCTTGATTCAGGTGATCGGCGAGTTCGACAAGCCAGTCGTGCAGGGTCCGTGCGCGGGCGGCGGCGTAGTCGACCACGATAAGGGTCGGCCGATTCCAGCCCCAGAAGGAGAGGTTCTGCTGGTTGCGGAACCGCACCATCTCACCCTCGGTGAGGAAACCGGCTCCCCAACCTGCGTCGGTAGCTTCTTCGCAGAGCGAGAGGGCCAGACGCGTCTTGCCGGCACCCGCCTTTGCTGTCATGACCCGTACCGAGATGCGCTGGCGGCCGTTCATCCAGGTCCAGAGATCGGACAGCACCGTCTCCCGGCCCACCAGGGGAACGGCGAGGGAGTACGGAGAGAGGAGCGCCGCGTCTCCACGGTTCTCGCCGTCGGCCAGCCGGCGATTGAGGTAGCGGGTCAGCAGCAGGTGAGGGGTATCGGCGAGGACCGTATTGCCGTCCCCGACGATCTGAACGACGACGTGCCCCGCACCGGAGACCTGGGCGTGCTGCCGCGCTCCGCCGGGGTCGGCCGCCGGGAGATCAGGACTTTCTGCCAAGGCCCCCCACCTGGTTGCCGCTGCCGGAGATCTGGACGTTGGAGTTGTCGGTCCCCACGATGGTGCTGGTCTGGGTGACGGCAGGGGCTGCCGAGCGAAGCTCTTCCAGGAGGGCCGTCAGCACGGCGTGGAGGTCGGCGTCCTCGCCAAGCTGCTTCTTGAGTTGCTGGCCCAGGATGGTCTGTGTATTTGGGTCGGTGGGGGTCTTCTCCAGATTCGAGAGCGCCACTTGGCCTGCCGGCGAAAGCCGGGCCTTGAGCTTGCCGAAGAGGCCGGCCAGCTTCTCGCCCGCGACGCTTCCCACCTTTTTGGCCCCCTCGGTTCCAGCGGCCGCCAGATAGGGGACGAGGGCGGTCACCGCGGCGGTTGCGAGCTCGGGTATCGGCAGCATGGATCGCTCCTCTCGGTAGAGCTTAAGCATAGCCCAGGGCTCCGAAGGCTCCGAGAGATTCCAGTACGACGGTGGCCTCGCCGCCGGGATTGAATCCGGCGGAGGCCGCCTTGCCTTGTTCCTTCAGGAGAAGAGAGCCCCGTGCATTACGCTTGCGGTTGTGCACGTTGCGAATCAGGACACAAACGCAGCAAAGAGCGCCGCGAGGAGCAGCGCCGCTCGGCTACGAACTGGGTCGCGGCACCGGTACCCAGTCCCGCAGGTGCTGACCGGGATGCCCTGACCCGCGTCCACCGGAGGCGTCCAGCGCTCTACCGTCATCGCAAGGCAGGGGGCGGGCATTCGCCCTGGTGGACGTGACGCCCGGCTCTCTTCAGGCGGCATTCTCCCCGCTACGGCGCACAGCTTCCCCGGATCGCCGCACATCCGGTAGCGCTCTCAGGTGTGCATCCCCGGCTCCCAGCAAACAGTCCCCGGTTGCTGAGGCATCCACGAACCTTCCCGCCTCTCCCTCCCCGGGTCCTGGCTCACAATCCCCGCGACCTGGCTCACGCTCCCCGCGGAGCGCGTCATTCTCCCCGCGGGGGGAGTGACCTCCCCCTCGAGACTTGCGGCGCAGCCGAAGTCTCGGCGTCCTTTTCTTAAGCCCCTGCAGGGGCGGTCGTTGCCCAGCCTGGGGTGGCAACCCCAGGTAGGCGTCCCCCACATTATCCAAACCCCGCAGGGGTGGCCGATTGGTGCGCATACGGTGAGATCGGCCGGCCCTCCGGGGCTTGTTGATTGGGATGGCTCGTACCTGGGGTTGAAACCCCAGGCTGGGCAAAAGCCGCCCTTACAGGGCGGGTGTTTTCTGGACGACGCAGCGGAATTCGGAACTACTCCGGCTCCACTAGATCGAAGAAATGCACCCTCCCCGCCTGATCGCCAGCCACAATCATCTTCCCGTCTGGGGTTGCGGCAACAGTCCTGACGGGCGCATCCATTGTCATCACGGCTAGCATTTCCCCGCTCTCCAAGTCCCACACCCGAAGCGTCCGGTCGTAGGAAGCGGAGACGGCGCGCCGGAAGTCCACCACCGCCACCGCGTTGACCCAAGCCGTGTGTCCTTCGAGGGTTTGGAGAGTCTGTCCGCTCTCCAGGTCCCACACCCGAAGCGTCCTGTCGTCGGAGGCGGAGACGGCGAGCCGGCTGTCCACCACCGCCACCGCGTTGACCCCATCCGTGTGTCCTTCGAGGGTTTGGAGAGTCTGTCCGCTCTCCAGGCTCCACATCCGAAGCGTCCTGTCGCCGGAGGCGGAGACGGCGAGCCGGCTGTCCACCACCGCCACCGCAGTGACCCAAGCCGTGTGTCCTTGGAGGGTTTTGAGGGTCTGTCCGCTCTCCAGGTCCAACATCCGAAGCATCCCGTCATCGGAGGCGGAGACAACTCGCCGGCCGTCCACCACCGCCACTGCGCTGATTCTAGTCATGTGTCCTTCGAGGGCTTTGAAGGTCTGTCCGCTCTCTAAGTCCCACACCCGAAGCATCCCGTCGTCGGAAGCGGAGACGACTCGCCAGCCGTCCACCACCGCCACCGCGCTGATCCTAGTCGTGTGTCCTTCGAGGGTTTTGAGGGTCTGTCTGCTCTCCAGGTCCAACACCCGAAGCGTCCCGTCGGAGGAGGCAGAGACGGCGCGCCGGCCGTCCACCACTGCCACCGCGTTGACCCCGTCGGTGTGTCCTTCGAGGGTTTTTAGGGTCTGTCCGCTCTCCAGATTCCACACCCGAAGTGTGCCGTCGTCGGAGGCGGAGACGGCGCGCCGGCCGTCCACCACCGCCACCGCGTTGACCCCATTGGTGTGTCCTTCGAGGGTTTTTAGGGTCTGTCCGCTCTCCAGATTCCACACCCGAAGCGTCCCGTCGTCGGAGGCGGAGACGGCGCGCCGGCCGTCCACCACCGCTACCGCTCTGACCCCATCCGTGTGTCCTTCGAGGGTACGAATCAATGCGCCGCCTGGCTGAGTCAAACTCCCTGTCCTGGGCCAAAGCCCGATCCCTCTTCGCTGGGATCTTGCTTCTCCAACGAGAGCTTGAAGGCGCTTTTCTTCCCTATTTCCCAAGCGACCAACAAGCTGAGAGGAAAGCTGTGCTCGATCCTTGGCGAGAATATGCGCCGAGAGTCGAAGCGCATCCCGAATCAGACGAAGCTCTTGGTCCTCCCCAACAAAGGGTTCGTAGCCGGCAATTAGAGAGTTGATTTCCGTAGCCAATAGCTTCGCTTCCAGAAATGAGAAGTTGATCAACAATGTCTTGAGCTCAGACCGAGAACCAGCGCCAAGGAAATGCTCCTGGAATCGTCGCCAGAGATAGCTTTCCTCAACCGGAAGGTCTGTCCAATTGCCACTCAGCGGGCGATGAGTTTCCAATAGCCGGGCGTGGAGCGAAAGGAGCGCTCCCCCACTCTGCTCTACCAAAACCCTCCGCGTGACGTCATGAAGGCGGATCGTTCCGCTCTTCCGGTCAAATCGCAGCAGCAGGGAAAGGTCGTAGAGATGCTGGCAAATCTTTGAAGCAGCGAAACGGCTTAGACCCCAATAGCGTTGCAGGACCGAAACTGGAATGGCTTCATCCTCGGGAAAGACGGCCAACTGCAGAAACAGATCCTTCTCCTTCTCTGGCAGCTGTTGAACGCTCACGAGAATTGCTCTTGATGCCGCAGCATGCCGAGAATCGGAGTCGTCCTTGTCGAATGCAGATAATCCTTCTGTAGTGAGAGCTTTCTGGATCTCCTTCAGAGCCTCTGGAACTGAGAGACCACCCTCTACCGCCATCTCTCTTAGTTGGCCGTTCACAAGCTTCAACAGAAGCGGCCATTCTCCCAGATAAGCTGCCAGAGATTCAAAATCACCCGGAGAATCATCTGGTAGCCCAGCTCGCAGCAGATGGATGGCTTCGTCCGAAGCCATTGCGTCTACTTTGATGAGACCTGATCCCGTGGGAAGGGTCCGATTATCTCGGGTCGTAATGAGGAGCCCGCAGCCAGTTCCGAGCCCATGGAATGGAGTCACGTCGTCTGGACTCCAGACGTCGTCAATAACGACGAGAGCTCTTGATCCGTTCAACAGCTCTCGGAATCTTGCGCCGGCAGCATGAAGCGTCTCGAACGCTGGAGTCTCTCTTTCCTCGGTCCACCACAGGATGAGATCTCGAATCTGCTTCAGGCGGCCATTCGAATCAATCTCCTCACCCATCGTCGCCCAGAGAATCCCATCTGGATAGGCTTCTCGGACTCGCTCGTCAAAGCAGAGTTTCTGGGCAAGCGCGGTCTTTCCGAATCCCCCGGCTCCACGTAATGCAGTCGTAATCCCAATAGTCCTACCCGCCTGAACGCCTTCTCTTGGGCATAGGGCCTCGAGAACCTCGTCGTACTCCCGTCGATGGACCCACTCCTCAGGGGGCTGGGCCATACAGCGATATCGAGAGGATGAACCCGGAGAGGGAATCGGCGGCAATGGCTTTCCCGGTCTGACTTCAGGCTTCTGGACCTTCGGCTCATTCCTCAAATGCCGGAGAAGAGACTCGTAGCCGCTTTCTGTATCAGCCCGGTAATGGGTATATCCACGGAGATGTTTGGGGATAGACGCGGGCAAAGATCCATCGAAAAGAACGGGGAAGAACTTCTCGTTCCACATCCCGGCATCGTAGAGATCCTGGGTAATCAGGACGCTCTCGAAGGTTACTCCGAGCCCGACTCCCGGAGGCTCTAATCCTTTGGCGCGACGGAGGTAGGTCTCGGTGCAGACCACCAGGACGAAGTCAGCCTCTTCGATCTGCCGGTCCATCCAGCGGGGCCAGGGCTCCGGGGGGTGAGGGTGGTACTGGTCGATCGTGCAGTCCACTCCGTCTCCGCAGAGCCGGTCGGCCAGGGCGCGGACCCGCTCGTCGTGCTCGGCGGAGTCGTGGCTGTAGCTGATGAAGGCTTTGGGGAGGGGCGGGCTCATTGGATCGTGTCTCGGGGCCGGAGGATTGCGCAAAGTCTACTGCACCGGTTGTCCTGGCGATATCGGCGTATTCCGGGCTGAAGGCCCGGGCCTTTAGCCCAGGGCGATGCCCTGGGCTGAGGGAGGGCGGCGGCCCTTTGGGCCTCAAATTGAATTGGGTGGGTGGCCTTCTCGCGGGGAGTGGCGGATGGAGATTCGAACCCTTCGAGAGACGCCCCGCGGTCCCCGTGGCCTCCGTGAAGGTGTCGTTCAGGACGTGGGGCGTCTCTACCGCCTCCGCCGGAGGATGTCCTTGGAGGAGAGGGTGCTAGAGGAGTTGCTGCGGATCGACGTCGATCACCAAGTCGTAGCCGGGATTCTTCGGCAGAACTTCCTTCAGCATGCGGTGGAGGCCGCGGCCGTCGGGGGAGCGGATGAGGAGCTGGAAGCGCCATTCGCCGCGCAGGCGCTCCAGGGGGGCGGGGGCCGGGCCGGAGAGGCGGACGGAACGGGCGAAGGGGTGAGCGGCGAGATCGGCGGCCAGATCGGATATCAGCTTCCAGGCGCGGTCGCGGTTCTTGTCACGGACCAGGAGCTGCACCATGCGCGTGTAGGGCGGATAGTGGAAGACCCGCCGGAAGTGCAGCTCCTCGCGGGCGAAGCCTTCGTCGTCCCCGCGCAGGGCGGCCTGGATGGCGTAGTGGTCCGGATGGTAGGTCTGGATCACCACGCGGCCGGGGCGCTCTCCCCTCCCCGCCCGGCCCGCCACCTGCACGAGCAGATTGTAGGTGCGCTCGACCGCCCGGAAATCGGGAAAGCTCAGGTAGGCGTCCGCCGCCAGCACGGCGGTCAGCGCCACGTTCGGGAAGTGATGCCCTTTGGAAACCATCTGGGTGCCGATCAAGACCTGAATCTCGCCGCGATCGAAGCGCTCCAGCACGGCGGCGGGGCCGCCCGGCCGGCGGGCGGTGTCGCGGTCGAGCACGTCGACGCTCACCTCCGGGAACAGCTCCTTGAAATCCTCCTCCACCCGCTCGGTGCCGGCGCCGATCGCCTCCAGCGCCTCCTCTTTACAATTCGGGCAGACCTTGGGGGCCGGGAGCATCGAGCCGCAGTAGTGGCAGACGAGCCTCCGGTCGCGGCGATGGTAGGTGCGCGGCAGGCCGCAGTCCTCACAACGCATGTCCTCGCCGCAGGCGCGACAGAGCAGCATCGGCGAGTAACCACGGCGGTTGCGCAGCAGGATCACCTGATCGCCGTCGGCCAGGGCCTGCCGGATCTCATGGCGCAGGCGCTCGGAAAAGTGGATCTCCCCGGGCCGGCGCGAGACCCCCTCCTCGCGCAGATCGACCAGGATCCCCTCGGGGAGCGTGCCGTGGCCGGCGCGCTCGGTCAGGCGCAGAAGGTCGAGCTTCCCGCGCTCGGCGTTGTAGCGGCTTTCGAGGCTCGGGGTGGCGGAGACGAGCAGGGCCGCGGCGCCGGCGTCCCGGGCGCGGACGAGCGCGAGGTCGCGGGCGTTGTAGCGCGGCGAGAGCTCCTGCTTGTAGGAGGAGTCCTGCTCTTCGTCCACCACGATCAGGCCGAGGTCCGTGACCGGCGCGAACAGAGCCGAACGGGGGCCGAGCACCACGCGCGCCTCGCCGCGGCGCACCCGCTCCCACTCCTGGTGGCGCTCGCCGACACCCATCCCCGAGTGCAGGATGGCGAGGTTGTCGCCGAAGCGCAGCTCGACGGTGCGGGCGAGGGCCGGCACGAGCGCGATCTCGGGCACCAGAAAGATGGTCGACCGCCCGCGGGCGAGCGCCTCCTCGGCGGCCCGCAGGTAGACCTCGGTCTTGCCGGAGCCGGTCATCCCCTGGAGCAGGAAGGGCGCGAACTGGCGGGCCTCGATGACGGCGGTCAGCCGGTCGAGGGCGAACGCCTGATCTTCGCGCAGGAGGATCTCGGGGCGCTTGCCGGGAGCTCCCATCATGTGGCGGTCGAGGGAGAGGCGCTCGACTTGGGTGAACTGGCGCAGTACGCCGAGCGAAACGAGCCGCCGCACCACGGCCGGCGTGCACTCGATGGTCGCCGTAACCTCCGCCGTGGTGGCCGGCCGGCCCAGCGCGGCCAGGTAGTTGATCACTTCGCGCCCGGCGACCGAGCGCCCGGCCTTGGCGAGATGGTCCGCGACCTCCCCTGGCGCCAGCTCGACGGCGTTGATGTAGCGCGCCGAACGGGCCCGATGCTCGGCGGTGTTGACCCGCCCCCCCTCGGCCAGGGTGGCGAGCACCGCATCGAGATCCGGCATGGCGCCGACCCGGGACTGCAACTCGGCGACGGTCATCCGCCCCCCCTCGCGCAGCGCCTCGATCACGGCGGCCTCGGAAGGTCCGCGCGGCAGCGAGAGCGCGCCGGCGTCGGTCAGCCAGACCTTGCGGTCCCCCCAGGGGGGCAGGTCCGCCGGCAGCATGGAGCGGACGACCTCGCCCAGCGGCGCCATGTAGTAGTCGGCGGTGAAACGCGCGAGCTCGAGCAGATCCTTGGGGACCACAGGCTCGCGGTCGAGGATCTCGACGAGCGGCCGCAGGTTCACCCCCTCGGGGCGGTCTTCATGGATGTTGACGATCAGCCCGACCAGTCGGCGCCGGCCGATGAGAACGCGGGCGCGCATGCCGGGCTGGGCCTGGAGATCCCAGGCGGCCGGGATCTCGTAGGTGAGAGGATCCGGCAGCGGGAGCGGAAGGGCAATGTCGGCCAGGCGGAGGGGCATGGAGATTGGGATCAGGAGCGCCTCGCCGCCCGGGATTGAAATCCCGGGCTACCCACGGCCGTCCCTCCGGGACTCCCAAAAACCCGCTTCTTCAGAGCCCCGGGAAGGGGCGACTGTCGGTAGCCCGGGATTTCAATCCCGGGCGGCGGGTGACGTCGAGCCAGGGAGGATGCTCCATCGACCACCGCCATCAGGAGCCCGCTCCCCTCCGCCGGCACTCCTCCGAGCAGAACACCTCATCCCCCTTCTTGAACCCCCGGCTGGCCATGATGTACGTGCCGCAGGCGGCGCAGGGCACCAGGGTCTCAGTGGCGACGGCGCGGGGGGGCGGCGGCGTCTTGGGGAGGGAGGGGGGACCGAAGACCGCCGCCTTGAGCTGGGCGCTGAAGTTCTTCACCGCCATCCGGAGGATGACCAACAGAAGGATGATGCCGATGATCTTGGCCACGTAAAAGACCGGGTCATGAAAAAACGGGGTCAGCTCAGGCGGCGGCGCGCTGCTTGGCCATGGCCTCCGCCAGTCTCGCCACCTCGGGATTACCTGGCTGCAGCTTCTGGAGCTGCCCCATGACCTGGTTGGCCTGGTCGGGCTTCTTGAGGTCGAAAGCCAGGACCACCACCTCGTTGTAGTAGGCCTGCCAGTGGCCGGGCTCCAGCTTCTTCGCCTGATTGAACAGGTCGATCGCCTTGTCGTACTGCTGCAGGCCCCGGTAGGTGATGCCGAGGTCGGTGATCACGTCGGGGTCGTTGGGCTTGAGCTCCAGGTAATGGCTGTACAGCTCCTGCGCCCGCTGCCAGTTCTGGATGTCGAAGTTCAGGTCGGCGAGCTTGCGGACGGCCTGAATGTCGTTCGGGTTCTTCTCCACGACTTCGCGGAGCTGCTGGATCTCGGCCATGGCGGGGCCGCCCCCCTGCGCCGCGCCCGGGGGAGCTTCCGCGGCGCCCATCGCGCCGCCACCGCCCGCCGTCTCGTCGCCCATCGCGATCTGGGACCGTAGCGCGGCGGTCAGGCGCGGCGGCTGGCGGCTGGCCATGGCCTCGAACATCAGAAAGGCGAAGATGAAGCCGAGGACCAGGCCGCCCAGCAGGAAAAGCAGATTGTCTTTGTTCAAGTTATTGCCCACTTTCCCGGACCGCGGTCCATTGCCCACGACTGGGCTGCCCCGTCACGAGCTCATTGCCCGTCCAGATTCCAGTGATGCGCCCATTGGCGACCGTACCTTCCCAGGTGCTGTCGAAGCCGCCCCGGGCGTCGAATCGCTGCATGCGCAGGAAGTTGCCGGCCAGATTACCGCGGAACGAGCCGGCGGTGGAGCCGTTGACCTGATACACCCCGGTGACGAGGGTGCCGTCGAGACGGAGATCGAAGGTGGCGGAGAGGTTCTGTGACGGGATGCTCACCCGCCAGTGCCCGCTCAGGAGGTCGGCCGCCCGCGTGGCGGCCGTGCCGTTTTCGGTCATCAGGGCGATCCGCCGCAGCCGCTCCCCCATCCGTTCGAGCTGGCTGTTGAGCTTGTCCTCGGCGGCGTGGGCCGCTCCGCGGGCGATCTCCAGCTCGGCCTGGAGCGCTTCGAGGGTGCCGAGGGAGACCGCGTCGGCGGCGAGCGCCTGGTCGAGCCGGCCGAGGACGTCGGTCACCCGCTGGCGGGCGAGCCCTTCGCGCTGGCGCGTCTCCTTGTAGGCGACGAGGTCGAGGGAGAGGAGCCGCTGCTCGAGGCGGAGCTCGGGGGAGCTCGCGCCGGCTCCCGTGGCGGGCGGCGCGGCGGGCGCCTGGGCCCCAGCCGCCAGCGGCAGGAGCAGAAGGGCGAGGATGGATACCGCTGGGATCGGGCGAATCATGAGGGTGGAGATTCTATCAGGGTCACCCAAAGAAAAAGGCCGCTCCGAAGAGCGGCCCTTTCCTCTACCCTCTGGATCGATGAGACTGGATCAGCTCGCGACCTTCCGCTGCCGCTTCTCCAGGCTGGAGTTGAGCGACTGCTCGACCAGTTCCTCGGCCTCGCGCTCGATGATGCCCTTGACGTGGGCAACTTCGCTGACGATGAAGTACTTGGCGCGCTCGTACATCTTCTTCTCACGGAACGAGAGGCTCTTGCGCTGTGAAACGAGACGCAGGTTCTTGAGCACCTCGGCCACGTCAGTGAGGCGTCCGGTCTTCATCTTGTCGAGGTTCTGCTTGTACCGCCCCTTCCAATCCTTGTAGGTGTCGATGTTACCGTCTTCGAGGATGTCGAAAAGCGCTCGCACGTCACGGGTGTGGCAGAGCGGACGCAGACCTACGAGCTCGATGTTGGACTTCGGCACCATCACTTTGGAGTTGTTGGCTAAGAGACGGAGATGAAAGTAGAGCTGCTCCACCCCATCCATGTGACCTGGCTCGATCTTCTCGACCAGGCTGACGCCGTGGTTGGGGTAAACCACCTTCTGACCGACTTTCAATGTCACGTCGAGACCCCCTTGGATTGATGCAAAACGAATGGAGCTGTGGTAAGTAAGTCGCTGAGGGACTTCCGCTTACGTCGCTTGTTATACACCGGAACAAGCTCCCCGTCAACTCCAGGGGACGGAGAAACGCGGTTACCGTCGTGTGACAAAGCGAAAAACAGGGCGGAAAAAATCCGCGTCCGGCCTCCCGGTTGACACCCCGGGAGGGACCCCCTAGGATTCCCTCTCTGCAAGGCCGGAGTGGCGGAATGGCAGACGCAGCGGACTCAAAATCCGCCGCTCGCAAGGGCGTGTGGGTTCGACTCCCATCTCCGGCACCAGATTCTCCTTCAAATACGGAAATGACCCGCTCCGCGGGTTCCTCCCCCGCCAGGGGGAGGAAATCAGACCCTACTCGTAGCGCAAGGCTTCGATGGGATCGAGCCGCGAGGCTTTGGCGGCGGGATAGATGCCGAAGAAGATGCCGACCCCGGCCGAGAAGCCGATGGCGAGGCCGACCGCCCACAAGGGGACGTGGGCGGGCGGAAAGCCGGGGATCAGCTTGGAGATCGCCGCTCCCAGTCCGTAGCCGAGGGCGAGGCCGATGCCGCCGCCGATCAGCGACAGGGTGACGGCCTCGATCAGGAACTGGAGGAGGACGTCCTGGCGGCGCGCCCCGACCGCCTTGCGCACGCCGATCTCGCGGGTGCGCTCGGTCACCGACACCAGCATGATGTTCATGATGCCGATGCCGCCCACCAGCAGGGCGATGCCGACCACGCCGCCGACCACGGCGGTGACGCTGCCGAGGACGCTGTTGACCGTCTTGAGGATCTCGTCCTGGGTCTGGATCTCGAAGTCATCCGGCTCGCTGGTGGGGATCTTGTGGCGCTGCCGGAGCAGCCGGGCGATACCGTCCTTGACCTGCGGCACGCTCTCGGCGCTGGTCGCCTGGAGGCGGACCTGCACCTGGTCGGCGGCATTGCGGCCGAACAGGTTGACCGCCGAGCTGAACGGGACGTAGACGATGTCGTCGAAGTCCATCCCCAGGTTCTGCCCCTTCTTCTCCATGATGCCGATCACGGTCGCCGGATAGATGTCGATGTAGATCTCTTTGCCCAGCGGATCGGGCCCCAGGTTCAGCTCGTCGGCGATCTTGGGGCCGATCACGGTCACCTTGCGGTGGTTGTCGAGGTCGACCTGGGAGAAGAAGCGCCCGCGGTCGACGGTCTGGTTGGTGACGTCCTGGTAGTTCTCGGTCGCGCCGATGGTCATCAGAGGGTTGTGCTTGCGGTCCTTGTACTTGACGACGGCGCGGCCAAGGATGAACGGCGACATCAGCTTGACGCCGGGGACCCGCTCCTCGATCGCCTGGGCGTCCTCGGAGGTGAGCTTGACCTGCCGGGCGGCGACGCCGGGGATGTTGCTGCGGTCGTTCTTCGCCGAGACGGCGATGAAGGTGGCGCCCACCCCCTGGAGCTGCTGGGTGATGGTGTACTGGAGCCCCTGAACGATCGAGACCACGCCGATCACGGCGGCGACGCCGATGATGATGCCGAGGGTGGTCAGGATCGAGCGCATCAGGTTGGCGCGGAGCGCCCCGAGGGCGATGCGGAAGTTTTCCAGGAAGACCATGACGGCGTGTCCTTCAGGAGACCGGGGCGGCGGCCGCCGCGGCTTCGGCCCGCGCGGTGGGCTGGTCGGAGGTGACCTTGCCGTCGCGCAGCATCACCTTGCGCCAGGCGTGCTCGGCGATGTCCGGCTCGTGGGTGACCAGCACCACGGTGTTGCCCGCCTGGTGGAGCTCGTCGAAGAGATGCATGATCTCCTCGGAGGTGGCGGAGTCGAGGTTGCCGGTCGGCTCGTCGGCGAGCAGGATCGACGGATCGTTGACCAGGGCGCGGGCGATGGCGACGCGCTGGCGCTGGCCGCCGGACAGCTCGTTGGGCTGGTGGTTCATGCGCGAGCCCAGGCCCACCCGCTCGAGGGCCCGCTTCGCCCGTTCCCGCCGCTCGGCGCGCGAGAGGCCGGCATAGATCAGCGGCAGCTCGACGTTGTGCAGGGCGTCGGTGCGCGCCAGCAGGTTGAAGGTCTGGAAGACGAAACCGATCTCCTTGTTGCGGATGGCCGCCAGCTCGCTGTCGTCGAGCTCCTGGACGGCCGTGCCGTTGAGGATGTAGCTGCCGTCGCTCGGCGTGTCGAGGCAGCCGAGCAGGTTCATCAGCGTCGACTTGCCGCTGCCGGAGGAGCCCATGATCGCCACGTACTCCCCCCGCTCCACCTCGAGGTCGACGCCGTTGAGGGCGTGGACCTTCTCCGCCCCCATGTCGTAGACCTTGTAGATCCCGCGCAGATCGATCAGCGCCATCTAGAGGCCCTCGCCCTTGTTGTCGTCATCCTTGCTCGTATCCTTGCCGCCCTTGCGGTCCTCGTCCTCGGAGGTCTTGCTGATCTGGACCGGATCCCCCTCCTGGAGATCGCGCAGTATGCGGTAGGGCCCGGTGATCACCTGCTCGCCGGGTTTGGCGCCGGAGGTCAGCTCGACGTGGGTCTCGTCCGAAAGCCCGGTCGCCACCGGCCGCTGGCTCGCCTTGCCGCCGGCGACGACGAAGATGACCTTGCGCTCCTTCTCCCCCTTTTCACCCTCGCGCTCGACGACCGCCTGGATCGGCACGGTCAGCGCGTTGGCGTGGGAGTCGGTGCGCACCTCGGCGCGCACGGACATCCGGGCGCGCAGGTTTTCGTCGGGGTGGTCGAGCAGGACCTTGACCTTGAAGAAGGTGACGTCCGGCTGGTTGGCGCGGTTGTAGCCGGAGCTCCCCACCTCGACCACCTTGCCGGTGTACTCGCGGCCCGGCAGCGCGTCGACCCGCAGCACGGCCTGCTGGCCGAGCCGGACGTTGACGATCTCGGTCTCGTCGACGTCGACCTCGGCCATGATCTCGGCCAGGTCGGCGATCGTGCCGATGATCGAACCGGGGGTGTTCATGACGCCGGAGACGACGACCTCCCCTTCCTTGGCGTTGAGGGCGATGACCCGGCCGGTCAGCGGGGAGTAGATGGTGGTCTTGGTGAGGTCGTCCTGGGCCTTGACCAGGTTGGCCCGGGTCTGGCGGACGGCGTCCTGCGCCGAGTCGAGCTGCAGCCGCGCGGAGGTTTCGGCGAGCTGCGCCGCCTCGAGGTCCTGCTGGGTGGAGATCCCCTCCCCTTTCAACATCTTGGAGCGGGCGAGCTTGACTCCCGCGTCGGCGAGGGAGACCTCGGCCTGCCGCACCGCCGTCTGGGCGCTGCGCAACTGGGCGGCCCACTGGTCGCGCTGGGCGAGGAAGGCCTGCTGCTCGAGGCGCAGGAAGGGCTGCCCCTTGCGGATCAGGTCCCCCTCCTGCACGTAGAGCTGTTCGATCTTGCCGATGACGTGGGCGGAGATGTTCACCTGGACGCGCGGCTGCAGCTCGCCGGTCGCCTTGACGACCTGCGCCAGGTCCCGCCGCGCCACCGGCTCGGCGTAGACGCTCTCCCCCTTGTCGCCACCCTTGGCGCGGATGCTGGCAAAGACGATGCCGCCCAGCGCCACCACCACCAGGAGCCCGATAACCAATTTCTTCACGAAAGGCTCCTTTGACCTACTGGAAAAGCGCCACCATACCGACCTTGAGGGCGATATAGAGGACCCAGAGCGACAGCACCACCGCCGCCGCCACGGTGGTCGAGACTTTCGCCGCGATACGGTAGCCGACGATCATCAGGCAGACGGTCCAGAGCGAGAAGAAGTCGACGCTCGACAGCAGCGCCCGCGCGGCGGGGCCCAGGCTCTGGGGAGCCAAGGCCCCCAGGTTGGAGGCCAGGATGCTACCCTCCTGCGCCTCCTTCATGGTGATGGTCTGCCGGCTCAGGATCAGCGGCAGGGCGAGCAGCGCCGCCACCAGCGCGGGTATGTAGGCGTGCATCGCCACCGCGAAGCTCGTCTTGTAGGAGATCGAGCTGCCGGCGAAAAAGCGGAACGCCGCGAAGAAGAGGCTCGCCACGAGCAGGTCGACCACCAGGATGAAGAGGGGGACCAGCCAGCGGGTGACGGCTCCGATCTTCTCCCCCATCGCCACGCCGCGTTCGATCTGCTCCGGGGAGGCCTGCCCTCCCTGGCTCTTCTCCATCCGTTCCTTGATCGACCGGCGCATGTCTTCCTTGTCCATGCGCTGGCTGGTCAGCACGCTGCCCGCGGTGGCGACGATCAGGAGGAGAAGCAGCGGCGCCACCCAGGTGGGGCGCTCGGCGATCGACCGGAAGGTCTTGACCGGCGAGACCAGAACGCCGATCACCCGGCCGAAGCTGGAATCCTCGAGGGCGGCCATGGCCTTAGCGGACCTCTCCGGGCAGCAGCGCGCGGCTGAAGCTGTAGCGGTGAGCGATCGCGTCCCCCTCCGCGGGATCGTCGAGGGTGACCCCCTGCTGGTCGAGCAAGCGGCCGACCGACCGGTAGTACTCGGCGAGCGCGGTGCGGTAGTTGACCGTCGCCGTGACCTCGTCGCTGCGGGCCTGCGTCAACTGATCCTGGATCTGGGTGATCTGGAACGCGGTCGACAGGCCGTTCTCGTACTTCTTCTTCTCGGCGTCCAGGTTCTTGTCCTGGAACTCGCGCGCCCTGTGGGCGGCGTCGATCGACTTGAACGCCGTGTCGACGGCGCGGGCGGCGCGGCGAACCTCGGTCTCGATCACCAGCCGCTGCTGATCGTACAGCGCCTGGAGGCGGTCGACGGCGATATTGGCGCTGGCGCTCTGCGCCCGGGCGGTGCGGTTCTGGATCGGATAGGCGAAGTTGAGCTGCGCCGTCCAGGAGCGGAAGTCGAGACCGGTGATCTGGTTGAGGGCGCCGCTGAAGCCGGTGCCCAGGCCCCTGTAGCCGTAGTTGACGTTGAGGTCGAGGGTCGGCTTGAGCTGGCCGCGGAAGTACTCGGCATCGCGCCGGGCCTGGGCAAGCTGGATCTCCTGGCTGCGCAACTCGGGGCGCTGAGCGATGGCGATGCGAAGCGCCTCCTCGACGTTGACGTTGACCTTCTCCGCGGTCTTCGGGTCGCTGGTCGGCACGATCCCGGTCGACCAGAGGGGACCGGCCGGCAGGTTGAGCAGCCGCCGGAGCTCGTCCTCGGCGTCGCCGACGGCGGAGGTGGCGCGGATGATCTCCGCCTCGCGGGTGGCGATGGCGGCGTCGCTCTGCGTCAGGTCGAGCGGCGGCAGGGTACCCACCTCGACCTGGATCTTGTTGCGCGCGTGGAGGTCGCGGGCGAGCTGCAGGCTCTGCTGGGCGACGCCGAGCTGCTCGCGGGCATTGACCAGGTTCCAGTAGGCGTTCACCACCTGCTGGGTGATCGCGGTCACCTGCAGCTCGAAGTCCTGGCGGCTGAGCTGGCTGTTGATCTGCGCCACGATGATGTTGCGCTCGTTGCCGTAGCGGCCGAAGTTGCGCAGCAGCGGCTGGGTGAAGGCGAAGGTCAGGCCCGAGGAGTAGGAGGTGGTGAGGTCCGAGATGTCGGTCGAGGAGCGACCGTTACCCCAGCCGACGGAGACCTCGCCTCCCTGGGGAGTGCGCTGGCGGACGCCGAAGTTGAGGTCCTCCTCTTCGGCCTGCGAGGCCTCGAAGCGGGTGGCCGCCGGCTGGTTCCGGTTGCTGGCGATCGCGTCGATGGTCGCGTTGAGGTCGTAGAGGCCGAGCGCCTCGATGATGGTGAGGCGCTGCTGGACGCGGGTGTAGCGCTGGATGACGATGGCGAGGTTGCGCTGCAGAGCGATGTCGATCGCGCGGTCGACCGAGAGCTGGATGGCGTTGTTCCGGATGTCGAGCGCCGGCGGCTCCGGCGAGGGCGGCGGCTGCAGGTTGGTGCCGACGCGGAGCGGGGCGGTCTGCCCCGAAGCGCCGGTCACCGAGGTGGCGGCCAGCAAGAACCCAGCGAGCAGGAGAGCTCCCCGGCGGTGCCATGAAACGGTTCGCGAGAACGTTGTATTCATTAGATCAGACCCCTGAAATAGACCCCTCAACCTGGTGATCGATAGACCCTGGCGCGGCGGTCCCACGCCGAGATGTACGCGCCGGCCGCTCAAAAGTTCTCCAAGGCCTCTTACGAAGCAACTGTATCCTTCTTACTCCCCGGCATGGGAAGCTCTCCGGGATAAAAGCACGCCACCGCGCGCCCCCATTCCCTCCCGGCGCCTTCGGCGCCCCCGGGCGGCGCCAGCGGCGGCCGCTCGGCGGCGCAACGCGGCCGGGCGCTCGGGCAGCGTGGGTGAAACGGGCACCCCGCGGGGACGCTGAGCGGGCTCGGCGGCTCCCCCGGCAGCACGACGCGCCGCCGCCGCCCGCGCGGCGCCGCCACCGGCACCGCCGACAGCAGGCTCGCCGTATACGGATGGAGCGGCCGCGCCAGCAGCTCGCGCGCCGGGGCCAGCTCCACGATCCGCCCGAGATACATCACCGCCACCCGGTCCGCCAGCCGCTCGACCGCCGCGATGTCGTGCGAGATCAGCAGCATGGTAAGGCCAAGACGCTCGCGTAGCCCGCTCAGCAGGTCGAGGATCTGGCCGCGCACCGAGACGTCGAGCGACGACACCGGCTCGTCCGCCACCAGCAGGTCGGGCTTCGGCGCCAGCGCCCGCGCGATGCCCACCCGCTGCCGCTGCCCGCCCGACAGCTCGTGCGGGAAGCGGCCGGCGAGCGCCGGCGCGAGCCCGACGGCGGCCAGCAGCTCCGCCGCCCGCCGCTCGCGGCCGGCGCGGTCGAGGCCGGTGTGGATGCCGAGCGGCTCGGCCACGACCGATCCCACCCGCTGCCGCGGGTCGAGGGAACCGTAGGGATCCTGGAACACCATCTGAAAGCGGCGGCGGCGGGCGCGCAGCGCTCCCCCCTCGAGGGCGAGCAGGTCCTCGCCGTCGAAGCTCACCCGGCCGGCCGTCGGCTCGATCAGGCGCAGGGCGCAGCGGCCGAGCGTCGTCTTGCCGCTCCCCGACTCCCCCACCAGTGCCAGGCATTCGCCGCGCCGCACCCGCAGGTCGACGCCGGCCAGCGCGTGCACAATGCCCCGCCGGCGCCGCAGCAGGCCGCGCCGCACCGGGTACTCCTTGCGCAGGCCCTCGACGCTGAGCAGCGCCGCCGTCGCCGTCTCATCCGGTGGCGGGATCACCACGCCTCCTCGCCGGCGCCGAGCCGCGGCAGCGCCGCCAGCAGCTCGCGGGTGTAGGGGTGGGCCGGAGCGCGGAACAGCTCGGCCACCGCCGCCGTCTCCACCACCCGGCCGCCCTGCATCACCACCACGCGGTCGCAGGTCTCGGCCACCACCCCCAGATCGTGGGTGATCAGCAGCACCGAGAGCCCGAGGTCGCGCCGCAGCTCGTCGAGCAGCTCCAGGATCTGCGCCTGCAGCGTCACGTCGAGCGCCGTCGTCGGCTCGTCGGCCAGCAGCAGGTCCGGCCGGCCGGCGAGGGCCATGGCGATCATCGCGCGCTGGCGCTGGCCGCCCGAGAGCTGATGGGGGTAGTCGTCCAGGCGCCGCCGGGCGTCGGCGAGCGCCACCCCGTCGAGCAGCCGCACCGCTTCGTCCTCGGCCTCCCGCCGCGAGACGCGCCGGTGGGCCCGCACCGCCTCGGCGATCTGGAAACCGATCGAATAGACCGGGTTGAACGCCGTCGCCGGCTCCTGGAAGACCATGGCGACGCGGGCCCCCCGCACCGCCCGCAGCTCGCGGGCGCCGAGCGTCAGCAGGTCGGCGGCGCCGCCGGGGCCGTCCAGCAGGATGCTCCCTCGCGTCATCCGGCCGGGCGGCGGCACCAGGCCGAGCACGGCGAGGGCGGTGAGGGTCTTGCCCGAGCCCGACTCCCCCACCAGCCCGACCATCTCGCCGCGGCCGACCGTCAGCGCGGCGCCGCGCACCACGGGGGCCCAGCCCCCGGGGGCTGGAAACGAGATCTCGAGATCGCGGATTTCGAGGATGGGATCGTGCACGGGATGGAGGGCTTACCCGGCGAGGTGGCGGAGCCAGTTCACCGCCAGGGCGATGCCGAAGCCGGTGGCGCCGGCGCAGGAGCCGCCGTGATCGGACTTGACGTTGGAGACGCCGGCGATGTCGAGGTGAGCCCAGCGCTTCACGTCGCCGACGAACTGCGACAGGAAGACCGCCGCGGTGTTGGCGCTGCCGGCGCGGCCGGCGGAGTTGCGGAGATCGGCGTGCGAGCCCTTCATCTCCTCCAGGTACTCGGGATAGAGGGGGAGGCGCCAGACGCGCTCGCCGGCCTCCTCGGCGGCGGCGGCCAGCTCGCCGGCCAGCCCGTCGTCGGGGGTGTAGAGGCCCGCCGCCTGGTAGCCCAGCGCCATGATGACGCCGCCGGTCAGGGTCGAGAGCTCCAGGATCGCCTCCGGCCCCTCCTCGGCGGCCCAGGCGAGGGCGTCGGCGAGGATCATCCGCCCCTCGGCGTCGGTGTTGGTGATCTCCACCGTCTTGCCGTTGTAGCAGCGCACGATGTCACTCGGCCGGTAGGCACTGCCGCTCAGCATGTTCTCCGCCAGGGGGGCGTAGACCGACAGGCGCACCGGCAGCTCGAGGTCGGCCACCGCGCGGGCGATGGCCAGCACGTCGCAGGCGCCGCTCTTGTCGTACTTCATGTCCTCCATGTCGGCCGCCGGCTTGATCGAGATGCCGCCGCTGTCGAAGGTCACCCCCTTGCCGACCAGGGCGATGCGGGGGCCGCGGTCCCCCCACTGCAGGCGCACCATGCGCGGCTCGTGGGCGGAACCGGCGCCGACGGCCAGCAGGCCGCCCATGCCGCGGGCGCTCAGATCGCCGGCGCCCAGCACGGTGATGTCGAGGGCGCGGCCGGCGGCGAGCTCGCGGGCGCGCTCCTCCATCCAGGTGGGGGTGGCCTCGTTGGCCGGCGAGTTGGCGAGGTCGCGGGCGAAGGCGATGGCGCCCGTCACCGCCTCGACGCCGGGCAGGGCTTCACGGAAGGCCGCCTCCTCGCCCGCCGGCGGCACCACGGCGAACCGCTCGATCCGGCCGGCCTTCTCGGCATCGCTCAGGAAGCGGTCGAACCGGTAGCTGGAGAGCGGCAGGACGCGCAGGATGCGGCGGGCGGCCGCCAGGCCGGAGGTCTCGGCATGGGCCGGCAGGGCCACGGTCAGCCGCCGCGCCCCGTCCTTGCGGGCGTCCTCGGCGACCCTGAAGAGCCAGCGGGAGAGCTTGGTGGCGGTGAGATCCTGGCGGCAGCCGAGGCTGCGGAGGGAGACCACCGGGCCGTCGGCACCCGCGTCGGTCTGCGCCGACTGGTCCTCCCTGCCCTTCCATCCGGGACGCCCGGCCAGGCGTTCGACCGCCCGCCGGATCCCCTCCTCCATGCCGTCCATCTGGGGGGGGGCTCCCTCGAAACAACCCACCACCAGCAGATCGGCCTCCGGCCTGCCTGCCGGGACGATGTGAATCGATCCGAGTTCCCCCATGAGCTACTCTCCTCAACTCCAGTTCGACAGTGTTCGATCTTACCAGGACGGCCATAGACGGCCCGCCGGGGGAGGCAAAGGAATGCCTTCCCGGCGGATGTGCGCCGGCATCGCGGTGATTCCCATGGCCCCCTTCGCCAGCCGTATGGTATACGTAATCGCTCCTTTTCCAGTTGAAAACAACGCCGTCCGATAGGCACGAGCATGAACCCGACGTCTTTTCTTCAGATGCTGCAAGGGCCGTTCAACTTTCTCTCTTCCGATCCGGAGGAGGGGCGGCGGCTGATGCCCGATCTCCTGCGGGTGCTGCCGACGCCGCGCCCGATCTTCCTGGAGGACGAGAGCGCCACGCCGTTTCAGGGCTTCCCGGTCATGCTCTCCTCCGGCCTGTTCGACCTGCGCGCCGCCCTGCGCGAGCACATCGAGGCCGAGGAGGCCGTGCAGGTGGCCGGACTGCGCCGCGCCGGGCACGACGTCAAGGGTCATACCCAGGGCTGGGAGCGCTATTCGACCCTGCTCTGCCGCGCGCTCGAGAACGCCACCATCTCCAGCTACGGCCGGCAGTACCCGGCCGTCTTCTGGCTCCAGCATTCCCTCGACGTGGCGCGTCTCCTCAAAGATGTGCCGAAACGTATCCTCAGGCGGGACAGCGAGATTGGCCGCCGTCACGGCGACGCGATCAAATACCGCATCCTCGACCGCTTCCTCGACCGCGTGCTGTCGGCGACCTTCGACCTCATGCAGCGGCTCGCCCTCGCCACCGAGGAGGTCGAGGAGGAGCTCTTTCCCCGCCTGCTGACCCACATGCGCGACAACGTCCTGCTGTTCACCGAGGACTACATCGGCCGCGATCTCGGCGAGCTCACCAGCTACTTCGCGGGCTCGCTGGGCATCGACGGCCGCGATCTGCGCAAGCGTCTCGACGAGCTGGCGCGCTGGCACTTCGAGCAGCTCGCCACCGACCCCGGTCTGCGCTCCGCCGTCCGTCACCTGCTCAAGGCCGACCCGCGCAACGACTCCCGCGACCTGCTCACGCGCCCCGGCTACCTGTCCTATCTGGCGACCCTGAAAACCTACGACCCCGCGCGGCTGCTGCCGCCGCCTCTGGTCGCGGTCTGGGAGAGCCTGCTGGTCAAGCTCAAGGAGTTCGAGCTGGTGCACTCCCTGCGGCGCATGATCGTGCCGGTCGAGATCCAGGACGGCGTCATGCTCGGCCGCGAGCTCCCCCCCAACCGCGCGGCGGCCGCCGGCGGCGAGGTGCGCTTCTCCGTCGCCACCCGGCCGCTCGACTTCATGGCGCCCTGGGTGGTCGACCCGCTGGTCGAGCGCTACGGGATGATCTACGACATCAGCGACTTCTCGGCGACGCTGTCGGTGCTCCACCGAGCCGGCAACGCGAGCCAGGAAGGCGCCTTCCTCACCATGTTCCGCTTTCAGCGGCGGATCAACCGCCTGGCGCTGTCGCACCGCGCCAAGCTCGAGAAGTACCTCGGCGACGGCGCCTTCTACTCCAGCCGCGAGGCCACCAACCTGCTGCTCTGCTCGATCCAGCTCCAGCGCTACTACGTGGAGGCGGTGCGCGAGGGGCTGCCGTTCGACCGCGGCATGCGCATCGCCCTCAACTTCGGCCCCTACCGCCTGATCCCGATGGGCGGCCAGGCCGGGGGGGAGGGGGAGCGCTACGAGTTCTTCGGCCCCGGTCTCGTCGAGCTCTCCCGCCTGACCACCGGCAAGGCGACCCAGGAGATCGACGAGGTGAAGACCATGCTGATCAACCAGGGGTATCCGGAGGCGACCGTGCACCGCTTCTTCGCCCCGCTGGCGCACAAGAACGTCGACGTGGTGGACAAGAAGGAGGAGGCGCGGACCTTCTATGCCTACATCAACCGCAACGGCACCCTGCACAACAACGGCATGGTGGCCACCGGCCCCTTCCTCACCCAGCTCGACCAGGAGACCGCCGGCATCCGTCTCTTCCGTGGCAGCGAGGGGGACCGCGCCTACATCGTCTGCATGTTCGAGGATTCCGGCGAGCGCCTGGCCGTCGGCTTCCGCAAGCTCGGCATCGCGCACCTCAAGGGCCTCGATCAGCTTTCCGTCTACGAGATCGTGGACGCCGCGGCGATCCCCCCCGAGGAGCTGAAGGAGATCCCCAGCGAGCCGCTGCTCGCCGCCGTCAACCGTGAATCGACCAGCATCCTCGAAAGCATCGAGAGCTGGCCGAGCCACGGCTGAGCTGTGATAAGACGGGGGCCATGGAAGTCCTCTGGCAGAGCGAGATCCCCGGGCTGCCGCCGCCGCGCCGGGGCAAGGTGAGGGACGTCTACGATCTCGGCGACGCGCTGCTGATCGTGGCCAGCGACCGGCTGTCGGCCTACGACCACGTGCTGCGGCCGGGCATCCTCGGTAAGGGGAAAATCCTCAATCAGCTCTCGAACTTCTGGTTCCAGCGGCTGTCGGCGATCGTCCCCAACCACCTGCTGGCGACCGATCCGGCGGACTTCCCCGCCGCGCTGCGCCCCTACGGCGACCTGCTGCGGGGGAGGTCCGTGCTGGCGCGCAAGGCGCGGGTGATCCCCTTCGAGTGCGTGGCCCGCGGCTTCCTCGCCGGCAGCGGCTACCGGGAGTACGTGCAGACGGGCACCGTCTGCGGCATTCCCCTCCCCCCCGGCCTCCAGCGGGCGAGCCAGCTCCCCGCGCCGGTGTTCACCCCGGCGACCAAGGCCGAGGAGGGGCACGACGAGAACGTCGACCTCGCCGCCGTCGAGCGCGCCCTGGGGCCGGAGCTCGCCGCCGTCCTGCGCGATCTCACGATCGCTCTGTATCAGGCGGGAGCGGAGCACGCGACCGCCCGCAACCTCATCCTCGCCGACACCAAGTTCGAGTTCGGCCATTCGGTCGGTATGACTGGCGAAAAAGCGGGCGAATTGCTGCTGATCGACGAGGTCCTCACCCCCGACTCCTCCCGCTACTGGGACATCGCCCAATGGCTGCCCGGCGAGGAGCCCATCTCGTTCGACAAGCAGTTCGTCCGCAACTGGCTCGACGAGTCCGGCTGGGACAAGGAGTCCCCCCCACCGGAGCTCCCCGCCGACGTGGTGCGCGGGACGCTGGAGCGGTATGTGGAGGCGTTCCGGCGGATCACAGGGGCGGAGCCGGAGCTGTAGAAAAGAAAAGGACGTAAAGGACTGCAAGGACGTAAAGGACAGAAAAAACAGCAAAGCCCCGGTTTCAGGTTTGTTCTTTCGTCCTTTTCGTCCTTGCAGTCCCTTGCGTCCTTTGTCCTTGTCACCGAATCCGGAAACCGCGTCGCGCCTTCCGGGGCTGATATCATCGCTTCCCATGAGCTCCGACCTCCGGCTCGCCGACCTCCCCGCCACCCTTCACCTGCTGCCGCTCGTGCCTTGGCTCCTGCTGCCGGAGACGATGCTCCCGGTCACGGTCACCGACCCTCACGACCTCGGCGTGCTCGCGGCCGCCCTGGCGGCGGGCGGCTATGTCGGCGTCGTCCAGGCCTGCGGAGAGGAGGACGGTGGGAGCCCACCGGGCTACTACTCCGTCGGCTGCCTCGCCCGCATCCATGAGGAGGGGCGGTCGGCGGACGGGCTCCAGGTCCGGCTGGAAGGGCTCGTCCGCTTCCGCGTCCGCAAGGAGCTGCCGCCGGAGGCGGGCGTGACGCGGGCAACGGTCGAATATGGGGAGTTCGCCGCCGACCTCGCCGGCGGCGGACCGGAGCCCGAGGGGTGGAAGCTGGAGGTGTTCAAGGACCGCATCGTCGAGTTCGGCCGCCGGCAGTTCGGCTCCGCCGGCGTGCTGGAGACGATGTCCCCCCGGCAGGTCGTCCTGTTCATGGCGCAGACCGCCCCCTTCTCCCCCGCCGAGCGGCAGGCCCTGCTCGAGGCCAGGGGCTTCCAGGACCTGATCGACACCCTCGCCCAGCTCCTCTCGCTCAACTACCTGACGACGACCCCGGACACCTCGCCGCCGTCTCAAGTCAACTGAAGACGTTGCGGTCGGGCGGCGGGTCTGTGATCATAGGGGCACGTGAAACCCGAAGAGCTGCCGACCACCCTCCCCTTGTTCCCTCTGGACCAGCCGCTGCTGCTGCCCGGCACCGTCGTCCCCTTCGCCGCCGCCGAGATCGGCGAGCGCAACCTCGTGGACGACGCCATGGCGGCGGACCGCTACGTGGCCATCGTGCAGCCGCTGGAGGACGACTCCCCCGCCGCCCGCGGCCTGGAGGGGCGGCCGCCGGTCTACCAGGTCGGCTGCCTGGGCTATATCGGCGAGCTCCACGAGCCCGAGGAGGACCGCTATCTCGTGCTCGCCGGCGGCGTGATCCGCTTCCGCGTGATCGGCGAGGTCCCCTGCGACCGCGGGTACCGCCGCGTGGTGGTGAGCTATGGCGAGTTCCTCGACGATCCCGATCAGGTGGAGGACGAGCTCGAGTTCCCCGTCCTGCGCAACCTGGTGCGCCAGCGCGTCGAGGCCAACGATTCCGAGATGGACCTCTCGATCATGGAGAACATGGCGGGCACGGAGATCGTCACCGCCATCGCCCACGCCATCCCCCTCTCCCCCGCCGAGCGCCAGGTGCTGATGGAGACCCCGAGCCTGCGCGAGCTCGAGAGCGTCCTGCTCAGCCTGATGACCGGCCCGGGGGGGTTGCCGAGCTTTGATTTCCCGATTTTGCAGACGAGCTGAGGGAAGGAAGAAAGAAGACACGGACTCACACGGACGAACAGGGACGAACAGGGACAAGGGATCTGTCCTTGTCCGTCCGTGTCAGTCCATGCCAGTCCGTGTTCCACCCCACCCCACCCTTTACCGCCTCTCCTCGAGCAAGGAGAGCCAGCCGGCGACCGCCTCGCGGAGCGCCGCCAGCGGCAGGCGGTAGGGTTTGGAATCTTCCGCGTTCTCGTCCTGGACCGCGGCCCCCTTGGGCGAGAGGGTGAGGGTGTAGGCGTTGCCGGTGCGCTCCCAGGAGGGCTCGCGGCCGGACTCGACGTGGTCGAGGGCGCGCAGCACCTCGCGGGCGGCGGCCGGGCTGTCCTGAAGATCGCTCTCCAGGAAGCCGGCCACCAGCCGGCCGTGCCCCCTGCCGCGGGCGCGGGGATCGCCGGCGGAATCCCGGTAGTACTCGAGCTTCATGGCCGGTCCCCCCGGGTGTAGATGGGATAGGCCGTGTTGATCCGGCCCCCCTGGAAGTACCCCTCGATGGTGAAGCCCTGACCGGAAGGGCCACGGAACTTCTCGCCATTTCCAGTTCGATCATGGAAAGCGTTGAGGACCGCCCGGATCACCGCCGCCCGGTCCATGCGGTCGGGATAGAGCGTCGAGCGCTTGGCGAGCCAGCCTGAATTCGAGCGGATCTCGACCTCGGCCGTGTAGACCCCGGCGCGGTTGGGGCGCTCGACGATCCGCGTCAAGTGGGCGTTCTCGGGGTCCTGGCCGCCCGGCCGCGAATGGAAGCCGACCGGCTTGCCGCGCCGGTTGATCTCCCCCTCGAAGATGTGGGTCATGTTGACCGGCGGCGAGGTGCGGCTCCATTCCTGATCCGGCCGCCCAGGGCCCTGTCGCGAGCGCGACCGCGACAGGGCCACTCCCTGGACGAGCGAGAGCGCCGCCAGAACGAGGACGGCGATCAGCGGCAGCCTCCGGAATCTCTGCATGGGTCTTCTTCTTCAGCGCTGCATCTTGCGCCAGACCCGCCAGTCATCGTTGAGGAAGACGGTGAGGATCAGGACGAACCCGCACGCCGCCGCCAGCAGGAAGAGCAGCATGGCGAGGCCGGGGTAGCCGAAAATGCGGAAGTGGGTGTTCACCTGCATCATCAGCGCCGCGCCCACGATCAGCGCCGCCAGCACCAGGCCGAGCGCGATGCGGTTGGCGATCTTCTGCAGGTTGTCCATCAGCCGGGTCTCGTCGAAGGCGTCGACCTTGATCTGCACCTTGTTGGCGGCCATGTTGTCCAGCACGGAGTTGAGCCGGCCGGGCAGGTGCTGCACGAAGTCCTGCATCTCCAGCGCCGAGGCGAAGACGTTGGCCGGCGAGAGCTTCTTCAGCATATGGCGGCGCATGATCGAGTCGCTGTGCTGCCGCACGATCTGGTTGGGGTCGAAATCGACGTCGAGGGCGCGCGCGGTCTCGTCGAGCTGCAGGAGGGCGCGTCCCATCATGGTCAGCTCCGGGGCGGGACGGATGCCGTTCTCGGCCGCCAGGCGGGCGAGGTTGATCACGGCGCGGCCGACCTGCATCTGCTGGCCCACGACGTTCTGATAGCTCCCCACGAGATCGGCCACTTCGCGCCGGTAGCGAGCCTCGTCCCAGGTTTCCAGCGGCGTGCCGATCTGGAGAGTGACCTGGGCAGCCTCCTGCCCTTGGCCGGAGGTGACGGCGAGGATCAGCTTGAGGAGCTGCTCCTGCATGGCTGGATCGATCCGCGCCACCATGCCGAGGTCGAGCAGGGCGAGCCGGCCGTCCTCGGCGATCAGCAGGTTTCCCGGATGCGGATCGGCGTGGAAGAAGCCGTCGATCAGGATCTGGTCGAGATAGGCCTTGCAGAGGTCCGAGGCCAGCGCCTGGTTGTCGAGGTCGATGCGGGCCAGCGGGGAGAGATCGGTGATCTTCGTCCCCTTGACGAAGTCCATCGTCAGCACGCGCGAGGTCGTGTAATCGTCCACCGGCCGCGGGATGAACAGCCGCTGGTACTCCCGCAGGTTGTTGGCGAGGGTGACGAGGTTCAGGGCCTCGCGCCGGTAGTCGAGCTCGCGCAGCAGGGTCTTGCGGAACTCCTCGAGCATGCCCTGGAAGGCGAAGCGCCGGCCGATCTCGGTGTGCTTGTCGACCATCGCGGCGATCTGGGCGAAGGCGTCGAGGTCCTCCAGGATCACCTGCCGGATGCCGGGGCGCTGCACCTTGACCGCGACCGGCCGTCCGTCGCGCAGCGCCGCCCGGTGGACCTGCCCCAGCGAGGCAGCGGCGAGCGGGCGCGGGTCGAAATCCGAGAACGCCTTGGAGATCCGCACCCCGAGCTCGGTCGAGACGATCTCCTCCACCTGCTCGAAGGGGAACGGCTCGACGCGGTCCTGCAGGCGCGCCAGCGCGGTCAGATAGGGCTCGGGCAGGAGGTCGGAGCGGGTGGAGAGGAGCTGGCCGAGCTTGATGAAGGTCGGCCCCATGGCCTCAAGATCGCTGGCGAGCTTCTCCGGGTCGCCGCCGACGGCCTCCTGCACGATCTCGTCGTCCGGCAGATCGACGTCGACCGCCTTGACCAGGTCCGCCCGTCCGTGCTGGATCAGCAGGCGGGCGATGTCCGCATAGCGTTTCAAATGCTCCGGCTTGAGCGAGAGCGCCATAGTCATATCCTCGATCGAAAAAGGTCCAACAGCTTCGATCGCGGATTATGCACGGCCGGTGCCAGGGGGCTCAATCCTCCCCGACCAGCAGCCCCAGCAGGTCCGAGGTGGTGATGATGCCGACCGCCCGGTCCTCGCGGGTGACGAGGAGGCGGTGGATGTGCCCCTTGAGCATCAGCGAGGCGATCTCGGAGACGGTGGCGTCCTCTTTCACCGAGTAAATCTTGGGGTTCATGATGTCCGCGACGCTCAGGCCGTCCTGGACGATCGGGAGCTCCTCGACGTCTTCCTCGTCGGGCCCCTCTCCCCACTCGTCGTCGATGAAGAAGGCCGAGCCGTCGCGCGAGAGGCGGTCCCCCTCGCCCGAGGCGACGGCGGCGATGTCCACCAGGGAGACGACGCCGACCAGGCGCCCCTGGGGGTCCTCTACGGGCGCGCCGCTGATCTCGTTCTCGATCAGGTAAGCCGCCAGATCCTGTACGGTCATGTCGTCGCGGACCGTGAGAACCTCCGGGTTCATGAGGTCACTGGCGGTGATAGGTCGCATCCGTCCTCTTCTCCAATCGCTCCATCGTTTCGGACTTCCTACGATACCTGAAATCACCTAGCCGCGGACGAACGACTCGAACGCCTCGGGGTGGCTCGCCCGCATCCGCCCCTCCTCGACGTCGATCGCCGCCTGCCGGACGAGCAGCGCCAGCGACTCCTCGAGCGAGATCATCCCCTGCCGCTTGCCGAGGGTGATCTCGTTGTACAGCTTCTGCAGGTTGTCGCTACGAATATGGTGCCGCACGGGGTAATTGGCGAGCAGCAGCTCGATCGCGGGGACCCGCCCCCGGCCGTCGGCGCGGGGGACCAGCGTCTGCACTACGATCGCGTGCAGGGCCAGAGCGAGCTGGTGGCGGATCTGCGACTGTTGGGCCGGCGGGAAGACGTCGACCATCCGGTGCACGGCCTGCTGCGCGTCGTTGGTGTGGAGGGTCGAGAGCACCAGGTGGCCGGTCTCGGCGGCGGTCAGGGCGGTTGCCACCGTCTCCAGATCGCGCATCTCGCCGACCAGGATGACGTCCGGGTCCTGCCGCAGCGAGGCGCGCAGAGCGTCGTGGAAGGAGCTGGAATCGCGCCCCACCTCAATGTGCTCGATGGCGGAGCGGATCGAGCGGTGCTCGTACTCGATCGGGTCCTCGATGGTGATGATGTGGCTGGTGCGGCTGCGGTTGATCTCCCCCACCAGGGCGGCGAGGGTGGAAGACTTCCCCGATCCCGTGGGGCCGCAGACGAGGACCAGGCCGCGGCTCGGCTTGACGAGCTCGGCGAGCATCGCCGGCAGGTTGAGGCTCGCCAGGGTCGGGATGTCCGAGGGGAGCGCCCGCACCGCCGCCGCCGGCTCGCCGCGCTGGCGGTGGACGTTGATCCGGAAGCGCCAGGCCGAGCCGATCCCCTCCTCGAGGACGCGGCCGCGGGCGATGCGTAGACTGAAATCGGTCGAGCCGTGCTCCTCGAGGTCCTGGCGCTCTTTGGCGCCGAGATGGGGCTGGAACAGCCTCTTGATCTCATCCCCTTCGAGGGGACCCCGCTCTTCCATCCGCAGCAGCCGGCCGTTGACCCGGAAGATCGGCGGCAGGCCGGCGATCAGCAGCAGATCGCTTGCCTTCTGCTGGATGAGCTCGGTGAGAAAGCGGTCGAGCGGCTCCCCTTCCCCCACCTCCGCCTGGGCAGGGGTGCGCAGCGTGAGGGGGCTCGCGGGTTCGGAGGCTTCGGACTCGAAAAGGGCGGACGGCTCGCGGTCGGAGCTCTGCTGGTTCAGCGAGCGGACGAGCTGATCCAGCTCGGGATCGCGGAGTTGATCGCTCATGGCAAGGAGCATACGAAGGAAGGGGGATTTTCGTCTCCCCCATCTCCTCACTCCCCCCGGAAGCTCTCCGCCGCGATCCCCAACTCGTGCAGCTTCTGCTGGAGGTTTTGGCGGTGCAGGCCGAGGCGCCGGGCGGCCTGCGAGATGTTGCCGCCGTGCTCGCGCAGGGCTTCGACGAGGACGGCACGCTCGAAACGCTCGACCACTTTCCGCTTGGCGGTCTGGAAATCGTCCTCCGGGTCCCAGGCCAGGAGATCGTCCTCCCCCGCCGGGGTGGCGGCGGCGCGCACCTCCCGCGGGAGATCCTCGGGCTGGATCACCAAGCCGCGGCAGAAGATCGTCGCCCGCTCGACGGCGTTGGCCAGCTCGCGGACGTTGCCCGGCCAGGGGTAGGCGAGGAGCGCCCGCTCGGTCTCCGGCGCCAGCGAGAGGCCGGCGCGGGAGGAGGCGGCCAGGAACTGGCGGGCCAGCAGGAGGACGTCGCCGGCACGGTCGCGCAGCGGCGGCAGCTCGATCTCCACCACCCGCAGACGGAACAGCAGGTCCTCCCGGAACCGCCCCTCGGCGGCCATCGCCTTCAGATCGCGATGGGTGGCGGCCAGCACCCGGACGTCGACCATCACCGGATCGCCACCCCCCAGCGGCTCGACGATCCCCTCCTGGAGCACCCGCAGGAGCTTGGCCTGGGCGGCGGGCGCCATGTCCCCCACCTCGTCGAGGAAGAGGGTGCCGCCGTCCGCCTGCCGGAACTTGCCGGGACGGTCGCGGTCGGCGCCGGTGAAGGCGCCGCGGCGATGGCCGAAGAGCTCGCTCTCGACCAGGGTGTCGGGGATGGCGGCGCAGTTCACCGCCACGAAGGCCCCCCGCGCCCGCTCGCTCAGCTCGTGGATCTGGCGCGCCACCAGTTCCTTGCCGGTCCCCGACTCGCCGCGGATCAGCACGCCGGCCGCGGCGGGCCCCACGCGCTCGATGGCGTCCATCACCGCGCGCATCGCCGGCGACTCGCCCGACAGCCGGCGAGAGCCGGCGAGGCGCCTCACCTCCTCGGCCAGCCGCCGGTTCTCGGTGCGCAGCCGGGCGGTCTCCAGGGTCTTGGTCACCACGAAGCGCAGCTCGTCGATCTCGTAGGGCTTGGCGAGGAAGTCCGCGGCTCCGGCCTTCACCGCCTCGATCGCCGAGCGCAGGGAGGAGTCGGCGGTCACCACCACCACCGGCGGCGGCGCGGGCAGGGAGGTGAGATGGGCGAGGGTGGTCATGCCGTCCATCCCCGGCATCCGCAGATCGAGGAGGATGAGATCGACCCCGTGCCGGGGGCGCTCCAGGGCGGCCAGGCACTCCCGGCCGTCGATGCACTCCAGAATGTCGTAGGACTCGGAGCCGAGAGCGCGCGCGGCTCCCCGGCGGGCCACCGGCTCGTCGTCGCAGACCAGGATGCGGGGCTTCTTCAAGACGCGGCCTCCTCCAGGCGGACCTGGAACACGATCTTTCCCGGCTCGTTCGTCACCTCGATCGTACCGCCCAGCTCGCGCACCCGCCGCGCCGCCAGGGCGAGCCCGAGGCCGGTACCCCCCTCGGTCACAAAGGGCTGGAACAGGCGACCGGCGATCTCAGGCGGGATCGCGGGGCCGGCGTTCTCGGTGGCGAAGACGATCCCGCCGCCGTTGCGGCGCAGGCGGACCCCGACCGTCGAGCCGGCCGGCGCGTGCTGCGCGGCGTTCAGCAGCAGGTTGAGCAGCACCGTCTGCCAGGTGGCGCTGGTCCCGCCGACGGCGCCGACCTCCTCGACGCCCGCCGCGTCCAGCTCGACCCCGCGCCGCCGCGCCTGGTGGCCGAGCACGTAGAGCGTCCCGCGCAGGAGGGCGGTGAGGTCGACCCCGCTGTCCATGGAGACCCCCGAGGCTTCCGGCGCGCGGGCGAAGTCGAGAATCTCGCGGGAGACCCCGTGCAGGCGATCGATCTGCTCGACGATCATCCCCAGATCCCGCGCCTGCTCGCTCGCCGGGTCCACGGCCGCCAGCTCCTCGCGCACCGTCTGCGCCAGCGCCTTCATCCCCGAGAGCGGGTTCTTGAGCTCGTGGGCGAGCGAGGCGGCGACCATGCCGAGGAGGCTCAGGCGCTCGCGCTCGGCCAGCCGGCGCTCGGTGGCGAGGCGCGCCTCCAGGAGACGCCGGACCTCCAGCGCGGAGGCGAGCTGGCGGAGCACGATCTGCACTGTCTCCATGTCCCCCTCCTGATAGCCGCCGGCGGCGGGGCTGATCTCCACCACCAGCACGCTGGTCAGCTCGCCCCCCACCCGCAGCGGGAAGGCGGCCTGTAAGTCGGCCCGCTGCAGGAGGGCGGCGAGGCGGGGCGTCGGTGCGTCGAGCCGGTTGAAGGCGTGGGCCTGGGGCTCGGCGAAGTGCTCCCAGAGCACGGTCAGCTCTTCTACCGACGGCAGGAAGCGCGCCCGGGTGGCGAGCCACTGCCCGATCTCGCGGGCGGTCAGCTCGCCCATCCGGTCCTCGTCGAGATCGAAGGACTGGAGCTGGCGGGTGAGCCGCTCCAGCTCCTCGGCCGTGATGCTCACCCCCAGCAGGCGGCGCAGCCAGGCGAAGCGGCGCAGCGCGGCCTGCTGGACCGGCGTATAGACGGCGGCGGCGAGGAGCGCCGCCAGGATCCCCCACGCCACGATGCGCCGGAACTCCGCCGTGCCCCCGGCGCCCATGGCCGCGCCGACCAGCATCACCAGCCCGACCAGGGCGAGGAGGCCGAGGAAGCGGCGCAGGCTGCGGAAGGACATCGAGAGCCGTAGCAGGTTGTAGCGCTGGACGAAGTAGAGGAACGTCAGGCCGAGCACCAGCCCGGAGGACTCGACCGCGAACTGCCAGAGCGCCTCGGCCCATCCCCCCTCGCTTCCGCGTTCGGCCGGCCGGAGCAGGCCGCCGGCGGCGATCAGCGCCAGCGTGATCCCCAATCCGGCCAGCAGCCAGCGCAGGAACTGCTCGAGACGGGGCTCGCGGGCGATCCGCAGCCAGCGCAGGACCATCCACGCGCTGGCCACGGAGGCGACCGCCACATGGAGCACGATCAGGGGGTAGACGGACCTCCCCACTTCGGCCAGCAGGAACGAGCCCTCGCGCCAGGCCCGCGACGCCGCCGGCGCGAACAGCGGCAGCGTGGCATAGCCGGGCACCAGCCAGAGGAGGCTCGGCCGGCGCCCTTCCCCTCCCAGCTCCAGCAGGCGCCAGAGGCCGTGCGTGAGGAGCGGGAAGCTGGCGAGCCAGGCGACGCCGCGCAGGAGGTCGAGGGCCGTCGCCGCCCGTCCGAACATCTCCGGCGACGTGGCGAGCATCCTCCCCACCTGATCCACCAGGCAGCCGCCATACCAAACCGTGAGGCAGATCACCGTCAGCCGCATCGGCAGCCCGGGAAGAACGCGCCGGTGCCGGAACAGCTCGCGGGCCAGAAAGCCGTAGAGCAGCGCGCCGGTCACGAAGAGCAGCAGGTGGGCGAAGAGGAGGAGGTCTCGCACGGGGTTGCCCCTGAGTCTACTCCGATCCGCTGGCCGGACTGCTCGGCGTCCCCCACCCCGAATCCTCACCCCCCTGGCCCCCTCTCCCACCGCACTCCCCCCGACCGGGAGAGGGGGAATCCTCTTCGAGCTAACTTCGAGCTAACTACTCCCTCTTCTCCCGGTCGGGGGGGAGTGCGAGGGGAGAAGAGGGCCGGGGTGACGAGGGGCCAACGCCGCCTCCAAGGAAACGGTGCAGTCCCCGCACTGCACCACCCCCGCCAACCCCGCAGTCCACACACTGCACCAATCCCAGCCATCCCCGATCAATCTCCATCCCTTCAACAACTTACGCCTCGCCACCCACCCGGCACCCGCCTTGCCCTTCCCTGGTCCGAACCCAAGGAGGGAAATCCAATGAACGAGACGACGTCATCCCCATCTGATTCCAACGGCCTGCGCTCCATCTCCGGCATCCGCTGGCTGCTGCTGGCGGGCTCCACCGTCACCGGCGTATCCGTCTTCCGCCTGGTGCAGGCGCGGTGGGACGCGATTCCGGTGCCGCTTCAGTTCCTGATCCTGGTCGCCGGCGCGCTGGCGATCTTCGGCCTCGGCAATATCACCCGCCACCGGCTGTGCCTGCCCGCGGCCGGCTCGGCGCTGCTCTTCCTGTTCACCGGCCTCGTTCCAGTGATGGCCTGGGGCGCGGTCTACCTGAAGCTGCTCGATACCCCCGGCGGCTGGCTGGCGTTCGGCGCCGGCATGGCCGCTCTCCTGGGCGCGGCGGTGAGCGTGCTGCGCAGCGTGTTCCGCTATCCCGGGACGCTCTACCCCGCCGCCCTCGGTACCCTGCTGGCGGCCCAGGCGATCCTGCCGTGGCTCGGGAGCCGGTGGCCCTGGAGCCCCGCGGGCCTCTACGGGCTGGCCACCGTGATTCTGGGCGCCGTCTTCCACCTCGGCAGCCGCCACATCAACCGCTTCTTCTTCCATCGGGACAGGCGGGACGGCGTCGACCGTCCGGTCCATTTGGTGCCGTTCCTGCTCCTCGGCGTGCTCTACGCCGGCGCGCTGAGCCTGCTGGACCTCCGCTCGGCCTTCCTGGCCCTGCCGCTCGCCGTGCTGGGGCTGGTCCTCGCCGGCACGGGCGAGGAGTATTACCAGGCGCTCGCCACCTCGCTGGGGGGAGCCCCCGTACGCTGGCCGACGCGGTCCGTGGCGCTGCTCGCTCTCGGCTTCTCCTGCATCGCGGTCTCCCTCCCCCTTACATTCCTCGATCCGACCGGCCGCTGCCTGTCGCTGGTAGCTCTCGCCGCCGCTTTCCTCTTCCTGCGCTGGGGCCTCCGCCATGGCCAGGCCGTGGCCCACGTCGCGGGCGTGGCGGCGGCGTTCGTCGCCTATCTCTTCTCCCCGGCCCTCTGGCCTGAGCTCGTCCAGACGGTCCAGCGGACGCTCACGGCTCTCCTCGGCTTCCGTCCGGATTTCGGGACCTGGGGCCTGTTCGGATTCCTGGTCTTCCTGATCGGCCTCGGCGCGCTGAGACGGCAGGTCCCGGAAAAGCTCCGTCAGGCGCACGGCATCCTGACCGCCCTCCTCTGGCTCTGGATCACGGCCGCCGCTCTCACCAGCGCCTCCGCGGACGCGGCTCTGCTGCTCGCCATCTCCCTGGGCCTGATGCTGCTGGCGGGGATCGGCCTGCTGTGGAGCGGCCTGGCGAGACCTGAGAGCGAGCGGATCGAGCTCGGGCTGGCCCTGATCGTGGCCTGGCTGCCGGCTCAGCTCTTCCTCGACAACTGGCTGCTGCCGTCGCGGAGCGCGGCGCTGATCGCGGCCCTCGCCGTCGCCGGGGTGGAATTCGGAGCGCTGATCCTGGCGTCGCGGCGCGCTCCCGGCCGCTGGCTGGCCCGGCGCCGCGGCATGGAGGCCGAGGAACTGGGGGCCTTCGTCACCCTCTCGCTCCGCCGGCTGACCGGTATCTGGCTCGCCCTTTCCGGCGCGGCCTGCCTGCTGCTGACCGGATGGGACGCGCTGATCCTGGCGCTGGTGATGGTGGGCCTCCTGTTCCTCTCCCGGATCGGAATCGATGGCTGGGCGCCGCGCCTCGCCTTCCCCGCGCGGCTGAGCCTGCTGCCGCTGCTCCAATTCGCCGTCCTCCTCGCCGCCGCCGGCCATCCTCGGCGGGACCTGCCGATGGCGATCCTCGATGACCCCTTCGTCCTGCTCCCCTGGGTCGGGATCTTCGGGCTGCTCTGGCGCGGCCTCCTGCTCGAGGCGCTTGGCCGTCGGCGCACCCTGAACCCCTGGGCCATCACCATCGCGATGGTCACCGCCTGGGGCTATCTGGTGGCGTTCCTCCTCAAACCCCAGTTCGCTCCCTGGGCCAATGTGACGCTGATCGCTGTGGCCGCCGGCTGGGCGGCGGTCTTCACCCTCGACGGCCTCCGCGACCGCACGGGCGGGAACGGCTGGGCGGCGCAGACCTGGGCCGGTCTGGGGCTGCTCCACGCCTTCACCGCCGGCTGGCTCCATTTGGGGAGCGGCCTGACGCCCTGGTTCCTCCTGGGCGTGGGGACGGCCGAGTACGCCCTGGGAGCGCTGCTCTCCCGCACGGAGCGCGGCGCGGCCTTCTCCGTCTCCTGCCACCGTCTCGGCCTCGCGCTGCCGCTGGCAGCGGGTTTCCTCTCCCTGCTGAGGATTCCAGCGATGGGGACGGTCTGGGCTCCGACGCTCGTCACCTTCCTGGTCAGCCTTTTCTACACGATCGTGGCCGCGCGGGAGCCGAAGCGGATCTTCCCCTCCGCCGCCTCGGCCGCATTCCTGGGGCTCGCCCTGCTCAAGGTGATGGCGGCGAGCCAGCTCGGACTGGAATTTTACTTCCTGGCTCCGGGCTTTGCCCTGCTGTCCCTCGCCTGGTTGCTGCGGACGGAGCTCGGCCCCGTCTGGAGCCGCCATCTGGCCGCCGCCGGCGCTTCCTTCGTCTATGCCACGCCGATCGTCGCCCTGTCCGGCGAGATCTCCTGGGGGTGGCTCGCCGCCCTGCTGCTCTGCGCAGTAGGTTTCGGCGCCGCCTCGTTCACCTTGCGCAGCCGCTCCCTGCTGACCGTCTCCACCGCGGCCCTGCTGACCGACCTCGGCTTCGTCGTCTTCCGCATCGGCACCACGGCGCCCACCGTCCTCTGGGTGCTCGGCCTCGTCTTCGGCCTCGCCCTGATGGCGGTCGCGGCGTGGCTGGAGCACCAGCGGGAAGGCGTGCTCCAGCAGATCCGCCTCTTCGGCCGCGAGCTCCGGGCCTGGAGCTGAAAATCCTTCCCATTCGATTTCAGAAAGGAATTTGAATCATGAATATCCTGCATCGCTTCAACCTGTTGGTGAAAGGGCGCATCAACGCCGTTCTGGACGCCCTGGAGGACCCCGAGCGGAGCCTCCTTCAGCTCGTCCAGGACATGGAGGAGGAGCTCGACGCGGCCAAGCGGGCCGTGGCGCGGGCAATGGCCAACGAGGACCGTCTGCGGGCGCAGATCGCCTTCCACGCCCAGGACGCCGGCGAGTGGCAGCGGGCCGCCGAGCGCGCCCTCGGCAAGGGGGACGAGGCCGGCGCCCGCGAGGCGCTCCGCCGCGTCGAGAAGGCCGAGCGCCAGCGCGAGAAGCTCGGCCAGCATCTCGAAAAGCAGTCCGCGGAGACCGTGGACGTCCGCCAGTCCGTGGTCCGCATGCAGGAGCGGGTCGAGCAGGCGCGGAGCCGTCTCCAGCTCGTGCAGGCGCAGATGCGGCAGCTCGAGGCCCGGCGGGCGATCGGCGACGTCCTGTCGACCGCCGGTTCCCTCAACTTCCACGGCGAGTTCGACCGCATCAGCGCCCGCATCGAGGAGGACGCCGCCACCGAGCGCAACTATCAGAGGATCGACGACGAGCTCTCCGGCGAGAACCTCCGCCGCCGCTTCGAGGCCGACGCGGTAGCGGACGCCGTCGAGGAGCGGCTGGCCCAGCTCAAGGAACCTCCCGCGCCGACGGGAGAGCCGTGATGAGAAGGCTCTGGAGGCGGCTCCGCCGCCTCCTCGGCCAGTCGCGCATCGTCCTGCCGCGGCGGGCGCTGCACCCGGAAGACCTCCGCCCAGGCGACCGTCTGGAGATCGGAGAGGCCGTCTTCCGGATCCGCGGCGCCCTCCACCTGAATTCCGGCCCCTGGGCCTTCCGTCTTGAGGAGCTGAACGGAACTGGGCAGCGCCCCATCCGCCTCCTCGCCGCCCCGGAAAGCCCCGGGCCGTGGACGCTGCTCCGGGATGGACGGTGCGTCGAGGTGCCGGGGGAGTGTGTGCGGTGGTTTCCGGTGAGTGGAGAGGACGGGGGGCCTGCCTTGTGAAGTGGCTTTTTCCGGCACCGGTGAGTGGAAAGCCGCTCCGGGCACGCCTTTTGCTAAAATTCAGGACGCGGTTTCGACACCGCGCGTCCTCTCGTACAAACATTCACGGGATCCTCTAAGAACGGGGACGACCTCTTGCAAGGCACGGTCTGCCGTCGCTCGCGTTGGAGCAGGTGGTCGCGAAAACGGCAGGTCTGCCTGGACCACACATCCCTATTCGAGCATCGAGGAGATGCTCGCCCGTCTCGCCCCTGGAGCTCGACCGCTTCCGCGAGGTCTTCGGCGGCGCAGTCTACCTTTCTCAAGCCTGATCCGTCGGATCTCTGCCTCTTGGCGGAGCGCCTGGGCGTTCCGGCGGACGGGTGATGCTGGACCCGATCAAAGGTCAATCCGGGACCGGGGCTTCCCCATGGGCACTCGGCTCGTGCGATAGGCACCGGTCCTACTTCCGTCGGAGGACTGGATTATGAGGATGTGGCAGAAAAAAGCGTCCACCAGGCGTCTGATTATCCTCGCGGGATTCCTTCTCTTTCTTCTGGCGGCGCCACTGGTGTATGGCGTCGTCATGGAAGCCCCTGCCGGTTTCGACGACATGACCAACGGCTTCACCTCGCAAACGCAGTTCGAAGCCGACAAGGAGATCTTTGATGACTTCGAGCTGATCGGCAACGGGCTGGGCCCGGTCTACAACGCCCAGGCCTGCCGGGAGTGCCACCAGAACCCGGTGAGCGGGTCATCGACCCAGGTCACCGAGCTACGGGTGGGACGGACCGACGCTTTCGGGAATTTCTTCGACCGGCCCGGCGGCTCTCTGATCAACGACCGCGCGATCCATCCGGACATTCAGGAGCGGGTCGCCGGCGAGGACACCGTGAGGGCAACCCGCAGCGCGCTGACCTTGCTGGGCCTCGGCTTCGTCGAGGCGATTTCTGACACCACGCTCACCAGCATTCAGACGGGTCAGTCGGCGACGGTGCGGGGGACGATCGTGAATGTTCCAGTCTTGGAGGCTCCAGGCCAGACACGGATCGGCCGGTTCGGCTGGAAGGATCAGCATGCCAGCCTGGTCTCCTTCGCAGCGGACGCCTACCTGAATGAGATGGGGATCACCAGCCCGCTCCAGCCGACCGAAAACACCTCGAACGGGAGCTCCGTCGCGGCGTTCGATACGGTGGCGGATCCAGAGGATACGGGCGGTCAGTTTGGTACGGATATCGATGCCTTTGTCAATTTCATGCGATCCCTCAAGGTCCCGCCGCGCGACACCAGGTTCGACGTGACGGCCGGCCAGAACCTTTTCAGCTCGATCGGCTGTGCGGAGTGCCACATCCCGACGATCCAGACCGCGCCTCCGGGAACCTCAATCAACGGCGGCACATTCACTGTTCCAGCAGCGCTCGGGGACAAGATCATCCATCCCTACAGCGACTTCCTGCTGCATGACATCGGGACGGGCGACGGCATCGTTCAGGGGAGCACGGCGACCCGCAACCGGATGCGAACTCCGCCGCTGTGGGGCTTGCGCGTCCGCCCGCGTCTGATGCACGACTTGGCGTCATTCACCCGCAACGAGGCCATTGCGCGCCACGGCGGCCAGGCCGCGGCAGCCCGCAACAACTTCAACGCCCTGACCTTGGCGCAGAAGAATGACCTCATTGCCTTCCTGAATTCTCTATAGGACCCACCCTGGTCCCCTCTCCCCGGGTGAAAGAGTGCGCGTTGGAGAGGGGACTGAGGGACCCTGAAGAGCTATTTGGGCAGCGTATTCGGTCGCTCCACCTGGTAGTCCAGATATCCTTTGCGGACGCCCTGCACGAAATAGTCGAACTCCAAATCAGTGCTCCCCGGAGCCATACGAACGACGAGCCGGCTGGGGGTTTTCTCTGCCACATAGAGTTGGCCCCAACTGCCGAGAGGCGTCAACTGCACTGTCAGGCGCTCCGGTTCGGTGAGCCGGGCGAAATAGTCGGGAAGCTCGATCACGGCCTCGCCCCTGCTTGTCTTGGCCGTACCGCGGAAGTAGGTACCGGCCTCGGGACCCTCGAGCGCGGTGTAGTAGATCGCTTGGCGAGCATCCGCGGGATCCGCCACGGCGAAGTTCTTGGTGCCAGTCACGGTCAAGTTACCGTTGACGGTCACCGTGCCGGTGCTGCCATCGATCTGGAGACGATTGGTATTGTTTGTCCCCATGATGATGGGTGTATTGTTCAATGTCCCGATGAGAAGCCCGTTGCCGATGTCTTGAACGACCTCGGACCATCCGCCCAGGACCACTCCGAAGTGATTGATCGTCCTTCCACTTCCGTGGGCTCGGAAGTGGACGGCCACAGTGTCTGACTGGGCCCGGAAGTTGCTGATCCCATTCACGCCGGAGCTGGTACTCTGGATCCACATTACCGTGGGCACATCGGCGCTATTTAAGAGATGGAGCTGGCTACCTGGCGTCGCGGTTCCCAGGCCCAGGTTACCGTTGCTGGCCATATAGAGGGAGTTGGTTGGAGTTCCGCCGGCGATCGTGAAGGGAATCAGACCGTTTTCGACGTCCGCAATGGAGAATTCGGCTGCACTGCTGGGGTTGATGAACAAACCCCAGTCGTGGGGGGTACTGCCACCTTCGACGAAGTCGTCGTCAAACAGGATGTTGGGTTGCGGTGCTTTGAGCTTGAGCGCGGAATAGTCGTCATCGTTGTTCGTGCATGTCTGGCCGATGCAGGCGTTGCCCACCACTACCATGTTGCCGTCTTCGAAGAAGTCCTTGGGGGTGATGGGGCTCAGAGGTGGTCGCCGGGGAACCGCCGGGGCTTTCTTGCGCGCGGCCACGAAGCTCCCATCCTTGACGAAAAAGTGCCCCGACACCACAAGCGGTTTCTGTGGCAGCTTGCCTGGGGATGGAGTCGTCCGCAGCTCCCAGGTGTAGCTGCCGTCTGGCAGGTGCTCGGAGAGACTCAGGGAAGCGGGTTGGCCGGCCGCGAATTCCTTGTGAATCCAGAATTCCCCGGGGCTTGAAACGGTCAGCGCGAGGGTCTCGGAGTCGGCGATCGGCAGCCAATCGATCCGAGTGGCGCCGACCACCGGCTCAGCAATCCGGTTGTGCATTGGCAGCCTTTGCTCCGCACCCCCCGGTGCGGCTACCGCCCATGCCAGCGCGAGGAGCAGGAACAATCTGACCAAGGTCCGATGATTCACTCGCATGCCATCCTCCTTTTAGTGCGCAATGCTTTGCCTGCTAGCTTGAAAACGATGCACTTTCCGTTCCTGACCTCACTGGTACGCAGCCTGAATCCCATATAGCTCGACCTACTGTCCGCCCCGCTCCATGAGCTCCTCATGCGTACCGACCTCGAAAAGGCACGCGCCGCCGAGGATGACAATGAGGGCCGCCCAGGCGTGATATACCGCCTCCCCATGACCAACCCCGACCTCCCCCGCTGCGGCTGGGCCACCTCCGACCCCCTCTACATCGCTTATCACGACGAGGAGTGGGGGCGGCCGGTGCGGGACGACCGCCATCTGTTCGAGATGCTGACTCTGGAGGGGGCGCAGGCGGGGCTGTCGTGGATCACCATCCTCAAGCGGCGCGAGGGGTATCGCCGGGCGTTCGAGGGGTTCGATGCGGAGCGGATCGCCCGCTATGGGGAGAAGGACGTGGAGCGGCTGATGGCGGACGCCGGGATCATCCGCAACCGCGCCAAGATCGAGTCCACGATCAAGAACGCCCGGGCTACCCTGGCGCTCGCCGGGGAGGCCGGCGGCCTCTCTCCCTTCCTCTGGCAGTTCGTGGGCGGCGCTCCCAAGATCAACCATTGGAAGAGCCTCAAGGAGGTTCCCCCCGAGACGGCCGAATCCAAGGCGATGAGCAAGGAGCTAAAGCGCCGCGGCTTCGGTTTCGTGGGCCCCACCGTCTGCTACGCCTTCATGCAGGCCACCGGTATGGTGGACGACCACGTCCTGAGCTGTTTCCGCCGCCGGAAGAATCCCTGACGTTCATCCTGCCAGGATGAGTCCGCGCAAAGAAAGATGGGCGTTTCAAAACGAGGATGGCGGCTGAAAATCTCAGGATGCCCCATCATCTTACGAAGATGGCGGCGCGGATGGAAAGATGGCGCCTCGGGAAGAAAGCCGGACGCCCGAAACTCCAGGATGGCCATCGGGGAAGAAAAGATGGACACTCGTCCAGGCAAAAACGCACCCATCCAGCTAAAAACGCGGCCATCCAGCCAGAACGAGACGCCATCCAGCCTCAAAAGCCGTCGGGAGGGTGAAAGCGAGGGCCGGGCAGAGAAAAACGGCGACGGCGAGCCTCGTGGCCGGCGATCGTGGCCTCAGCGCCGCTCGACGAAGGTGAGCACCGTCCGTCCATCCTTCTGAGCGCCCCGGGCCAGGGCGATCCGGCCGCCTCCCGGCAGTTCCAGCACCCGCAGGTCGCGATCCCTCTGGGTCTCGCCGTCGGGGGCTTCGTCGTCATTCTCCTGTTGATTCTTCTTCGGCGCGCCCGGCACCGGAAAGGACCAGAGCGGTCGCCCGGCCAGCGGGCGCGCTCCCTTCGGGTCCCCCGGGTAGAGGAAGAGATGGTCGCCGACGTAGGCGAGGAGGTCCGGCGTGCCGTCGCCGGTGAGGTCCGCGCCGTAGAGCCAGTCGGTGGCCTGCTCGTTCAGCTTCCAGCGCCGGGGGTCCTTGTCGAACTTCCCTCCCCCCAGGCTCCGGTAGGCGGAGACCAGCAGCTCCTTCCCCCGCAGTCCCCCGGGATGGGCGAGGACGAGGTCCTGCCTGCCGTCGCCGTCAGCATCCGCGGCCAGGGAGTCGAGGCGGAACCAGAGCGGGCAGTCGGTCTCGATGGCGAGGCTGGGAGCGCTTCCTTTGCGCGAACGGTCGCGGCCCAGCAGGAAGAGGCGCAGGCGTTTCTTGGCGAAGACGCCGATCTTCTCGAAGGTCGTCGCGGCCAGGGCCGGAGCGCCGTCCAGGCGGAGATAGCCGCGGTCGAAGGTGACCAGCCGCTCCTCCCCCGGCAGCAGGGACCAGGACTCGAACGGGGCGGAGCCGTCGGCCGGCAGCAGAACCGTCTTCAGGCGCCGCCGCCCCTCCGCCTGGGGACCGGCGACGAACAGGGGGGGATCGCCCGGCAGCAGGGTCACAGGCGGACTCGACAGGCGCACACCCCAGCGCAGCCGTTCGGCGCGGACCGGCAGGGGAAACGAGGCGCCGCGTGCGAGCGCTCCCCCTGGTCCGGGGGCCAGCAGCTCGAGCAGGCCCGTATGGGCGACCGGGATCCACGGCCGGCCCGGTCCGCTCCCGGTCACCGAGCGCAGATCGATCGCCTTGGACTCCAGCAGCTTATGGCCACCCCCGGCGGCTGTAAACAGCACCCCCGGCATGCCGGCGATGGGCGTCAGGGCACCGCTGGCCGTGAGGTCGAAACCGGTGACGGCGTTCACCTCCTCGTGCAGACGGGCGGCGAGAGTTTCCAGGGTGCGCCGTTGCGGATCGAAAAACAGCAGCGTCTTGGCTCCCTTGCGGCCCTTCTGGCCGGAAATCAGGAGGGCGACTCCCGGCCGCCCGCCGGGGCCGGTCACGCCGGCGGCCTCCACCAGGAAGCCCGGCAGGGAGACGGTGGCGGCCTCGAAGGCCCCGGCGCGGGCGGTGCGCATGTTGGGCTGGGCGGATAGGGGAAGAGAGAGGAAAAGGAAGAATAGAAAGAGGGCTACAAAGGCTGCCGGTATTTGGAGCGTCCTGCGCCTCGAGGCCTCACCCCCGGCCCCTCTCCACGAAGTGGAGAGGGGGGACGAACCCCAAACGCTGTGCCATGAGCCCCCCCTCTCCACTTCGTGGAGAGGGGCCGGGGGTGAGGCCTCGAAGCGTGAGCCTCCCCGATTCACTGAAATCCCCCTCATCTCCCTCCCCCACTCAAATAAAGATCCAGCCGCACCGGCGGCACGAATCCCTCCTCCGGCGCCCGTTGGGGATTGATGATGAAGAGGTCCGAGCGGCCGTCGCCGTCGAGGTCGCGGATGCGGACGAGGGAGAGGTCGCGCGGCTCCTCGCGGAGATCGAAGGCCATGTCGGGGTTGGCCGGGAAGGAGCAGTCCGGCCGGCCGCGGTGGATCGTCACCCGTTTGCCGCGGCCGATCTGGACGAAGTCGGCGCGGCCGTCGCCGTCGTAGTCCCCCGAGAAGAGGGAGAGCTGACTCACCCGCAGGTTGTTGAGATCGAAGCGGAAGGTACCGGAGAGGTCGAGCCCCTTGATCGCGCGGAAGGCGCCCCCCTTCTCCTGGCACCAGACGTGGAAGTCGAGCCCGACGTTGAGGCGCTTGGTGGCGAGGCTCCCCAGCAGCTTGGTCACGCCGAGGTCCATGGTGACGGTGACGAGGTCCGGCCGGCCGTCGCCGTTGATGTCCTGGAAACCGCCCGGCAGCTCGATCTCGGTGTCCTCGGCCTCGATCCCCTCCAGACCCCAGCCGGTGATGTCGAAGGTGCGGTAGGCGGCCTTCTCCGGCGCGAGGTCCTTGGAGAGCCGGCGGAAGGTCAGCCGGCCGTGCGGCTCGCGGACTTTCGCCATCTCCTTGCGGATGCCGCCGCGCTTGGGGTCGTCCAGGCTCTGGCGGAAGACCACCTCGGCCCGGCCGTCCCCCTCGAGATCCCCCATCCAGACCGGATTCGGCGCTTTGGGATCGCCGGTGCCGAGGACGACCTCGGTCGCCGCCTGAAAGCGCCCCTGGCCGGCGTTGCGCGCCACCCAGACCGAGCGCCAGCGCTTCACCGGGTCGCGGAAGATCAGGTCCGGCCGGCCGTCGCCAGTGACGTCCTGGACCTGCGGCAGCGGATAGCGGTGCTCGAGGTCGTCCGCCGAGCGAAAGGCCTCCCCCGGCACGGGCAGACGCGAGGCGGCGTTGCGCGCCAGCCCCTTCCCCTCCGGCCGGCCAAGATAGACGGCGAGCCCCTCGCGCGCCGGCAGGATGAGGTCGGGGAGGCGGTCGCCGTTGACGTCCTTCATCAGGCCGAGATCGCCGAGGAAATTGCCGGTGCCGGCCATCACCGGCGGATCGGCGATCCACGGCTCCAGCCGCAGAGTGCCCGGCGCACCTGCCGATCCATCGAGGCGCAGCACGCTCGCCCCCTCGTCGGTGAGGGCGACCACGGGCGCCCCCGGCGGACCCGCCTCCAGCGACAGCACCGAGAGCGGTAGCGCCAGCGCCAGCGGAAGCGCGTAGCCGCCGGCAGGCAGGGCGCGGTAGACGCGCGCCTCCCGGCGGTCGATCACCGCCGGCACGATGGTCATCACGTCCACCAGCCCCTGGACGTTGTCCATGGTGCTGCTCTCGGTGATGGCGATCTCGTCCCACTGGTTGTAGGCGACCACCACGACGAGATCGCGGCGGCCATCGCCGTCGATGTCGGCGGAGATCACGGCGGCCGGCGCGCCGGGCAACTCCAGGCTGACGTTTCGCGGGTTGGAGAGGGAGGGCCGGCCGGCGGCTAGCGCCGGCGCGGCGTGTGAGAGGACCGCCAGGAGAAGAACCGGGAGGGAGTGGCGGCGGACTCGCCTCCAAGGCTTATGTCGTAAACAGCTTCCTGAGATATTGATCAACTCCACTCACCTAGCTTATACGGCGCCGAGTGACGGATCGTCTGCGCGACGGGTCGCCGGCGGCGATCACAGCCCGCCCGAGCTCACCAGCGCCGCCGCGACGAGCAGCAGGAGCGACGTCAGGGACAGGGCGACCATCTTCATGAAATCTCGGGACATGGTGTGTTCCTTTCCGACTCGGCCGGATCTACCGGTGATTGGCGATCCGCCGCCGTCTTTCGTTACAACGCCCGGGAAGCCTCATTACCCTCATCAGTGCGCCTCATCACTTCTTCTTACGCGAGAAAAGGGCAAAAGATACGCCAGCCCCCCTCTCCGAGGAGAGAAGGGTGAAAATCCTCCAAAACCGTCTTCCGGAGGAGACACCGGGCGTCTGGTAAAGTTGACGTGCTACCCTCTGCGGCCGGACCTTCCAGAGGAGAAACCCTTTGAGCCCTACCTCCCCGCGCCCCATTGCCGAGGTTGCCCGCGACCTCGGGATCGCCCCGCAGAACCTCGTGCCCTATGGCGATGACAAGGCCAAGATCCGCCTCGCGGCCCGCGACTCCGGGCGGCCGCCCGGCAAGCTGATCCTGGTCTCGGCCCTCACCCCGACGGACGCCGGCGAGGGGAAGACGACCACCTCGATCGGACTCGCCCAGGGGATGGCCCGGCTCGGCGAGCGGGCATGCCTCGCGCTGCGCGAGCCCTCGCTCGGCCCCACGTTCGGCATGAAGGGAGGTGCCACCGGCGGCGGGCGCTCGATCGTGGTTCCCGTGGAGGACATCAACCTCCACTTCACCGGCGACTTCCACGCCATCACCGCCGCTCACAACCTGCTTGCCAGCATGATCGACAACCACCTCCACCAGGGCAATGCCCTGGGGATCGACGTGCGGCGGGTCTGGTGGCGGCGGGTGCTGGACGTCAACGACCGCGCCCTGCGCCACCTCGTGGTGGGTCTCGGCGGACCGGCGGAAGGGGTGCCGCGGGAGACCGGGTTCGACATCACGGCGGCTTCGGAGGTGATGGCGGTGCTCTGCCTGTCGGAGGACGCGGATGACCTGCGGGCCCGCCTGGGACGGCTGGTGGTGGGCCTCTCGCTGCAGGGCGAGCCGGTGACCGCCGCCGACCTGCAGGCGGTGGGCGCGATGATGGTGCTGCTCAAGGACGCCCTGCTGCCCAACCTGGTGCAGACGATCGAGGGGGTGCCGGCCATCATCCACGGCGGGCCGTTCGCCAACATCGCCCACGGCTGCAACTCGGTGATCGCCACCAAGATGGCCCTCGCCCACGCCGACTGGGTGGTGACCGAGGCCGGCTTCGCCTTCGACCTCGGCGGCGAGAAGTTCTTCGACATCAAGTGCCGGACGGCGGGGCTCGATCCGGCCGCCGTGGTGCTGGTGGCCACCGTGCGCGCCCTCAAGCGCCACGGCGGGGTGGCCAAGGAGCAGCTCGCGGCGCCGGACGCGGAGGCCGTGGAGCGGGGGCTCGACAACCTACGCAAGCACATCGAGAGCGTCAAGACCTTCGGCAAGACCCCGGTCGTCGCTCTCAACCGCTTCGGCACCGACTCCGAAGAGGAGATCGAGCGGGTGCGCCGGGCCTGCGAGGAGCTGGGAGTGCCCTTCGCCATGGCGGACCACTTCGCCCGCGGCGGCGAGGGGGCGACCGAGCTCGCCCGCGCCGTGATCGACGCGGCGAACGGAGGAACGCAGCCGTTCACCCCGCTCTACACCCTGGACGAGCCGATCAAGACCAAGATCCGGAAGATCGCCCAGGCCATGTACGGCGCCCGGGACGTGGCGTTCACTCCCGCCGCCGAGCGCGACCTGAAGCTGATCCAGAAGCTCGGCTACGAGGGGCTCCCCCTCTGCGTGGCGAAGACCCAGAGCTCGCTCTCGGACAACGCCAGGCTCGCCGGCCGGCCGAAGGACTTCGAGGTGACGGTGCGCAACTTCATCCTCGCCGCCGGGGCCGGCTATGTGGTTCCCCTGCTCGGCGATATCATCCGCATGCCCGGCCTCCCCGCCTCCCCGCAGGCCGTCCGCATGGATCTGGTGGACGGACGGGTGGTGGGGCTGCTCGGTGGTTGAGTCCTCGCGGGAGGACGATATTGACTCCGCCGGAGGACGGCGATACCATTTCCAGGAACTAAAAGACTAAAAACATGCACCCCGAACCTATTACCAATCATTGTCCCTATTGCGAGCGGGCCATGCAGGTTACACGCATGACCTGCCCCTCGTGCGAGGTCTCCGTCGAGGCTGACTTCCCGGCCCCGCGGCTCGCCCGGCTCCCCGTGGAGCACCAGCGCTTTATCGAGATGTTCGTACTCGCCAGCGGCAATCTGAAAGCGATTGCCGAGCAGGCGGGAGTGTCCTACCCCACCGTCCGCTCGCGGCTCGACAAAATCATCGACTCGCTGCGGCAGGTGATCCTGGAGACCAGCGGCGAGGCCGACGAAGTCTTCAGCGAGCGGGAAAAGACCGAAGCCGCGGCGCGCCTGATCAAGGCGATCTGATCTCCCGGCTGGACCGAAAGGGGGCTCCCCCAGCCCCCTCGGTGTTTCTTTCCTTCTCGAAGTTCGATATAACATTTAGTCCACTCATACGTACAAGGGATGAGCGCTTCTGCTCGTCCAGGATCGGTGGATTAACGGCACTTCGTGGTCAATTTCAGGAACTTCAGGCGCCCTCCGGAGAGCGCTGGCAAGCGGAAGACAGAATCGGAACGCCTGGATAATTTCCTGGGCGACCTTGCCGACCCCGGCCTGCTGCAGTCCCTGCGCGAGGACGAGCAGCGGCGGCGGCGGATCTTCCTCCTCGCGGGTGCCCTGATCCTCGGCCTCGTCCTCGGCGGCGTCGGCATGCTGATGTCCCTGCCCGCCTGGAAGTCGACGCCTCTTTCCGTGCTCAGCCACGGCGGCTCCGCGGAGGAGCTGGCGCGGGTCCTCGCCAACCAGAGTCTGCAGCTCTACAAGGGGAAGCAGATCGAACGGGCGTTGAGCCACGCCCGGCTGGCCACCGCGCTGGCGCCCGGGCTGGCAGACGGCTGGGACGCCCTGGCGCTCGCCCTGTTCTACGGCGGCCAGACGGTCGAGGCCGAGAAGGCCGCGCGTAAGTGTCTGGAGATCAGCCCCGGATACAGCCGGGCGTTCCACATGCTGGGGGACTTCAACTTCTACACCGGCGACTGGAAGCAGGCCGAGAGGTACTGGCGGCAGGCCGGCTCCGACGCCCAGCGCGGCCTCGTCCGGCTGCTCCTGCTCGAGAACCGGATGCGCGAAGCCGCTCCCCTCGTCCAGCAACTGGCCCGCAGGATTCCGGACGACCGCTATATCCGGATCATGAGCGAGGCCGTGCGCCTCGGCCGCGTCACTCCGGAGCTGCGGCGCAAGCTGGCGCCCGACTTCGTGGCGAGCCGCAACGCCGACACCGCCCAGGGCTGGCGCCTGTTCTACCAGCGCCGGTACGAGGAGGCGTCGGCCACCTTCAGCCAGGCGATCAGCCGCGATCCGCGCGACGGCTCGGCCCTCATCGGCCGGGGGTGGTGCCTGCTGCGGATCGGCACCCCGCGGGAGGCGCAGTCGGCCTTCGAGCAGGCGCTCGCGACCTGGCCCACCAGCTACAGCGCCCTGAACGGCCTCGCCTGGAGCCGCAAGGCCCAGGGGCAGACAGAGTCGGCCCTGGCGCTCTGGCACCAAGTGGTCGACGAGCTCCCCCGGGTCGACCAGATGGAGGTCCCGGACTGCCTCAAGGGGCTCGGCACGGTCTACTATGATCGCGGCGACTACCCCCGGGCCAACTTCTATCTCGCCAGCTCCATGCTGAAGAACCCTTTCGACCCGGAGGCGGCGGCACTCCTCCAGAGCACGCTCGGGAAGCTGCAGGCTCCCCCGGCTGCGGAGAGCCCGGGAACGCGCTGAACCCTTGGTCTCACTCTTGCGTAAGAGGAGAAGCGCACCTGCTGCGGAGCCCATGCTCGACTCAGGATGGTGATCATGAACGGAAACGACCTGGACAGGCCGAAGCGATTCAAGATCTTTCAGGGCGACGGCCCCCGGAGCGCGGTCGAGGCCGAGCGGCTCGACCGCTTCCTGACCGGCGCCGACCCCCTGGTGGTTGCCTCCCCCCCTGAGGGGCGGCTCCTCCCGCGCCGGCGGCTGGTCTGGGGTTTCGCCCTCCTGCTGGGGCTGGCGACCGTGCTCCCGTTCCTCTGGCGCCCCACTCTGCTGGGCAAGCTCTCTGGAATGCCCCAAGCCTTCCAGAACCGGGAGCAGGCCCGCCTGCTGGTTGCTCAAGGGCAGGATCTCCTCGGCGAGGACCGGGACGGCGAGGCCCTGGCCCGCTTTCAGCTCGCGGTCCAGGTCGCTCCCCGGTACGCGGACGCCTGGACCAGCCTAGCCACCGCCCAGATGCGCGGCTTCCAGTCCACACTGGCCGAGAGGACGTTCCAGCGCGCCCTCGCCCTCGACCCGGATAACAAGCGCGCCCTTCATGGGCTGGGCAACCTCTATCTCCGCCAGGGGAACCAGCGCAAGGCCGAGGAGATCTGGCGGCGCGGAGGGCAGGACCAGCAACTCGCCCGTCTCTATCTGCTCCAGGGGAAGTTCCACGACGCTCAGATCCGCCTGGCGCCTCTGCTCGAGACGGGGGGCAAGGACGAGATCGTGGGCCGCATGGCGCTCGCCGCCCGGACCGGGCGTCTGGAGCCCAGCCTCCGCTCGCTGCTCGAGCCCGACCCCGCCGGCCGCTCCTCCTGGGCTGAGCTGGGATGGAGCCTGGCCCAGCAGAAGCGCTACGGCAATGCCTCTGTCGCCTTCGGACGGGCCCTCGACGAGATCCCCTCCGACGTCAACGCGCTGAGCGGCATGGGCACCTCCCTCCTCGCCCTGGATCGGCCCGGAGAGGCCCAGATCTACTTCGAGCGCGCCCTTCGCCTTCGCGAGGATCACATGCGGTCGCTCAACGGTCTCGCCTGGAGCCTCAAGGCCCAGGGGCAGACCGGCGCTGCCATCGCGGTCTGGCAGGAGACCTCCCGGCGCTATCCGGGGGTCGGCATCAACACGGCCATCCCGGGACTCGCCTGGACCTACTTCGAGAAGCGGGACTATCGCCAGGCGGCCGTCTACTTCGCCCAGATCGTCAAGGATCACCCCTATGACGCGCGAGTGGTCGAAGCCCTCAACGTCGCGGTCCAGAACATCGGGTCCGTGGGTGCCGTGGGCACCGCCGTGAGCACCGCCGTCGGCACCGGCCCCAACTGAACCCGGCCGCCCCGCCCCGTGACGCCGCTCCAGATCCTGATCCTGGTCGCCGCCGCTTTCGGCGCGGGGGTGATGAACGCGATGGCCGGCGGCGGCACGATCCTCACCTTCCCGTCGCTGATCTTCCTCGGCCTCCCGGCCATCACCGCCAGCGCGACCTCGACGGTGGCGCTGCTCCCCGCCGCCGTGGCCAGCCTCTACGGCTTCCGGGACGAGGTGCGGCAGAACCAGGGGTGGCTGAAGACGCTGTTCCTGCCCAGCCTCGCCGGCGGCACGATCGGCTCGGTCCTGCTGCTGCGCACGCCGGAGAAGGTGTTCGCCTTCCTGGCCCCCCTGCTGATCCTCTTCGCCACCGCCCTGTTCATGCTCCAGGGCTACCTGTCGCGCCGGGCCCCGCGGACGGTGAACGATCCGGCGGAGCTGCCGCGCGGGCGCCTGGCGCTCGCCTCGCTCCTGCAGTTCGGCGTCGCCGTCTACGGCGGCTACTTCGGCGCCGGGATCGGCATCCTGATGCTCGCCCTGCTCGGCTTCCTGGGTCTCTCGAACATCCACGCGGCGAACGGGGTCAAGAACTTCTTCAACCTGTGCATCAACACGATCGCGGCGGGGTATTTCATCTACAAGGGGGCGGTGGTCTGGCCGGCGGCGCTGGTGATCGTGGCCGGCGCGACCCTCGGAGGCTACGCCGGCGCCCGCTTCGCCCAGCGGATCGGCAAGCGGAAGGCGCGGGCGGCGGTGATCGTCATCGGGCTGGGGGTGACGGCGATTCTCGTCTGGCAGCAGGCGACGAAATGAGGCCGGCGCGCCGGTCGTAGAGCTCCCGCAGGGCTTGCCGCAGATCGCCGCCGTGGCGCGCGAACAGCTCCTCGCTCCCCTCTTCCACCGCATCGCCAAGATCCGCGACGATCCCCGCCAGCAGCTCCGGCGTCGTCGCGCACTCGTAGAGGGTCGGCAGCAGCCCGGGACGGTGGGCGGTCACGATCAGCCCCGCGGCGGCACGGCTCCGCCGGCGCAGGTCCCACCAGGCGAGGCGGTCGAGCTGCTCGGCGCCGTCCACCAGCAGGAGATCGGTGGGGCCGGGATCGCGGAAGAGCGCCGCCGCGCGGCCGGGGCCGAGCCGCCGCTCCCCGGCGCGGAGGGTCGCCGTCCGCACCCGGAACCCCCGCGGCCCCAGCCGCTCCCCCAGATCCTCCAGCAGCGTGGTCTTGCCATGGCCGTGCGGCCCCACGATCGCGGCGCGAAAGCGAAGGGCGGCGAGACGATCCAGCAGCTCCTCCCAGGTGACGCCGGCGAGACGGTAGCGGATCGCCAGGACCCGCTGAACGGCGAAGGGGTTATCCCGCGCCCGCAACGGCAACCCCCGAAGGGAGCAGGATCTCCCGCCGCGTGGGTGAGACGGTGAGCGCAAGCCGCTCCGCCCTCCCTCCAGGCTCGGCCACGGCTTCCAACGCCCAGGCCAGCGAGATCAGCCGACCCGAGAAGCTGAAGGGACCCTTGGGCAGGCAGACGTGGAACGGCCGGATCTCCTCCATCTCCGGATCGGCGAACGGCACGGTCTCGACCACCCCGATGTCCTGATCCCCCTTGCCTTCGGTGTACCAGAGCAGCCGCAGCTCGACGCTCGTGGCCGGCCCGTCGAAGTGCCAGGCGACCGTGCCCTCAACCGTCTCGCCGGGCAGGAAGGCGGTCGAGCCGTCGCGAGTCTCGATGCGGATCCAGTCGGTCATCAGGCTCCTCCTCCGGGGCTCACCATCACCTCGTACTCGTCGTCGGTGTCCGGCCAGTTGGGGAGGTCGCAATGGACCTTGAGCGACCAGACGATCCTGTTGTTGTCCGCCCGGAAGGAGGGGACCGTATCGGCCGGTACCGCGAAGGTCGCCGAGCCGCCGCCTTCGATCTCGAAGGGCTGCTCGGTATCGACGACCGGCAGGCTGAGGAACGTCTCACGGTCGGTGTGGGTGTCCGTGCCGCGCCGGTACCGCGCCTCCTCCCGCCCCTCGAGGACGATCTTCACCCGCCGCACCCCCCGGCCGCCGCTCCCCAGCTTCCATTGCAGGTAGGCAGTCCCTCCCGGTGCGAGCACGCCGGGGGTCAGGATGATGTGCGCGCGGGGGTTGAACAGCACCAGGAACTGCCGGCCCACGGCGTAGATCAATCCGAGGCCGACCAGCACGAAGGGGATCAGGAAGGCGGTCAGGCAACCGTCCGGCTGTCCCTGCCGCCAGGAGCTCGCGACGTGCCAGAGGAAGACCGAGACGATGCCGTTCCAGAACAGCGCGAGGAGCGTGAGCCCGAAGAACGCGCCCAGCGGGGTCACGGCCGGCCGCAGTTGGACCGGCGCGGCGGCGTCGATGGGGAGCGGAACCCCGAACGGCGAGACTCCGGCCACACCCGCCGGCACCGCCACGCCGCGGCCGGAGCGGACCGTCCAGACCAGCAGCGCGGCGCCGATCGCGAAGAAGACCAGCGGTATCAGGCCGAACAGGTAGGCCGGCGCGAACCCCCGGGAAAGCACGGCCTGGGACGGATCGCCGGGATCGACCCAGCAGGTGACCCGTTCCCCCGGTGGATAGCGGTCGACGATCGCCTGCTTGCCCGCGGCGCCGCTGCTGGAGCCGATCCGGAAGTCGTAGCGGTTCGACTCCCGCAGATTCCCGCCGGCGATGTACTGATACCGGATGTCGATCTTGTAGGTGGAGCCGTCGGAGCTGGAGACCTCCGCCACTTGGCTGGAGAGGACGGTGCACTGCGTCTCCGTCCACAACTGGGAGGCGAGCAGCCGCGAAAACGGCCGCACCAGCAGGAAGTAGCTGCCGGCGGCGCCGGCCAGCAGGAAGACCAGGGCGAACGGCACGATGCAGCCGGTGGGCGAGCCGGCGGTACGGCGTTGCGAGAGGGGGCGGGTGACCATAGGGGCGCGGAGGTATTGTACCTACAACCGCGCCGCCGCCGCCCTCCGCTGGAGCTGCAGCACGTTGACGTCCGGATCCACCACCAGCCGCTGGGGCTCGAACGGGCAGCGGATGCGGACCATCCGGGATTCCCCCGCGCCGAGCAGGACCGTGACCCGGGCCTCCTTGAGATCTGGGGAGATCTTCCCCTTGTCGTCGAACCGGTCCCCGAGGACGGCCGCCACCTCGACGGGGAAGCGCCCGGTGCCGGCGTTCGACACCTTGGCCGTGACCTCCCATGCTCCCCCGCCCAGCGGCTGCTTGCGGGCGTCCTCGATCTGGTACTCCGGGGTGGCCGTCTGGAAGAACATCTGCCGGGCCACATCGTCGAACGCCGCCTTGTCCGGTGCGTAGGGGCGCAGCACGGCCACGAAGTCCGTGGTCACCGGATGGTCGGGGTTGTTGTGGTAGACGCGGAAGAACTGCTGGACGCCGGCGAGGAAGGCGCCCTTCCCCATCCGCTGGTAGAGCATCCACAAGGCCCACCCCCCGCGATCGTAGATGACCACCACGTCCCCGGGGCGGCCGTCGCGCTCCACGGTCTCGGCGAGCGGCTTCTCGTCGCCCGGCTGGCGAAGCTCGCCGTAGATGGCCTCCATCGTCGTGGCGAAGGTCTGCCGCGCCTGGGGGCCCCTCAACTGATCGAGGAGCATCAGCGTCGCGAACTGCGCCGCCCCCTCAGCGAGGACGATCCCGCCCGGCCCCTCGCCCGGCGACATGATGTGCCCCCACCACTGGTGGGCCGATTCGTGGGCGGCGATGGCGAACGGCGCGTCGTTGCCCGGCTGCGGCCGGGCCAGGAAGCCGGTCCCCTCGGAGAAGAAGATGTTGGTGGCGTTCCCCCGGGCGTACTCGTCGTAGGCGGGGAACTCGTTGAGCCGCAGCTCGCGCCAGGGATACGCCATGTACCACTGGGCATAGTAGCGGCGGGCGCCGTTCAGGGCGTCGAGCATGTTGTCCACGTTGTAGGCGTGCCCCGGATAGTAGAAGACGGCGGTGCCGGGCCCGCGCTTCACCGCCCAATGACGGCCGGCGGCGAGGTTGAAGACCCGCAACGGGTAGTCGCTCTCCCAGACCCGCGCGCGCCGGCCGCCGCTCACCGTTTCAGAGGTCATGATCCCCGTCGAGTTGACCAGGTAGTCGGCTGGCGACGTGATCCGGATCCGTTGCGTGAAGACCGAGCGGTCGAGCTCGGAGTCGGTGATCCCATCCGAGAAGTGAGGCGGGTAGATCCGCGTCTTCGCGCGGTTCTTGTTTGGCTCCACGCCGATCCTGGGTTCGAAGGAGATCCTGGGCACGAAGTCGGGGTTGCGGCCGGTGAGGACCGCCCCGGAGGGGAGGAGGAACTCGCCGGGGGCGCTGCCCCCCAGGCTGACCGCCCCGCCGTTCCTGGAAATGCCGGGGAGGATCGTCCCCCGGTAGCGGAAGCCGAGCCGGACCGACTCCCCGCGCGCGAGCGGCCTGGCGAGCCGGAAAACGTGCATGCGGGAACGGTCCTCAGGCCGGTAGGGCCAGCCGTCGAGCGTCCAGGCGAGCCCCTTCCAGGCGGTGCCGCCGGTGACCGGGAACCAGTAGAGCGGCTGCTCCTTCTGGTTCTGGAGATCGTAGAAGCCGCTGGCCCGGAATCCCCGCGTGTCGGGATCGAGGTCCAGGTCCATCTCCACCCGCGTGATGTAGGGCAGCGGCTGGCCGGCCCAGGCTTTGACGTTCTCCTCCCAATAATCCTTGTTCCGCTTCCTCACCGTCGCTCCCTCGAAACCCCGGTTCACCTCGGCCCAGAGGGTGAATCCCAGCACCAGGGGGGCCAGGGCGAGCGCGCCGGCGGCGAGGAGGGTCCGCTTGCGGCTGGCGGGAGGGAGCACGGGGTGCAGGCGGTCGCGGTCCTGGCGAAGCAGGAAACGGCCGGCGAAGCCGCCGAACAGGGCCGCCAGGGCGAGGAAGAAGAGCCGGTTGAGCACCAGCGCCTCGCGGTCGATCTCGAACCGGCCGAGATCGGTCCAGGTCACGGCGGAGCCGCCGGCGGCGGTGCCGATCAGGGGCCAGTTGCCGACCCAGCTCATGTGCCCGCGCTGGGAGAAGAAGGCGGTCAGCAGGATGGCCCCGAGACCGACGCCATAGGTGGCGAAGCGGCTCCTGGTCAGCGCCAGCACCGCCGCGATGAAGGCCATCCAGACGATCATCGTGGGGGTGAGCAGCAGCCCCCAGACCAGCAGGAACGGTCCGATCTCCAGCGGCACCTTCCCCTGCCCCGCCATCATCAGGGCCACCACTCCGAACGCGCCCAGGAGGGCGACCGCCAGCACCGCGAGGTTCGCCGTGATCTTGCCGGCCACGATGGCGCCGGTCGGCACCGGCGTGGCATAGAACAGGGGGGCGATCCCCGAGGTCCGCTCGCGCTCCAGCAACTCGACCGAATAGAAGAGGAAGAGCAGCCCCAGGGCGAAGGTGAGGAAGAACATCCCCTGCACCGCCGCCGTCCCCGGCGTCAGCAGCATGGGGGATTCGAACTCGGCGCCGCGGGTATCCCGGTAGAGGATGTAGAGGGAGAGCAGGATGAAGGGGATGAAGATGTACAGCCCCGGCTGGGCGGCCAGCTCCTGGAGCTCGAAGCGGGTCACCGTCCAGGCGTTGCGGAGGAAGCCCGCCGGCCGCGAGCCCATCCCCAGGACGGACAGGGTCCGGGCCGGCGCGGTCCCCGGGTCGGCGGCCTCCTGCAGCCGGACGCGGGCCGGCCGCCGCGCCCGCCCCGCGACATGGCGGCGGGAGAGGTCCACCAGGAGCAGGCCGGCGAGGACGAAGCCCAGCCGGCTGAGCAGGAAGGGCGTGTCGAAGGCGACCGGCTGCTGGTTGTAGAAGCGGATCCCGCGGTCCGTGAGCAGCCAGCTCTCCTTGAGCCAGCGGAAGCCGGACGGGTCGAGATAGCGCAGAACGTCCGAGGCTCCTTCGCTGATCCGGGGCGGGTAGGTCCCCCACAGATAGCTCTGGCAGCTCAGGAAGACGATCACCGGGAAGAGGAAGACCAGGATCGCCCGGCCGGTCCAGCGTCCGAGGGCGAGCGTCACCCCCGCCGTGAAGACGACGACCGGCAGCAGGAAGACCAGGGCCGGCCGCAGGTAGGCCATCAGATGGAAGGGGCCATAGATCTCGGGCCGGCCGGGGTCCGGCGCGAGATGGGTGAGCAGCCCCGTGCTCACCGGCAGCACCAGCAGGGCCGCGAGGCTGGCGAGCAGCGCGGCGAGGAACTTTCCCCAGACGTACTCGGCGGGGCGCAGCGGCGTCGAGCGCAGCAGCTCCCCCACGTTGTATTCGTCGTCGCGGATCAGGGACATGCCGGCCGCCACCGCGACGAAGAACGCGATCTGCATGAAGCCGATCAGGGCATAGACGTAGGCGGTCTGGAACTCGGAGTCGGCCCAGGCCTTGGGGCCGCCGAGCGAGGTGTCGACCGACTGGAAGATCCAGTCGCCGCGGGACATCCACCATCCGTTCAGGAGCATGATCAGCGCGAAGATCAGGAACAGCGGCCGGCTGAGGCTCTCCTTGAGGTCGAGCCCGGCGACCAGCCCGAGCCGGCGGAAGCTGAACCTCTCGGCCGCGCGGGCCGAGGTCGCGGCGTGAACGGGTGAAAGCGAATGTTCCATCGATGGCCCTCCCTCCCCTACAACCGCTTCGAAGCCGCCCGCCGCTGGAGCTGCAGGACGTCGACGTCCGGGTCCACCACCAGCCGTTCGGGCTCGAACGGGCAGCGGATGCGGACCGTCCGGGATTCCCCCGCGCCGAGCAGGACCGTGATCCGGGCCTCCTTGAGATCGGGGGAGACCTTCCCCTTCTCGTCGAACCGGTCCCCGAAGACGGCCGCCACCTCGACGGGGAAGCGCCCGGTGCCGGCGTTCGACACCTTGGCGATGACCTCCCACTCTCCCCCGCCCAGCGGCTGCTTCCTGGCGTCGTCGATCTGGTACTCCGGGGTGACCGTCTGGAAGAACATCTGCCGGACCAGGTCGTCGAACGCCGCCGGGTCCGGCGCGTGGGGGCGCAGCACGGCCACGAAGTCCTCGATCACCGGGTGGTCGAGGTTGCCGTGGTAGACCCGGAAGAACTGCTGGACGCCGGCAAGGAAGGCGTCCTTCCCCATCCGCTGGTAGAGCATCCAGAGCGCCCAGGCCCCCTTGTTGTAGATCACCACCACGTCCCCGGGCCGGCCGCCGAGCTCCAGGGTCTCGGCCAGCGGCTTCTCGTCGCTCGGCTGGCGGTTCTCGCCGTACTCGGCCTCCATCGCCATGGCATAGCCCTGCCGCGCCTGGAGGCTCCGCATCTGCTCCAGGAGCATCAGGGTCGCGAAGTTGGCCGCTCCCTCGGCCAGCACGATGCCGCCCGGGCCCTCACCCGGCGCCATCATGTGCCCCCACCACTGGTGGGCCGACTCGTGGGCGGCGATGGTGAACGCCACGTCGTTGCCCGGCTCCGGCCTGGCCAGGAAGCCGGTCCCCTCGGAGAAGAAGATGTTGGTGGCATTGCCCCGGGCGTACTCGGAGTAGGCGGGGAACTCGTTGAGCCGCAGCTCGCGCCAGGTGTACGGCATGTACCACTGGCCGTAATACCGGCGCGCGCCGTTCAGGGCCTCGAGCAGGCTGTCCACGTTGTAGGGGTGCTTCGGGCTGTAGAAGACGGCGGTGCCGGGCCCGCGCCTCACCGCCCAGTCGCGGCCGGCGGCGAGGTTGAACACCCGCACCGGATAGTCGCTCTCCCAGGTCCGCATGCGCCGGCCGTCCTTCACCGTCTCGGCGGTGAGGGCGCCCGTCGAGTTGACGGTGTAATTCGCCGGGGCGGTGATCCGGATGCGCTGGGTAAAGGCCGAGCGGTCGAGGTCGGCGTCCGTCGTCCCCTCGTAGAAGTAGGGCGGATAGATCCGCGGCTCCGAGAAGTTCTTGTCGTCGACCCCGATCTTGGGGTCGAAGCCGATCTTCGGCACGAAGTCGGGGTTGCGGCCGGTGAGCACCGCCCCCGAGGGGAGGAGGAACTCGCCGAGATCGAGGTTGCCGCCGTTTCTCGAGACGCCGCGCAGGATCGTCCCCTGGTAGCGGAAGCCGAGCCGCACCGACGCCCCCGGCGCCAGCGGCTTCGCCAGCCGGAACACGTAGAGGTGCGAGCGGTTCTCAGGGGTCTGCGGACGGCCGTCGAGGGTCCACGCGAGCCCCTTCCAGGCCAGGCCGCCGGTGACAGGGATCCAGTAGAGCGGCTGGTCCTTCTGGTTCTTCAGGTCGTAGGAGCCGTTCACCCGGATGCCCCGCGTGGCGGGGTCGAGGTCGAGGTCCATCTCCACATGCGTTACGTAGGGGAGCGGCTGGCCGGTCCAGGTGTTGAGGTTCTTCCGCCAGTAGTCCCTGCGCTCCTTCTCCGCCGTCGCCCCCTCGAAACCCCGGTTCACCTCCGCCCAGAGGGAGAAGCCGAGGATCAGGACCGGCAGGGCCAGCGCGGCGGCGGTGAGCAGGGTCCGCCGGCGCTCGCGGGGGGGCAGCACGGGGTGCAGGCGGTCGCGGTCGCGGCGCGGCAGGAAGCGCCCGCCGATCCAGCCGAACAGGGCGGCCAGCGCGAGGACGAAGAGCCGGTTGAGCACGATCGCCTCGCGGTCGATCTCGAACGTCCCGAGGTCGGACCAGGCGATGGCGGTGCCGCCGCGGAGATTGCCGATCAGGGGCCAGTTGCCGACCCAGCTCATATAGCCGCGCATGTAGAAGAAGGCGGTCACCAGCGCCGCTCCCAGGCCCACGCCATAGGTGCCGAAGCGGCTCCGGGTCAGCGCCAGCACCGCGGCGATGAAGGCCATCCAGACGATCATCGTGGGAACCAGCAGCAGCCCCCAGACGATCAGGAACGGCTGGATCTCGATCGGGGCTCCCGCGCCGCCCATGAACGGGAGCGCCATGCCGAAGGCTCCCACCAGCGCCACCGCCAGGATCGCGGCATTGGCGGCGATCTTGCCGGCCACGATGGCCCCGGTGGGCGCCGGAGTGGCGTAGAACAGCGGCGCGATCCCCGACGTCCGCTCGCGCTCCAGCGACTCGACGGTATAGAAGAGGAAGAGCAGCCCGAGGGCGAAGGTCAGGTAGCCCATCCCTTCCATCGCCGCCGTCCCCGGCGTCAGCAGCACCGCGCCGTTGAACGCTCCCCGGTAGTCCTTGTAGAGGGTGTAGAGGAACAGCAGGATGAACGGGATGAAGATGTAGAGGCCGGGCTGCGACCGCAGCTCCTGGAGCTCGAAGCGGGCCACGGCGAGGGTGCCGCGGAGGACGCCCACCGGACGCGAGCCCATGCCCAGGACCGACAGCGGCCGGCTCTCCGCGGCCACCGGCGCCGCGCCCTCCGTCCGCCGGACTCGGGCCGGCCGGCGCAGCCGCCCGGCGAAGTGGCGGCGGGAGAGGTCCACCAGCAGCAGGCCGAAGAGGACGAAGCCCGCCCGGCTGAGCAGGAAGGGGGCATCGTAGGCGATCGGCCGGGTGTTGTAGAAGGCGAGCCCGCGGTCCACCAGCAGCCAGCTCTCCTTCAGCCAGCGGAATCCCGTCGGATCGGCGTAGCGCAGGAAGTCCGAAAGCCCCTCGCTGATGCGGGGCGGATATCTTCCCCACAGGAAGTTGCTGCAGAACAGGTAGGCGACGACCGGGAAGATGAAGACCAGGATCGGCCGGCCGGTCCAGCGCCCGATGGCGAAGGTCACGCCGGCCGTGAAGACGACGGCCGGCAGCAGGAAGACCAGGGTCGGCCGCAGGTAGGCCATGAGATGGAAGGGGCCGTAGATCTCGGGGTTGCCGGGGTTCGGCATGAGATGGGTGAGCAGCCCCGTGCTCACCGGCAGCACCAGCAGGGCGGCCAGGCTGGCGAGCAGGGCGGCGAGGAACTTCCCCCAGACGTATTCGGCGGGGCGCAGCGGCGTCGAATGCAGCAGCTCCCCCACCTTCTGCTCGCTGTCGCGGATCAGGGGCATGCCCGCCGCCACCGCGACGAAGAACGAGACCATGAAGAAGCTGATCAGCGCGTAGACGTAGGCGGTCTGAAACTCGGAGTCGGCCCAGGCCTTGGGGCCGCCCAGCGAGGTGTCGATCGAGTGGAAGATCCAGGCGCCGCGCGACATCAACCATCCGTTCAACAGCATGATCAGCGCAAAGATCAGGAACAGCGGCCGGCTGAGGCTCTCCTTGAGGTCGAGCCCGGCGACGAGGCCGAGCCGGCGAAAGCTGAACCTCTCGGCCGCGCGGGGCGAGGTCTCGGTGTGAGCGGGTGAAAGCGAACGTTCCATGGCTGGCCTCCCACGACCACTACGGTAGTTCGGCGGCGGGGTTTCAGATTCTTCAATCCACGCGGATCGCCACCAGTGTGATGTCATCCTTTGGGGGCTCGCCACCTGTCCATTCTTCGGCGGCGCGGTTGAGGCCGGCGAGGATCTCCCGGGGGCTCCGGCCGCCCAGCTCCTCGAACAGCGCGCGGACCTTGGGGTAGCCGAGGGGATCGCCACCGGCGTTCGCCAGCTCGGGGAGGCCGTCGGTCATCATCAGGACCGCGTCGCCGGCGGTGACCTCGAGACGGCGCTCCTCGAAGTCGAAGGCGAAGCCGCCGAGCGGCATGCCGGGGAGGGCGATCTCCTCGACTCCGCCGCTCGCCCCCCGGTAGAGAAGGACGGGGGGCATGCCGGCCGAGGAGAGGACGAGGTCGCCGTCGCGCAGGCGGGCGACCGCGAGCCCCATCGCCATCCGCCCCAGTTCCATGCGGCGGACCGCCCGCGCCGCCTCGTCGAGCAGCTCGCGGGGCTCGCGCTGGCCGGCGAAGGCCGAGAAGAGGCTCTTGACGGCGGTGACCATCGTCCCCGCCCGGGCGCCGTGGCCGGTGGCGTCGCCGATCGCGGCGGTGAGCGCGCCGTCCTCGCCGAGGTGGAAGTCGTAGTAGTCCCCGCCCACCTCGGTCGCGGTGCGCATCGAGACGGCGATCTCGAACCCCGGGTGCTCGGGCAGGTTCTTGGGGAGCAGGGAGAGCTGGAACCGGCGGGCCTCCTCCAGCTCCGCGCTCTTGCGGTCGTACTCGGTCCGCAGCAGGGTCTGCTCGATCTCCCCCTGCTGGCGCAGCCGCTCCTGCTCCAGGAGCCGCTCCTGGTGGGTCTTCAGATCCGCCGCCATCTGGTTGAAGGTGAGGGCCAGCTTGCCGAGCTCGTTGCCGGAGCGCACCGGCACCCGCGTGTCGAGGTCCCCCTGGGCGATCCGCTCCGCTCCGTCGGTGACCAGCTTCAGATTGCGCGTGACGCCGGACGAGAGCGGCAGGATGCCGAGCAAGGCGAGCCCGATCATCCCCAGGCCATAGCCGAAGTTGCGCGCCGCCGTCTGCCGCACCTCGGCGAGCGGCACCGGCCGGGCGATGCCGAAGACGACGCCGCTCTCCGCGTCCTTCTTGGTCGCCACCACCCAGTCGCCGAGCACCCAGCGGACGGCGCCCGCGTGCTGGTGGACGGAGAGCGCGAGCGGCAGCTTCTGGATCTTCGCCCGGTCCGCCGCGTTGACGGTGTGGAGCTTCCCCTGAGCGTCCAGGGCGAAGGGGACCTCCCCCTCGCCGGCGCGGGTGCGGGCGAGGACCCGCCAGAGCAGCTCGTCGCCGCGAACCCGCGTCTTGATCATGCCTACGACCTCGCCCCCCTCGCGCACCGGCACCTCGAGCTCGTGCCCGAGGACCGCCCGGTCGGCCGCGGCCCGCTTCGCCGCCTCGGCCTGAGCCTGAGCACGGCGCTCCTGGGCGGCCGCGAGCCGCTCCTCGACGCGCTTGCGGATCTCCTGTTTCAAGGCCTCGGCGTCCGGATTCGGATCTGGCGGGGGTCCCGGCGCCCTGGGAGGGGTAGCGCCGAAGCTCCGGATTGCCTGATCGATCGCCTGCAGGGCCAGGGGATCCTTCTCCGGAGAGGACTCGACCTCCCGTCGCGCCTCCCGCAGGGCCTGAGGGATGTCGATCACCATCCTGTCCATCGGCTGGGGAGCGTTCGGAGCCGGCGGCGAAGGAACGAACTCGAACGACTGGATGAACGGCGCCGCCTCGCCGAAGCCGCGGACCATCTGGCCCAGCAGCGGGTCCGCCTTCCCCTGGCCGGACTGGGCCGCGGTCATGAGGTCCCGGGCGGAGACGCCGCCCATCCGCTCGACGCCGCGCCCCAGCTCGCCGCGGATCGAGGCCATGCGGGCGTCCATCTCCCCCGCCAGCGTCCGCGCCTCCGTCTCCGACGCTTGGCGGACCGCCCGCAGCGAGGAGTAATACGAGTAGAGGACGATACCGGTCAACGGCAGGATGGCGAGCAGCAGGAAGGCGAGGACGAGCTGGGTGCGGAGTTTCATCGAGGATTGGTACGGATGGGCGGGGCGGAGGTTCTGGAGCCGCACCCGATTGATGGTTCTCGGAGAGGAAATCAGGCCTGGGGAGGCTTTTCGAGGTAAACAACTCCTGGCAGAGAGACAGAATCGGGGAAAAAATCGCTGTCGCTGGTGACCAGAAGAACGCTGTGGAGCGTTGCCGTCGCATAGACCATGGCATCCGCCATCGCCAGATGATGTTCGAGACTCAGCTCGGCCGCCCGCATGGCGATCGTATCCGTCAGTTGCACGATCTGGGTCTTCTTCAGTTGCGCGGCAGCCACCAGCGCATCCTCTTCCCCGCGTTCCCTCCGTATCTTTTTATAGACTTCATACAGAACGACGGTGGGCGTGAGAATCTGCGACAGTTCGCTCAGATAAGAAGCGTATTTCTCCGCAAGAGGGCCGTCGGTAAAAAACTCCAGCCAACCCGACGAATCGATCAGCGTCAAAAGCGATCCTCTTTCTCCCGCACACCCTCCACGTTCATCCCCTTGAGGAAACCGCGAAGAGCTGAGAGGGGCTGATCCGGGACCAGGGTAATGACGCCGTTCCTGGCGAAGACATGGACCTTCTGCCCCGTCACGAGGGAGATCTCACGCCGGATCTCTTCCGGGATCTCGATCCTGTAGTCGTTCGATATGATCGCCTGTGACATTGCTCCGAGCCTCCTCTCGTATCGTACTCCACTTGGTCTCCTGAGCCCTCTACCCCACGTGGAAGAACGCGCGCAACTGGGTCAGGATCTCGTCCAGGTTGGCGCGGCGGAACTCGCGGCGGTAGCCCTCCTCGGTGCTCTCGCTGATCCGCTTCCGCTCCTCCGGGTCGAGGGAGCTGAAGGCGCGTCCGGCCAGCGCCTCGTCAAAGGCGCGCTGGGCCACGGCGCTACGCCCCGACCACCAGGTCTGGAGGCGGTCCTCGTCGTCGTAGAAGGCGAGGACCGGAATCCGCTGGGCGTCCTGCCGCCAGAGGAAGAAGCTCATCAGCTCGGTATTGGCGTCGCGGGGGAAGACCCGCAACTCCCAGTCCGGGAGCTCGTCAGCGATGCGTACCCAGGTGGGCAGCGTATGGTAGACGTCCGGGCACCAGTCCTCGCTGATCGCCACCACCCGCAACGGCGGGAGCTTGCGCAGGAATTCGATGTCTTCCGGCGTATGGGTGGGATCGCGAAAGACCTCGTCGAAGATCTTCCCGTTACGGCGGATGGTCCGCCGGTAGGACGAATAGGGCAGGCCGCGGTTCCAGACTTCAGGCGACAGGGGGTTCATGAACCGAGGATACAACGAACCCCGGCCCAAGGGGCTGTGCAGGGTGCTGTGGTAAATTCATGGCTACATTTCGTAGCACAAGGAGGTCGCAAATGAGTGCGCTCCGCTGTTGCCTGCTGTCCACCCTTCTCTTCCTCGGAGTCGTGGTCGGAGCCGTGGCCCAGACCACCGGCGGCATCGTCGGCCGGGTAATCGACGACGCGGGCGGCAGCCTGCCCGGTGTCACCGTCGAGGCGGCCAGCCCGTCCCTCCAGGGCACGCGCACGGCGGTCACCGACCGCAACGGCGCCTACCGCCTCACCCTGCTCCCCCCCGGCGAGTACAGCGTCTCCTTCACCCTCGAGGGGTTCGCCGCGGAGACCCGCCCGGGGGTGGTCGTCGGCCTCGACAAGGAGGCCACCCTCAACCCCACGCTGCGGGCCTCCCTGGCGCAGGAGATCACCGTCACCAGCGATCTGCCGGTGGTCGACACCACCACGACCACCCTCGGCACGAACCTCGACACCCGCGCCATCCAGACCCTGCCGACCGGGCGCAACTACGCCTCGGTGGTGCAGATCACCCCCGGCGTCTCCTCCGACGCCAACCCGGAGAACGGGCAGCAGCAGTCGATCACCGTCTACGGCTCGACCGGCTCGGAGAACGTCTTCTACATCGACGGCGTCAACACCACCGGCGCCGAATATGGCGCGCAGGGCAAGGAGCTCAACTTCGAGTTCATCCAGGCGGTGGACGTCAAGACCGGCGGCTACCAGGCCGAGTTCGGGCGCTCGACCGGCGGCGTCATCAACGTCATCACCAAGTCGGGGGGCAACGAGCTCCACGGCGACATCTTCGGCTATTACGACGCCGACGCGCTGCAGGGCAATGCCGAGCCGGTGGTCTCGACCAGCGGCACCCGCGCCGGCTACACCCGCGAGGACTACGGCATCGACCTTGGCGGCTTCCTGGTGCGCGACAAGCTCTGGTTCTTCGCCGCCTACGACCGGGTGAGCAACACCGACGACACCATCCTCCCAGCCGGTCCCCTGGCCGGCGACGTCGTGCAGTCGAAGAGCGAGCGCGACCTCGGCGCCGCCAAGCTCACCTGGCGGCTCTCCGAGAGCCAGTCGCTGGTCGGCAGCTTCTTCCAGGACCCGCGGGACGACACCGGCGCGATCAACGACGCGCAGCACCCGCTCAACGGCGATCCGATCACCTATCTGGGCGTGCGCAGCTTCGGCGGCAAGGACTGGTCGCTACGCTACGAGGGTATCCTCTCCAGCGCCTGGCTGCTCACCGGCCAAGTGGCCCGGCACCGGGAGGAGAACTCGGTCGGCCCGGCGAGCGCGGCCGGCGACGCGGTCGAGTTCCGCGACGTCGAGCGAGGCTTCTACCAGACCGGCGGCTTCGGGCTGCTGCAGACCAAGGACTTCCAGCGCGACTTCGCCGGCGCCGCCACGACCCGCTACTTCGAGCATCACGAGGTCAAGCTCGGCCTCGAGTACGAGCGGGAGCAGGCGGACGTCGTCCGCCGCTACTCGGGCGGCCAGTTGATCGACGTCTTCGCCAACGGCGGACGGCCGGTCTACAGCCACTCCTACTGGACGACGCCGACGGCGACGCCGGAGAACGCCCCGGTTTCGCAGCTCACCGCCGCGCCCGAGCACAAGAACACCAGCGTCTACCTTCAGGACCGCTGGACCTTCGGCCCCGCCTTCAGCCTCGATCTCGGCGTGCGCTGGGACCGCCAGCAGATCATCGACGCCGAGGGGACCCGACAGACCGACCTCAAGAAGGACTTTGCGCCGCGCCTCGGCTTCGTCTGGGATCCGTCGGGCAGCGGCCGCTCCAAGGTCTACGCCTCCTACGGCCGCTACTACGAGCAGATCCCGATGGACCTGGTGGTCCGCTCCTTCTCCTTCGAGCGGCAGGCGCGCATCTTCAACTACAGCCCGACGAGCACCACCCCCGATCCGGGCGCCGAGGCGGACCTCGACCAGAGCTCGACCATCTTCGGCGGCTTCACCGAGCCGGCGGACCCGGACCTCCGCAACCAGTACCTCAACGAGGCGCTGCTCGGCTACGAGCGCGAGGTGCTGCCCGACCTCGCCGTCGGCATCAAGGGGATCTACCGTGACTACGGCGAGGTGATCGAGGACTTCCTCTGCCAGGACGACGGCACCTACTGCATCGGCAACCCCGGCCGCGGGATCATGCGGCGAATCTACACCCTCGACTACTCGCAGACCTTCCCGGCGCCGAAGGCGAAGCGGACCTTCAAGGGGGTCCAGGTCGACGCCACCAAGCGTTTCTCCAACCACTGGCAGGGGCTCGCCTCCTACCTCTACTCCAAGCTCGAGGGGAACTTCGACGGCCTCTACGCGCCGTTCACCAACGTCGGTCCCGACCCCAACATCTCGGCGGCCTACGACTACTACGACTTCTTCACCAACGGCAGCGACCTGTCGCGGATCACCAACAAGGGGCCGCTGTCGAACGACCGCCGGCACCAGCTCAAGGTCTCGGGGATCTACGAGACCCCCTGGCGGCTCTCGATGGGGCTCTCGGCTTACTGGCGCTCGGGCACGCCGCTGACCCGCTACGGCTTCTCGGACATCTACAGCCGCTACGAGTTCTTTCTGACCGAGCGCGGCACCGAGGGGCGGACGCCGGACACCTATGAGGCGGACCTCCACCTCGGCTACCCGATCGCGGTAGGCCCGGCGAAGATCAACCTCCTGTTCGACGTCTTCAACCTGTTCGACTTCCAGCGGCCGCTGCTGCTCGACCAGCGCTGGGATTTCCAGGAGGCGGACAACGCCTCCCCCACTCCCACCAATCCGGATTACGGGAAGCCGGTGCTGCGAACGCCGCCGCGGTCGTTCCGGCTGGGAGTGCGGCTGAGCTTGTAGGGCTTACGGCGCCAGCGCCGTGCGCCCGGCCAGCCGGGCGATGGTGGCGATCAGCTCGGAGGGATCGACCGGCTTGGCGAGGTGGGTCTGGTAGCCGGCCTCCAGGGCGCGCAGGCGGTCTTCGGCACGGGCGTAGGCGGTGAGGGCGGCGGCGGGGACGTTGCCGCCCAGGGCGGGCTCGCGCATCCGGACCTTGCGGATCAGCGAGTAACCGTCCTCGCCCGGCACGCCGATGTCGGAGAGCAGGACGTCCGGCACCACGAGGTCGAACGACGCCAGCGCCTCGGGCACCGAGCCGAAGGCCGCCACCTCGGCGCCGCATTGCTGCAGGGACAGGGACAGCAGCTCGCGGGTGTCCGCCTCGTCCTCCACCACCACCACGCGCACGCCCGCCAGCAGGTCGGGAGTGCTGAACAGGCCCGGCGGCTTCATCCCGATCCCGGTGCGATCGAGCGGATCGTCCTCGGCGAGCTCCGCCCGCAGCGGCAGCCGCACCGTGAAGGTGGCCCCCTCCCCCTCTCCCCTGCTATCGACCTCGGCCGTGCCGCCGTGCAGCTCGATCAGGTGGCGCACGATCGAGAGGCCGAGACCGAGCCCGCCATGGGTGCGGGTGATCGACCCTTCAGCCTGGCGGAAGCGGTCGAAGACGTACGGCAGGAAGTCGGGGCGGATGCCGATGCCGCTGTCGCTCACCCGGATGACGGCGTTGCCCCCCTCCTCGCGCAGGCGGACCTCGATCCGGCCCGCCCGGGGGGTGAACTTGATAGCATTGGAGAGCAGGTTCCAGATCACCTGCTGGAGACGGTCGGCGTCGCCGAGGACCGGGCTCGCCAGCGGGCCGATCGAGATGTCGAGGAGGATCCCCTTGGCATCGGCCGCCGGGCGCACGGTCTCGAGCGCGGAGTCGATGATGCGGCGCAGCTCGACCGGCTTGAAGTCGAGTCGGAGCTTGCCGGTGATAATGCGCGAGACGTCGAGCAGGTCGGCGATCAACTGCGCTTGCGATCGGGCGTTGCGCTCGATCGTCTCCAGCGCCCGGGCGCCGGCGGCCGGGTCGAGCTTGCCGGTGCGCAACACCTGCACCCAGCCGAGAATGGCGTTGAGCGGGGTCCGCAGTTCGTGGGAGAGGGTGGCCAGGAATTCGTCCTTGGTGCGGTTGGCCTCCTCGGCCTGCTTGCGCGCCGCCTGCTCGAGCACGAGGAGGCGGGCGCGCTCCTGCTCGGCCCACTCGCGGACGCGGATCTCCCGCTTGAGCTCCTGGTTGGCCACCGACAGCTCGGCCGTCCGCTGCTCGACCAGCACCTCCAGGTCGTCGTACATCCGGCGCAGGGCCGCGTTGGCCTCGGCGAGCTCGGCCGTGCTCTCCTCGACCTTGCGGCGCAGCGCCACCTTCTCGATGGCGTTGCGCACCGCCTGCTGGAGGCGGTCGCGGTCGACGTTCCCCTTCAGCAGGTAGTCCTGCGCCCCGCTCTTCATCGCCTCCACGGCCACCGCCTCGTTCCCCTGTCCGGTCAGCACGATCACCGGGATCAGCCGCTCCGCCCGCAGGCGGGAGAGGAACTCGAGGCCGTCGACGTCCGGCAGCCGGTAGTCGAGCAGCAGGCAGTCAGGAATGCGGTCGTGCGCCAGCCGCAGCCCCTCCTCCCCCGTCTCGGCCTCCAGGAACTCATAGGCCTGCTCGCTGCCCTGGGCGAGCAGCCGCCGGTAGAGCTCCCGGTCCTCGGGGCTGTCGTCGACGATCAGGAGAAGGATCCGCGCTTCGGTCATTCTCTGGATTACTGCCCCTTCGGCAGGATCACGACCTCGAACCAGTAGTCGTTGAGGCGCTCGATGGCCTTCATGAAGCCTTCGACATCGACCGGCTTCTGGATGTAGCTGCTGGCGCCCGCCAGGTAGCAGGCCTGGACGTCGCGCTCGTCGGCCGAGGTGGTCAGCACGATGACCGGGATCTGCTTGAGATCGTCACTGGCCTTGATCTCGGAGAGCACCTCGCGGCCGTCGGTCCCCGGCAGGTTGAGGTCGAGCAGGATGACCCCCGGCCGCGGCGCGTCGGCGTGGCTCCCGCGGTGGAAGAGGAAGTCGAGCGCCTCGTCGCCGTCGGCGCAGCGGAGGATCGGGTTCTTGAGCCCCGAGCGGCGGAAGGCGCGCTGGGTGGTCTCGAAATCCTCGGGGCTGTCTTCCACTAGGAGGATCGGCTGCGTTGGAGGTTCAGGCACGTACGTCTCCTTCTTCCAGAGTGAAATAAAAGGCCGTCCCGGCGCCGGCGGACGACTCGAGCCAGATTCTGCCATGGTGCCGCTCGATGATCTTCTTGACGATCGTCAGCCCGGCGCCGGTGCCGCCGCCGTACTTGTCGCGGCCGTGCAGGCGCTTGAAGATCCGGAACACCGCGTCGTGGTGCTTCTCCGGGATGCCGATGCCGTTGTCGCGCACGTAGAAGACCGGCGGACCGGCGGGGTTCTCCCGCCAGCCGATCTCGATCCACTTGTCCGCCTTGTCGTTGTATTTCATCGCGTTGACGATCAGGTTGTAGAAGATCTCGCCGACGCGGACGCGGTCGGCGCGGACGGCGGGCAGGGGCCGGGGGACCCTCACCTCCACTCTATCCTCCTTGAGCGAGATGGCGAGCGAATCCAGGATCTCGGCCACGATCTCGTTCAGATTCACCCGGTCGACGGCGAGGTCGACGCGGCCCAGGCGGGAGAACTGGAGGAGCGAGTCGATCAGCGTCTCCATGCGGCGGGTCAGCCGCATCAGGGTATCGAGCTTGGAGCGCCCCTCGTCGTCGAGCTTGGCGGCGTAGTCCTCGATCAGGAAGCTCGAGAAGTTGTGGATCCCTCTCAGCGGCTCCTTCAGGTCGTGCGAGGCGATGTAGGCGAAGTCGTCCAGCTCCTTGTTGCTCTGGTTGAGCTCCTCGTTGCGCTGCTCGAGCTCCCGGGTGCGCTCCCGCACCCTCTCCTCGAGCGCCTCCTTGGCCTCCTGCAGCTCGGAGTCGCGGCGCTGGATCTGCGCGAGCATGTCGTTGAAGGCGTCGACCAGGGTCCCCAGCTCGTCGGAGCTCCGCCGGTCCGCCCGGATCGAGTAGTCCCGGCGCTCGGAGACCGCTCGCGCCGTGCCGGCGAGGGCGAGAATGGGCCCCGAGATCAGGCGTTGGAGCCACGAGGAGAGGAAAAGGGCCACGATCCCCGAGGCGAGGAAGACGAAGCCGACGGTCAGCGCCTGCGTCCAGACACGGTCGCGCAGCTCCTTGAGGTCACTGCGCAGGTAGATCGTGCCGAGCCGTTGCCCCTGGAGCATGACCGGGCGGAAGGCCACCAGGGCGCTCTCGTCGAAGTGGCTGCCGTCAGGCTCCGGAGCCGGTGGGTACTTGACGCTCGCGGCCCTCTCCCAATGAGCGAAGAGGTGCCCCTTGTCGTCATAGAGAGCGATGGCGACGATCGACGTGCGGGGGCTCACGCTGCGCAGGATCTCGGTCGCCGTCTTCGGGTCCCCAAAGGTCAGGGCGGCAGTGCTGCTGCCGGCGAAGACATCGGCGAACGAAGCGAGGTCGCGCTTCATCTCCTGCTTGAAGCGCACCACGTTGAAGTAGATGATCGCGGCGCCGGCCAGCAGCAGGGCGCCGCCGGTCGTCAGCAGCGCGATCAGCATCAGCTTCTGGTGGATGGGGACGCGCTGGAGCCGCCGCAGCATGGTTCAGGGCCCCGGCCTGGTGCCCGGGGCAGAGACGATCCGCTTGGCGAGCTGCAGCAGCTTCGAGCTGATCCTGAGCCCCGCCCGGTCGGCGGACTCCGTGTTGATCTCAAAGCGGACCTTCGAGCCCTCCAGGACGAAGTTGATGATCACGCCCTCTTCGGCGAACCCCTTGGAGTCCCCCACCGTGAGCATGGAAGAGCCCTTGACCGCGGCGAGAATCTGCGAGACGTGCTCGCGCTCCGACCGGCTGATGAACAGGATCTGGCAGCCGGCGGTCCTGGAGATCGAGTCGGTCCGCGTCACGCTGAGCTTGTGGCCTCCGACCTGCTCCCCCGCGACCTCCTGCAGGCTGACGCCGAAAGGGTCGTCGCCCAGCACGCAGACCTTCAGGGTGTTCGGGTCCGGGAACGCCGCCGGGGGCCAGTCCACGAACTTGGCGAAGTTGTAGAGGAACGCCGCCTTGACGGCGTACTCCTCCGCCGTCTGGGCCGGCGCCACGCCCGGTACGGCGAGCAGGAGGGCCAGCAGGAGGGCGGGCAAAAGGGCGGGCAGCAGGAAAAACGCGCCGCGGCCTCGCCGCCCGGGATTGAAATCCCCGGCTACCGACAATCGCCCCTTCCCGGGGCTCTGGGAGGAAACAGGTATCTGGGAGTCCCGGATGGGACGGCCGTCGGTAGCCCGGGATTTCAATCCCGGGCGGCGGGCCGGCAGGATGCCCCCTCTCAGAAGCGCCATGTCACCTTCCCGTAGGCGCCGCGCTCGATCTCCCGCCGCAGCGGCGAGGGGAAGCCGAACTCGGGGTGCCGGGCGTGCAGGAGGTTCTGGCCGACGAGGGAGAACTCGAGCCGGTCCGAGGCGTTCCAGCCGAGCCGCAGGTCGAGCTCGGTGTAGGCCGGCACCACGGGGGCGGGCAGCCGGGCGACGTAGCGCGCCGTGCTGTCGAATTCGAAGCCACCCGGCAGGTCGATCAGCGAGCGCAGCACGAAGCGGTTGCGCGGATCGTTCCCCTCATTCCTGCCGCCGCTCGGATCGTTGCTGCCAGGGTCGAGGCTGAGCTGCTTGTCGAAGTAGGCGTAGCCGGCGTGCAGGCGCCACCAGGGGGTCGCCTGCACGCTCGCGCGCAGCTCGGCGCCCCAGGTCTCCGCGTCCAGCCCGTTGGCGAGCAGCTGCGTGCCGTCTGGCAGACGCTCCACGGTCCGCAGGTCGCGGTAGACGTTGTAGAAGGTCGCGAGGTCGAGCTGCACCCCCGTCCGCGGCTGCAGGCGGTAGCCGATCTCGTAGGCGAGCAGAGATTCGGGCTTGAAGTCGCGCGAGCCGGTTAGGAAGGGGCGCCCCTCGACGTCATAGAAGGTGAGATCCTCGTCGAGACGGGTGGGCGTGCGCACGGCGCGGGAGACCGCCGCCCAGAGGGTGCGGCGCTCGTTGGGAACCCAGGCGAGGCGCGCGCTCGGCTGCACCTCGAACCCGGTCCAGGCGTTGTGCTCGACCTTCGTGCCCACCGTGAGGCGCAGATGGGAGTCGAGCGCGAGCTCGTCCTGTGCGAAAGCGCTGAACAGGTTCTGGGTCCGGCGCTCGGGGAGGAACGACAACCCCTGGCTGTTGTCCACCTCGTCGTGGGTCACCCGGTAACCCGCTCCCCAGACCAGGTCCTGCCGCGCGCCGACCGGCTGCCGGTGCTGGTAGTCGACGTCCAGCGTGTGGCGGTGCTCCTCGAACCAGAGAGGGATCCGGCGATGGGTGTAGTCGTAATAGACCTGGATGTCCGAGCCCGAATTCTCCGCGTAGGTGTGTGTCCATCGCCCCAGGAGGTTGGCGCCGTCGAGGTCGGTATCGGCCCGCGTGATGACCTGCTGTCCGGCGAGCCCATGGTAGGCGTCTCCCTGGAGGGTGAGGGCGCCGGAGCCGCGGTCGGCGCGGTCGGCGCGATCGACGCGGAATCCGGCCTGCCCCCGGCGCAGCGGGTCGCGGGCGCTGTCGCCGTTCGTGAAGGCGAGCGAGTCGCGGTAGGAGTACTTGCCGTAGGCGCGGTACGAAGTGCCCTCCCCCAGCTTGCCCCCCTGGCGGAAGCTGGCGAGAGCCCGCTCCTCGGTGCCGCCGCCGAGGCTGACCAGCGACCCCTGCGTGTCGGCGGCGCTCTTGGTGAGGATGTTGATCACACCGTTGACCGCGTTGGCTCCCCAGAGGGTGGCGCCGGGGCCGCGGATGATCTCGATGCGGTCGATGTCCTCCAGCATCACGTCCTGAACGTCCCAGAAGACGCCTGAGAACAGGGGCGTGTAAATGGTGCGGCCGTCGATCAGCACCAGCAGCTTGTTGGCGGTCGTGGCGTTGAAGCCCCGCGAGCTGATCGCCCAGGTGCTGCCGTCGGACTGCGCCACCTCGAGGCCGACGGCGATCCGCAGGGCATCGGGCAGGTTGTTGGCGCCGGAACGGCGGATGTCCTCACTGGTGATCACGGTGATCGCCGCTGCGGCGCCGGAGACCGGCTCGCTGCGCCGCGAGACCGAGGTGACGTCGATCTCCATCAACTCCTCGATGCTGAGACCCTTCAGCCGGGAAGACTGGGCGATCTGGTCCGTCTGGACCGGGTACGCCGGAGGCGCAGCCAGGGAGAGGCACAGGATGATCGGGACTCCCGCAACAATGGGCTGCTTCAACACTTCCTCCAATTCAAAACAGGCGACGGCAAACGGTGCAAAGTATAAGCCAGTGGAGCCCCCGCCTTCATATCCGCGCGTCGCGCCGGCTCTTCACCAGCGAGGCCCCGACCGCGGCCGCCAGCAGCGCCGCGATCACCGCCAGCGAGACCGGCGAAGGGATCTTATAGAGGTCGGCCAGCGTCATCTTCCCCCCCACGAAGACCAGCACCGACGAGAGGCCCAGCTTCAGGTAGTAGAACTTCCCGATCACCCCGGCGAGCAGGAAGTAGAGCGAGCGCAGGCCGAGGATGGCGAAGACGTTCGAGGTGTAGACGATGAACGGATCCTGGGTGACCGCGAAGACGGCCGGGATCGAATCCACCGCGAACACCAGATCGGTGCTCTCGATCAGCAGCAGCACCAGGAACAGCGGGGTGGCCAGCCCCCGCCCCCCCTCGCGCACAAACAGGCGGTCCCCCCGGTAGTCGGAGGTCACCGGCAGCAGCCGCCGCGCCAGCCGGAGCACCGGGTTGCGCTCGGGGTGGATCTCCTCGCCCCGGTGCAGAGCCATGCGGATACCGGTGAGGATCAGGAAGGCTCCGAACAGATAGATCACCCAGTGGAACTCGGCGATCAGGACCGAGCCGGCGAAGATGAAGGCAGCCCGCAGGACGAGCGCGCCCAGGATCCCCCAGTAGAGCACCCGGTGCTGATAGGCCGCCGGCACCGCGAAGTAGCCGAAGATCAGCGCGAAGACGAAGATGTTGTCGACGCTGAGCGACTTCTCGATCAGGTAGCCGGTGAGGAACTGGAGCGCCGGGTCCGCTCCGCGGAAGGCGTAGAGTCCGGCGGTGAAGGCGAGGGACAGCCCCACCCAGACGGCGCTCCAGATCCCCGCCTCCTTGAGCGAGACCGCGTGGGACTTGCGATGGAAGACGCCGAGGTCGAGGGCGAGCAGGACGAGGATGAAGAGGTTGAACCCGATCCAGAGGCCCAGGGAGGTTTCCGGCATGACCTATCCCCTTTCGAGATAGGCCGTGGGACGGCGCGACAGACCCACGGCACGATGACGTGTCGTGTGGTCTCGCCGAGCTCGTTGGCTCCCGGGCAACCGGGGGCTTGGCGCCCCGTGTTGACGACGGCCCGGACCCAGGGACATCCCCGGGGGGCTACTCCCCACCGCTTCAGGGAGAATTATAGAGCAGGAGGCGCAGGGCGTCGAGGTCGGCCGGCTTGGTGAGATGGGTGTCGAAACCCGCTTCGAGGGCGCGCTTCCGGTCCTCCTCCTGGCCGTAGCCGGTCAGGGCGATGAGGAAGGCCGACCGCAGCTCGGGGTCGGCGCGGAAGGCGCGGGCCACACCGTAGCCGTCGAGGCTCCCGGGCAGCCCGATGTCGCAGAGCACGACCTCGGGGCGGAAGTTGCGCGCCTTCTCCAACCCAGCGGCGCCGTCGAAGGCCACGTCGGCCTCGTGCCCGGTGAGCTGCAGCAGCAGGCTCAGGCTCTCGGCCGCGTCGACGTTGTCCTCGATGATCAGGCAGCGGCGGGCGCGGGTGCCCCCCGGAGCGGTGCCGGCCATGTTCGTCCCCTCCGACGTTTTGGAGCCGATGCCGGCTCCGGCGAGCGGCAGGCGTAGCGTGACCTCCGTCCCCCCTCCCGGCCCCGGGCTCGCAGCCTCGACCGCGCCGCCGTGCATCTCGATCAGCGCCTTGACCAGAGCGAGGCCGAGGCCGAGGCCCCCGCGGCCACGGTCCGGCCCGCGCTCGGCCTGGCTGAACGGCTCGAAGGCGCGGGCGAGCAGCTCCGCCTCCATGCCGATGCCGGTGTCGCGCACCACGACGGCGGCGGTGCCGGGCTCCGGCTCCCGCACGGCGAAGGTGATGCGCCCTCCCGGCTCGGTGAACTTGCCGGCGTTGTTCATCAAGTTGCCGACCATCTGGGAGATCCGCGTCGGATCTCCTTCGACCCAGAGGGGCGCGCCGGGGAGGTCGAGGTCGATCCCGAGGCCCGCGTCCTCCAGATCGAGCCGCTGGTCCTCGACCATGGCGCGGACCGTCTCGACGAGGTCGAGCCGCTCCCGCCGGAGCAGGATCTTCCCTCGCGAGACGCGGGCGATGTCCAGCAGGTCGTCCACCAGGCGGGTCAGGTGGAGCACCTGCCGCTCGATCGTGCGCAGGGCCCTCTTTTCCTGCTCTTCGGTCAGGTTGGGGGATTGCAGTAGGTGGAGGCAGTTGCGGATGGGGGCGAGCGGATTGCGCAGCTCGTGGCCGAGCATGGCGAGGAACTCGTCCTTGCGGCGGTCGGCCTCGACGAGCTGATCCGTACGGTGCCGCAGCTCCTCTTCCAGACGCTTCTGGGAGGTGAGGTCGAGGATGAAGCCGACGAACTCCTCCTGCGGCTCCTCCAGCAGGGCGTAGCCGATCAGGATCGGGACCCGGGTGCCGTCCTTGCGGACGTATTCCTTCTCATAGGGAGTGCACGCCCCCCGGATCCTGGCCTCGCCGATGCCGCGCTGATCCAGGGGCAGGTACTCCGGCGGCGTCATCTCCCGCCACTTCACCGCGCCGCTCCGCAGGTCCTCCCGCGTGGCTCCGATCATCGCCAGGAATGCGTCGTTGGCCTCTAGGATGCTCCCGGCTCCGTCGGAGAAGATGACGCCGAGGAGGTCGGACTCGACCAGCCGCCGCAACCGCCCCTCGCTCTTCCGCAGAGCCTCGTCGGACCGCTTGCGGTCGGAGATGTCGCGGTCGATGCCGGAGGCTCCGACCAGCCGTCCGCCCGCGTCGCGGATCGGCGAGAAGGTCAGCGAGATGTCGAACCGCTCGCCGTTCTTGCGCACGCGGACAGTCTCGAAGGGCTCGACCTTGACGTCTTGCCGAAGCTTCTCGAATACGGCCGCCATCAAGGGGCGTTCGTCTGCGGGGACGATCAGGTCCAGCTTGCGGCCGATCGCCTCGCGGGCCGAGTGGCCGTACAGCCGCTCCGCCCCGGCGTTCCAGCTCGTGATGACGCCGTCGAGGGTCTTGCCGATGATCCCGTCCTGCGACGAATCGACGATGGCGGCGAGCGTCTCGCGCTGCTCCTCCGCCCGCTTGAGCTCGGTGATGTCGAGGAAGGTGATGACGACGCCGTCGATGACGTCCTCGACCGTCCGGTACGGGAGGATCCGCAGGAGATACCACGAGTCCGCCTCCTCGACGTGGACCTGGCGCTCCTGGGTGGCGAGCGTCCGCAGCACCTTCCGGATGTCCTCCACCAGGTCCCCCCCCTGGAAGCGGGGAGTGACGTCGGCGACCGGCCGGCCGACATCGCCGTCGATCAGCCGGAAGACCTCGACCGCCGCCGGGGTGAACTTCTTGACCCGCAGCTCGCGGTCGACGAAGACGGTGGCCAGGCGGGTGCTCTGGAAGAGGTTCTGCAGGTCGCCGTTGGCGCTGTCGAGCTCCTCGAGCTTCTTCTTCAGCTCGGAGTTGACCGTCTCCAGCTCCTCGTTGACCGACTGCAGCTCCTCCTTCGACGTCTGCAGCTCCTCGTTGGCCGACTGCAGCTCCTCGTTCATCGACAGCAGCTCCTCGTTCGAGGAGATCAGCTCCTCGTTCGAGCTCTCCAGCTCCTCGAGCGTCGCCTGGAGGTGGTCCTTGGTCGACCGCAGCTCGGCTTCCAGGCGGCGGACAATCGGATCGTCGGCGAGGATCTCGTCCGGCAGCGCCTCGAAGTGTGCCTCCCCCGCCGCCGTCACGACCTCCTGGAAGACGATCATGAACAGCCCCGAATCCTCGCCCAGCTCCGGCATCGGCCGCACGATGACGTTGACCCGCTGCGTGCCCCCGTCCAGCTCGAAGGCGACGTTCTCGTGGACGACCGTCACCCGCGAGTTGACCGCCTTGTGGAGGGCCGTGCGGACGTCGAGCCGCAGCCCCTTGCGCGCCATGTCGACGACGTTGACCGTCGGGGTCCCCTGCGGCGCCTCGAGATAGCGCCCCGTGCGCGGCGAGAAGTAGATGATGTCCCCCCCCTCGTGGACCACCACGCAGGCCGGGGCGTAGCTGTCGAGCAGGATCGCCTCGAACGTCCGCGCCACCTCGAGCTGACGGGGCGCCGCGCGCCGCTGCAACTCCTCGGTGGGACGGATGCCGAGACGCCCCCGCTCGCTCATCGGGAAGCTGAAGGGGGGGCGGCTGACGGTGTCGCGCGACTGGAAGACGCGGTGCTTCTTGTCGATCGTGCGGAACAGCGCCGGCTGCCCCGCCACCATCTCCGATGGGCCGAGGAAGAGGAAACCCCCTGGCCGCAGGGCGTAATGGAAGAGGGCGATCACCTTCTTCTGCAGATCCCCTTCCAGGTAGATCAGGAGGTTGCGGCAGGAGACCAGGTCCAGCCGCGAGAACGGCGGATCGGCGATCAGGTTGTGGAGCGAGAACAGGCAGAGGTCCCGGATCTCGCGCGAGACCTGGTACATGTTGCCGTGGCGGACGAAGAAGCGCTCCAGCCGCTCGGGGGAGATCTGGCCGGCGATCCCCTCCGGATAGAGCGCCTGCCGCGCCGCCTCCAGCGCCTGAACGTCGATATCGGTGGCGAAGATCTGCACCTGCGGCGGCGCGGCGAGCGTCGCCATGTGCTCGCGCAACAGGATGGCCAGCGAGTAGGCCTCCTCCCCCGTGGCGCACCCAGGGATCCAGACGCGCACGAAGCCGTCCGCGTCCTTCCCCTCGAACAGGCGAGGAACGACCTTGGTGGCCAGGAGAGCGAAGGCCTCGGGATCGCGAAAGAAGTGGGTCACGCTGATCAGCAGGTCACGGAAGAGCTGCTCGACTTCTTTGGTCTCGTTATTCAGCGACTCGACGTAATCATATACCGAAGCGGACCGCGACTCGGTCATCCGGCGGCGCACGCGGCGCACCAGGGTGCTCTGCTTGTAGTGGCGGAAGTCATGCCCGGCCACCCGGCGCAGGATCGCGCAGATCTTGCCGAGATAGCCCGCGACCTCCTTGCGGAACCGCTCGGGGCTCCCCCCCTGCCCGTCCCGCAGCCGCTTCTGATGCTCGATCAGCCGGGCCGGCATCTGTCCGACCGCCAGGATGTGATCGGCCGCGCCGGTGAGCACGGCGCCGCGGGGCATGCTGTCGTAGCGCGCGGTCTCGGGAGTCTGCACCAGCGTCAGCCCGCCGCGCTCCTTGACCGCCTTGAGGCCCAGGGCGCCGTCCGTCCCGGTGCCCGAGAGGACGATGGCGACGGCTTCGTCCTCCTGATCCTCGGCGAGCGAGCGGAAGAAGCGGTCGATCGGCGAGCGCCGGCCGCCGGCGCGCGCCGGCTTTGAGAGGTAGAGCACGCAATCGTCGACGGTGAGCGTGCCGTGCGGCGGCATGACGTAGATCTGGTTCGCCTCGATCACCGTCTCGTCCTCGACCGTGCGCACCGGCATCGGCGTCAGCGGCGCGAGCAGCTCGGGGATCAGCGTCTCGTGGCGGGGGGATAGATGCTGGATGAGCACGAAGGCGAAGCCGGTGTCCGCCGGCATCTGGCGGAACAGCTCCTGAAACGCCTCCAGACCGCCGGCCGAGGCGCCGATCGCCACCACCGGACAGGGGTGGGAGTTCGGGCCCTCATTGCCGCAGCCCTCGGCGGCCTCCGCCGTCTGGTCCTGTTCTTCCACCTGTCCATCCATCAGGTCCGTCATCCCATACCCTCTCTGCCGCTCGTTCGGAAACGACCCGTCTAATCCAAGAAGCGTGCCAGTAGAAGAGGGACGGCGGAGGAGAGATCGCGAGAGGAAAGCTGGTGCCGGAGACGGGACTCGAACCCGTAAACCCTTGCGGGTGGAAGATTTTAAGTCTCCTGCGTATACCGTTTCGCCACTCCGGCGGCGGGAGAATTCTACAGCGGGAGGAGCTTCTTTACGCGGGCCACAATTTACGCGGGCCCGACGACCCGGCCGCGGCCGAGCAGGCGGGCGAAGACCTCGCGGGAGCGTTCCAGCAGCTCGATCCCCAGATCGGCCCGCCCCAGCCGGCCGGCCACCAGGGCGAGATTGAGGAACAGGGCCGCGCCGTCCGCCGAGCTCAGCAGATCCGCCTCGTCGGACATCCTCTCCATCGCCTCCACCAGCCGCGCGAACGCCTCCCGGTGATCCCCGTCGGCGTCATGGGAGATGCCGATCTCCAGGAGCTGGTCAAAGTTGCGGAAAGCGTTCAGCTTCGTCACGTTCATCGAAGGAGATCTCCAGGACGGGGACAGGCCCCGCCGTCGCGCATGAATTAGCCGGTCGGCTATGAGAGTGTAGCATGGGCGGACCGTGCTAGAATCTCCTTTCCACGAAGCCCCAGGGGGTTACCCCCTGGGGCTTTTCCTTTTGTCGAGGAAAAATGACCGACGCCGAATTCGTCAGCAGCTTCGAGGACTGCACCCTCCCCAACACCTCGTTCCACCACCGCGACCACGTGCGCCTGGCGTGGATCTACCTGCGCCGCCACTCCCCGCTGGAGGCTCTGGCCCGCTTCGCCGAGGGGCTGAAGCGCTTCGCCGCCTTCAACGGCCACCCCGGCCTCTACCATGAGACCATCACCTGGGCCTACCTCTTCCTGATCCACGAGCGGATGGCCGCCGAGGGGGAGATCTGGGAGGAGTTCGCGGCCCGCAACCCCGACCTGCTCGCCTGGAAGCCGTCCGTGCTCGACCGCTACTACGACCCGGAGACCCTGGGCTCCGAGCGGGCACGGCAGATCTTCGTGCTGCCCCAACCAAGAGCGGCGGAAATCCTTTAGGCTTTCCTGAACCAAGGAGGAGAGAGCGATGTTCAAGGAATTCAAGGAATTCGCGGTCCGCGGCAACGTCCTCGACCTGGCGATCGGGGTGATCATCGGCGCCGCCTTCGGCAAGATCGTCACCTCGCTGGTGGACGACGTCATCATGCCGCCGCTCGGCATGCTCCTCGGTCCGGTCGACTTCTCGAACCGCTTCGTCAGCCTGACGGGGAAGCACTACGACAGCCTGGCCCAGTCCAAGGCCGCCGGAGCGCCGACGCTCAATTACGGCCTCTTCTTCAACGCCATAATTACCTTCCTGATCGTGGCCTTCGTGGTCTTCCTGATCGTCCGCGCGGTGAACCGGATGCGGCGCGGCGAGGAGACGGCACCGTCGGTGGTCAAGGAATGCCAGTACTGCCGCTCCTCGATCCCGATCCAGGCCACCCGCTGCCCGCATTGCACGTCCCAGCTCGCGGCGGCGTGAAGCCGGGCGGAAAAGTGCCACTCTTTCCTCATCGGCGGCCCGCCCGGCCATGGCGGCCGGCTCCGCGGCCGCCCCAGAGAGGAGAGACCTCGATGCATCGAGCGATCCGTTCCCTCGCCTTCGCCCTGGCCCTGCCGGTCCTGGCGTCCGGCGCGGTCCCCGCCCGCCCCCTCGCCGCCCGCCCCTCCCCCACCGGTTCCCTCGGCGCGCTCTGGCAGTGGGTGGCCTCGCACCTCCCCGCCTGGACCAAGGAGGGAGGCATGATGGACCCCGATGGCAACCGTCACAACCTCCTCCCCCCACTCCCCACGACGGACTCTGGAGGGGCGATGGACCCCGACGGCTAGAGCCCCGTCACCGCTCCTTATGACGCCGGTTCCGGGAACCGGCGTTTTTCTTTCTCCCGCGTGTCCCGAATCCGCGCCCAGCGGCAACAAAGATAATGGAGGGGTGCTACCTTTCGCGTCATGACGCGACCGCTTGACCCGTGTATCGAGGCCCTGGACCGGATCTCCCCCGTGCTGCCGGCGCTGTTCAACGCCTACCGGGTATCGGAGAGCAGGGCCCGGGAGATCGTCGAGGACGCCTGCCGCACGCTGATGGCCAAGCGGCGGCTGCGGCACGAGGACGCGGAAGGATGGCTGCTGCGGACCTTCATCGAGAGCTGCCGGCGCTGGCAGAAGGAGACAGAGCGTGAAGATCCACCCGAATGACAAAGCCCTGGAAGAATTCCTGCTGTCGCTCGGCGAGCAGCACCGGCCGCTGGTGCGGCACCTCACCTGGTGCGCCTACTGCCGTTCGCGGCTGGCGTATCTGCCCCGGCCTCTCCCGCTCAGTCCCGAAACAGGTAAGGGCGCTGGATCCGGCTACGATCAGGCGGTGGCGGCGAGCCGGCGCGCGGTCTCGGAGTGGGGGGCCCGACTTGGAACGGGAGCGGGATGACGCGCCGGGCTCTTCGTCGAGCTGCTCGAGCAGCCCGCCGAGGGCCGCGACCTGCTCCTGCGCGACTCGCCACGATTCCAGACCTGGGGCGTCTTCGAGCTTCTGGTGGAGCGGAGCCTGGAAGTGAGCATCCAGGCTCCAGCGTTCGGCGAGCACCTGGGCCTACTGGCCCTCCGTCTCGCCGATCACCTGGACAGCACCCGCTACGGAGAAGAGCGGATCGCGGACCTGCGAGCGCGCGCGCCTGGAGCTTCGTCGGCAATGCCTGCCGGATGCGTTTCGAGTTCCAGGGGGCGGAGGAAGCCTTCAGCAAAGCCTATCAACAACTGAAGAAGGGAACGAGGGACGGCCTGGAACGGGCAATCTTCCTGGATCTTAAGGCCTCCCTGCTGAGAGATCAGCGTCGTTTTGATGAGTCCTTGAGGCTCCTTCGGCGTGCAGTGGACCTCTTCCTTAGCCATGGAGAGAGACATCGTGCCGGACGGTCCCTTGTGAATTCATCAACTGTTTGTAACTACATGGGCCGTTCCGAGGACTGCGTTTCGATTCTAATGAAGGCCATCGAGCTCATTGATCCCGAACGAGATCCGCGTCTGTTGCTCTGCACTCGCCATAATCTCGTTTTCGTCTTGGCGGAGCTTGGCCGCTTTCCCGAAGCCCAGAGGCTCTACCGCGACGCCCGCCCCCTCTACCGCAGCTTCAACGAGCCGTGGGTCCAGAACCGCCGCAGATGGGTGCGGGGAAAGATCGCCAAGGGGCTGGGGCAGCTTCATCAGGCCGAGACGCGGTTCCTGGCCGCCCGCGACGGCTTCGTGGCGGAGGGGGTACCCTACGACACGGCCCTGGTCTCGCTGGAGTTGGCGCTGCTCTACGCCGAGCAGGGGCGGACCGGGGAGCTGAAGCGGCTCGCCGCCGAGATGGTGCCGATCTTCGCCTCGCGGCACATCCACCGGGAGGCGCTGGCCGCGCTCGCCTTCTTCCGGCAGGCCGCGGAAGCCGAGACGGCGGGCGCGGAGCTGGTGGCGAGGATCGCCGCCTACCTCCGCCGCGCCGAGGGGAACCCGGGGCTCCGCTTCGAGGATCCTGCCTAAGAGCTGAGCTGTCGCGTTGTCCCCAGACAACGCGACCGACCGATCCCGCCGGTTTACCAGATTCCCTCCGGCCCTGTTTCAGAATAGGGTCATGGCTCTGCCCGTGCCTGTGGAGCAGGGGCAAACGAGGAGGAGGGGGGAATGACCGAGATCGACGTCGCGGTGATCGGCGCCGGGGCCGCGGGGCTGGCGGCGGCGGGAGAGCTCTGGAGGCGGGGGCTCCGGGTGGCGGTCTTCGAGGCGCGGGATCGCATCGGCGGGCGCATCCACACTCTCCGGGACGAGCGAGTTCAGATCCCCATCGAGCTGGGCGCCGAGTTCGTCCACGGGGAGGCCCCCCTGACCGAGGGCATCCTCCGCGAGGCGGGGCTCGTGGATATCGACATCGCGGGCGATCACTGGCTCGCTGAGCGCGGGCATCTCCGCCCCTATGAGGGCTTCTGGGAGCGGGTCGATCATGTTCTCGCTCAAGCCGATCCCAAAGGCGAGGACCAGTCCTTCGACGATTTCATGGCGCGGCGCCCCGGCGGCCGCCCCTACGCCGGCGCCCGCGCCGCCGCCCGGGAGTTCGTCACCGGGTTCCACGCTGCCGACCCCGCGCAACTGAGCGTCCTCTCGATCACCCCCAGGGACGGCGAGGGGCCGAGCGAGTCCGCCTCGCGGAGCGGCCGGATGGTCCAGGGGTACGACCGCGTCCCGGAATGGCTGGCGCGCGATCTCGGGGAGAACCTTCAGCTTGGGAGGCCGGTCCGGGAGATCGCCTGGGAGCGCGGCAAGGTCGAGCTGACGGTGGGAGACGATTCCTCGAAGGTCACGGCCCGGGCGGCTATCGTCACCGTCCCGATCGGCGTCCTGCAGGCGCCACCGGACGCGCCGGGCGGCATTCGCTTCCTCCCCGATCCGCCCCGGTTGCGGCGGACGCTCGACCTCGTCGCCATGGGTGCCGTCGTCCGCCTCGTCCTCGGCTTCCGCGAGATTCCCTGGAAAGGCCGGGGCGATCTCGACCGCATGAGCTTCCTCCACCTCGGGGGGGACGGCGCCTTCCGGGTCTGCTGGACGCCGTACCCGTTGCGCGCGCCGGTGCTGGTCGCCTGGAGCGGCGGCCCGCCGGCCGCGGAGCTCTCCCGCCAGAAGCCCGCCGAGATCGAGGCCGCCGCCCTGCGGACCCTCGCCGAGCATCTCGGAATCTCCCGCCAGCGGCTCGCCTCCCGCCTCGAGGGCATCTGGAGCCACGACTGGCAGGCCGACCCCTTCTCCCGCGGTGCCTACAGCTACGCCCGCGTCGGCGGCAGCGAGGCCGCGAGGGATCTGGCGCGCCCGGTCGAGAAAGCGCTCTTCTTCGCCGGCGAGGCAACGGACGAGGAGGGACGGACGGGCACGGTCGAAGGCGCGATCGCGACCGGGCTGAGGGCGGCGCGGCAGGTGAAAGCGGCACTGAGGTATACTCCCGCCCCTGGGGGCCGTTAGCTCAGTTGGTAGAGCAGCGGACTTTTAATCCGCGGGTCCAGAGTTCGAGTCTCTGACGGCCCACCACCCGCATCTCCTTCTCCCGTTTACATTTCTTGGTTCCGGTGTACACTCTCAAGTGTACGCCGAAACCCCTTGCGGGACATTTTTGGGACATTTTGCCGAGAGAGGTGGTTCATGGCCGCCGTCAAAAAGCCCACCAGCGTAGACAGGTCACCGAGCAAAGGCCGCTTGGAGAAGACGCCTTATAAAGGTGTCTACAAGCGGATCAACTCCGAGGGGAAGGTCACTGGCTACGCCATCAAGCCCCGGTTCGGGGGCTATGTCGGCAAGGGCCAGACCTTCAGCCGCTTGACCGATGCCCGCATCGAGATGGAGCGGATCCGGACGGAGGTCAAGGATGGACGGCTCCGAGGCAATGGGCGCAAGACGGTCCTTCAGGCGATCGAGAAGTACTTGGTCGAAGAGCTTCCGCTGCTCGCTGTCACCGAGAGGCGCAATCGGCGACGGCATCTTGAGTGGTGGGCGAAGCTCAGAGGCGCCGAGCTCCTGACAGAATTGACGGGTCCCTCACTCTTGGCGGATCTCCGGGAGCGGCAACAAGGCCAGAACGGCGGCAAGCCCATCGCCTTCGCCACGATGCGCCGATATGGAGCCGCGCTCTCGGCAGTCCTGTCGGCTTGCGTCGATTGGGGCTGGCTCACCCAGAACCCGATGCGCGGGGGCAGCCGGCGAAAGCGCCGCAAGGTCGACCGCGAACAGGAGCGGAACCGCGAGATCACCCTAGAAGAGTGGGAGGCCCTCCTAGTGGCCGTCCGGGGCTCCCGTGACTCCAGGCTCTACCCTCTCGTGATCTGCGGGCGAGCTTCGGGGGCCCGCGAAGGAGAGCTCATGAAGATGGAGTGGCGTGGCCTTGAGCTCAACCCGCAGGTCTATGACCACGCCACTGGGCAGATGCGCCCTGGCGTCCCCCGGTGTCTCGTGGCGTTCAACAAGAATGGCGACGAGAAGATGCTCTACTTCCCAGGGGAAGCCGGCGAGCTCCTGCGGGAGCTGGCGCGGCACCGGGGGATGAGCCCCTACGTTTTCGATCTGGCGGGTGGTCCGCTGCGCCGCTGCCAGGGAAGCGGTGCAGCCACGCCCTACGGCTACCCCGGAGGGTGCGAGGTCTGCTTCGCCATCTTCCCGGATCGGAAGTTGAAGGCGGTTCCGGACCACCATCCTGTTCCGGAGTTTCCGCAGGGTGCCTTTCGCTACGCCAAGAAGCGCGCACAGATTGTGGATCTCCGGTTCCACGACCTGCGTGCGGCCTGGGCACAGAATCTCCTCGACACCGGAGGGGTAAGCGACGCCGACGCCATGATCCTGGGAGGCTGGAAGACGGTGGGGATGGTTCGCCGGTATGCCAAGCGGGCTCACCGGCAGGGGATCGCAGCCGTTGAGAGGATGAGCCGGTAGCTATGTCAACGATCACCCAAAATTCCCCCACCTCGATCGCCTAAAAATCCCCCCCTCCTCGGTTGATGTTGTTCTCCTGACAGACCTCGTCGCCGGGCCTGTGGGGCCTGTGGGCGGCGCCGCTGTTGGCGCCGTCCAAGGAG